>NZ_CP088297.1:1200000-2400000 GCF_024666615.1 Aquabacterium sp. J223 | reverse complement strand
TCGACCAGGCGCTTGCCGAAGGCATGGCGGTGGGTGGCGACGAAGCGCGCCTCGGTCAGGGCTCGGCGCATGAGCGCGCCGGAGCGCACGCCGTTCGACAGGCGCGAGCTGTTGACCATCTCGGCCATCTGCTGGAAGCCCTTCCCTTCCCGGCCGACGAGGTACGCCTCCGCGCCCTCCAGGCGGATCTCGCCGCTGGCCATCGAGCGCGTCCCCATCTTGTCCTTGAGCCGCACGATGCGGTACTGGTTGGCGGTGCCATCCGCCTTCACCCGCGGCATGAGGAACAGGCTCACCCCCCCCCATGCCGGCTGGTGCCCCCTCGGGCCGCGCCAGCACCATCGCCAGGTCGGCGCTCGCGTTGGAGCAGAACCACTTGTCGCCGTGGAGCGTCCAGTGCGCGCCGGCTCGGCGGGCGACCGTCGTGGTGCGCGCGATGTCGGAGCCGGCGCTCTGCTCCGTCATGAACATGGCCCCCTGGACGTAGTTGTCGATGTCGAGCGACGTCAGGCGCGCGAAGAAGCGCTCGACCAGTTCCGGATGACCGTACTTCTTCAGCGTGCGGGTGAGCGAATCCGTCATGTTCACCGGGCAGGTCAGGCCGAACTCGGCCTGCGAGAAGAGGTAGAACAGCGTGTACTTCGCGACGGCCGGCAGCGGTGCAGGCCAGCCGAGCACCCCGGGCACATGCGAGGCCGCCGCCAGGCCGAAGGTCGAGAACGCCCACTTCTCCAGTTCCACGTATGCGGGGTTCTTGACGACTTCGTTGCAGTCATGGCCCTGCCGGGTGCGCACGACCAGCTCCGGCGGCTTCTTGTCCGCGATGGACGCCAGCACCTCGAACCTGCCGCCCGCCAGCTCGCCCAGCCGGTGCAGGTGCGGCGTCAGGTGGGCCAGCAGCGGTGCCTCCAGGTACAGCGCGAGCAGCGCCGGCAGATCGGCATCGGCGACGTACAGGTTCTGGCCCATGCTGTCGGGTATGGGATCCAGGGCCGCGACGGCCTCTGCAGGATGTGACATGTGAACCCTTTGCAGTTGGTGAGGAGAGGTGGGGCTGATCGGCCGCCCGTGGCCGCCATCCGGTGCGGCGCCTTCAGACGTAGTAGCCCGGCAGCGCGTCCCTGCGTTCCGACGCCGGCTCGAAGAGCTCGAGCAGCACGCCGTCGGGCGCTTCCACCATCAGGTACGCCCCGTCGGCCGAGCGCTTGACGGGTTGGCGCAGCGGCACGCCGTCGTCGCGCATCCGCTCGTACAGTGCATCCAGCGCGTCGACCTGGATGCCCAGGTGATGGAAGGCGTTCCTGCCCTCGCCTCGCGGCGGCTGGTCATAAAAGTGCAGCCTGCCGACGCCGATCTGGACGAAGACGTTGCGCGAGCCGGCATACGGTGCGTCCCAGACCACGCGGGCGCCGAACCACCTGGCATAGAACGCCAGGCTGAGGTCCAGGTTGGACGCGAAGACATGGACATGGTGGAGGTTGAAGGACGGGCGGTCGGACATGCGGTGCGCCGTGCGATGCGTTGGGTCAAGGCGCCTGGCCGAAGCCGGCCGGTGCGATGCGGTAGGTGGCCGGCGTGCGGGACAGCTTGATCGGTGAACCGAGGCCGGTGTAGGTGTCGCCGATCGCCACGACCATGCCGCGCTCCGCGGTCTGCGCGTGCGCCAACGCCTGGTCGACCGTCAGCACCGGCCCGCACGGAACGCCGGCCGCCATGAGGCCGAGGGCCAGCCGATGCCCGTCGCCGGGCAGGATGAGCGCGGCCAGCACCTCGCGCAGGGCGTCACGGTGCCTGGACCGGTCGCTGTTGGACCGGAATCGCGCGTCGTTCGCCAGTTCGCCCTGTCCCAGATGGGCGCACAGGCGGGCGAACTGCACGTCGTTGCCCACCGCCAGATACAAGGCGACCGACTGCGTCGGGAAGACGTCGTAGGGGTAGATGTTGGAGTGCGCGTTGCCGACCCGGGCGGGGGTGCGGCCGGACAGGAAGTAGTTGGCGGCGTAGGGATGCAGCATCGAAAGGCCGCTGTCGTACAGCGCCGATTCGACGAACTGGCCCTTTCCGCTGCGCTCACGCTCCTGCAGCGCGAACATCACGCCCAGCGCGGCGTTGAGCCCCGTCACCATGTCGATCACGGGAAAGCCGACCCGGCAAGGCTCGCCGTCCGCCGGACCGTTGAGGCTCATCAGGCCGACCATCGCCTGCACGGCCGTGTCGTACGCCGGAAGCCCGCCGAGCGGACCGGTGTCGCCGAAGCCGGTGACGCGGCAGTACACCAGTCGCGGGAACCGGCGCTGCAGCGACGCCGGGTCCAACCCCCACCGCTCCATCGTTCCGGCGCGGAAGTTCTCCACCAGCACGTCGCACTGCGCGATGAGCGCGAGCACCTCGGAGCGCCCCTCGGCCGTGGCGAGGTTCACCACCCGGTTCCGCTTGTTGCGGTTGATGCCGATGTAGTACGACGCCGTCCCGTCCTTGAACGGCGGACCCCATGTGCGGGTTTCGTCGCCGCTGGGCGGCTCCACCTTGACGACATCGGCACCGTGGTCGCCAAGGATCTGTGTGCAGAAGGGCCCGCCGAGGACACGCGACAGGTCGAGCACCCGAATGCCCGCAAGCGCACCCGGCTGCGGCGTGCCGCGGGGCAGGAAGTCAGTGGTCGCCATGTCGTCTGCGTGACCGTCCAGCGGGCCCTCTCGGTGGTCTGGTGGGATGCACTGTAGGAAGGGCGACTGATCCCGTCCAATTGAATGTTCGTCTCCATTGATACTCACGGAATATCATCGGCGAATGGAACTCCGGCAGCTCAAGTACTTCGTCGCCCTGGCGGAAGAACTGCACTTCCGACGCGCCGCCGCGCGACTCTCGATGTCGCAGCCGCCCTTGAGCAGCGCCATCAAGCAGGTCGAGGAGGAGCTGGGCACGCGGCTGTTCGAGCGCAACACCAAGGTGGTGTCCCTGACGCCCGCCGGTGCCGCGTTCTATCCGGAGGCGCTCAAGGTCCTTGCGCAGCTGGAACAGGCCTGCGCCACCACACGCGACGTCGGCGCCGGCAAGCGGGGCCAGCTGCGCATCGGCTTCGTCGGCGGGATGCTGCTGCGCGGCATCCCGGAGGCGGTGTCCCGCCATGACCAAGAGGCGAGGAACGTCACCATCTCCCTGCGCGAGATGAGCTCGGCCGAACAGCTCTACGCCATCGCGCACGGGCAGCTCGCCGCGGGCTTCCTGCACGCGGGCGTCCTGCCCGCGGACCTGGACAGCCTGGTCATCCGCAGCGAGCGTTTCGTCGCCTGCCTGCCGGCTGACCATCCTTGCGCCGCTCAACCCCATCTCGACCTGAAGCAGCTGTCAGGCGAGGACATGGTGCTGTTCGCCCGTGACGCGTCGCCCAGCTACTACGACAGCGTGGTCGCCCTCTGCGCGGCGGCCGGCTTCTCGCCGCGCGTGCGGCATGAGGTGACGCACTGGTTGACCGCACTGGTGCTCGTTTCCCGAGGCGCGGGCGTGGCCGTCGTGCCGGACGCCTTCGTCAACGCCGGCCTGCAAGGCGTCCGGTACGTCGCGCTGCGGCCATCGCAGACCAGGTCCATCGCCTACCTGGTCTGGAAGCGCGGCGGCACCGACCCCGCGCTGCTCGAATTCGTCGCCTACATGCAAGGATGGTGCAGAAAGCCCGCGGACGCCCTGACCGACCGCCGTCCGGCGACGGGCGCTCGGCCGGGCAGGCCCCCTCGCAGGAGGACGTAGCCCCCGAGCCCTCCGCGCCGGCGGGCGGCCGGGTCACGACGGCCGGACGATGCCCAGCTTCTGAAGCTTGTACTGAAGCGACGTGCGCTTCACGCGCAGCCTGGCCGCCGCGCCGGTCGGGCCGGCGATTCGACGCCTTCCTGGACGCCGGCCGGCAGGCGCACCTGTCCGGCAAGGTGGCGGCGGCCCTGATGGCACAGGCCGGCGAGTTGTTCTCCGAACCGCCGTCGATCGAGAAGGCCGACGTGCTGGCGGCGAAGCTGCCCGGCGACGCCACCCGCTAGGCGCCGGACCGGGTCGATCCGAAGCGGTGAGCCTCAGGCAGCGGGGTCGACGACGGCCGCCCTTCCCTTGTCGCCGATCGACTGCCGCAGCGCCTGCATGAACGCTTCCGCCTGGGGCGAGCAGGAGCGCCCGCGTCGCTTCACCACGCAGACGTTGCGCCGCACCTGCGGGTGCACCAGCGGGATCGACACCAGGCCGAAACGCTGCAAGTCATCGGTCATGATCGACGGAAGGATGGCCGCGCCGATGTCGGAGGCCACCATCCACAGGGCGGAGGGCAGGTAGGCGACCTCGCCCGCCAGCTCGAGCACGATCCCGGCCTGTGCGGCCGCCGAATCGATCAGCCTGCGGGCGCGGTTCCCCAGCCTGACGCCGATGATGGGCAGGCCGGCCAGCTGGGCCCAGCGGATCTCGTCCTGGCCCGCCAAAGGATGCTCGCGGCGGCAGACGAACTGCAGTCGGTCCTGCATCAAGGTTTCGAACTCGAGCTCCACGTGCTCGCCATCGAATCGGCCGACGCCGAAATCGAGTTCCTCCGCGGCGATGCGGTCGACGAAGTTCTGCGGCGGGCAGTCTTCTATGGCCAGCCGCACGTGGGGATGGTCGGCCCGGTAGCGCGCGATGACGTCCGGCAGCAGCGCATGGCCCAAGGTCGGCGTCACCGCGAAGCGGACCACGCCACCGGCGAGCACGTCTTCGGCGAAGCAGCGGGTCAACCATTCCGCGTCGCGCAGCATCCTCTCGATCGTCGGCCGGATGGACACGGCCAGCGCCGTGGGCGACACGGCGCGCGTCGTGCGGTCGAACAGCCGTCCGCCGATCACACCCTCGAGGTCCCGGATGTGGATGCTCACCGCCGAGGGCGTGATGAACATGCGTTCGGCGGCCGCATTGAGTTTCCGAAGCTCATAGACATGGACGAAGGCCTGCAGTTGCCGCAGGCTCAAGGCGTTCGGGACCGGCATGGTTCCATCATAGAACTCGTGCCGCTACGCCTTGATGTTCAGTTCCTTGATGAGGTCGGCGCGCGCGGCGCGCTGCCGTTCGATCAGGGCGCCGAACTCGGCGGCCTCGCCGCCGGTCACCACGCCTGCGCCGGTCTCCATGAGCGATCTGGCGTTGGCCGGGTCGTGAAGCACCTTGTTGATTGCGGACCCGAGCCGCGCGATCACCTCCGGGGGCGTGCCTCTGGCCGTCATGAGCCCCAGCGCGGCGGGCTGGTCGAAGCCGGGATAGGTTTCCCCGACCGTCGGCACCTGGGGCAGCAGCGGATAGCGCCGCCTGGAGGTGACCGCGATGTAGACGACCTTGCCGTCGGCCTGCGGCTTCATCTGCGCCGTGCCGACCATGATGTCCACCTGCCCGCCGAGCAGTGCCAACAGCGCAGGACCGGAGCCACTGTAGGGAATGTGGCGGACGCGAATGCCGGCCTGCTTCTTCAGCGTCTCGAAGGCGATGAAGTGAGTGCTCGAGGTGTTGTTGGCGGCGAACGTCAGCTGCTCTGGACGCGCCTTGGCCAGCCTGACCAGCTCGGGCAGGTCCGCCACGCCGAGGTCGGGCCGCACGGCAATGATCAGCGGCGTTTCCATCAGGTGCGTCACCGGCGCCAGGTCCCTGATGTGGTCCTTGCCGCCTGGCGGCAGCATGTGCGGAAGGATCGAGTACATGCCGTCCGTGACGATCACCAGCGTGCTGCCGTCCGGCGGACTCTGGGCGGCGTCCCGCGCGCCGATGGCGCCGTTGGCTCCCGGCCTGTTGTCGACGACGGTCGAGACGCCCAGCACGTCGCCCAGCGGCTTGGCGATCAGGCGCGCCAGGAGGTCGGCGCTGCCGCCCGGCGGGTACGGGACGACGATCCTCAGCGGCTTGCCCTGGGACCGGCTCGTGCCGGACCAGGCCAGTCCCATGGCGGCGGTGCCGACGAACCAGTGTCTGCGTTTCACTTCATCGTCTCCTTGTGAATGATGTTCGAGCGGCTCGGCGGCCGCAGGCAGGCCGCCCTCAGCCTGGGGGTGGACCGGCCGCATCGCCCCTCAGCGTGGCCACGACCTTCGCTGCGTCGAGCCGGGCCGGGCCGGATCGCCAGGCCACATGCTGGTCGGGCCTGCAGATGAGCAGGTCCGACGTGTAGACGTCCGGCACGCCGTCGCGACCGATGTGGAGCCGCGTCATGGGCATCCCCTGCCGCTCGGCCTCCTGCAGCAGCGCCGCGGCGGCCGCATCGGCCCGGCGGTCCAGCTGGACCAGGGTGTAGCCGTCGCCGAGCGCGTCATACACGGACCGACCGTCGGGCAGCCAGAAGTGCGGCATCCGGCACCCCGGCACGATGGACGGGGTGAAGGTGTCCATTCCGTAGGGGGGCGGCGCCTCGCCGTCGTACACGATGACGGGAGAAGCGTCGTAGTAGTAGCCGAAGTTCAGGCCGGCACAGCAGAACTGCCGCACATTCAGGTCGTACACCCGGCTGCCGACCTCCGCCCGCGCCAACGCGCCGGCCGGAGAGTCTTCCTCCAACGCGGGCGGCAGCGAGTGGCGCATCTTGATCTTCTGCAGCCCGTGGTTCATCGCGAAATGCGACGCCTGGTTCGTGATGGGCAGGCGCTCAGCCTCGTAGGCGTCCAGCAGGTCCGGCGATGCCCACCCTTGGAGGGTCGCAGCGAGCATCCACGACAGGTCCAGGCAATCGGCGATGCCGGCATTCATGCCATAGCCGGCCTGCGGAATCCAGAGGTGCGCGGCGTCGCCGCAGATGAACGCCCGACCGTTGCGGAACCTGTCGGCCACCAGGCGGCGAGCGATCCAGTCCTCGTGGCTCAGCACCTCGTACTGGAAGTCCTCGTCGACCCCGAGGATGGCGCGGATGGAGGCATGCCGATCGACGTTCCCGGCTTCCGCCTCCTCGACGTCGAGGTGGTTGTGGACCAGCCACTCCTGCGTCCCATCGATCGCGAAGACCGTGCCGCATCGGCGCGAGTTGAGCGAGTAGTAGGCCCACGCGGGCCGCTCGCCCAGCCGCCCCAGCAACGCCGGCGCCTTGATCAAGGTCGACTGGACATGTTGTATGACGGCGGTCCCTTCCAGCACCGCCCCGATGGCCCTGCGCAGGGTCGAGCGTGCACCGTCGCACCCCACGATGTAGCTGCCGGAGATCTCCAGCGCCTGCCCGCTCCCGAGAAGGTGTGCCTGCGCCACGATGCCCTGCGAGTTCTCCGTGAAGCCTGTGAACTCGCAGGCGTTGATCAGGGTGACTTCAGGCAGGCTCGCCGCGTGCCGGGCCAGCAGCGGCTCCAGGAACCGCTGGTTGATGCGGTGCGGCGGCTCCGGCGTGGGCCACCAGCCATCCGGGCCCGTGGTGTCGGTGTACCGGTCTGCGCGGCCCGGAATGTGGACCCGCGACAGTTCAACACCCGTCGTGGTCAGGCGGAACGCGATGTCGTTGGAGTGGTCCGTCGGCAACCCGGTGGACCGAACCGTCTCAGCCAGCCCCAAGCGGCGGAGCTGCTCCATGGTGCGCGCGGAGACGTGGTTGCATTTGACGCTGGGCGGTTCCATGAAGCCGCGCAGCTCCATGACGACGGTCCGGATCCCTCGCTTGGCCAAATCCGTCGCCAGCAACAGCCCGACCGGCCCCGCGCCGACGATGACGACCTGCGTGCGCAGCTGCTTCGCGCCTGCTCCCATGCCTGTGTCTCCGACGTCCACTGCCACGCCAGCATTGGATTCGACGGCCCCCACCGCAACAAGCGCGAAATACTGGACGGCTCCTAAGCGAACGCTCAGCAATCGGCACGCATCGGCGGGCGGCAGCGCAGAGGGCGGTTCGGCCGCCGTCCACGGTCATGGAGCCGCGGGGCTGCACCGCCCGCGGCGTCGTCACCCATCGGCCTTCCGCCCGGCCGACGCCTCGAACAGCACCAGCAGCCGGCGCGCCGCGGGCGACAGGAAGCTGTTGGCGCGATGGGTCACCACCAGCCGCCGGCGCATCGCCGCGGCCTTGACCGGCACCTCCTTCAGCCCCGGGATGTGGGCCTTGCCCTGCAGGTGCTGCCGGGAGATGAAGCTCAGGAGTTCCGTCTGCACGATGAGCCCGGGCAGCATCAGCAGCATCGTCGTCTCGACCTGAACCCGGGGCCTCGGCAGGCCGTGGCGGTCGAAGGTGTGATCGAGCCAGTCGCGCGTCGGGGCCCCGGGCGGCTGCAGCGCCCAGGCGTGCGCGCTCAGGTCCTTCAGCGTCGCCCGCGTGCCGAAGACCGGGTGCCGCTCGCTGGCGGCCACCACGATCACGTCCTCCGACAGCGTCTTCGACACCCAGCCGGGCTCGGCGGCGCTTTCGGTGCCCACCATGAGGTCGAGTTCGCCCGCGCGCAGCAAGGGCTGCAGCGTGTCGATCAGGCCCACCACCGTGCGCAGCGTGACGCCAGGCGCTTCGCGCAGCAGCTGCCGGGCCACGCCGGGCAGCAGGAACTGCGCGGCCGTCGGGACGATGCCGAGCCGCACATGGCCGGTGAGCCCGGCGCCGATGGACTGCAGTTCGCGCCTGGCGTCCTCCACGTCGAAGCGCATGCGCTGCGCCCACTTCAGCAGCACCCGGCCCGCTTCCGTCAGGCGGATGCCGCGGCCGGCCTTCTCGAACAGCGCCGCGCCGCACGCGGCCTCCAGCCGCCGCACGCTGCTGGTCAACGCCGGCTGGGTGCGATGCAGCCGGGCCGAGGCGCGGCCCAGGTGCTCCAGCTCGGCGATGGTCTCGAAGTAGCGCAGGTCTCGCAGGTCCATTGCGAAAGCTCCGTCGATGGATCCGAAGAAAGTATCGATTGGACTGTACGACGCACCCTCCCAATACTGGCGCCCAGATCCGGAGCACCGGGCCTTCACGGAGACGACGACATGCCCTTCCTTCAACGCACCACCGCCATGCTGGCCTTCGCCGCCCTCGCCGGCAGCGCCTCGGCCCAGGCCTGGCCGACCAAGCCGATCCGCATCGTGGTGCCGTTCCCGCCTGGCGGCGGCACGGACATCATCGCCCGCGAGACCAGCCAGCACGTGGCCAAGGCGACCGGCTGGACCTTCGTCATCGACAACCGGCCCGGCGCCGGCGGCAACCTCGGCGTGGACGCGGCGGCGAAGTCGGCCGCCGACGGCTACACCCTGGTGCTGGGCCAGACCAGCAACCTGGCCATCAACCCCACGCTCTACGCGAAGCTGCCGTACGACCCGCAGAAGGACCTGGCGCCGATCGTGCTGCTCGCCAACGCGCCGCTGGTGCTGGTCACCGGCGTCAACACGCCCTACAAGACGCTGGCCGACGCGGTGCAGGCGGCCAAGGCCAAGCCCGGCCAGGTGAACTTCGCGTCGCCCGGCAACGGCACCGTCGCGCACCTGACCAGCGAGATGTTCCAGAAGGCTGCCGGCGTGAAGACGCAGCACGTCCCGTACAAGGGCGCGTCGCAGGCCATGACGGACGTCGTCAGCGGGACGGTGGACCTGTACATGTCCTCGGTGCCGACGCTGCTCGGCCAGATCAAGCAGGGCAAGCTGCGGGCGCTGGCCGTGACGTCGGCCCGCCGCGTCGACGACCTGCCCGACGTGCCCACCATCAACGAGTCCGGCTACAAGGGCTTCGACGCCGTCACCTGGTTCGGCCTGCTCGCGCCGGCCGGCACCCCGAAGGACGTGATCGCGAAGGTCAACGCCGAATTCAACAAGGCCCTCAGGCAGGCCGAGCTCAGCAAGCGCCTCGGCGACGAAGGGGCCGACACCGCCGGCGGCACGCCCGAGGAGTTCGCGGCGCTGATCCGCAGCGACATCCCCCGCTGGGGCAAGGTCGTCAAGGACTCCGGCACCAAGCTGGACTGACACCAGCCCCGGCCGGGCAGTGCCCGGCCTCCCACCCAGTTTCACCAGGAGATTCTCATGAGTCGAGCCGCTGCATTGCCCGATGTGATCCGCGAGGTCGAACGCGTCTCGCCCGGCGTCGTCGAACAGGCCGCGCAGTTCCCTTCCTCCATCCTGGCCGACGTGGCCGGCCGCCGCGGCGCGCTGCACGGCCGCATCGCGCCGCTCTCGCCGTCGATGCGGTTCGCGGGCCCGGCGCTGACGGTGGAAGTGCGCCCCGGCGACAACCTGATGATCCATGCCGCGCTGGCCCTGGCGAAGCCGGGCGACGTGCTCGTGATCGACGGCAAGGGCGACCTCACCAGCGCGCTGATGGGCGAGATCATGAGCCAGCAGGCGGTGGCGCTGGGCGTGGCGGCGGTGGTGATGGACGGCGCCGTGCGCGACAGCGAGGCCATCCGGGCGCTGGGCTTCCCGATGTTCGCCGCGGGCCTCAACCCCAACGGCCCGACGAAGAGCGTGGCCGGCCGGCTCAACCACCCCGTCTCGGTCGGCGGCGTCACCGTGCACCCGGGCGACCTGGTGGTGGGCGATGCCGACGGCGTGACCGTGATCGAGCGCGACAAGGCCGCCGCCATGCTGCCGCTGGCGGCCGAGAAGCTGGCCGCCGAGACGAAGCGCATCGCCGACATCAAGAGCCGCAAGGCCCTGCGCCCGGGCTGGCTGGACGCCGCACTGCGCACCGCGGGTGTCATCGGCGAGGGGGAGTCGTTGTGAGCCCCCGCAAGCCGGCCATGCTGATCACCGGCGCCGACCTCGCCGCGCCCGCGCTGGCGCTGCTGGACGACTACGAGGTCGTCTTCGCCGGCAAGGCGCCCAGCCCCGACGACATCGTGGCGCTGTGCCGCCGGCACGACCCGGTGGCCATCATCGTGCGCTACGGCAAGGTGGGCGCGGCGGCGATGGACGCTGCGCCCAGCCTGCGGGTGATCTCCAAGCACGGCAGCGGCACCGACACCATCGACAAGGCCGCCGCCGCCGCCCGCGGCATCCAGGTGGTGGCCGCCGCCGGCGCCAATGCCGCGGCCGTGGCCGAGCATGCGATGGCCCTGCTGCTGGCCTGTGCCAAGTCGGTGGCCGTGCTCAACGAGCGCATGCACGCGGGGCACTGGGACAAGGCGACGCACAAGAGCATGGAGCTCGAAGGCCGCACCGTGGGCCTGGTCGGCCTGGGCGCCATCGGCCTGAGGGTCGCCCGCATGGCCGATGCCATGGGCATGCGCGTGCTGGCGTTCGACCCCTACGCGAAGGACGTGCCGCCTTTCGTGCAGCGGGTGGAGCTGGACGCCATCTGGCGCGAGTCGGACGTGATCTCGCTGCACTGCCCGCTCACGGCCGACAACGCCGGCCTGCTGAGCGCGGCCACGCTGGCGGCCTGCAAGCCCGGCGTGATCGTCGTCAACACGGCGCGCGGCGGGCTGATCGACGAGCCGGCGCTGCTGGCGGCCATCCGCAGCGGACAGGTCGCCGGCGCCGGCCTGGACAGCTTCGCGGAGGAGCCGATGACGCCGGCGCACCCGTTCCACGGCGAACCGCGCATCACGCTCAGCCCGCACGTCGCGGGCGTGACGGCAGACGCCTACGTGAAGATGGGCGTCGGCGCCGCCCGCAATGCCCTGGCCGTGCTGCACGGCTGACCCCCGGACCGGAGACACGCCATGCGGACCCGCCGCCTTCTGCTCACCGCCGTCCTCGCGCTGGCGACCTCGGCCGCCGCGCATGCGCAGGCCTGGCCGGCCAGGCCGGTGAAGATCGTCGTGCCCTACCCGCCCGGGGGCTCGGTGGACGTCGTCACGCGGAAGATGGCCGCCAAGCTGCAGGAGCAGACCGGCCAGACCTTCTTCGTGGAGAACAAGGCCGGCGCCACCGGCACCATCGGCCTGGCCTCAGTGGTGCAATCGCCGCCCGACGGCTACACGCTGGCGGCGAACGACACCACCTACGCGCTGCTGCCGCACATCTTCAAGAAGCTGCCCTTCGACCACGAGAAGGACCTGCTGCCGGTGGGCGCCTACGTGTTCGCGCCGATGGGCGTGGTGGTCAGGGCGGACTCCCGGCACCGGACGCTGGCCGACCTGCTGGCCGCCGCCAAGGGCCAGCCCGACAAGGTGACCTACGGCACCGGCGGCGCCGGCACCACGCCGCATTTCGTGAGCGAGGCGCTGGGCATCGCCGCCGGCGTCAACTTCATGCACGTGCCCTACAAGGGCGCCGGCGAGGCCACCATGGCGATGCTGTCCGGCACGATCGACTTCCAGGTCGCGTCGACCCCCGGCGTCATGGGCAACGTGCAGGGCGGCAAGGCACGCCTGCTGGCGGTCAGCGGCGGCCGGCGGCTGGCCGCACTGCCCGACGTGCCCACCTTCGGCGAAGCCGGCCTGAAGAACTTCGGCCTCATCAACTTCACCGGCCTGTGGGCGCCCAAGGGCACGCCGCAGGCCGTGATCGACCGGCTGCAGAAGGAACTGGCCACCGCCATGGCCTCGGCCGACATGAAGGCGTTCTCGGAGTCGATCGCGTCGGAGCCCGGGTTCTGGGATGCGGCCACCTTCGCGAAGGACCTGCACGAGCGCACCGCCGCCTGGGGCAAGGTGGTGGCCCACACCGCCTTCGAGCGGCAATGATGTGGCTGCTGCAGCCCCCGCAGGTGCGTGACACCGAGGTGTTCACGCGGCTGCCCGAGCGGTTCCGCCGCCGCGGCGTGCGCTCGGCCTGGGCCGACGCCAACCGCAGCGGGCAGCCCACCGACTCCTTCCTCGAAGGGCCGGTGTTCGACGAGGCGGGCAACCTGTACGTCACGGACATCCCGTTCGGGCGCATCTTCCGCATCGACCCGCAGGGTGAGTGGGACCAGGTGGCGCAGTGGGACGGCGAACCCAACGGCGCCACGTTCCTGAACGAGCGGGAGCTGCTGGTCACCGACTACCGCAATGGCCTGATGGCGGTGGACGTGCGCAGCGGTGCGGTGCGGCGGTTCCTGGAACGCCGCAACAGCGAGCGCTTCAAGGGCGTGAACGACCTGGTCTTCGACAGCCGCGGCAACCTGTACTTCACCGACCAGGGCCAGACCGGGCTGCACGACCCCACCGGCCGGCTGTACCGCCTGCGACCGGATGGGCAGCTCGACCTGCTGCTGGCCAACGTGCCCAGCCCGAACGGCGTCGCGCTGTCGCCCGACGAGCGCGTGCTGTACCTGGCCGTGACCCGCGGCAACCAGGTGTGGCGGGTGCCGCTGCTGGACGACGGCAGCGTCGCCAAGGTGGGGGCCTTCTTCACGTCGTACGGGCCGAGCGGACCCGACGGGCTGGCGGTGGACCGCTCGGGCCGCCTGGTCGTGGCCAACCCCGGGCTCGGGGTGGCGTGGGTGCTCAATCACCGTGCCGAGCCCGAGCTGGTGCTGCGCAGCGGCGCGGGCTCGTCGCTCACCAACGTGGCGTTCGGCGGCCCGGACCGCCGGACGCTGTACTGCACCGAGTCGGTCACCGGCACGGTGCTGCGCGCCGTCCTGGACGAGCCCGGCCTGCCGCTGTACCGCCCGGGCCGCGCGGACCCGCGCGCGAACTGACCGACAGGCCCGAAGGAGACACCCATGCTGAACACCCCCCGCCGCCGGCTGCTGGCGGCGCTGGTCGCACTGCCGCTGTCCGTGCCGGCCCAAGGCACGCCGCCCACCAAGCCGGTCCGCCTGGTGGTGCCGTTCCCACCGGGCGGCAACGTTGACCTCAGCGCCCGCATCCTGGCACCGGAGCTGTCCCGCGAACTCGGCCAGCCGGTGGTCGTGGAGAACAAGGCCGGCGCCGGCGGCACGTTGGGCCTGGACGCCGTGGCCAAGTCGGCGCCCGACGGCAGCACGATCGGCATCGCGTCGCCCGTCAACCACCTCGCGGCGCCGTCGCTGTACCCCCGGCTGCCCTACGACTCGGTCAAGGACTTCACCCCCGTCGGCCTGATCGCCAGCGTGCCGATGGTGCTGGTGGTCGGGTCGTCGTCGCCGGCGAAGTCGGTCGCGGAACTGCTGGCGCTGGCCCGCAGCCGCAAGGGGACGATGACGATGGCGTCCGCCGGCAGCGGCAGCGGCAACCACATCGTCGGCGAGCTGTTCCAGGACGCCACCGGCACGCAGCTCGTGCACGTGCCCTACAAGGGCAGCGCGCCGGCCAACACGGACCTGGCCGGGGGCCACGTCGACCTCCACTTCGACCAGCTCTCGTCGGTGCTGCCGCTGCTGCAGGGCGGCAAGCTGCGCGCGCTGGCCGTCACCACCGCCGGCCGCTCGCCGCTGCTGCCGGAGGTGCCCACGCTCGCCGAGGCCGGCGTGGCCCGGTTCGACGCCGCCACCACGCTCGGCCTGGTGCTGCCGGGCAAGGCGGCACCCGACCTGGTGGCGCGCCTGAACCAGGCGCTCGACAGGGTGCTGCGGCAGCCGGCCGTGAAGGAGCAGTTCGCACGGCTGGGCGCCGAGGTCCGGCCGGGCACGCCCGCCGAGTACGCCGAGTTCATCCGCAGCGAGATCGCGCGCACGGCCAAGATCGTGAGGGACGCGCGGATCACGCTGGACTGAGGCGGCCATGGACCACGTGGACTGCCATTTCCATGTCATCGCGCCGGTGGACCGGTTCCCGATGCACCCCGCGCGCAGCTACACGCCGGCGGCGGCATCGCTGGCCGCCTGGCGGGCGACGCTCGGGCCGCTGGGCATCACGCACGGCGTGGTGGTGCAGCCCAGCGTCTACGGCACCGACCACCGCGTGCTGCTGGCGGCCCTGGCGGAGGGCCGCGGCCGCCTCGTCGGTGTGGCGGCCGTCGACGCCGGCGTGACCGACGCCGAGCTCGACCGCCTGGCGCAGGCCGGGGTGCGCGGGGTGCGCATGGCGCATTTCGAGCCCGGCGACCCGCGTGCACGGGGCGGCTTCGTCCCGCTCGGGGCCTTCGACGCCCTGGAGCCGCGCCTGGCCGAGCGCGGCCTGCACCTGCAGCTGTTCACCGACAGCCGGCTGCTGCCGCCGCTGGCCGGGCGGCTCGCGCGGTCCAGGGTGCCCGTGGTCATCGACCACATGGGGCGGACGCCCGCTCGCCTGGGCGCCGACCACGAGGGCCTGCGGACGCTGTGCCGGCTGCTGCACGACGCGCCGCTGTGGGTGAAGTTGTCCGGCGCGGCCAACGTCTCCGACGCCGGCCCGGACTACGCGGACGTGCGGCCCATCCATGAGGCGCTGGTGGATGCCGCGCCGGACCGGTTGCTCTGGGGATCGGACTGGCCACACACCAAGCCGGCCGGCCCGCGTCCCGACACCGCGTCCCTGTGGCGGCAGTTCATCGAGTGGACGCCGCCGCCCTTGCGTGACCCCATCGCGTCGGTCAACGCGATGGGGTTGTACCGCTTCCCGATCGCCATCGATCGAGGAAGCCCTGGGGCCCGGCCGGACCCGGACCCCGATCGAAACGAGGAGACCCGACCATGAAGAAGCCATTCGCCCTTGCCTGCCTGGCGGCCATGACGTCCGCCGCATCGGCCCAGAGTTCGGTCAACGTGACCGGGATCCTCGACAGCGCGGCACGCCAGGTGCGCAACACCGGCACCGGCTCGGTCGCGTCGCTGGTCAGCGGCTCCAACGCGACGAGCCGTCTGGCCTTCATCGGCAAGGAAGACCTGGGCGGTGGGCTGTCGGCCGGGTTCCATCTCGAGCACGGCGTGCTGGTGGACAGCGGCAGCCAGGTCGACGCCAACAAGTTCTGGGACCGCCGCAGCACGGTGTCGCTCGTGTCGACCGGCATGGGCGAACTGCGCCTGGGCCGCGACTTCGTGCCCAGCTACGTCAGCTGGTCGCGCTTCGACCCCTTCAGCTACGTCGGCGTGGCGCGCAGCGCCAGCTTCTTCAGCGCCGGCGTGGCGGGCGCACCCAACCCGGTCCGCTCGACCTTCGGCACCAACGGCAATACGCTGGTGCGCAGCGACAACGCCGTGCAGTACCTCCTGCCGTCCCTGGCAGGGCTGCCAGGGTTGGAGGGCGCGCTCATGGTCGCCGCCGGCGAAGGCGGCGCCGTGGCTTCGGGCAACGCCAAGCTGATGGGCGGGCGCCTCGGCTGGTCCAGCGGTCCGGTCAGCCTGTCGGCCGCCTACACGACGAGCGAGAACGCGCAGACCACCGCCGGCAAGTTCAAGGACGGCACCGTGGGCGGCAGCTACCAATGGCAGAACGTGCGGCTGGCCGCCGCATGGCGGCGCCTGGACCAGGCGGCAGCGCGTCAGACGCTGACCATGCTGGCCGCCAGCGCGGTGTTCGGGCCGCATGAGGTGAAGGGCTCCTGGGTGCGGAACGACCTGTCGGGCCGTGTCGGCGCCACGGCGATCGGCGCCAACGACGCGAGCCAGCTCGGCCTCGGCTACGTCTACAACCTGTCCCCCCGCACGGCGCTGTACGCCACGGCGGCGCGCATCACCAACGACGCGGCCGCGGCCTACGCCATCGCCGGGACGGTGACCGCCGGCGGCCGCTCCAGCGGCTACGAAGCGGGCCTGCGGCACCGCTTCTGACGGCACCGGCCCGGCGGACGATGATGGCGAGTGAACGGGGGCCGGCCCAGGACGACCATGGCGGGCGCCTCGCTCACTCCCACTCGATCGTCGCCGGCGGCTTGCTGCTCACGTCGTAGGTCACACGGTTGATGCCGCGCACCTCGTTGATGATCCGGCCCGACACCTTCTTCAGCAGCGCATAGGGCAGTTCGGCCCAGTCGGCGGTCATGAAGTCGCTGGTCTGCACGGCGCGCAGCGCGACCACGTAGTCGTAGGTGCGGCCGTCGCCCATCACCCCGACGCTCTTGACCGGCAGGAAGACGGCGAAGGCCTGGCTGGTCAGGTCGTACCAGGTCTTGGTGCCGGTCGAGTCGAGCGTCTTGCGCAGCTCCTCGATGAAAATGGCGTCGGCCTTGCGCAGCAGGTCGGCGTATTCCTTCTTCACCTCGCCGAGGATGCGCACGCCCAGGCCAGGGCCGGGGAAGGGGTGGCGGTAGACCATCTCGTGCGGCAGGCCGAGCGCCACGCCGAGTTCTCGCACCTCGTCCTTGAACAGCTCGCGCAGCGGCTCCAGCAGCTTCAGGCCGAGCGTCTCGGGCAGGCCGCCGACGTTGTGGTGGCTCTTGATGGTGGTGGCCTTCTTGGTCTTGCCGCCGGCGGACTCGATGACGTCGGGGTAGATGGTGCCCTGGGCCAGCCACTTGGCCGACTTCAGCTTCTTCGCCTCGGCCTGGAACACCTCGACGAACTCGCGGCCGATGACCTTGCGCTTGGCCTCGGGGTCGCTCACGCCCTTGAGGTGCCCCATGAACTGCTCGGTGGCGTCGACGTGGATCACCTTCACGCCCAGGTTGCGGCCGAACATCTCCATCACCAGCTCGGCCTCGTTCAGCCGCAGCAGGCCGTGGTCGACGAAGACGCAGGTGAGCTGGTCGCCGATGGCGCGGTGGATGAGCGCCGCCGCCACGCTGGAATCGACCCCGCCGGACAGGCCGAGGATGACCTCCTCGTCGCCCACCTGCTCGCGGATGCGCGCCACCGCCTCCTCGATGTAGTCGCCCATCACCCAGTCCGGCCGGGCGCCGCAGATCTGCAGCACGAAGCGGTTGAGCAGGTCGCGTCCGCGCAGGGTGTGCGTCACCTCGGGGTGGAACTGCACGCCGTAGAAGCGGCGCTGCTCGTCGGCCATGCCGGCGATCTCGCAGCTCGGCGTGCTGGCCATGAGCTTGAAGCCGGGCGGCAGGCCGGTGACCTTGTCGCCGTGGCTCATCCACACCTTCAGCATGCCGTGGCCCTCCACCGTCGAGTAGTCCTCGATGGCGTTGAGCAGCTGGGTGTGGCCGTGCGCCCTCACCTCGGCGTAGCCGAACTCGCGGTGGTCGCTCCACTCCACCTTGCCGCCCAGCTGCTGCGCCATGGTCTGCATGCCGTAGCAGATGCCGAGCACCGGCACGCCGAGGTCGAACACCGCCTGCGGCGCGCGCAGGTCGTGGTCCTCGTAGGCGCTGGCGTGGCTGCCCGACAGGATGACGCCCTTGGGCGCATACGCCCGGATGAAGTCGTCCGACACGTCGTTCGGATGGATCTCGCAGTAGACATGCGCCTCCCGCACCCGCCGGGCGATGAGCTGCGTGACCTGCGAGCCGAAGTCGAGGATGAGGATCTTGTCGTGCATGGTGGTCGAAGGTCTCGGGGTCAGGTCGGCCGGCCGGCGGCCAGGGGCAGCAGCCCCTCGCGGCGCATGCGGCGGAAATGGCGGGCGGCCAGCAGCGCCGCCAGCGCCATCAGCGTCGCGCAGAAGTAGTACGGCGCGCCTAGGCGCCAGTCGTCGGGCGGCAGGTGCGACACCGAGGACAGCAGCGCCGGTCCG
Source organism: Aquabacterium sp. J223 (assembly GCF_024666615.1). Classification (NCBI taxonomy): domain Bacteria; kingdom Pseudomonadati; phylum Pseudomonadota; class Betaproteobacteria; order Burkholderiales; family Sphaerotilaceae; genus Aquabacterium; species Aquabacterium sp. J223. The sequence continues at coordinate 2,381,689 of NZ_CP088297.1, read as the reverse complement.
AACACCGGGCCGAGCACGGCCATCAGGCTGTTCAGCGAGCCGACGGCGCCCATCGCCTCGCCCTGCTGGCGGGCGTCCGCCGCGTTGGAGACGATGCTCTGCATCGACGCCTGCGCGGCGAAGCCCAGCACGTTGACGACGATGATGGCGTACATCATCCAGCCCTCGGTGGCCAGGCCCCAGCCGACGTAGGCCAGGGCCGACGAGCACAGCCCCAGCACGGCCAGCCGCTGGGCGCTGAAGCGCTTGAGCAGCCAGCCCAGCAGCCCCGCCTGCACGAGCACGGACATGACCCCGACGGCGAAGAGCGACCAGCCGTTCTCGCGCGGGCCCCAGCCGAAGCGCTGCTGGCCGTACAGCACCCAGGCGGTGTGCATGGTGAACTGGGCCAGCCCCGCCAGGCCGATCACCGCCACCAGCGGGCCGATGCCCTGCAGCCGGGCCAGGCCGCGCAGCGAGGCGATCGGGTTGGCGCGGCGCCAGTCCACCGGGCGCCGGCGCTCGGGCGGCAGCGATTCCGGCAGCACCAGCCAGCCGTAGAGGGCGTTGGCGACCGCCAGCGTGCCGGCGGCGTAGAACGGCAGGTGGATGTCGATCGAGCCGAGCAGCCCGCCCATCACCGGCCCGAGGATGAAGCCGAGGCCGAACATCGCGCCGATGAGGCCGAAGCGCTTGGCGCGCAACGCCGGCGGCGTGATGTCGGCGACGTAGGCGTTGGCCACCGCCGCGTTGGCCTGCAGCGCGCCGGAGACCAGGCGCACGGCGATCAACATCCACAGCGCGGTCGCCATGGCGGTGACGAAGAAGCTCAGCGCCAGCCCGAAGAAGCCGAGCAGCAGCACCGGCCGCCGGCCATGGCGGTCGGACAGCGCGCCGAGGATGGGCGAGCCGATGAAGTTGGCGACGCCGAAGGCGAACGAGATGACGCCGAACCACACCGCCTGTTCGGCCGGCGACGCCACGAACGGCCCGACGATCAGCGGCAGCACCGGCACGATGAGGCCGATCGACACCATGTCGATCAGCACCGTCACCATGATGAACGGCATGGCCGCCTGTCGCGGGGCTGGAACGGCGGGGGTTGACTGGTTCGTCATCGAAGGGACAGGTCCCAGGGGACAGACCGCGCAGCGGTCAGGGGAGCGACGGTGACAGGACGAGCGAACGCTGTACGGGTCCCCCGGACAGCGTTCGAGCCCCCACGGCGGGCGGCCGCCCGACGGCCGGGGGCTCACATTCAATCGGCCCGGTAGTTCGGCGCTTCCTTGGTGATCTGCACGTCGTGCACGTGGCTCTCGCGGATGCCGGCGGTGGTGATCTCGACGAACTCGGCGCGGTCGCGCATGTCGTCGATCGAGGCGCAGCCGCAGTAGCCCATCGACGCCCGCAGGCCGCCGGCCATCTGGAAGATGATGGCCACCAGCGAGCCCTTGTACGGCACGCGGCCCTCGATGCCCTCGGGCACCAGCTTGTCGGCGTTCGGGTTGTCGCCGCCGGTGTCCTGGAAGTAGCGGTCGGCGCTGCCCTGCTGCATGGCCCCCAGCGAGCCCATGCCGCGGTAGCTCTTGTAGCTGCGGCCCTGGAACAGCACGATCTCGCCCGGCGCTTCTTCGGTGCCGGCGAACATGCCGCCCATCATCACCGTGCAGGCGCCGGCCGCGATGGCCTTGGCGATGTCGCCCGAGTAGCGGATGCCGCCGTCGGCGATCAGCGGCACGCCGGTGCCCCGCAGCGCGGTGGCCACGTTGTCGATGGCGGTGACCTGCGGCACGCCGACGCCGGCGACGATGCGGGTGGTGCAGATCGAGCCCGGGCCGATGCCCACCTTCACCGCGTCGGCCCCCGCCTCCACCAGCGCCAGCGCGGCGGCGCCGGTGGCGATGTTGCCGCCGATGACGTCGACACCGGGGAAGTTCTTCTTCACCCAGCGCACCCGCTCCAGCACCCCGGCGGAGTGCCCGTGCGCGGTGTCGACGACCAGCGCGTCGACGCCGGCCTTGACCAGCGCCTCCACCCGCTCCTCGGTGCCGTCGCCCACCCCCACCGCGGCCCCGACGCGCAGCTTGCCCTGCGAGTCGCGCGCCGCGTTGGGGAAGCTGGTCTGCTTGGTGATGTCCTTGACCGTCATCAGCCCGCGCAGCTCGAAGGCGTCGTTGACCACCAGCACGCGCTCCAGCTTGTGCTGGTGCATCAGCGCCTTGCCCTCGCTCAGCGAAGCGCGCTCGCTGACGGTGACGAGCCGCTCGCGCGGCGTCATGATCTCGCGCACCGGCGCGTCCATGCGGGTCTCGAAGCGCAGGTCGCGGCCGGTGACGATGCCGACCACCGTTTTGCCTTCCAGCACCGGGAAGCCCGAGACGCCGTGCTGCTGCGACAGCGCCACCACCGCTCGCACCGGCATGTCGGGCGTGACGGTGATCGGGTCGCGAAGCACGCCGGATTCGTAGCGCTTGACCCGCGCCACCTCGGCCGCCTGCTGCTTCGGCGTCATGTTCTTGTGCACGATGCCGATGCCGCCCTCCTGCGCGATGGCGATCGCCAGGCGCGCCTCGGTCACGGTGTCCATCGCGGCGGAGACCAGCGGCAGGTTCAGCCGGATGTTGCGCGACAGCGACGTGGCCAGGCTGGTGTCGCGCGGCAGCACCTGCGAAAAGGCCGGCACCAGCAGCACGTCGTCGAAGGTGAGCGCTTTGCCAAGAAGGCGCATGACGAAAGTCTCCGGACGCAAATTCGGATTATAGGAAGGCCGCCTCGCCGGGCCGATCCGCGGGTCTGTGGCGCGCCGCAGACCGTCGTTCGGCAACACGTCACGAACCGCCGGTTACGGTGCGATCGGCCGAGGTGCGCTGGCTACACTGGCACGGTGCACGCATCCGCCACCTCCCCGATGCGGCCGCTGGGCCGCGCCGCCCTCGCACTGGCGCTGGCGCTCGTGACCGTCGGCGCCCAGGCCCAGTGGACCTGGCGCGACCGCAACGGTCAGCTGCACGCCAGCGACCGCCCGCCGCCGGCCGAGGTGCCCGAGCGCGACATCGTGCGGCGCCCGCACCAGCAGCGCGCCGCCACGCCGGCACCGCGGCCGGCGCCCGCGGCCTCGGCCGCCGACCCCAACGTCGGCAGCGGCCGCGAACCGGCCGCCGCGCCGAAGGGCGATCCCGAGCTCGAGGCCCGGCTCAAGCGCGCCAACGAGGAGAAGCAGGCCCAGGCCGAGCGTGAGAAGGCGCGTGTGGCCGCCCTGCGTGCCGACAACTGCCAGCGCGCGCAGGAAGCGCTGCGCACCTACGAAAGCGGCATCCGCCTGACCCGCGTCAACGAACGCGGCGAGCGCGAGTTCATCGACGACAACGCCCGCGCCGAGCAGATCGCCCGCGCCCAGCAGGTGGTGCAGGCCGACTGCCGCTGACCGGCCGCGGGGCGGTGCCCCGCTCAGCCCGTCGCCGCGGGGCCGCCCTTGCGCGGCGGCCGGCCCTTGCCGGCGGCCTGCCGCTTCTGCCGCGCACGCCGGGCCTCCATGGGGTCGACCTGAAGGGGGCGGTAGAGCTCCACCCGGTCCCCGTCGTTGAGCCGGTGGTCGGATGCGCAGGGCCGGCCCCACACGCCCACCGCCACCGCGTCACGCCCCAGCACCCCGGCGAGGCCCGCGGCCTGCAGGGCATCGCCCACGGTGGCGCCGGCCGGAAGCTGCAGCGTCCTCACGACGGCCTCGCCGTCGGCCGGGCAGAACACCGCCTCGATGCGAAGCGCCGTGTCGCCGACCACGTCAGCGCGGCCCGTAGACCTGCTCGGCCCGTTTGACGAAGGCGTCGACGAAGGTGTTGGCGATGCGGTCGAACACCGGGCTCACCACCAGTTCCAGCGCGCGGCTGGCGAAGGCATAGGCCAGGTCGAAGCCGATCTTGCAGGCCTGGCCTTCGGCCGACGGGCTCTTCAGGGGCTCGAAGCGCCAGGTGCCGTCCAGCCGCGAGAAGGGGCCGTCGACCAGGCTGACGATGACGCGCCGGTCGGGGTCGTGCTCGTTGCGGGTGGTGAAGGCGTGGCGCACGCCGGCGTAGGCCAGCGTCAGGCGGGCGGTCATGCCGCTGGCGCTGCGCTCGATGACCTCGGCCTTCTCGCACCAGGGCAGGAACTTGGGGTAGTCGTCGACCCGGGTCACCAGCTCGTACATCTCATGCGGCGAATACCACAGCAGGACGGATCGCTGGACGTGCTTCATACAATGCCCGAATTGTAGGGGCCGGTCTCGGCCCCATTTCCTTTGCACATGTCCGCACCTTCGTCCGCCATCGCCGAGAACCGCCGTGCCCGCTTCGAGTACCACATCGAGGAGCAGCACGAGGCCGGTGTCGTGCTGTCGGGCTGGGAGATCAAGGCCATCCGCGCCGGCCAGGTGCAGCTGACCGACGGCTACGTCGTCATCCGCGACGGCGAGTTGCAGCTCATCGGCTGCCGCATCAACGCGCTGCGCAGCGCGTCCACGCACGTGCTGCCCGAGCCGGACCGGACCAAGAAGCTGCTGATGCACAAGGAGGAGATCCGGCGCCTCATCGGCAAGGTCGAGCAGCGCGGCTTCACGCTGGTACCGCTGGACCTGCACTGGAAGGGCGGCCGGGTGAAGGCGCAGATCGCACTGGCCAAGGGCAAGGCGTCGCACGACAAGCGCGAGACCGAGAAGAAACGCGACTGGGAGCGCGAGAAGGGCCGGCTCATGCGCCACAAGGTGAGCGGGCCCGCCAAGGACTGAACCGCACGGACGGCCCGAGGCGGCCAGCGCTCAGCCCATGCCGAGCGCGGGCGCCGCGGCACGATGGCGCCGTGCGGCCAGCCAGCGCGCGGCCGGCACCTCCAACCAGCGGTGCAGCGCCACGGCGGCGAGCAGGCTCAGCACCACCGCGACCAGCAGGCCCAGGGCCTGCAGCGCCGGCGCATGCGGCACGAAGCGCTCGAAGGCCGCGTTGACGAAGAGGCACACCGGGTAGTGCACGAGAAAGAGCGCGTAGCTCAGCGTCGACAGCCGCGTCACCCCTTGGCGCAGCCAGGCCGGGCAGGCCGCCGGCGCGGGGCGGTGGCCCAGCCACGCCAGGGCCAGCGCCACCGCCAGGGCCAGCGCGAGCCGGTCGCGCCAGGCCCAGTGCAGTGACAGCGCGGCCGCCGCCAGCGCCAGCGACCACCACACGACGGCCGGCCGGCCGCGCCGCGGCGCCCAGGCGGCGAGCACGCCCGCGCCGTAGGCCGCGAAGAAGTACGGCGCCGCGATGTCGCCACCCGGCTGCAGGTTGAAGTGCAGCGCGGAGGCCAGCGCCACCAGCGCGACGGTGACGGCGGCCCGCCGGGCCGACCGGTCCGCTGCCCTGCCCGACACCGGCGGCACGCGATCGCAGGCCCACAACAGCAGTGCCAGCAGTGCGAACAGCTGCAGGTCGATGGCCAGGTACCAGATGCCGGCCGACAACGCCTCCAGCCCGAGCAGGTCCTGCAGCATCAGCAGGTGGGCGAGCACCTGCGGCAGGTCCGGCGCCGTCGGCGTGGCCCGGTGGTCCATCCAGTGCCGGGCCACGGCGGCGCTCAGCAGCGCCAGCCCCAGCGTGGCGGCATACGCCGGCAGCAGCCGCAACCAGCGTTCGCGCAGCAGGACCAGGGGGTTCAGGCCCGGTGCGACACCACCGCCCGGCGCCAGCTGGCGCGCCGCGAGGAAGCCCGCCACCACCAGGAAGACCTGCACCGCCAACCGGGCGTTGGAGAACAGCCAGTCGATCAGTGCCGGCGCCAGCTCGCGGGCATGGTCGGACATCGGGCCGTAGAAGGCCAGGTGGTGCAGCAGGATCAGCGGTGCGGCCAGCGCCTTCAGCAGGTCGACCCACCAGAGCCGGTCGCGACCGGTCGTGGTCATCCAGCAAGCACCGCCAGCGCCTGTTCCAGGTCGGCGCGCAGGTCCTCGGTGTCCTCCAGCCCGATGGCCAGGCGCACCAGGTGGCCGCCCTGCGGCAGGCCGGCGCGCGGCTTCAACTCGTAGGGCACCGCCAGACTGACCGGGCCGCCCCAGGAATAGCCGATGCGGAAGCGCCGCAGCGCGTCGACGAAGGCACGGCCCCGTGCGGGCGTGATGCCGGCGGCGAAGGTGATCGAGAACAGCCCCGCCGCCTGCGTGCACAGCGACGCCCATTGCGCATGGCCCGGCGCGCCGGGCAGTGCGGGATGGCGCACCTCGGCCACCTCGGGCCGTGCCGCCAGCCACTGCGCCAGCACCCGCGCGCTGCGGTCCTGCTCGGCATAACGCAGCGGCAGCGTGGGCAGCGAGCGCAGCACCAGTTCCGTGTCGTTGCCGGCCACGTGCAGGCCCAGGCGCATGTGCGTCATCTTCAGCCGCAGGTGCAGCGCCCGGTCGCGGGTGACCAGCGAGCCCATCAGCACGTCGCCGCCGCCGGAGGGGTACTTCGTCAGCGCCTGCATGACGATGTCGGCGCCCAGGCCCTGCCCGTCCAGGTCGAAGCCGCAGAAGGCCAGGCCGGCCCCCCAGGTGTTGTCCAGCGCGGTGGTGATGCCGCGCGCGCGGCAGGTCCGCAGCAGGCCGGCCAGGTCGGGGAACTCCATGGTCACCGAGCCGGGCGCCTCCACCCAGACCAGCTTCGTCGCCGGCGAGAGCATCGCCTCGAACGCCGCCACGTCCATCGGGTCGTAGAGCCGGTGGGTGATGCCCCACTGCGCCAGTTCGTGCTCGGCCAGCTCGCGGCTGGGGCCGTAGACGTTGGCCGGCAGCAGCACCTCGTCACCGCCCTTCAGCAACGAGGCGTTCACCAGCGCGATCGCCGCCAGCCCGCTGCCCACCAGCAGGCAGTCGGTGCCGCCCTCGAGCGTGGCGATGCGTTCTTCCAGCGTGAAGGTGGTCGGCGTGCCGTGCAGGCCGTAGGTGTAGCCGCTCTTGTCCTTCCACTGCCGGTTGCGCAGCGCGGTGGTGTCGGGGAAGAAGACGGTGGACGCCTTGTAGACGGCCGGCTGCGGCGACTCGAAGCCGCCGGGCGGCCGGTACGGGTGGTCGATCAGCTCGGTGGACGGCTTGCGGGGGGCTTGCGGGCCATGCGGTGGTCGCCGTCCTGTCAGTAGCCGGCGGCGCGGTCCACCTGCCGCGGCAGCGGCCGGCCGGCCTGCAGCGCCGCCAGCCCTTCGGCGAACTGCCGTGCCACCGTCTGCGGCGTGGCCTCGCCGGCGATGTGCGGCGTGATGGTGATGCCGTCCACCGCCCACAGCGCATGGTCGGCCGGCAGCGGCTCGCTGGACTGCACGTCGAGCGCGGCGCCGGCGAGGTGCCCGGAGCGCACGGCGTCGATCAGGTCGGCCTCCACCACGTGGGCGCCGCGGGCGATGTTGACGAGGTAGGCGCCGGGCTTCATCTGCGCCAGGCGGCCGGCGTCGAAGAAGCGTTCGGTCTGCGCGGTCAGCGGCAGGGCGCAGACGACGATGTCGGCCGCGGCCAGCAGCGGCCCGGCCTCGCCGCCGCGGCGGCGGCTCCAGCCCTGCACCTCGAAGCCGACGGCGGACAGCATCTGCGCGATGGCCGAGCCGGTGGCGCCGGTGCCGAGCACCAGGACGCGGTGGCGGGCGGCGAACGACGGCTCGCGCCGCCACACCCGTTCACGTTGCAGACCCTCGTGCCGCGGCAGCCGCCGGGCATGGCGCAGCGCCATCAGGGTGACGTACTGCGCGATGGCGAAGGCCTGGCCGGGATCGACCGTGCGCGACACCGCCACCGCGGCCGGCAGGTCGGGCACGAGCAGCTTTTCCACGCCGGCGGCCACCGAGCAGACCCAGCGCAGCCGGGGCATGCGCGGCGCCAGCCCGACGGGCAGCCGCCAGGCCAGCAGCACCTCGACCTGGGCCAGCGCCTCGTCGTCCATCGCCTTGTCCCAGACGCGCAGGTCCAGCCCGGGCGCCGCCTGCGCCAGCGCGTCGGCGAACGGCACGGGCGACATCGGATGGGTCAGCAGCAGGACCTTCATGCCGGGCTCAGACCGGCAGCCCGACCAGGTCGTGGCCCTCCGCGGCGACGATGCGCGCCTTGGTGAACTCGCCGGCCTTCAGCGTCTTCGACGCCTTCTGCGGCGGCAGCAGCCGAACGGTGCCGTCGATCTCCGGCGCATCGGCATAACTGCGGCCCACGCCGCCCTTGCGGCCCAGGCCGGGGGCGGAATCGACCAGCACCTGCATGGTGGCGCCGACGCGCCGCTGCAGCCGCTGGGCCGACACCCGCTCGGCGACGGCCATGAAGCGGGCCCGCCGCTCCTCGCGCAGCGCGGCCGGCAGCATGCCGGGGATGTCGTTCGCCGCCGCACCGGTCACCGGGGAATAGGCGAAGCAGCCGGCGCGGTCGATCTGCGCGGCCTCGACGAAATCGAGCAGGTGCTGGAATTCGGCCTCGGTCTCGCCCGGGAAGCCGGCGATGAAGGTGCTGCGCACGATCAGCTCGGGGCAGGCTGCACGCCACTGCTGGATGCGTTCCAGGTGGCGCTCGCCGCTGGCCGGCCGCTTCATGCGCCGCAGCACGTCGGGGTGCGAATGCTGCAGCGGGATGTCGAGGTAGGGCAGCACGCGGCCGGCCTGCATCAGCGGGATCAGCTCGTCGACGTGCGGGTACGGGTAGACGTAGTGCAGCCGCACCCAGGCGCCGTGCGGCGCGGCCAGTTCGCCCAGCTGCTCGCACAGCTCGGTCATGCGCGTCCTCACCGGCCGGCCGTCGAAGAAGCCGGTGCGGTACTTCAGGTCGACGCCGTAGGCCGAGGTGTCCTGGCTGACGACCAGCAACTCCTTCACGCCGGCCTCGAACAGCGCACGCGCCTCGCCCAGCACGTCGCCCACCGGCCGCGACACCAGGTCGCCGCGCATCGACGGGATGATGCAGAAGGTGCAGCGGTGGTTGCAGCCCTCGCTGATCTTGAGGTAGGCGTAGTGCTTGGGCGTGAGCTTGACGCCGACCTTGGGGTCGAAGCCCGCTGGCACCAGGTCGACGAAGGGATCGTGAGGCTTGGGCGCGTGGCGGTGCACCGCGTCCATCACCTCCTGCGTGGCGTGCGGCCCGGTGACCGCCAGCACCTTGGGGTGCACCTCGCGCACCAGGTTGCCGCCGTCGGCCCCGGCCTTGGCGCCGAGGCAGCCGGTGACGATGACCCGGCCGTTCTCGGCCAACGCCTCGCCGATGGTGTCCAGGCTCTCCTTCACCGCGTCGTCGATGAAGCCGCAGGTGTTGACGATCACCAGGTCGGCGCCGGCGAAGCTCTTGCTCGTCGTGTAGCCCTCGGCGCTGAGCTGGGTGAGGATGAGTTCGGAATCGGTCAGCGCCTTCGGGCAGCCGAGCGAGACGAACCCCACCTTGGGCGCGCGCTGCGGCACCGTGGACGGCAGGGGGGCGGAAGGGTCTTGAACCAGCACTTCGGACATCCGCCGATTGTCCCCGGAATGCGCGGGCCCGGGTGTCGCGCGGCCGCCGGCCGCGCCCGGTGCGGGGGCCGGCGCTACGGCTTCTTGGCGCCGAAGCCGGAGAACAGCGTCTCCGCCTGCTTGTGCATCTGCTCCTGCATCTGCGCCACCACCGCCTTGCTCTGCTCGAGGTACTGGCTGAATGCCTGCCCGCCCATCAACTGGGCCCACGCCTCGGGGCTGTAGCGCTGCGGGTCGACCAGCCCCTTGGCCTGCTCGGCCATGCGGGCCTGCAGGTCCGCCATGGCCTGCAGGTTCTTCTCCAGGTAGCTGCCCATCACGCCCTGCATGGCGTGGCCGTAGAAGCGGATGATGTTGGCCAGCATTTCGGACGAGAACATCGGCACGCCGCCGCTCTCTTCCTCCAGGATGATCTGCAGCAGGATGCTGCGCGTCAGGTCCTCGCCGGTCTTCGCGTCCCGCACTTCGAATCGCTCGGCCCCGAGCACCATCTGCTTGACGTCGGCGATGGTGATGTAGCTGCTGGTCTGCGTGTCGTACAGACGCCGGTTGGGGTACTTCTTGAGGACGCGGGGACCGTCGGCATCGGCCGCGGTCCGGCGGTGGGAGGACATGCGGCAAGGGCTCCTGGATCGGCTGGCCGATTCTAGGAGCGGCTCTCCACACCGCCGAAAGGGGTTTCCCGGGCCGCACCCGGAGGGATGGCCCCCGAGGTCACCGGGGCGGCGCCGGCGCCACCCGTTCGATTCAACTGGCCGTCAGGCGCTCGCGCTTGGGCGGCACCGTCAACGGCGGCGGCGCCGACCTGAGCAAGTATTGCTGCACCGCTTGCGGGTCGGAGCCGACGGCGGCCACCGCGTCGCGCAGCCGATGCTTAGCCACGCCGAAACGGTCGCACCACTCGCGGATCCCGTAGTAGTCATCGATGTCGATGCGCGGAGCGGGCAGCGTGGCATCGACCGGTTCTTCGGTGAACTGCATGGTGACGACGTCCAGGAGAGAGAGGGGTGCCGGCCGCGGGGCAAGCGGCGCGCCCAGCGCGCACCGCATCCCACGAGTTGCCGCCCCGCCTTGACACCGACGCGACAGCCGGTGCCTGCCGCGCTGCCGATACTGGCCGCCCTCCACTCCTCCCGCAGGCGACGCACATGGACCTGTTCAACCTGGCCGGCAAGGTGGCCATCGTCACCGGCTCTTCCCGCGGCATCGGCAAGGCCATCGCCGAACGGCTGGCCGAGCACGGCGCGCAGGTGGTCATCTCCTCGCGCAAGGCACCGCCCTGCGAGGCCGTGGCCGCGGGAATCAACGCCCGCCACGGCGCCGGGCGCGCGATCGCCGTGCCGGCCAACATCTCGTCGAAGGACGACCTGCGGCAACTGGTGGAGACGACGCGCCGGCACTTCGGCCGCATCGACATCCTGGTCTGCAACGCCGCCAGCAACCCGCACTACGGCCCGATGTCGACGCTGGAGGACGACCAGTTCCGCAAGGTGCTGGAGAACAACGTCGTCGCCAACCACTGGCTGGCGCAGATGGTGGCGCCGGAGATGGTCGAGCGGCGCGAGGGCTCGATCGTCATCGTCTCGTCCATCGGCGGGCTGCGCGGCTCGCCGGTGATCGGCGCCTACAACATCTCCAAGGCGGCCGACTTCCAGCTGGCGCGCAACCTCGCCGTGGAACTGGGGCCGCACAACGTGCGCGTCAACTGCATCGCCCCGGGCCTGGTGCGCACCGACTTCGCCCGCGCGCTGTGGGAGAACCCGGACACGCTGGCCAAGGCCACCTCCGGCGCACCGCTGCGCCGCATCGGCGAGCCGGACGAGATCGCCGGCGCGGCGGTGTTCCTCGCCTCGCGCGCCTCGTCGTTCATGACCGGTCAGGCCATCGTGGTGGACGGCGGCGTCACGATCTGAAGGTGGCCACAATGGGCTGCATGAGCCTGTCGCTCGTGCACGCCCGATGACCGTTTCCGCCTCCACCCGCCCTGCCCCGCCCACCGTCTGGGGCGTGCTGCGGCATCCGGGCTTCAAGGGCCTGTGGAGCGGCGGCAGCGTCTACTTCATCGGCAACGCCATGCTCACCATGGCGGCGGCCTGGCGCATGGTCGAGGTCGACGGCTCGTCCTTCCTCGCCGCGCTGGTGCAGACGGCCTCCTTCCTGCCGATGTTCCTGCTGGTCCTGCCCGCCGGCGTGCTGGCCGACATCAGCGACCGCCGCCGGCTCATCCAGCGGGCGCTCGGCGTGCAGGCGGTGCTGGTGGCGTTGCTGTCCGTGCTGACGATGGTCGGTGCGGCCCCGGCCCTGCTCATCCTGCTGCTGATCTTCGTCTCCGGCTGCTGCACGGCGCTGATGTCGCCGGCCTGGAACTCCAGCATCGCCGAGTCGGTGCCGCGCGACGAGCTGCCGCAGGCCATCACGCTGGTCGGCATCGCGTTCAACGCCGCCCGCGCCGTGGGGCCGGCCCTGGCCGGCGCGGCCTTCCTCTGGATCGGCGCCGGCGGGATCTTCTCGCTCGCCGTGGCCGGCACGCTGTGGTTCATGCACATGGTGCGGCGGCACCCGCCGGCACCGCACCCGCCCACCCGCCTGCCGCCGGAGCGGCTGTGGGGCGGCACGATGAGCGCCATCCGCTTCGCCCGACATTCGGAGGTGGTGCTGGCCCAGCTGGTGCGCACCGTGGCCTTCGGCGCGGCGGGCTCGGCGCTGTGGGCGCTGCTGCCGGCGGTGGGCCAGCAGCAGCTGGGCCAGGGCGCGGCCGGCTACGGCCTGCTCATGGGCTGCATGGGCGGCGGCGCGGTGCTGACCGGGCTGTGGGTCGGCCGGGCGCGGACCCGCATCGGGCTGGAGCGGCTGGTCGGCGGCGCCTGCATCGTCTACGCCACGGTGACGGTGGTGGCGGCCTTCTCGCGCCAGCCCGCGCTCACCTACCCGGCGCTGGTGGCGGCCGGCGGCGCCTGGATGGCGGCGATGTCCACCTTCAACACCGCCACCCAGACCAGCGTGCCGCCCTGGGTGCGCGCCCGCGCCAACGCGCTGCACACGCTGAGCGCGCTCGGCCCCTTCGCCATCGGCTCGGCGTTCTGGGGGGCGCTGGCGGTGCCGCTGGGCCTGTCGAACGCGCTCAGCCTGTCGGCGCTGGCGATGCTGACCGGCCTGGTGCTGATGCGGCGCTTCCCGCTGCGCGTGGGCGCGCTGCGGGAGGTCACGCCGGCGTCGGTGTTCGACGACTTCCACATCAGCGAACAGCCGCACCCCGACGCCGGGCCGGTGGCGGTGGAGATCGCCTACCAGGTGGACCCGGCGCACACCGCCGCCTTCCTGGAAGCCGTGGCCCTGCTGCGTGCGCCGCGCCAGCGCGACGGCGCCACCTTCTGGCGGCTGTACCGCGACCTGGGCGGCAGCGGCGCCTACGTCGAGCGCTTCATCGTCGATTCGTGGGCCGACTACCTGCACCAGCGCTCGCGCGCCACCCAGGCCGACGAGGCGCTGGAAGCGCAGGTGCGGGCCTTCCTCGTCGACGGCAGCACGGTGCAGGTCCGCCACTACATCGCCGAGCAATGAACGCCCTGACGCGCCGGATCGGTGGCGTGGTGCTGGCTGCCGGCGCCGGCAGCCGCATGGGCCACCGGCCGAAGGGCGCCCTGCGGCGAGACGGCGAGCCGCTGCTGCGCCGCGCCTGCACGGCGCTGCTGGACAGCGGCGTGGCGCCGGTGGTGGTGGTGCTCGGCCACCATGCCGAGGTGCTCGGCCCGCTGCTGCGCGGGCTGCCAGTGCAGCCGGTGCTGAACCCCGACCCGGCGGCCGGCGCCCCGGGCTCGCAGCGCCTGGGCCTGGCGTCGCTGCCCGACGACCTGGACGCGGTGGTGATGGCGCTGGCCGACCAGCCGCTGCTGGAGGCCGCCGACGTCGGCCAGGTGCTGGCCGCGTGGTCGGCGCGCGGGCCCGGGGTTCGCTGGCTGCAGCCGGAGGTCGACGGGGTGCCCGGCCACCCGGTGGTCTTCGACGCGGGGGTGCGGCAGGAGGTGCTGGCCGTCGCGGACGCGGGAGCACGGGCCGCGGCGCTGGCGGCAGGCGCATGCGGCCGCGGCGGCGGCCTTCCTCAGCGACGACCGTCGCTACGTCACCGACCTCGACAGCGAGGACGACCTGCGGCGGCTGGCCCGAGAGACCGGCGTCGAGCTCCGCTGGACCTGAACCCGACCCGTCACGCCGCCAGCCTCGGCCGCCACCAGGCCGACGGACGCAGCACCGCCGGGGCGTTGGGCGGCCGCTGCGGCCAGCTGCCCGCCTGCAGCAGGTCGGCCAGGATCTCCGGCACCTCGTGGAGCGCGCGATTCTCCTGCCGCGCCACCGCCGCGGCGAAGCGCCGGCGGTCGTCGAGCACGCGGCGCACCGCCGGCGCCACCTCGCGGAAGTTGTCCACCACCACACCCACGCCCTGGTCCTGCACCCAGTCGGCGTTGTAGCGCTCCTGCGGCATGGTCCAGGCGTTGCGCTCCACCACCACCGGCAGGCCGCGCTGCAGCGCCTCGCTGATCGAGCCCGGGCCCGGCTTGCCGACGAAGACGTCGGCCAGGTCCATCCAGTACGGCACGTCCTGCGTGTAGCCCAGCACCCGGCGCGGGGCGGACGTGGCGGGCAGCGCCTGCAGCGCCTGCGCCAGGGCGGCGTTGTGGCCGCAGACCAGGACCTGCTGCAGCCCGGCCTCGCCGAGGCGGCGGGCGATGTCCAGCATGCGCCGCGAGCCGTGGCCGCCGAACAGCACCAGCACCGTCGGCCGGAACGGATCCAGCCCCTGGCGCAGGCGCTCGCCGGCGCGGTCGGCCACCGGCGGAGCGTAGAAGCCGGGGCGGATCACCATGCCCGAGGTGCTGTGCAGCCGCTCCGGCGGATGGTCCAGCGCCCGCGCCTGCTGCAGCGCCCGCGGGCTGCCGCAGACCAGGTGCTGGACGCCGCCCGGCTCCATCCAGAACGCGGGCGGGTGGTCGGCGAGGTCGGTCATCACCGTCACCAGCGGCGCCGGCGGGTGGACCTGCGCCAGCGCCTCGGCCATGCAGCGGTTGAAGTTGGGCACCAGCGACACCACCAGGTCCGGCCGGTCGTCGCACCAATGCGCCACCAGCCGCTTGACCAGCAGCGGATGCGCCAGCCGGATGGCCTGCTGCAGCACCCGCAACTCCTGCGACAGGCCGAGCGTCCAACCCCGCGCCAGCCGCAGGTTGTAGAAGCGCTCCCCGGTGGGCGCGTCGAGCACCTTCAGCAGGTGCAGGGTGCGGACCCGCCAGGGCCTGCGCTGCTGATGCAGCACCTGCTGCAGCGCCTGCGCCGTCGCCCGGTGGCCGCCGCCGGCGTCGAAGTAGACGAGGTCGAGGGTGGGGCGTGGCGGGGGCGTCGCGCGGGTGGTCATCGGCGGGGCAGCATGGCCGAGCGGCATGACAGGCCCATGACGGGGTCGGAGATGCCGGCCCGCTACGATCGACGAGCCTCAATTGACCGCCGCCAGATGCCCAGCCTCATCACCCCTAGACCCCGCAGCCGCCGCGGCAGGCACCTGGCCGTCGCCGCCCTGCTGTCGGCCCTCGTCACGCCGCCGGCCGTGCGGACCGCCCAGGCCGCCCTGCCCGTGGGCGCCGACGCGCCGAACTTCAGCGCCGAAGCCGCCGTCGGCGGGCAGGCCTTCCGGTTCAGCCTGGCCGACGCGCTGAAGCAGGGCCCGGTGGTGCTGTACTTCTTCCCCAAGGCGTTCACCAGCGGCTGCACGGTGGAGGCGCACCAGTTCGCCGAGGCCACCGACCGCTTCAAGGCGCTCGGCGCCAGCGTCATCGGCATGTCGAACGACGGCATCGAGACGCTGAAGAAGTTCTCGGTCGAGGCCTGTCGCAACCGCTTCCCGGTGGCGGCCGACGCGGGCGCCAAGGTGATGAAGCAGTACGACGCCGCCCTGCGCATGGTGCCGGGCATGGCCGACCGGGTGAGCTACGTCATCTCGCCGCAGGGCCGCATCCTGCACAGCCACGTCAGCATGAACCCCGACGGGCACGTCGACGCCACGCTGAAGGCGGTGGAAGCCTGGCGGGCGCAGCAGCCATCGCCGCAGCCGACCGCACGGTGAGCGACGGTCCCTGGCGCCCGGCCGACGCGCCCCGGGTGCCGGGCGGTGCCCGCCTCGTCAGCCCGGCGGCCGAGCGCAACGGCCCCCCGCTGCAGGCGGCACTGTCCGAACGGCTCGGCGCCACCGGCCGCGCCCTGGAAATCGCCAGCGGCAGCGGGCAGCACAGTGCCCGCTTCGCGGCCGCCTTCGCCGGCTGGTGGTGGCAGCCCACCGACGTCAGCGACGAGGCGCTGGCCTCGATCGCGGCCTGGTGCGACGGCTTGCCCAACGTGGCGCCGCCGCAGCGGCTGGACCTGCTGGCGCCGGACGGCGCCGCCCCGCCGGCGTCGCCGGTGGACCTGGTGTTCTGCGCCAACCTGCTGCACATCGCGCCGTGGCCGGTGGTGCCGGCGCTGATGCGGCTGGCCGCGGCGGCGCTCACGCCCGGGGGGCGGCTGATGGTCTATGGCCCGTTCGAGGTCGACGGCGAGGCGCTGGCGCCGAGCAACGTCGCCTTCGACGCCTCGCTGCGGTCACGGGACGAGCGCTGGGGCCTGCGCCAGCTGGGCGCGGTGCAGGCCGAGGCGACGGCCGCCGGCCTGCGCTGGGTCGAGCGGGTGCCGATGCCCGCCCACAACCAGCTGCTGGTCTTCGACCGGTTCTGAGGGCGGCCGGTCAGCGGCCCGCGCGCTGCGCCCGGCCGATGACCTCGACGGCCTTCAGCTCGGCGTTCAGCGACGCTTCCAGCGGCGAGCGGCAGAGGCCCGCGTGCCGGTACTGCAGGTTTTCGTACAGCTCGGCGGTGGCCGGGTGGGCGTTGAGCAGCGCCTGCAAGGCGGCGTCCATCGGCTGATCGGCGAGGGCGGCCTCCAGCCGCTGCACCAGGTCGCGGTACTGGTCGGCGGACGCCGGACCCGCCGGCCGCGGCGTGCGCTCCAGGCGCTCCAGCAGGTGCGCCATCGCGGCCAGCGGCACCAGGCGCTCGGGCAGGCGCAGCGGGGCGGGCGTGCCGGGGTCGGACGGGGTGGTCGAAGGGGTCGAGGGGGTCATCGAGCGGTTCCTCTGCCGGCACGACACCGGCCTGCACCAGACGTGGGGACGCCCGGGTTCCGCTTCAAGGCCCGCGACCTGGCCCGTCCAGCACGGCGGCCAGGGCCGCCAGCGTCGCCGGGTCGAGCCGCCCGGCGTCGTGGGCCAGCCGCAGCTGCCGCCGGGCGAGCACACGGTAGAAGTCGCCATGGTCGCCGCCGAGGGCGTGCAGCGCCTGCAGGTGGCGCCGCACGACGCCGGCGTCGCCACGCGACAGCGGCCCGGACAAGGCGCCGGCCGGCCCGGCCGCGGCCGCCGCGTCCAGCGTGCCGCGGGCCAGGGGCAGCAGCGCGGCCAGGGCCGCCTGCGGGCCGACACCGAAGCGCGCCCACAGGTCGAGCGACTCCTGCAGCAGCGAGAGCAGGAAGCTGGCCGAATGGCTTGCCGCCGCGTGGTACAGGGCTCGGGCGCCCGCCGGCACGGTGATGACCTCCAGGCCCAGGTCCTGTGCCAGCGCGCCGAGCCAGTCCGCGGCCGACGGCGGACCGCCCCCGCCCACTTCAATGGCCACGCTGCTGCCGCGCAGGCGGGCCAGGCCGCGCCCGGGGTCGGAGAAGATCTGCAGCGGGTGGAAGCCGGCGACGCCGGCGCCGGCCGCACGGGCGGCGTCCAGCGCCGTCAGCTCGGTGGCGCCGCTGCAGTGCACCGCCAGCTGGCCGGGCCGCCAGGGCAGCGCCGCGCAGGCGGCGGCCAGCGCGTCGTCCGGCACGGTGAGGAAGACGATGTCGGCGGCCGCGCAGGCCGCCGCGGGCGCGACGGCCGGCGTGCCCGGAAGCCGCGCGGCCAGCGCGGCGGCCGCGTCTGCCGAGCGGCTCGCCACGGCCGTCACGGTGCGGCCCGCCTCCCCCAGCCGGTGGCGAGCACCCGCGCGACGCGGCCGGCGCCGATGAAGGCCAGGCGGGGGACGTGGGTGGGCGGCATGCGCGGGCGATCGGGGATGGGACGGCGGCACGGCATGATGCCGCGATGACCCGTCCCGCCGACACCACCGAGCCGATGGACTTCCCGCTGCGCGGCGACCACATCGCCCTCGACGCCCTGCTCAAGGCCACCGGCGCGGTGCCCAGCGGCGGCGCGGCCAAGCAGCTGATCGCCGACGGCGGGGTCAGCGTCGACGGCCGCCCGGAGCTGCGCCGCAGCGCCAAGCTGCGCGCCGGTCAGGTGGTGACGCTGGCCGGCTGGCGCATCCGGCTGACGCTCCCGGCCGCCGGCGGCCCCGCCCCGGCGCCGGCCTGACGCCGCACAGTTCGTCGCCCCCCGCCGCCCCAGGGCCGCGAGCAGTGCGGGCACGGCCGCTGCCATGGAAAGGGGCACATCCCCGGCACCACCGGCGCCGGGCCTCCCCCGACATCGCTGAAGGAGCCACGACATGAACCGATCGACTTCGCTGAGCCTGAAAACCCTGGCCGTCGCCCTGACCACCGCCCTGGCGCTGAGCGCCTGCGGACGCCCGGACAACAGCAGCGGCAGCACCACCGGCGGCACGGCGGCAACGCCGAGCAGCACCGACACGACCAGCGGCACCACGGGCGGCACCACCGGCACGACCCCGGGCGCCACCGGCGACACCACCACCGGCACCGGCAGCACCGGCAGCGCGGGCAGCACCGCCTCCACCACCGGCAGCACGGGCGCGGCCGGCAGCACCAGTGGCGACGTCAACAACAACAACGCCGCCGCGTCCGCGCCGATGGGCACCGGCGGCTCGATGGGTTCGGGGTCGACCGGCGGCACCACGGGTGGCACCACCGGCACCAGCCGCTGAAGCCGATGAAGCCGGCCGGCCCGGCAGGGCCGGCTAGAGCTTCATCTCCAGCCGCAGCTGCCAGCTCAGGTAGCTGCGCGAACTGGCGTCGACCGAGTCCCGCGTGGTCGCCGTGACGAAGCCGGTCTGCCCGGTGGCGTCCAGCGGCGACAGGTTGCTGGCGGTCAACCTCAGCTGGGTGGTGGGGTCCACCGTCCACAGCGCGTAGGCGTCGATCACCCGCTTGCGACCCGTGACCGCGTCCTGGTTGGCCGCCACCTGCACCCGGTAGCCCGGCACCACGCCGAGGTTGCCGCCCACGGTCAACGGCAGACCGCCGCGCAGCCGGTAGTCACCGCCGACGTTGAGGCTGGCCTTGGGCTGGCGGTCGAGCCGGTTGTCCGGCCCCGGCACGCCGTCCACCACCGAGCGGAAGACGCTGGCGTTGAAGCGCAGGTCCACCGCCGGGGCCGCCGTCCACCACTGGTCGAGGCGGAAACGGCTGTCGAACTCGACGCCCTGCACGGTCGCGTCGCCGACGTTCTGCGGCCGGGCGACGTAGCGCGGCACCGTGCTCCACGGCACGTTCTCCAGGCTGACCTGGGAGCGGATGACGTTGCTGATGCGGCGGTGGAAGACACCGGCACTGAGCACCCCGCCGGCCGCCGGGTAGCGCTCGAACGCCAGGTCCAGCCCGGTCGCGAGTTCCGGCTGCAGCGTGGCGTTGCCGATGCGGTCGGGGTCGGTGGGCGCGTTGGTCACGTCGGCGCCGCTGTTGCCGGCCAGCCGCGGCACGCCGATCAATTCGCGCAGCGTCGGCGACTTGTAGCTGCGCGTCAGGCTCAGGCGCACCTGGTCGCGGCCCTTGGGGTCCGGCTTCCACAGCGCATGCAGCAGCGGCGACCACACCGTGCTGCGGTTGCTCTGCGCGACACCGCTCGGCAGGTCGCCCCGCGTGAGGATGGTCTCGCCGCGCAGACCCGCGTGCAGCGCCCACTGCGGCGACAGGGACCACTCGTCCTGCAGGTACAGCGCCCAGCGCTGGTTCTGTGCGCCGAGGTCGTCGGCGATCGGCGACGGCTGCGTCGACGCGTTGGGGAAGGTGGTCTGCACGCGCCGGTTCTCGTCGCGCCAGTTCCATTCGGTCTCGACGCCGCCGACCAGGCTGTGGTCGTTGTCCAGCAGCTTGCTGCCCTTGACCGACAGGTTCAGGCCGCGCTCGCGGGTGCGCGAGCGGTCGTCCACCGTGCGCTGCAGGGCGCCGCCGCCGAAGTCTTGCCGCAGGCTGTCGTTGCGCGCCTGCCAGCTGTTGGCGCTGCCGCGGGTCTCCAGTCGCGTGCCGTCGGCCAGCCGGTGGCGCCACAGGCCCTGCAGCCGCGCCACGCTGAAGCGGCTCTCGTCGTCGCTGCGCACCCGGTCGAAGGTGCTGCCGTTGTAGCTGCCGGTGCTGGTGGTGTCGCGGTGGCCGCTGCCGCCGAGGGTGAACAGCGACGGCGTCAGCATCAGCGAGCGGCCCTCGCCCAGCCGCCACTGCAGGCGCGAGCTGGCCGACAGGCCGGTGCGCTCGTCCAGGCCCTGGTAGCGGTCGAACCGCTGCTGGGTGACGGCGCCGCTGGCCAGGTCGCGGCGGGTGGACGTGAAGCTGCCATCGGCCTCCTTGGCCGTCTGCCAGAGCGACACGGTGGTGTTGTGGCTGAAGTCGCCGAGGCTGCCGTTGCGCGACCAGGTGGCGCCCGGGCGCAGGTGCTGGTTCTCGCCGCCCAGGCCCAGCTTGAGGTCGTTGAGCCGGCGGGTGAATCCTTCGCGGGTGACGATGTTGATGGTGCCGGCGATGGCGCGGGCACCGGTCTCCGCGGTCGGCGCGCGCAGCACCTCGATGCGCTCCACCTGCTCCGGGCTCAACTGATCGAAGGAAAAGCCCGGCGGCACCCGTTCGCCGTCGATCAGCAGCTGGGTGTAGCCGCCGCCCAGGCCACGCATGCGCACCGCGCCGCCGCGGCCCGGGGCGCCGTCCAGCGTCACGCCCGGCAGGCGGCGCAGCGTCTCGCCGAGCGACTGGTCGCCGAAGCGCTCGATGTCCTCGCGGCCGATGACGATCTTGGCGGCGGTCGAATTGCGGCGCAGGTCGATGTCGGCGCTCTGCCGGGTGCCCCGGATCTCGACCTGCTGCGACGGCAGCGGCGCCGGCTCGCCGCCACCGGGCTGCGGCTGTGCGACCGCGGAGCCGAGCCCCACCAGACCGCAGGCGGCCAGCGGCCATGGCATGGGCAGGGCGAGGCGGAGACGGCGGGCGGGCATGCTCATCCAGCGATTGTCGTCGCCGGTCCTCGGCGACCCGGCGACGGCGTGTGGCGTCTGCTACGGTCTGCCGCCGCATGACGTCGCCGCCCCACCTGTCGCCGCCACCCCCGCCCGCACCGGGGCCGTCCGGGCGCCCCCCGCGCGACGCCCACCCCGACCGTGCCGCCGCCGGTCGTGCTCTGGCGCGACGCCCACCTGCTGGTGGCCGTCAAGCCGGCCGGCCTGCTGTCGGTGGCCGGCCGCGGGCCGGAGGGCCAGGACTGCCTGCACCACCGGCTGCTGCCCCGCTGGCCCGACGCGCGCGTGGTGCACCGGCTCGACATGGGCACCTCCGGGCTGATGCTCTTCGCCTGCAGCGACGCCGCGCAGCGTCGGCTGTCGATGGCCTTCGAACGGCGGCAGGTGGACAAGCGGTATGTGGCCGTGGCCGACGGCCACCTGGCCCCGGCGGACGGCGACGGCGGCTGGGGGCGCATCGAGCTGCCGCTGGGCGCCGACTGGCCGGCCCGGCCACGGCAGCGGGTCGACCACGCGCACGGCAAGCCCAGCCTCACCCGCTGGAAGGTGCTGGCACACGGCCACCTGCCCGACGGCCGGCCCGTCACCCGACTGCTGCTGGCGCCGGTGACCGGCCGCTCGCACCAGTTGCGGGTGCACCTGGCCGCCATCGGCCATCCGCTGCTGGGCGATCCGCTGTACGCCAGCCCGGCGGTCGAGGCGGCGGCGCCGCGGCTGATGCTGCACGCCAGCGCGCTGGCGCTGCCGCACCCGGCCGTCGCCCTGCGGCTGGCGCTCGACAGCCGGCCACCCTTCTAGGCCTTGTGGCGTCGCGAAGCGGCGGGACGGAAGCCGGAATAAGTACACGAAATGCAAGCCGTTTGACCGCTTCGGTGGTGGCACCGATGAAGAGAATTCGCGCACCCATTTAGGGCATGACGATTCACTTCGAGGGGGAACTGAAGCATGACGAAGAACATTCCGCTCGCCTGGGCCGCCATGGCGGCGGCCAGCCTGCTGACCGCCTGCGGCGGCGGCGGCGACGGTGCGGCGGTCGGCCAGGCCAGCAGCGTCAGCCTGAGCGGCACCGCGGCCAAGGGCCTGATGGCCAACGCGGACGTCGGTGTCTACGCCGTCAACCCCGACGGGACGCTGTCGACGACCGCGTTGAAGACCACCACCACCGACGCCCTCGGCCGGTACAGCCTGAGCTTCGACGGCACGGCCGGCCAGCCCTACGTGGTGCGGGTGACCGCCAACGCCGGCACCACGCACCTCGACGAGGCCGACGGCCAGTCAAGCCGCTGCCGGCGGGCTTCTCCATGCGGTCGGTGGTCGTGCCGGCCGCCTCCGGCACCGTCAGCACCAATGCCGCGATCACGCCCTTCAGCGAGATGGCGGTGGCCGCGGCCGCCAAGGCCAGCGGCGGCCTGTCCGCCGCCAACGTGAGCCAGGCCAAGGCCACGGTGCAGACGCTGCTGGGCTTCGACCCGATCGCGGTCGACGTCAAGCCGCTGGCCAACGCCACCACGCCGGAGCAGAAGCAGATGGCCGTGCTGCTGGGCAGCGTGGCCCAGCTGGCGGCCGCCGGCAGCCTGGGCTGCAACGCCGGCGCCGTCGACTGCGTGGTCAGCACCCTGGCCGCCGCCACCAGCACCACCACCCTCAAGCTGAGCACCGGCAGCACCGACGTGTCGGCCGCGCTGCAGGGCGCCGTCGCCACCGTGCTGGCCAAGCCCGAGGTGCAGGCCGTCGTGTCCAGCGCCGAACTGGGCGTGGCCGTCGCCAACCTGGGTTGCAGCGGCACCACCTGCGCCGCGCCCGCCGCGGTGGAAAGCGGCACCGCCACCGCCATCGCGTCGGCCAAGTCACTGTTCAACAACCTGCGCTCCGACTGGCTCGCGCTGTTCAGCGGCGGCGGGGCGACCGCCTCGGCCACCGGCGCGGTGAACCAGCAGGCGTTCAAGTTCCGCACGGCAATGCGCGACGTGCAGGTGCCGCTGGACGTGCTGGCCAAGGACACCAGCGCCATCATCGTCGGCATCGACCTGTACAACGACTACAAGGCCGGTCGGACGACCACCCCGAACCGGGGCAAGGGCTTCGGCGTCACGCCAAGCCAGTTGATCGCCGACCCGGACGCCATCAGCGCCGTCGGCTGCACGCTGTACCAGGACTCGGCGCTGACCACCCAGGCCAGCAACGCCGGCAACGCCAACTTCATCGGCTGCCGTGCGACCTACTTCGTCAGCCTGGCCGGCAACACGACGCAGCACTGGCGCCACGGCTTCACGCTGAACCCCGGCAGCGAGGCCGGCAGCTTCACCTACGCCACCCGGGCCCGTCGCACCGACTTCGTCAACGGCGCCCAGGTGGCCAACGTCGCCCTGCAGGCCGACGGCTACTCGGGCACGGTGACCAGCACGACGAACGGCGACGGCCACGTCACCGCCGTCACCATCAAGGGCGGCCTGCCCGGCGCCTTCGAGCAGGGCGGCTCGGCACTGGTCAACACGCGGCACACCATCGACATCAGCGGCACCCGCACCATCAGCGCGCCGAAGACGGAGGCGGTGACGATCAACGGCAGCCTGATCGCCTACAAGGCGGACGGCAACGTCGAAGGCACGCTGGAGGTGAAGTCGCTGACCGCCAACGAGTTCCCGGTGTCCCGCGACGCCAATGGCAACTTCGTGGCCCCGCAGTCGCCCAGCGCCGTGGCCCCGGCCGGCGGTGACCTGTTCACCGGTGGCGGGCAGATCGTCTGGACCACGCCGGGCGCGAAGTTCGACGGCTCGCTGCAGCTCACCGAGTCGGCCTGGGACAAGAGCCTGCGCTCGCACCTGCCGACCAAGCTGGTGGCCAGCGGTCGCTTCAGCACCCTCGACGGCAGCAACGTCACCGAGTTCCTGACCGGCACGCTCGAGCTGACCGTGACCGGCTACGGCAACTACGACGCGGGGCTGGCCGACAGCGCGTCCAACACCTTCACCACCGCCATGAGCTTCAAGGGCACGGTCACCGCGCCGCAGCGGCCGACGCTGGAGCTGACCCTCGGCACGTCGATCGGCAGCCACCAGGACAACGTGGCCTCGGTGAACGCGCAGTACCGCAGCTTCGCGGCCGGTGCCACGGCGCCGACCCGGGTGGTGACGCTCACCGGTTCCGCGCTCGACACCGCCTCGCCGGTGTACACGCTGACCGAGGCGGCCTCCGAGCTCACCCTGACCTGGGACGGCAGCGCGGCGACCATCCCGCTGCGCAAGGGCGGCACCACCATCGGCAGCCTGAACCGCGGCAACGGCCTGCTCACCTTCACCGACCAGACCTTCGTCTCGCTGGACCTGGGCTTCTGACGCTCGGACACCCTTCGACGGCCCCGGGGCCCGGTTCGCCGGGCCCCTTTTGCTCCAGGACGACCATGTTGTTCCCGCCCTTCCTCCGACGTCCCGCCGCCCGCGGCGCGCCGTGGCCGCCGTCGGGGTCGCCGCCTGGACCGCGCTCGCCGCTTGCATCGCCACGCCGGCCAGCGCGCAGACCTGGCAGCTGGAGCTCCATTCGGACCGCCACAGCGACGCGCTGCCGCTGGCCGACCTGGCCGACGAGGACCACCGGCGCCTGCGGCCGCGCGACGGCCGCAACCTGGCCTACCTCGACGAGGAGGTGCGCCTGGCCCGGTCCTCCGGGGCCTGGACCTTCGGCCTGCTCGCGCGCAGCCGGGCCACGCTGGTGCTCAACCGCGACGCGGTGGAACTGCTGGCGCAGGTCAACAAGGCCGCGCCCGCCGACGTCGACCGCCAGTGGCAGGTCGACGCCCGCCTGCGCGGCTTCGCCGGCGTCGGGGCGGACGCCGAGCGCCGCTTCGCGCTCGGCCCGTCGTGGACGCTGCGTCTGGGCGCCCAGGGCCTGCTGCTGACCCGCTGGCGCGAACGCCGCATCGACGGGCCGGTGGGCTACACCGCCGCCACCCGCGGCTACGCCTTCGACCTGCGCTCGGTGGAAACCTACGACCGCCTCGACGCGCCCTTCCTGCAGGGGTTCGAGGCGCATGGCATGGGCCTGCTGCTCAACGGCGAAGTGGCGTGGGCCGACCGCGGCTGGGACGCGGCGCTCGCCGTGCGCGACCTCGGCTGGCTGCACTGGCGCGGCATCCCGCAGCAGTCGGCCAGCCTGTCGACCAGCACCCAGTCCTACGACGCCGACGGCTTCCTGCTCTACCGGCCGCTGGTGCAGGGCCGCAACTCGCAGACGGGCCACACCGCGGCGGCGCCCCAGCGCTGGACCGCCCGGCTGGGCTGGGCGGTGCAACCCGCCCACCGGCTGGAACTGGCCACCGACTGGCTGACCGACTTCGGCCTGCTGCCCCGCCTGACCTGGGAGCACCGGGCCGGCGACCGGTTCAGCGCCATCGGCTGGCGCTTCCACGAGCGGCGCCTGGGCGTCGGCGTGGGCTGGCGCGGCTGGCGGCTGCACGCCGCCACCGACCGCCTGGGCAGCGGCGCCCACTCGAGGTCGCTGACGCTGGCCTGGCACGGCGGCTTCTAGGCCGACCGGCCGGCCGAACTTGCTATAACCCCACCCCGACGCCCTCGCCGACCCGACCCATGCACCAACGCCCTCCCCTGCCCGGCCGCGCGCCGTTCATGCCCGGCGAGGTGCTGGGCGGCTGCCGGCTGGAGCGGGTGGTCAGCGAGGGCGGCTGGGGCCATGTCTACTTCGGCACCGACCTGGCCTCGGGCGCCCGCGTCACGGTCAAGCACTTCCGGCCGCTGCCGGGTCCGCATGCCTCGCTGGTGCGCGCGCTGGAGGCCTTCGTCCACGGCGCCCGGCTGCTGGCACGGCTGGACCACCCCTGCCTGCTGCGCGTGGAGCGCTGGTGGGTGGGCGACGACGAGGGCGGCTGGGTCAGCGCCCGGCTCGAGGGCGAAAGCCTGGCCGCCTGGCGCGAGCGCCAGTCGCAGCCGCCGAGCGAGGACTGGCTGCGCGACGGGCTGCTGAAACCGCTGCTCGGCGCCGTGCAGTCGCTGCACGAGGCCGGCCGCCTGCACGGCGACATCGCCCCCGACAACGTGCTGCTGCGGCCCGACGGCCGGCCGCTGCTGCTGGACTTCGGCGCCTCGCGCCGGCTGCTGCAGCCTCGCGAGGCACCGCTGGAGCGGGTGGTCAACCCCGGTTATGCGCCGCTGGAACAGCACCGGCCCAGCCGGGCCAGCGGCTCGCCCGGCCCCTGGACCGACCTGCACGCGCTGGCGGCGCTGGCGCGCTTCGCCCTCACCGGCCGCACACCGCCGTCGGCGGTGCTGCGCGACGAGGACGAAGAGGCCTTCCTGCCGCTGGCCAGCCTGCCGCTGATCGAGACCGGCGGCTGCGACGAGCGCCTGCTGGCCGAGATCGACCGCGCGATGTCGCTGCACCCGGCCGGCCGGCCGGGCAGCGTCGAGGAATGGCGCCGTGCCCTGCGCGCGATCACCGCCGGCCATGGCGAGCCCCGGGTGGACGCGCTGATCCGCATGACGATGGGCGCCAAACCGGCCGACACTCCGGCCGCCCGCCCGGCCACCGTCGTGCCGCTGCACCCCGGCGTGCCGGCCGGCGGCGAGGCGCCGGCCGTGCCGCGCTGGGCGGGCGGCGGCCCCGGGGGGCGAGCCGCCGCCGGAGCTGCAGCCCGTGCCCCGCCGCGAGCCGCCGCGGCTGACCCCGGCCGAGGGCGCGCCCGCGGCCACGGCCGCCGCCACTGCCGCCGGCGGGCCGGCGTCTCGGCCGCCGCCCCCCGCCGCCGTCGCGTTCGCCGGTGTCGGCGCCCGCATCCCCCCGCCGAGCACCACCTTGCCGCCCTCGCGCTTCGAGGCGCTGCTCGACGACCCCGCCGACTCGCAGCCGGACGACGGCCTGGACGGGGCGGCGCCGCGCGCCGCGGTCGGCGTGCGCGGGCTGCTGCAACGCGCCGGGCTGGTCGCGGTGCTGGGCGCGCTGGCGCTGGCCGCCGGCGGCTACGTGCTCTACCAGCGCGACACCGCGCTGGCGCTGGAGGGTGTGTCCCGCATGCTGCCCGGCCAGGCGCTGGAGGCCGGCATCACGCCGGGCGCGGCCTGCGGCGCGCTCGAAGGCGAGGAACTGCGGCGCTGCCTGCGCGAGACCTGCACCGCGCCCGAACAGGCGGACCACCCGCTGTGCGTGCGGGCGAAGGCGGTGGCGGCGGCCGCCTCGGCGCCAGTCGCTGCCCCGCCGGCGTCGCCCGCCTCCCGCTAGACGAAGCCCAGCCGCGGCGCGCCGTCGGCCAGCGCGCCGATCTCCGCCGCCTCGGCGAAGCCGGCCGAACGAAAGCGCCCCAGCACCGCGTCGACCGCGTCGGCCGCGCACGCCACCAGGAGGCCGCCGCTGGTCTGCGGGTCGGTCACCAGCGTGCGCTGCCAGTCGGCCGCACCGGCCGGCCAGTCCACCTCGGCGCCGTAGCCGGCCCAGTTGCGCGCGGAGGCGCCCGTGGCCAGGCCATCGCGGGCGAAGTCAGCGGCGCGCTGGATCAGGGGCAGCGCGGACAGCCGCACCTGCGCCGCCAGGCGCGCCCCACGCGCCATCTCCAGCGCATGGCCGGCCAGGCCGAAGCCGGTGACGTCGGTCAGCGCGTGCACGCCCTCGAGCGCGGCCAGGTCGGCGCCGACGCGGTTGAGCCGTGTGGTGTGCTCGATCATCTCGGCATACCCCGCGGCGTCCAGCCGGCCCTTCTTCAAGGCCGCCGACAGCACGCCCACGCCCAGCGGCTTGCCCAGCACCAGCCGGTCGCCGGCCCGCGCGCCGGCGTTGCGCTTGATCCGGTCGGGGTGCACCAGGCCGATGGCGACCAGGCCGTAGATCGGCTCCAGCACGTCGATCGAATGGCCACCGGCGATCGGGATGCCGGCGTCGCGGCAGACCGAGGCGCCGCCGTCGAGGATGCGGCCGATCACCGCCAGCGGCAGCTTGTCCAGCGGCATGCCGACGATGGCCAGCGCCAGGATGGGTGTGCCGCCCATGGCGTAGACGTCGGACAGCGCGTTGGTCGCGGCGATGCGGCCGAAGTCGTGCGGGTCGTCGACAATCGGCGTGAAGAAGTCGGTCGTGGCGACCAGCGCCTGCTGGTCGTTGAGGCGGTAGACCGCCGCGTCGTCGGCGGTCTCGATGCCGACCAGCAGTTCGGGCGGCAGCACGCCGGCGGGCGTGCGCGACAGGATGTCGGCCAGCACCCCCGGCGCGATCTTGCAGCCGCAGCCGCCGCCGTGCGAGAAGGCGGTCAGACGAATGTCATCAGCAGTGGTCACTTCAATCCTTCTTGGCAAGGCCCGCATTGTCGCGAGCGGGACGCGGGCCCGGCGCCGGGCCGCCCCGAGCCGCCCCGCGATGCCCTCGGGGGATCGGCCGACGTCCCCGGCGGCCGAGGGGCCGACATCATGAGCGGCCGCCCGGTCGGCGTCGAGGAACGCCACGCCTTCGACGACATCATCGACGCCCGTTCGCCGTCCGAATTCGCGGAGGACCGCATCCCCGGCGCCCTCAGCTGCCCGGTGCTCGACGACGACCAGCGGCGCATCGTCGGCACCGTCTACAAGCAGCAGGGTGCGTTCGAGGCGCGGCGCATCGGCGGCGCGATGGTGGCGGCCAACCTGGCGCGCCACCTGGCCGAACGCTTCGCCGACAAGCCCAAGGGCTGGCGCCCGCTGGTCTACTGCTGGCGCGGCGGCCTGCGGTCGGGCTCGATGGTGCAGTGGCTGCGGCTGGTGGGCTGGGACGCGCAGCAGCTGGCCGGGGGCTACAAGAGCTGGCGCCGGCACGTCATCGCCCTGGTCGAGCAGCGGGCCCCGCGGCTGCAGTACCGGGTGCTGAGCGGCCCCACCGGCAGCGCCAAGACGGCGCTGCTGAAGGCGCTGGCCGAGCGCGGCGAACAGGTGCTGGACCTCGAAGGCGAGGCCCGGCACAAGGGCTCGGTGCTGGGCGCCCTGCCCGGCACGCCGCAGCCCTCGCAGAAGGCCTTCGAGACCGCGCTGGCCACGGTGCTGGAGCGGGCCGATCCGGCGCGGCCGCTGTACGTCGAGGCCGAGAGCAACCGCATCGGCCGGCTCAACGTGCCGCTGCCGCTGCTCGACGCGCTGCGCGCCAGCCCGTGCATCGAGATCGCGGCCACGGCCGAGGCCCGGCTGGCCTACCTGCTGCGCGACTACGCCTACCTCGGCGACGACGGCGAACGGCTGGCCGGCCAGATCGGCCTGCTGCGCGAACTGCACGCCCGCGAGACGCTGGACCGCTGGCAGGGCTGGGCCCGCGAAGGCGCCCTGGCGCCGCTGTTCGAGGCGCTGATGCGCGAGCACTACGACCCGCTGTACGCCCGCTCCCAACGCGCCCACTTGCAGCGGCTGGACCAGGCGCGGCGCGTGGTGGCGGAGGACCTCGGCGAGGCCGGCATCGCCGACCTGGCCGGACGCATCGCCGCGCTGCGCTGACCGGCCCGCCTGCCGTCGGCCTCGCCTGACACGGTGGGTGCAGGACGCGGACAGGACGACGGACGCGGGCCCGATGGCGCCCTCTTCCGGGCCGCACCAAAGTGACGGTACCGGGCCCGCCGCAGGCGGCCCTTCACACCCAGGAGATCGTCATGAACCTCACCCGCTCCCTCGTCGTGGCCGCCACCCTGGTCGGCGCCATCGCCACCACCGGCTGCAGCATGACCCCGCGCGAGCGCAACACCGCCATCGGCGCCGGTGTCGGCGGCGTGGCCGGCTCCGTCATCACCGGCGGCAGCACGTTGGGCACGGTCGGCGGCGCCATCGCCGGCGGTGTGGTCGGCAACGAAGTGTCCAAGCGCAAGGGCCAGTGAGGCCCGCGGCCGGCCCGGCTCAACCGGCGCGCCGGCCCCTCGCGTCCCACGCGGCGACCGGGCGATAGCCCCGCGCGCCCTCGGACGCGACCAGCACGAAGCCGTCGATCGGCCAGGCGATGCAGGGCGGTGACGCCGGCATCGCCGCACCGTCGGCCTGGCGGGCGAGCGTGACGTGCGGCCGGTAGCGCCGCGCCTGCGTGGGCAGGCCGACCGACGCCGCCGCCGTCTTCAGCCGCTCATGCAGCGCCTGCAGCGGCGCACACCGACGACCGGCTTCCAGCACTGCGAGGCCGCCGTGCCACAGCGCGCAGTTGTCGAGCGCCAGTTCCCCGTGCGCGAGGACGCCGCCGCGGTCGACGGCGTGCAGCAGCGGGTCGAACCGTTCCGCCGGCACCATGCCGAGGAACAGCAGCGTGACGTGAAGCCGTTCGCGGCGCGTGGGACGCGCGGTGGCGGGCCAGCGCCACGCCGCCTGCACCGCCAGGAGGGCGTCCCGCACCGGCGGCACAGGCCACAGCGCGAAGAACAGCCGCATGCCCATGCTGTCAGCCCCCGCCCTCAGCCTGACGCGCGACCGCCCGGCAGTGGCCCGCCGAACCGGCGCCTAGAGTCGGGGGCAACACTGGAGCACGCCATGGTCCGCCTGAGCACCGCCCTCATCCTGTCGTTGTGGCTGCCGCTGTTGCCCTTGGCCTGGGCGGCGCGGCAGGGCAGCGAGGTGCCACCGGTGCGCAGCGTGCCGGCAGTGGACCTCAAGCGCTACGCCGGCACCTGGTACGAACTCGCCCGGCTGCCGAACCGCTTCCAGTCCGACTGTGCCCGCGACGTGACGGCGCGCTACGAGCCGCTGGCCGACGGCGGCGTCCGGGTGACCAACCGCTGCCGCACGCTGGAGGGCGAGGTGAAGACGGCCGAGGGCCTGGCCGTGCCGACGGACCGCAGCAACGCCCGGCTGAAGGTGAGCTTCCTGCCGGGATGGCTGAAGCGCCTGCCCGGCGCCCGCGGCGACTACTGGGTGGTGCTGCTCGACCCGCAGTACCGCTGGGCGGTGGTGAGCGAGCCGCGACGCGAGAACCTGTGGGTGCTGGCCCGCTCGCCCGCCTTGCCGCCGCAGGAGCTGGCCCGCATCGTCGACACGCTGGCCGGCCGCGGTTACCCCACCGACCGGCTGCTGCTGACGCCGCACGACGCCGCCGACCTCAGCCACGCCGCTGGGTATTGATCAGCACCGTCGGGAAGCTGGCGGGCAGCGTGCCCGGGTAGTCGCGGCTGAAGTGCAGCCCGCGGCTTTCGTGCCGCAGCAGGGCCGAACGCACGATGAGCTCGGCGCAGTCGACCAAGTTGCGCAGCTCGAGCAGGTCGCGGTTGACGCGGAAGTTGGCGTAGTACTCGCCGATCTCGCGCTTGAGCAGGTCGATGCGGTGCAGCGCACGCTCCAGCCGCTTGGTCGTGCGCACGATGCCGACGTAGTTCCACATCATCAGCCGCAGCTCGTCCCAGTTGTGGGCGATGACCACCTGCTCGTCGGCGTCGTGCACCTGGCTCTCGTCCCAGGCGGGCAGCGGCGGCACGTCCGACGGCGCGATGGCGTCGATGGCCCGGGCGCAGGTGCGGCCCAGCACCACGCATTCCAGCAGCGAGTTGCTGGCCAGCCGGTTGGCGCCGTGCAGCCCGGTGTAGGTGGTCTCGCCCACCGCGTAGAGCCCGGGCAGGTCGCTGCGGCCGTGCAGGTCGGTGACCACGCCGCCGCAGGTGTAGTGCGCCGCCGGCACCACCGGGATGCAGTCCTTCGTGATGTCGATGCCCAGCCCGAGGCACCGTTCGTAGATGGTCGGGAAGTGCTCCTTGAGGAAGCCGGCGCCCAGGTGCGTGGCGTCCAGCCACACATGGTCCAGGCCGTGGCGCTTCATCTCGAAGTCGATGGCGCGGGCGACGATGTCGCGCGGCGCCAGCTCGCCGCGGTCGTCGTGCGCCGGCATGAAGCGCAGGCCGCCCGGGTCCGAAGGGCCGGTGGAGGGCAGCTTCAGCGTCGCGCCCTCGCCGCGCAGCGCCTCGGTGATGAGGAAGCTGCGCTCCTGCGGGTGGTAGAGGCAGGTCGGGTGGAACTGGATGAACTCCATGTTCCCCACCCGGCAGCCGGCCCGCCAGGCCATGGCGATGCCGTCGCCGGTGGCGGTGTCGGGGTTGCTGGTGTAGCGGTAGACCTTGCCCACGCCTCCGGTGGCCAGCACCACCGCGGCGGCGGGCAGCGTCTCCACCCGCTGGCGTTCGATGTCCAGCGCGTAGACGCCGTAGCAGCGCGCCGGCTCCTGCCGCTTCAGGTGGCGCGAGGTGATGACGTCCACCGCCATCCAGCGCTCGCGCAGCGTGATGTTGGGGTGCTCCTTCACCCGCGCCAGCAGCGCCTGGTGGATGGCGCGGCCGGTGGCGTCGGCGGCATGGGCGATGCGGCGCACCGCATGGCCGCCTTCGCGCGTCAGGTGCAGGCCCAGCGGGCCGGCGGGGTCGGGCGAGAAAGGCACGCCCTGCTCGACCAGCCAGGCCACCGCCTCGGCGCTGTGTTCGGCGATGAAGCGCGCGGTGTCCTCGTCGACCAGGCCGGCGCCGGCCTCCTGGGTGTCGCGCACATGGGATTCGACGCTGTCGTCGTCGCCCAGCACGCCGACGATGCCGCCCTGCGCCCAGGCGGTGGCGCCCTCGTCCAGCCCCCCGCTTGGCCAGCACCACCACCGGCCGGCTGGCCGCCAGGTGCAGCGCCACCGCCAGCCCCGCCAGGCCGGCACCGACGATGACGACGGGCGCGGCGGAGGATCGGGCGGGCTTGGCGGTCATGCGGCACGGGCCCTGAGCGGGCCGCTGCGGGACGGGAAGGCGCGGATTCTAGGAGCGGCTCCGGAGGACCCGGGGGGCGTGGTTTCCTGCGCGGCGCCGCGTCCTCAATGGACCACCCGCGAGAAGCTGAACGTCCCGCCCTCCACGTCCACCGGGATCACGTCCTTCGGCCCGAACCGGCCTTCCAGGATGAGCTTGGCCACCGGGTTCTCGATGCGCTGCTGGATGGCGCGCTTCAGCGGCCGGGCGCCGAACACCGGGTCGAAGCCGACCTTGGCCAGCTCGGCCAGCGCGGCGGGGCTGACGTCCAGCTTCATCTCCATCTTCTCCAGCCGCTGCTCCAGGCCCTTGAGCTGGATCTTCGCGATCGATTCGATGTGGCGCTGGTCCAGCGCATGGAACACCACCGTCTCGTCGATGCGGTTGAGGAACTCCGGCCGGAAGTGCGAGCGCACCTCGGCCCACACCGCGTCCTTGACCAGCTCGTACGGTTCGCCGGCCATGGCCATGATCTGGTGCGAGCCCAGGTTGCTGGTCATGACGATGACGGTGTTCTTGAAGTCGACCGTGCGGCCCTGGCCGTCGGTGAGCCGGCCGTCGTCGAGCACCTGCAGCAGCACGTTGAACACGTCGGGGTGGGCCTTCTCCACCTCGTCCAGCAGCACCACGCTGTAGGGCTTGCGGCGCACCGCCTCGGTCAGCGTGCCGCCCTCGTCGTAGCCGACGTAGCCGGGCGGCGCGCCGATCATGCGGCTGACCGAGTGCTTCTCCATGAACTCGCTCATGTCGATGCGGATGAGGTGGTCCTCGCTGTCGAACAGGAAGCCGGCCAGCGCCTTGCACAGCTCGGTCTTGCCCACGCCGGTGGGGCCGAGGAAGAGGAAGGAGCCGTACGGCCGGTTCGGGTCCGACAGCCCGGCGCGCGAACGGCGGATGGCGTCGCTCACCGCGGTGATGGCCTCGTCCTGGCTGACCACCCGCTCGTGCAGGCGCGCCTCCATCTGCAGCAGCTTGTCGCGCTCGCCCTGCATCAGCTTGGACACCGGGATGCCGGTGGCCCGCGCCACCACCTCGGCGATCTCCTCGGCGCCGACCAGCGTGCGCAGCAGCTGCGGCCGGCCCGCATCCTTCTTGCCGGCCTCGTCGGCCTGCGCCTCCTTCAGCCGCTTCTCCAGCTCGGGCAGCTTGCCGTACTGCAGCTCGGCGACCTTGTCAAAGTTGCCCTTGCGCTTGAACTCCTCGATCTGGAAGCGGATGCGGTCGATCTCCTCCTTGACGTGCGCCGAGCCCAGGGCCTGCGCCTTCTCGGCGGTCCAGATCTCCTCCAGGTCGTCGTACTCGCGCTGCAGGCGCGTCAGCTCGTCCTCGATCAGGCCAAGCCGGCGCTGCGAGGCCTCGTCCTTCTCCTTCTTCACCGCCTCGCGCTCGATCTTGAGCTGGATCATGCGGCGGTCGAGCCGGTCCATCGCCTCGGGCTTGGAGTCGATCTCGATCTTGATCTTGGCCGCGGCCTCGTCGATCAGGTCGATCGCCTTGTCGGGCAGGAAGCGGTCGGTGATGTAGCGGTGGCTCAGCTCGGCCGCGGCGACGATGGCCGGGTCGGTGATCTCCACGCCGTGGTGAACCTCGTACTTCTCCTGCAGGCCGCGCAGGATGGCGATGGTGGCCTCGACGCTGGGCTCGTCGACCAGCACCTTCTGGAAGCGGCGCTCCAGCGCGGCGTCCTTCTCGACGTGCTTGCGGTACTCGTCCAGCGTGGTGGCGCCGATGCAGTGCAGCTCGCCGCGCGCCAGCGCGGGCTTGAGCATGTTGCCGGCGTCGATGGCGCCCTCGGCCTTGCCGGCGCCGACCATGGTGTGCAGCTCGTCGATGAACAGGATGATGCGGCCCTCGTCCTGCGAGACCTCCTTCAGCACGGCCTTCAGCCGCTCCTCGAATTCGCCGCGGAACTTGGCGCCGGCCAGCAGGCCCGCCATGTCCAGCACCAGCACGCGCTTGTCCTTCAGCGTCTCCGGCACCTCGCCGTTGACGATGCGCTGCGCCAGCCCTTCGACGATGGCGGTCTTGCCGACGCCGGGCTCGCCGATCAGCACCGGGTTGTTCTTGCTGCGCCGCTGCAGCACCTGGATGGCGCGGCGGATCTCCTCGTCGCGGCCGATCACCGGGTCGAGCTTGCCCTGGCGGGCGCGCTCGGTGAGGTCGAGCGTGTACTTCTTCAGCGCCTCGCGCTGGCCCTCGGCGTCGGCCGAGTCGACCGGCGCGCCGCCGCGCACGGCCGTGATGGCGGCCTCCAGCGACTTGCGGTTCAGGCCATGGCCGCGCACCACGCCGCCGAGGTCGGTCTTCGCGTCGGCCAGGGCGAGCAGGAACATCTCGCTGGCGATGAACTGGTCGCCGCGCTTGCCGGCCTCCTTGTCGGCGGCCTGCAGCAGCTGCACCAGGTCGCGCCCGGGCTGCACCGGGCCGCCCCCTGCACCGTGGGCAGCGCCTGGATCGACGTCTCCATCGCCGTCTTCAGCGCCGCGGTGTTGGCACCGGCGCGGTCGAGCAGCGCCTTCGGGCCGTCCGGCTGCTGCAGCATGGCCAGCAGCACGTGCGCCGGCTCGATGTACGGGTTGTCGCGCGCGACCGCCAGGCTCTGGGCGTCGGCGAGGGCCTGCTGGAAGGCCGTGGTCAGCTTGTCGATGCGCATGGGAACTCCAGATCTACTGACGCGGAGTTGTGGGGCACCGGGCCCATTTCAAGGGCGGCGCCGGCCGACCGGCGGTCAGAGCGGCGGCCCCAGCGCGTGGTAGCGGCTGCCGTGGAAGACCAGCGGGGCGACCGCCTGCTGCTCGAAGTGCAGCACCTCGCCGATGAAGAGCAGGTGGTCGCCCGCCGGCTGGCAGGAGCGGGTCTCGCACTCGAAGGTCGCCGCCGCGCCGTTGAGCAGCGGCAGCCCTTCGTGGCCCAGGCGCCAGTGGCCCTCGGCGAAGCGGTCCAGGCCGGCGCCGGCAAACTGGCGCGACAGGTCCACCTGCGCCTCCGCCAGCACGTTGACCGCGAAGTGCGCGGCGCCCTGGAAGGCGGCCAGCAGCGTGCTCGCCCGGCGCAGCGACCACAACACCAGCGGCGGCTGCAGCGACAGCGCGGCGAAGGAGTTGACCGTCAACCCGGCGGCCTGGCCGTCGGCCGAACGGCAGCTGACGATGGCGACCCCGGTGGCGAAGCGGCCCAGCGCATGCCGCAACTCGACGTTCACGTCGGCGCCTCGCTCGGCCCGCGCTTCATCGACCCGCCACGCCGGCGTTGGGCGCCGGCGCCAGCCCCCAACGCGCCAGCGCCGCGTCGTCTTCCACCCGGGCATCGACCCAGCGGGCGCAGCCGTCGGCCGTCTCTTCCTTCTTCCAGAACGGGGCCTGGGTCTTCAGGTAGTCCATCAGGAACTCGCAGCCCTGGAAGGCGGCACGGCGGTGCGGCGCACTGACGGCCACGAGCACGATCTGCGCGCCCGGCGCCAGCCGGCCGACGCGGTGCACCACCCGCGCCGCGCGCAGGCCGAAGCGCCGCACCGCGTCGTCGACCATCGCCTCGATGGCCCGCTCGGTCATGCCGGGGTAGTGCTCGAGCTCGAGCGCGGCGAGCGCCGGCCCGCTCGCCGGCTGGCGCACCACGCCGACGAAGCTGGCGACGGCACCGGTGCCGCCATCGTCGACATGCAGGGCCGCCACCTCGGCGCCCAGGTCGAAATCCTCAGGGGTGATGTGCACCCGTTTCGGCGCCCGATTCATGACACGAATTGTGGCATCGGGCGTCCTGTCCAGCCGGTGCTTCCCCCCAGGCGCCTTTTCCGGCCGCGACTATCCAGAATCGCCCCCGTGTTGATATTCCGCATACGGCATGAATACCTCCCTCCGGTCACACGCTCGCTTTCTCGCCCTGGCCGTCGCGCTCGCGCTCGCAGGCTGCGCGTCGTCGCCCGGCCCTACCGGGGACGGCGCCCTTCTGTCGCAGGTGCCGCCGGCCATGGAGCAGGCGTTGCGCGTCATCGGCCCGGTCGTCGCGCCGCCAGCCACCGCGCCGCTCTATGCGCCGCTGCAAAAGAAGGAACCGTATGCCGGCGTGCGCGTGAGCCGTGGCATCGCCTACGGTCCGCAAGCTCGCCACCTGCTGGACCTGTTCGCGCCCGCCGCGGCCGGCGGCGCACCGCGGCCGGTGCTGGTCTTTGTGCATGGCGGCGCCTTCGTCGGCGGTGACCGACGCACGGGCGACAGCCCTTTCTACGACAACATCGCACTGTGGGCGCTGGGCCAGGGCATGGTGGCGGTGAACATCACCTACCGCCTGGCGCCGCACACGCAGTGGCCGGGCGCGCAGGAGGACCTGGCCGCCGCACTGCGATGGGTGAAGGCCAACGTCGCAGCGCAGGGCGGCGACCCGTCGCGCATCTGGCTGATGGGGCACTCGGCCGGGGCGGCGCATGTGGCGCAGTACGTCGGTCATCCGCGCTTCTGGGTGGCGCCCGACACCGGACTGGCCGGCGCCATCCTGCTGTCAGGGCTGTTCGACACCACGACCGCGGAGGTCAACCCGCCATTGAGGGCGTACTTCGGCGACGACCCGGCGCGTCATGCCGAGCGCTCGGCCCTGCCCGGCATGCTAAAGGCACCGGTACCGATGTTCATCGCCTTCGCCGAACTCGACCCGATGGACTTCCAGCGCCAGGCTGCGCAGGCGCGCCAGACCCTGTGCGCAGCCGGCCGGTGCCCGACCTTTGCCAAGCTGCTGGGCCACAGCCACATGTCGGAGGTCTACGCGATCAACACCGACGACCGGGCCCTGACCGACGCGCTGCGCCGGTTCATGGGTCTGCGCTGACGCAGGCTGCCGGCGGCCGGCTCAGCCGCCGGTCACCGGCGGGAAGAACGCGACTTCGGCGCCGTCGTGCAGCGGCGCGTCCTCGGCCACCATCGTCTGGTCGAGCGCACAGCGCAGCGCGCGGCCGGGGGCCAGCACGTCGGCATGGCGGGCGTCGCGCCCGGCGAGCCAGCGCCGCAGCGCGCCGACCGTGGCCACCTCGTCGGGCGGGATGACCGTCTCGCCGCGGCCGAGGGCCTCGCGCAGCGAGGCGAAGTAGCGCAGGTGGATCTGCATGACAGGAGCTCAGTCCGGCGCAGGGCCGCCCCAGGCGGCCTGAGCACCCCTCGGGGGTCGTGAGCGGAAGCGGGCGGGGGTCGACATGCCTAGCCGAGCAGTTGCGACAGCGGCAGGTAGACCACCGTGTCGCCACGTCGCACCGCGGTGCCGGCCGGCAGGTCGACCAGGCCGTCGGCCCAGACGGTGGAGGTGAGCACGCCGGAGCCCTGGCGGCCGAACAGGTCGAGCCCACCCGCGGCGTTCAGGCTGACGCGCAGGAACTCGCGCCGCTTGGGGTCCGGCTTCGGCCAGTCGAAGTCGGCGCGCAGCGGCAGGCCGCGCGGCAGCGCCGGGTCCATGCCCTGCAGCGCGTGCAGCAGCACCCGGCCGGCGAGCACGAAGGTGATGAAGCTGGACACCGGGTTGCCCGGCAGGCCGAGGAACAGCGCCTGGCCGCCGGCCCCTCCCGCCCCCTCCCCGCGGCGCACGCGGCCGAAGGCCAGCGGCTTGCCCGGCTTGATGGCGATCGACCACAGCGACAATTCGCCCTCGGCCTGCACCGCCGGCTTGAGGTGGTCTTCCTCGCCCACCGACACCCCGCCGGAGCTGACGATGAGGTCGTTGCCCGCGGCCGCCTCGCGCAGCGCGGCGCGGGTGGCGCCGAGGTCGTCGGGCACGATGCCCAGGTCCTGCACCTCGCAGCCGGCGGCCTGCAGCAGGCCGCGCAACAGGAAGCGGTTGGAGTTGTAGATGGCACCCGGCGGCAGCGGCTGGCCCGGCATCACCAGTTCGTCGCCGGTGGAGAACAGCGCCACGCGCGGGCGCCGCAGCACGGTCAACCGCGCGGTGCCCACCGCCGCGGCCACGCCCAGCGCCTGCGGGTTGAGGCGCCGGCCGGCGGCCAGCACCTCCGCGCCGCGCGGCACGTCCTCGCCGGCTCGGCGCACGGCCAGCCCCGCCGTCGGGACGGTGTCGATGCGCACCTGGCCGCCGTCCAGCGCGGTGCACTGCTCCTGCATGACCACCGCGTCGGCGCCCGCCGGCAGCGGTGCGCCGGTGAAGATGCGCGCCGCCGTGCCGGGCTGCAGCGTGGCGCCGACGCCGCCGGCCGCGATGCGCTGGCTCACCGGCAGCACGGTGCCGGCCACCGGCACGTCGGCCGCGCGCAGGGCGTAGCCGTCCATCGCGCTGTTGTCGTGCTGCGGCACGTCGATGGTCGAGGTGACCGGCGCCGCCAGCACCCGGCCGAGGGCGTCGAAGGTGCTGAGCGTCTCGGTCTCGGCGAGGCGGGCGGCCGCGGCGCCGGCGGCCAGCTGCGCCAGGGCGTCGTCCAGCGTCAGCAGCGGCGGCCGGGCGGCCTTGGGGTCGGCGGCAGAAGGCATCACCGGTTCTCCGGGTTCCAGCGCAGGTGGGGCGCCTGGTCGAGCAGCCAGGCGGCGATCGCCGGTGGGTCGTTGAGCGGCAGCACCGGCTGGCGCGGGCGCTGCGGCAGCGCCGCGGGGTCGTCGGTGGCCACCGCGATCACGGCCGCATCGTCGGGGTACAGCGGCGGTTCGCCCGGCGCCGTCCGCCAGACCTCCACCTTCGGCAGGTCGGACTGGCGGAAGCCCTCGGCCAGCACCCAGTCGCAGGGCGACAGTTCGGCGATCAGGTCGGCCGGCCGGTGCTCCAGCGGCTCGCGGTACTCGCGCAGCAGCGCCAGCCGGTGGCGCGAGGCGACGAGCACCTCGCCGGCGCCGGCCTGGCGGTGGCGCCACGAGTCCTTGCCCGGGTGGTCCATGTCGAAGCGGTGGTGGGCGTGCTTGATCACCGACACCGACCGCCCCTGCGCCCGCAGCGCCGCGATCACGCCTTCGAGCACGGTGGTCTTGCCCGAGCCCGACCAGCCGCAGAAGGCGACGACGTGCATCGCCTCAGCCGCCCGACGCGGCGGCCACGCCGGCCGACAGCTCGGGACAGTGGCGGGCGATGTGGTCCTTCACCGCCTGCACGTCGGCGGGCACGACCGTGAAGCGCTTGGGCGCCGCCTCGATGCCGTCCAGCGCCGCAGGCCGGTCCGGTTCACGACCCAGCGCCTCGCGGATCGTGGCCGCGAACTTCACCGGCAGCGCCGTCTCCAGCACGATCATCGGCACCTGCGGGTCGCGCCGCTCGAGCGCCACCTTCAAGCCGTCGGCGGTGTGGGTGTCGATCATCACGCCGTACCGATCGAAGCAGTGGCGGATGGTGGCCAGCCGGTCGGCATGGGTGCTGCGGCCGGAGACGAAACCGAAGTCGCGCGGCACGCGGGCGAAGTCCTCCGGCGCGAGCGTGAAGCGGCCGTCGCCCTCCACCGCGTCGCGGAACAGCGCGGCCGTGCGCTGGCCGTCGCGGCCGAGCAGGTCGTAGACGAAGCGCTCGAAGTTGGACGCCTTGGAGATGTCCATCGACGGGCTGGAGGTCTCGTGCGTCTCGGCGCTGGCGCGCACGCGGTAGGTGCCGGTGCGGAAGAACTCGTCGAGCACGTCGTTCTCGTTGGTGGCGCAGACCAGCCTGGCGATCGGCAGGCCCATCATGCGCGCCACGTGGCCGGCGCAGATGTTGCCGAAGTTGCCCGACGGCACGGTGAAGCTCACCGGCTGGCCGTCCTCTTCGGTGGCCTGGAAGTAGCCGGCGAAGTAGTAGACGACCTGGGCCAGCAACCGTGCCCAGTTGATCGAGTTGACGGTGCCGATGCGGTAGCGGCGCTTGAAGGCGAGGTCGTTGGACACCGCCTTCACGATGTCCTGGCAGTCGTCGAAGACGCCCTGCACCACCAGGTTGTGGATGTTCTCGTCCTGCAGGGAGAACATCTGCGCCTGCTGGAAGGGGCTCATGCGGCCGTGCGGCGACAGCATGAAGACGCGCACGCCACGTTTGCCGCGCATGGCGTACTCGGCGGCGCTGCCGGTGTCGCCCGAGGTGGCGCCGAGGATGTTCAGCGTCTGCCCGCGCCGGCCCAGCTCGTACTCGAAGAGCTGGCCGAGCAGCTGCATGGCCATGTCCTTGAAGGCCAGCGTCGGGCCGTTGGACAACGCCTCCAGGTGCAGCTTCGGCTGCAGCGTCTTCAACGGCACGATCTGCGGCGTGCCGAAGACGGCCTCGGTGTAGGTGCGGCGGCAGATGCCGTGCAGGTCGTCGGCCGGGATGTCGTCGATGTACAGCGACAGGATCTGGAAGGCCAGGTCGGCGTACGACAGCCGGCGCCAGGCCTTCAGGGTCGCGGTGTCGACCTGCGGATAGCGTTCCGGCAGGTACAGCCCGCCGTCGGGCGCCAGGCCCTCGAGCAGGATCTCGGAGAAGCCGCGGCGCTCGGCCGCGCCACGGGTGGAGATGTACTTCATGCGCTTGCGGCGGTCAGGCCAGCTCTTCCTTGCGCAGGCTGACCACCGGCGCCAGCACGGTCGCCAGCGCCTGCAGTTCGGCGATCGCCTCGCGCATGCGGCCTTCCATGGTGTCGTGGGTCAGGATGACGAGGTCGGTCTGCCGCGCGTCGTCGACGCCCTCGGGCTGGTTGGGCCGCTGCAGCACGGCGCTGATGGAGATGCCGCGGCCGGCCAGGATGCCGGTGACGCTGGCCAGCACGCCGGCCTCGTCGGCCACCGACAGCCGCAGGTAGAACGAGGTCACCACCTGCTCCACCGGCAGGATGGGCGTGTCGGCCATGTGGTCGGGCTGGAAGGCCAGGTGCGGCACGCGGTGGTCGGGGTCGGCGGTGTGCAGCCGGGTGATGTCGACCAGGTCGGCGATCACCGCGGAGGCGGTGGGCTCGCTGCCCGCGCCCTTGCCGTAGTACAGCGTCGTGCCCACCGCGTCGCCCTGCACCACCACCGCGTTCATCGCGCCCTCGACGTTGGCGATCAGCCGCTTGGCGGGCACCAGGGTCGGGTGCACGCGCAACTCGATGCCGCCGGCGTCGTCGCGCCGCTTGGTGATGCCCAGCAGCTTGATGCGGTAGCCGAGCTGCTCGGCGTAGCGCAGGTCGGCCGCCTGCAGGCCGGTGATGCCCTCGACATGGGCCTTGTCGAACTGCACCGGCACGCCGAAGGCGATGGCGCTCATCAGCGTCACCTTGTGCGCCGCGTCCACGCCTTCGATGTCGAAGGTGGGGTCGGCCTCGGCATAGCCCAGCGCCTGGGCCTGCTTCAGCACGGTGGCGAAGTCCAGGCCCTTGTCGCGCATCTCCGACAGGATGAAGTTGGTGGTGCCGTTGATGATGCCGGCGATCCACTGGATGCGGTTGGCCGTCAGGCCCTCGCGCAGCGCCTTGATGATGGGGATGCCGCCGGCCACCGCGGCCTCGAAGGCCACCATCACGCCCTTCTCGCGGGCGGCGGCGAAGATCTCGGTGCCGTGCACCGCCAGCAGCGCCTTGTTCGCGGTGACCACGTGCTTGCCGGCGGCGATGGCCTCCATCACCAGCGCCTTGGCGATGCCGTAGCCGCCGATCAGCTCGACCACGATGTCGATCGCCGGGTTGGCGATGACCTGGCGGGCGTCGCCCACCACCTCGGCCGCGTCGCCGACGACGGCACGGGCGCGGGCGGTGTCCAGGTCCGCCACCATGGTGATGCGGATCTCGCGGCCGGCGCGGCGGCGGATCTCCTCCTGGTTGCGGCGCAGCACCTCGAAGGTGCCGGAGCCGACGGTGCCGATGCCGAGAAGTCCGACTTGGATGGGTTTCATGGGGCGGTGGTCGTGGTCAGACGGCGTGGCGCTTGCGGTAGCCGTCGAGGAAGCGCGCGATGCGGCCGATGGCGTCGCGCAGGTCGTCGACGTTGGGCAGGAAGACCAGGCGGAAATGGTCCGGCCGCGGCCAGTTGAAGCCGGTGCCCTGCACGATCAGCACCTTCTCCTCGGCCAGCAGCTCGTAGGCGAACTGCTGGTCGTCGGCGATGGGGTACAGCTTGGGGTCGAGCCGGGGGAACATGTAGAGCGCGCCGGTGGGCTTGACCACGCTCACGCCGGGGATCTGGCTCAGCAGTTCGTGCGCCAGGTCGCGCTGGCGGGCCAGCCGGCCGCCGGGCATCACCAGGTCCTTGATGCTCTGGTAGCCGCCCAGCGCGGTCTGGATGGCCAGCTGGCCCGGCGTGTTGGCGCACAGCCGCATCGAGGCCAGCATGTTCAGCCCCTCGATGTAGTCGCGGGCGGCGCGCTTGTCGCCCGACACCACCATCCAGCCGGCGCGGTAGCCGCAAGAGCGGTAGTTCTTCGACAGGCCGTTGAAGGTCAGGAACAGCACGTCGTCGGCCAGCGAGGCGATGCTGGTGTGCTCGGCGCCGTCGTACAGCGTCTTGTCGTAGATCTCGTCGGCGAACACGATGAGCTGGTGCTGGCGGGCGATCTCCACCAGGCCCTTCAGCAGCTCCACCGGGTACAGGGCGCCAGTGGGGTTGTTCGGGTTGATCACCACCAGCGCCTTGGTGCGCGGCGTGATCTTGCGGCGCAGGTCGTCGAGGTCGGGCAGCCAGCCGGAAGGCTCGTCGCAGAGGTAGTGCACCGGCGTGCCGCCCGACAGCGCCACCACCGCGGTGTAGAGCGGGTAGTCGGGCGCGGGGATCAGCACCTCGTCGCCGTCGTCCAGCAGCGCGTTCATGCTGAACGAGATCAGCTCGGAGGCGCCATTGCCCAGGTAGACGTCGTCCACCGTCACGCCGGCGATGCCCTTCTCCTGGGTGTAGTGCACCACCGCCTTGCGCGGCGCGAACAGGCCCTTGGAGTCGGTGTAGCCGGCCGCCGACGACAGGTTGCGGATCATGTCCTGCACGATCTCGTCCGGCGGCTCGAGCCCGAACACGGCGAGGTTGCCGATGTTGAGCTTGATGATCTTGTGGCCGTCCTCTTCCATCTGCCGCGCCTTCTCCAGCACAGGGCCGCGGATGTCGTAGCAGACGTTGGCGAGCTTGCTGGATTTGGCGATGGGCTTCACGGCGGTCTCCGGCGCTGGGCAAAGGGCCCGCGCCGTCCGGGGACTGCAGGGCCGGGAGCGAGGTTTGCCGCCGCGCAAAACCTAGAATTTAACCATGAAGATCCAGCCAGACCGCCTTGAGGGCGTCAATGCGGTGAACCGCTTCGAGGCCGGCCGCGTCTGGGTCAACGGCCAGCCCCATGCGGCCAGCGTGCTGGTGCCGTGGCGCGGCGAGGTGCAGGCCTGGCCGGTGGGCGGCCTGCAGGCGCTGACAGCCGCCCACTTCGAGCAGGTACTGTCGCTGCGGCCCGAACTGGTGGTCTTCGGCAGCGGCGCGCGGCTGCGCTTCGTGGCACCGGCGCTGCTCAAGCCGCTGATCCAGGCGGGGGTCGGCGTCGAGACGATGGACACGCTGGCCGCCTGCCGCACCTACAACGTGCTGGCCATGGAAGGGCGCTCGGTGGTGGCGGCGCTGCTGCTGGAGGCGGACGCGCCGACGGGCTGAGGCACGGCCGCCCAACCGGGGCAGGAGGCCGCAACGCCTATAATCCGAGGGCTGAGCTGCAACCCGCAGCACGGCCTCAGCTTCGACGGTGCGGTCGCTCGGCGCTTTCGGGTCCGGGCGTCCAGCCTACAACACCTCATGACGCCTGCCCTCAACAAACCCCTGCCGGAATTCGAAGCCCTCGCCACCGGCGGCGTGAAGTTCACGCCGCACAGCTTCGCCGGCAAGGCCGTGGTCCTCTACTTCTACCCGAAGGACAACACACCCGGTTGTACCACCGAGGCGATGCAGTTCCGCGACCGTCACGATGACTTTCTCAAGGCCGGCGCGGTGGTGTTCGGCGTCTCGCGCGACAACATGGCGTCGCACGAGAAGTTCAAGGACAGCCTCGGCCTGCCGTTCGAGCTGATCGCCGACACGGAAGAGAAGCTCTGCCACATGTTCGGCGTGGTGAAGAACAAGATCATGTACGGCAAGAAGGTCAAGGGCATCGAGCGCAGCACCTTCCTGATCGACGGCAACGGCGTGCTGCGCGGCGAGTGGCGCGGCATCAAGGTCGCCGGCCACGTCGACGAGGTGCTGGAGGCGGTGAAGACGCTGAAGGCCCCCGCCTGATGCCGCGCTCCGGGCCATGCCCGGGGGCCGCCGTCGCCGGCGGTTCGCCGCCTCCGCTGTGCATAATGGGCGCATGCCCGTGAGTTGTCGTCTCGACGCGCATCACCCCACGCAAAAGCCGCCCGGTTCGCAGCCGGCGGCTTTTTTGCTTCCGGGGTGCTGAAACCCCTCACCGCCTCAACCAGGAACCACCGTCCATGCCGCTGCCCAAGCCGCCGTCCAAGCGCGCCGCCCTGCTGTCCACCGAGGACTACGAGAACCAGGCGCAGCCCAAACCGGCGCGGCGGATGACCAAGGCGCAAGCGCCGGCGGAAGCCGCGCTGCCCGCGGTGATGGAAACCTTCGACCCGCCCTCTCCCGGCGCCGCCGTGGCCGAACTGGCACCGCCGGCACCGGCGGGGGC
This sequence comes from Aquabacterium sp. J223, assembly GCF_024666615.1. Lineage (NCBI taxonomy): Bacteria > Pseudomonadati > Pseudomonadota > Betaproteobacteria > Burkholderiales > Sphaerotilaceae > Aquabacterium > Aquabacterium sp. J223. Next base: position 2,336,797 of record NZ_CP088297.1, on the reverse strand, counting down.
GCGGCCCGCCGCGCCGACCGTCGCCACAGCGCCAGCGGCCCCGCAGGCGCGGCGGCGCGCCCGGCCGGCCGGTGACGGCCGACCCAAGCTCTTCGTGCTCGACACCAACGTGCTGATGCACGACCCGACGTCCCTCTTCCGCTTCGAGGAGCAGGACGTCTACCTGCCGATGATCACGCTCGAGGAGCTGGACAACCACAAGCGCGGCATGAGCGAGGTGTCGCGCAACGCGCGCCAGGTCAGCCGCGACCTCGATGCGCTGGTCGCCACCGAGAGCACCTTCAGCCCGAAGGAAGGCATCGCGCTGTCGGCCACCGGCCACAAGGGCGCTGGCGGCAAGCTGTTCTTCCAGACCGAGCTGATGGACGTGCAGCTGCCGGCCGGCCTGCCGGAGGGCAAGGCGGACAACCAGATCCTGGGCGTGGTGCGCGCGCTGCGCGACCAGCGGCAGGACCGCGAGGTGGTGCTGGTGTCCAAGGACATCAACATGCGCATCAAGGCCCGTGCGCTGGGCCTGCCCGCCGAGGACTACCAGAACGACAAGACGCTCGACGACGCCGACCTGCTCTACACCGGCGTGCTGCCCCTGCCGGCGGACTTCTGGGACCGCCACGGCAAGACGATGGAGAGCTGGCAGCAGGGCGGCCATACCTTCTACCGCATCAGCGGGCCGATGGTGCCGGCGCTGCTGATCAACCAGTTCGTCTACCTCGAGATCCCCGGCGCCGCCTCGCTGTACGCCCGCGTGACCGAGATCACCGGCCGCCACGCGGTGCTGAAGACGCTGCGCGAGTACACCCACCAGAAGAACGCGGTGTGGGGCGTGACCGCCCGCAACCGCGAGCAGAACTTCGCCCTCAACCTGCTGATGGACCCGGAGTGCGACTTCATCACGCTGACCGGCACCGCGGGCACCGGCAAGACGCTGATGACGCTGGCCGCCGGCCTGGCCCAGGTGATGGACGAGCGCCGCTACAGCGAGATCATCGTGACGCGGGTGACGGTGCCGGTGGGCGAGGACATCGGCTTCCTGCCCGGCACCGAGGAGGAAAAGATGAGCCCGTGGATGGGCGCGCTGGACGACAACCTGGAGGTGCTGGCGCGCAGCGACAACGCCGCCGGTGAATGGGGCCGCGCCGCCACCAACGACCTGGTGCGCTCGAAGATCAAGATCAAGAGCCTGAACTTCATGCGCGGGCGCACCTTCCTGAACAAGTACGTGATCATCGACGAGGCGCAGAACCTGACGCCCAAGCAGATGAAGACGCTGATCACCCGCGCCGGCCCGGGCACCAAGATCGTCTGCCTCGGCAACCTGGCGCAGATCGACACGCCCTACCTGACCGAGGGCTCGTCCGGCCTGACCTACGCCGTCGACCGCTTCAAGGGCTGGCCGCATTCGGGCCATGTGACGCTGGCGCGCGGCGAACGCTCCCGGCTCGCCGACTTCGCCAGCGACGTGCTGTAGTCAGCGGCTCAGCGCCGCCTGCACCTGCTGCAGCGCCGAAGGGTCCTCGATGGTGGTGAGGTCGCCCGGGTCGCGGCCTTCGCACACCGCCTGGATGGCCCGGCGCAGCAGCTTGCCCGACCGGGTCTTCGGCAGCGCGACGACGAAGCGCACGCGCGCCGGCCGCGCCACCGCGCCGAGCTGCCGGTCGACGCGCGCCATGACCTCGGCCTCCAGCCGGGCGCTGTCCGCGTCGGCCACCGCCGCCCTGGCGACGACGAAGGCCACCGCCACCTGCCCCTTCACCGCGTCGGCGATGCCGACCACCGCCACCTCGGCCACCGCCGGGTGGCCGCTGATGCACTCCTCCAGCTCGCGGGTGCCCAGCCGGTGGCCGGCGACGTTGATGACGTCGTCGGTGCGGCCCAGGATGAAGTAGTCGCCATCGGCGTCGCGCGTCGCGAAGTCGAAGGTGTTGTAGAGCAGGCGGTTGCCGGGCAGGCTTTTCCAGTAGGTGTCGACGAATCGCCGGTCGTCGCCCCAGACCGTCTGCATGCAGCCCGGCGGCAGCGGGCCGGCGATGGCCAGCACGCCCTTCTGCCCCGCCTGGGTCAGCGGTTCGCCGCTGACCTCGTCGAGCAGCTGCACGTCGTAGCCGGCCATGGGCACCCCGGGGCTGCCCGGCTTCGACGGCCGCGGCTCGACGCCGTTGGCGATGGACAGGATGGGCCAGCCCGTCTCGGTCTGCCAGTAGTTGTCGACCACCGGCTTGCCCAACGTCTGCGCCACCCAGGACGCGGTCGGCTCGTCCAGCGGCTCGCCGGCCAGGAACAGCCGCTGCAGCGAGGTCAGGTCGCGCGAGGGGATCAACGCCGGGTCGTGCTTCTTGAGCACCCGCACCGCCGTCGGCGAGCTGAACATCACCGAGACCTTGTGTTCCTCGACCAGCCGCCACCAGACGCCCGCATCGGGCCGCACCGGCAGCCCCTCGTACAGCAGCGTCGTCATGCCGTGGATCAGCGGGCCGTAGACGATGTAGCTGTGGCCCACCACCCAGCCGATGTCGCTGGTGCAGAAGAAGGTGCCGCCCGGCTCGCCGCAGAAGACGTCGCGCATGCTGGCCGCCAGCGCCACCGCATAACCGCCGGTGTCGCGCTGCACGCCCTTGGGCCGGCCGGTGGTGCCGCTGGTGTAGAGGATGTAGCTGGGGTGGGTGGCGTCCACCCACTCGCAGGGCACGTCCGCCTCGGCGTGGCGCTCACGCAGCGCCGCATGGTCCACGTCGCGACCGGCGACCCGCTGCATCGGGCTCAGACCGCGGTCCACCAGCAGCACATGGGCCGGCGCATGCGAGGACAGCCGCAGCGCCTCGTCCAGGAGCGGCTTGTACGGCACCACCTTGCCGCCGCGGCTGCCGGCGTCGGCGCTGACGATCACCGTGGGTTTCGCGTCGTCGATGCGGCTGGCCAGGCTGGCGCTGGCGAAACCGCCGAAGACCACCGAATGCAGCGCGCCGATGCGCACCGCGGCCAGCATGGCGAACACCGCCTCCGGCACCATCGGCATGTAGATCAGCACCCGGTCGCCCCGGCCCACGCCGAGCGACCGCAGCACCGCCGCCATCGACCGCACCTCGCGGTGCAGCTCGGCGTAGGTGCAGGAACGGGTCTGGTCGACCTCGGTCGACACCCAGACCAGCGCCGGCTGGTCCGCCCGCGCCGGCAGGTGGCGGTCGATGGCGTTGTGGCACAGGTTGGTCAACCCGCCGGGAAACCAGCGGGCGAAGGGCGGATGGCTGTGGTCGCAGACCGCGTCGAAGGACCGCTGCCAGTGGACGAGCGCGGCCTGCTCGCGCCAGAAGGCGTCGCGGTGTTCGATCGAGCGGCGGTGGTGCGCGGCGTAGCCGGCGCGGGCATCGGGCTGGGCCATGTCGTCTCCTCTTCGTCCGTCTTCGTCGTTGCGAAGGCGATGGTGGACCATCCTCTCCTCGAACCCAAACGGGAGGCTGACGACCCGGTCCGCCAACTTCGACCGGCACGGCAGATCCCGCGGGTAAGGGCTTGTTTCTGCTGGCTGATTTCGGGTTGACCCTGAAATTCACGCTGCTATCCTGCCGCCCGTGCGAACGTCCCCCGCCCTGCGGTGCGCGGCCGCCGGCCTGCTGATCGGCATGGCGCTGGGTCTCCCCCCTCGCCGCCCGGGCCGCGCCCGACACCGCCCCCACCACCGCCGCCGACCCCGTCTCCCGCCTGCTGGCGGAGCGGGGCCTGCTCGGCGCGGGCACGGACGGCAAGCCCAGCCTGGCCCAGCAGATCAGCGACAGCGCCACCGACCTGGTGCTGTCGGCCATGAACTTCCTGGGCGTGCCCTACCGCCGCGGCGGCGACTCGGAGCGCGAGGGCTTCGACTGCAGCGGCTTCACCCGCTACGTGTTCGAGCACAGCCTCGGCCTGGTGCTGCCCCGCCGCGCCGACGAACAGGCGCGCGCGCAGAACCTGGCGCCGATCGAGAAGACCGAGCTCAAGCCCGGCGACCTGGTGTTCTTCAACACCCTGCGCCGCACCTTCTCGCACGTGGGCATCTACATCGGCGAGGGCAAGTTCATCCACGCGCCGAAGCCCGGCGCGCAGGTGCGCATCGACGACATGCGCGCCGCCTACTGGGACAAGCGCTTCACCGGCGCCCGCCGGACGGCGCCGCTCAACGCGGCCGACCTGCCCGCGCCCACCGCCCGCTGACGCCGGCCGCGAGGCCGGACATCGCCTCACACGGCCGACCGCGCACGGCCCCGGGGTAGCACCCGATGCCCCCAGCCGGCACCCATGCCGCGGGCGGAACGACAATCGGTGCACCATGGCAGAACGCAGCATCCCCCTTGTCGACCTGCGCAAGCCGGGCGCCCGACCGCTGGTCTTGCCGCAGCAGCCGCAGGCGCCCGAGGGCCGGCTGCTCGACGCCCGCGGCCGTCCGCTGCGCGACCTGCGCATCTCGGTCACCGACCGGTGCAACTTCCGCTGCAGCTACTGCATGCCGAAGGAGGTGTTCGACCGCGACCACCGCTTCCTGCCGCAGAGCGAGCTGCTGAGCTTCGAGGAGATCACCCGCCTGGCCCGGCTGTTCGTCGCCCATGGCGTCACCAAGCTGCGGTTGACCGGCGGCGAGCCGCTGCTGCGCAAGGGCGTCGAGCGGCTGGTGGAGATGCTGGCGGCGCTGCGCACGCCGGACGGCCGGCCGCTGGACCTGACGCTGACCACCAACGCCTCGCTGCTCGCCCGCAAGGCGCGGGCGCTGAAGGACGCCGGGCTGCAGCGGGTGACCGTCAGCCTCGACGCCCTGGACGACGCGGTCTTCCGCCGCATGAACGACGTCGACTTTCCGGTCGCCGACGTGATGGACGGGCTGGCCGCCGCGCAGGCGGTGGGCCTGGGGCCGATCAAGGTCAACATGGTGGTCAAGCGCGGCGTCAACGACGGCGAGGTGGTGCCGATGGCCCGGCACTTCCGAGGCAGCGGCATGGTGCTGCGCTTCATCGAGTACATGGACGTCGGCGCCACCAACGGCTGGCGCATGGACGAGGTGCTGCCCTCGGCCCAGCTGCTGCAGCGCCTGCGCGGCGAGGTGGGCCCGCTGGTGCCGCTGCAGGCCGCGCAGCCGGGCGAGACCGCGGAGCGCTGGGCCTGGGCCGACGGCGCCGGCGAGATCGGCCTCATCAGCAGCGTCACCCAGGCCTTCTGCGGCGACTGCAACCGCGCCCGGCTGTCGACCTCGGGCCAGCTCTACCTGTGCCTCTTCGGGCACCAGGGCCACGACCTGCGCGGCCCGCTGCGCGCCGGGGTGGACGACGCCACGCTCAGCACCGCCATCGGCCAGGTGTGGCGCGGCCGGCAGGACCGCTACTCCGAGCTGCGCGGCCGTGCCCCGGCCGACGCGGGCGCGCCGGCCGCGCCGCGCGTCGAGATGCACTACATCGGTGGCTGAGCCGGTGACCGCCGGCCTCCTGCCGGCCGAGATCACCGGCCTGGTGCTGGCCGGCGGCGAGGGCCGGCGCATGGGCGGTCAGGACAAGGGCCTGCTGCCTTGGGGCACCACCACCCTCGCCGGCCATGCGCTGGCGCGGCTCGCGCCGCAGGTGGGGCGCTGCCTGCTCAGCGCCAACCGCCACCTCGACCGGCATGCGGCGCTCGGCGTGCCGGTGCTGGTGGACCTGCGGCCCGGCTTCGAGGGTCCGCTGGCCGGGCTGGAAGCGGCGCTGCACCACGGCACCACGCCCTGGCTGGCCTGCGTGCCCTGCGATGTGCCGGACTTCCCGCCCGACCTGGTGGCGCGGCTGACCGAAGCGGCCGTCGCCGAGGGTGTGGCCACCGCCTTCGCCGTCAGCGGCCCGCAGCGGCGCCCCCAGCCGCTGTGCTGCCTGGTCCACCGCGACCGGCTGGACGACCTGCGCGCCTGGCTGGACGCCGGTCAGCGCAAGGTGATGGCCTGGCTGCAGCAGCGGCCGCACGCGGCGGTGGCCTTCGACGACGCGGCCGCCTTCGCCAACGCCAACACCGCGGACGACCTGAGGTCGCTGGCCCGCGGCTGAGCGCGGGCGGGCCGCCTCAGGCCGTGCCGTGCGCCGGGGCCGGCGCTGCGCCGTGCGCCGGCGCGTCGTCCTCGGGCGTGGCGATCTCGCCCGGCACCTTGCGGCGGGCCAGCAGCGAATACACCGTCGGCACGACGAAGATGGTCAGCAGCGTGCCCAGGCTCATCCCGCCGACGATGACCCAGCCGATCTGCCGGCGGCTCTCGGCACCGGCACCCTCGGCCAGCGCCAGCGGCAGCGCGCCCAGCACCATGGCGCCGGTGGTCATCAGGATCGGCCGCAGCCGCAGCGACGACGCCTCCACCACCGCCTCCACCACGCTGCGGCCCTGCTGGCGCAGCTGGTTGGAGAACTCGACGATCAGGATGCCGTGCTTGGTGATCAGCCCCACCAGCGTGATGAGGCCGATCTGCGAGTAGACGTTGAGCGTGCCGCCCGACCACTGCAGCGCCGCCAGCGCGCCGACCATCGACAGCGGCACCGACAGCAGGATGATCAGCGGGTCGACGAAGCTTTCGAACTGCGCCGACAGCACCAGGAAGATGAACAGCAGCGCCAGCACGAACACCACGCCCAGCGCGCCGCTGGAGGCGCGGTACTCGCGCGACACGCCGTTCAGCTCCGACGCATAACCCGCCGGCATCACCTTGCGCGCCGTCGCATCCATGAATTCCAGCGCCTCGCCCAGCGCGTAGCCGGGTGCCAGGTTGGCGGTGATGGTGACCGACCGCCGCTGGTTGAAGTGGTTCAGCTCGCGCGGGCTCACCGATTCGCGCACCTTGACCAGCGAGGACAGCGGCACCATCGCCTCGCCGCGGCCGCGCACGAAGAGCTTGTCGATGTCCTCCGGCGTGGTGCGGCCGCGGTCGGCCGTCTGCACGATGACGTCGTACTGCTCGGCGTCGCGCTTGTAGCGGGTGACCTGCCGGCCGCCCAGCATGGTCTCCACGGTGCGCGCCACCGCGTCGACGCCGATGCCGGCATCGGCCGCCCGGTCGCGGTCGACCTCGATGAACAGTTCCGGCTTGTTCAGCCGCAGGTCGGTGTCCACCGAGACCAGGCCGGGGTTCTTCGCCATCTCCGCCTGCATGGCCTGCGCCACCCGGCCCAGCTTCTCGTAGCTGTCGTTGCTGACGATGACGAAGTTCACCGGCCGCTCGCGGAAGCCCTGGCCCAGGCTGGGCGGCGTGATGAGGAAGGCCTGCACGCCGGGCAGGCCCTGCACCTTGCCCTGCAGCTCACGCGCCATCTCCAGCGTGCTGCGGCTGCGGTCGTCCCAGTCCACCGTGCGCAGCACCGCCGAGCCCTGCGCCACCGACGGGTTGCCGGCCACCATGAAGAGCCGGTCGAACTCGGGGTACTGGCCGGCGATGCGTTCGATGGCCCGCAGGTAGCGCTGGGTGTAGTCCAGCGTCGAGCCGTCCGGTGCGTTGACCGTGGTGATGATGACCCCGCGGTCCTCCATCGGCGACAGCTCCGACTTCGCGCCCTTGAACAGCCACCAGCTCGCCGCGCCCGAGGCCAGCATCACCAGCACGATGAGCCAGCGGTGCACCAGGCAGAAGCGCAGCGCGCCGGTGTAGCGGTCGGTGACCCAGACCAGCCCGGCCTCCATCCCGCGGTCGAAGCGGTTGGGCTTCGGGTTGTGCTTGAGCAGCAGGCTGCACATCATCGGGCTCAGCGTCAGCGCGACGAAGCCCGAGACGATGACCGCGCCGGCCAGCGTCAGCGCGAACTCGACGAAGAGCCGCCCGGTGCGGCCGGGGGTGAACGCCAGCGGCGCGTAGACCGCCGCCAGCGTCAGCGTCATCGCCACCACCGCGAAGCCGATCTCCTTGGCGCCCTTCAACGCCGCCTGGAACGGCGCCATGCCGTCCTCGATGTGGCGGTAGATGTTCTCCAGCACGACGATGGCGTCGTCCACCACCAGGCCGATGGCCAGCACCAGCGCCAGCAGCGTCAGCGTGTTGACGGTGAAGCCCGCCGCCGCCATCAGCCCGAAGGCACCGATCAGGCTGACCGGGATGGTGACCAGCGGGATGATCGAAGCGCGGAACGTGCGCAGGAAGACGAACACCACCAGCGCCACCAGCACCACGGCCTCGGCCACCGTGCGGTAGACCGACTTCACCGACCGGTCGATGAACACCGCGTTGTCGTTGGCCACCTGCACCGTCACGCCGGGCGGCAGTTCCTCCTGCACGCGGGGCATGAGCTTGCGCACGCCGGCCGACACCTCCAGCGGGTTCGCCGTGGCCTGGCGGATGACACCCGCCGACACCGCCGGCACGCCGTTCAGCCGCACGCTGGAGCGCTCGCTCGCCGCCGCCTGCTCGATGCGGGCGACGTCCTTCAGCCGCACGGTGAAGGGACCGGTGCCGTTGTTCACCACCTTCACCGCCACCTCGGCGAACTGGCGCTCGGTGTTGAGGTCGGTGCGGGCGGTGACGTTGAACTCGCGCTGGCGGCTCTCGATGCGGCCGGCCGGCACCTCCAGGTTCTGCCGGCGCAGCGCGTCCTCGACGTCCTGCGTCGTCAGGCGGAAGGCGGCCAGCTTGTCCGGGTCCAGCCAGATGCGCATGGAGAACTTGCGCTCGCCGTTGATCTGCACGTCGGCCACGCCGGGCACGGTCTGCAGGCGCGGCTTGACCACCCGGTTGATGAGGTCGGTCACCTGCAGCGGCGTCAGCGTCTCGCTGCTGAAGGCCAGCCACACCGTCGGCGTGGCATCGGCCTCGACCTTGGCGATCACCGGCTCGTCGATGGCGTCGGGCAGCCGCGCGCGCACCCGCGACACCCGGTCCCGCACGTCGGCCGCCGCATCGTCGGGATCCTTCTCCAGCTTGAAGCGCACCGTGATCTGGCTCTGCTCGGTGCGCGAGATCGAGGTCAGCACGTCCACGCCGTCGATGCCGGCGATGGAGTCCTCCAACGGCTTACTGACCTGCGACTCGATCACCTCCGACGACGCGCCGACCAGCCGGGTGTTGACGGTGACCACCGGCTCGTCGATGCGCGGGTACTCGCGCACCTGCAGCCGGGTGAACGACACCGCGCCGATGAGCAGCAGCAGCAGCGACAGCACGGTGGCGAACACCGGCCGGCGGATGGAGGTCTCGGACAAGCGCATGGCGCCTCCTGGTCAGGACTGCAGCAGGGGTCGGGGCCTGTTCACTACACCGGTCGGCCGGCGCCCCTGTCGCCGCCGGGCGGGCCGTTGCCGCCGCCACCCGAGGCCGGCGCCGACGCCCCCGGCGCCCGGCCGGGCGCACCGCCGCGCGGGCCGGCGGACAGGTCGACCACCCGCACCGGCTGGCTGTCGCCGCGCAACAGCCGCTGGTGGCCGGCGGTGACCACCAGGTCGCCGGGCTTCAGGCCGTCGACGATCTCGACCTTGCCGGGCTGGCGCAGCCCCAGCCGCGCCTCCAGCCGCTGCGCCCGCTTGCCGTCGCCGGCATCGACCACGCGGAAGACGAACTGCTTGCCGGCCAGCGGCACCAGCGCCTCCTCCGGCACCATCGTCGCGTCGTCGCGCACGTTGAACACCACCCGCACCCGGGCGAACATGCCGGTGCGCAATGCGCCGCCGGGGTTGGTGACCTGCGCGCGCACGAGCAGCGACCGGCCGTTGGCGTCGACCTGCGAGTCCAGCGCCTCCACCTTGCCGGCCAGCCTGCGCCCCGGCAGCGCGTCCAGCGACAGCTCCACCGGCTGCGACTTGGCCAGCTTGGCCGCGTAGCGCTCGGGCAGCCGGAAGTCGACCCACACCGACGACAGGTCCTCGACGCCGACCAGGTCGGCGCCGTCCTTGACGTAGTCGCCGAGGTTGACGCTGCGGATGCCGGCCACGCCGTCGAACGGCGCGACGATGCGCATGCGCTGCACCTGCGCGCGGGCCAGGGCCACCTGGGCTTCGGCCACCTTCAGGGCGGCCTCGGTCTGGTCGACCGCACTCTGGCTGACGAAGTTCTGCCCGGCGAGCTCGCGGTTGCGCTGCAGGTTGGTCCGCGCGATGGCGGCCTGGGCCTCGGCCTGCTGCAGCTGCGCGGCCTGCAGCGCGTCGTCGAGCTGCACCACCACCTGGCCGCGGCGAACCGGCTGACCGTCGGTGAAGTTGAGGCGCTCGATGCGCCCGCTCACCTCGGGCCGCAGCATCACGCCCTGGCGGGCGCGCACCGAGCCGACGGCCTGCACGTCGTCCTCCAGGCGGACCGCCTCGACGCGCCCCACTTCCACCGGCACCGGCCCGGACGGCGCGGCGCCATTCGGGCCGCCTGGCGCCCCCGGCCCTGCGCCGGCGCCGGCGGGACGAGCCTCGGGGACGGCCGCCGCGACGGCGGCGGAGGACGCCGGCCGCTGCTGCCACCACCAGGCCGCCGCGCCCGCGACCACGATGCCCAGCACGGCCACCGTCAGATGAAGCTTTTTGAACGCCATGCTGGATCCCACGGACGAAGCCGGGACTGTAACGGTTGGTCGTTGGCCCTGCCGGTGACGCCACCGTCGTAATTGCACGTACAACCCCGCCGGCCGGGGGTGTGCGGCCCGACCCGGTGGGGCGGTTCAGCGCGGCACCGAAGCCGCGCCCCGGTTGGCGAGCGCATCGGCGCGCTCGTTGCCGGGATCGCCGGCATGGCCACGCACCCAGCGCCACTCGACCCGGTGGCGCTGCGCCAGCAGGTCCAGCTCGCGCCACAGCGCTTCGTTCTTGACCGGCTTCTTGTCCGCGGTCTTCCAGCCCCGCTGCTTCCAGCCGTGAATCCAGGTGGTGATGCCGTTGCGCACGTACTCGCTGTCGGTGAAGAGCTGCACGACGCATGGCCGCTTCAGCGCCGACAGCGCCTGGATCACCGCGGTCAGCTCCATGCGGTTGTTGGTGGTCTGCGCCTCGCCGCCCCACAGCTCGCGCTCGTGCCCGCCCCAGCGCAACCAGGCGCCCCAGCCGCCAGGGCCCGGGTTGCCCTTGCAGGCGCCGTCGGTGTAGATGACGACGGTCTCGCCCGGTGCCGGTGTGTCTTCGCTCATTCGATGTGTGCTTCTTGTCGGTCCATGTCGGGGGAGGTCCCCGGGGTCAATCGGTGGTGCCGGTGCGCCGCGACCGCCGGCGCCACCGCGGGCGCCCGCTTCTCGCGCTTGGCCAGGCCGACCAGCCGCATCGCCCGCACGCGCTTGACCGCGACCAGCAGGAAGGCGGCGCCGAACACCGGCCACCAGCGGTCGCCGGCCGGCTCCATCCAGCCGAAGCGCTGCAGCCAGCGCTGCGAATGCACCGGCGGCCGGTAACAGCCGAAGCGGCCGCCCTCCACCTCGAAGCCGAGCAGGCGCAGCCAGTCGCGCACGCGGCGGTAGCCCATGGTCTCGCTCGGCGGGCGGAACGGCGGCTGGCGCGCACCGAGCCGCAGGCGCAGCAGCCCGGCGCGCTGGCGCAGGCCCCACAGGCTGGCCGGGTTGAAGCCGAGTACCAGCACCCGGCCTTCCGGCACCAGCACGCGCTCGACCTCGCGCAACGTCTGGTGCGGGTCGGCCGCCAGTTCCAGCGCATGCGGCAGCACCACCAGGTCGACGCTGGCCGACGGAAAGGGCAGCGCCTCGAAGTCGCAGCACAGCGAGACGGTGCGGTGCGCGGCCTCCACCCCATCGTCCGGCGGTGAAGTGGACGGGCCGTCCTGCAGCGCCGCCGTCGCGGCCAGCCAGCGGTGCGGCATGCGGTTGTGGCGCAGCGCCTGCAGCGCCGGCAGGCCCAGCTGCAGCGCATGGAAGCCGAAGAGATCGGCCACCGCCCGGTCGAGTTGGGCCTGCTCCCACTCGAGCAGGTAGCGGCCGGCCGGCGTGGCGAGCCAGTCGTCGAAGGGGGCGGGCATCCGGTGGACCGAGGGCTCAGACAAGGGCGGCGCGACCGGACATCGACAATGTGTGGGAGTGCGTCGGAACGGGGTCGGCGGACAGGGGCCTTCCTATAATTGCGCCCGCCGTCGCCATGATGCAGCTCACGCCCCTTCCCGCCTTCGACGACAACTACATCTGGATGCTGGACGACGGGCGCGAGGCGCTGGTCGTCGATCCCGGTGACGCCGGGCCCGTGGTGGAGGCGCTGACGGCGCGGGGCCTGACGCTGGCGGGCATTCTAGTGACCCACCACCACGGCGATCACGTCGGCGGCCTGGCGGAACTGCTGCCCCGGTTGCGCGGCTCGCTCTTCGCCACCGCGCACGAACGCATGCCCGTGCCGGTGCAGGGGTGGCCGGTGGCGACCACGCCCGGCTGATGGGCCTGGACTTCGAGGTCCTGGACGTGCCCGGCCACACCGCCGGCCACGTGGCCTTCTACCTGCCCGCGCGCGGCGGCCAGCCGCCACTGCTGTTCTGCGGCGACACGCTGTTCTCCGCCGGCTGCGGCCGGCTGTTCGAAGGCACGCCGGCACAGATGCACGCCTCGCTGTCCACGCTGGCCGCGCTGCCGGGCGAGACCCGGGTCTGCTGCGCCCACGAGTACACCCTGTCGAACCTGAAGTTCGCCGCGGCGGTGGAGCCGGCCAACGCCGACGTCGCCGCCCGCACCGACTGGGGCCGGGCGCAGCGCGCCGAGGGCCGCCCCACCCTGCCCTCCACCCTGGCGGTGGAACGCCTCATCAACCCCTTCCTGCGCTGCGAGGCGCCGGCCGTCGTCGACGCCGCCGTCGCCCAAGGCGCGCAGGACCGCGGCCCGGTGGCCGTGCTGGCCGCGCTGCGCGAATGGAAGAACCGCTACCGATGACCGCTGCTGCCCGACTGCCCTCCCTTCGCCGCGGCGCCGCGCTGCTTGCAGCCGGCGCCGCTGTGCTGTGGCTCGGTGGCTGCGCCACCCCCGGCCTCACGACGCCGGCCGACGGCTCGGCGCAGGCCGGCGCCCGCACCGCGGCGGCGGCCACCGAGACCGCCGCGCCCCAGCCGGCACCTCCCCTGGTGCCGCTGCCCGCCACGCCGCCCGCACCGCCGCCCGCCGGTGCCCTCGACCCGTTGCAGGCCGACCTGCCGGTGGACCTGCAGGCCGAGGCCGCCAAGGCGGACCTCTGGGACCGGGTGCGCAAGGGGTTCGCCATGCCGGACCTCGACAGCGACCTGGTCCGCAACCGCGAGCAGTGGTACGTCACCAAGCCGGACTACGTTCGCCGCATGACCGAGCGCGGCAGCCGCTACCTGTTCCACATCGTCGAGGAACTCGAGCGCCGGCAGATGCCCACCGAGCTGGCGCTGCTGCCCTTCATCGAGAGCGCCTTCAACCCGCAGGCGCTGTCGTCGGCCAAGGCGTCCGGCATGTGGCAGTTCATGCCGGCCACCGGCCGCGACTACGAACTGAAGCAGAACCTCTTCCGCGACGACCGGCGCGACGTGCTGGAGTCCACCCGCGCCGCGCTGGACTACCTGCAGCGGCTGCACGGCCTGTTCGGCGACTGGCACCTGGCGCTGGCGGCCTACAACTGGGGCGAGGGCAGCGTGCAGCGCGCCATCGACCGCAACCAGCGCCAAGGCCTGCCCACCGACTACCAGAGCCTGCGCATGCCCGAGGAGACGCGCTGGTACGTGCCCAAGCTGCAGGCGGTGAAGAACATCGTGGCGCGGCCCGACACCTTCGGCGTCACCCTGGCGCCGCTGGCCAACCACCCGTACTTCGTCACCGTGCCGATCGAGCGCGACATCGACGTGGCGCTGGCCGCCCGGCTGGCCGGGCTGACGGCGGAGGAGTTCAAGCAGCTCAACCCGCAGATGAACAAGCCGCTGATCCTGGCCGCCGGGTCGGCCCGGCTGCTGCTGCCCTTCGACAACGCCGAGACCTTCCAGCGCAACCTGGCCCGCCACCGCGGGCCGCTGGCCAGCTGGACGGCCTGGGTGGCCACCCGCACGCTCAAGCCCGCCGACGCCGCCCGCGAACTGGGCGTGGCCGAGACCGAGCTGCGCGAGGTCAACCGCATCCCGCCGCGCATGCTGGTCAAGGCCGGCTCGACCCTGCTGGTGCCGCGCAAGGCGGCGGTGGCGGAGGACGTGGCCAGCCACATCGCCGACAACGCCGCCATCGCGCTGGCGCCCGACGTGCCGCCGTTCCGCCGGGTGACGGTCAAGGTCGGCCGCAAGGGCGAGAGCGTGGCCGCGCTCGCCCGCCGTCACCGGCTGGACGCGGCGCTGGTGGCGCAGTGGAACGGCGTGGGCGAGCGCTCGACGTTCAAGCCGGGCCAGTCGGTGGTGCTGCAGCTGCCGCTGTCCTCGCGCACCGCCGCCCGCCCCGCGGCCCGCACGACCGCGGCCACGGGCGGCCGGCGTGCGGTCACCGTCCAGGCGGCCAAGCCGGTGCGCAGCACCGTGGCCCGCGGTGGCGCCGGCCGCGGCGACAAGGCCCGTCCCGCCACCCCGGTGCGGGTGGCCCGCGGCAAGCCCCCGCTGAGCTGATCCGGCCGGCTCCCTCCCGCCAGTCGCTCAACGCCCGTCGTTCAGCGCCGGTCGTTCAATGCGTGGGCGATGGTGCCCAGGTCGACGTACTCCAGCTCGCTGCCCACCGGCACGCCGCGCGCCAGCCGCGTCACCCGCAGACCGCGTTCGCGCAGGCCCTCGCCCAGCACGTGCGCGGTGGCCTCGCCTTCGGCGGTGAAGCTGGTGGCGAGGATCACCTCCTCGACCGCGCTGTCGTCCTCGCCCAGCCGGGCCAGCAGCGGTCGCACGCCGATGTCGGACGCGCCGACGCCGTCGAGCGGGCTCAGCCGGCCCATCAGCACGAAGTACAGCCCGCGGTAGCTGCCGGTGCGCTCGAGCGCGGCCTGGTCGGCCGGCGTCTCGACCACGCACAGCAGCCGCGCATCACGTTCGCCGTCGGCGCAGATGTCGCACAGCGGCGACTCGCTGAAGGTGTGGCAGCGCCGGCAATGTCCCACCCGCTCCTGGGCGGCGTCCAGGGCCCGCGCCAGCTGCAGCGCCCCCTCGCGGTCGTGCTGCAGCAGGTGGAAGGCCATGCGCTGGGCCGACTTCTGCCCCACGCCGGGCAAGCGGCGCAGGGCGTCGATCAGGGCATCGAGCGCGCCGGCGGACATTCGCCAGCCGGTGTTCAGAACGGGAACTTCATGCCCGGCGGCAAGGGCATGCCGGCGGTCAGCTTGGACATCTTCTCCTGGCTCACCTGCTCGGCCCGGCGCACCGCGTCGTTGAAGGCGGCGGCCACCAGGTCCTCGAGCATGTCCTTGTCGTCGGCCAGCAGGCTGGGGTCGATGGCCACGCGCTTGACGTCGTGCTTGCAGGTCATGGTCACCTTCACCAGGCCGGCACCCGACTGGCCTTCGACCTCGACGGTGGCCAGTTCGTCCTGCGCGCGCTTCAGGTTGTCCTGCATGGCCTGCGCCTGCTTCATCAGGCCGGCCAGCTGGTTCTTCATCATGGTGATTTCCTTCGCTGTCGCCGCCCGTCAGGGCAGCGGTTTGATCGATCCCGGCACGATGCGCGCCGTGGCGAACTGCGCCATCAATTCGCGCACCACCGGGTCCTCCTGCACCGCCTGCTCGGCGGCGCGTTGGCGGCGCTGGCGGGCCTCGGCGTCGCGCCGTGCCGGCGTGTCCTGCGCCGGGCCGGCGTCGACCTGCAGTTGCACCGGCTGGTCGAGCAGGGCCTGCACCGCGGCCTGCAGCTTGTCGCGGTGGCCGGCCTGGCGCAGGCTCTCGCGCTCCACCTGCAGCCGCCACAGCGGCCGGCCCTCGGCATCGGCCTCGATGGCCGTCAGCTGCGACTGCAGCGCCAGCTCGCGCACCAGCGCCGCGACGGCGCCGCGCGCCTGCAGCTGGATCGTCACGTCCGCCCAGCGGTCGCCGAGGGGCGTCCGCTCGACGGCGAGCGCAATCGGCGCGGCCGGCCGTGCGACCGCCACCGGCACCGCCTCCGACGGCGGTTCAGCTGGCCGCGCGGCCGCGGCCGCCGGCACGTCGTCCTCGGCATCGAAGGGCGGCGCATCGAGCCACGGCGGCACGTCGTCGGCCGGGGCGGCCCTGGCGACCGGCGCCGGGGCGGGTGGCGTCTGCGGTCGCACCGGCGCAGCGGGGCGAGACACCGACGGCTCGCCGCGCGGTGGCGGCACCAGCCGGGCGCTGGCCACGGGCACCGGCGCACGCAGCGGCACGGGCGGCGTGGCCGGCTCACGGGCGGCGGGGCGGGACATGGGCGGCGACGGCGGCTCGGCGGCGACCGGCGCCGCCGACGCGCCCGACGCGCGAGCCGGACCCGACGCCGGGGCCGCGGGCCGCGACGCCGATCCACCACCGGCCGGCGCAAAGGCCAGGAAGCGCAGCAGCACCATGGTCAGCGTGCCGTGCTCGTCGCTCATCAGGCCGATCTCGCCACGGCCGTGCAGCACCATGCTGTAGAGCAGCTGCGTCTCGTCGGGGGGCCAGCGATGCGGCCAGCTCACCGACCGCGTCGGCGTCGTCCAGCCCCGCGGCCTGCGCGCTGCCCGGCACCGCCTGCTCCACCGCCATCTGCTGCAGCCGCCGGGCCATGGCGTCCAGCGTGCCGGTGGCCGACTGCCCGGCCTGGCGCAGTTCGTCGATGCGTTGCAGCAGCCCGGCGCCGTCGCGGGCCGCCAGCGCGGCGATCAGTCGGTCGGCCTGGCGGTCGTCGACGGCGCCCAGCATGCCGCGCACCACTGCCTCGTCGAAGCGGCCGCCGCCGTAGGCGATGGCCTGGTCGGTGAGCGACAGCGCGTCGCGCATCGAGCCGCGCGCCGCGCGCGACAGCAGGCGCAGTCCGGCTGCATCGTGTCCGACGCCCTCGGCCTGCAGCACCTGCTGCAGGTGCTCCTGCACCACCTCCGGCGCCATCGGCCGCAGGTTGAACTGCAGGCAGCGGCTGAGCACCGTCGGCAGCATCTTCTCCGGGTCGGTCGTGGCCAGCACGAACTTCAGGTACTCCGGCGGCTCCTCCAGCGTCTTCAGCAGCGCGTTGAACGACTCCTTGGTGAGCTGGTGCGCCTCGTCGATCATGAAGACCTTGAAGCGGCCGACGCTGGGCTTGTAGGCCGCCCGCTCCAGCAGGTCGCGGATCTCGTCGATGCCGCGGTTGCTGGCGGCGTCGAGCTCGATGTAGTCGATGTAGCGGTCGGCGTCGATTTCCGTGCAGGCGGTGCAGACGCCGCACGGCTCGGCGGTGATGCCGCCGGTGCCGGCGGGGCCGGTGCAGTTCAGGCTCTTGGCGAGGATGCGCGAGACGGTGGTCTTGCCGATGCCGCGGGTGCCGGTGAACAGGTAGGCGTGGTGCAGCCGGCCCTGCTGCAGGGCGTTGGTCAGCGCCTGCACCACATGCGCCTGGCCCACCATCTCGCCGAAGCGGCGGGGCCGGTACTTGCGCGCCAGGACGGTGGTGCTCATCGATCGAATTATGAGCCGGCCGGTGGCGGCCCCCCGGCCGTCGGGTGCGCCGGCCGATCCCCCAGGGCAGGCCAGGGCTCGGCAACGATAATCGGCCTCCACATGAGCGCCACTTCCCCCTCCTCCGCCGGCGGACCCGACGCCCCGCCGCTGACCTACGACCAGGCCGGCGTGCAGTACGACCTGATCGACCCGCTGAAGGTGGCCGCACAACGCGCCGCCGCGGCCACCGCGGTGCAGCTGCAGCGGCACGGCTTCAGCGAGGTGGCCGCGTCGCGCGGCGAGTCGGCCTACGTGATCGACGTCGGCCCGTTCTATCTGGCGTCCATCGTCGAGTGCCTGGGCTCGAAGGCGCTGGTCGCCGACGAGATGCAGCGGCTGACCGGCCGCAGCTTCTACGACGCCATCGCGCAGGACACCATCGCGATGGCCGTCAACGACCTCATCACCGTCGGCGCCACGCCGCTGGCCGTGCAGGCCTACTGGGCGGCCGGCGGCTCGGACTGGTTCTCCGACGGGCAGCGCGCGCAGGCGCTGGTGCAGGGCTGGCAGCGGGCCTGCGAGGCCTGCGGCGTGGCCTGGGGCGGCGGCGAGACGCCGGCGCTGGCCGGCATCGTCGAGGCCGGCCGCATCGACCTCGCCGCGTCCTGCACCGGCATCGTCAGCCCCAAGCAACGGCTGTCGCTGGGCGATGCGCTGGCCGCGGGCGACGCCATCGTGCTGCTGGCCTCCAGCGGCATCCACGCCAACGGCCTGAGCCTGGCGCGCAAGCTGGTCGAGCGGCTGCCGGCCGGCTACCTGACACCGCTGGCCGACGGCCTGTCGTACGGCGAAGGCCTGCTGGCGCCGACGCTGCTCTATTCGCCGGTGACCGAGGCACTGGCCGCCGCCGGCGTGTCGGTGCGCTACAGCGCCAACATCACCGGCCACGGCTGGCGCAAGCTGCTGCGCCATCCGGCGTCGTTCACCTACCGCATCACCGAGGTGCCCCCGGTGCCGCCGGTGCTGGCCTTCATCCAGCAGCACGCCGGGCTGGACGACCGCGAGGCCTACGGCACGCTGAACATGGGGGCGGGCTTTGCGCTCTTCGTGCCCGCGGCACAGGCGGACCAGGCGGTGCAGGTCGCCCGGGCCCAGGGCGTGGGCGCCTGGGTCGCCGGGCGGGTGGAGGCCGGCGACAAGCGGCTGGTCGTCGAACCGCTGGGCCTGACCTTCGGCGGCGAGGAACTCGCGCTGCGCTGAAGCACGTCCTGCGGCAGGGACATGGAGCCCGGCCCGTACAATGATCGGCGACGGGCCTCCTCGCATGGAAGCGCGGCCAACCGGGTCAGGTCGGGAACGAAGCAGCCCTAACCGTTGTGACCAGTGCCGAGATCAGGCTCGTCACCTTCTTTCAGCGAACGACCGGCCATGGGCCGGTCGCTTCGTTTTCAGCTGGCCTGCCGGAAGGCCATCACGGCCTGGTTGCGCAGGGTGCGCAGCAGCGACAGTTCCTTCTCGCCCACCGCCACACCGCCCGGGCTGGCCTTGTCGGCGTAGATGAGGCCCATCGGTGCGGACTTGATCTGCAGCGGCAGCAGGAGGAAGGACGGCGCCGCCAGCGGTGGCTGGTACCAGGCCGGCAGGCGCTGGGCGATGGCGGGCACCGAGGCGTCCGAGATCAGCGTGTCGACGTTCTTCAGGCACACCGCGGCGAAGAGGTCCGGGGGTGCGACCGGCGGTCGGGCGCAGGTCGATGCAGAAGGCCTTCGCCATCTCGGCCGCGCCGTCGCCCAGGCCGATGCGGCCCTGCAGCGCCTGGCCCTTGGCGTCGCGCAGGCAGAAGACGACACGACGGAACTGCAGCGCGCGGTAGATCGTCTCCAGGATCATGCGCAGCACCTCGTTGAGCCGGAAGTTCTCGGCCACCATGGTGTTGGTGATGTCCTGGATGCCGGCCGCCAGCACGGCGGCCACGTGCTGCGGGTCGAGCGCCGCGGCGGCGGCGGGCGCCAGGTCGGCGGTGGCCGCTTCTTCGCCCTGCCCCGGCAGCGGCAGCGTGGCCTGCAGGGCGTGGCCGGCCAGGGTGTCGGCCTCGGGCCGGGGCTGCACCACGGTCGCGTCGGGCAGCAGCCGGCGCGCCGGGGACTGCGTGCCGAACTGCAGCGAGAGGTTGAGCGCCAGCTCGCCCATGCGCTGTCGGCCCTTGTCCAGCGCTTCGAGGATCTGCTTGGTCGGCAGGCCGAGCACGCGGCCGTGGCGCTGCGCGAGTGCCGCCATCGCCTCGGGGGTGGCGTTGTCCAGCAGCGCGGCGGTCAGTTCGTTGGCCGCCAGCGCGGTCCAGCGCAGACGGTCGGCGGGCTTCAACGTGCCGCCCGCGGGCGGCGCATCGGTGGGCGGCCGCCGCAGCGCCTGCTGCAGCGCCTCCGGCAGGCCCCAGGTGCGGGTCACGCCGAGGGCCAGCTCCTCGTAGCCCAGACCGAGCACCTGGCGCGCGGCGCGCTCTTCGTCGGCCGCCGGCGCCGTGACCTTGCCCGGCTCCCGCGGCAGCCGCTGGACGATCTGCTGGGCCTCTTCCGGGAAGTAGTAGCCGGCCAGCAGCCGGCCGAGGTTCTGCAGCAGCGCGGCCAGGAAGGCCTCCTCGGCCTCGCGTGGGGTCGGGCTCAGCGAATCGGCCAGCGTGCCGGCCATCAGCGCCCGCAGGAACTCCTCCCGCAGCCGGCTGGCATGGGCCTTGTCCTGCATGTGCTCCAGCAGCACCAGCGACAGCGCCATGTTGCGGATGCCGGCGAAGCCGACCAGCGCGATGGCGCGCGACACCGTGCTCACGCCGTCGCCCACCTGCCGGTAGTGCGCGCTGTTGACCAGCCGCAGCAGCTTGTGGGTGAGCGCCACGTCCTTGAGGATCTCGTGCGACAGGCTGGCCACCGATTCGCTGTCGGAGGCGGCCACGCGCTGGATGCGCATCACCGCGTCGCTGAGCGCCGGGAAGTCGGTGCGGTGCTTCATGCGCCGCAGCAGGAACTCCAGCGTGCCGTTGCCGGCGTTGCCCGGCGCCGCGTCGTGCAGCGGCAGCGTGGCCGGTTCCAGCCACTGCTGCAGCGCCTGCCGCAGTTCGGCGGCGCTGGCGTGCCGCTGCTGCGGGTCGCGGGCGATGGCGCGCTGCACGATGGCGCGAAGCGCATCGTCCACCGGCACGCCGTCGGGACCGGGCAGCGACGGCAGCAGCAGGTCCTCCTGCTGGACGCGCTGGATGGCGCGGCGGATGTCGGGCTCGCTCAGCAGCCGGCGGCCGGTGAGCAGTTCGCCCAGCACCACGCCGGCGGAGAACACGTCCATCTGCGGCAGCGGCGCCATGCCACGCGCGGCCTCGGGCGACAGGTAACCCGGCGTGCCGACGATGCTGCCGTCGTTCAGGTCGGTGGTGCGGCCGGCGATGCCGAAGTCCATCACCCGCGGCCGGCCCTTGGCGTCGAGCAGGATGTTGGACGGCTTCAGGTCGCGGTGCACGACGCCGGCGTCGTGCGCGGCCTGCAGGCCCTCCAGCACGGCGAGCATCAGCGCCACCGCGTCGCGGGCGGGCAGCGCGCCCTGTCGCCGCAGGCGCTCCGACAGGGTGCCGCCGCTGACGTATTCGAAGACCAGGCAGGGCTGGCCGTCCAGGCTGTCGGCCTCGAACAGCGGCACGATGGCCGGATGGCTGAGGCCGCTGACGGCCCGCGCCTCGTGCAGCCAGTCGTCCCCCGCGGCTTCCTGGATCAGGCGCTTGAGCGCCACCTCGCGGTGCAGGCGCTCGTCCAGCGCCAGCCACACCACCGCCTGCGCCCCCTGCCCGAGCGGGCGCAACAGGCGGAAGCGGCCGAGCCGCCGTGGCGCGGCGGCGGCGGGCCTGCGGCACGGCGCTCATCGAGGCTCCGATCGGCGGAGGGTGTCGTCGGCGGCGCCGGGCGACCCGGGCGCCGACGCGCCCACCGTGATGTCCTCGCCGCCCGGCGTGGCGGCCAGTTGCAGCGCCTGCTGCAGGTCCTTCAACGTCAGGCCGAGGGCGCGGCCATAACGCTGCACCACCCGCTGCAGCGCGGGCACCACCTGCGCGGCGGGCAGCGCGCTGGCGTCCACCGTCTCGTTGGCGGCGCTGGCCAGGGCGCGCAGCAGGTCGTCGTCGCCGTCGGCCGCGCGTGCCGGCGCGCCGAGCGGCAGGCGCCGCACCATGTGCAGCACGCTGTCGTCCAGGCCCCACTGCCGCGCCACCGCCAGGCCCATGGCCTGCACGTCGGCGCCCAGCACGGCGAAGCTGGCCTGCTCTTCCGTCATCCCGGGTTCGTCCGGTTCGCCGGGCTTGTCGGACGGCGCGCTCTGCATCAGCTTGCGCAGCTGTACCGCCTCCTCCGGGAAATGGGCCTGCACGACGAGGCGGCCGAGGTTCTGCAGCAGGGTCACCAGGTGGACCACCTCCCGGTCGTAGCCCGGCGGCCGCAGTGCCTGCGCCACGCGGCCGGCGCGCTGCACGGTGGCGATGAGCGAGGCCAGCGCCTGCGCGGCCTCGGGCTGCAGGCTGCCGGGCCAGGGCCGCAGCGCCTGCGCGGCCCGCTGCACGCCCTGGAGGCCCAGCAGCGCGATGGCGCGGCGCAACGTCAGCACCGCGCCGCCGTTGGCCGACAGCTGCGCGTCGGCGGTGTTGACCAGCCGCAGCAGCTCGAAGGACAGGGCCAGGTCGCGCAGCACGATCTCGGCCAGTTCGTTGGTGCGTTCGCGCTCCATGCGCATCAGCTGCGAGACGCGCACCGAGCCGCCGGGTGCCGACGGCAGGGCCCCCTGCGCGCGCACCCGGTCGAGCAGCAGCGACAGCGCACCGCCGGCGTTGCTGGCCTCGGCGTCGAGCCAGCCCTGCAGCGCGCGCGACAGCGTGCGGGCGTTGCGGTACCGATGGCGTTCCTGGCGGTCGGTGCAGCGGTTGGCGATGGCGCGCAGCGCCTCGGGCACCGGCCGCGGCAGGCTCCACGGCAGCCGCACCAGTTCCGGCCCGGCGGGCGGCATGCGGGCGATCACACGGCCCAGGTCCTCTTCGTCGAGCGCCGGCTGATGGGCCAGCTGGCGGTGCAGGACGAGGCCCATGGCCAGCACGTCGCGCTCGGCCGACTGGCGCTGCGCCTGCAGCTCGATCGGGTCCATGGACAGGTTGCGCGCGGCGGCCGCGCCGTCGGCGGCGGGGGGCGGCGTCGGCGAGGGCGACCTCGAAGCCGAGCAGGCGCACCTGGCCGCTGTCGGCCACCAGCAGGTGAAAGGGCTGCAGGTCGCCATGGGCAACGCCCGCCTCGTGCGCGAAGGCCAGGCCGTCGAGCGCCTGCACGAGCTGACGCGCGACGTCGACCGGGGCCGGGGCATCGCGCCCGGCGCGCTCCACCAGCGTCGTGCCGAGGGCACGGTCGTAGGCCACGTAGGGCCAGCGCTCCTGCTCGCCGACCTCGACCACGGGCGCCAGGTGCGGGTGGCTCAGCCGTGCCGCCTTGCGCACCGCCTGCTGCCAGCGGTCCAGGGCCGACGCCTGGGCCGGCTGGACCCGCGGCAGCGCCAGCAGCAGTTCCTGCCCGGCGCGCGGGTCGTGCACCCGCCACAGCATGGTGCGCTCGCTCTTGCCCAGCAGTTGCAGCAGTTCGAAGCGACCCAGCCGTCGCACGGCGGGGCGGACGGGCGAGGCGGCGGCAGGGGCGGCGGCGGAGGTGGCCATGGAATGCGGGCGAATGCCGCCATTGGACCCGTGCCCGGTGCGGCCGGAAGCCTGGAACAAACGCCGAATCCGGCGGCATAACGTGGTCCGGCCGGCATTCATGCACAGCCGAAGGGGAGCCCTTCCGCGTCCAGGGCCAGCCGCCGCCCACCCCGTCGAAAAGGCGCTTTATGTCAGAATCTTTGTGACATGCCGCGATGGCAAGGCGAGCGTCGACCGGTGTGGCCGACGAGAGGACACCCGATGAGCAGCGAGCTGATCAAACACATTTCCGACGCGTCCTTCGAGAGCGACGTCCTGCAGTCCAACAAGCCGGTGCTGGTGGACTACTGGGCCGAGTGGTGCGGTCCCTGCAAGATGATTGCGCCCATCCTCGACGAGGTGGCCAAGGACTACGGCGGCCGGCTCCAGATCGCCAAGATGAACGTCGACGAGAACCGTGACGTGCCGGCCAAGTTCGGCATCCGCGGCATCCCGACGCTGATGCTGTTCAAGGACGGCCAGCACGCGGCGACCAAGGTCGGCGCGCTGTCGAAGGCGCAGTTGACCAGCTTCATCGACGCTCACCTATAATCTCGTCCCATCCGCGGGTGGCGTGATGGCCGCCCGGCCCTCGGCACCCGCGAGCGGACCTGCCGCCACGCCCAGTACGGCGCGTGGTTCCGGCCCCGAATCCAGCGTTTTCCTGTCGCGTTAACCACGCGTTTTCCGTTTGTGCGCGCCCGTTGTGGGCGTGCCGCGGTGAACGGCCGCAGCCAGCTGCAGCCCGTCGCCGCCCGCCTCGGCATGCACCTCGTTGGCTGCATGGCCGGCGGCCCGGCGCCCGCCCGATGGCGGCGCCCTTCCCTACCAGGACGTCCCAATGCACCTGTCCGAACTCAAAGCCCAGCACGTCTCCGAACTCATCAAGATGGGCGAGGCGCTGGAGATCGACAACGTCGCCCGCCTGCGCAAGCAGGAGCTGATGTTCGCGATCATGAAGAAGCGCGCCAAGGCCGGCGAGCAGGTCTTCGGCGACGGCGTGCTGGAAGTGCTGCCCGACGGCTTCGGCTTCCTGCGCTCGCCGGACACCAGCTACATGGCGAGCACCGACGACATCTACCTGTCGCCGAGCCAGATCCGGCGCTTCAACCTGCACACCGGCGACATGGTCGAGGGCGAGGTTCGGGTGCCCAAGGACGGCGAGCGCTACTTCGCGCTGGTCAAGGTCGATCGCGTGAACGGGCTCACCCCGGAGGAGAGCAAGCACAAGATCATGTTCGAGAACCTGACGCCCTTGTTCCCCAAGGAGCAGTTCAAGCTCGAACGCGAGCTCGTCAAGGGGGACGAGAACATCACCAGCCGCATCATCGACCTCATCTCGCCGATCGGCAAAGGCCAGCGCGCCCTGCTGGTGGCGCCGCCCAAGAGCGGCAAGACGGTGATGATGCAGCACCTCGCGCACGCCATCGTCGCCAACCACCCCGACATCTACCTCATCGTGCTGCTGGTCGACGAGCGGCCGGAGGAAGTGACGGAGATGCAGCGCACCGTGCGCGGCGAGGTCATCAGTTCCACCTTCGACGAGCCGGCGCAGCGCCACGTGCAGGTGGCCGAGATGGTGATCGAACGTGCCAAGCGCCTGGTCGAGCTGAAGAAGGACGTGGTCATCCTGCTCGACTCGATCACCCGCCTGGCCCGCGCCTACAACAACGTGCTGCCGAGCTCGGGCAAGGTGCTCACCGGCGGTGTCGACGCCAACGCCCTGCAGCGGCCGAAGCGCTTCTTCGGTGCGGCGCGCAACATCGAGGAAGGCGGCTCGCTGACCATCATCGGCACCGCCCTGGTGGACACCGGCTCGCGCATGGACGAGGTGATCTACGAGGAGTTCAAGGGCACCGGCAACTGCGAGATCCACCTCGACCGCCGCATGTCCGAGAAGCGCGTCTACCCGTCGATCCTGCTCAACAAGAGCGGCACCCGGCGCGAGGAACTGCTGCTCAAGCCGGAGATCCTGCAGAAGAGCTGGATCCTGCGCAAGCTGCTCTACCCGATGGACGAGATCGAGGCGATGGAGTTCATCCTCGACAAGATGAAGGCGACGAAGACCAACATCGACTTCTTCGACATGATGCGTCGAGGGGGCTGATCTATAATCCGCGGTTTTCCGCTTTGCGCAAGTGCGCCGTCAGGCCCCGAGATCAACTCGACCTTCCAGTTGACCGGGCGACGGGCGTGGCTGCCAACCACTCCAGCGAGGTTTCCCATGAAAGACGGCATCCACCCGAACTACCGCGACGTCTGCTTCGTCGACCTGTCCAACGGCTTCAAGTTCGTCACCCGGTCCTGCGCGCAGACCCGCGAGACCATCAAGCTGGACGACGGCCGCGAACTGCCGCTGATGAAGCTGGAGACCACCAGCGAGTCGCACCCCTTCTACACCGGCACGCAGAAGAGCGTGGACAACCTGGGCGGTCGGGTCGAGAAGTTCCGCAACAAGTTTGCGCACCTGAAGAAGTGATCGGTCGGTCCTCGCACCGTCTCCAGACGAAGGCAGCTCACGGGCTGCCTTTTTCTTTGTCGCCGCCGCCGCGACGGACCGCCTGGTCGCCCTGCGCGTGAACTCACCCAACCCCGCCCTCGTCAGCCAGCGCGCCGTCCAGCGGCTGCCGCGCCTGGCGCTGCTGGCCTTCTGCGCGGCCTACGTGCTGCCGGGGCTGTTCGGGCGCGACCCCTGGAAGGCAGCGGACCTCACCGCCTTCGGCTACATGGTGGAGATGGCGGCCGGCCGCACCGGCTGGCTGTCGCCGACGCTGGGCGGCCTGCCGGTGGACACCGCGGTGCTGCCGCACTGGCTGGGCGCGCTGGCCATCGCGCTGCTCTCGCCCTGGGTCGACCCGGCGCTGGCCGCGCGGCTGCCCTTCGGCCTGCTGCTGGTCGGCGTGCTGGCCCTGACCTGGTACAGCTGCTTCCACTTCGGCCGCACGCCCGCGGCGCAGCCGCTGCCCTTCGCCTTCGGCGGCGAGGCCCATCCCGTCGACTACGCGAGGGCGGTGGCCGACGGCGCCGTGCTGGCCTTGATCGCCTCGCTCGGTCTGCTGCAGCTCGGCCACGAGACGACGCCGGAGCTGGTGCAGCTGTTCGCGGTCGCCCTGCTGCTGTGGTCGCTGGCGGTGGACGGCGCCCGGCGCTGGCGGGCCCGGCTGGCGGTGCTGGTGGCGCTGCCGCTGCTGGCGACCAGCGGCGCGCCGAGCATGGCGCTGGCGATGGGCGCGCTCGCCACCGCGCTGTGCCTGAACCACCGGGCCGGTCCGACCCGACGCGCCTTCGCGCCCTGGGTCGGCGCTGCGACGCTGCTGGCGCTGGCCGCGGCCGCGCAGCTGCACACCTGGCAGCTCCGGTTGGCGTTGCCCGGTTCGGCCGACGACTGGCTGCGCACCGGCCGTCTGTTGCTGTGGTTCCTCTGGCCGCTGTGGCTGCTGGCGCTGTGGACGCTGTGGCAGTGGCGCCGCCGGCTGGGCGAACCCCACCTGGGGCTGCCGCTGGCCACGACCGGGGTCGGCCTGGTGTCCACCATCGCCATGGGCGGCAGCGACCGTGCCCTGATGCTCGCCCTGCCCGGCATGGCCGTGCTGGCCGCCTTCGCGCTGCCCACGCTCCGACGCAGCACGGCGGCGGCGATGGACTGGTTCTCGGTCTTCTTCTTCACCGCCTGCGCCATCACCATCTGGGTGATCTACGTGGCGCTGATGACCGGGGTGCCGGCCAAGCCGGCGGCCAACGTCGCCCGGCTGGCGCCCGACTTCGTCGCCCGCTTCTCGCCGCTGGAGCTGCTGGTGGCCCTGGTGGGAACGGCGGCCTGGCTGGCACTGGTGCGCTGGCGCACCGGCCGCCACCGCCAGGCGCTGTGGAAGAGCCTGGTGCTGCCGGCCGGCGGCGTGGGCCTGTGCTGGCTGCTGCTGCTGACGCTGTGGCTGCCGCTGCTGGACCATGCGCGCAGCCTGCGGCCCTGGGTGCAACGGCTGCAGCTGCACTGGCCTGCCGACGGCTGCCTCGCGGCGCCGGGGCTGGGCCGCCCGACCGTGGCCGCCCTGGTGCATTTCGGCCGGCGCGAGGTCGATGCCGTCACCCCGGCCGAGCGCACCGCCTGCCCGGTGCTGCTGCTGGCCCCCGGCCGGGCCGCGCCGCCAGGCTGGCGCCGGGTCGCTCAGGAACGACGGCCGACCGATCGCAACGACGTGCTGGTGGTGTACCGCCGCGCCGACGATCGCCGGCGCGCCGGCCCGGCGCGTTGAAGCACGGCGCTGCGCGGCGGCCCTAGGCCCGCTGCGACGCCGACGGCTGCGGCAGCGCCTTCGCCTCGGCGGCCATGTCCACCGCAGGCAGGCGGCGAAGTCGCGATGCCGGCAGCACCAGGCGGAAGCGCGAGCCCTTGCCCGGCTCGCTTTGGATGTCCAGCTCGCCTCCATGGCGCTGCACCGCGTGCTTGACGATGGACAGGCCCAGGCCGGTGCCGCCGGTGTCGCGGGAGCGGCTGCCGTCCACCCGGTAGAAGCGTTCGGTCAGCCGCGGCAGGTGCTCGCGGGCGATGCCGATGCCGGTGTCGGCCACGTCGATCTCGCCGCAGCCGTCGGGCCGCAGCCGCCACATCAGCTCCACCGTGCCGCCCGGCGGCGTGTAGCGCACGGCGTTGCTGACGAGGTTGGAGATCGCGCTGTACAGCTCGCTCTCGACGCCGGCGATCTCCCAGCCGCGCAGGCCCGTCAGCGACTCCTCGCTGCCGCCCGCCAGCCGCAGCAGGTGCCGGCCCGCCGACAGCGACGCCGCGTCGGCCGCCACCCGCTGCAGCACCGGCGCCAGCGCCACCCAACGATCGGCGGCGGGACGCGGGCTGCCTTCCAGCTGGGCCAGCGTCAGCAGGTCCGCCACCAGCGTCTGCATGCGGTCGGTCTGCTGCCGCATGAGGACCAGCACGCGGCGCCGTTCGCTCTCGGTCAACGGCAGGTCGGCCAGCGTCTCGACGAAGCCGGCCAGCACGGTGAGCGGCGTGCGGATCTCGTGCGAGACGTTGGCGACGAACTCGCGGCGCATGGCGTCGTGGCGCTCGCGCTCGGTGACGTCCTGCGTCAGCACGAAGGTCATGCCGGCGCCATAGCGCCGCACCAGCACCGACACCGTGCCGGCCCCGCCGGGACGCGGGAACTGCACGCCCTCCCCGTCCCGCGACGACTGCAGCAGCGCGACGAAGGACGGCGCGCGCACGAGGTTGGTCACGTGCTGCTGGCGGTCGCGCAGCGGGTCGAGCCCGAGGTGGTCGGCGGCCACGCTGCTGCACCATTCGATGCGGTCGTCGGCGCCCAGCAGCAGCACGCCGTTGGGAGAGGCCTCGATGCCCTGCAGGAACTGCTGCAGCCGGTGCTGCTCCTGCAGCAGGGCGCGCTCGCGCTGGCGCAGCGCGCGCTCGACCCGGTAGCCGGTCTCGCCCCAGAAGCCGCGGTCACGCGGCGCGGCGGCCTCCATGTCGCCGCGCAGCCAGCGCATCAGCTTGTGGGCGCGGGCCGCGTCGAAGACCACCACCGCCAGCACGCCGAGGCTGCCGCCCGCCAGGCTGCCGAGCACCGGCGCGTGCGCCAGGTCGCCGAACAGCCAACCGATGGCCGCCCCCAGCCAGAGGCACAGCATGGCGGCGGCGAGCCGCGGCAGCATCCAGAACCACACGTCGGGGCGTCCTTTGACGGCCGAAGGCGGTCAGCCCAGCGGCGGGCCGCCGCAAGCGGGCCGACCCTCCCGCGGGGGTCGTGAGCGCGGGCGAGCGGGCGAGGACATCGGTCAGGCCTGCGTGGCGCTGGCCTGCTGCGTGAGGCGGTAACCGGCGCCGCGCACGGTCTCGATCATCGAGGCGCACTGCACCGGCGTCAGCGCCTCGCGCAGCCGCTTGACGTGCACGTCCACCGTGCGCTCCTCGATGAAGACGTGGTCGCCCCACACCCGGTCGAGCAGCTGCGCCCGGCTGTGCACCCGTTCCGGATGGGTCATGAAGAAGTGCAGGAGCCGGAACTCGGTGGGGCCGATCTTGACCTCGCGGCCCTCGCAGCTCACCCGCCGGGTGGACGGGTCCAGGCGCAGGCCGGCCACCTGCACCGCCTCGTCCAGCGCCTCCGGCGCCTTGCGCCGCAGCACCGCCCGCATGCGGGCCAGCAGCTCCTGCGTCGAGAAGGGCTTGGCCAGGTAGTCGTCGGCACCGGCGTCCAGGCCGCTCACCTTGTCGGCCTCCTCCGACCGGGCCGTCAGCATGATGATGGGCAACTCTCGGGTGCGCGCTTCACCGCGCCAGCGGCGGGCGAGCGACAGGCCCGACTGGCCCGGCAGCATCCAGTCGAGGATCACCAGGTCGGGCAGCATGCGGTCCACCTCGCGCTGCGCCTGCTCGGCCGAGGGCGCGATCGTCACCTCGTAGCCCGCGTGGCGCAGGTTGATCGACACCAGCTCGGCGATCGCCGACTCGTCTTCCACCACCAGGACACGGCTCATCGCCTTGCTGCTCCCACTGCCTGAATTGCGTTGTCGGGCGCCGGTCTCAGCGCACCATCGACTCGACCGCCGCCACCGGGTTGTGGCGCACGTCGGTGCCCTTGACCACGTAGATGATCACCTCGGCCAGGTTCTTCGCGTGGTCGCCGATGCGCTCGATCGCCTTGGCGACGAAGACCAGGTCGATCGACGCCGAGATGGTGCGCGGGTCTTCCATCATGTAGGTGATGAGCTTGCGCATCAGGCCGTCGAACTCCTGGTCGATCTGGTCGTCCTGCTTGAGCACCTCCAGCGCGCGGTCGGTGTCGAGGCGGGCGAAGGCGTCGAGCGCCTTGCGCAGCTGGGCGGTGGCCAGTTCGGCCTCGAAGGCCAGGTCGCCCACCGGCAGGCGCAGTCGGCTGGACATGCCGCTGTTGAGCAGCCGCTGCACGGTGCGCGCCACGCGGGCCGCCTCGTCGCCCACCCGCTCCAGGTTGGCGATCGTCTTCGAGACGGCGATCAGCAGGCGCAGGTCGCGGGCGGTGGGCTGGCGGCGGGCGATGATGGTCGACAGGTCGCGGTCGATGTCGATCTCCATCTGGTTGACCCGCTCCTCCTGTACCAACACCTGGCTGGCGATCTCGCCGCTGAACTGGCTGAGCGCATAGACCGCCTGCGCGACCTGCGACTCGACCAGGCCGCCCATCTCCAGCACGCGGGTGGAGATGCCGCTCAGTTCGGCATCGAATTGGGTCGAGAGGTGCTTGTCGGTCATGGGAGCCCCTTGTCGATCAGCCGAAGCGGCCGGTGATGTAGTCCTCGGTCTCCTTCTTCCTCGGCTTCATGAAGAGGTCCGAAGTGGGGCCGAACTCGATCAGGTCGCCCAGGTACATGTAGGCGGTGTAGTCGGAGCAGCGGGCCGCCTGCTGCATGTTGTGCGTCACGATGACGACGGTGTAGTCGTTCTTCAGCTCGTGGATCAGCTCTTCGATCTTGCCGGTGGAGATCGGGTCGAGCGCCGAGCAAGGCTCGTCGAGCAGCAGCACCTCGGGTTTAATGGCGATGCCGCGGGCGATGCACAGCCGCTGCTGCTGGCCGCCGGACAGGCCCGAACCGCTCTGGTCCAGCTTGTCCTTGACCTCGTTCCACAGCGCCGCCTTGCGCAGCGCCCATTCCACCCGCTCGTCCATCTCCACCCGCGGCAGGTTCTCGAACAGCCGCACGCCGAAGGCGATGTTGTCGTAGATGGACATCGGGAACGGCGTCGGCTTCTGGAACACCATGCCGACCTTGGCCCGGATCAGGCTCACGTCCAGCTTCTTGTCCAGGATGTTGCTGCCGTCGAGCAGGATCTCGCCTTCGGCCCGCTGTTCGGGGTAGAGCTCGAACATGCGGTTGAAGGTGCGCAGCAGCGTGCTCTTGCCGCAGCCCGATGGACCGATGAACGCGGTGACCTTGCGCTCGGGAATCTGCAGGTTGATGTGCTTCAGCGCGTGAAAGCTGCCGTAATAGAAGTTGAGCCCGTTGACGGCGAGCTTCGCCTTCTCGGTGACCGGGATGTCGACTTTGGCGTCCATGGAATGGGGCTCCGGGCGGAAGGCGTTCAGTGCTTGTTGCGGAACAGCACGCGGGCGAGGATGTTCAGCAGCAGCACGCCGAGCGTGATCAGGAAGACGCCGGCCCAGGCCAGCTTCTGCCAGTTTTCGTAGGGGCTCATCGCGAACTTGAAGATGGTCACCGGCAGGCTGGCCATCGGCTGGGTCAGGTCGGCGGTCCAGAACTGGTTGGACAGCGCGGTGAACAGCAGTGGCGCCGTCTCGCCGGCGATGCGCGCCAGCGCCAGCAGGATGCCGGTGATGACGCCGGCCCGTGCCGACTTCAGCGTCACCGACGCGATGACCTTCCACTTCGGCGTGCCCAGCGCGTACGCCGCCTCGCGCAGCGCGTTGGGGATCAGCGTGAGCATGTTCTCGGTGGTCCGGATGACCACCGGAATGACGATGAGCGCCAACGCCAGCACCCCCGCGATGGCCGAGAAGCGGCGGAACTGCGCCACCACCACCGCGTAGATGAACAGGCCGATGACGATGGACGGTGCCGACAGCAGGATGTCGTTGATGAAGCGCGTGGCGCTGCCGAGCCAGGTCTTCTGGCCGTACTCGGCCAGGTAGACACCGGCCATGACGCCGATCGGCGTGCCGATGAAGGTGGCGAGCAGCACCATGATGGCCGAGCCGAAGATGGCGTTGGCCAGCCCCCCTACCTCGGCCTGCGGCGGCGGCGTCATCTCCGTGAACACCATCAGCGACATGCCACCCAGGCCCAGCCGCACCGTCTCGATGAGGATCCAGATCAGCCAGAACACACCGAAGGCCATGGCGGCAAGCGACAGCGTGAGCGCCAGCACGTTGACGCGCTTCCGAGACCGGTGCTTGGCCAGCTTCTGGTCGTCCATCAGCGGGCGCTGGCCCGCGGAATTGCCGATGACAGCGCTCATGACCGCGTCCCTTCGTTCTTCTTCAACTGCGCCAGCAGCACCTTGGAGAACGACAGCACGACGAAGGTGATGAAGAACAGCACCAGGCCGAGGTAGATCAGCGAGGCCTGGTGCAGTCCTTCACTCGCTTCGGCGAACTCGTTGGCCAGCGCCGAGGTGATGCTGTTGGCCGCCTCGAACAGCGACAGCGAGTCGAGCTGGTTGAAGTTGCCGATGACGAAGGTCACGGCCATCGTCTCGCCCAGCGCGCGACCGAGACCAAGCATGATGCCGCCGACGACGCCGGTCTTGGTGTAGGGCAGCACCACCTTCCACACGACCTCCCAGGTGGTGGAGCCGAGGCCGTAGGCAGATTCCTTCAGCAGCGGCGGAGTGACCTCGAAGACGTCCCGCATCACCGAAGCGATGAAGGGGATGATCATGATGGCCAGGATGATGCCGGCCGACAGGATGCCGATGCCCACCGGCGGGCCCGACACCAGGCCCTGCAGCACCGGCACGCCGGAGAAGGCGGCCTGCAGCGGCTGCTGGACGTAGGTGGCCAGGATGGGACCGAACACCAGCAGGCCCCACATGCCGTAGACGATGGACGGCACCGCGGCCAGCAGTTCGATGGCGGTACCCAGCGGGCGCTTGAGCCAACCAGGCGACATCTCGGTGAGGAACAGCGCGATGCCGAAGCTCACCGGCACGGCGATCAGCAGCGCGATGAACGAGGTCATCAGCGTGCCGTAGATCATCACCAGGCCGCCGAACCGTTCCTGCACCGGGTCCCATTCGCTGGTCCACAGGAAGGCGAGGCCGAAGCGCTCGATGGCCGGGGCGGCACCGACGATCAGCGAGCCGATGATGCCGGCCAGCAGGGCGAGGGTGAGCCAGGCCGCGCCATGCGCCAGCCAGGAAAAGATGGTGTCGGCCCAGGGCGCCACGGCCCGACGCTCGGGCGGCCGCCCGGCAGGAACAGATCGCTCCATGCTGCGGTCGGAGGGGTCGGGAAGGGCAGACAGTGTAGCGGTCAAGGAAGGCTCCCCAGGGCGGCCGAATGCGCGGCGCCACCCCGCTCCCCGGAGCAGCGCCGCGCCGCCATCGACGTTGAAGATCAGCGATAGGCCAGGGCCTTACCCGACCCGTCCTTGATCTGGTCTGCCCACTGCTTGCGGACCAGATCCTTCACCGCGGACGGAAGCGGCACATAGTCGAGGTCGTCCGCAGCCGCATCACCATTGGCATACACCCAATCGAAGAACTTCAGTGCCGCGGCCGCACCAGCGGCGCGATCCGGCTGCTTGTACATGAGGATGTAGGTCGGGTTGGTGATCGGCCACGCGTCCTTGCCGGGCTGATCGGTGGTGATCTGGTAGAACGTCTTGTTCCAGTCGGCCCCGGCGGCGGCGGCCTTGAACGCGGCGTCGCTGGGCGGCACGAACACGCCGTCCCGGTTCCTCAGCAGCGTGTACGTCATCTTGTTCTGCTTGACGTACGCGTATTCGACGTAACCGATCGAATTGGGCAGGCGCTGCACGAACGCGGCGACGCCCTCGTTGCCCTTGCCGCCGGCACCGGTCGGCCAGTTCACCGCGGTCCCGTCACCCACCTTCGCCTTCCATTCCTCGTTCACCTTGGACAGGTAGTTGGTGAAGATGAACGTGGTGCCCGAGCCGTCGGCACGCCGGACCACCGAGATGGCGGCGTCCGGCAGCGAGACGCCGGGGTTCAGGCTGGCGATCGCCGGGTCGTTCCACTTCGTGACCTTGCCGAGATAGATGTCACCGAGGACCTGCCCCGTGAGGCGCATCTGGCCCGGCGCCACGCCACGAATGTTGACCACGGGCACCACGCCGCCGATCACGGTGGGGAACTGCACCATGCCGTCCTTGGCGAGTTCGTCGTCCTTCAGCGGCATGTCGCTCGCACCGAAGTCGACCGTCTTGGCCTTGATCTGCCGGATGCCGGCACCGGACCCCACGGACTGGTAGTTGATGCGCACGCCGGTGGCCTTGTTGTAGGCGTCGGCCCATTTGGCATACAGCGGCGCCGGGAACGTGGCACCGGCGCCGGTGACGTCCTGCGCAAGGGCACCCGTGGCGCCCGCCAGCAGGGCCGAACCGAAGGCAAGGGAGCGAAGCAGTGACGAGGTCATGGACAGCCTTTCGGAAAGATTTGGCACTGCCGGCACTCTAGGGTGGGTTTGTGACAGCGCCATGAACACCCGGGACGGCGCCCGGGACGGCGATGAGCCCCGTCACCCGCATTTCACGCGCCTGTCATGGAGCCGTTCTAGCCTTCCCGGCGCCCATTCGGCCGGACCGCCCGCGTCCGACCCCGATCTCGCCACCACAAGGACACCCCATGCAACGACGCCCCTGGCTCCTGTCGATCTGCGCCGCCGGCGCCCTGGCCCTGGCCGGCTGCGCCACCTCCCCCGCCCCGGTCACCGACACGGCGGCGCGCACCGGGTCGCTGTCGACGCTCACCAAGCTGATCAACGACGCCGGACTGGCCGACACGCTGCGCGGCCCGGGCCCGGTGACCGTGTTCGCGCCGAACGACGAGGCCTTCAAGGCGGTGCCGCGGAAGACGCTGGACGAGCTGGCCGCCAACAAGGAGCTGCTGCGCAGCGTGCTGCAGTACCACGTCGTGGCCGGCAGCTTGCCGTCGGCGCAGGTGCCCAACGGCAAGCTGAAGTCGGTGCAGGGCGCCGACCTGGCGGTGTCCCGCGCCGGCACCTTCGTCACCGTCGAGGACGCGGTGGTGGTGCAGCCCGACGTGGCCGCCAGCAACGGCGTGGTCCACGTCATCGACCGGGTGCTGATGCCGCCGCGCCGCTGAGCCCGCGGCACCCGGGCGGACGACCCGGGCCGGCCGCCGTCGCCGTCAGCCGCGGGCGGCGGCGGCCAGCCGTTCGGCGGTGCTGCGGGCCAGGGCCTCGTCCTCGGCCTCGACCATGACGCGCAGCACCGGCTCGGTGCCGGACGGCCGGATCAGCAGTCGGCCGTGCTGGCCGAGCGCCGCCTCGGCGGCCTCGCGCTCGGCCGCCAGCGCGGCGTTGCGCGTCCAGTCCGCGCCGGCGGCGAGCCGCACGTTCAGCAGCACCTGCGGGTACAGCGGCGCGTCGTGCACCGCCTGCGCCAGGCTGACGCCGCGGCGCTGCAGCGCCTGCAGCACCTGCAGCGCGCTGACGATGCCGTCGCCGGTGGTGTGACGGTCCAGCACCAGCAGGTGGCCGGAGCCCTCACCGCCGAGCTGCCAGCCGCGCGCCTGCAGTTCCTCCAGCACGTAGCGGTCGCCCACCTTGGCGCGCACCAGCGGCACGCCGCGCCGCTGCAGCGCCAGTTCCACCGCCAGGTTGGTCATGAGCGTGCCGACCACGCCGGGCAGGTCCAGCCCGGCGTCCAGCCGGTCGCAGGCCATGAGGTAGAGCAGCTCGTCGCCGTTGTAGAGCCGCCCCTCGGCGTCGACCATCTGCAGCCGGTCGGCGTCGCCGTCGAGCGCGATGCCGTAATCGGCGCCCTGCTCGGCCACCGCCCGCACCAGCGCCTGCGGCGCGGTGGCACCGACGCCGGCGTTGATGTTGGTGCCGTCGGGCGAGCAGCCGATGCGCACCACCTCGGCACCGAGCTCGTGGAAGACGTCGGCGGCCACGTGGTAGGCCGCGCCGTGGGCGCCGTCGACCACCAGCTTCAGCCCGCGCAGCGACAGCTCGCCGCCCACCGTGCCCTTGCAGAACTCGATGTAGCGGCCGCTGGCGTCGTCGATGCGGCGGGCGCGGCCGAGGCCGGTGGAATCGGCCCATTGCGGCGGCTCCTCGAGCGCCGCCTCCACCGCCTGTTCCCACTCGTCGGGCAGCTTCTCGCCGCGGGCGGAGAAGAACTTGACGCCGTTGTCCTGGAAGGGGTTGTGCGAGGCGCTGATGACGACGCCCAGGTCCAGCCGCAGGGCCCGCGTCAGGTAGGCGACGCCGGGGGTGGGCAGCGGGCCGGTGAGGCGCACGTCGACCCCTGCCGATTCGAAGCCGGACTGCAGCGCCGACTCGATCATGTAGCCGGAGATGCGGGTGTCCTTGCCGATCAGCACCACCGGCCGTTCGCGGCCCCGGCGCAGCACCCGCCCCACCGCATGGCCCAGCCGGAGCATGAAGTCGGCGGTGATCGGCGCCTGCCCCACCGTGCCACGGATGCCGTCGGTGCCGAAGAAGCGTCTGCTCATGAATCCATCGTCCTCGTGTCGTTCGCCCCGCCGGGCAGCAGCCCCGCCGCCTGCCAGACCTTGATCGCGTCCACCGTGGGCGCCACGTCGTGCACCCGCACCACCGCCGCGCCCTGCTGCAAGGCGGCCAGCGCGGCCGCCACGCTGGCCACCTGGCGTTCGCCCACCGGCCGGCCGGTGACCACGCCGAGCGTCGACTTGCGGGACCAGCCCACCAGCAGCGGCCGGCCCAGTGCCGCGTGGAGCTCGCGCTGCCGCGCCAGCAGCGCCAGGTTGTGGGCCGGTGTCTTCGCGAAGCCGATGCCCGGGTCCGGCAGGATGCGCTCCGCGGCGATGCCCAGCGCAAGGGCGGCGGCCATGCGCGCCCTCAGGAAACCCGCCACCTCGCCGACGACGTCCTGGTACTCGGCTTGGGCCTGCATGCTGCCCGGCTCGCCGCGCATGTGCATCAGGCACAGCCCGGCGGTGGGATGGTCCGCCACCGCCGACAGCGCCCCCGGCCGGCGCAGCGCCCGCACGTCGTTGACGATGTCGACGCCGAGCTCCAGGGCGCGGCGGATGACCACCGGCTCGCTGGTGTCCACCGACACCGGCAGGCCCAGCCCGACCGCATGGCGCAGCACCGGCTCGACGCGGGCCAGTTCCTCCGCCGGCGACGGCGTCGCGGCGCCCGGCCGGGTGGATTCGCCGCCGATGTCGAGCAGGTCGGCCCCCTCGGCCCGCAACGCCTCGCAATGCGCGATCGCGTCGTCGGTGGCGGCGAACCGACCGCCGTCCGAGAACGAGTCGGGCGTCACGTTGACGATGCCCATCACCCACGGGCGGTCGAGCGACAGGCGAAAGCGGGTGGTCTGCCAGACCGGCGGGGGTTGCCGGCACCGTTCATGCGACCCTCGCCCAAAGGAAAGCGGGGCCGAAGCCCCGCTGCTCAATGCCCACCGGTTGCCGATCAGGCGGCCGCGGGGGCGCCGTCGGTCGTGACCGGCGGCGTGGGACCGCCGCTGCGCGGCACGCTGCCCAGGTCCTTCGGCGGACGCGGCGGACGGCCGGACATGATGTCGTCGATCTGATCGGCGTCGATGGTCTCCCATTCGAGCAGCGCCTTGGCCATGGCGTGCATCTTGTCCTGGTTGTCCTCGATCAACTTGCGCGCCGCGGCGTACTGCTCGTCGATGATGCGGCGGATCTGCTTGTCCACCTTCTGCATCGTCTCTTCCGAGACATTGACCTGCTTGGTGATCGAGCGGCCGAGGAAGACCTCGCCCTCGTTCTCGGCGTAGACCATCGGGCCGAGTTCGTCGGTCATGCCGTAGCGGGTGACCATGTCGCGGGCGATCTGGGTCGCACGCTCGAAGTCGTTGCTGGCGCCGGTGGTCATCTGGTTCATGAACACCTCTTCGGCGATGCGCCCGCCGAACAGCACCGAGATGGTCGAGAGCATGCGCTCCTTGTCCATGCTGTAGCGGTCGCCCTCGGGCAGCTGCATCGTCACGCCCAGCGCACGGCCGCGCGGGATGATGGTCACCTTGTGCACCGGGTCGGTCTTGGGCAGCAGCCGCGCCACCAGCGCATGGCCGGCCTCGTGGTAGGCGGTGTTGCGGCGCTCCTCCTCGGGCATGACCATGGACTTGCGCTCCGGCCCCATCATGATCTTGTCCTTGGCGCGCTCGAAGTCCTGCATCTCCACCACCCGGCCGTTGCGGCGGGCGGCGAAGAGCGCGGCCTCGTTGACCAGGTTGGCCAGGTCGGCGCCGGAGAAACCCGGCGTGCCGCGCGCGAGGATGTCGGCCCGGATGTCCTGGCCGATCGGCACCTTGCGCATGTGCACGTTGAGGATCTGCTCGCGGCCGCGCACGTCGGGCAGCGTCACGTAGACCTGGCGGTCGAAGCGGCCGGGGCGCAGCAGCGCGGGGTCGAGGATGTCGGGCCGGTTGGTGGCCGCCATCACGATGACGCCGAGGTTGGTCTCGAAGCCGTCCATCTCGACCAGCATCTGGTTCAGCGTCTGCTCGCGCTCGTCGTTGCCGCCGCCCAGGCCGGCACCACGGTGGCGGCCGACGGCGTCGATCTCGTCGACGAAGATGATGCAGGGCGCGCTCTTCTTCGCCTGCTCGAACATGTCGCGCACGCGGGCCGCGCCCACGCCGACGAACATCTCGACGAAGTCGGAGCCGGAGATGCTGAAGAACGGCACCTTGGCCTCGCCGGCGATGGCCTTGGCCAGCAGCGTCTTGCCGGTGCCCGGAGGGCCGACCATCAGCACGCCGCGCGGGATGCGCCCGCCCAGCTTCTGGAACTTCTGCGGGTCCTTGAGGAAGTCGACCAGTTCCTTGACCTCCTCCTTGGCCTCGTCGCAGCCGGCCACGTCGGCGAAGGTGATGGCGTTGTTGCTCTCGTCGAGCATGCGCGCCCGGCTCTTGCCGAAGCTGAACGCCCCGCCCTTGCCCCCGCCCTGCATCTGGCGCATGAAATAGACCCACACGCCGATGAGCAGCAGCATCGGGCCCCAGCTCACCAGGATGCTCATCAGCACCGACGGCTCCTCGCGGGGCCGCACGTCGAACTTGACGTTGTTGCTGATCAGGTCGCCGACCAGGCCCCGGTCGAGGTAGGTGGCGGTGGAGCGGATGCGCTTGTCGTCCGTCGTGACGGCCAGGATCTCGGTGCCGCCATTGCCTTCCTGCAGGGTGACGGACTTGATGCGCTTGGCGCGCACCTCTTCGAGGAAGTCCGAGTAGCCGATCTGGCTGCCCTGGGTGGCCCCGCGGTCGAACTGCTTGAACACGGTGAACAGCACGAGGGCGATCACCAGCCAGACAGCGACCTTGGAAAACCATTGATTGTTCACCGCGGCTCCTTCTTCATTTCCTACGGCACAGCACCTTCAACACCGGCCGAAACCTGCCTCTCGAACGCGCTGCCACGGTAAGTGGGGCCGATTCTAGAGCAAGCAAGATCGGCGCCCGCCGGGCCCGCCGGGCCCGGCGGGCAACCCATGACGCTGGGAGGCCCGCGCGCCACGTCGATTTCGTCGCATCACGACGACTTCTTGAGTCCCATTCCCACCAGGAAAGTTTCCGACGACCGGTCCCGGGACGCTTTCGGCTTGATCGGCTTGACCACCCGGAAGGTTTTTTTGAACAGTTCGACGAGCTGGCTGTAGCCCGGGCCGTGGAACACCTTGCACACCAGGGCGCCGTCGGGCCTGAGGTGGGTCTGCGCAAATTCCACCGACAGTTCCACCAGGTGCGCGATGCGGGCGGAATCGGCGCTTTCGATGCCCGACAGGTTGGGCGCCATGTCGGACACCACCAGGTCCGCCGGCTGTCCCTGCAGGGCCTCGGCCACCTGCGACGCCACCGCCTCCTCGCGGAAGTCGCCCTGGAGGAACAGCACGCCCTCGATCGGCTCCATCGGCAGCAGGTCGAGGGCGACGATGCGGCCGTTGAGTTCACCGCTGGCGGCGCCGCCGACGCCCGCCTCCTTCGGCGCGAAGCGGCGGCGCAGGTACTGGCTCCAGGCGCCGGGCGCGCTGCCGAGGTCGACCACCGTCTGGCCCGGGCGCACCAACTTCAGCGCCTCGTCGATCTCCTTGAGCTTGTAGGCGGCCCGGGCGCGGTAGCCCTCCTTCTGCGCCAGCTTGACGTAGGGGTCGTTCAGGTGATCGTGCAGCCACGCGCGGTTGACCTTCTTGCTCTTGACCTTGGTCATGGCCTCTTCTTCGGTTGGGACACCGCCCGGCGCGCGGCGGCGGACCGCAGCGGCCGCGTGCGGCCGGAAGACCGGGGGGCGGCGGCCATAATACGAACGATGCCCGCCATCGAACTGACCCCCGCCCAGCGCAAGGTGCACCGCGCCGAGGCGCACCACCTGCACCCCGTCGTCGCCATCGGCGCCGACGGCCTGACCCCGGCGGTGCTCAAGGAGGCCGACGCGGCCCTTGCCGCCCACGGGCTGATCAAGGTCCGCGTCTTCTCCGACGACCGCCTGGCCCGTGGCGCCTTGCTGGAGCAACTCGCCGAGCAGCTCGACGCCGCGCCCATCCAGCACATCGGCAAGCTGCTGGTGCTGTGGCGCCCGCTCACGGACAAGCCCAAGGCCGAGCGGGAGGAGCGCGGCGCCGGGCCACGGGTGGTCAAGCTGGTCAAGTTCTCGAAGAGCGGCAACCACCGGCCGACGGTGCAGAAGGTCAAGGTCTACGGCAACGAGCGGGTGACCGCCGGCGGCACCATCAAGCGCGCCAAGAAGCGCGTGGGCACCAGCATCAAGCGAAAGGTGGCGGAGTGACGTCGTGTCGCGCCGGCGGCCAGCCGGCACCGGTGCGGCGCCAGGCCAGCGCCAGCACCAGCAGGCCCTTCAGGCCGAACAGCGCGAACGACACGGCGTGCAACGCGCCGAAGGACCAGCGGCCCTGACCCACCCGTGCCGCCGCCATCATCGGCTGCAGCGCGAAATACCCCAGCACGGTGCAGAACAGCGCGCCGAGCACCAGCACCAGGTCGGCGCTGAACGCCGAGCCCTCCCCCACCGACGCGCGGCGGCGCGCCGCGGCCCGCTCGAGCAGGAAGAGCACCAGCGCGAGCGCCAGGCTGACATAGGCCTCCACCGCGAAGATGCGGCCCACCACCCGGCCGGCATCGGCCGTGGCCAGGGTGGCGAACGGCGCCGGCGTGGCGATGGTGGCGATGCACAGCAGCAGCCCGGCCCACAGGCCGGCCAGCAGCGCGGTCAGCCGGGTCGCCACCGGGGGCATGGCGTGCGACGGCTCAGACGTAGCGGACCTCGACAATCTCGTAG
This sequence comes from Aquabacterium sp. J223, assembly GCF_024666615.1. Lineage (NCBI taxonomy): Bacteria > Pseudomonadati > Pseudomonadota > Betaproteobacteria > Burkholderiales > Sphaerotilaceae > Aquabacterium > Aquabacterium sp. J223. The sequence continues at coordinate 2,295,701 of NZ_CP088297.1, read as the reverse complement.
TGCTTGATGCCGCCGGGGGCCTGCACCTCGGCCACGTCGCCGGCTTCCTTCCCGATCAGCGCGCGGGCGATCGGCGAGCTGATGGAGATCAGGCCCTGCTTCAGGTCGGCTTCGTCGTCGCCCACCAGCTGGTAGGTGACCTGCGCGCCGCTGTCCTCCTCCTCCAGGTCGACGGTGGCACCGAAGACCACCTTGCCGCCGGCGTCCAGCGCCGACGGGTCGATCACCTGGGCGGCGGCCAGCTTGCCCTCCAGCTCCAGGATGCGGCCCTCGATGAAGCCCTGCTTGTCCTTGGCGGCGTCGTACTCGGCGTTCTCCGACAGGTCGCCCTGCGCGCGCGCCTCCGCAATCGCCTGGATCACCGCATGGCGCTCGACGGTCTTCAGACGGTGCAGCTCTTCCTTGAGCTTCTCGGCACCGCGCTTGGTCAGGGGGAATGGTCGCCATGGCGAAATCCGGTTCTCTTGGGGGTTCTCTTCCAGAAACGAAGCCGCCGCCGGACACCCGTGAGAACGGGCACAGCGGCGGCGGATGGAGTGCGGCCAGTTTAGTGCAGTTCCCGGTGCAGCTCCTGCAGGGAAAGCACCTGAAGTGCGTCCTGGTGCTTCAGCGCCTCGGTCGCCGCCTCGCAGCCGGCCATCGTGGTGTAGTAGGTGACCCGGTTGGCCAGCGCCGCGGTGCGGATGTAGCGCGAATCGGCGATCGCGGTGCGGGTCTCGTCCACGGTGATGAACACCAGCTGGATCTCGCCGCCCTTGACCATGTCCGCGATGTGCGGCCGGCCGTCCTTGACCTTGTTCACCACCCGCACCGGCACGCCCCCCGGCCGCCAGCGCGGCCGCCGTGCCCTTGGTCGCCACCACCGTGAAGCCGAGCTGCACCAGGTCGCGGCCGACCTGCACCGCGCGGTCCTTGTCGGCGTTCTTCACCGAGATCACCACCGTGCCCTTGGTCGGCAGGCGGGAGCCGGCGCCGAGCTGGCTCTTCAGCATCGCTTCGCCGAAGGTGTAGGCCACGCCCATCACCTCGCCGGTGGAGCGCATCTCGGGGCCGAGGATGGGGTCCACGCCGGGGAACTTGTTGAAGGGGAACACCGCCTCCTTCACGCTGAAGTACGGCGGCACCACCTCGCGCGGCGCCCGGCCCTGGATGCGCTGGTCGCCGAGGCCGCTGCCGGCCATGCAGCGCGCCGCGATCTTGGCCAGCGGCTGGCCGGTGGCCTTGCTGACGAAGGGCACCGTGCGCGAGGCGCGCGGGTTGACCTCCAGCACGTAGACCGTGGCCTTCGAGCCGTCGCCCGAGGTGTCGCCCTGGATGGCGAACTGCACGTTCATCAGGCCGATGACCTTCAGCGCCTTGGCCATCTGCGCGGTCTGCCGGCGCAGTTCGTCCTGCAGCGCGGCGGGCAGGGTGTAGGGCGGCAGCGAGCAGGCCGAGTCGCCGGAGTGCACCCCCGCCTGCTCGATGTGCTCCATGATGCCGCCGATCATCACCTCGCGGCCGTCGCTGATGCAGTCGACGTCGACCTCGATCGCGTCGTCGAGGAAGCGGTCGAGCAGCACCGGCGACTTCTCGCTGACCTTGACCGCCTCGCGCATGTAGCGCTCGAGGTCCTTGTCGCCGTGAACGATCTCCATCGCCCGGCCGCCCAGCACGTAGCTCGGCCGCACCACCAGCGGATAGCCGATCTCCTGCGCCAGCGCCAGCGCCTGGTCCTCGGTGCGGGCGGTGCGGTTGGGCGGCTGCTTCAGGCCGAGGTCCTTGAGCAGTTGCTGGAAGCGCTCGCGGTCCTCGGCGATGTCGATGGAGTCGGGGCTGGTGCCGATGATGGGGACGCCGTTGGCCTCCAGGTCGAGCGCCAGCTTCAGCGGCGTCTGCCCGCCGTACTGCACGATGACGCCGACCGGCTTTTCCTTGTCGACGATCTCCAGCACGTCCTCCAGCGTCACCGGTTCGAAGTACAGGCGGTCGCTGGTGTCGTAGTCGGTGGACACCGTCTCCGGGTTGCAGTTGACCATGATGGTCTCGTAGCCGTCCTCGCGCATGGCGAGGGCCGCGTGGACGCAGCAGTAGTCGAACTCGATGCCCTGGCCGATGCGGTTCGGGCCGCCGCCGAGCACCATGATCTTCTTCCGGTCGGTGGGCTCCGCCTCGCACTCCTCGTCGTAGCTGGAGTACATGTAGGCCGTCTGCGTCGCGAACTCCGCCGCGCAGGTGTCCACCCGCTTGTAGACCGGTCGGATGCCCTGGGCATGGCGCGCCTTGCGAACCGCGTGCTGGTCGGTCTTCAGCAGCTTGGCGAGGCGGCGGTCGGAGAAGCCCTTCTTCTTCAGGTAGCGCAGCTCGGGCGCCGACAGGCTGGCCAGCGTGCGGCCGGCCAGCTGCTGCTCTACCTGCACCAGCTGCTCGATCTGCGCCAGGAACCACAGGTCGATCGCCGTCTCCTCGTGCACCTCCTGCAGCGACATGCCGATGCGGAAGGCATCGCCGACGTAGAGGATCCGCTCCGGACCGGCGTTGCCGATCTCGTCGATGATCTCGTCGCGGTCGGTCGAGCGCTCGGACAGGCCGTCGATGCCGGTCTCCAGCCCGCGCAGCGCCTTCTGGAAGCTTTCCTGGAAGGTGCGGCCCATGGCCATCACCTCGCCCACCGACTTCATCTGCGTCGTCAGGTGCGGGTCGGCGGCCGGGAACTTCTCGAAGGCGAAGCGCGGGATCTTGGTGACGACGTAGTCGATCGACGGCTCGAACGAGGCCGGTGTGGCGCCGCCGGTGATGTCGTTGCGCAGTTCGTCCAGCGTGTAGCCCACGGCCAGCTTGGCCGCCACCTTGGCGATCGGGAAGCCGGTGGCCTTGGACGCCAGGGCCGACGAACGCGACACCCGAGGGTTCATCTCGATGACGATCATCCGGCCGGTCTGCGGGTTGATCGAGAACTGCACGTTGGAGCCGCCGGTGTCGACGCCGATCTCGCGCAGGATGGCGATCGAGGCGTTGCGCATCAGCTGGTATTCCTTGTCGGTCAGCGTCTGCGCCGGCGCCACCGTGATCGAGTCGCCGGTGTGGATGCCCATCGGGTCGAGGTTCTCGATCGAGCAGACGATGATGCAGTTGTCCGCCTTGTCGCGGACCACCTCCATCTCGTACTCCTTCCAGCCGATCAGCGACTCCTCGATCAGCAGCTCGTTGGTCGGCGACAGGTCGAGGCCGCGCTTGCAGATCTCCTCGAACTCCTCCGGGTTGTAGGCGATGCCGCCGCCGGTGCCGCCGAGCGTGAAGCTGGGCCGGATGACCATGGGGAAGCCGGAGCCGCCGATCTCGGCCTGGATGCGCTTCTGCACGCCCCAGGCCTCTTCCATCGAATGCGCGATGCCGGACTTGGCCGAGCCGAGCCCGATCTTGGTCATCGCGTCCTTGAACTTCAGCCGGTCCTCGGCCTTCTCGATGGCGTGCTCGTTGGCGCCGATCATCTCCACGCCGTACTTCGCCAGCACGCCGTGCTTGTGCAGGTCGAGCGCGCAGTTCAGCGCGGTCTGTCCGCCCATGGTGGGCAGCACCGCGTCCGGCCGCTCCTTGGCGATGATCTTCTCCACCACCTGCCAGGTGATGGGTTCGATGTAGGTCGCGTCCGCCATCTCCGGGTCGGTCATGATGGTCGCCGGGTTGCTGTTGACCAGGACGACGCGGTAGCCCTCCTCGCGCAGCGCCTTGCAGGCCTGGGCGCCGGAGTAGTCGAACTCGCAGGCCTGGCCGATGACGATCGGGCCGGCGCCGATGATGAGGATGCTCTTCAGGTCGTCGCGCTTAGGCATTGCGCTGCTCCTTCTTGTTGTTGTTCTGCTGGCTGTCCATCAGCGCGACGAAACGGTCGAACAGGTAGCTCACGTCGTGCGGGCCGGGTGAGGCCTCCGGGTGGCCCTGGAAGCAGAAGGCGGGCTTGTCGGTGCGCGCCAGGCCCTGCAGCGTGCCGTCGAAGAGGCTCACGTGCGTGGGCTTCAGGTTGGCCGGCAGCGTCTTCTCGTCCACCGCGAAGCCGTGGTTCTGGCTGGTGATGCAGACCCGGCCGGAGTCGAGGTCCTTCACCGGGTGGTTGGCGCCGTGGTGGCCGAACTTCATCTTGTAGGTCTTCGCGCCCGAGGCCAGCGCCATGATCTGGTGGCCCAGGCAGATGCCGAAGGTCGGCACGCCCGCGTCGATCACCTGCTGCGTGGCCTCGATGGCGTAGTCGCAGGGCTCCGGGTCGCCCGGACCGTTGGCGAGGAACACGCCGTCGGGACGGTGCTTCAGCACCTCCGCGGCCGGCGTCTTCGCCGGCACCACGGTGATGCGGCAGCCGCGCTCGGCCAGCATGCGCAGGATGTTGCGCTTGACGCCGTAGTCGAAGGCGACCACGTGGTACTTCGCATCCTGCAGCTGCGCGTAGCCGGGCTTGCCGTCGCCGTCGCGGGCCAGGCGCCACTCGGCCTCGGTCCAGTCGTAGGGCTCGGTCACCGTCACCTTCTGCGCCAGGTCGAGGCCGGCCATGTTCGGCGCCGAGCGGGCCTGGGCCACCGCCTCGGCGATGTCGTCCTCGCTCACCGCGGTGCCGGCCGGGAAGGCGACGATGCAGCCGTTCTGCGCCCCCTTGGACCGCAGCAGGCGGGTGAGCTTGCGGGTGTCGATGTCGGCGATGCCGACGGTGCCTTCGCGCTGCAGGTACTCGGACAGCGTCAGCGTCTGACGGAAGTTGCTGGTGAGGACCGGCAGGTCCTTGATCACCAGGCCGGCGGCATGGACGTTCGAGGCTTCGACGTCCTCACCGTTGACGCCGTAGTTGCCGATGTGCGGGTACGTCAGGGTGACGATCTGCCGCGCATAGCTGGGGTCGGTGAGGATCTCCTGGTAGCCGGTGAGCGCGGTGTTGAACACCACTTCGCCGACCGTTCGACCGGCGGCGCCGATCGAGGTGCCTTGAAAGACCGTGCCGTCTGCAAGGGCGAGGATGGCGGGGGGCAGAACGGGCAGCAAGGCGGACTCCGGTGGGTGCCCGCCCCAGCGGCGCGGGCGAAAGCCACGCGGCGATCGGGACGCCCGCGGGCCGCACCGAAGGTCACTGCACGGGTGCCGCAAGGCGGCGGTGCAGGCTCGGGGCCACGGGGGAAACGAAGCTCGTTTCGCTAGGACGGGATGTTGGCGGGTAAACCGCGGGATTATAGCCGCCGGTGCACCACCCGGGGGCCCTCCCCGCGGCGCCTAGGCGGCCGTCCGGGCCGCCCGTGCCGACCGCCGCGCCCGCAGCTACAGGGCCGCGATGCCGGCGCGGGCGATCTGCGCGTCCTCGTTCGACTTCACCCCGCTGACGCCCACCGCGCCGATGCACTGGCCCTCGACCAGGATGGGCACGCCGCCTTCGAGCAGACCGGCGACGCCCGGGGCGCTGAGGAACGAAGTGCGCCCGCCGTTGATCACGTCTTCGTAGACCTTCGACTCCCGCCGTCCGAGGGCGGCCGTGTGCGCCTTGGCGGGGGCGATCTGGGCCGAGATCGGCGGCGCGCCGTCCAGGCGCTGCAGCCACAGCAGGTGACCGCCGTCGTCCACGACCGCGATGGTCACCGGCCACTGGTGGGCCAGCGCTTCCGCCTCGGCGGCCTGGGCGATGCGGCGCACGTCGTCGGCGCCGAGCACGGGTTTGGTGTTCATGAGCGTTGGGTCAGGAGGTTGCAGACGCCGCACTGTAATGAAGACGGCGGAGGCGGCCCGCCGGCGCCGGGTTTGCGCGTGGCCGGAGGCGGCGTGTCGCGGAACTAGAATCGTCCGGTGGGGTCTATGGCCCTGGATGACCCATTTCAGGTACGGAGGACACATGGAAGACCGTCTGCAGACCCAATACGCCGGCTATGCCGGGGGCGGCGCGCTGGCCAGTCAGCGCAACAAGGTGCTGCGCAACACCTACTGGCTGCTCGCCCTGTCGCTGGTGCCCACCGTGCTGGGCGCCTGGATCGGCGTCAGCACCGGCATCATGGCCGCCATGGGCACCGGCATGAGCCTGGTGGTGTTCCTGGTCGGCGCCTTCGGCCTGATGTTCGCCGTCGAGAAGACCAAGCATTCGTCCACCGGCGTGGTCATGCTGCTGGCCTTCACCTTCTTCATGGGGCTGATGCTGTCCCGGCTGCTGGCCACCATCCTCGGCTTCTCCAACGGCGCGCAGCTCATCATGACCGCCTTCGGCGGCACCGCGGTGGTGTTCTTCGGCATGGCGTCGCTCGCCACGGTGGTCAAGCGCGACCTGAGCGGCATGGGCAAGTTCCTGTTCGTCGGCGTGCTGCTGCTGCTGGTCGCCGGCATCGTGAACGTGTTCCTGCAGTCGTCGGCGCTGATGATGACGCTGTCCGTGGTCGCCATCGCCATCTTCTCGGCCTTCATGCTGTACGACATCAAGCGCGTGATCGACGGCGGCGAGACGAACTACATCAGCGCCACGCTGGCGATCTACCTGGACATCTACAACGTGTTCCAGTCGTTGCTGGCCCTGCTGGGCATCTTCGGCGGCGAGCGCGACTGACGCCGCGACGTTGCCATCGACGAAGGGCCCCGCGAGGGGCCCTTCTTCTTTTCGTTGCGCGGCCGGCGTGGGGGGTCAGCCCGGCCGGTCGAACACCGCGATGCTCTCCACGTGCGCGGTGTGGGGGAACATGTTCACCACCCCGGCCGCGGTGCAGCGGTAGCCCGCCTGGTGCACCAGCAGGCCGGCGTCGCGGGCGAGCGTCGCCGGGTTGCAGCTGACGTAGACGATGCGGCCGGGCGCCACCCAGCCGGGGGCCGCCAGCCCGGGCGTCTGGGCCAGTTCGCCGAGCGCCTTGGCCAGGGCGAAGGCCCCCTCGCGCGGCGGGTCGACCAGCCAGCGGTCGGCCCGGCCGTCCGCGCACAGCTGCTGCGGCGTCATCTCGAAGAGGTTGCGGGCGACGAAGGCGGTCCTGGCCGCCAGGCCGTTGAGGCGCGCGTTGTCGCGGGCCCGCTCGACCAGCGTCTCGCTGCCCTCGATGCCCAGCACCTCGCCGGCCCGGGTGGCGATCGGCAGGGTGAAGTTGCCCAGCCCGCAGAACCAGTCGATCACCCGTTCGCCCGGCCGCGCGTCGAGCAGGCCGAGTGCCCGGGCCACGAGCACCGCGTTGATCTGCGGATTGACCTGGGTGAAGTCGGTGGGCCGGAAGGGCATGGTCACGCCGAATTCCGGCAGCGCGTAGGCCAGCGGCGCGGTGCCGTCGTCTTCGTCCAGCCGGTGCACCGTGTCCGGCCCCTTGGGCTGCAGCCACCACTGGAAGCCGTGCCGTCGCCCGAAGTCGCGCAGCCGTTCCAGGTCGGCGGCGGACAGCGGCTCCAGGTGGCGCAGCACCAGCGCCAGCGTCGCGTCGCCCATGGCCAGCTCGATCTGCGGCAGGCGGTCGCGCTGGTCCATGCCGCCGACCAGGTCGCGCAGCGGCAGCAGCAGCGCGCTCACCGCGGGCGGCACGACATGGCACTCGCGAATGTCGGCCACGTAGCGGGACTTGCGCTCGTGGAAGCCGACCAGCACGGTGCCCTTCTTGACCACGTGGCGCACCGAAAAGCGGGCGCGCTGCCGGTAGCCCCAGGCCGGGCCCTCGATCGGCCGCAGCAGCCGCTCGGGCCGGACCTTGCCCAGGTGCCACAGGCTGTCCTCCAGCGCGCGTTGCTTGACCGCCACCTGCGCCGCGGCGTCCAGGTGCTGCACCTTGCAGCCGCCGCAGGCGCCGTCGTGCAGGCCGAAGTGCGGGCAGCGCGGGCGCACCCGCTGCGCGCTCTCGCGGCCCAGCGACGTCAGGCTGGCCTGTTCCCACTGGTTCTTGCGGCGGTGCACCTGCACCTGCACCCGCTCGGTCGGCAGTGCACCGTCGATGAAGACGACCTTGCCTTCGGCATTGCGGGCAACGCCCTGCCCGTCGAGGTCGAGGGACTCGACCTCCAGCCACTCGCCGGCGCCGGTCACGTCAGCGCGGCGGCAGCAGGCGGACCGGGTCCACCGGCCGGCCCTGGCGGCGGATCTCGAAGTGCAGTTGCACCTTCTCCGCGTCGCTGGACCCCATCTCGGCGATCTTCTGCCCGCGGCGGACCGGCTGGTCTTCCTTGACCAGCAGCGTCTGGTTGTGGGCGTACGCGGTCAGGTAGCTGGCGTTGTGCTTGACGATCACCAGGTTGCCGTAGCCGCGCAGGCCGGAACCGGCGTAGATGACCCGCCCGTCGGCGGCCGCGACCACCGGGTCGCCCGCCTTGCCGGCGATGCCCACGCCCTTGGTGCGCGCTTCGTCGAAGCTGCTGGCCACCGGTCCGTTGGCCGGCCAGATCCACTGCGGCTCGTCCTCGTCGCGCGCCGGCGCGGCCACCATCGGCGCCGGCGCCGGTGCGGGGGCCGACGACGGCGACGGGGTGGTGGCCACCGGCGGGGTGGCCGGCGCCGACGGGGCTGCGCCAGGGGCCGATGCAGCGGCCGCGCTGGCACCCCCGGCGGCCGGCGGCGCCGCCGGCAGCGGCGCCGAGGCGCCCAGCGGCCGCGGCTCCACCCGGGCCACGGTGACCGGGCGGGTGATCGGCTGGGTCGGGTCCACGCCCGGTGGCACCACGCGCAGCACCTGGCCCACCTCGATCAGGTTCGGGTTGTCGAGGTTGTTCCAGCGGGCGATGTCACGCCAGCCCTGGCCGTTCTCCAGCGCGATGCGGATCAGGGTGTCGCCCTGGCGGACCTGGTAGTGCCCGGGCTTGCCCAGGTTCTCGATGCCGGGCGGCGGCGGCTTGGCGGGGTCGGTGCCCGGGGCGGGCGTCGCCGGCAAGGGCGTCGTGACAGGCGCCGCGGCGACCGGTGACGTGGCGGCCGGCCTGGGCGCCGACACCGGCCGGTCCTCCACCGGCGCACGATGGCGTGGCGATGCACAGCCCGCCAGCACGGCCACGATGGCGCCGGCCGACAGCCAGCGCCGCAGGCCGGAACCCGGTCCCGGCACCCTCGAACTCATCCACGCTCCCTGCGCATGCGCGCTTCAATCGGTACCGGATTTTAGAGGGACGAAATGCACCGCCTCGTGGCGCTGCTCGCGCAGGCCCTGCTCGTCGCGGTCGACCACCAGCAGCACCTGGCCGCCGCGTGGGCCGCCGGCCATCGGCGCCACCAGGCGGCCGCCGACGGCCAACTGGTCCAGCCAGGCCGGCGGCAGGTCCTCGCCGCCGGCGGCGGCGATGATGCTGTCGTACGGGGCCTGAGGCGCGTGGCCGAGCCGCCCGTCGCCGTAGACCAGCCGCAGGTTGTGGCGGCGCAGCGGCGCCAGCCGTTCGCGCGCCAGTTCGTGCAGGGCCTGCAGCCGCTCGATGCTCACCACGCTGCGGCCGAGTTCGCCCAGCAGCGCGGCCTGGTAACCGCAGCCGGTGCCGATCTCCAGCACCCGGCCCAGGTCGCGCCGGCCCACCGCCTCGGCGCGCTGCTGCAGCAGCGCCAGCATGCGGCCGACCACCGACGGCTTGGAGATGGTCTGGCCGAGCCCGATCGGCAGGCTGGTGTCCTCGTAGGCCTGGGCGACCAGCCCGCTGTCGACGAAGCAGTGGCGCGGCACCCGGGCCAACGCGGCGAGCACCGGTTCGCTGGTCAGGCCGTCGGTGCGCAGGCGCTCGACCATGCGCCGGCGCACCGCATCGCTGTCCAGGCCATGGCCGGTGGGCGGCCGCAGCCGCTGGGCGTCGGTGACGGCCGACTGCACCAGCCGCTGCGGCCTCAGCGTGCGGTCCGCAGGCCGAGCCGAGCCGCGGGCCACGCGGTCGAGCGCGAGCGGAAACTTCGGCGGGCGGCGGCTGTCGTCGGTCACTCTCGCACCCCGTCGCCCCGCGCTGCCCCGCCAGGCGGGGCGCAGCACGCCCTTCGAAGCGGCCGGGCGGACGCGCTCAAGCCGTGCCCTGGAGCCGGCGCCGCCAGTCGGCGAGCCTGGCGTGGTCGGTCAGGTCCACCTGCAGCGGGGTGATCGACACACAACCGCTGGCGGTGGCGTGGAAGTCGGTGCCCTCGCCGGCCTCGCGCGCGTCGCCGGCGGCGCCGATCCAGTAGATCGGGTCGCCGCGCGGGTTGGTCTGCTGGATCACCGGCTCACTGGCATGGCGGCGGCCGAGCCGGGTCACCACCCGGGGCAACAGGTGCGCATCCGGCCGGTTGGGGATGTTGACGTTGAGCAGGAAGGGCGCCGCCGGCAGCCCCTGCTCGATCAGGCCGCGCACGATGTCGCGGGCGGTGCGGCCGGCCGCCCCCACTTCGCCCCAGCCGCGCTCGACCTGCGAGAAGGCCACCGCCGGGATGCCGAACAGGAAGCCCTCCATCGCCGCGGCGACGGTGCCCGAGTACAGCGTGTCGTCGCCCATGTTCTGGCCGTTGTTGATGCCCGAGACCACCAGGTCCGGCCGCCACGGCAGCAGCCCGGTCAGGGCCAGGTGCACGCAGTCCGACGGCGTGCCGTTCACGTATCGGAAGCCGCTGGCCGAACGCCACACCGACAGCGGCCGGTGCAGCGTCAGCGAGTTGGAGGTGCCGCTGGCGTTCTGCTCCGGCGCGATGACCTCGAGCTCGCCGAGGCCCTCCATCGCCTGCGCCAGCGTCGCCAGTCCCGGGGCCAGGTAGCCGTCGTCGTTGGCGATGAGGATGCGCATCGGCGAATTGTAGGCAGACCGGTCTGCCGCACTTCCTGCGTCCCGACGGCGACAGAGCCGCCACCGGTCGGCGACCTATGATCGTTCGCAGACCCGTTCCACCCACACAGAACCGCAAGGAGACAAGCATGCAGGCCTGGTTGTGCGAGGACCCCACCGGTGTCGAATCGCTGCGCTGGACCGACCTGCCCGACCCAGAGCCGGGCCCGGGCGAGGTGCGCATCCGCGTGCAGGCGGCCAGCCTCAACTTCCCCGACCTGCTGATCGTGCAGAACAAGTACCAGGTCAAGCCGCCGCTTCCCTTCGTGCCCGGCGCGGAGTACTCGGGCATCGTCGACCACGTGGGTGCCGAGGTGCACCACCTGAAGCCGGGCGACCGCGTGGCCGCCCTGGGCAGCACCGGCGGCTTCGCCACGGTGGCCTGCGCGGACGCCCGCCGCGTGCTGGCGCTGCCGGACCACCTGCCGTTCGACCAGGCGGCCGCGTTCGCCTTCACCTACGGCACCTCGCACCATGCGCTGATGGACCGCGGCGCGCTGCAGCCGGGCGAGACGGTGCTGGTGCTCGGTGCCGCAGGCGGCGTCGGCAGCGCGGCGGTGCAGATCGCCAAGGCCGCCGGGGCCAGGGTCATCGCCGGTGCCTCCACCGATGAGAAGTGCGCCTTCTGCCGCGAGATCGGCGCCGACGCCACGATCAACTACGGCCGGGAGGACCTGCGCGAGGCGCTGAAGGCGCTGACCGACGGTCGCGGGCCCGATGTCGTGTACGACGCGGTGGGCGGCGACCTCGCGGAGCCGGCCTTCCGCTCCATCGCCTGGCGCGGCCGCTACCTGATGGTTGGCTTCGCCGCCGGCGGCATCCCCTCCCTGCCGCTGAACCTGCCGCTGCTCAAGGGCGCCGCCATCCTCGGCGTGTTCTGGGGCAGCTTCACGCAGCGCGAGCCGAAGGCCTTCGCGCGGTCGATCGCCGACCTCCTGCGCTGGCAGGCCGAGGGCAAGGTGCAGCCGCTGATCGACCGCCGGCTGCCGATGCGCGAGCTGCCGGCCGCCTACGCCCACATGGGTTCGCGCCAGGTGCGCGGCAAGGTGGTGCTGGTCAACGAGTGACATTCCGTTGCCGACGGCCGCCCCGTCTGGGGGATGCAAAAGGCGGGGCCGGCCCGCCGGCCTGCGCTAGCATTCCGCGGTGTCGCACCACCCGCCCACCCGCAGCGCTGAGGAACCGTCATGGCCGTGAAGGTGCTGATCCTCGAAGACAACCCGGTGGCGCGCAGTTTCCTCTGCCGCGTGGTGCGCGAGAGCTTCAGCGACGCCATCGCCATCACCGAGGCCGGTGACCTGGAAAGCGCCCGCCGCCAGGTCGACCAGGCCGGCGGCCGTCGCGGCAACGCCGGGGCCGAGCCGTTCAAGCTCATCCTCGTCGACCTCGAACTGCCCGACGGCAACGGCATGGAGCTGCTGTCCGACCTGGCCCAGTACCCGGCGCTGAAGATCGTCACCACCCTGTACTCGGACGACGACCACCTCTTCCCGGCCTTGCAGCGCGGCGCCGACGGCTACCTGCTCAAGGAAGACCGCTACGAGGTGCTGGTCGAGGAGCTGCAGAAGATCGTGCGCGGCCAGCCGCCGCTGTCGCCGGCCATCGCACGCCGGCTGCTCGGCCACTTCCGCGGCAGCGAGGGGGGCCAGGACTCGGGCTTCATGCCGATCACCGGCTTTTCCAGCAGCCGCCCGGTGGCCCTGGAGAAGCCGCTCGACCACGAGCGCCTGACGCCGCGCGAGAACGAGGTGCTGACCTACCTCAGCAAGGGCTTCACGATCAAGGAGATCGCGGCGCTGATGGGCATCAAGTGGTTCACCGTGAACGACCACATCAAGTCCATCTACAAGAAGCTCAACGTCTCCAGCCGCGCCGAGGCCGCGGTGCTGGCGAGCAAGCAGGGCCTGGTCTGACGGGCCTGCCGGGCGGCGCCGATCCAGGCCCTCCCGCCCGGCCATGAGCAGTGCCTTCCCATCGACGGCCGACGCGCTCGGCGACGACGGCGCCCCGTCCGCCGGCCGCGCCTCGCTCCAGCCCGTTCCGCCGCGTGCCGTCGGCCGGCGGCTGCAGGGCCTGCTGGCGGCCGCGCTGCTGGCCTGCCTGGGCCTCTTCCTGCTGACCCACTGGCTGGCTGGCCTGCCACGCCTGGACGCCGCCTGGCGCACCAAGAGCAGCGGACAGATCGAGCTGGTCGCCAGCCCGCTGCCGGCGCTGCAGCCCCATGTCGGCGACACGCTGCTGTCGCTGCACGACGGCATCGCCCATCGGGCCGCAGAGCCGCTGCTGCTGCTCACCTCGTCGCGCTGGCTGATCGGCGCCGACGAGCGCCGGCGCCAGACCGAGCAGCAGGCGCTGCTCGACCGCGCCTTCGCCTCGCCCCAGGTGACGCTGCTGCTGAGCGGCGGCACGGTCACGGTGGCGCCGCAGCCGCGTGGCTTCGCCGGGCTGGGCTCGCTGTACTGGCTGCTCTCCGCCCTGGCGCTGCTGGTGCTGCTGGCGGGGCTCACGGTGCCGATGGCGATGCCGGCGCCGGGCCACTGGATGTACGCGGTCATGGCCGCCTGCGTGGGCGGCAACCTGCTGCTCATCGCCATCGAATCGCTGCCCGGCCTGGGGCGGCCGGCGCTGCCACCGACGCTCGCCGTGCCGCTGAACGGGACGCTGGACCTGGCGACGACGGCCGCGGGCCTCACCGGCGCCAGCCTGCACCCGGTGCGGCTGGCCAGCGCCGGCCGGCTGGCGCTGGTCACCTGGTCGCTGGTGGCCCTGCTGTCGCTGGCGGTGCTGCGCTGGACGCTGCAGGCCTGGCCCGTTGCCGAGGTGGTGGCCATCGCCTTCGGCGCCGCCTCGCTGGTGCTGCTCGGGCGATCGTACCGGCGGCGGCCGCACCCGATCGCGCTGGTGTTGAGCCGGCTCGGCCTGGTGCTGCTGGCCACGCTGCTGCTGCTCGTCGTGGCGGTGATCGCCAGCGCCGAGGCGCCGTCCGGGCTGCGCCACACCATCGGCGCGGTCGGCACCGCGCTGTGGTTCGTGTTCTTCGCCTCGCTGCTGCTGCTCGTGCCCTTCCTGCTGCGTTCGCAGCGGCTGCTGCGCGAGTTCGCGCTGCTGGCCGGCATCAGCACCATCGCCACTTCGCTCGACCTGCTGTTCATCACCCTGTTCTCGGCCACCCCGCTGACCTCGCTGACGGTGGCGGTGTTCGCCTCGCTCGGCCTGTACGCCGGCGCCCGGCGCTGGCTGGTCAGCCACCTGCTGGGCCAGCACCTGCCCACCGCCGAGCGGGTGTTCGACCAGCTCTACCGCGTCGCGCGCCGGGTGGAGGCGCAGCCGCAACTGGCCACGGAGCTGTGCACCCGGCTGCTGCGCGAACTGTTCGAGCCGCTGGAATGGGAGCGCCGGGCCGAGGCGCCGGCGCGCAGCACCGTGCTCGACGACGGCTCGGCCCTGCTGGTGCCGCTGCCCGACCTGCAGCCCGACGCCCCCTTCGCCCACCAGGGCGCGCTGCTGCTGCGCTTCGCCCGCCACGGCCGTCGGCTCTTCACGCTGGAGGAAGCCCGCCTGGCCGACCGCGTCGTCGACCAGCTGCGCCAGGCGGTGGCCCACGACCGCGCGGTCGAGCAGGGCCGGCGCGAGGAGCGCATCCGCATCGCGCAGGACCTGCACGACGACATCGGCGCCCGCCTGCTGACCCTGATGTACAAGGCGCCGACGCCGGAGGTCGAGGACTACCTGCGCCACACCCTGCAGGACCTGAAGACGCTGACCCGCGGCCTGGCCGCCGAGGGCCACGGCCTGCACGAGGCGGCCGCCGACTGGAAGGCCGATGCGCTGGTGCGCCTGTCCGCCGCGCGCTGCGAGCTGCACTGGCGCTTCCAGGCCGACCGCGAGGTGCAGCTGACGGTGGTGCAGTGGTCCGCGCTGACCCGCCTGCTGCGCGAGCTGCTGACCAACGTGCTCAGCCACGCCCGTGCCAGCCAGGTGCTGGTGGAGGTGGTCTACCAGCAGGACGCGCTGACGGTCACCGTCGCCGACGACGGCATCGGCCGCGACCCGCAGGCCTGGGCCCATGGGCTCGGCCTGGGCGGCGTGCGCAAGCGCGCCCGCCTGCTCGGCGGCCAGGTGCGCTGGGAGGAACGGCCCGCCCGCGGCATCGTCTGCCGGGTGCACGTGCCGAAGCTGAGCGCCGCGGGCTGAACGGGGCGCCGCCGAGGCTCAAGCCGGCATCAGCGCTTGGTGCAGCGCCAGGTACTCCAGCGTCAGCTTGTGCTTCGGCTCCAGGTGGATCAGCGGCACCGCCCGCTGGTGCGACTCCTTCACCTTGACCGAGGCGCTGAGGTAGGGCTCCAGCACCGGCAGGCCTTCGTCGCGCAGCTCCTGCACCAGCCGTTGCGGCAGGCTGGCGCGCGGCTGGAACTGGTTGACCACGATGCCGCTGATGGCCAGCGTGCGGTTGTGGTCGGCGCGGATCTCCTGCACGTTCTCCAGCAGGGTGTAGAGCGCCCGCCGCGAGAAGTCGTCGCAGTCGAACGGGATGAGGCAGCCCTCGGCCGCGATCAGCGCCGAGCGGGTGTAGAAGTTCAACGCCGGCGGCGTGTCGATCACCACGTGGTCGTACTGCGCGGCCACCTCGTCCAGCGCCTCGCGCAGCTTGAAGATCTTGTGCCGGCTTTCCAGCTTGGTGTGCAGGTCGTCCAGCGACGGATGCGAGGGCATCAGGTGCAGCCCGTCCCAGGCGGTGGCGACGAGGAAGTCGGTGGTCTGCGGCGCCCGCATGCTGAACTTCAGCGTCGAGTCGAAGAAGCCGGCCACGCCCAGCGTCGCCTGCTCCTGGCCGGCCTCCAGGTCGTCGCCCATCAGGTAGCGGCTGGCGTTGCCCTGCACGTCCAGGTCGACCAGCAGCGTGCGCAGGCCCTGCGCGGCGCTGATGGCGGCCAGGTTGCAGGCGATGGTGGACTTGCCCACCCCGCCCTTCTGGTTGAAGACCACGTGTCGCATGAACGACCTTCCTCCTCGGTTGCCGGACCGGCACGTCGCACGCGCCTTGCCCTGTCGATTCTGCATTGCGCGATCATCCGGCCCATGACCGTTCCGCCGCCCGCCCACTTCCACAACCTGTACCGCCATGGCTATGCCCGGCTGGCGGTGGCGGTGCCGCACATCCGCGTGGCCGACCCGCTGCACAACGCGAAGCAGACCGCCGCCCTGCTGGTCGAGGCCGATGACGCCGGCGCGGCGCTGGTCGCCTTTCCCGAACTCGGCCTGGCCGCCTACACCTGCGACGACCTGTTCCACCAGCACGCGCTGCTGGCCGCGTGCGAGCAGGCGCTGGCCGAGCTGCTCGTGGCCAGCCAGGGCCGGCGCGCGGTGGCCGTCGTCGGCCTGCCGCTGGTGGTGGACCAGCGCCTCTTCAACTGCGCCGCGCTGCTGCAGGACGGCCGGCTGCTCGGCGTGGTGCCCAAGACCTACCTGCCCAACTACGGCGAGTTCTACGAGGCCCGGCAGTTCAACCCGGCCGACGCCGCGGTGTCGACCGAGACGGTGCTCTGCGGCCAGCGGGTGCCCTTCGGCGCCGACCTGCTGTTCGAGGCCGAGGACCTCGACCACTTCAAGGTGCACGTCGAGATCTGCGAGGACCTGTGGGTGCCCATCCCGCCGTCGTCCTACGCGGCGATGGCCGGCGCCACCGTGCTGGTGAACCTGTCGGCGTCCAACATCACCGTCGGCAAGTCGGGCTACCGGCACCAGCTGGTGGCCAACCAGTCGGCGCGCTGCCTGGCGGCCTACCTCTACTCGTCGGCGGGGCTGGGCGAGTCGACCACCGACCTGGCCTGGGACGGCCAGGGCCTGATCGCCGAGAACGGCGACATGCTCGTCGAGAGCGAGCGCTTCCGCGACGACTCGCACTGGGTCCAGGCCGACGCCGACCTCGAGCGGCTGGCCCACGAGCGCATGCGGCAGACGAGCTTCGGCCAGTCGGCGATGCGCCACCGCGAGGCCGCCGGCCGCTTCCGCACCGTCCGCTTCCGGCTGGACCGCGACCTGTCGGCCCCGCTGGCGCTGGAGCGCCGCGTCGAGCGCTTCCCCTACGTGCCGTCCGACCCGCGGCGGCGCGACGAGCGCTGCTCGGAGGTCTACAACATCCAGGTGCAGGCGCTGCTGCAGCGGCTGGCGGCCACCGGCATCGGCAAGCTGGTGATCGGCATCTCCGGCGGGCTGGACTCCACCCAGGCGCTGCTGGTCTGCGCCAAGGCGATGGACCGGCTGGGCCGGCCGCGCAGCGACATCCTGGCCTACACCATGCCCGGCTTCGCCACCGGCGAACGCACCAAGGACCAGGCCTGGCGGCTGATGAAGGCGATCGGCTGCACCGCGCAGGAGATCGACATCCGGCCGAGCTGCCTGCAGATGCTGAAGGACCTCGGCCACCCGGCCGCCGAGGGCGCGCCGCAGTACGACATCACCTTCGAGAACGTGCAGGCCGGCGAGCGCACCAGCCACCTCTTCCGCCTGGCCAACCACCACGGCGGCATCGTCGTCGGCACCGGCGACCTGTCCGAGCTGGCGCTGGGCTGGTGCACCTACGGCGTGGGCGACCACATGTCGCACTACAACGTCAACGCCAGCGTGCCCAAGACGCTGATCAAGCACCTGGTGCGCTGGGTGGCCGAGACCGGCCAGGTCGGCGCCGCCGGCAGCCAGGTGCTGATGGACATCCTCGGCACCGAGATCAGCCCCGAACTCGTGCCCGGGCAGGACGGCAGCCAGCCGGCGCAGAGCACCGAAAGCGCGGTCGGTCCCTACGAACTGCAGGACTTCCACCTCTTCCACATCCTGCGCCAGGGCATGCGGCCGTCGAAGCTGGCCTTCCTGGCGCTGCACGCCTGGGGCGACGCCCAGCGCGGCCGCTGGCCCGAAGGCCTGGACGAGCACAACGCCTACACCCTGCCCGACATCAAGCGGCACCTGCGCAACTTCCTGCACCGCTTCTTCCAGACCAGCCAGTTCAAGCGCAGCTGCGTTCCCAACTCGCCGAAGGTCGGCTCCGGCGGCTCGCTGTCGCCGCGCGGCGACTGGCGGGCGCCCAGCGATTCGGTGGCCACCGCCTGGCTGGCGGACCTGGACTCGGTGCCGGACGCCTAGCCGAGCTTCGCCAGGTCCAGCGTGATGCTCACCGGGCAGTGGTCGCTGCCCAGCACGTCGGCGTGGATGTCGGCGGCGATGACGGCGTCCTTCAGCGCGGGCGAGACCATCACGTAGTCGATCCTCCAGCCGATGTTCCTCGCCCGCGAATTGGCGAAGTGGCTCCACCAGGTGTAGTGGCCGTTGCCCTGCTTGAACAGCCGCAGCGTGTCGACGAAGCCGGCGTCGACGAAGTTCTGGAAGCCCTCCCGCTCCTCGGTGGTGAAGCCCTTCTTGCCGCGGTTGGGCTTGGGGTTGGCGAGGTCGAGCTCGGTGTGCGCCACGTTCAGGTCGCCGCAGAAGATCACCGGCTTCGTCTGCTGCAGGTGCAGGCACCACGCGAGGAAGGCCGGGTCCCAGTGGCGGTGGCGCAGGGCCAGCCGGCTCAGGTCGTCCTTGGCGTTGGGCGTGTAGACGGTGACGACGTAGAAGCGCTCGAACTCGGCGGTGATGACGCGGCCCTCGTCGGCGGCGTCGCGTTCCAACTCGTCGGCGAAGGTGAAGCGCTTGGCGAAGTCGTCGGGAAAGCCCAGCACCACCGACCGCGGCTCGGTGCGCGAGAAGATGGCCGTGCCCGAGTAGCCCTTCTTCGCCGCCGAGTTCCAGTGCTCGTGGTACCCCGGCACGTCGATCTCCACCTGGCCGCGCTCGGCCTTGGTCTCCTGCAGGCACAGCACGTCCGGCCGGTGCGCCGCCAGGAAGGGCTGGAACAGGTTCTTCTTGATCACGGCGCGGATGCCGTTGACGTTCCAGGAATAGACGGTGAACGTGCGGGGGTCGTGGGCGGGCATGGCGGAGGTCCTTCGCAGGCCGGCATTCTGGGCCCGGCGCACGATCGCCCTGGGTGCGCGATTTGCCCCGGGTGGGGCAGCACCTCCACCACGCACACCGCCATGACCGACCCCATCGCCGCCGTTGCCGATGCCCTCGTCACCGCCCGCCGCACCGGCCAGCCGGCGCCGTCGGCCGCGCATGCCGGGGCGATCACGTCGCCGGAGCAGGCGCTGCAGGTGCAGCGGCGGGTGGCCGAGGCGATGAACTGGTCGCTGCCGCCCGGCCGGCCCGGCCTGTGGAAGACCGGCGCCTCGTCGACCGAGGGGCCTTTCCTGCACGGCGAGCTGCCGCTGGCCGGCCTGCTCGAGAACCGCGCCACGCTGCCCATCCCGCCCGGCCAGCACTGGGCCGTCGAAGCGGAGATCGCCTTCCGCCTGCGCGACGACGTGCGCGCCGCGCAGGTCGCCGGGCTCACCGCACCGTCCGAGGCGGCCGACCTCTTCGCCGACCTGGCGCCGGCCATCGAGGTCGTCGGCTCACGCTGGGACGAGGGCCTGAAGGCGCCCGACCTGCTGCGCCTGGCCGACCTGCAATCGCACCAGGCGCTGCTGCTCGGCCACTGGTACCCCCTTCCGCAGCCTGGACTGGCAGCACATGGGCGTGACGGTGCAGATCGGCGACCGGCCGCTGGTCGAGGCCCGCGGCTCGCACCCGCTGCGCCATCCCACCATCGCCCTGCTGCACTGGCTCAAGGACAACACCGCCAATGGCCGGGTGCTGCCGGCGGGCACCATCGTCACCACCGGCAGCTGGGTGGGCGCCATCCCGGTGACCGCCGGCGAACGCGTGCGCGTGCACTTCGACGCCATCGGCGAGGTGGCGCTGGACCTGTAGGCCAGCGCGGTCCTCCACGCGGCATCGCCCGCGGCGAGGTGGGCCGCCATGCCGCCGACGGCCGGCGCCCACTCACGACATCAGGACGTCGCCGACCTCGGTCCGGCAGGTGGGCGAACAGGGCGGCGTGCCGTTGTGCTTCATCGCGGTGCGGAGGTCTGCGAAACCCCGGTTTCCGTGTTCACCAGTTGGATGCGGCCGTCATTCACATCGGCGGTGACGCGCAAGGCGATCGGCGTCGCCGTCGTGAACGGCAACACTGGGTCCGTCGTCTGGAAGGTCAAGACCAGTTGATCGCCCGCCAGCGTGGCGGTGCCCGACGAGGTGGCGGCGCGGGC
Organism: Aquabacterium sp. J223; assembly: GCF_024666615.1. Lineage (NCBI taxonomy): Bacteria > Pseudomonadati > Pseudomonadota > Betaproteobacteria > Burkholderiales > Sphaerotilaceae > Aquabacterium > Aquabacterium sp. J223. Next base: position 2,275,803 of record NZ_CP088297.1, on the reverse strand, counting down.
GGTCAACGCGAAGGGCAGACGCCACTCGGCGTCGGCCGCCGTCGGGCCCAGGAAGGCCAGCCGTGTCGGCGTGCTGGACAGGGAGGCGTCGAAGACTGCGCCATAGCTGAAGTCGCGGAACTCGAAGGTCTGGTTCGCCAGATCGGTCGCGGTGGCGGGGCGCGGCTGGAACTCGTCCCAATGGTCAGCATCGCCTCCGCCGCAGGCGGACAGCGTCGTCAATGCGACCACGCTCATCACAACAGCGAGCAGCCCCAGTCGTCGGGAACACGTCATCTCGAACACTCCGTCTCGGCACCTCACATGAGGCGGACGGATGCTCGGCGCGGCGAAGCCCGGCGTCTGGCCGAAAGCCCGCCTTCTATGGTGCGGCCGACCTTTTGGCCAGCAGATTGGAGGTTTCGGCCAGCCTTTCGCCGCCGGGCGGGTCATCGCCGCGCCGAAACTCCGTCGGCGTGACGCCATAGGCCTCGCGGAAGGCCCGGTTGAACGGGCCGATGCTGCCGAACCCGGCCTCCAGCGCCAGCGTCAGGATCGGAAGGTGGGCATCCCGCGGGTCGCGCAGACGAGACGCGACTTCGGCCAGCCGGAACTGATTGACGAAGGCGTTGAAGTGCCGGAACCCGAGTTGTTCGTGGATGACCAGGCGCAGCCGGGCCTGCGGCATGCGCAGGTGCCCGGCCACGTCGGCCACGCTGAGGCGGGTGCGCCGGTAAAGGTGCTCGCCGGTCATGGCTGCGCAAATCAGTTCGGCCTGCCGGCGCCGCAGTGCTTGCGAAGGCGTTCCGGCCGCCGCCGGCTCGGCATCGGCATCTCCTGCTGTGGCCGGCCGGACCGTCGCGAGCAGATCGCCTCGGTGTGCCACGCCGGCGACAGACACCGCCGACCTGGGCGACAGGCTCAGCATCGCCAGCGGGCTGGGATGACCCGAGGCCATCGTCAACCAGGCGACCTTGATCGCAATCTGTCCAGAAACCTGCGCGACGCCATGCGCCGCCGTCCCGGCCCCGTCCCAGGGCAGGTTGTGGACGATCAGGACGGCAACGACATACAGGCCGGCCACCACCACCCACCACAGTCGAAGCCGGCGCCGCCCTTCGTCGAGATCCCCGGCGCGGCCGCGAAGCAGCATCCAGAACGTGTGCAACGCCAGGGCGCCCGCCACCACCGTGACACCGAGCGCCATGCCGCCGGGTCGCTTCAGCCACAGCGGGTTCGCCAGCACCGCGGCGGATGCGACGGCGGCTGCGATCGCGGGCGTCCGCCAGCCGCGCTCGTCGTTGAACAACACGCGCACCAGCTGCCACAAGGCCACCATGCCCAGCATGGCCGCCCAACGCAGCCCGATGCGGACGCCACCGCCCCAACCGGCCCAAGCGTCCGCCGTCGTGAGGCTGTAGGCCGCGCCGCCAAAAGCCAAGGCCGCAACGAGACCGCGCACCCGGGTCGGGAGTTGCCGGTCACGCACCACCGTCATCAGGATGCCCAGCGACAGGCCCAGCGACGTTCCGGTCAACATCAGATGAAGGTGCTCGAGCGTCATCGAACGGGTTTGGAGGTCGATCCACCTGGCGTCTGGCGCCCTCGGGGCTTTCGTCCGGCGACCCCTTGCGCCCCCGCGATCCTCGGCAGTCGCCCGAACCGGGTCCAGACGACGGGCGTCCGCACAGCGCGGCCAAGCCGTTGGCGATCCGGTCAGGCCGTGCGGCGCTCCGACCTGCCGTGGCCGGCAGCCGCATCCGGAGACCTCGAGAAGGCGCTTCTCCAGGCGCGGTCCCGTCTGGACAGGTTCGACGTCGGGGACCGGAGACGGCGTTGGTCCGGACTCCGCTTCGCTGCGGCGGTGGCGGTGCCGTTGCCCAGGCGCCACTGTACCAACGGCGGCATGGCGTCCCACGGATCCCGGCCATCGACTGCGAGCCTCGCTGCGCGCTCGGGCGGCGCCGGCCGACCGGTCGGGGGCTGCGCGTCGGCGTCGCGCGTCAACCGTTGCGCATCGCCGCCAGCCCCTGTTCCCATGACACGACCGGGCGATAGCCGAGTTCGCGCTCGGCCTTCGTGATGTCGAGGGTGAACGGCTGCCCGATGAGGCGCAGCATCTGCCGTGTGATCGGCGGCTCGCCGGCGCGGCCGAAGGTGCGCCAGACCCACTCCATCGCACGGGCCAGCGTCCACGCCACCGGCAACGGCGCCGAGCGCTTCGGCGGCGCGATGCCGCGCGTGGCCAGCAGGGCGGAGAAGACCTCGCGCAGGGTCCCGTCCCGGCCGTCGCTCACGAAGTAGGTCTCGCCGGGGCGTCCGCGCTCGAGCGCCAGGCCGGTGGCGTGGCACACGTTGTCGACGTGGGCCGTGGACATCGCCTGCGAGCCGTCGCCCACCCAGCGGAACTGCCCGCTGCGCACGGTCTGCGCCACGTGGTCCAGCGTCGGCATGCCGGCGCCCCAGACCATGGGCGGCCGGACCACCACCGTCTCGAACCTGCCCGGCACGTTGGCCGCGAGCACCAACGCTTCGCTTCGCGCCTTGGAGGCGCTGTAGGGCGCCCAGCGGCGCTCCTGTCGCGGCAGCCCTTCGCTCGCGCGTAGCATCGGCGCCATGTCACCCATGACGACCGCCGCGGCACCGACCTGCACGAAGCGACGCACCGTTCCCGCGGCACGGGCGGCCTCGAGCAGGCGGCGGGTGCCTTGCACGTTGGCCTGCTCGAACTCTCGGCGCTCGCCCCACAGCTTGAACAGCGCCGCCACGTGCACCACGGCGTCGCAGCCCCGTGCCGCGCGCTCCAGCGACGCCGCGTCGTCCAGATCGCCGGCGACGGCCTCGGCGCTCAGTCCTTCCACCCGGGCGAGGGCCTGCGCGGAGCGGCCCAGCGCGCGCACCATCCAGCCGTCGGCACGCAGCCGTTCGATGAGCCGGGCGCCGACGAAGCCGGAACCGCCGGTGACCAGCACTGTCTTTCCCGTCATGACCGCTCCTATATCAACGATATATTTTCAATGTATCGTCGATATAGATGCATGTCAACGTCCGATCGGGCCCCGGTGAGCAACGACACGGAGGAGGCCATCCTGGCCGCCGCGGCCGAGCTGCTGGAGCGCGGCGGTCCCGCGGCGTTGACCACCCGCGCCGTGTGCGATGCGGCCGGTGTGAAGTCGCCGACCCTCTACCACCACTTCGGCGACAAGGACGGCCTGGCGGCCGCGCTGGTGCGCCGCGGCCTGGCGCAGTTCATGGCGCGCAAGCGCTCGGTGCCGCAGACCGACGACCCCCTGCAGCAGCTGCGGGCGGGCTGGGACGAGGCCGTCGAGTTCGCCCTCAAGCGCCCGGCGCTGCACGCGCTGTACGTGGAGCAGCTGCGAAGCAGCCCGGACCTGGCCGCCGACGGCTACGCACTGATGCGCGCGCGCGTGCAGCGCCTGGTCGACCGCGGCGTGTTCCGCCTGGGCGTCGACGAGGCCGCGCGGGCCGTCTGGGCCGGCTGCAACGGCGTGCTGTCGCTCACCGCGCAGGGTGCGGGCCGGCGCGAGGTCGAGGCGACCAGCGACCTGATGTTCGACGCGGTGGTCTCCCGGCTGCAGCGCGGCGAGCCGGGCTGAAGGTTCCGTCCGGTCGGCACCTGGCTGCTGGACGCCGACAGCCGCCAGCACCGGCCCTGCCCGCAGTCGCCCCACGCAGGCCGACAATGCCGGCCTGCGCCACGGCCGACCGTCCGCCCCTGACCCCGTTCGTCCTCGCCCTCATCCTGTTGGCCGCGCTGGTCCACGCGGGTTGGAACCTGGTCGCCAAGACCACCGGCGGCGACCTGCGCTTCGCGCTGCTCACCGCGGCGGCGGTGGCGCTGGTCTGGTCGCCGGCCGGGGCCTGGGTCACCTGGCGCGAGGCCGGCGGCTACGGTCCGCTGCAATGGGGCCTGATCGTCGCCAGCGGGGCGGTTCACGTCCTCTACTACGGCGCGCTGCTCACCGGCTACCGTCGCGGCGACCTGTCGGTGGTCTACCCGCTGGCGAGGGGCACCGGGCCGCTGATCACCGCCATGGTCGCCACCACCTGGCTGGGCGAACGGCTGGGCCCGCACGGCTGGGCCGGGGTGGCCGGCATCGTCGCGGGCATCGTGCTGCTGGCCGGCGGGCCGGCGCTGTGGCAGCGGCTGCGCCATGGCCAGGCGGCCGACCCGCGCCTGCGCGCCGGCCTGCGCTGGGGCGCGCTGACCGGTCTCTTCATCGCCGGCTACAGCGTGGTCGACGGATACGCGGTCAAGCACGCCGGCGTGTCGCCGATCGCGGTCGACTACCTCGGCAACCTGGTGCGACTGCCGCTGACGCTGGCGCTGCTGTGGGCCTGGCCGCGGCGCGGGCCGATGGACCTGGCCGGCTGCCTGCGCCGCTGGTGGCGGCCGGCGCTGCTCATCGGCGCGCTGTCGCCGGTGAGCTACGTGCTGGTGCTGTACGCCGCCACGCTGGCCCCGCTGTCGCAGGTGGCGCCGGCACGCGAGGTGTCCATGCTCGTCGCCGCCTTCCTCGGCGGCCAGCTGCTGGGCGAGCGCGACCGCGGCTGGCGGCTGCTCGGCGCGGCCTGCATCGGCTTGGGGGTGGTGGTGCTGGCGACGGCCTGAGGGCCGAGCCCCGCCGGCGGGAAGGGCCTGCGGCGGCTGACTACAGTGGCCGCCCCCGCAACCCCCACACGAGGCCTGCATGGACCTTCAACTGAACGGCCGGCGCGCGCTGGTCACCGGCGGCAGCCGCGGCATCGGCAAGGCCATCGCGCGTGCGCTGGCCCGCGAAGGCGTGGACGTCGCGCTGCTCGCGCGTGGCGAGGCGGCCTTGCGCGCCGCCGCCGAGGAACTGGCGGCCGACACCGGCCGCCGCGTGGTGCCGGTGGTGGCCGACACCACCGACGGCGATGCCGTGCAGGCGGCCGCGGCACGGGCCGCGCAGGCCCTGGGCGGGCCGATCCACCTCCTGGTCAACGCGGCGGCCGAACCGGCCGGCGGCAACGCGCCGCCGACGCTGGCCGAAATCACCGCCGGCCATTTCCACGGCGAGATGGACACCAAGGTGATGGGCTACATCCGCACGGCGCAAGCCCTCGTCCCAGGCATGAAGGCCGAAGGCTTCGGCCGCATCGTGAACATCAGCGGCATGGCCGCGAGGACCACGGGCAACGCGGTCGGCAGCATCCGCAACGTGTCGGTGGTGGCGTTGACGAAGAACCTGGCCGAGGAACTGGGGCCGCACGGCATCCATGTGCACGTGGTGCACCCCGGCATGACGAACACCGAGCGCATGCCGGGCCTCATCGAACGCCGCGCCGCGGCACGCGGCGTGGCCCCCGACGTGATCGGCGCCGAGCTGGCGAACGCCAACACCATCCGCCACCTGGTCGACGCCGTCGAGGTGGCCGACGTGGTGGCCTTCCTCTGCTCGCCGCGCTCGCGGGCGCTCAATGGCGACGTCATCGCGGCCAACGGCGGCAGCCGCGGCTCGATCCACTACTGAAGGCGCGGGGTCACCGGCCGCATCCGTCGGCCCCCACCCAGGGAGAAGCCCCGGGTTGACCCGCAGGGGTACGGGGATTGCAGAACTTCTCCACCGGCATGCACGCCGGGCCTCAGGAGAAACAGATGGAACAGAACCGGAACCAGCAGAACCCGAACAACAACCAGCAACAGCAGGACAACCAGCGCGGCCAGGCCAACCAAGGTCAACAGGGCCAGCAGGACCGCGGCCTCAACCAGGCCGACCCGCAAGGCCAGCGCGGCCAGGCGCAGCAGGACCAGAGCGGCCAGCGCAGCCCGAACCAGAACCCGGGCCAGGGCTCGAACCAGCAGCACAGCCAGGCGCAGCCGGGCCAGGGCCGCACCGGCCAGCAGCCATCGCCGACGGACCGCAGCAGCGGCCAGAACCGAGACGACAACCAGCGCGGCTGATCGCGCGGGCCTGGGCGACTCGCGCGGCCCAGTCCGGCCGCCGCGGGCCGCCCAGGTGCCGCCCGCACGGCACCACAGTCACCGTTGTCACATGACGGCAGCGAGGATGCATGTGCGTTCTTCGTGCTTCCTCGGCATGAGCATGCTGCCTAGAGTGCCGGCATGCCCAACGCCGCTGCTGTTCAGGCGCCCGCTCGCGCGACCCCCACCCCAGACGTCACCGCGGACGCCGCACCCTTCCACATCCGCCCGCTGCCCGGCAGCTTCGCCGCCGAGGTGGTGGGGCTGGACCTGTCGCGCCCGCTGTCCGACGCCGACTTCCAGCGCCTTCACGCCGCCCACCTGCAGCACCATGTGCTGGTCTTCCGCGACCTGCGCATCACGCCGCAGCAGCAGATCGCCTTCAGCCGCCGCTTCGGGCCGCTGCAGATCCACGTGCTGCGCCAGTTCCAGCTGCCCGGCCACCCGGAGATCCTGGTCGTCTCCAACATCGTCGAGAACGGCCAGCCGATCGGCCTGGGCGACGCCGGCCACTACTGGCACTCCGACCTGTCCTACAAGGACAAGCCCAGCCTGGGCTCGATGCTGCACGCGCAGGAGCTGCCCAGCGAAGGCGGCGACACGCTGTTCGCAGACCAGCACGCCGCCTACGACGCGCTGCCCGACGACCTGAAGCAGCGGCTGCAGGGCCTGAGGGCCGAGCACTCCTACCTCGCCAAGTACGAGGAACTGCGCGCGCGCAGCCCCTGGCGGCCCCGACTCACCCAGGCGCAGATCGACGAGGTGCCGCCCGCCGTGCAGCCGGTGGTGCGCACGCACCCCGAGACCGGCCGCAAGGCGCTGTTCGTCAGCGAGCACTTCACCACCCGCATCGTCGGCCTGCCCGACGACCAAAGCCAGGCGCTGCTGCAGCGGCTGTTCGCGCACAGCACCCGGCCCGAGTTCGTCTACCGCCATCAATGGCAGCCGCACGACATGGTGTTCTGGGACAACCGCTCGGTGCTGCACCTGGCCGCCGGCTGCCCCGACCACCTGCGCCGCCGGCTCAACCGCACCACCATCGAAGGCGACGTGCCCTTCTGAGCGCTTGAAAAAGAAGACCATGACCCTGTTCTCTCGCCGCCGCCTCGCGGCGCTCGGCCTCGCCCTGTCCGCACCGCTCGCCCTGCACGGCACCGCCCACGCCGAAGGCCAGCTGCGCATCGCGCAGCAGTTCGGCATCGTCTACCTTCTGCTCGATGTGGCGGAGGACCAGCGCCTCATCGAGAAGCACGGCAAGGCTCAAGGGCTCGACGTGAAGGTGGAGTACGTGCAGCTCTCGGGCGGCGCCGCCGTCAACGACGCGCTGCTGTCCGGCGGCATCGACATCGCCGGGGCCGGCGTCGGCCCGCTGCTCACGCTGTGGGACCGCACCGTCGGCCGGCAGAACGTGAAGGGCGTGGCTTCGCTGGGCAACTTCCCCTACTACCTGACGACGAACAACCCGGCGGTGAAGACCATCGCCGACTTCACCGACAAGGACCGCATCGCCCTGCCCGCGGTGGGCGTGTCGGTGCAGTCGCGCATCCTGCAGATGGCCTCGGCCAAGCGGTGGGGCGACGCCCAGGCCACGCGGCTGGACAAGCTGCAGGTGGCGCTGCCGCACCCCGAGGCGACGGCCGCCATCATCAAGGGCGGCACCGAGATCACCGCCCACTTCGGCAACCCGCCCTTCCAGGAACAGGGCCTGGCCGGCAACCCGAACGCGCGCATCGTGCTCAAGAGCTACGACGTGCTGGGCGGCCCGTCGTCGGCCACCGTGCTGTACGCCACCGAGCGCTTCCGCCGCGACAACCCGAAGACCTATAAGGCCTTCGTCGACGGCCTGGCCGAGGCGGCGCAGTTCATCAAGGCGAACCCGGAGAAAGCGGCCGACATCTTTCTCAAGCAGAACAAGTCCGGCATCGACCGCGACCTGCTGCTGAAGATCATCAGGAGCCCCGAGGTCGACTTCAAGGTCACGCCGCAGAACACCCTGCCGCTGGCCGACTTCATGCACCGCACCGGCGCCATCAAGAACAAGCCGGCCTCGGTGAAGGACTACTTCTTCGACGACCCGCACAACGCCAGCGGAAGCTGATGGCCATGCTCGCCACCGCGCAAGCCACCGCCCGCGTTGCCCGCGGCTTCCCACCCGTGTCGGTGCCCCGCGCCGACGAGATGCCGGCGGCCACCACGGCCGAGGCCCTGCTGCAGGTCCGCGGCCTGACGCTGGAGTACGCGACCCCGCAGCGCACCGTGCGCGCCACCCACCGGGTGGACTTCGACGTGCACCGCGGCGACCGCTTCGTGCTGCTGGGGGCGTCGGGCTGCGGCAAGTCGTCGCTGCTGAAGGCGGTGGCGGGTTTCCTGCCGCCGCGCGACGGCGAGGTCCGGCTCGACGGCCAGGCGGTGCGGGGCCCGGGTCCCGACCGGATCGTCGTCTTCCAGGAGTTCGACCAGCTACCGCCGTGGAAGACGGTCCAAGCCAACGTCGCCTTCCCGCTGCTGGCGTCCAAGCGCTTCCCGAAAGCCGAGGCGCTGGACCGGGCCGCCGACGCGCTGCGCAAGGTGGGCCTGACGAAATTCGCCGACGCCTATCCGCACCAGCTGTCCGGCGGCATGAAGCAGCGCGTGGCCATCGCCCGCGCGCTGGCCATGGCGCCCAAGATGCTGCTGATGGACGAGCCCTTCGCCGCGCTCGACGCCCTGACCCGCCGTCGCATGCAGGAGGAGCTGCTGGCGCTGTGGGAGGAGCTGCGCTTCACGCTGCTGTTCGTCACCCACTCCATCGAGGAGGCGCTGATCGTCGGCAACCGCATCCTGGTGCTGTCGCCGCACCCGGGGCGGGTGCGCGCCGAACTCAACGCGCATCAGCACGGCCTGCACAGCACCGGCGGCGCCGAGTTCCAGGCGCAGGCGCAGCGCATCCACCGGTTGCTGTTCGAGGAGGCGTCGGCGTGAGGGCCGAGCGCCGGGCCGCTCCCAAGCCGGCCCTCATCCCCTCGGGGGATCGGACGGCGTACTCGACGGCCGAGGGGCTCACATGAGCGCCGTGCTGCCACCGATCCGCCCCGAGTTCGAACGCGCGCCGGTGTCCCTGGATGTCGGCGCTGTCGAGGCCTCACGTCCCCTGCCGCTGGCCCGACGGCTGTGGCAGCTCGCCCCGCTGCGCCAGGGCCTGCTGCTGGTGCTGCTGGCGCTGGTCTGGGAAGCCGCGGCCCGCTGGGCCGACAACGACCTGCTGCTGCCCACCTTCGTGCAGACCACGCAGGCCTTCGTCAAGGACTTCGCCAGCGGCGAGCTGCTGGACAAGACGCTCATCTCGCTGTCGCTGCTGCTGCAGGGCTACGCGCTGGGCGCAGCCGGCGCCCTGGCGTTGACGGCGCTGGCCGTGTCCACCCAGCTCGGCCGCGACCTGCTGGCCACGCTGACGGCCATGCTCAACCCGCTGCCGGCGATCGCGCTGCTGCCGCTGGCGCTGCTGTGGTTCGGCCTCGGCAAGGCCAGCCTGCTGTTCGTGCTGGTGCACTCGGTGATGTGGCCGCTGGCGCTGGCCACCTTCTCCGGCTTCCAGTCGGTGCCGGAGACGCTGCGCATGGCCGGGCGCAACTACGGCCTGTCGGGCCTGCGCTACGTGGCGCAGATCCTGGTGCCGTCGGCGCTGCCGGCCATCCTGTCCGGCCTGCGCATCGGCTGGGCCTTCGCCTGGCGCACGTTGATCGCGGCCGAGCTGTTCTTCGGCGCCTCCTCGGGCCGCGGCGGTCTCGGCTGGTTCATCTACCAGAACCGCAACGAGCTCTACACCGACCGCGTCTTCGCCGGCCTGGCCACCGTCATCCTGATCGGCCTGCTGGTCGAGCGGCTGGGCTTCGACACGCTGGAGCGCGTCACGGTGCGGCGCTGGGGCATGCAGCGCTGAGGTAACGTCCTTCGCCATGGACACCGCTGCCCGCCCCCGCCCTGTCACCCGCCGCCACCTGCTGACCACCGCCGCGCTGGCGCTCGGCCCCGGCGTGATGCGACGGGCGCAGGCCGACGAGCCCGACGCCGACGGCGCCCGGCTGCGCGAGGTGCTCGCGTCGCCCCACCGCAGCGCCGCCAACCGTGCGCGCGACGCGGCGCGCCGTCCCTTCGAGACGCTGCGCTTCTTCGGCCTCGAGCCGACACAGACCGTGGTCGAGGTGGCCCCCGGCGGCGGCTGGTACACCGAGATCCTGGCGCCCTACCTGCGCGAGCGCGGCACCCTGGTCGCGGCGCACCACCCGCGCGATGCAGCGAGCGAGTACGAACGCAACGGCCGCCTGCGCTTCGAGGACAAGCTGGCCGGCGCGCCGCAGCTCTACGACCGCACCCGGGTCGTCACCCAGCCCGGCCCTGGCCGCGGCTTCGTCGGCGACCTGCCGCCGGCCAGCGCCGATCGGGTGCTGACCTTCCGCAACCTGCACAACTGGCTGGAGGCCGGCCACCTCGACGGCAGCCTGCGCGCCTTCTTCGCGGTGCTCAAGCCGGGCGGCGTGCTCGGCGTCGAAGAGCACCGTGCGCCGGAGGGCGCCAGCGTCGAGCAGATGGTGCGCACCGGCTACGTGGCCCAGGGCTGGTTCGTCGAGCGCGCCAGGGCCGCGGGTTTCCGGCTCGACGCGGCCAGCGAGGTCAACGCCAACCCGCGCGACACCAAGGACCACCCGCACGGCGTGTGGTCGCTGCCGCCGACGCTGCGCGGCGGCGATGCCGACCGCGACCGCTTCCTCGCCATCGGCGAGTCCGACCGCATGACGCTGCGGCTGGTGAAACCGCCGGCGTGAGGGCCCTCTTCAGGGCGCCAGCGTCGGCCGGGTGTTCGGCACCACCGGCGAGATCGGGTCGGGACCGTCGTCCAGTTCGCCCAGCACCTCGCCCCGGATCGGCAACGCCGGACCGAGCCACAGGCCGTGCACCAGGTGGTCGTCGCGCGGGCGGCCGGTGTTGGGGTGCACCAGAACGCTCAAGCCCTGGCGGTTGAGCATCAGCCAGGGCACGAAGGTGGCGAAGGTCTCGACCGCGAAGGCCACCTGGTACATCGCGCTGGTGTGCGGTCCGACGAGCACGTCGTGCCAGCGGCCGAGCTGCACCGGGAAGCGCTCGCCGATCTGCTCTCGCAGCCGCTCGGCCACGGGCCGTGTCGTCGCCGGGTCGTAGTAGATGTGGGCGTGGTGGCTGGTGATGCGGCGGAGGGCGATGCTGTCGGTCACGTGGCGGGCCTTCCAACGACGGCTTCCAGGGTGCCACAGACCGTGTCGATTCGTTCGGGGTGTGCACCATTGCATGCCCACCCCGGGGTTTCCCCTTCTTCCTACAACCCGGGTCGAGAACCCCCTACGCGGTGCATCTCTCGCACCGGCCGATGTGGCCGAAAGTTGCGCCAGGTCAACCGATCGCGAGACGTTCCCGATGTCCCCCCACTTGTCGTCGTCCTGCCGCGGGCCATTGCAGCGCATCGTTCTCGCGGCATTGGCCGTGCTGCCGTGCATGCTGGCGCACGGCGGCACCACCAGCAGCACCTTCCAGGCCTCGGCCACGGTCATCAGCGCCTGCACGGTCACCGGCACCAACCTGAGCTTCGGCACCGCGCTGGACCCGCTGTCCTCGCCGGTGCCGGTGGACGCGTCGGCCACGCTGTCGGTCGTCTGCACCAACACGACACCGTACGCGGTGGCGCTGAGCGCCGGCGCCAATGCCGGCGGCCCCAGCACCTTCGGTGCGCGCGCCATGAAGAGCGGCTCGCAATTGCTGCCCTACCAGCTCTACACCGACGCGGCGCGTTCGGTGGTCTGGGGCGATGGCACCTCGGGCAGCAGCACGCAGAGCGGCGTGGGCACCGGCAGCAACCAGTCGATCACGGTGTACGGCCGCCTGCCGTCGCTGTCCGGCGTGGTGCCCGGCACCTACACCGACACCGTCACCGTCACCATCACGTACTGAGGCACGGTCATGCTGCGCGCGCTCCTGATGCTGACGTTGGCGCTGGCCGCCGGCGTGTCGACCGCGGCCGACGTCGGCCTGATGCCGGTGTCCGTCCACCTCGACGCCCTGCGGCCTCGCGCCACGGTGCAGGTGATGAACAACGGCGCGCAGCCGGTGGTCATGCAGGTCGACACCGTCGCCTGGCAGCGCGAGAACCAGCAGGACAGCGACGCGGCGACGACGGACCTGGTGGTCAACCCGCCGGTCTTCACGCTGGCGCCGGGCCGCACGCAGATCGTGCGGGTCGGCCTGCGTCGCGCGGCGCAGGGCGAACGGGAAGGCACCTACCGCATGGTGCTGCGCGAGGTGCCCGGTGCGGCCGACCTGCAGGGCCTGGTGTCGGGCCAGGTGCGGGTGCTGGTGGCGATGCGGGTGCCGGTGTACGTGGCGCCGAGCCGGGTGGTGCAGCAGGAGCGCTGGCAGGTCGAGCGCGACCCGGCGGGCCGCACGGTGGCCACCGTGCACAACGACGGCAACGTGCACCTCAAGGTGGGCCGCCTGAGCCTGCACCGCGGCGACACCGAGCCGCCGCTGGCCGAGCAGACGGTGGCCTCGCTGCTCTTCCCCGGCGAGTCCCAGCGCTTCGTGCTGCCGGCCGCGAGCCAGGCCCGTCGGATGGAAGTGGTGACCAACCGCGGCGTGCAGCATGTCGCCCTGGACGACACGCGCCGCTGACCGGCTGCGCCGCATCCTGCTGCTGTCCTGCCTGCTGGTCCACCCCCCCGTCGCGCTGGGCGCGCTGGGCCCGGGGCCGTCCGTGCCGGGCACCCCACCGGACGCCGCGCCGCAGCGGCACTGGCTGGCGTTGCGGCTCAACGGCGTGGCCCAGCCCGACGACGCCTCCGTGCTGCACTGGCGCGATCGGCTGTGGCTGCAGGCGTCGCGCTGGTCCGAGCTGCGCCTCAAGGCACCGACGGCCGACTGCGTGGACGACGACGGTGACCGCTACTGCGCGCTGGACACCGTCCCGGGCCTGGACGCCAGCCTCGAGGACGCGACGCAGACCCTCGTGCTGCAGGCCGGCGCCGGCGCCTTCACCGGCCAGCAGCTGTCCCTCGACCGCCGGCCCGCGCGGCTGGACGACGGCGCCGAGCGCGGCGGCTTCCTGAACTACGACGCCTTCGTGCAGCGCACCAGCCTGCACGGCGCCGGCAGCCGCCAGGTGGCCAGCCTGCTGGCGCAGGCCGGCACCTTCGCCGGTGCCAGCCGCCTGGAAGCCTCGAGCCTGGTGCGTGCGGACGACCGCGACGCCCGTGCGCTGCGGCTGGACACCACCTGGTCGATGGACCTGCCCGAGCGGATGCAGACCGTGCGGGTGGGCGACGCCATCGGGCACCCCGGCGGCTGGGGCCGGGCGGTGCGTTTCGGCGGCGTGCAATGGGGCACCAACCTGGCCACCGCGCCGCGCTTCCTCACCATCCCGCTGCCGGCGGTGCGTGGGGAAGCGGTGCTGCCGTCGTCGCTGGAGGTGTTCGTCAACGACGGCCGCCGCCTGCAGGGCCGCGTCGAGCCCGGCGCCTTCGAGCTGCAGAACGTGCCGCTGGTCACCGGCCGCGGCGAGATCCGCGTGGTCACCCGTGACCTGCTCGGCCGCGAACAGGTGGTGGTGCAGCCCTACTACGTCAGCCCGTCGCTGCTGCGGTCGGGCCTGCACACCCACAGCGTCGAGGTGGGCCTGCTGCGGCGCGACTACGGGCTGCGCAGCGATGCGTATGGCGAGGGCTTCGTCACCGGCACCGACCGCTGGGGCGTGAACGACCGGCTCACCGCCGAATGGCGCGGCGAGGTCCGGCGCGACACCGCCACCGCCGGCGCCTCGGCCACCTGGCTGTTGCCGGCGCTGGGCACCGTGTCGGGCACCGTGGCGGGCAGCCGCTCGCCGGCGGGCACCGGCGGGCTGGTCGGCGTGGCGGCCGAGCACCAGTCGCGCGACTGGAGCGGCAACGTCCAGTGGCGCCAGCGCAGCGCCGGCTTCGACCAGCTGGGCGCCGACCCGGGCTCGGCCGCCCGCCGCTTGCTGGGGGTCGGCTTCGGCACGCAGGTGGGCATCGCCTCGCTGAACCTGCTGCTGTCGCGGCAGGACTCGCCGCTGATGGGCCGGCAGCGGCTGTGGACCGCCTCCGCCGCCCTGCCGCTGACCGGCACCGGGCTGCTCGCCTTCACGCTGCTGGGCAGCGATGGCGACCGCGGCCGCCGCACCCTGTCGGCCGGCATCAGCCTGTCGTGGGCGCTGGACGACGGGACCACGCTGAGCGCCGGCTCCACCCGCTGGCGCGGCGACGACGGCCGCCACGGCCAGCACCTGGTGCAGGCACAGCGCAACGCGCCGATGGGCGACGGCACCGGCTGGCGGCTGGCGGCCGACGCCACCGACGGCCGGTCGCGCGCCGTGGCCGAAGGTGTGTGGCAGCACGCCGCGGCCAGCCTGCGCGCCGGCGTCGCCCGCAACGACCGCAGCGACGAGGCCCGAGCCGCGGCCACCGGCAGCGTGGCCTGGCTGGGCCGCGATGTCTTCTTCAGCCGCTGGCTGGACGGCAGCTTCGCCGTGGTCGACGTCGGCGACTACGAGGGCGTGCAGGTGCTGCTCGACCACCACCCCGTGGCCCGCACCGATGCACGGGGCCGCGCCATCGTGCCGGGCCTGCGCGCCTACGACGACAACCGACTCGGCCTGGAACTGAAGGACCTGCCGTTCGACGCCGAACTGGACGCCGCCGAGCTGCAGGCCCGGCCTCGCGCGCGGGCCGGCGTGCGGGTGCAGTTCCCGGTGCGCCGGGTGCGCGCCGCCAGCTTCCGCCTGGTGCAGGCGGATGGCAGCGCCGTGCCGCCGGGCAGCCGCGTGCGGGTGGTCGGCGACCACAGCGGCACCGAGTTCCCGGTCGGCCTGGACGGCCGGTCCTTCGTCTCCGGCGTGTCGTCGCACACGGTGCTGCAGGTGCAGTCGCCCGGCCGCCGCTGCGAGGTCACCATCGACCGACTGGCCGAACGCACGAACGCAGACGAACCCCCCGAACTGGGCACCCTGACATGTCGATGACGCCCTCCGCCCCGACCCGATGGCCGGCCGACGGCGCCGGTGTCCGCCGCCGCTTCGCCACCGCCGCCCGCGCCCTGCTCGCGGTCCTGGCCCTGTGGTGGTCGTTGCCGGCCGCTGCGGTGTGCCTGCCGGCGGTGTGCACCTGCAGCGTGTCGACCCAGGCGCTGTCGTTCGGCACCGTCAACCCGTTGGGCGGCGCGGTGGACAGCACCGGCAAGGTCACCGTGAACTGCGGCGGCGTGGTCGGACTGCTCATCCCGCTGGACGTGCAGTTCGGCGCCGGCTCCGGCAGCTTCGGCACCCGCATGATGAAGAGCGGTGCGCACCAGCTGGCCTACAACCTGTATGGCGACCCGGCCCGCACGGCCATCGTCGGCGACGGTACCGCCGGCACGCTGAAGATGACCAGCAGCATCCTGCTGGACGTGCTCAGGCTGGCGCCGCCGCTGGTGATGACGGTGTACGGGCGGATGCCGGGACCGCAGCCGCTGGTGGCGCCCGGTGTCTACACCGACACGCTGTCGGTCATGGTCACCTACTACTGAAGGCCGGGCGCCGTCGGCCGAGAAGGTTCAGCGGATCGTCACCCAAGATCGCGGCCGCGACACCGCCGCCTCACGGCGCCGGATCGCCGTAACGCCGGCGCAGCGCCTCGATGCCCTCGACCACCTCCGCCGGCAGCACCAGGTCGACGCTGGCGATGTCGGCCTTCAGTTGCTCCAGCGTCGTCGCGCCGATCAGGTTGCTGGCGACGAAGTCGCGGCCGTTGACCCAGGCCAGCGCGCCCTGCGCCGGGTCGATGCCGTGGCGGCGGAACAGGGCGACGTACTGCGCCGCGGCCTCGGTCGCCTCCGGCTTGGTGTAGCGGTCGAAGCGATCGAACCGCGTCAGCCGCGCGCCGGCCGGCCGCGCGCCGTCCAGGTACTTGCCCGACAGCACGCCCATGGCCAGCGGGGAGTAGGCCAGCAGCGGCACCCGCTCGCGCAGCGAGAACTCGGCCAGGCCGACCTCGAAGCTGCGGTTGAGCAGGTTGTACGGGTTCTGGATGCTGGCGATGCGCGGGCCCAGGCCGCGGTCGGCGCCGTGCAGGTAGCGGTGCAGGCCCCACGGCGTCTCGTTGGACACGCCGACCTGCCGCACCTTGCCCGACTGCACCAGCGCGGCCAGCGCCTCCAGCGTCTCTTCGATCGGCGTGTCCTGCGGGGCCGGTGCATGGCGGTAGGGCTGGCCGAAGGTGCTCGTCCGGCGGTCGGGCCAGTGCAGCTGGTACAGGTCGATGTGGTCGGTCTGCAGGCGCTGCAGGCTGTCGTCGACCGCTTCGAAGAGGTTGGCCTTGGTGAAATGGGTGCGCCCGCCGCGCACGTGCTGCGGGCGCTTCGGGTCGCTGGCCGGGCCGGCGGCCTTGGTCGCCAGCACGATGTCGTGGCGGCGGCCGGTCTTCTTCAGCCAGCTGCCGATGAAGGACTCGGTGCGGCCGCAGGTCTCCGCGCGCGGCGGCACCGGGTACATCTCGGCGGCGTCGACCAGGTTGACGCCGAGCGACAGCGCCAGGTCGAGCTGGGCATGGGCATCGGCTTCGCTGTTCTGCTCGCCCCAGGTCATGGTGCCCAGGCCGATCAGGCTCACCTTCAGGCCGGTGCGGCCGAGTTCGCGGTAGTGCATGCGGCGCAGGGTAGCGCGTCGCGTCGATGTCCACAGGGCCGGTCGACGAAGCGTCGTCTGGCCCGGTGCGCCCGAAAGTTCCGGCCGGAGACACGTGCCTGCGCGACGCCTTGCACGCCGCGCAAGCGTTGCTGAGGGTTCCGGTCGCGTCAGCCGCGCTGCGGCAGCAGCGACAGCGGCGTGGTGCGCTCGATCATCGCCAGGCTGGCCTCGTCGAACACCCCGGCCTTGCGCAGCCCCTCCACATGATCGAGGGAGGTGCGGAAGGGGTAGTCGGTGCCGAAGACGACCTGCTGCACCGGGACCACCTTCAGCAACGCCGACAGCGCCGCCGAGTTCGCCACCTGTGCGGTGTCGTAGTAGAAGCGGCTCAGTTCGGCCTGCACCCCTTGCGGGAACAGCGGTGCCGAGCTGGGCACCAGCGTCGGATGCCGCACGAAGCGCTCGATGAGGAAGGGCATGGTCCCGCCGGCATGCGAGAAGATCCACCGGATGTCGCGGAAGCGCCGTGCGTTGCCGTTGAACAGGATGGACGCGATGGTGCGCGTGGTGTCGGTGCCGAACTCGACCATCACCGGCGGCACGTTGGCCTGCAGGTTGACGCAGCAATTGGCCGCGGTGGGATGGGTGTAGACCACCGCGCGGCGCCGGTTCAGCTCCTCCATGATGGGCAGGAAGGCGGGATCGCCCAGCCACTTGTCGCCGTAGCTGGTGAGCAGGCCGATGCCGTCGGCCTTCAGCGTGTCCAGCGCGTAGGCCAGCTCCTGCAGCGCACCGTCGGTGTCGAGCATCGGTAGGGCGGCGAAGAAGCCGAACCGGCCGCGCTGGTCGGCCACCAGCCTGGCCTGCCACTCGTTGCACTCCCGCGCCAGACGGCGGCCGGCCGCCTGGTCCAGGTGCGGGAAGACGACCCCTGGCGTGGTGATCGAGGAGATGGCGGTCTGCACGCCGGCGCGGTCCATGTCGGCCAGCGACTTCTCCAAGGTCCAGCCAGCGGCCAGGCCGTCCGCGCCGCGGCCTCGGGCCACCGCCAGCCAGGCCGGCGGCGTGGTGTGGTGGTGCACGTCGATGCGGCGGGCGAGCGTCGTCGCCACCGTCCCGCCGGCGGAGGGCGGCGCAGGCGTCGAGCAGGCGGCGAGCGCCGCGCTGCCGAGCGCGCCCAGCAGCAGGCCGCGTCGGCGCGGTCCGGTGGCGGGCGCGCAGTCGGCGCAGCAGCGCCAGCGGGATGAGAGCCCGGTCGATAGGTCCATGGTGTCTCCTGGCATCGCGGGCCCACGGCCCGCTGTCTGCGACTCTAGAGGCCTGTCAGTCCGGCGCCGGACGCTGGAAGGGCCGGCCCTGACAGCGTTAACCCCAAGCCTCTCGCGTCGTTGCAGGATGTCGAGGCTCAGCCGCCCAGGGCACGCGCCACGCGCTCGGCGCTGAAGCCGCGCTGCGGCTGGCCGCGCACCAGCACCACCGGCGTGCCGGGCGCGCCACGGGCCTGGTACTCGGCCTCGCAGCGGGCGTCGCGTTCGATGAAGCACTCCTCGAACGGCACGCCATGCGCCGTCAGCCAGCGGCTGGCCTGCAGGCAGAAGACGCAGGTGTCGGACGAGATGAGCCGGATGTCGCCCGGCGCGGCCACCGCGGCCAGGCGCTGCGCCAGCGACCGCTCGCCCCAGCGCTGCCACAGCGTGCTGCCGCCGGCCACCGCGGCGACCAGCAGCACCAGGCCGGCGATGGCACGGGGCGAGGCGGCGGCCATGGGCGTCAGCGTCCCGGCCGGGCGCCGGGCGCGGCGGCCTTCTGGCCGATGCGCGATTCGGTGCCGGCCATCAGCTTCTGGATGTTGCCGGCGTGCCGCCACAGCAGCAGCAGGCTCATCACCGCCACCGCCAGCGCCGTCTCGCTGCCGCCCCAGATCAGCAGCTGGTAGAACGGCGCGAACAGCGCGGCCACGATGGAGGCCAGCGAGGAGTAGCGGAAGAAGAAGGCGATGATCAGCCAGGTCAGCAGCGTGGCGGCGCCCAGCCAGGGGTTCAGCGCCAGCAGCGCGCCGGCGGCGGTGGCCACGCCCTTGCCGCCCTGGAAACGGAAGAACACCGGCCACAGGTGGCCGAGGAAGGCGGCCAGCGCCACCGCCGCGGCGGTGCCTTCGCCCAACCCGACGCGCGGGCCCCAGACCACCACCGCCAGCACCGGCACGTAGCCCTTCAGCGCATCGAGCACCAGCGTGGCCAGCGCCGCGCCCCGCTTGCCCGAACGCAGCACATTGGTCGCGCCCGGGTTCTTCGAGCCGTAGCTGCGCGGATCGGACAGGCCCATCGCGCGGCTGACGATGACGGCGAAGGACAGCGAGCCGATCAGGTAGGCCGCCAGGACCGCCGCCACGCTCCACGCCAGGTTCATCGTCGTCCGTCCACGTTTGTCAGAGTGGTCAGTTTAAGGGCGGCCCCCGGCGTGCCAGGGCCGGGGCCTTCGAGGGCGACGGCCTGGTCAGGCCACGGCGGCACGGCGCGATCGCCGCAGGCCGATCACCTGCAGCTCGGCGAAGGCCAGCACGGTCAGCGCCTGCAGGCCGAGGAAGGCCAGCCCCGGCGGGGTCGGCTGGAAGCGGCCGCCGAAGGCGACCCAGGCGCAGTCCAACGCCCACACCAGGTTCACCGCCGCCAGCGCCCACAGCCCGGCCGCCGGCAGCCGTGGCTGGCGCGACAGCCAGGCCAGCAGCACCGCGTAGGGCAGCAGCGCCAGGCCGGCGGCGACGAGCAACGCGGGCGGCAGGCCGGTGAGCGGTGCCAGCGGCGTGGCCCCGGCGGCCATCAGCGCGCCGCAGGCGGCGCTGGTCGCGGCGTCGGCCTGCAGCACGCGGCGCAGGAAGGCGGTGGGGGGTGACGAGGGTCATGGTGATCTCCAGCAAAGGGGGTGAGGAACGCCGGCCGAGGCCGGCGGAGGGGCCCGCCGCGCGGACCACGACAGGCCCTGGCGATCGTGGTCGGCCGCACGACGGCGGTCGATGACCTCTCAGGTCATGGCCGTGCGGCGGGTCCGCCGGCTATCGTCCGCCCCATGCTTGACAGCCCTGCCCTCGCCCCGACCCGCCCTGCCGCCCTGCGCGAAGGCGCCGGCGACCTGCTGCGCCATTGGCGCGAACAGCGACGGCTGTCGCAGCTGTCGCTGGCGCTGAAGGCCGAGGTCTCGCCGCGCCACCTCAGCTGCCTGGAGACCGGCCGCGCCGCGCCCAGCCGCGCCATGCTGATGCGCTTGGCCACGGTGCTGGAGATGCCGCTGCGCGAACGCAACCGGTTGCTGGTGGCGGCCGGCTTCGCCCCGCTGTACCGCGAACGGCCGCTCGACGACCCCTCGCTGCACGCCGCGCGCGACGCGGTGCAGCGGCTGCTTGCCGCGCACGAGCCCTGCCCGGCGCTGGCGATCGACCGCCACTGGCAGCTGCTGGCGGCCAACGCCGCGGTGGCGCCGCTGCTGCAGGGCGTCGCCCCGGCGCTGCTGGCGCCGCCGGTCAACGTGCTGCGGCTGAGCCTGCACCCCGACGGCCTGGCGCCGCGCATCCTCAACCTCGGCACCTGGCGCGCCCACCTGCTGCACCGGCTGTCGCAGCAGATCGACGCCAGCGGCGACCCGGTGCTGATCGACCTGCTGCAGGAACTGCGCTCCCTGCCCGGGCCGACGGCGGACGACGATCCCCCCGGCCACGACGGCATCGCCGTCCTGCTGCGGCTGCAGGGCCCGGACGGGCCCTTGGCCTTCCTCAGCACCACCACCGTCTTCGGCACGCCGGTGGACATCACGCTGTCGGAGTTGGCGCTGGAGACCTTCTTCCCCGCCGACGACGCCACCGCCCGGGCGCTGCGTCACGCGAGCGACAGGGCCGCGGCCGTCGGCGGCTGACACTGCCGCCACCACAGCAGGAGACGGCCATGAACGGCGCCACCCCCACCCCCGACGCGGTCCGCAGCGTGCCGCGCATCTGCCCGCTGTGCGAGGCGGGCTGCGGCCTGATGGTGCAGGTGCAGGCCCACCGGGTGATCGGCATCCGAGGCGACGAGGCCGACCCCTTCAGCCGCGGCTACCTCTGCCCCAAGGCCGCCGCCCTGAAGGACCTGCACGACGACCCCGACCGCCTGCGCCAGCCGCTGGTGCGGCGCGACGGCCGGCTGCAGCCCGCCAGCTGGGAGGAGGCGCTGGCCGAGGTCCACCGCCGGCTGCCGCCGCTGATCGCCGCGCACGGCCGCGACGCGGTGGCCATCACGCTGGGCAACCCGATCGTGCACAAGCCGGCGCTGGCGCTGTCCGTCCCGGCGCTGGTCAAGGCGCTGGGCTCGCACAACGTGTTCAGCGCGTCGACGCTGGACCAGATGCCCAAGCAGCTGGCCAGCGGGTTGATGTTCGGCCACTGGCTGACGGTGGCGGTGCCCGACATCGACCGCACCGACCACCTGCTGATCCTGGGCGGCAACCCGGCGGTGAGCAACGGCAGCCTGTGGACGGTGCCCGACTTCCGCGGCCGGGCGAAGGCACTGCGCGAGCGCGGCGGCCGGCTGGTGGTGGTCGACCCGCGGCGCACCGAGACCGCCGCGCTGGCCGACCGACACCACTTCATCCGCCCCGGCGGCGACGTCTTCCTGCTGCTGGGCATGGTGCACACGCTGTTCGCCGAGGACCGCGTGCGCTTGGGCCGGCTGGCCGAACACGTCGAAGGGCTGGACGCGCTGCGCGACGCGGTGCGGCCCTTCGCGCCGGAACGCATGGCGGCGCACTGCGGGCTGGACGCCCCCACCGTGCGCCAGCTCGCCCGCGAACTGGCCGAGGCGCGCAGCGGCTGCGTCTACGGCCGCATGGGCACCTCGGTGCAGGCCTTCGGCACGCTGTGCGCCTGGCTGATCGACGTGCTCAACGTGCTCACCGGCCACCTCGACGCGCCCGGCGGCGCGATGTTCAACCGGGCCGCCGCCTTCGCCGCCAACACCCGCGGCAAGCCCGGCACCGGCAGGGGCGTGACCACCGGCCGCTGGGCCAGCCGCGTGAGCGGCGCGCCGGAGGTGATGGGCGAGCTGCCGATCACCTGCCTGGCCGAGGAGATCGAGACCCCCGGCGACCGCCAGGTGCGCGCGCTCGTCACCGTCGCCAGCAACCCGGTGCTGTCGGCCCCCGACGGCCCGCGGCTGGCGGGGGCGCTCGACGGGCTCGACTTCATGGTCAGCGTCGACCTCTACCTCAACGAGACCAGCCGCCACGCCGACGTGGTGCTGCCCGGCCGCTCGCCGCTGGAGGAGCCGCACTACGACGTGGCGCTGTCGCAGCTGGCGGTGCGGCGCCACGCGCGGTACAGCGCGCCGGTGCTGCCCACCGAGCAGCCGTCGGAATGGACGCTGCTGCTGCAACTGGGCGCCATCGCCCGCGGCGACCACGCCTGGCAGGACCCGGACACGTTGGACGACGCGCAGCTGCGCGACGAATTGCGCCGCAGCGCCGGCGACCATGCTGAGGCGGTGTTCCAGGCCCTGGCCGGCCGCCGCGGGCCCGACCGGCTGCTCGACCTGGCGCTGCGCACCGGGCCCGAGGGCGACGGCTTCGGTGCCCGCGCCGGCGGGCTGACGCTGGACCGGGTTTCCGCCGCGGCCCATGGCCTCGACCTCGGCCCGCTGACGCCGCGCATCCCCGAGGTGCTGCGCACGCCGTCCGGCCGCATCGAACTGGCGCCGCCCGCCCTGCTCGCCGACCTGCCCCGGGTTCAGGCGGTGCTCGACGCCCCGGCCGCCGCCGCCGACGACCGGCCGCTGCTCATCGGCCGCCGCGACGTGCGCTCCAACAACAGCTGGATGCACAACCTGCCGGTGCTGGCCAAGGGCCGCGACCGCTGCACCCTGCTGCTGCACCCGCAGGACGCGGCGCGCTGGGGGCTGGCCGACGGCGGCCTCGCCCGGCTGACCGGCGACACCGGCCATGCGGTGTTGGCGGTCGTCGAATGCAGCGACGCGATGATGCGGGGCGTGGTCAGCCTGCCCCATGGCTGGGGGCACGACCTGGCGGGCGCGGCGCTGTCGGTGGCCGCCGCGCGGCCGGGGGCCAACGTCAACGCGCTGGTGCCGGCGGGGGTGCGGGACCCGCTGTCGGGCAACGCGGTGCTGAACGGGGTCCGGGTGACGGTGGCGCCGGCCTAGGAGCGGTGCACCGGGCCGCCCTCAGCGCCAGGCGAACGTCCGGCTCTCGCCGCTGCGCCGCGGCTGGATCGGCGACGCGCGCACGCAGTTGCGCCCCGCCTCCTTGGCGGCGTACAGCGCCAGGTCGGCGTCGTGCACCAGCGCCTCGAGCGCCGGATGTTCACCCAGCGACGCGACGCCGATGCTCACCGTGGTCTGCACCTCGCGGCCCTGCCAGGCCAGCCGCAGCTCGCTCACCCGCTCGCGGATGCGCTCGGCCACGTCCAACGCGCCCAGCGGGTCGGTGTGGGGCAGGAAGACGATGAGCTCCTCGCCGCCGAAGCGGGCCAGCAGGTCGCCCGCGCGCAGCGAGGCGCCGGCGATGCGGGTCAGCTCGCGCAGCATCTGGTCGCCGCAGAGGTGGCCGTGCCGGTCGTTGATGTCCTTGAAGCGGTCGGCGTCGATGAGCAGCACCGCGGCCGGGATGTCGTAGCGGCGGCAGCGCGACCATTCGCGCTCGGCCAGGCCCATGAAGTGGCGGCGGTTGTGCACGCCGGTCAGGTCGTCCTGGGTGGCGAGCACGGCCAGCTGCTGCCGCGTGGCGTCGAGCTGGAAGAGCAGGCCGATCATGGTGCCGACGATGAAGGGCGCCGCCATCAGCGTGCTGGCGGCCGCGATGGCGGCGGCCAGCCACGGGTCGCCCCGGCCGACCAGCAGCACCAGCGCCACGGTGGTGAGCACCGCCGTGGCGACCACCACGGCGCTGACGACGGCCACCGCCCGCGCGCGCCCGAGGCGCAACAGCCAGCGGATCAGCCGGTCGCGCCAGGGCTCGGGGTCGCCGGGGGCCGGCGGCAGGGGGGTGGTGGGCGGCTCGTGCAGCACGGGCATGTCGGGCGGCACCGCGAAGGCGCGTCGGCGAAAAGGGCGGTCGGACGGCCACCGCCGGTGACCGTCGCCAAGGCATTCGACCACAAGCACCCGCCGCTGGCATCACCCTATGCACGGCGAAGTCGGGCTTTGTGGCGAATGCGCCGCGACCGCCGCGCCGGCCCCGCGGACAGAGGGTGCCGTCGAGGCGCCGTAGACTGCGGCCATGCCCCCCCG
Source organism: Aquabacterium sp. J223 (assembly GCF_024666615.1). Taxonomy (NCBI): domain Bacteria; kingdom Pseudomonadati; phylum Pseudomonadota; class Betaproteobacteria; order Burkholderiales; family Sphaerotilaceae; genus Aquabacterium; species Aquabacterium sp. J223. The sequence continues at coordinate 2,251,910 of NZ_CP088297.1, read as the reverse complement.
ACGCCCCGGACCGGGCCGGCACGTCCACGCCGGCCGCGGCCCTCGCCTGGCCCGCCGATCCGACGACGAGCCCGGCCCCCCACCCTCCCCGACCCGACGACACCAACGCACCGGCCCTGCCGCGCGCACGGTCGCCGAAGGCCCTGGCCGCGCTGGCGCCCTTCGTCGCGCCCTACCGCGGCCGGGTCGTGCTGGCGCTGCTGTTCCTCGTGTGCGCGGCGCTGGCCACGCTGGCGCTGCCGGTGGCGCTGCGCAGCCTGATCGACCAGGGCCTGGCCCAGGGCGGCCCGGGCGAGCGGCTGATGGCGCTGCGAGAGCACTTCGGCGCGCTGTTCGCCGTCGGCGCCGCCATCGGCGTCTTCTCGGGCCTGCGCTTCTACAGCGTGAGCTGGCTGGGCGAGCGCATCACCGCCGACCTGCGCAGCGCGGTCTATGCCCATGTGCTGCGCATGAGCCCGGCCTTCTTCGAGACCACGCGGACCGGCGAGGTGCTGTCGCGGCTGACCGCTGACACGACGCTGGTGCAGACCGTCGTCGGCTCCAGCCTGTCGCTGGGGCTGCGCAACGCGCTGATGGGCGGCGGCGCGCTGGTCATGCTGGTGGCCACCAACCCGTGGGTGATGGCCCAGGTGCTGGCCATCCTGGTGGTCGTCGTGGCGCCGGCGCTGGTGTTCGGCCGGCGGGTGCGCAAGCTGTCGCGGGCCAGCCAGGACCGGGTGGCCGACGCCAGCGCCATCGCCGCCGAGGTGCTCAACGCCATCCCGGTGGTGCAGTCGTACGTCCAGGAGGGGCGCGAGGCGGCCCGCTTCCGCGCCGCCGCCGAGGACGCCTTCCGCACCGCGCAGCGGCGCACCCGGGTGCGGGCGGTGCTGGTGGCCTTCATCATCAGCGCCACCTTCGGCGCCCTGCTGTGGGGGCTTTACCTGGGCACGCAGGCGGTGCTGCGCGGTGAGATCTCGGCCGGCCACCTGGGGCAGACGGTGGTCTACGTCGCGCTGTTCGTCGGCTCGGTGGCGGCGCTGTCCGAGGTGTGGAGCGAGGTGCTGCGCGCCGCCGGCGCTATGGAGCGGCTGATGGAGCTGCTGGCCAGCAGCTCGCCGGTGGCCGCGCCGGCGGACCCGCTGCCCCTGCCCGCGGTGCACGGCGGCTCGTCGGTGGTGCTGGACCGGGTCACCTTCTGCTACCCGTCGCGGCCCGGGCAGCCGGCGCTGCAGGACGTCAGCCTCGAGGTGCGCCCGGGCGAGACGGTGGCCCTGGTCGGTCCCAGCGGCGCCGGCAAGAGCACGGTGTTCCAGCTGCTGCTGCGCTTCTACGACGCGCAGGCGGGCCGGGTGCTGCTGGACGGCGTGCCGGTCGACCGGCTGGCGCCCGACACCCTGCGCGAGCGCATCGGCCTGGTGCCGCAGGACAGCGTCATCTTCTCGGCCAGCGCGCTCGACAACATCCGCTACGGCCGGCCGGACGCCACCGATGCCGAGGTGCAGGCGGCCGCGGTCGCCGCGCACGCCGACGGCTTCGTCGCCGCGCTGCCCGAGGGCTGGGCCAGCCACCTGGGCGAGCGTGGCGTGCGGCTGTCCGGCGGACAGCGGCAGCGGCTGGCCATCGCCCGCGCCATGCTGAAGAACCCGCCGCTGCTGCTGCTCGACGAGGCCACCAGCGCGCTCGACGCCGAGAGCGAGCGCCATGTGCAGGCCGCGCTGGAGCAGGCGATGCAGGGTCGCACGACGCTGGTCATCGCCCACCGGCTGGCGACCGTGCAGCGTGCCGACCGCATCGTCGTGATGGACGGCGGTTGCATCGTCGACCAGGGCACGCATGCCGAACTGCTGGCCCGCGGCGGCCTGTACGCCCGGCTGGCGTCGCTGCAGTTCAGCGCCTGAGCCTTCCCCTCCCCTCTTTCTCGAAGCGGTTCCCTTGATCTCCCTCAGCGAAGGCCGCCGGCGCGCGGTGCTCGCCGGCGTGGCCGCCGGCGGCTTCCTCGGTCCCTTCACCCAGACCGTCTACACCCCCCAGCCTGGTCGAGATCGGCCAGGCCTTCGGCGTCGACGCGCTGTGGATCAACCTCACCCTGTCGGGCTTCGTCGCGATGCTGGCGGTGTGCGGGCTGTTCGTCGGCGGGCTGGCCGACCGGCTCGGCCGCCGGCGGGTGCTGCTGCCGGCGCTGCTGATCTTCACGCTCGGCTCGCTGATGTGCGGGCTGGCCCAGGGCTACGGGCTGTTCCTCGCCGGACGATTGGTGCAGGCGGTGGGCGTCAGCGCCGGCATCGCGATGTCGATGATCGTCATCGCCGACCTCTACCCGCCCGAGCGCCGGGCGCAGGCGATGAGCGTGGCGCAGACGCTCAGCTTCATGGGCCCGGTGGCGGGGCCGGTGGTCGGCGGGCTCATCGCCGGCCACGTGGCCTGGCAGTGGAGCTTCGCGCTGCTGGTGGTCGCCGGGCTGGCGGTGCTGGCCTACAACGCGGTGCTGATGCCCGAGACCCTGCCGCCGCGCACGCCCGGCGCGGCGAAGGCCGCCGGCGGGTCGCTGTCGCGCATCGTCGGCGAGCCCTCGGCCCGGGCGCTGATGGTGCTCGGCTTCAGCCAGTTCTACGGCTACTACAGCGTGCTGGTGCACCTGCCGGTGCTGCTGGACGAGCGCTACGGCCTGCCGGTGGCGCAGCGCGGCTTCGTCTTCGTGCCGCTGACGGTGGGGCTGCTGCTGGGCGTGGCCGGCGTCAAGCGCCTGCTCGGCCGCTGGACCCGCACCGGGCTGGTCAAGGCCGCGGGCTGGGGCTCGGCCGTGGTGCTGGCGCTGCTGGCGGCGGCGCTGGCGCTGGATGCGCTGCCGCTGTCGCTGCTGGTGGCGCTGCTCGCGGCCTACGGCCTGCTGCAGGGCCTGAGCCTGCCGCCGCAGACGGCCATCCTCACCAACCTCTTCGCCGCCGACAAGGGCCTGGCCATCGGCATCTACAACAGCGTGCGCTTCGCCGGCGCGGCCGCGGGGCCGCTGGTGGCGGCGGTGCTGGCCGGCCATGGCGGCACGCGGGCCGTGCTGGCCGGCATGGCGCTGCTGCTGACGGTGGGCGCCTGGCGGGTGGGCGCGCGCCTGCAGGACCCCTACGAACGGCGGTCGTCGGCGGGCGGCTGACCCCGTCGCTGGCGCAGCCCGCGCTGCCGGGCGTTGATGTACCGCTCCACCGGCATCAGGCCGCGCAGCACCGCCATGACCATCACCGCCGCCGCGATCGCCGTGGTGTGCAGCCCCATGCCCACCGTGATGCCGATGGCCGCCGAGGCCCAGATGCTGGCCGCCGTCGTCAGCCCGCGCACCTGGCCCAGGTTGTCGTGCTTGAGGATGGCGCCCGCGCCGAGAAAGCCGACCCCGGCGACGATGCCCTGGACCACCCGGCTCAGGCTGTCGTGGTCGGCGCCGCTCATCGCCGGCGCCAGCACCACGATGGCGGCGCCCAGGCCGACCAGGATGTGCGTGCGCAGCCCGGCCGTCTTGTCGCCGCGCTCGCGTTCCCAGCCGATGAGGCCGCACAGCAGCACCGCCATCAGCAGCCGGGCCAGCGCCCGGGTGGCATGCTCCACGTCGGCCAGGTCGGAGAATTCCGCCGCCAGCGTGGCGACCAATCGGGCGTGCACGTCGTCCATCGGGACGAGAAGTGCAACCCGGGTGCCTGGGGTCAGGGCGTCCGAGGCCGCCGCTTAGACTGCGCCCTCCGCCGCCTCCAGCCGCCTTTCTTCCCGCGCCATGCCCCATCCCGACGCCCAGTACCTGAGCCTGCTGTCGCAGATCCTGGAGGGCGGCGACCGCCGCATCGACCGCACCGGCGTGGGCACGCTGTCGGTGTTCGGCGCCATGGCGCGCTTCGACCTGGCCAAGGGCGAACTGCCGCTGCTGACGACCAAGCGCGTCTACTGGAAGACGGCGGTCAAGGAGATGCTCTGGTTCCTCACCGGCCAGACCAACATCCGCTCGCTGCTGCAGCAGAACGTGCGCATCTGGAGCGACTGGCCGCTGGCCCGCTATCGGCGCGAGACCGGCGAGGCGATCGCGCAGGCCGACTTCGAACGCCGCATCGTCGGCGACGAGGCCTTCGCCGCGCGCTGGGGCGAACTGGGCCCGGTGTACGGCAAGCAGTGGCGGCGCTGGCTGGGGGCCGACGGCCGGGAGCACGACCAGATCGCCACCCTGATCGAGACGCTGAAGGCCAACCCGAGCAGCCGCCGCATGCTCTTCCACGCCTGGAACGTGCCCGAGTTGGGCGACATGGCGCTGCCGCCCTGCCACCTGCTCTACCAGTACCACGTCAGCAGCGAGGGCCGGCTGAACTGCCTGATGTTCCAGCGCAGCGCCGACCTGCTGCTGGGCGTGCCCTTCAACTGGATCGGCACGGTGGCGCTGCAGCACATGCTGGCGCAGCAGGCCGGGCTGGAGGTCGGGCAGTTCGTCTGGATGGGCGGCGACGTGCACCTGTACCTCAACCACCTCGACCAGGCGCGGGAGCAGCTGCGGCGCGAGCCGCGGCCCACCGCGGCGCTGCGGCTGCTGCGCCGGCCGGCGACCATCGAGGGCTACACCATCGACGACTTCGAGGTGCAGGGCTACGAGCCGCACCCGCCGATCGCGGCCGAGGTCGCCGTCTGATGGTCAGGCCACAGCGCCTCTCCCTCATCGCCGCCGTGGCGCGCAACGGCGTCATCGGCCGCGACAACGCGCTGCCCTGGACCAAGGCGCAGCTGCCGCAGGACCTGCCCTTCTTCAAGCGCACCACGCTGGGCGCGCCGGTCATCATGGGCCGGCGCACCTGGGACTCGATCGGCCGCCCGCTGCCGGGCCGGCGCAACCTGGTGGTGACGCGGCAGCCCGGCTGGTCGGCCGCCGGCGCCGAGCGCTGCGGCTCGCTGGACGAGGCGCTGCAGGCGGCCGGCGACGTGCCGGAGGCCTTCGTCATCGGCGGCGTGGCGCTGTTCGAGGCCGTGCTGCCCATCGCCCAGCGGCTGGTGCTGACCGAGATCGACCACGACTTCGACGGCGACGTGCGCTTTCCCGCCTGGGACCGCGCGCGCTTCGTCGAGGCGGGCCGCGAGACGCACGCCAGCCCCGAGGGCTGGCGCTACGACTTCGTCGACTACCGGGTCGCGGACGGGCGCTGAACAGGCGGCCGCTGACCGAGGCCGCGCCGCACCTGGCAGCCCGGCCGCCCATCCGCAAGCAGTTCGCCGCCGGGGCTCGATAACCTCAACGCCGCTGCAGCGTCTGCAGCAGCGCGCGCACCGGCTCGGGCAGCGGCACCGGCCGCTGGCTGGCCCGGTCGACGTAGACGTGGACGAACTGCCCCACCGCCGCGGCGGTGTCGACGTCGTTGCGGAACAGGCCGATCTCGTAGCGCACGCTGCTGCGGCCGAGGTGGGTGACCTTCAGCCCGGCGTGCACCGTGTCGGGAAAGGCGATCGACGAGAAGAAGCGGCAGCGGGTCTCGACCACCAGGCCGATGACCGGGCTGCGCACCACGTCGAGCACGCCGTGCTCGATCAGGTGGCGGTTGACCGCGGTGTCGAAGAAGGCGTAGTAGACGACGTTGTTGACATGGCCGTAGGCGTCGTTGTCGCCCCAGCGGGTGTCCAGCGGCCGCAGGTGCGGGTAGTCGGCCCGGCGGGTCGGGGCCGCCTTGGCGTCGGCCTCGCTCACCACGCCTCCCGGTACAGCGCCAGTGCGTCGGCCTGGGTCACCTCGCGCGGGTTGTTGACCAGCAGCCGCGTCTGCAGCATGGCGTCGGCCGCCAGCTGCGGCAGGTCGGCGTCGCCGATGCCCACCTCGCGCAGCCGGCCGGGCAGGCCGACGCCGGCCGACAGGCCGCCCATCCACCGCACGAAGGCCTCGGCCCTGGCCGCCGTGTCGCCGCCGGTGCCCGGCTGCACGATGTCGCACAGCTCGGCGTAGCGGTCGGCGGCCTGCGGCAGGTTGAAGCGCAGCACCGGCCCGAGCATCAGCGCGTTGGACAGCCCGTGCGGCACGTGGAAGCGCGCGCCCACCGGGTAGGCCAGCGCGTGCACCGCCGCCACCGGCGCGTTCGCGAAGGCCATGCCGGCCAGGCTGGCGCCGAGCAGCATGTCCTCCCGCGCCGCCCTGTCGCGGCCGTCCCGGCAGGCGCGGTGCAGCGCGCCGGCGAGCAGGCGCAGCGCCTCGCGGGCCAGGCAGTCGGACAGCGGATTCTTCAGCCGCCGGGTGGTGTAGGCCTCGACCGCATGGACCATGGCGTCGATGCCGGTGGCGGCCGTGACGGGCGCGGGCAGGCCGACCGTGAGTTCGGCGTCCAGCAGCGCCAGGTCGGGCAGCAGCAGCGGCGAGACCACGCCCTTCTTCTCCCCGGGGCCGGTGGTGACGATGGCGATCGGCGTCACCTCCGACCCGGTGCCGGCGGTGGTGGGCACCAGCACCAGCGGCAGGCGCGGGCCGCGCGCCTGGCCGATGCCGTAGGCACCCGCCAGCGGCTCCCGGCTGCCCGCCAGCAGGGCGACCAGCTTGGCCACGTCCATCGCGCTGCCGCCGCCGAAGCCGAGCACCAGGTCGGCGCCGGCGCCGAGGGCGGCCTGCACCGCGGCTTCGATCACGTGCTCGGGCGGGTCGGCCTCGACCTCCGAGAAGACCCGGTGCGCCAGGCCCGCGGCCTGCAGCCCGGCCAACGGGGCCTGCAGCAGGCCGGCCGCCAGCACCCCGGGGTCGGTGATGACCAGCACGCGCGTGGCGCCCAGCGCCGCCAGCCGGTCGCCCAGCCGGCCCGCGCCGCCGCGCTGCACGCTCAGGCTGCGGGTGGTGTTGAAGTCGAAGTCGTTCATCGTGGTCTCCCTGGGTCGCCAGTGTCCGTCCGGCACGCCGCCGGGCCGTCACCCAGGCGACAGCGCGCCGGCATGAAGGTCGGCCGCAGCGCCATCCCGGCGCGACTAGACTGCGCCGCCGCCATGCCCGCCGACGCCCCGTCCCCCGCCCGCAGCGCCGCCGTGATCGGCGGCGGACCCGCCGGTCTGATGGCCGCCGAAGTGCTCGCCGCCGGCGGCATGCCGGTGGACCTGTTCGACGCCATGCCGTCGGTCGGACGCAAGTTCCTGCTGGCCGGGCGCGGCGGGCTCAACCTCACGCATTCGGAACCCACCGAGCGCCTGCTGTCGCGCTACGCCGAGCGCGAGGCGGCCCTGGCGCCGCACGTGGCCGCCTTCGACGGCGCGGCGCTGCGCGAGTGGGCGCAGGCGCTCGGCATCACCACCTTCGTCGGCAGCTCGGGCCGGGTGTTCCCCGCGGACCTGAAGGCGGCGCCGCTGCTGCGCGCCTGGCTGCACCGGCTGCGCGCGGCCGGCGTGCGGCTGCACGCGCGGCACCGCTGGACGGGGTGGCAGGCCGACGGCGCGCTGGCCTTCCAATCGCCCGCCGGCCCGGTGACCCATCGTGCCGACGCCACCGTGCTGGCGCTGGGCGGCGCAAGCTGGCCGCACCTGGGGTCGGACGGCGCCTGGGTCGACCTGCTGGCGGGCCGCGGCGCGGCGGTGGCGCCGCTGCGGCCGTCGAACTGCGGCTTCGACGTCGCCGGCTGGAGCGACCACCTGCGCCAGCGCTTCGCCGGCCAGCCGGTCAAGCCGGTGGCGGCGTTCATGGCCGACGGGCCGACCGCCGGCCAGCGTCAGCAGGGCGAATTCGTGCTCACCGACAGCGGCGTGGAGGGCAGCCTGGTCTATGCCTTCAGCGCGCGGCTGCGCGAGGCCATCGCGGCCCGCGGCCGGGCGACGTGGTGCCTCGACCTGCTGCCCGGCCACCGCTTCGAGCAGGTGCTGGCCGAGACACTGCGCCCGCGCGGCCCGCGCAGCCTTGCCACCCACCTGAAGAGCCGGCTCGGCCTGCACGGCGTGAAGACGGCGCTGCTGCACGAGGTGCTGGACCCGGCGCAACTGGCCGACCCGCACCGGCTGGCGCAGGCGATCAAGGCGCTGCCGCTGGTGCTGGTCGCGCCGCGTCCGCTGGACGAGGCCATCAGCACCGCCGGCGGCGTGCGCTTCGAATCGCTGGACGCGCAGCTGATGCTGCGCGCGGCGCCGGGCGTGTTCTGCGCCGGCGAGATGCTGGACTGGGAGGCGCCCACCGGGGGCTACCTGCTGACCGCCTGCTTCGCCACCGGCCGCGCGGCGGGCGACGGCGCATTGCGCTGGCTGCACCGTTGAGCCGGCCGGCCCAGCGACCGGCGTTTGTGGCCTAATCGCGGGTTCGCTCCACACCTCCCAACGAGCCAGCCATGGGCAACAAGATCGTCACCGAAGCGGACCGCCGCGCCACCCCGAGACCCGCCGCCCCCGGTGGCGTCACCTTCACCACCGGCAAGGGCCAGAAGCGCAGCCTGGAGCGCGGCTCCCACACCCGCAGCAAGAAGAACCCGGGCAAGCGGCCGCACAAGGGTGGCTGACCGGCGCGGCTGACCCCGGCCGCAGCCTTCTTCGTCGAAGGCTCCATCACACCGCCGCCTCCGGGCGGCGGTTTGCATGGCAGACCCCACCATGCTGCGCATCACCGAACTGCGACTGCCGCTGGACCACGCCGAACCCGCCCTGCGCGCGGCCATCGTGGCGCGACTGGGCGTGCGCGACGCCGACCTGTTCGGCTTCACCGTCTTCCGCCGGGCCTACGACGCCCGCCGCAAGAGCGCCATCGAGCTGGTCTACACCGTGGACTGCACCCTGGCCGACGAGGCCGGCGTGCTGCAGCGCCTGGCCGGCGATGCCAAGGTGGGCCCGTCGCCCGACACCGCCTACCGCTTCGTCGGCCACGCCCCGGCCGACGTCCGGGCCGACGACCGGCCGCGGCCGGTGGTGGTGGGCTTCGGTCCCTGCGGGCTGTTCGCCGCGCTGCTGCTGGCCCAGATGGGCCTCAAGCCGCTGGTGCTGGAGCGCGGCAAGCCGGTGCGCGAACGCACCAAGGACACCTGGGGCCTGTGGCGCCAGGGCGTGCTGCAGCCGGAATCGAACGTGCAGTTCGGCGAGGGTGGCGCCGGCACCTTCAGCGACGGCAAGCTGTGGAGCCAGATCAGCGACCCGCGGCACCTCACGCGCAAGGTGCTGACCGAGTTCGTCAAGGCCGGCGCGCCGGAGGAGATCCTCTACGTCAGCAAGCCGCACATCGGCACCTTCCGGCTGGTCAGCATGATCGAGAAGATGCGCGCCGAGATCGAGGCGCTGGGCGGCGAGATCCGCTTCCAGCAGAAGGTCGTCGACCTGGTGATCGAGGACGGTCATGTGCGCGGTCTCGTCCTGGCCTCCGGCGAGCAGCTGCGCGCCGACCAGGTGGTGCTGGCGCTGGGCCACAGCGCGCGAGACACCTTCCAGGTGCTGCACGCGCGCGGGGTCCACATGGAGGCCAAGCCGTTCTCCATCGGCTTTCGCGTCGAGCACCCGCAGGGTGTCATCGACCGGGCGCGCTTCGGTCCCAGTGCCGGCCATCCCATCCTCGGCGCGGCCGACTACAAGCTGGTGCACCACGCGCGCAACGGCCGCTCGGTCTACAGCTTCTGCATGTGCCCGGGCGGCACGGTGGTGGCGGCGACGTCGGAGCCCGAGCGCGTGGTGACCAACGGCATGAGCCAGTACTCGCGCAACGAACGCAACGCCAACGCCGGCATCGTGGTGGGCATCGCGCCGCAGGACTACCGGCAGGACGGCCGCGCCGACGGGCCGGTGAACCCGCTCGACGGCATGGCCTTCCAGCGCCTGTGGGAGTCGCGCGCCTACGAGCTCGGCGGCGGCGGCTACCGCGCACCCGGTCAGCTGGTGGGCGACTTCCTCAAGCGCCAGCGCAGCCGCGAGGTCGGCGACGTGCTGCCGTCGTACACCCCGGGCGTGACGATGACCGACCTGGCCGCGCCGGGGCGCGGCAGCCTGCCCGAGTACGCGCTGGACGCCATCCGCGAGGCGCTGCCGGCCTTCGAGCAGAAGATCCGCGGCTTCGCCATGCCCGACGCGGTGCTCACCGGCGTCGAGACCCGGACCTCGTCGCCGCTGCGCATCCCCCGCGGCCGCGACTTCCAGAGCCTCAACGTCCGCGGCCTGTACCCGGCCGGCGAGGGGGCGGGTTACGCCGGCGGCATCATGTCCGCCGGCGTCGACGGCATCGAGGTGGCGGAGGCGCTGGCCCGAGAACTCCTGCACCCGCCGCGCGCCTCATGAAACTCGCCACCTGGAACATCAACTCGCTGGGCGTGCGCCTGCCGCAGCTGCTGGACTGGCTGGCCGGCGCGCAGCCGGATGCGCTGGTGCTGCAGGAAACCAAGCTCACCGACGACAAGTTCCCCGCCGACGCGCTGCGCGAGGCCGGCTGGCAGGCGGTCTTCCACGGCCAGCGCACCTACAACGGCGTCGCGCTGCTGTCGCGCACCGGGGCGCAGGACGTGGTGCGCAACATCCCCGGCTTCGACGACGAGCAGGCGCGGGTGATCGCCGGCACCGTGGCCGGCCTGCGCATCGTCGGCGGCTACTTCCCCAACGGCCAGGCGCCGGGCAGCGACAAGTTCGCCTACAAGATGCGCTGGCTCGACGCGCTGCGCGAATGGCTGCGCGGCGAGCTGCAGCGCCATCCCGCGCTGGTGCTGATGGGCGACTACAACATCGCCCCCGAGGACCGCGACGTCTGCGACCCGGTGGCCTGGGCCGGGCAGATCCACTGCACCGACGAGGAACGCACGCACTTCAAGGCGCTGCAGGGGCTGGGGCTGGTGGACGCCTTCCGGCTCTTCGAGCAGCCGCCCAAGGTCTACAGCTGGTGGGACTACCGCATGCTAGCCTTCCGCCGCAACCAGGGGCTGCGCATCGACCACATCCTGGTCAGCGACGCCCTGAAGGGCGCCGTGAAGGGCTGCAGCGTGGACCGGGCGCCGCGCAAGAACGAGCGGCCCAGCGACCACGCGCCGGTGATCGCCGAGCTGGACTGGCCGCCGGCCTGACGCCCGGCGTTCAGCCGAGCAGGTTGGCCAGCACCAGCAGCGCCAGCAGCAGCATCCACAGCACCACCGAGCGCCAGACCAGCGCCACGATGTTCTGCAGGTGCGAGGGCAGCGGCGGCACGCCGGGGGTGGAGCCGTCGCTGGCCGGGTTGGCGCCCGCGCCGCCGACGAAGGTGCGCGAGCGGTCCGGCGTGATGCCCGGCGCCGCGATGCCGCCCAGCTGCAGGCCGACCGCGCCGGCCGCCGACGCCAGGATGATCCCCTCGTTGGCGTGGCGCCACAGCAGCGCATGCTGACGCCAGCCGTTGATCGCCTCCTCGAAGTTGCCGACCACCGCGAAGCCGAAGGCGGTCAGCCGGGCGGGCACGTGGTCGATCAGCGAGAACAGCCGCTGCGACAGCTGCATCGAGCGTTCGTTGGCCGGCGCCTGCAGCGCCTTGCTCTTGAACGACCAGTAGCGGCCGCAGAACTCGGCCATGCGGTAGAGGATGGCGCCGGCCGGGCCGAGCCCCACCGCCTGCAGCGCGACGAACCAGAAGAAGACGCCGAAGACGTGGCGGTGCGCCGCCAGCAGCGAGTGCTCGATGACGTGGCGCAGCAGCTCGTTGCGCGGCAGCTCGCTGGCGTCGAGGTGGCGCCATTCGGACAGCAGCCGCCGCGCTTCCGCCTCGTCGGCCCGGTCCAGCGCGTCGCGGATGTCGGTGAAGTAGTGGCTGAACTGCCGGAAGCCGAGCGTGAGGTAGAGCACCAGCACGTTGAAGGCCAGCGCCAGCGCCGTGCTGTAGGCGTTGATGGCCAGGTAGGCGGCGGCGACGATGACCGTGGGCACCAGCACCGAGACGCCCCAGACCACCCAGGCATGGTGCTCGCGGCCGGCGTCGAAGTTGCGACCGGCCCAGCCGGTCCAGCCGACCAGGGCGTCGTGGACCCGGTTGTCGCGCGGCAGGGGTTTGACCTGCTCGATCAACAGGGCCAGCAGGACGGCGAAAAAACTCACAGGTGCACCCTATCGCTTCGCTCCGCGGAAGCGCTCATCGGCCGCGATGATAGGGCCGCTGGTCAGGCGCTCAGGAAGCGGTAGAGGTTGCGCAGCATCGACGCGGTGGCGCCCCAGATGAAGTAGCGCCTGGCATGCTCGCCCTCCGGCGTCCACGGCATGGAGAGGAAACGGCGCTGCCGGCCCTCGAACTCGATGGCATGCCAGCGGTGGTGCGCCGGGTTCATCAGGAAGGCCAGCGGCACCTCGAAGACCTCGGCCACCTCGAAGGGGTCGGGCTTGAGCGGCAGGTCCGGCGCCACCAGGCCGACCACCGGCGTGACGACGAAGCCGGTGCCGGTGCGGTAGGGCGGCAGCTGGCCGATGACCTCCACCGCGGTCGGCGGCAGGCCCACCTCCTCCTCGGCCTCGCGCAGCGCGGTGGCCACCGCGTCCGCGTCGCCCGGGTCCACCTTGCCGCCGGGGAAGGCGATCTGGCCCGGATGGTCGTAGAGGTGCGGCGTGCGCTCGGTCAGCAGCACGGACAGTGATGCCCGCTGCACCAGCGGCACCAGCACGCTGGCCGGCGTGGGCCCGCGGTCGTTGAAGCGCGGTTCGCCTTCGATCTCCGGCTGCCAGGCGGGCGGCAGGCGGAAGCGCCGGCGCAGCGCCTCCGGCTGGAGCCGGTCCGGCGGCGGCGGCGCCAGGTGGCCGTCCGCCGACAGCACCGGCAGCGTCAGCGGGTCGAAGCTCAGGGCCATGGGGGTGCAGGGGCGATGGCAGCGGAAATGAAAAAGCCGCCCGGGGCGCTCGACCTCGGACGGCTCGTTCGGAGCAGCAAAGCCGCTTAGGCCAGCTTCTCCTTGATGCGCGCCGACTTGCCGCTGCGCTGGCGCAGGTAGTACAGCTTGGCGCGGCGCACGTCGCCGCGGCGCTTCACGTCGATGGAGGCGATCAGCGGGCTGTAGAGCTGGAAGGTGCGCTCGACGCCTTCGCCGCTGGAGATCTTGCGCACGATGAAGCTGCTGTTCAGCCCGCGGTTGCGCTTGGCGATGACCACGCCTTCGTAGGCCTGCACGCGCTTGCGGGTGCCTTCGACGACGTTGACGTTGACGATGACGGTGTCGCCGGGCGCGAAGGCCGGGATCGTCTTGTTCAGCCGAGCAATCTCTTCCTGCTCGAGGGTGCGGATCAGGTCCATGGTTTCTCCAGGTGATCGTGCCGGCGCGCCCGCGGATCGGGCCTGGGGGCGGTCTGCCCCGCTGGATGCGAAGGGTCAGCTGCCCGCCCGGCAGAGGATCGAAAAGCCCATGATTATAGCCCGAGGGATGCGAGGTACCGCTCGTCGGCGGGGCTCAGCCGGCCGGCGGCGCGCGCGGCGTCGATCAGGTCCGGCCGGCGGCGGGCGGTGCGCGCCAGCGCCTGCTCGCGCCGCCAGCGCTCAATCTGGGCGTGGTGGCCGGACAGCAGCACCGGCGGCACCGGCTGCGCGCCCTGCACGGTGTCGAGCACCTCGGGACGGCTGTAGTGGGGGCCTTCGAGCAGGCCGTCGGAAAAGCTGTCCTGCTGGTGCGACTGCTGGTCGTTCAGCACGCCGGGCTGCAGCCGGGCGACGGCGTCCAGCAGCGCCAGCGCCGGCAGTTCGCCGCCGGACAGCACAAAATCGCCCAGGCTCAGTTCCAGGTCCACCTGGTCGTCGATGAAGCGCTGGTCGACGCCCTCGTAGCGCCCGCACAGCAGCAGCGCCCCGGGACCGGCGGCGAGCCGCTCGACGAGCGCCTGGTCGAGGCGCCGGCCGGTGGGCGTGAAGTGGACGAGCGGCGCGCCGGCACGGTCCTGCCCCCGGTCGGCGCGGATGGCGGCCACCGCCCTCTGCAGCGGCTGCGCCAGCATCACCATGCCGGGACCGCCGCCGTAGGGGCGGTCGTCGACACGGCGGTAGGCGTCCTCGGCGAAGTCGCGCAGCGGCCACAGCCGCACCTGCACCGGGCCGTCGAAGGCGCGGCGTGTCACGCCGACCGCCAGGTGCGGCGCGAACAGTTCCGGGAACAGGGTGATGACGTCGAAGCGCATGGGCGCGCCGGGCGGTTGGCCGCTCAGTAGTCCGGCGACCAGTCGACGGTGATGCGCCGGCCCGGCAGGTCCACCGCGTCGACGTACGCGGCGACGAAGGGGATCAGCCGTTCGTCCGCGTCTTGCTCGGAGGGCTGGACCCGCAGCACCGCATGGGGACCGGTGTCCAGCAGGCCGGCGACCCTGCCGAGGGCGGCGCCGTCGCGGTTCACGACGTCGAGCCCGATCAGGTCGACCCAGTAGAACTCGCCGTCGTCCGGCGCCGGAAAGGTGGCACGGGAGACGAGCACGCGGGCGCCCTTCAGCGCCTCGGCCGCCGTGCGGTCGCGCACCTGGCTGGCGGTGGCCACCACGTTCTCGCCATGGCGGCGCGCCTGGACGATGTCCAGCACCGGCGGCAGCGGTGTTGACGCCACCGCGCCGGGCGGCGGCGCCGGGCGGTCTTCAGGCGGCAGGAGGAACCAATGGCCCGCCGTGAGCAGGGCCTGCGGCTGGTCGGCGTGCGGCGCGACCTTGAGCGCACCGCGCACCCCCCAGGCACCCGCGATGCGGCCGACCTCGACCGCATCGTCGGGACGGCTGGCGACCGCCGGGCCCGCCTGCGGCAGGGCCGCGGGCCGGCGTTCGGGCGCGGCCGCCATCGTGGACGTCAGGCCGCGGCGGCCGGCGCCGGCTGGGCCTTGGCCTGCTCGACCAGGCGTTCGACGGTGGGCGACAGCTGGGCGCCCACGCCCTTCCAGTAGGTCACGCGGTCCAGCGACATGCGCAGCCCTTCGGCGCTGCCGGCAGCCACCGGGTTGTAGAAGCCGACGCGTTCGATGAAGCGGCCGTCACGGCGCTCACGGGAATCGGCGACGACGACGTTGAAGAAGGGACGCTTCTTGGAGCCACCACGGGCCAGGCGAATCACGACCATGGAAATACCTCGGAACTCTTGCTTGGGGTGAACGCCGCACCAGGAGACACCGCAGGTGGACAGGCTGTTCTGACATTCGGTGGTGCTTGGCGAGCCTTGCTCACGGCCACGCCACCGATTCGGTCGGCCCCGTAGATACGCCGGCTCGCCCCCTGCACCTTGCACCGGCCGACCCGCCCTCCCGGGTGGTCGAGCCGAAGCCGCTCGAGGCGTCCGGCCGAGGCCGAAAACCGGGCATTATAGACCGTTGACCATGAGCCATGACCGCCTCGTCCTGCGCCCTGCCCACGCCGCCGATGGCGCCGCGATGGCCGAGGTGTACCGCCACCATGTCGAGCACGGGACCGGCACCTTCGAGACCGTCGCGCCGAGCGCCGACGAGATGGCCGCGCGGCTGGCCGACGTGCAGGCCCGGCGGGGCGTGTGGTGGGTGGCCGAACGCGACGGCGGGCTGCTCGGCTACGCCTATGCCCAGCCCTTCCGCCCGCGCCAGGCCTACGCCTGGTGCTTCGAGGACTCGGTCTACCTGGCGCCGGCGGCCTGTGGCCAGGGGCTCGGCCGCCTGCTGCTGGCCGAACTGATCGGCCAGTGCCGGGCGCGCGGCGTGCGCCAGTTGGTCGCCGTGATCGGCGACGCCGCGAACGCCCCCTCCATCGGGCTGCACCGTGCCCTGGGATTCGCCCCGGCCGGCGTGCTGACGGCGGCCGGCTGGAAGCACGGCCGCTGGCTGGACGTCGTGCTGATGCAGCGTTCGCTCGGGGCCGGCGCCGCCGCCGCGCCAGGGAGCGCCGCATGACCGCGGCGCCGCACCGTGCGCCGCGCCGCAAGGCGGTGGCGACCTGGCTGGCCGTGCTGGCCGGCGTCTTCGGCGCCCACCGGTTCTACCTGCACGGCTGGCGCGACGCCTGGGCCTGGGCCCACATCCCGGCCACCCTGCTGGGGCTGCAGGGCCTGGTGCGCATGCAGACGCTCGGACAGGACGACCGCCTGTCGTGGCTGCTGCTGCCGCTGCTCGGGCTGATGGTGGCGCAGGCCATGCTGACCGCCATCGTGCACGGCCTGACGGCCGACGAACGCTGGAACGCGCGGCACAACCCCGACCGGCCCGCGCCGCCCGCAGGGTGGCTGGCGGTGCTCGGCGTCATCCTCGCGCTGATGGTCGGCGCCACCGCGCTGCTGAGCACCATCGCGTTCTCGGGGCAGCGCTTCTTCGAATGGCAGATCGAGGAGGCACGGCGGATCAGCCAGTGAGGCGTGCACAAAACCCGGATGCGCGGACGGCCGCAACGGCAGAATTCGTCGGACCCAGCCGGCACCGCCTCCCATGACCGACATCCGATCCCCCCGTTGCTCCGTGGCGATGGCCACCTACAACGGTGCACGGCATCTGCAGGCGCAACTGGACAGCATCGCCGCGCAGACGGTGCTGCCCACCGAACTGGTGGTGTCGGACGACGGGTCCGGCGACGCCACGCTGGACATCGTCCGCCAGTTCGCGAGGACGGCACCGTTCCCCGTCGTCGTCCTGGAACGCGAGGGGGCCAACCTCGGCATCCTGCGCAACTTCATGCGCGCGTTCTCGGCCTGCGGCGGCGAGGTGATCGCCTATTGCGACCAGGACGACGTCTGGGATGCCCGCAAGCTCGAACTCTGCCTCGACCGGCTTCGCCAGCCGACCACGGCGCTGGTGATGCACTGCAGCCTCGTGGTCGATGCGGACCTCCATCCCACGGGGGCCACCATCCCGCCGCGCGACGGCGTGCAGCACCACCGGTTCCCGACCTTCCCCATCGTCTTCAACGGCTACGGACACCAGATGGTGTTCCGCCGCGAAGTGGCGCAGGCGATGGCCTGGGCCGTCGAGCACAAGTCGAACGAGCTCAGGCTGGCGTCCAACCTGGACGGCCTGATCTCCGCCGTGGCGGGCCTGCACGGCGACGTCGTCTGCCTGCCGGACCCGTTGATCCGCTTTCGCCGCCATGCCGCCGCCACCTCGCCGGTGGCCCGCGAAGCCGGAAAGTCCGGCATCCGCTCGCGCAGCAGCGCCAAGCTGAAGAACCTGCTGCTGGTGGCCGACCTGCTGCGGTCCGTCCGGCTGGGCTTCGCGGACTACGCGGCACAGCAGCCGCCGCTGCAGTCGCGCTGGGAGCGCTACAGCGCCTGGAGCGTCGCGACGGAGTTGTTCATGCGCTCGCGGGCCGGCCTGTACCAGCCGCCCTCGATGGCACGGCGGCTGACCCGTCTGGTCCTGCGGACCCCCGGCTGGCGCTGCTGCCGCAGGGCTACCGGGTGTACGGCGCGAAGGAGTGGCTGCACGACGCGGCCGGTTCGGTTCTGGGCGCCGACGCCGCCCGGGACACGACGGACCGCAGCGCGGCTACCTGAACAGGTAGAGGCTGACGCGGTAGCCGGCCCAGGCGATCAACGCCGACGCCGGGATGGTGAAGATCCACGCCCAGACGATGTTGCCGGCCACGCCCCAGCGCACGGCCGAGGCACGCTGCACCGACCCGACGCCGACGATGGCGCCGGTGATGGTGTGCGTGGTGGACACCGGGATGCCCAGCCCGGTGGCGAGGAACAGCGTGATGGCGCCGCCGGTCTCGGCGCAGAAGCCGCCCACCGGCTTGAGCTTGGTGATCTTCTGGCCCATGGTCTTGACGATGCGCCAGCCGCCGAACAGCGTGCCGAGCGCGATGGCGATGTAGCAGACCCAGATCGTCCACGCCGGCGGCATGCTGGCACCGGCGGCGACGTGGCCGGAGGCGATGAGCAGCATCCAGATGATGCCGATGGTCTTCTGCGCGTCGTTGCCGCCATGGCCCAGCGAATACAGGCCCGCCGACACGAGCTGCAGGCGCCGGAACCAGCGGTCGATGCGCAGCGGCGAGCGGCGGCGCATGACCCACGCCACCAGCACCATCAGCAGCGAGCCGAAGATGAAACCGAGCAGCGGCGACACCAGGATGAAGGCCACCGCCTTCCAGATGCCGGAGGCGATCAGCGGCTCGGTCCCCGCCTTGGCCACCACCGCACCGACGATGCCGCCGATCAGCGCGTGGGAGGAGCTCGACGGGATGCCGTAGAGCCAGGTGACGACGTTCCAGGCGATGGCCCCGACCAGGGCGCCGAAGATGACATGGTGGTCGACGACGCCGGGCTCGACGATGCCCTTGCCCACCGTGGCGGCCACCTTGAGGTGGAAGATGAAGATGGCCACGAAGTTGAACGCGGCGGCGAACACCACGGCCTGCTGGGGCCGCAGCACGCCGGTGGACACGACGGTGGCGATGGAGTTGGCCGCGTCGTGGAAGCCGTTCATGAAGTCGAACAGCACCGCCAGCACCACCAGCAGCACGACCACCCAGAAGCCGATCTGGACAGTGGCCGCCATCACGAGTTCTCGAGCACGATGCCTTCGATCAGGTTGGCCACGTCCTCGCAGCGGTCGGTGATCGACTCCAGTTGCTCGTAGATGGTCTTCAGCTTGATCAGTTCGCGGACGTCGGCCTGTTCCCTGAACAGGCGGGACATCGCCGAGCGCATGACCCGGTCCGCGTCCGACTCCAGGCGGTCGATCTCCTCGCAGGCCTTGAGCGCGCCTTCGGTCACCTCCTGGTGGTTCAGGCGCGACAGCAGCGACACCGCGTGCTGCACCCGTTCGCAGCACTTGGACGACAGCTCGGCCAGGCGCACCACCTCTTCGTCGATGCGCTTGACGTCGTACAGCGACATCGTCTCGCTGGTGTCCTGCAGCAGGTCGAGGATGTCGTCCATCGCGTTGATCAGGCCGTGGATCTGCTCGCGGTCGATCGGCGTGATGAAGGTCTTGTGCAGGAGGCGGTTGACCTCGGCGGTCACCTTGTCGGCCTGGCGCTCGGCGTCGTCGACGGTGGCGGCGTGCTGCTCGCGCGCGGCGACGTCGTCGTACTGCCGCACCATCTGCATGAACGCCCGGGCACCGCGGACGATCTGGTCTCCGTGCTGGTTGAACAGCTCGAAGAAATTGCCTTCGCGCGGCAACAGCTTGCCGAAGAGCATGGCGGTCTCCCCATCAGCCATGGCGGTTCCGGGAAGGCAACCGGCCACCATGTCATCGAATTGTCATCAACCCGACATTCTAGGGGGCGCACCGTGGGCCCCACCACCCGCGGGCCGCGGCTAGCTGCGGAAGATGAAGTACACCGCCCCGAGCAGGCAGAGGCCGGCCCACAGGTAGTCCCACTTCAGCGGCTGCTGCATGACGAACACGCTGAAGGGCACGAACACCGCCAGCGTGATGACCTCCTGGCCGATCTTCAGCTGGGCGAGGTTGATGCCACCCTCGAAGCCGATGCGGTTGGCCGGCACCTGCAGCAGGTACTCGAACAGCGCCACGCCCCAACTCAGCAGTGCGGCGATCCACCAGGGCCGGTCGCCCAGGGTCTTCAGGTGGCCGTACCAGGCCCAGGTCATGAAGACATTGGACAGCGTCAGCAGGCCGAAGGTCTGCACGGCCACGGGCAAGGAATTCATGGTGCAAGGCGCTCCAGGGGTTGATCGGTCACGGCGGGCAGCCAGGCGGCGAGCGGTCCGAGGCCCGGCAGCGACAGGTGGGGGGGCGAGTTCCAGCAGCGGCCGCAGCACGAAGGCGCGGCGGTGCAGCCGCGGGTGCGGCAACCGCAGGGGCTCGGTGTCGACGACCGACTCGCCGTGGGCCAGCAGGTCCAGGTCCAACGTGCGCGGCGCGTTGGGATAGGGCCGCTCGCGGCCGTGGCGCCGCTCGATGGCCTGCAGCGCCCGCAGCAGCGCCATCGGCTCGAGCGTGGTGTGCAATTCGGCCACCGCGTTGACGAAGTCGGGGCCGCTGGCCTCGACCGGTGCGCTGCGCCAGAGCGACGAGGCGCGGCTGGCGTCCACGCCGGGCAGCGCCGCCAACTCGGCCAGCGCCTGCCGCAAGGTGCCGCGCGCGTCGCCCAGGTTCGCGCCCAGGCCGACGTAGGCCGCACGGGCCGCCGGCACCGTCATTCGCCGCCCGCGGCCCCCGCCTCGGCGGGCGCGCCGGCGCCGGCCGGCTTGCGGCGGCGCCGGCGGCGCTTGCGCGCGGGGCCGGCGCCGCCCTCGCCCACGTCCCCGCCCTCGGCGCCGTCGTCCGATGCGGCGATGGCCATCGCCGGCTCGGTCGGCACGGCACCGTCTTCACGCGGGGCCCGGTGCACCCGTCCGCCGCCGCGCGCCGGCTTGCGGGACTGGGCCTGCGCCTCGCGGGCGGCCTGCACCAGGCCCTCCCGCTCCTCCGGCGTGCCGAGGGCGAAGTCCTCCCACCAGTCGGCCAGTTCGGTCGGCGCCTCGCCGGCGTCCGCGCGCAGCCGCAGGAAGTCGAAGCCGGCACGGAAGCGCGGCTGCTCGACCAGGCTGAACGGCGTCGCGCCGACGCGGCGCTCGAAGCGCGGCTGCATCATCCAGATCTCGCGCATGTCGGCGCCGAGCTTGCCGCGGCCGGAGATGTCGCCGATGCGGGCATCGAACACCTGGTCGATGGCCTGGGCCAGCGCCGGGGTCACCGATTCGCCGTCGGCCTTGAGCCGGTTCCAGCGTTCGAGCACCTCGTGCCACAGCAGGCAGGCGAGCAGGAAGCTCGGTGCCACCGGCCGGTCCTCCTCCACCCGCTTGTCGGTGTCGGTCAACGCCAGCCGCACGAAGTGGTCGCGCTGCGGGTTGGGCTTGCGATCGTCGAGCACCGCGTCGAGCACCGGGAAGACGCCGCGGTGCAGGCCATGCGCCTTGATCTGCTCCAGCGAGGCCAGCGCATGGCCGGTCTGCAGCAGCTTGACCATCTCGTCGAACAGCCGCGAGGCCGGCACGTTGGCCAGCAGCGGCAGCGTCTCGGCGATCGGCGCGCGGGTCTTCGGCTCGATGGAGAAGCCCAGCTTGGCGGCGAAGCGCACCACGCGCAGGATGCGTACCGGGTCTTCGCGGTAGCGGGTGGCGGGATCGCCGATCATGCGCAGCAGCTTGGCCTTCGCGTCCTTCAGCCCGCCGTGGTAGTCCACCACCGCCTGCGTGGTGGGGTCGTAGTACATGGCGTTGACGGTGAAGTCGCGCCGTGCGGCGTCCTCCACCTGCGGGCCCCAGACGTTGTCGCGCAGCACCCGGCCGCTGGCGTCGACGACGTGGCTCTTGCCGGCCAGTTCGGCCTTGCTGGTCTTCTCGTTGCCCTCCACCTGGTCGGCTGCGGTGGCGTCCAGGTAGGCGCGGAAGGTGGACACCTCGATCACCTCGTGATCGCGGCCGCGGCCATGCACCACGTGGACGATGCGGAAGCGCCGGCCGATGATGAAGGCGCGGCGGAACAGCGCCTTTACCTGCTCCGGCGTGGCGTCGGTGGCGACGTCGAAGTCCTTCGGCCGGCGACCGCAGAGCAGGTCGCGCACCGCGCCGCCGACGATGTAGGCCTGGTGCCCCGCCTCCTGCAGCGTGCGCACCACCTTCACCGCACGTTCGTCGACGAGGCCGGGGTCGATGCCGTGCTCCGCGGCCGCGACCTCGCGGCGCTTGCCCAGCGGCGGCTTCGGCGGGCCGGACGGCTTGCCGAGCAGGCGGTCGATGAATTTCTTGATCATGCAAAGAGCCTCAGGACGGGCCAGCCGCGCTCGCGCGCGATGGCCTCCAGTGCGGGCGTGGGGTTGGTGGCCACGGGTCGGTCGACGCGTTCCAGCAACGGCAGGTCGTTGGTGGAGTCGCTGTAGAACACGGTGTCGTCGAAGTCGTCCCAGCGCCGGCCCAGCGCGGCCAGCCACTGCTCGACGCGCACGATCTTGCCGGCCTGGTAACTGGGCACGCCGTCAATGGCGCCGGTGACCCGGCCATGGTGGTCGCGGGCGAGCTTCAGCGCGATCAGGTGCTCGACGCCGAAGGCGTCGGCGATCGGCCGCGTCACCACCTCGTTGGTGGCGGTGACGATGGCCACCAGGTCGCCGTCGTCCTGGTGGCGTCGGACCAGGTCACGTGCCGGCGGCAGCAGCTGCGGACCGATGGCCTCGCGGATGAAGTCGGCCTGCAGGGCCTGCAGCTCGGCCGCCGGGCGGTCGCGCCAGGCGGTGGTGCAGAAGGCGATGTAGGCGGGCACGTCGAGCCGCCCGGCCAGGTACTGGGCGTAGAACGCGTCGTTGCCGCGCTTGAAGTGCTCTGCATCGGCCCAGCCGCGCTGCACCAGGTAGTCGCCGAACGCATGGTCGGAGTCGATGGGCAGCAGCGTGCCGTCGAGGTCGAACAGCGCCAGCCTCACAGGCCCTCCTCGGCCAGCATGCGGCGCAGCAGCGGCACGGTGAGCGGCCGCTGCTGGGAGAGGGCGAAACGGTCCATCCGGTCGAGCAGCAGCATCAGGTGTTTCAGGTCGCGCGAGAAGCGCGTCAGCAGGTAGTCGATCACTTCGTCGGCCAGCAGGACGCCGCGGCGGTCGGCCTCGCGGCGCAGCGCCGCGCGGGCCTCGTCCTCCGCCAGCGGCGCCAGCGCGAAGACATGGCCCCAGCCGAGGCGGGTGCGCAGGTCGTCGCGCACCGGCAGGTCCACGGGCGGCAGCCGGCCCGCCGCCGCGATCAGCACCCCGGCCGGATGGGCCTGCACGAAGAGGCTGAACGCCGCCTGCTGCCGGTCGGCGTCGAAGGCGTCGCAGTCGTCCAGCAGCAAAGCCGCCCAGCCCTCGTCCAAGGTCCACGGCAAGGGCGTCCGGGCGTCGAAACTGCCGACCTGCGCACCGCGTCGGCGCTGCTCGGCGGCCAGCGCGTGCAGCAGGTGGGTCTTGCCGCTGCCCTCGGGCCCCCACAGGTAGACCGGCGCCGCGCCGGGCTGGAGCGCCAGCAGGTGCTGCAGCGCGGCGGCATTGGCGCCGACCAGGAAGTGGTCGAAGTCCGGCTGGGCCGGCTCCACGATGGCCAGGGGGATCTGCTTCATCCGGCGGCGGTCGCTCGGGCGGACCGCACAAAAGCGGCGATTCTAGGAGAGCGCCCCGGCGCGACGCCGGCCGGTCAATGCAGGCGCGGCCGGCCGAGCTGCCGCAGCGCCGCCAGCCGCTCGCGCAGCGCGCGCGCGTCCTCGGCGGCGGGCCGCTGCTCGAGGTAGTGCGCCAGGTCCTCCGCGGCCTCGGGGAACTCGCCCAGTTCGGCATGCGCCAGGCCGCGGTCGCGCCGCTCCTCGGGCGCATTGGGCAGCAGGATGACCAGCCGCCGCTGCACCGCCAAGAGCCGCGGCCAGTCGCCGGCCTGTCGGTGGATCTCCTTCAGGTTGCGCAGCAGCCGGGCGACGATGTCGCGGCCGCCGGCGGCCTGCAGGAAGAGGCCGAGCGGCACCTCGAAGTCGCCGGTGAGGCCGTGCCGCCGGCGGTAGGGCGCCAGGCGCTCGTCGAGCTGTTCGGACGACAGCGACTGGCCGCAGAACGGGTCCATCACCACCTCGCCGGCGCCGTCGCCCTGCCCCACCCGCAGCTTGACCAGGAAGTGCCCGGGGAAGGCCACGCCGCGGGCCGACAGGCCGACCTGCTGCGCCAGTTCCATGTACAGCAGCGCCAGCGTGATCGGGATGCCGCGGCGCCGGCGCAGGACCTCATGGAGGTAGCTGTTCGCCGGGTCGTAGTAGTCGTTGACGTTGCCGGCGAAGCCCAGCTCGTGGAAGAAGTAGCGGTTGAGCAGCCGCAGCCGGTGCAGCGCGGACGCGTCGGCCGGCAGGCGGCGTTTCAGGCGCAGCGCCAGGCCGTCGATCTCCTGCAGCACGGCCTGGGGGTCGAGATCCGGCGCCTCGTCCTGGGCCACCGCGATGGCCGCCTCCAGCACCGCGAGGCCCTCGTCCTGCGCGACCAGCAGCTCGAAGTACTGCAGCCGGCTCATCCTTGCGAAGCGCATGCGCCGAGTGTAGGCCGCGCCGGCATGCCGGTGCCGATCCCACCGGCGGCACCGTCGTCATTGGCGTCGCAGCAGCGCCGTCGCCCGAAGTCCGAGCAGCCACAGGCTGCCGAAGTAGATCACCGCCGCCGCGGCCAGCACCGCGGCCATCCAGCCGGCGCGCAGCAGCTCCTGCCGGCCGAGGCCCAGCCAGTCGATGTGCTGTGCGGCCCACCACAGCCCGGCGCCCATCACCGCGCTGCCGGCGGTGATGCGCGCGAGGAAGGCCGGCCAGCCCGGCGCCGGCCGCCATACCCCGCGCCGCCACAGCAGGTACAGCAGCAGGCCGGCGTTGACCAGGCCGCCGAGCCCGGTAGACAGCGCAAGCCCCGCGATGCCCCACTGCAGCCACAGCACGAAGACGGCGTTGAAGCACTGCGTCAGCACCAGCGCGGCGATGCCCACGCGCACCGGCGTGCGCGTGTCGCGCTGCGCGAAGTAGCCCGGCGCCAGGATGCGGATCGAGACGATGCCGATCAGGCCGACGCCATAACCCGCCACCGCCCAGGCCGCCGCCTGGGCCTGCTCGGCACCGAAGGCGCCGCGCTGGAACAGCGTGGCCACCAGCGGCAACGGGAACACCAGCAGCGCCACCGCGCACGGCACCGCCAGCAGCAGCAGCTGCCGCAGGCCCCATTCGATGAGCCCGGAATAGGCCTGGGCGTCGCCCCGGGCATTGGCGGCCGACAGCTGCGGCGTCAGCACCACGCCGAGCGCCACGCCGAGCAACGCGGACGGGAACTCCATCAGGCGGTCGGCATAGGTCAGCAGCGACACCGCACCGGCGCCGAGGTGGCTGGCGATCTGCGTGTTGATCAGCTGGGAGATCTGCGCCACCGACACCCCGATCAGCGCGGGCGCCATCTTGCGCAGCACCTCGTGCACGCCGGCGTGGGCCCAGGCCTCGCGGAAGGCGCGCCAGCGCAGGCCGAAGCGCGGCAGCGCGCCCACGCGCTTCAAGGCCGGCACCTGCACCGCCAGCTGCAGCACGCCACCGAGCATCACCCCGACGGCCAGGCTGTAGACCGGCTCGATGCCCCAGCGTGCGAACCACGGCGTGAGGAACAGCATGGCGCCGATCCACGCCAGGTTGAGCAGCACCGGCGTGGCCGCCGGCACCACGAAGCGCCGCCAGGTGTTCAGGATGCCGGCCGACAGCGCCACCAGCGACATGCAGGCGATGTAGGGGAACATCCAGCGCGTCATCACCACCGCGGGGTCGAACCCGCCGCTGCGCTCCAGGCCGCTGCCGATGAGCCAGACCAGCAGGGGTGCGCCGACGATGCCGGTCACGCACAGCCCCACCAGCACCCACAGCAGCACGGTGGCCACCGCGTCGATCAGGTGCCGGGTGGCGTCCTCGCCGTCGCGCTCGCGCGAGGCGGCCAGCAGCGGAACGAAGGCCTGCGAAAAGGCACCCTCGCCTACCAGCCGACGCAGCAGGTTGGGGATGCGGAAGGCGACCGTGAAGGCGTCGGTCAGCGCGTTGGCGCCGAAGATCGAGGCCTGCAGCATGTCCCGCAGCAACCCGGTGATCCGGGAGGCCAGCGTGAGCAGGGAGACGGTGGAAGCGGCCTTGAAGAGGTTCATGCGAGGGCGCGATGCTATACTCGCGGGCTTTTCCACCGGAACTCCATCAGCGGAGCGCCCATTCCAGCATGGCCACCTCGTCCAAAGCCAAGAAGAAGACCGTCCGCCTGGCGTCGGGCCGCAAGCGCGCCCGCCAGGACGTCAAGCTGAACGCCGCCAACAGCGCGCTGCGTTCTAAGTTCCGCACCGTCGTCAAGAACGTGCAGAAGGCCGTCGCCGCCGGCGACAAGGACCGCGCCGCGGACCTGTTCAAGACCGCCCAGAGCGTCATCGACTCGGTGGCCGACAAGGGCATCTTCCACAAGAACAAGGCCGCCCGTCACAAGAGCCGCCTGGCCGCCAAGGTCAAGGCGCTGCAAGCGGCCGCCTGACGGCGCCGCCCTCGCCGCACGACCGGGCCGGTCCCGGTGGAAAAGCAAAGAGCCCGCCGATGTGCGGGCTCTTCTGCTTGCGACCGCCCGGTGCGGCATCACGGGACGGCTAGGGCTTCCCGTCGCCCTGCGGCTCGAAGCGACAGGCTTCGCCCACCTGCAGACCGTTGTCCCTGGCGAAGTTCATGACGAAGTCCCAGGCCATGGGCTCGATCTCGCGCAGCGCCTCGCTCACGATCACGCACTTCACGCCGGCCACGGTGCTGGGGAAGCAGTAAGGGGAGTAGCCGATGTGGGCACCGTGTCCGCCGACATTGCCGCCGGGGCGGAAACTCGACATCGCGCCGGCCAGCCGCTCGGCCCAGTCGCTGGGGCGAAAAGGACGGCCCTCCTTCGTGATGCCCTGGATGAAGACTTCGCGCGGCGCTGCTGATGTCACCCTGAGATTGTGCCTCACGGCACCATGCAGGAACGCATTGCGGATGGTGCAACGGCAGTCTTCCGGTCCGTTGACCGACGCATAGAATCCGTGCCACGGGGCCGGTGCCCGCTTTGCACAGCGGGCCGGCCCTTCGCCTTTGCACCGGAGCCATGTCGATGAGCACGCCCACGTCCACCGCCGCGCCGAGCCACCTGATGAAGACCTACGGCCGGCTGCCTTTCGCCCTGTCGCATGGCCAGGGCTGCTGGGTGTGGGACACCGCCGGCAAGCGCTACCTCGACGGCCTGGGCGGCATCGCGGTGAACACGCTGGGCCACGCCCACCCGAAGCTGGTGCCGGCGCTGCAGGAGCAGGTCGCCAAGCTCATCCACTGCTCCAACTACTACCAGGTGCCGTTGCAGGAACAGCTGGCGGCCAAGCTGTGCGAGCTGTCCGGGCTGACCGCGGCCTTCTTCTGTTCCACAGGCCTCGAGGCCAACGAGGCGGCGATCAAGATCGCGCGCAAGTACGGCCACGACAAGGGCATCGACCGGCCGGAGATCATCGTCTACGAGAAGGCCTTCCACGGCCGATCGATCGCCACGCTGTCGGCCACCGGCAACCCCAAGGTGCAGGCAGGCTTCGGGCCGCTGGTGGAGGGTTTTGTCCGCGTGCCGCTGAACGACCTGGCCGCGCTGCAGGCCGAGGTGCAGGCGCGGCCCAACGTGGTCGCCGTCTTCCTCGAGACCATCCAGGGCGAAGGCGGCATCAACCCCACGCGCCTGGACTACCTGCAGAGCCTGCGCGCGCTGTGCGATCGCCACGGCCTGCTGCTGATGCTGGACGAAGTGCAGTGCGGCATCGGCCGCACCGGCAAGTGGTTCGCGCACCAGTGGGCCGGCATCGTGCCGGACGTGATGCCGCTGGCCAAGGGACTGGGCTCCGGCGTGCCCATCGGCGCGGTGGTCTGCGGGCCGAAGGCGGCCGATGTGTTCCAGCCCGGCAACCATGGCACCACCTTCGGCGGCAACCCGCTGTCGATGCGGGCCGGCGTGGAGACGCTGCGCATCATGGAAGAGGACGGGCTGCTCGCCCACGCGGCGAAGGTCGGCGAGGTGCTGCGCGGGGAACTGCAGCGCCAGCTCGGCAGCCTGCCCGGCGTGAAGGAGATCCGAGGCCAGGGCCTGATGCTGGGCATCGAGCTCGACCGGCCCTGCGGCGAGATCCTCAACCTGGCGGCCGACGCCGGCCTGCTGCTGAGCGTCACCGCCGACACCGTCATCCGGCTGGTGCCGCCGCTCATCCTCAGCGAGGACGAGGCCCGCCAGATCGTCGCCCTGCTGGCGCCGGTGGTGCGCCGCTTCCTCGGCGTGGCATGACGCGCCCGCCCGCTCTGCCATGAAGCCGGGACCCCGCCTCATGAAGCACTACCTGCAGTTCAAGGACCTGCGCGCGGAGGAGTACGCCTACCTGTTCGAGCGCGCGTCCATCATCAAGACGCGGTTCAAGAACTACGAGAAGTACCAGCCGCTGGCCGACCGCACGCTGGCCATGATCTTCGAGAAGGCCAGCACCCGCACGCGGGTGAGCTTCGAGGCCGGCATGTACCAGATGGGTGGCTCGGTGGTGCACCTGACCACCGGCGACAGCCAGCTCGGCCGCTCGGAGCCCATCGCCGACACGGCGCGGGTCATCAGCCGGATGGTCGACCTCGTCATGATCCGCACCTTCGAGCAGTCGCGCATCGAGCAGTTCGCCGCGCATTCGCGGGTGCCGGTGATCAACGGCCTGACCAACGAGTACCACCCCTGCCAGATCCTGGCCGACGTCTTCACCTACATCGAGCGGCGGGGCGCCATCGCCGGCCGCACGGTGGCCTGGGTGGGCGACGGCAACAACATGGCCAACACCTGGCTGCAGGCGGCCGAGGTGCTCGGCTTCACCGTGCACCTGAGCACGCCCAGCGGCTACGAGGTGGACCCGTCGGTGGTCGGCCTGCGCGGCGACGGCAGCTGCTACAAGGTCTTCGCCGACCCGATGGACGCCTGCCGCGGCGCCGACCTGGTGACCACCGACGTGTGGACCAGCATGGGCTTCGAGGCCGAGAACGAGCAGCGGCGCGCCGCCTTCGCCGACTGGTGCGTCGACGCCGAGATGATGGCCGTGGCCAAGCCCGACGCCCTCTTCATGCACTGCCTGCCCGCCCACCGCGGCGAGGAGGTCGCCGCCGAGGTCATCGACGGTCCGCAGTCGGTGGTCTGGGACGAGGCCGAGAACCGCATGCACGTGCAGAAGGCGCTGATGGAGTACCTGCTGCTCGGACGGATCGGCTGATCCGTCCGGCCACGCTCAGTGGTTTTCTCGAGCGTGGTTGATGGTGTACTTGGGGATCTCGATCGTCACGTCCTGCTGCGACAGGATGGCCTGGCACGACAGCCGCGAGTCCGGCTCCAGGCCCCAGGCCTTGTCCAGCAGGTCCTCTTCCGCCTCGTCGGGCTCGCCCAGCGACCGGTAACCCTCGCGCACCACCACATGGCAGGTGGTGCAGGCGCAGCTCATCTCGCAGGCGTGCTCGATCTCGATGCCGTGGTCGAGCAGCGCTTCGCAGATCGACGTGCCGGCGGGCGCCTCGACGGTGGTGCCCTCCGGGCAGTACTGGGCGTGGGGCAGGATCTTGATGACGGGCACGGGCGGTTCGCTCGGTTCTCGTTGTTCGTCGGCCTGGGGCCTCAGACGTCTTCGACGCTGCGGCCGGTCAGGGCCCGGCGGATGCCGCGGTTCATGCGCAGCGCGGCGAAGGCCTCGGTGCCGGCGGCCAGCGCCTTGGTGGCCGCCTCGATGGCAGCGGCGTCCCGCCCTTCCGCGGCCGACGCCGTCGCCGACAGCAGGGCCTCGACGTCGCGGCGCTGGCCGTCGGCGAGCAGGTCGCCGTCGGCCTGCAGCGCCGACCGGGTGGCCAGCACCAGGCGCTCGGCGTCGACCTGAGCCTCGCGCAGCGCGCGGGCCTGCAGGTCGTCCTCCGCGCGGGCGAAGCCGTCCTGCAGCATGCGGGCGATGTCCTCGTCGGCCAGGCCGTAGCTCGGCTTGATGGTGATGGCCGCCTCGACGCCCGAGCCCTGCTCGCGCGCGCGCACGTTGAGCAGCCCGTCGGCGTCGACCTCGAAGGTGACGCGGATGCGTGCGGCACCGGCGGCCATCGGTGGGATGCCGCGCAGCTCGAAGCGCGCCAGCGAGCGGCAGTCGCTGACCAGCTCGCGCTCGCCCTGCACCACGTGCAGCGCCATCGCCGTCTGGCCGTCCTTGAAGGTGGTGAAGTCCTGCGCCTTGGCGGTGGGGATGGTGGCGTTGCGCTCGATGATGCGTTCGACCAGCCCGCCCATCGTCTCCAGGCCCAGCGACAGCGGGATCACGTCCAGGAGCAGCAGGTCGTCGCCGTCGCCATGGCCAGCCAGCTGGTGGGCCTGCCGGGCGGCGCCGAGGGCCACCACCTGGTCGGGGTCGAGGTCGACCAACGGCGGCCGGCCGAAGAACTCGCCTACCGCGGTGCGCACGGCCGGCATGCGGGTGGCGCCGCCGACCAGCACCACGCCTTGAACGTCGTCACGGCCCACCCTGGCGTCGCGCAGCACGCGCTTGACGCTGGCCAGCGTGCGGTCGACCAGCGGCTTGGTGAGGGCATTGAAGCGCGCGCGGTCCACCGGCACCTGCAAGCTGCCGGCGGCCAGGTCGGCGGTCAGCACCACCCGCTCGGTGTCGGTCAGCGCCTCCTTGGCGGCGCGGGCCGCGACCAGCACGGCGCGCTTGTCGTGCGCGGCGTCGGCCCGCAGGCCGGCCTGGTCGAGCGCCCAGTCGGCCAGCGCCCGGTCGAAGTCGTCGCCGCCGAGCGCGGCATCCCCGCCGGTGGCGACCACCTCGAAGACACCGCGCGACAGGCGCAGCAGCGAGATGTCGAAGGTGCCGCCGCCCAGGTCGAAGATGGCGTACAGCCCCTCGCTGCCGTGGTCGAGGCCGTAGGCCACCGCCGCGGCCGTCGGCTCGTTGAGCAGCCGCAGCACCTTCAGCCCGGCCAGCTGCGCCGCGTCCTTGGTCGCCTGGCGCTGCGCGTCGTCAAAGTAGGCGGGCACGGTGATGACGGCACCGAACAGTTCGTCGTCGAAGCTGTCCTCGGCCCGCTGGCGCAGCGAGGCCAAGATCTCCGCCGACACCTCCACCGGGGACTTCTCGCCCTCGCGGGTGTGCAGGGCCAGCATGCCCGGCTTGTCGATGAAGCGGTACGGCAGCTTGCCGGCCTCGGCCACGTCGCCCAGGCCGCGGCCCATGAAGCGCTTGACCGAGACGATGGTGTTCTCGGGGTCGGCGGCCTGCTCGGCCTGGGCATCGAAGCCGATCTGCCGGCGACCGCCCTCCAGGTAGCGCACCACCGACGGCAGCAGCACCCGGCCCTCGGCGTCGGGCAGGCAGTCGGCCACGCCATGGCGCACCGCCGCCACCAGCGAATGCGTGGTGCCGAGGTCGATGCCGACCGCGATGCGGCGCTGGTGCGGGTCCGGCGCCTGGCCGGGCTCTGAAATCTGGAGTAGCGCCATGGGTCTCTATTGTCCCAGGGCGTCGAGGCGCTTCTCGACATCGGACCGAAAGCGCGCAACGAACATGAGGGCTCTGACCCGCTCGGCCGCCGCCCGCGCATCGCCCTGTTGGTCGAGCAGGCGGGCGATGTTGGCCTGCACCTCGCGCTCGAAGGCGGCCACCTGGTCGTCCAGCGCCTCCACCGCCGGGACGTCAGCGGCCTCCTCCAGCGCCTCACGCCAGGCCATCTGCTGCACCAGGAACTCGGCCGGCATGGCGGTGTTGCGTTCGGCGTCGATCGGCACGCCGGCCAGCTCGCACAGCAGCGCGGCGCGGGCCACCGGATCCTTCAGCCGCCGGTGCGCCTCGTTCACCCGCACGGCCCACTGCATGGCCACGCGTTGCGCCGCGGCGCCCTGCGAGGCGAAGCGGTCCGGGTGCGTCGCCGCCTGCAGCACGCGCCGCCGTTCTTCGAGCTGCGCCGGGTCCAGCGTGAAGCGCCGGGGCAGGCCGAACAGCGTGAAGTCGTCGTCGTCGAGCTTGAGGTCGTCGGTCATGGCCACCATGAAAAAGGCGCGGCCCCGGAAAGAGGCCGCGCCCGGTGATGAGGAGAAGGCCGTCGACGCGGTGTCGAACGCCTTCAGACCCGGAACGACTCGCCGCAGCCGCAGCGGTCCTTCTCACGGGGGTTGTGGAACTTGAAGCCCTCGTTCAGGCCTTCGCGCACGAAGTCGAGCTCGGTGCCGTCGATGTACGGCAGGCTCTTCGGGTCGACCAGGATCTTCACGCCATGCCCCTCGAACACATGGTCCTCGGGCGCGATCTCGTCGGCGTACTCCAGCTTGTAGGCCAGGCCCGAGCAGCCGGTGGTCTTCACGCCCAGCCGCACGCCGACGCCCTTGCCGCGCCGGGCGATGTAGCGGCTGACGTGGCGGGCGGCGGCTTCCGACAGGGTGACGGCCATCGCGCTCACTTGGCCGCGACCGCGGCGGCCACGCCGCTCTTCGCCTTGTAGTCGTCGACGGCGGCCTTGATCGCATCCTCGGCAAGGATGGAGCAGTGGATCTTCACCGGCGGCAGCGCCAGCTCTTCGGCGATGTGGGTGTTCTTGATGGTCAGCGCCTCGTCCAGGCTCTTGCCCTTGACCCATTCGGTCACCAGCGAGCTGGAGGCGATGGCCGAGCCGCAGCCGTAGGTCTTGAACTTGGCGTCCTCGATCAGGCCGGTGGTCGGGTTCACCTTGATCTGCAGTTTCATCACGTCGCCGCAGGCCGGCGCACCGACCATGCCGGTGCCCACCGTGTCGTCACCCTTGTCGAACGAGCCGACGTTGCGCGGGTTCTCGTAGTGGTCGATGACCTTGTCGCTGTAAGCCATGGTGTCTCTCCAAATCTTGTCGTGGTCCGGTCAGTGGGCCGACCACTGGATCGTGCTGATGTCGATGCCGTCCTTGTACATCTCCCACAGCGGCGACAGTTCGCGCAGCTTGGCGACGTTCTGGCGGATGGTGCTCACCGCGTAGTCGATCTCTTCCTCGCTGGTGAAGCGGCCGATGGTGATGCGCAGGCTGCTGTGGGCCAGTTCGTCGCTGCGGCCCAACGCCCGCAGCACGTAGCTCGGCTCCAGGCTGGCGGAGGTGCACGCCGAGCCCGATGAAACCGCCAGGCCCTTGATGCCCATGATCAGCGACTCGCCCTCGACGAAGTTGAACGACACGTTGAGGTTGTGCGGCACCCGGCGCTCGAGGTCGCCGTTGACGAAGACCTGCTCGATGTCCGACAGGCCGCGCAGCGAGGCGCTGCTGCAGCATGCGGATGCGCTCGCCCTCGGTGCCCATCTCGGCCTTGGCGATGCGGAAGGCCTCGCCCATGCCGACGATCTGGTGCGTGGGCAGCGTGCCGGAGCGCATGCCGCGCTCGTGGCCGCCGCCGTGCATCTGCGCCTCCAGCCGGACCCGGGGCTTGCGGCGGACGTACAGCGCGCCGATGCCCTTGGGACCGTAGGTCTTGTGCGAGGCCAGGCTCATCAGGTCGACCGGCAGCGTCTGCAGGTCGATGGCCACCTTGCCGGTGGCCTGGGCCGCGTCGACGTGGAAGACGACGCCGCGCTCCCGGCACAGCGCGCCGAGGGCGGGGATGTCCTGGATCACGCCGATCTCGTTGTTGACCAGCATCACCGACGCCAGGATGGTGTCCGGCCGCAGCGCGTCCTTGAAGCGGTCCAGGTCGAGCAGGCCGTTCTCCTGCACGTCGAGGTAGGTCACCTCGAAGCCCTGGCGCTCCAGTTCGCGCATCGGGTCGAGCACCGCCTTGTGCTCGGTCTTGACGGTGATCAGGTGCTTGCCGCGGCCCTTGTAGAACTGCGCCGCCCCCTTGATCGCCAGGTTGTTGGACTCGGTGGCGCCGGAGGTCCACACGATCTCGCGCGGGTCCGCGCCGATCAGGTCGGCGACATGGCGGCGGGCCGCTTCCACCGCCTCTTCCGCCTCCCAGCCCCAGGCGTGGCTGCGCGACGCCGGGTTGCCGAAGTGCTCCCGCAGCCAGGGCACCATCGCATCGACCACCCGCGGATCACAGGGCGTGGTCGCGCCGTAGTCCATGTAGATGGGGAAGTGCGGGGTCATGTCCATGATGGGGTGCTGGCAGAAGCTGGCGAGTTCGACGTGGGGAACGGGTCGGCACCCGGCGCGCGCAGGCGCCGGGCAGCCCTACTTCGAGAACGCGTTGCCGAGGGCGAAGACCGAGTTGGGCGCGGTCACCTTGATCGGCTTGACCACCGGCTGGCTGGAGATGGCGCGCTTGACCGGCGCCTCCTCCACCGAGATGCCTTTGGCCAACTGGTCGTCCACCAGCTTCTTCAGCGAGATGGAATCCAGGTACTCGATCATCTTGTTGTTCAGGCTGGTCCACAGGTCGTGCGTCATGCAGCGGCCGGCGTCGTCGCCCATGCAGTTTTCCTTGCCGCCGCAACCGGTGGCGTCCAGCGCCTCGTCCACGGCGACGATGATGTCAGCGACGGTGATGTCCTCCGCCTTGCGGCCTAGCGAGTAACCGCCGCCCGGCCCGCGGGTGCTTTCGACCAGCTCATGCCGGCGCAGCTTGCCGAACAGCTGCTCCAGGTAGGACAGCGAGATCTGCTGGCGCTGGCTGATGGCGGCAAGCGCCACGGGGCCGTTGTGCGACCTCAGCGCCAAATCGATCATCGCGGTGACCGCAAAGCGGCCTTTGGTGGTGAGACGCATCTCTTCTCCTTTGCCTCGCGGCGTGCCGAAACATGACGACCTCTGGTGATACGGCTGTCATTCCGGCTTGGATCCGGCGGTAACCGGGGAAAACCCTCGAATAATCCCGAGTGTTTCGCTCGATTATAGATGAAGCCGACTGATTCGGTCGGTCATCTGCGGAGAAGTTCCCCCGTGGCAGCGAGGGATTTCAAGCGGCCTTGCCTGACAGCGGCACCACGTTGTCATGGACCGCCGCGCCGAACGCTTGTTCCCGCAACAGCGCCAATTGGTCGCGCGTGCGCGCCGCCTTCTCGAATTCCAGGTTCTTGGCGTGCTCGAGCATCTGCCGCTCGAGCTGCTTGATGCGCTTGCCCAGGTCCTTCTCGGACAGCGCCTCCCCGGCCTCCGGCTCGTTCGAGCGCAGCTTGGCCCGGTCGTCCTGCTGGCTGACCACGCCATCGATCATCTCCCGGACCTGCTTCTTCACGCTGCGCGGCGTGATGCCTTCGGCCAGGTTGTGCGCGATCTGCTTGGCGCGCCGCCGCTCCGTCTCGTCGATGGCACGACGCATCGAGTCGGTCACCCTGTCGCCGTACAGGATGGCCTTGCCGTTGACGTTGCGGGCCGCCCGGCCGATGGTCTGCACCAGGCTGCGCTCGGCACGCAGGAAGCCCTCCTTGTCGGCGTCGAGGATGGCGACCAACGACACCTCCGGGATGTCGAGCCCCTCGCGCAGCAGGTTGATGCCCACCAGCACGTCGAACTGGCCCAGCCGGAGGTCGCGGATGATTTCCACCCGCTCCACGGTGTCGATGTCCGAGTGCAGGTAGCGCACCTTGACGCCGTTGTCGCTGAGGTAGTCGGTGAGCTGCTCGGCCATGCGCTTGGTCAGCGTGGTGATCAGCACCCGCTCGCCGACGTCCACCCGCTCGCGGATCTCCTGCAGCACGTCGTCCACCTGGTGGGCGGCGGGCCGCACCTCCACCTGCGGGTCGACCAGGCCGGTGGGCCGCACCACCTGCTCCACCACCTGGCCGGCGTGCTGCTTCTCGTAGTCGGCCGGCGTGGCGGTGACGAAGACGGCCTGCCGCATCTTGCGCTCGAACTCCTCGAACTTCAGCGGCCGGTTGTCCAGCGCCGACGGCAGGCGGAACCCGTACTCCACCAGCACCGTCTTGCGGGCGCGGTCGCCGTTGAACATGCCGCCCAACTGGCCGATGAGCACATGGCTCTCGTCCAGGAACATCAGCGCGTCGGCCGGCAGGTAGTCGACCAGCGTCGGCGGCGGATCGCCCGGCGCCGCGCCGGACAGGTGCCGGGTGTAGTTCTCGATGCCCTTGCAGTGGCCCACCTCCTGCAGCATCTCCAGGTCGAAGCGGGTGCGCTGCTCCAAGCGCTGGGCCTCGACCAGCTTGCCGGCCTTGACCAGTTCGTCCAGCCGCTCGCGCAGCTCGGTCTTGATGCCGTCGATGGCGCGCAGCACCTGCTCGCGCGGCGTCACGTAGTGGCTGGAAGGGTAGACCACGAACCGAGGCACCTTCTGCCGCACCCGGCCCGTCAGCGGGTCGAGCAGCGACAGGCTCTCGATCTCGTCGTCGAACAACTCAATGCGCAGCGCGAGTTCGGAGTGCTCGGCCGGAAAGACGTCGATGGTGTCGCCGCGCACGCGGAAACTGCCGCGGCCGAAGTCCACCTCGTTGCGGGTGTATTGCATGCGGACCAACTGCGCGATGAGGTCGCGCTGGCTCAGCTTGTCGCCGACGCGCACGATCAGCCGCATCTGGGTGTAGTCCTCCGGCTTGCCGATGCCGTAGATCGCGCTGACCGAAGCGACGATCACGACGTCGCGCCGCTCGAGGATGCTCTTGGTGGCCGACAGCCGCATCTGCTCGATGTGCTCGTTGATCGAGCTGTCCTTCTCGATGAACAGGTCTCGCTGCGGGACGTAGGCCTCGGGCTGGTAGTAGTCGTAGTAGCTGACGAAGTACTCGACCGCGTTCTTGGGGAAGAACTCGCGGAACTCGCTGTAGAGCTGCGCCGCCAGCGTCTTGTTCGGCGCGAAGACGATGGCCGGGCGGCCCAGCCGGGCGATGACGTTGGCCATGGTGAAGGTCTTGCCGGAGCCGGTGACGCCGAGCAGCGTCTGGTAGCTCAGGCCGTCCTGCACGCCCTCGACCAGCTGGTCGATCGCGGCGGGCTGGTCGCCCGCCGGCGGATAGGGCTGGAAAAGCTGGAACGGCGACCCGGGGAAGCCGACGAAGCTGCCCTCGACCGGTGTCGCGGCGCCCGCCTCTGCGGCAGGTGGGGAGATGGGGACGGGGTTCGACGACATGCCAGGGGTTGTGAAGTGACCACTTAGAATCCCGGCCCGGCCGGGTGCCGCCGTCGCGTCGCGATCGCGGCCAACCCTGCAGCGTACCCGAGCGCTGCCCGGTGCCTCGGACCGTTCCCCGGCCGCCCTCCCCGACTTCCCGGAAATGCCCATGTCGCTGTTCGACACCGTCCAACTCGCCCCGCGTGACCCCATCCTCGGCCTCAACGAGCAGTTCGCGGCCGACACCAACCCCAAGAAGGTCAACCTCGGCGTCGGCGTCTACTACGACGAGCAGGGTCGCCTGCCGCTGTTGAAGTGCGTGGCGACGGCCGAGCGTCAGTTGATGGAGGCGCCGAAGGCCCGTGGCTACCTGCCGATTGACGGCATCGCGGCCTATGACAAGGCGGTGCAGCGCCTGGTGTTCGGCGACGGCAGCGCCGTGTTGAAGGAAGGCCGAGTCGCCACCGTGCAGGCCATCGGCGGCACCGGCGGGCTGAAGATCGGCGCCGATTTCCTGAAGAAGCTGAACCCGGCCGCCAAGGTGCTGATCAGCGACCCGAGTTGGGAGAACCACCGGGCGCTGTTCACCAACGCCGGCTTCGAGGTGGGCACGTACCCCTACTACGACGCCGAGTCGAAGGGCATCCACTTCGACGGCCTGCTGGCCGCGCTGCGGGCGGCCCCTGCCGGCACCGTCGTCGTGCTGCACGCCTGCTGCCACAACCCCACGGGTTACGACCTGACGCCGGCCCAATGGACGGAGGTGGTGGCGGCGGTGACGTCGGGCCGCCTGGTGCCCTTCCTTGACATGGCCTACCAGGGCTTCGGTGTGGGGCTGGCCGAGGACGGCGCCGCGGTGCAGCAGTTCCTGGCGGCCGGCATCGACTTCTTCGTCTCCACCTCGTTCTCGAAGAGCTTCTCGCTGTACGGCGAACGCGTCGGCGCGCTGAGCGTCGTCTGCGCCAGCGCGGAAGAAGCCCAGCGCGTGCTGAGCCAGCTCAAGATCGTCATCCGCACCAACTACAGCAACCCGCCGACGCACGGGGCCCAAGTGGTGGCGACCGTGCTGGACACGCCGGCCCTGCGGGCGATGTGGGAGGAGGAACTGGCCGGGATGCGGCAGCGCATCCGCGCCATGCGGCAGGCGTTCGTCGCCAAGCTGACCGACGCGGGCGTCCCCGGCGATTTCGGCTTCATCACCCGGCAGCAGGGCATGTTCAGCTATTCAGGCCTGAGCGCCGCGCAGATGCAGCGCCTGCGCAGCGAGTTCGGTGTCTATGGGGTGGACTCCGGCCGCATCTGCGTGGCGGCGCTCAACGACCACAACATCGACCACGTGGTTCAGTCGATCGCCAAGGTCGTGTGACGTCCACACTGTCGCCAACGTGACAGATCGGCGACAGATCTGCATTTTTTCTGTGGTTTTTGCGGGTTGCTGGCGGGCACGCCCAGTGCACCATTGAGGATGTTGCGCCGCACCATGGGTGCGGCTTCACACGCCGGCTCGGCTGGCGTGTTCATCGCATTCCGAGGGCATGGCCATGCTTTACCAGATCTACGAGACCCAGCGTGCATTGACGGCCCCGTTCGCCGAGTTCGCCCGCGCCTCCGCCAAGCTGTACAGCCACCCCCTGTCGCCCTTCGCCCAAGCGCCGCTGGCCGACCGGATGTCGGCCGGCTTCGACCTGGTGCACCGGCTGGCGAAGGAATACGAGAAGCCGGAGTTCGGCATCCAGACCGCGCAATGCGGCGGCGTCGAGGTCGCGGTGCAGGAACAGGTGGCGCTGGAGAAGCCGTTCTGCCGCTTGTTGCGCTTCAAGCGCTTCACCGACGACCTGGACGCGCTGTCGCGCATGAAGCAGCAGCCCACCGTGCTGGTGGTGGCGCCGCTGTCCGGCCACCACGCCACGCTGCTGCGCGACACCGTGCGCAGCCTGCTGCAGGACCACAAGGTCTACATCACCGACTGGACCGATGCCCGCATGGTGCCGGTGAGCGCAGGGCCCTTCCACCTCAACGACTACGTGCGTTACGTGCAGGAGTTCATCCGCCACATCGGGCCCGATGTGCACGTCATGTCGGTGTGCCAGCCGACCGTGCCGGTGCTGGCCGCGGTCTCGCTGATGGCCAGTGCAGGCGAACCGCTGCCGCGCACGATGACCATGATGGGCGGCCCGATCGACGCCCGCCGGTCGCCCACCGCGGTCAACAACCTGGCGATGAACAAGAGCTACGAGTGGTTCGAGAACAACGTCATCTACCGCGTGCCGCAGAACTACCCGGGCTCCGGTCGCGCGGTGTACCCCGGCTTCCTGCAGCACACCGGTTTCGTGGCGATGAACCCCGACCGGCACCTCAGCTCGCACTACGACTACTTCCTCGACCTGGTGAGGGGTGACGAAGAAAGCGTCGAAGCCCACCGTCAGTTCTACGACGAGTACAACGCGGTGCTCGACATGCCGGCCGAGTACTACCTGGACACCATCAAGACCGTCTTCCAGGACTTCGCGCTGGTCAACGGCACCTGGCAGGTCGACGGCCAGCTGGTGCGGCCACAGGACATCCGCCAGACGGCGCTGCTGACCATCGAAGGCGAACTGGACGACATCTCGGGCGCCGGCCAGACGAAGGCCGCGCACGGCCTGTGCACCGGCATCCCGCCGGAGCGTCAGTTCCACTACGACGTCGAGGGCGCCGGCCACTACGGGATCTTCTCCGGCCGCCGCTGGCGCGAGAAGGTCTACCCCGAGGTGCGCCAGTTCATCGCCCGTTTCGACGGTACCGTCGCCGAGCGCCACGGCCGGGCCACCGGCGCCAGCGCGGAAGCGGTGGCGGCGCGGCCGGCACGCTGACGCGCCACGCCAGCCGCAGGGTCGGATGCCACCGCCGCTCGCCGATTCGCTCGCCGACGCGCTCGACGCCAGCCTGCCGCAGACGCAGTGCACGCGCTGCGGCTACCCGGACTGCCGCCGTTATGCCGAGGCCATGGCGCACGGCTCGGCGGCGATCAACCGCTGTCCTCCCGGGGGCGCGGAAGGCGTCGCGCGGCTGGCAGCCCTGACCGGCCGCTCCGTGCTGCCGCTTGACCCCGACTGCGGGGACGAGGGCCCGCTGCGCGTCGCCCGCATCGCCGAGGCCGACTGCATCGGCTGCACGCTGTGCCTTGACGCCTGTCCGGTGGACGCCATCGTCGGCGCGCCGAAGCGCATGCACCAGGTCGTCGCCGCCCATTGCACCGGCTGCGCGCTGTGCCTGCCGCCGTGCCCGGTGGACTGCATCCGGCTCGACACCACCGAACCCGCGCGCACCGGCTGGGCCGCCTGGCAACCCTGGCAGGCGGAACAGGCCCGGCAGCGCTACCGCGCGCACCAGGCCCGGCGGGAGGGGATCGCCGGCATGGCGGCCACAGCGGGTGACGCGCCGCCCGACGCGGCCACGCCGGCGGATGCCGCCTCGGGCGTGCCAACGGTCACCCCCTCGCCGGCACCGGCCGGCGGCGCCGACCATCGCCCGCAGCGCCTGCTGGCCCAGGCGCTGGCGAACGCCCGCGCCCGGCGGACGCAGGCCGTCTGAGCCCGCCCCGGGCCCACCTCCGCCGGTGCGCGACCAGGACGTCGACCCCTTTTTCGCCGCGCTTCGGGCGGCCAACCCCGAGCCACGGGCCGAGCTCGAGTACAGCAGCGTCTTCGAGCTGCTGGTCGCGGTGCTGCTGTCGGCGCAGGCCACCGATGCCGGGGTGAACAAGGCAACCCGCCGGCTGTTCCCCGTGGCCAACACGCCGGCCGGGCTGATCGCCCTCGGCGAGGCCGCGATCGCCGAACACATCCGCACCATCGGGCTGTACCGCACCAAGGCGAAGAACCTGCTCGCCACCTGCCGCCTCCTGCTCGAGCAGCACGGCGGCGAGGTGCCGCGCCATCGCGAGGCGCTGGAAGCGCTGCCCGGCGTCGGCCGCAAGACGGCCAACGTGGTGCTCAACGTCGCGTTCGGCGAGCCGACGATGGCGGTGGACACGCACATCTTCCGCGTCGCCAACCGCACCGGCCTGGCGCCCGGCCGCACGCCGCTGGCGGTGGAACTGCGCCTGCTCGACCGCGTGCCGCAGGCCTACCGGCAGGACGCCCACCACTGGCTCATCCTGCACGGCCGCTACGTCTGCCAGGCCCGCCGACCGCGTTGCCTGGACTGCGCCGTCAGCCGCTGGTGCGACAGCTTTCCGCTGGTGGAAGCGCCGCCGACGCCCTGAGCCGCCACGGCGGCCGCCGCAGGACCGCGGCCTACAATCCGCCGACCTCGTCGGACGACCGCCACCCAGCATGTCGAAGATCGAAGACCTTGCCGAGCGGGTGGAGCGGCTGCTGCTGCGCCATGCCGAATTGCGGCGCACCAACGTCCTGCTGGCCCAGCAGTTGGAGAGCGTGAGCGCCGAACGCGAAAGCCTGCGCTCCCGGCTGGCCGCCGCCCGCGCCCGCATCGACGCGCTGCTCGAGCGGCTGCCCCCCGATGCCGAACCGCGCATCGCGGCCGCGCTGCAGACGCCGCCCACGCCGACGCCCGACGACGAGGCCCGCCGATGAAGCAGATCGAAGTGACCATCATGGGCCAGAGCTACCTGCTCGGCTGCCCGGATGGCGGCGAGACTTCGCTGCAGGCCGCCGTGGCGTCGGTGGACCGCGAGATGTGCGCCATCCGCGATGCCGGCCGGGTCAAAGCCCGCGAGCGCATCGCCGTGCTGGCCGCGCTCAACCTCGCGTTCCAACTGGCGGAGAAGGGGCGCGAAACCACCCAGCGCGCCCCGGCGCTCGGCGGCGAGGCGGGCGAGGCCAGGCTGGCCCAGCTGGTTCAGCGCCTCGACGAGGCGTTGAACGACGACGGCCGCCTGTTGTGACCTTTGCAAGCACAAGGATGTGCAGGCCCGGCCTTAAAATCACATCCGTTCGCCGCGTTCGCGCGGGTTTTTATTTCCTTGAACCGATGCTCTTTGAGCAAGGGCTTGGAACATTGCCGGGCTGGTGCGATCGTCTCGCGTCAGATGAACCCGATGCCCGGCTGACCTCGCCCACCTGAATCCACCTGGGTTCAGGAATGCGGCCCGCGGCTCGCGGCGAACACCTTCTTCAAGCGGCCTGCCCCTCTCCGGGTCCAGGCCGCTTCTTCATTCCGCGTCGAAGCGGATGCTGGCCAGCGTCACCTGGTTCCCACCCCGGCGGCGGGCTTCGGTCAGCGCGGTCTCGCAGGCGTCGACCAGGTCGGCCTGGGACACGGCGGTGTGCGGGAAGCTGGCCACGCCCATCGACACGGTGAAGCCGAGGTCCTCGCCGTCGAGCACGACGATCTGTGTGGCGCACTGCCGGCGCAGGCCTTCCATGCGGGCATGCGCGGTGGCCAGCCCGACACCCGACAGCAGCACCGCGAAGCGCTGCTCGTCGATGCGGCTGGACGCGTCCATCGCCCGGGTGTTGCTGCGCAGGAGCCGGCCCACCGCCTCGAGCACACGCTCCTGGGCCTGTTCGCCGCGGTCGCGCACCCGGTCGGTGGGCGGGTCCAGGCCGATCAGCACCATCGAGAACTCGCGGTGCTCGCGGGTCGAAAGGTCGACCTCCCGGCGCAGCTGGTCGTCGAAATGGCCGCGCGAGTACAGCCCGGTGACGCGGTCGCGCACCGACTGCTCCTGCAGCTCCCGCCGCAGCTGTTCGTTGGCGCGCTGCTGCTGCTCGAGCTGCTCGAGCGCCGTGCGCAACTGCGCCTCGCGGCCGCGGTGGGCGCGCTGGTCGGTCCACAGGCTGCACAGCCAGCGCCGACCGTCCTCGCCCCGGGTCACCGCACGCAGCACCGACAGCTCCTGCCGCACCCCGTGCCAGTCGAACTTGTGCTCGCTGGCGAACACGCCTTCGCCGTGCGACAGCGCCGTCTGGTCGGCGGCGCGCAGGCTGGCGGCCACCGCACCTTCGAAGATCTCGACGTCGGTGCGGCCGCGCACCTGATCGGCGGGCAGGCCGAGCCAGGCGACCATGGCCGGGCTCACCCAGACGTAACGACCGCTGCCCACGTCCTTCAGCAGCAGCATCGCCCCCTGGCGCTCGAGCAGCGCCGGGAGCAAGGCGCCCAGCACGCCCTGGCTGGCATCGGCGTCGGCGGGGGAGAAAGCGAATCGGGCATCCGAGAAGGCGTCAGCGGAGGCGGGGCCGGCGCCGCGCGTCGGTCTCCGCGCATGGTCGGCGGGTGGTCGGTGCGAGGCAAGTGCAGGCCCGCGCACATTCAAAGCGATCCCTAGCTTGAACTTGGGAAAGCATCGTATCAGCCCCCTGTTTCGGCCAACGCCACCGCAAGTGGACCCCCTGGTCTCGGGGGCTTGCGCCGTCGGCCAACGCGGGCGTCACGTGTCGCGCTGGTGCAGTCCGCGCACCGGATGACAGCGGCCGCACCACCGCCGCGCATTCGCCACAGCGGCCCCGTCGCCCTTGCCGAGGCAAGGCCGGGTGGCATGGATGCTGCATTGCAATGCGCGGGCGCAGCGTCGCGCCCGGATTGGGCACCGCAACGCCGGTCCTGCGCACACCGCAGTGCGCAGCCGATGTGCCTCCTTGAACCGCCATGCGGCCTCTG
Source organism: Aquabacterium sp. J223 (assembly GCF_024666615.1). Taxonomy (NCBI): domain Bacteria; kingdom Pseudomonadati; phylum Pseudomonadota; class Betaproteobacteria; order Burkholderiales; family Sphaerotilaceae; genus Aquabacterium; species Aquabacterium sp. J223. Next base: position 2,208,975 of record NZ_CP088297.1, on the reverse strand, counting down.
GCCCCGGCGGGTTTCGTGCAAGCGAAACGGAGCGCCACGTGAGCCCGACTGTCCCCCTCCCTGTTCCCTCCCACTGCCGGTCGCCATGGACCGGGCCGCACCGTTGCGCGTGCGCCCGTCCTGCCGTGCAGCGCCCCTGGTGTGACCCGAAGCGAGCGACGCCATGAAGAAGATGAAGCTGGTGATGGTGGGCAACGGCATGGCCGGTGTCCGCACGATCGAGGAGCTGTTGAAGATCGCGCCCGATCTGTACGAGGTGACGATCTTCGGTGCCGAGCCGCACCCGAACTACAACCGCATCCTGCTGTCGCCGGTGCTCGCCGGTGAGCAGACGATCGACGAGATCATCCTCAACCCGCTGGCGTGGTACGAGGAGCACGGCATCACCCTGCACCGCGGCAAGAAGGTGGTGCAGATCGACCGCCGGCGCCGCGTCGTGCGGGCGGAGGACGGCACCGAGGCGGAGTACGACCGCCTGCTGCTGGCCACCGGCTCCAACCCCTTCATCCTGCCGGTGCCGGGCAAGGACCTGCCGGGCGTCATCGCGTACCGCGACATCGCCGACACCGACACAATGATCGAGACGGCGAAGACGCACCGGCACGCGGTGGTCATCGGCGGCGGCCTGCTCGGCCTGGAGGCGGCCAACGGCCTGATGTTGCGCGGCATGGACGTGACGGTGGTCCACATCTCGCCCTGGCTGATGGAACGGCAGCTCGACGAGACCGCCGGACGCCTGCTGCAGAAGTCGCTGGAAGCGCGCGGGCTCAAGTTCCGCCTCTCGGCCCACACCGAAGCGCTGCTGCCCGCCGAGGACGGGCGCGTCGGCTCCGTCCGCTTCAAGGACGGCAGCGCCATCCCGGCCGACCTGGTGGTGATGGCCGCGGGCATCCGGCCGAACACCGAGCTGGCCGAAAAGAGCGGCCTGCACTGCAACCGCGGCATCGTCGTCACCGACACCCTGCAGACCGTGACCGACGCGCGCATCTATGCGGTGGGCGAATGCGCCGCCCACCGGGGCATCGCCTACGGCCTGGTGGCGCCGCTGTTCGAGCAGGGCCGGGTCTGCGCCACCCACCTGGCCGAGTTCGGCATCGGCCTGTACACCGGCAGCCAGGTCTCGACCAAGCTCAAGGTCACCGGCATCGACCTGTTCTCGGCCGGCAACTTTACCGGCGGCCCCGACTGCGAGGAGGTGGTGCTGAGCGACGCCGCCGGCGGCGTCTACAAGAAGCTGGTGCTGAAGGACGACAAGCTCATCGGCGCCTGCCTGTACGGCGACACGGTGGACGGCTCCTGGTACTTCAAGCTGCTGCGCGAGGGCCGCGCGGTGCACGACATCCGCGACAAGCTGATGTTCGGCGAATCCAACATCGGCGACGTCGGCCACGAAGGCCACAGCAAGGCCGCGGCGATGGCCGACACCGACGAGGTCTGCGGCTGCAACGGCGTCAACAAGGGCGCCATCTGCAAGGCCATCAAGGAGAAGGGCCTGTTCACGCTGGATGAGGTGCGCAAGCACACCAAGGCCAGCGCCAGCTGCGGCTCCTGCACCGGCCTGGTCGAGCAGCTGCTGATGTTCACCGCCGGCGGCGACTACTCCAAGCCGCCGACCAAGAAGGCGATGTGCGGCTGCACCGACGCCAGCCACCAGGACGCCCGCGAGGCCATCCGCGCCGACCACCTGCTGACCATCGCCGAGGTGCACAAGCGCCTGGGCTGGCGCACGCCCAACGGCTGCGCCACCTGCCGTCCGGCGCTGAACTACTACCTGATCAGCACCTGGCCGAAGGAAGCGCAGGACGACCCGCAGAGCCGCTTCATCAACGAGCGCAGCCACGCCAACATCCAGAAGGACGGCACCTACAGCGTGGTGCCGCGCATGTGGGGCGGCGAGACCACCGCCGACGAACTGCGCCGCATCGCCGACGCGGTGGACAAGTACAAGATCCCCACCGTCAAGGTGACCGGCGGCCAGCGCATCGACCTGCTGGGCGTGAAGAAGGAGGACCTGGTCAACGTCTGGAAGGACATCGGCATGGCCTCGGGGCACGCCTACGCCAAGGCGCTGCGCACGGTGAAGACCTGCGTGGGCAGCGAGTGGTGCCGCTTCGGCACCCAGGACTCCACCCAGATGGGCAAGGACCTGGAGCGTGCGCTGTGGCGCATGTACGCGCCGCACAAGGTCAAGCTCGCCGTCAGCGGCTGCCCGCGCAACTGCGCGGAGTCCGGCATCAAGGACGTCGGCGTGATCGGCGTCGATTCGGGCTGGGAGATCTACGTCGGCGGCAACGGCGGCATCAAGACCGAGGTGGCGCACTTCTTCGTCAAGCTGAAGACGCCGGCGGAGGTGCTGGAGTACTCCGGCGCCTTCCTCCAGCTCTACCGCGAGGAGGGCTGGTACCTGGAGCGCACCTGCCACTACATCAACCGCGTCGGCCTGGACTACGTGAAGAAGAAGATCCTCGAGGACGACGACCTGCGCCGCCAGCTCTGGGCCAAGCTGCAGTTCTCGCTCGACGGCGAACCCGACCCCTGGTTCGAGTTCGACAAGGCCGCGGTGGACACCCGCCAGTTCATCCCCCTGCAACCCGCCTGAAGCCCACCATGAGCGACTGGAAGACCATCTGCCGCGTCGAGGACATCCCCGTGCTCGGGGCGCGCCGCGTGGCGCGGCCCCGAGGCATGGCCGTGGCCGTGTTCCGCAACGCCGAGGACAAGGTGTTCGCCCTGCTCGACCGCTGCCCGCACAGGGGCGGGCCGCTGAGCCAGGGCATCGTCTTCGGCGAATCGGTGGCCTGCCCGCTGCACAACTGGAGCATCGGGCTGGACAGCGGCTGCGCCGCGGCGCCGGACGAGGGCTGCACGCCGCGCTTCGCCGTCAAGGTCGAGGCCGGCCAGGTGATGCTGGACGGCCACGAGCTGGCCACCCACGCGCTGGACCTGCCGGCGCCGGTGGCCGGCCCGGGCGCCACCACCGGCGCGGTGGGCGACCAGACCTTCGACGTGCAGGCGCCGCATTCGGCGTGATCGCGGCCTGAGCACTGCGGCCATGCGCGAGACGAAGTCCACCTGCCCTTACTGTGGCGTCGGCTGCGGCGTCGTCATCGAGAGCGACGGCGACGCCATCACCGGCGTGCGCGGCGACCCCGACCATCCGGCCAACTTCGGCCGCCTGTGCACCAAGGGCAGCACGCTGCACCTGACCGCGTCGCCGGTGCTGGTGCAGGGCCACCGGCTGCTGGCGCCGCAGCACCGGCCGCAACGCGGCGGGCCGCTGCAGCCCCTCGGCTGGGACGCCGCGATGGACCTTGCCGCACAGCGCCTGGCCGGCATCGTCGAACGCGACGGGCCCGACGCGGTGGGCCTGTACCTCTCCGGCCAGCTGCTGACCGAGGACTACTACGTCTTCAACAAGCTGGCCAAGGGGCTGCTGGGCACCAACAACGTCGACACCAACTCGCGGCTGTGCATGAGCTCGGCGGTGGCCGGCTACAAGGCCACGCTGGGCGCCGACGCGCCGCCGGCCTGCTACGACGACGTGCGCCACGCCGCCACGGTGTTCATCACCGGCAGCAACACCGCCTGGGCACACCCGGTGCTCTTCCGCCGCATCGAGGACGCCAAGCGCGACAACCCCGGCCTGAAGATCGTCGTCGCCGACCCGCGGCGCACCGAGACGGCCGAGATGGCCGACCTGCACCTGCCGCTGCTGCCCGGCAGCGACGTGGCGCTGTACCACGGCCTGCTGCACCTGATGCTGTGGGAGGGCTGGGTCGACGCCGCCTTCATCGAGGCCCACACCACCGGCTTCGACGCGCTGAAGGCGCGCGTGCGCAACGCCACGCCGGCGCTCACGGCGCAGCTCACCGGGCTGGACGAGGCGGCGCTGGTGCAGGCGGCGCGCTGGTTCGCCGGCGTCGAGCCCGGGGTGGCGGGGCGCCGGCCGACGCTGTCGCTCTACTGCCAGGGCCTTAACCAGAGCGCCGACGGCACCGCCAAGAACGCCGCGCTGATCAACCTGCACCTGGCCTGCGGCCAGATCGGCAGGCCGGGTGCCGGTCCCTTCTCGCTCACCGGCCAGCCCAACGCCATGGGCGGGCGCGAGGTCGGCGGCCTGGCCAACCTGCTGTCGGCCCACCGCGACCTGGCGAACCCGGCCCACCGCGCAGAAGTGGCCGGGCTGTGGGGCGTCGATGACGTGCCGGCCACGCCCGGCAAGACCGCCGTCGAGCTGTTCCAGGCCGCCGCCGACGGCGAGGTGAAGGCGCTGTGGATCGCCTGCACCAACCCCGCCCAGTCGATGCCCGACCAGGCCACCGTGCGCCGCGCCCTGCAGCGCGCCGAGTTCGTGATCCTGCAGGAGGCCTACGCCACCACCGCCACCGCGCCCTACGCCGACCTGCTGCTGCCGGCCAGCAGCTGGGGCGAGAAGGACGGCACGGTGACCAACAGCGAGCGCCGCATCAGCCGCGTGCGCGCCGCGGTGCCGCCGCCCGGCGAGGCACGCGACGACTGGCGCATCGCCCGCGACATCGCGCGCCGGCTGGAGCTGCGGCTGCGCCCCGGCCGGCCGACGCTGTTCCCCTACGACAGCGCGCAGGCGGTGTGGCGCGAGCACCGCGAATCGACCCGGGGCCGCGACCTCGACATCACCGGCCTCGACTGGCTGGTGCTGGAGCGCCAGGGGCCGCAGTGCTGGCCCATGCCGCAGGGCGCCGAACAGGGCGCCGAACGGCTCTACACCGACTTCCACTTCGCCACCGACGACGGCCGCGCCAAGTTCTTCGACGCGCCCTTCGTGCCGCTGGCCGAGCCGCGCGACGCCCGCTTCCCGTTCAGCCTGACCACCGGCCGCCTGCGCGACCAGTGGCACGGCATGAGCCGCACCGGCACGCTGGGCCGCCTCTTCGGCCATGTGCCGGAACCCACGGTCGAGCTGCACCCGTCGGACGCCGCCCGCCTCGGCCTGGCGGACGGCGCGCTGGCGCAGGTCACCTCGCGCCGCGGCACGCTGCTGCTGCCCGTGCAGACCACCACGGCGGTGGCACCGGCCCAGGCCTTCATCGCGATGCACTGGGGCGAGGAGTTCGTCAGCGGCCAGAACGGCCACGGCGATCCGCTGCCGGGCGTCAACGCGCTGACCACCGGGGCCTTCTGCCCCACGTCGAAGCAGCCGGAACTGAAGCACGCTGCGGTGAAGGTGGTGCGCGCCGAGCTGCCGTGGCGGCTGGTCGCCGCCGCCTGGTTGCCCGATGACCGTGCGCCCCAGGCGCTGACCGCGTTGCGCGCGCTGCTGCCGCGCTTCGGCTTCGCCACCTGCGTGCCGTTCGGCCGCGACCGCAGCGGCGTGCTGTTCCGGGCCGCGGCCTACGAGCCGCCGCCGGCCGCGCTGCTCGACGCCGTGCAGGCGGCGCTCGACCTCACCGACGGCGAGCGCCTGCTGCGCTACGACGACCCGCGCCGAGGCCAGCGCCGGCGCCTGCGGCTGGTGCCCGACGGCGCCGGCGACTGGCGGCTGACCGGCCTGCTCCTGGCCGGCGACACCAGCGCCGAGGCCTGGATCCGCGGCCTGCTCGACGAGGGAAGCCCGGCCGGCCGCTTCGGCCGCCAGCTGCTGCAGGCGGGCGCCACGCCGCCGGTGGCGGTGGTCGACCGCGGGCGGCAGGTCTGCGCCTGCCTGGACGTGCGGGAGCCGCAGATCCTCGAGGCCCTGGCGGCCATGGACGAACGCGGCGAGGCCGCCCGCGTCGCCGCGCTGCAGCAGCGGCTGCGCTGCGGCACGCAATGCGGGTCCTGCCTGCCGACGCTCAAGCGCATGGCCGCGCAGCCGGTGGGCCTGCCCGCCGCCGCATGAGGGTCTCCCCAAAGGCCTGAAACTTGCGAATCCGGCGCAGGGGTTTCGAATGAGCATTGCCCACCACATCAGGGAGATCGGCCGCGGCGCCGCCGGCGCCAGGTCGCTGGACCGCGAACAGGCGCTGGACCTGATGCGCCAGGTGCTGGACCGGCAGGTCACGGACCTGGAGATCGGCGCCTTCGCGCTGGCCATGCGGGTCAAGGGCGAATCGCTGGACGAGCTGATCGGCTTCCTCGACGCCACCCACGAACGCTGCGCGCCGCTGCCCGAGGCCGGTGCGCCGGTGGTGCTGCTGCCGTCCTACAACGGCGCCCGCCGCCTGCCCAACCTCACGCCCCTGCTGGCGCTGCGGCTGGCGCAGGAAGGGCTGAAGGTGGTGGTGCACGGCCCGCTGCAGGACCCGGCGCGGGTCACCACCGCCGACGTCTTCCACAGCCTCGGCCTCGCCATCGCCCGGCAGGTGGAGGAGGCCGAGCAGGCCTGGTCGCGCCAGGAGCCGGCCTTCGTGCGCACCGACCTGATGTGCCCGCCGCTGGCCGCCCTGCTCGACGTGCGCCGCGTGGTCGGCGTGCGCAACTCGGGCCACACCGTGGCCAAGATGCTCAAGCCGCTGGCCGGCCGCGCGCTGCGGGTGGTCAACCACACCCACCCCGAGTTCGGCGAACTGATGCGGCAGTACGCCGCGGCGACGCACGCCGACATGCTGCTGCTGCGCGGCACCGAGGGCGAGCCGGTCGCCGATCCGCGCCGGCAGCCCCGCATGGACGTGGTCATCGGCGGCCTGCGGCGCGAGGACCTCAGCCTGGCGCCGCAGGAGGGCGTGCTGGCCGAATTGCCGGTGCTGCCCCGCCAGCACGACGCCACCACCACCGCGCTGTACATCCAGTCGGTGCTGAGCGGCGAGAAGCCGGCCCCGGGCCCGCTGGAGCAGCAGGTGCAGGCCATCGTGGCGGCGGTGCGGGCGATCGAGCGCGGCGAGGCGCTCAAGGAGAGGACGGCGTGAGCCGGCCCTGGTGCGCCCTGGTCGGCGCCGGGCCCGGCGACCCCGAACTGCTGACGCTGAAGGCGGTGAAGACGATCCGCCGCGCCACGGTGCTGCTGGTCGACGACCTGGTCGGACCCGACGTGCTGGCCACCGCGCTGGCCGGCGTCGACGCGCCGCCGCGCATCGTCCACGTCGGCAAACGCGGCGGCTGTGCCAGCACGCCGCAGGCCTTCATCGAGCGGCTGATGGTGGCCGAGGCGCTGGCCGGCGAGCGCGTGGTGCGGCTCAAGGGCGGCGACCCCTTCGTCTTCGGCCGCGGCGGGGAGGAGGCCGAGGTGCTGCGCGCGGCGGGCATCGAGGTCGAGGTGGTGAACGGCATCACCGCGGGGCTGGCCGCCGGCACCTCGCTCGGCGTGCCGCTGACCCACCGCGACCATGCGCGGGGGGTCATCCTGGTCACCGGCCATGCCCGCGAGGGCGGCCAGCCGCCGGACTGGGCGGCGCTCGGGCACGCGGCGGCGCAGGGGCTGACGCTGGTCGTCTACATGGGCATCGCGCAGCTGCCCGCGCTGTCGGCCGGGCTGCTGCAGGCACTGCCCGGCGACACGCCGGCCGCCGCCGTGCAGCACGCGACGCTGCCGCAGCAACGCCAGGTGGTCGCCACGCTCGGCACGCTGCCGGCGGCGGTGACCGCGGCCGGGCTCGGCAGCCCGGCGGTGTTGATCGTCGGCGACGTGCTGCTCGGGCTGGCGCGAGCGGGCGAGGCGCCGGCCGACCCGGTCCGCCTCACGGCCTGACGGGCCGGCCCGGCCGGGATAATCCGGCCGCATGCCCCCTGTCTTCGACGCCGTCGTCATCGGCGCCGGCGCCGCCGGGCTGTTCTGCGCGGGCATCGCAGGGCAGCGCGGTCTGACGGTGCTGCTGCTCGACCACTCGCCCAAGGTGGCGGAAAAGGTCCGCATCTCCGGCGGCGGCCGCTGCAACTTCACCAACCGCGACGCCGGGCCGGCGCACTTCCTGTCCGAGAACCCGCGCTTCGCCCGCTCGGCGCTGGCGCGCTACTCCGCGGCCGACTTCATCGCGCTGGTGCAACGCCACCGCATCCCCTTCCACGAGAAGCACAAGGGGCAGCTGTTCTGCGACGACAGCAGCCAGCAGGTCATCGACCTGCTGCTGCGCGAATGCGACGCCGGCGGCGTGGTGCGCCGCCAGCCGTGCGCCGTGGGCGAGGTCCGGCCGTCCGACCGCGGCTTCGAAGTCGACACGGCGGCCGGCCCGGTGCGCGCTGCCCAGGTGGTGGTCGCCACCGGCGGCCTGCCGGTGCCCGCCATCGGCGCCACCGACTTCGGCCTGCGCCTGGCACGGCGCTTCGGCCATGCGGTGGTCGAGCCGCGGCCGGCGCTGGTGCCGCTGACCTTCGACGCCGCGGCGTGGGCGCCATTCGCCGGCCTGGCCGGGGTGGCGCTGCCGGTGCACATCCGCGCCGGCGACCGGCCGGCGCCCACCTTCGACGAGGACCTGCTGTTCACCCACCGGGGCCTGAGCGGCCCGGGCGTCCTGCAGGCGTCCAGCCACTGGCGAGCCGGCCAGCCGCTGGACATCGACCTCCTGGCAGGACGGCCGCTGGCCGACGAACTGCTCGCCGACAAGGCGGCCGGCGCGCGACGCCAGCTCGGCAACCGCCTGGCGCAGGTGCTGCCGCAGCGGCTGGCCGAGCAGTGGCTGGCGGCGCACGACCTCGAGGCGCACAAGCCCGTGGCCGAGTTGCGCGACCGCGACATCGCCCGCCTCGCGGAGGGCCTGCGGCGCTGGCAACCGCGGCCCAGCGGCACCGAGGGCTGGAAGAAGGCCGAAGTGATGGCCGGCGGCGTCGACACCCGGGAGCTCAGCTCGCAAAGCCTGGAAAGCCGCCGCGTGCCGGGCCTGCATTTCATCGGCGAGGTGGTCGACGTCACCGGCTGGCTGGGCGGCTACAACTTCCAGTGGGCCTGGGCCAGTGCGGCGGCCTGTGGGCGGGCCTTGCGGACGTACAGCGTCGCCGGGCTATAATCGTCGTCTTTGCTAGCAAGAACCGCGTGTTCGATCGGCCGGGCGCCGAGGGCAGCCCAGGCGACGAGTCTGGCGCCGCTGGTGGCCTGGGTGGGGATTCCGGAACCTTCCGCACCCCTGGCCGCCGCTTGAGGCCCGCCGCCGACACCGAGCGCACCTCCCCCAAGGACTTTCCGTTACATGACCACCATTCGCGTCAAAGAAAACGAGCCGTTCGACGTGGCCCTGCGCCGCTTCAAGCGCACGATCGAGAAGCTGGGCCTGCTGACCGAACTGCGCGCACGCGAGTTCTACGAGAAGCCCACGGCCGAGCGCAAGCGCAAGAAGGCTGCGGCGGTGAAGCGCCACTTCAAGCGCGTGCGCAGCATGCAGCTGCCGAAGAAGCTGTACTGAGCACCCGGCGCCTCGGCCACCAGGAAGCCCGCGCGGGACGCCGCCGCGGGCTTCTTTGTTTTTCCGACCTCCACCGCCCCGCACCATGAGCTTGAAAGAACGCATCCAGGACGACATGAAGGCCGCCATGCGCGCCAAGGACAGCGACCGGCTGTCCACCGTGCGCCTGCTGCTGGCCGCCATCAAGCAGCGCGAGGTCGACGAACGCATCACGCTGGACGACGCGGCCGTCGTCGGCGTGGTCGACAAGATGGTCAAGCAGCGCCGCGACTCGGTGGCCGCCTACCAGGCCGGCGGCCGGCAGGACCTGGCGGACAAGGAAGCGGCCGAGATCACCGTGCTGCAGGCCTACCTGCCGCAGCGCCTGGGCGAGGCCGAGCTGGCCACCGCCGTGGCCGCCCTGGTGCAGCAGGTGGCCGCCGAACTCGGCCGCCCGCCAGCCGCGGGCGACATGGGCAAGCTGATGGCGCTGGCGAAGGCCGAGCTGTCGGGAAAGGCGGAGATGTCCGCAGTCTCCGCAGCGGTCAAGCGCGCGCTGCAGGGTTAAGCTCGCGCCCCTGCAAACCGCTTGTTGCAGTCCACGGACCGCTTCCCTGCCCGGGCCGTCCGTGTCCGTTCCGCCCCGCCAGGAGTCGAGATGAGCAGCCTTCCCCTGCAGCGCATCGCCCCCGATGTCTGCGTCGCCCCGCAGCTGGAGCCGGCCGCCATGGCCGTGGCCGCCGCGCAGGGCTTCAAGAGCGTGGTCAACAACCGGCCCGACTTCGAGGGCGGCCCGGACCAGCCCACCAGCGCGGCCATCGAGGCCGCGGCCAACGAGGCGGGCCTGGTCTATGCGCACCTGCCGGTGCAGGGCGGCTGGCAGTCGCCGGACGAGATCGCGCGCTTCGCCGAACTGCTGGCGGAGCTGCCGCGGCCGCTGCTGGCCTTCTGCCGCTCGGGCGCCCGTTCGACGCGGCTGTACCAGCAGGCGATCGCGATGGACCGGTGACGTCCCTTTCCCCACACAACGACGAGAGACAGACGACATGACCCAGCCCCGTTTCCACCGCCGGCACCTGATCGCCGGTGTCGCGCTGGCCGCCGCGGCCGGCCTGCCCACCCTGACCTTGGCCCAGGCGCAGGACCTCAAGATCGGCGTGGCCGAAGCCCTGTCCGGCGGCGCCGCGCAGTACGGCGTGGCCATCCGCAACGGCTTCCAGCTGGCCGTCGACGAGATCAACGCCGCCGGTGGCGTCAATGGCCGCAAGATCAGCCTGGTCGTCGAGGACGAGCAGGGCAAGAAGGAAGAGGCGATCAACGTCTTCAAGAAGCTGATCTTCCAGGACCAGGTGCTGATGGTGTTCGGCCCGACGCTGTCGAATTCCGCGCAGGCGGCGGACCCGATCGCCCAGGCCGCCAAGACGGTGGCCTTCGGCACGTCGAACACCGCCGACGGCATCACCTCGATCGGCGACTACGTCTTCCGCAACTCGGTCACCGAGGCCGACGTGCTGCCCGAGACGCTGAAGATGGCGGTGAAGAAGGCCGGCGTGAAGAAGGTGGCCGTGCTCTACGGCAACGACGACGTCTTCACCAAGAGCGGCTACGACAACTTCAAGAGGGCGCTCGACGACCTGAAGATCCCGGTCACCACCACCGAGACCTTCGCCAAGGGCGACGTCGACTTCAAGGCCCAGCTCACCAAGATCAAGGCCACCAACCCCGACGCGCTGGTGCTGTCGGCGCTCATCGCCGAAGGCGCCCCGATCATGGTGCAGGCGCGCCAGCTCGGCCTGAACGTGCCGGTCATCGGCGGCAACGGCATGAACTCGGTGCGGGTCTTCGACCTCGCCAAGGAGCGCGCCGACAACCTGTGGGTGGGCAGCCCCTGGTCGATCGAGAACCAGACCGACGCCAACCGCAAGTTCATCGTCGCCTACACCAGCAAGTACAAGTCGGCGCCGGACCAGTTCGCGGCCCAGGCCTACGACGCGATGTACATCGCCACCCAGGCGATGAAGAAGGTGAAGTTCAGCGGCAACCTGGCCGCCGACCGGACCGCGTTGCGTGACGCCCTGCCGACGGTGAAGTGGACCGGCGCCACCGGTGCCTTCGAGTTCACCCGCGCCAGCGACCGCTCGGGCAAGCCCGCCGGCTACGACGCCAAGCAGACCGCCATCGTCAGCGTGACGAAGAACGGCAAGTTCGTCCTCGAGAAGTAAGCCGCGCGCCAGCGCAACCGGGGCGTCGGTGACGACGCCCCGTTTTTTTGACCGGGATCACCACCGTGCTGGAACAACAGCTGATCAACGGCCTGTCGCTGGGCTGCGTCTACGCGCTCTTCGCGCTGGGCTTCACGCTCATCTTCGGCGTGCTGGGCGTCATCAACCTCTCGCACGGCGCGGTGTTCATGGTCGGCGCCTACGCCGCCCTGCAGGCGGTGCTGCTGTGGTCGCTGCCGTGGTGGGCGGCGCTGGTCGTCGGCTTCGTCGTCAGCGGCCTGCTCGGCGTGGCGATCGACGTGCTGGTGCTGCGGCCGCTGCGCAAGCGCAATGCGCCGCACCTGATCCCGATGATCGCCACCATCGGCGTCGGCATCGCGCTGAACAGCACGGTGCAGGGCCTCTTCGGCGCCGAGAACCTGCGCTTCCCGCCCGAGGTGCTGTCCGACCAGTCGCTGGACATCGGCGAACTGCACCTCACCTCGCTGGAGCTGGGCATCATCCTCGGCTCCTTCGCGCTGATGGCGGCGCTGCTGCTGGTCATCCGCCGCACGCAGACGGGCCGCGCCCTGCGGGCCATCGCCGAATCACCGAAGGCCGCCTACCTGCTCGGCATCCACGTCGAGAAGCTGTTCATCCTCACCTCCTTCATCGCCGCCGGCCTGGGCGGCGTGGCCGGGGTGCTGATCGGGCTGTACTCCAACGCCGTCTTCCCGCTGATGGGCCAGCCGATGCTGCACAAGGGCATCGCGGTGATCATCCTCGGCGGCATGGGCGACATCCGCGGCGCCATGCTGGGCGGCCTCTTCCTCGGCTTCGCCGAGGTGCTGTCGGTGGCCTACGTCGGCTCGACCATGCGCGACGCCGTGGCCTTCGGCCTGCTGTTCCTCATCCTGCTGGTCAAGCCGACGGGGCTGTTCGGCCGGCAGCAAGAGCGCAAGGTTTGATCGTGGGCAGCTTCGAGAACTTCTGGGCCATCTACAGCAACCTGGTGCTCACGCTGGGCACCAACGCGCTGCTGGCGCTGTCGATCTACCTCACGCTGTCCTGCGGGCTGCTGGCCATGGCCAACGCCGCCTTCATGGGCATCGGCGCCTACACCTCGGCGCTGCTGACCATGCTGGTCGGTGCGCCCTTCCCCGTCGCGCTGGCGGGCGGCATGGCGGCACCGGCGCTGATGGCGCTGGTCATCGGCACGCCGACGCTGCGCCTGTCGGGCGTCTACCTGGCGATGGCGACGCTGGGCTTCGGCGAGGTGGTGCGGGTGACCATCCTCAACACCGATCAGTGGACCGGCGGCGCGCTGGGCCTGAACGGCATCCCGCCGCTGACCCAGTGGTGGCATGTGGCGCTGGCCGTCGCGATCACGCTCTTCGTGCTGTGGCGGCTGCGCCGCTCGAAGGTGGGCCGCGCTTTCGAGGCCATCAAGGAGGACGAGACCGCCGCCGGCCTGATGGGCGTGGACGTCAACCGCTTCAAGCTGCTGGCCTTCGTGCTGGGCGCGGTCATCGCCGGGCTGGCCGGCGCGCTGAACGCGCACCTGACCTTCTTCATCGGCCCCAACGAGTACGGCTTCGACCGCGGGGTGGAGATCCTGACCATGGCCATCCTCGGCGGCATCGGCGGGCTGACCGGTCCGGTGCTGGGCAGCACCATCCTCACCCTGCTGCCCGAACTGCTGCGCGGCCTGAAGGACTTCCGGCTGGTGGTCAACGGCCTGATCCTGGTCGTGATCACCCTCTTCCTGCCCAAGGGGCTGTGGGACCCGCTGCGCTTCAAGCGCTGGTTCGGCCGGCGCGCGGCCTGAGGGGGGACGGGACATGCTCAAGCTCTCCCACCTGTCGAAGAACTTCGGCGGCCTGCAGGTGCTGCAGGACGTCAGCTTCGAGGTGCCCGCCGGCACCATCTTCGGCCTCATCGGCCCCAACGGCGCCGGCAAGACCACCGTCTTCAACCTCATCACCGGCCTGCAGCAGCCGTCGGGCGGCGACATCCTGTTCGAAGGCCGTTCGCTGCCCGGTCACAAGCCGCACCAGGTCACCCAGCTCGGCATCGCGCGCACCTTCCAGAACATCCGCGTCTTCAAGGAGATGACGCTGCTGCAGAACGTCACCGTCGGCGCGCACCGCCACCTCGGCTACGGCACCGCCGGCCTGCTGTTCTCGCTGAAGGCGTTCCGCGAGCAGGAGCAGCGCGCGCGCGACCATGCGATGGAACTGCTGTCCTGGGTCAAGCTGGACCACAAGCACGGCGAGCTGGCCGACAACCTGTCCTACGGCGACCAGCGCAAGCTGGAGCTGGCGCGGGCGCTGGCCACGCAGCCGAAGCTGCTGATGCTGGACGAGCCGGTGGCCGGCATGAACAGCGCGGAGAAGACCGAGCTGATGCGCGTCATCGAGGGCATCAAGGCCCGGGGCTTCACCATCTTCCTGATCGAGCACGACATGCGCTTCGTCATGGGCCTGTGCGAACGCATCGCGGTGCTCAACTTCGGCCGCATCATCAGCGAGGGCGGCCCCGAGCAGGTGCGCCACGACCCGCAGGTGATCGAGGCCTACCTGGGCCGCGACGACGAGCCGGTGGCGGAGGCGACCCGATGAGCCGGCCGATGCTGGAAGTGCAGGACCTGCAGGTCGCCTACGGCCACATCCAGGCGGTCAAGGGCATCAGCCTGGACCTGCAGCCGGGCGAGATCACCACGCTGGTCGGTGCCAACGGCGCCGGCAAGTCGACCACCCTGATGGCGCTGTCGGGCCTGGTGAAGAAGGCCGCCGGCCAGGTGCTGTTCGAGGGCGAAGACATCGGCCGCTGGTCGCCGCACCGCATCGTCGAACGCGGCATGGTGCAGGTGGCCGAGGGCCGGGCCACGCTGACCACGCTGACCGTGCGCGAGAACCTGGAGCTCGGCGGCTACACCCGCCGCGACGGCAAGGCCGAGCGCGAGGCCGACCTGGACCGTGTCTTCGCCCTCTTCCCGCGCCTGAAGGAGCGGCTGGACGGCCTGGCCGGCAACCTGTCCGGCGGCGAGCAGCAGATGCTGGCCATCGGCCGCGCGCTGATGGCCCGGCCGCGGCTGCTGCTGCTGGACGAGCCGTCGATGGGGCTGGCGCCCATCATCGTGCAGGACATCTTCCGCACGCTGCGGGAGATCAACGCCCAGGGCCTGACCATCTTCCTGGTCGAGCAGAACGTGCGCCAGGCGCTGAAGATCGCCCACCGGGCCTACGTGCTGGAGACGGGGAGGATCGTCGTCAGCGGCCGCGGCCGCGACCTGCTGGACGACCCGAAGGTGCAGGAAGCCTACCTGGGCGGCTGAGGCCGAGGGGCTCAGGCCCCCGCCACCTTCATCTTCTCGATCAGCACCGAGCCGGTGGTCTTGGTGCCCAGCGTGTAGCGGTCGGCACCGACGGCGACGACGTCGCGCAGCATCTGCTTCAGGTTGCCGGCGATGGTGACTTCCTCCACCGGGTGCACGATGCGGCCGTTCTCCACCCAGAAGCCGGCGGCGCCGCGCGAGTAGTCGCCGGTCACGCCGTTGACGCCCTGGCCCATCAGCTCGATGACGAACAGGCCCCGGTGCAGCTTGCGCAGCATGGCGTCGAGGTCGTCGCCCGGCTGGGTCAGGCGGCTGGTCAGCGTCATGTTGTGCGCCCCGCCGGCATGGCCGGTGGTGGCCATGCCCAGCTTGCGCGCCGAGTAGCTGGACAGGAAGTAGCCCTGCAGCACGCCGGCGTCGACCACCCGGCGCGGGCGCACCCGCACGCCCTCGTCGTCGAAGGGCGAACTGCCCTTGCCGCGCGGCACCAGCGGGTCCTCGTCCAGGTCCAGGTGATCCGCCAGCACCGGCCGGCCCAGGCTGTCGTGCAGGAAGGTGGCCTTGCGGTACAGCGCGCCGCCGCTGACGGCGCCGACCAGCGAACCGATCAGCCCGGTGGCCAGCGTCGACTCGAACAGCACCGGCACCTCGCAGGTGGCGATCTTGCGGCTGCCCAGGCGGGACAGCGCGCGTTCGGCGGCATAACGCCCCACCGCCTCCGGCGCGGCCAGGTCGTCGGCGGCGCGCATGCTGCTGTACCAGGCGTCGCGCTGCATCTTCGCGCCCCGGCCTGCGATCGGCGCCACCGACAGCGAATGCCGCGAGCTGGCGTATCCGCCGCCGAAGCCCCGGCTGTTGGCCATCCAGAAGTGCGACTGCTGGGCCGAGACACCCGCGCCTTCGGAGTTGGTGATGCGCTTGTCGGTGCCCAGCGCGGCGGCTTCGCAGCGGCGGGCGATCGCCGCCGCGCCCTCGGCGTCGATGGCCCAGGGGTGGAACAGGTCGAGGTCGCGACCGGCCTCGTCGGGGCCGGCCAGGTCGTCGGCGTCGGGCAGCCCGGCCGCCGGGTCTTCGGCGGTGAAGCGGGCGATGTCGTAGGCCGCCTGCACCGTGGCCTTCAAGGCCGCGGCCGAGAAGTCGCTGCTGCTGGCGTTGCCGCGCCGCCGGCCCAGGTAGACGGTGACGCCGAGCGACTTGTCGCGGTTGCGCTCGACGTTCTCCACCGCGCCCTTGCGCACCGACACCGACAGCCCCACCCCTTCGGACACCTCCACCCCGGCGTCGCTGGCCCCCAGGTGTCGGGCCAGCAGCAGCGCGTCGCGCGCGATCTGCTGGAACTGGTCGGGGGTGTGGGCGAAACCGGTGGTCGAGGAGCTCATCAGGCGGGTCGTGGCGCGGGCGAAACGACGTTGGGCAGGCGAGAACTATGATAGCCGCCACCCCTTTCCAGGCCCTTCCTCCAAGCCCTGCCCGCGCGCACGGCCCGCGGCGTCGAATGCCCCCTTCCCTGCCCCCCTCCACCGAACCGAACGAGCCGGCGTCGCGCGACGACCGCCCCAGCAAGACGCGCCGCAAGCAGCAGTCGCACGACCTGCAGTCGCTGGGCGAAGCGCTGGCGTCCCTCGGCGACGACCGGCTGACGCGGCTGGTCGCCGACGGCACGATGACCGAGTCGCTGTTCGACGCGCTGCACGAGTACAAGCGCACCCGCTCCTTCGAGGGCCGGCGCCGGCAGATGCAGTACGTCGGCAAGCTGATGCGCCAGCTCGACCCCGAGCCCCTGCGCGAGGCGGTGGCCGAGCAGCGCCTGCCCGGCGCCCGCGCCACGCTGCGCCTGCACCTGGCCGAGCGCTGGCGCGACGAACTGATTGCCGACGATGCGGCCTTGACGCGCTGGATCGCCGAGTTCCCCGACAGCGACGCCCAGGTGCTGCGCAGCCTGCTGCGCGCCGCCCGCAAGGACGGTGTGCGGCCGCTGGGCGAACGCCAGGGCCGGCACCACCGCGATGTCTTCCGCTTCGTGCAGCAGGCGCTGGACGGGGCCGGTGACCCCTCACAACGAGACGATGAGCGAGACGACGAATCCCAAGACGACTGACGGCGCCGCCGGCTTCGAGCCGGTGCGCATCGGCCTGGTGTCGGTCAGCGACCGGGCCTCGGCCGGGGTCTACCCGGACGAGGGCCTGCCCGCCCTGCGCGAATGGCTCGGCCGTGCCCTGCGCAACCCGGTGGACTGGCGCGAGCGCCTGATCGCCGACGACCAGCCCACCATCGAGCGCACGCTGGCCGAACTGGTCGACACCGACGGCTGCCACCTGGTGCTCACCACCGGCGGCACCGGCCCGGCACCACGCGACGTCACGCCCGAAGCGACCCTGGCGGTGGCCGACAAGGTGATGCCGGGCTTCGGCGAGCAGATGCGCCAGATCAGCCTGCGCTTCGTGCCCACCGCCATCCTGTCGCGGCAGGTGGCCGTCATCCGCAAGGGCGCGTTGATCGTCAACCTGCCCGGCCAGCCCAAGTCGATCGCCGAGACGCTGCAGGGGCTGCCGACCGCCGGGCCGCCGGTGCCCGGCATCTTCGCCGCGGTGCCCTACTGCATCGACCTCATCGGGGGCCATACCTGGAAACCGACGCGGCGGTGTGCGATGCCTTCCGGCCGAAGTCGGCCCGTCGGCCTGCTTCACCCGCCGGTGGACCGGGAACGCCGGCTACTTGACGAGCCGGCTGAGCGCCCCCGCGTCGAAGCGCTCGGTGGTGTGCGCGTCCTGCGGCACGCAGTCGCCGTCGGGCAGTTCGCGGGCGCCGGCCGACAACTTCTCGATGGCCTGCCACAGCAGGGCGATCTGGTGCTCATGGCCGGAGGCGTTGTCGATCAGGCCGCGCAGCGCCTGCGCCACCGGGTCGTCGCCCTGCGTCACGCCATAGGCCGAGAAGCCCAGCTTGTTGGCCGCCGCCTCGCGCGCCACGTCGCCGTCCTTGACGACGATGCGCGCCGGGATGCCGACCGCCGTCGCGCCGGGCGGCACCGGTTGCAGCAGCACGGCGTTGGAGCCGATGCGCGCGCCGTCGCCGACGGTGAAGCCGCCCAGCACCTTGGCGCCCGCGCTGACGATCACCCCGCGGCCCAGCGTCGGGTGCCGTTTGGCTCCCTTCGTCAGCGACGTGCCGCCCAGCGTCACGCCCTGGTAGATGGTGCAGTCGTCGCCGACCTCGGCGGTCTCGCCGATCACGACGCCCATGCCATGGTCGATGAACACCCGGCGGCCGATGGTGGCGCCCGGGTGGATCTCGATGCCGGTCAGCGTGCGGGCGACGTTGGAGATGAAACGGCCCAACCACTTGAAGCCCGCGCGCCAGCAGGCCTGCGCCCAGCGGTGCAGCACCAGGGCGTGCAGTCCGGGGTAGCAGGTGAGCACCTCCCATGCCGAGCGCGCGGCGGGGTCGCGCTCTCGGATGCAGGCGATGTCGTCACGCAGGCGGTCGAACACGGGGCGGGTCGGTCGGTGGAGGATCGTCGGGAAGTGTATGCGCCGGCCCCTCGGGGTGCGGGCGGCCCGCCCGGTGGCCGGAAAGACAACAGGGACCTGGCGGTCCCTGCTGCCCCCCCTCCTCCTCGTGGCGTGTCGGGCGGTGGGGAGCCGCCCTCGCCCTGTGCCGTTGTTCGATGCTCAGCGCAGGTCGTCGCTGCGGCGGCGACGGGCGACGAAGGCCATCGCGCCCAGGCCGGCCAGCAGCAGCGCGTAGCTCTCGGGCTCGGGCACCGCGGTCACGCTGGCCAGGTTGTCGATCTCGAAGGCGTTGCCGCCGGACTGGAAGCGCACCGAGGTGATCGCGTCGGCAAAGAAGTTGAAGTACTGCGCCGTGCCCTGGTGGCCGTTGCCGGTGGGCACGTTGGGCAGGCCGCCGGTGCCGCCGACGTAGCTGCCCAGCACGCTGCTGCCGTTGTAGAAGGTGACGCGGTTGTAGGTGTCCACCGAGCCCCAGAGGAAGCCGACGTACGACTGCGCGCTGGCGAAGCTGAAGGTCGCGTCGCCGCCGCCGGCCACCGAGAACCACTGGTCCTTCACCAAGGCAGCGCCGTGCTTCGGCTGGGCCGAGATGCCGCTGATCAGGTAGATGTTGTCGCCGGTGAGCGCCGCACCGGGCGAGTTCCAGGCGTACACCTTGCCGCCGTTCAGGTTGCTGCCGGCGGCGTAGGACTCGAAGGTCTCGACGTTGGCACCCGCCACCGCCGTGCTGGGGCCGGCGGTCAGCGTCACCGTGACGGCGTGGGCCTGGACCGAGGCCAGCAGGGCGGCGGCGGCGATGAAGGCGGTGCGGGTCATGGACGTCCTGAACACGTGGTTACGTTGAAGAGGACTTTAGGAACCCCGACCCGCTGGCAACACCCCCCGCACCCCCGCGTCTGCAGGAGCAACAACACTCGCAGCAGGGCGTCCTGCCAACTCCTACCGGCGCGATGTAACAGCGCGTGCGATGCCCCGCAGGATGTGCACTTCCTCGACCGTGAGTTGTGCACGGTTGAGCAACTGGTTCAGCCGCGGCAGCAGCTTCTTCGGCGCCGCCGGGTCCAGGTAGCCGATGGCCTCCAGCACCTGCGCCCAATGCGACAGCGCACCCTGCACCGCGGCGGCATCGGCGGTCGCCGCCGGTGTGGTGCGGGCGGCCACCGCATAGCCCCCCCAGGGCCTGCCGCCATTCATAGGCCACCAGCTGCACCGCCTGCGCCAGGTTGAGCGAGCCGTAGCCCGGCGCCGTGGGGATGGAGATCACCGCATGGCAGCGGTAGACGTCCTCGTTGGCCAGGCCATAGCGCTCGCTGCCGAAGAGCAGGCCCAGGCGCTGGTCCGTCGTCGCCAGCACCGGCAGGTGGTCGCGCGGCGCGAAGGCCGGCGGTCCGAAGTCGCGCGGCGTCATCGCGGTGGCCAGCAGGTGGGTCACGCCCTCCAGCGCATCGTCCAGGCGCTCGACGACGCGCGCATGGGCCAGCACGTCGGCCGCACCGCTGGCCATGGCCACCGTCTCCTCGCGGCTCAGCACGTCGGCGAAGCGCGGCCGCACCAGCACCAGGTCGGTGAAGCCCATCACCTTCATGGCCCGCGCCGCAGCACCGACGTTGCCGGCGTGGCTGGTCTCCATCAGGATGAAGCGGGTGGCATCGCCGTGCCGCCAGCGCGGCGATGCCGGCAGGGGGGCGGCGGGGGTCGGATCGCGAGGGTCGGCCATGCCCCCAGCATAGAATGCGCGGGCCCGAACCGCCGGGGCCGACTCAGGCCTCGGACCGCCACCGCCCTGGTCATGGCGCCGGTGACGCGGCCGTTCTTTCCCCCCGTCGCCGCCCTTCCCTCCCCGCCTGGACACCGATGTCGCAAGCCGCCCTGCACCCCATGCTCAACACCGCGGTCAAGGCCGCGCGCGCCGCGGGGTCCATCATCAACCGGGCGTCGCTGGACCTCGACATCCTGCGCATCAACACCAAGTCGCCCAACGACTTCGTGACCGAGGTGGACCAGGCGGCCGAGGCGGCCATCATCGACATCCTGCTGCAGGCCTACCCGGGCCACGGCATCCTGGCCGAGGAGTCGGGCCGCGAACACGGCGCCAAGCACAGCGAGTTCCTGTGGATCATCGATCCCCTGGACGGCACCACCAACTTCATCCACGGCTTCCCGTTCTACGCGGTGTCGATCGCGCTCGCCCACCGCGGCGTGGTGCAGCAGGCCGTCGTCTACGACCCGTCGCGCAACGACCTGTTCTACGCCTCGCGCGGGCGCGGCGCCTTCCTCAACGACCGGCGGCTGCGGGTGTCCAAGCGCACCCGCATGTCGGACGCGCTCATCGGCACCGGCTTCCCCTTCCGCAAGGGCGACAACTTCAAGCGCTACGTCAAGATGTTCGAGGCGCTGATGCCGCTGTGCGCCGGCCTGCGCCGGCCGGGCGCCGCCGCGCTGGACCTGTGCCATGTGGCGGCCGGCCACTACGACGGCTTCTTCGAGACCGGCCTCAACCCCTGGGACATCGCCGCCGGCTCGCTGATGGTCACCGAGGCCGGCGGGCTGATCGGCAACTTCACCGGCGAGGCCGACTACCTGTTCCAGCGCGAGGTGGTGGCCGGTTCGCCGAAGATCTACGGCCAGCTGGTGCAGCTGCTGTCGCCCTTCTCGCGGGTGATCAAGCCCGACGACGCCGGTGCCGACGACGCCACCCCCGCGGTGGCGCAGCCCACGCCCGAAGAGGCGCTGGCCGCCAGCCTGGGCACCATCGCCACGCCGGGTGAGGTCGACGACGGCGACCCCGCACCGGCGGTTCCCGAGCGCAAGGCGGTGCGCATCCGCAAGGCCGACATGCCGGCGCCCGCGCCGGAGCGTGCGGCGCCGAAGCGGCGGCCGCCCCGCGCCTGACCCACCGGTGGTGACGACGCGGCCGCCGCGATGAAACGCGACCTCGACCCGCCGGCGCTGCCCGCGGCCGGCGGCACCACGCCGGACGACCCGGCCCTCGCCGGCCAGCACCCCGGTGATGGCGCAGTACCTGCGCCTGAAGGCCCAGCACCCCGACGCCCTGCTGCTGTTCCGCATGGGCGACTTCTACGAGACCTTCTACGACGACGCGCGGCGCGCGCACCGGCTGCTCGACATCACGCTGACCACGCGCGGCAGCAGTGCCGGCGAGCCGGTGGTGATGGCCGGCGTGCCGGTGCATGCGCTGGAAAGCTACCTCGGCAAGCTGATCCGCCAGGGCGAGGCCGTGGCCATCGCCGAGCAGGTGGGCGACGTGGCCACCGCCAAGGGGCCGGTCGAGCGCCAGGTGGTGCGCATCGTCACGCCGGGCACGGTGGTCGACGGCGCCCTGCTGGCCGAGCGGGTGGACGCCAAGCTGGTGGCGCTGCACCGCGCGCGCGGCCGCTGCGGGCTGGCCTGGCTGAGCCTGGCCGCCGGCGAACTGGGCCTGACCGAATGCAGCGAGGCCGAGCTGCCCGGCTGGCTGACCCGGCTCGAT
The DNA here is from genome assembly GCF_024666615.1 of Aquabacterium sp. J223. Classification (NCBI taxonomy): domain Bacteria; kingdom Pseudomonadati; phylum Pseudomonadota; class Betaproteobacteria; order Burkholderiales; family Sphaerotilaceae; genus Aquabacterium; species Aquabacterium sp. J223. Next base: position 2,187,169 of record NZ_CP088297.1, on the reverse strand, counting down.
GCCGCCGAGCTGCTGGTCGACCGCGAGGCCTTGGGTGGCCTGCCCGCCCTCGGCGTCGCCACCGACGGCCGCCTGCCGCTGACGCCGCGCCCGGCCTGGCAGTTCGAGCCGGCGCTGGGCGAGCGCAAGCTGTGCGAGCAGCTCAAGGTCGCCGGCCTGGCCGGCCTCACCGCGCAGGGGCTGCCGCTGGCCCACGCGGCCGCCGGCGCCCTGCTGGCCTACGCCGAGCACACGCAGGCGCGCACGCTGGCCCACGTCGCCGCGCTGCGGGTGGAGCGCGGCGGCGAACTGCTGGACCTGCCGCCGGCCACCGTGCGCAACCTGGAGCTGCTGCGCACCCTGCGCGGCGAGGAGGCGCCGACGCTGCTGTCGCTGCTCGACAGCTGCCGAAGCGGCATGGGCAGCCGGGCGCTGCGCCACTGGCTGGTGCACCCGCGGCGCGACCGTGCCGAGGCCGTCGCCCGCCACGGCGCCATCGACACCCTGCTGGCGCGTGGCGTCGAGCCGCTTCGCGAGGCGCTGCGCGCCGTCAGCGACGTCGAGCGCATCGCCTCGCGCATCGCGCTGCGCCAGGTGCGCCCGCGTGAGCTGTCGGGCCTGCGCGCCACGCTGCGGCTGCTGCCCGTGCTGCGCGCCACCGTGCCCGACGGCGACGCCCTGCTCGACGCCCTGCACGCCGCCCTGCAGCCGCCGCCGGAGGCGGAAGCGCTGCTGCAGGCCGCGGTGGCCGAGGAGCCGGCGGTGCTGCTGCGCGACGGTGGCGTCATCGCCACCGGCTTCGACGCCGAGCTGGACGAGCTGCGCGCCATCGGCCAGAACTGCGACGACTTCCTGCTCGCGCTGGAAGCCCGCGAGCGCGCCCGCACCGGCATCAACAACCTGCGGGTGCAGTTCAACAAGGTGCACGGCTTCTACATCGAGGTCACCGCCGGCCAGCTCGACCGGGTGCCGGCCGACTACCAGCGCCGGCAGACGCTGAAGAACTGCGAGCGCTTCATCACGCCGGAGCTGAAGGCCTTCGAGGACAAGGCGCTGTCGGCGCAGGACCGCGCGCTGGCGCGCGAGAAATGGCTGTGGGAGCAGCTGCTGGACGCCCTGCTGCCGCACCTGCCCGCGCTGCAGGCGGCGGCGCGGGCGCTGGCCACGCTGGACGCGCTGGCGGCGCTGGCCGAGCGGGCGCGCACGCTGGGCTGGTGCCGGCCCGACTTCGTCGCCCACCCCTGCCTGGAGATCGAGGCCGGCCGCCACCCGGTGGTCGAGGCTCGGCTGCGCGAGGCCGGCCGCGGCGACTTCATCGCCAACGACTGCCGGCTCGACGCGCGCACCCGGCTGCTGGTCATCACCGGCCCCAACATGGGCGGCAAGAGCACCTTCATGCGGCAGGTGGCGCTGATCGCGCTGCTGGCGGCGATCGGCTCCTACGTGCCGGCGAAGGCCTGCCGGCTGGGGCCGATGGACGCCATCCACACCCGCATCGGCGCCTCCGACGACCTGGCCAATGCCCAGTCCACCTTCATGCTGGAGATGACCGAGGCCGCCGCCATCCTGCACGGCGCCACCGAGCAGAGCCTGGTGCTGATGGACGAGATCGGGCGCGGGACCTCCACCTTCGACGGCCTGGCGCTGGCCGGCGCCATCGCCAGCCACCTGCACGACCGCAACCGCGCGTTCACGCTGTTCGCCACCCATTACTTCGAGCTCACCGCCTTCCCGGTGAAGCACGAGCGGGCGCTGAACCTGCACGTCTCGGCCGCCGAAAGCGGCGACGACATCGTCTTCCTGCACGAGATCCGGCCCGGGCCCGCCAGCCGCAGCTACGGCGTGCAGGTGGCGCGGCTGGCCGGCATGCCGGGGCCAGTGCTGCGCCAGGCGCGCGCGGCGCTGGAGACACTGGAAGCCGCCGGCCGGCGCGACGACCCGCAGGTGGACCTGTTCGCCGCGCCGGCCGAGCCCGCCGTGACCGAGCCCGCCGTTCCGTCCAGGCTGCTGCAGGAACTGGCGGCGCTGAACCCCGACGCGATGAGCCCGCGCGAGGCGCTCGACGCCCTCTACCGACTGAAAGCCCTGACGTGAACACCACCCCCTTCGGAGACCCGCCACCATGACCTACTGCGTGGGCATCAAGCTCGATGCCGGGATGGTCTTCTTGTCCGACTCGCGCACCAACGCCGGCATGGACCAGATCAGCACCTTCCGCAAGATGATGATCTACGAGCGGCCGGGCGACCGCTTCATGGTGCTGCTGTCGGCGGGCAACCTGTCGATCAGCCAGTCGGTGCGGGAGATCTTGCAGGTCGAGAAGGTGGCCGCCGGCGACGACGCGCCGCCCACCACCATCTGGAACGCGACCAGCATGTTCGACGCCGCGCGGGTGCTGGGCAGCGCGGTGCGCCGCGTCTACGAGCAGGACGGCAAGGCGCTGAAGGCCACCGGCGTCGACTTCAACGCCAGCTTCATCTTCGGCGGCCAGATCGCCGGCGAGGCGATGCGCATGTTCCTCGTCTACTCGGCCGGCAACTTCATCGAGGCCACCCGCGAGACCTGCTTCTTCCAGGTCGGCGAGAGCAAGTACGGCAAGCCGGTGCTGGACCGCATGATCACGCCCGCCACCGGGCTGGACGAGGCGGCCAAGTGCGCGCTGGTGTCGATGGACTCGACGCTGAAGTCCAACCTCTCGGTCGGCCTGCCGCTGGACCTGCTGGTCTACCGGGCCGGCGAGCTGAGGAGCGACCACGTCGTCTGCATCGACGAGCAGAACCCGTACTTCCGCATGATCCGCGGCACCTGGGGCGAGCAGCTGCGCCAGGTGTTCAAGAGCATCGAGGACCCGCACTGGGACGGCGCCGGCGTGGCCAACGCGCTGTGCGTGCCCTCGGCCCGCCACGAGCCGATGCGCAAGATCACGCAGCCCGACGAAAAAATCGTTTGATGTCGGCCCCTCGGCCGCCGGGTACGCCGGCCGATCCCCCACGGGGTTGGCGGGCCGGGCCCTCGGCCCGCGCCGGCAGGTCACCTTCGGTCGTTCGATGACCCTTCCGCCCATCGTCTTCTCGCACGGCAACAGCTTTCCCGCCGGCACCTACCGCCTGCTGTTCGAACGCTGGCGCGGGGCCGGCCACACGGTGCACGCGGTGGAGAAGTTCGGCCACGACCCGGCCTACCCGGTGACGAGCAACTGGCCGCACCTGCGCCACCAGCTCATCCACTTCATCGAACGCGAGGTGACGGGGCCGGCGGTGCTGGTCGGGCACTCGCTGGGCGGCATCCTCAGCCTGCTGGCGGCCTGCCGGCGACCGGATCTGGCGCTCGGCCTGGTGCTGCTGGACTCGCCCCTCGTCGGCGGCTGGCGTGCCGGCGCCCTGAAGCTGGTCAAGCACAGCGGGCTGATGCGGCGGGTGTCCCCCGGCAGGGTGGCCCGCGCCCGGCGCGACCGCTTCGCCAGCCGGCCGGAGGCGCTGGCCCACTACGCCCGCAAGCCCCTCTTCCAGCGCTGGGACCCGCGGGTGCTGCAGGACTACGTCGACTGCGGCACCGTGCAGGCCGACGGTGGCCTGGTGCTGGCCTTCGACCGCGAGGTCGAAGGCCGCATCTACGACACGCTGCCCGACCACCTCGACCGCGTGCTGCGGCTGCACCCGCCGCAGTGCCCGGTGGGCTTCATCGCCGGCACCGAATCGGTGGAGATGCGCCAGGGCGGCAGTGCCGGCGCCCGGGCGCTGGCCAAGGAACGCTTCCAGACCATCGAGGGCGGCCACCTCTACCCGATGGAGAGGCCCGACGAGACGGCCGAGCGGGTGCTGCGGCTGATCGCCGGCTTCCCCCGCCTCGCGGGGCCGGGGCGACGGGACCCCCTCGATATAATGCCGCTTTACCACCTCAGCGTTCGCAGGCCATAGGCGAACGCGACGTTATGACCCCCCCCACGCTCGCGTTCTCTCGCTGCCCCCCGAGGGGGCGCTCAGTGCCTTCGGCCGGCCGCGCGGCACTGACATGACCAAGTTCGTCTTCGTCACCGGCGGCGTGGTGTCGTCCCTGGGCAAGGGCATCGCGGCCGCCTCGCTGGCCGCCATCCTCGAGTCCCGCGGGCTCAAGGTCACCCTCATCAAGCTCGACCCGTACATCAACGTCGACCCGGGGACGATGTCGCCGTTCCAGCACGGCGAGGTGTTCGTCACCGACGACGGTGCCGAGACCGACCTCGACCTCGGCCACTACGAGCGCTTCATCACCACCCGGATGAAGCGCAGCAACAACTTCACCACCGGCCAGATCTACAAGTCGGTGCTGGAGAAGGAGCGCCGCGGCGACTACCTGGGCAAGACGGTCCAGGTGATCCCGCACATCACCAACGAGATCCAGGACTACGTGCGCCGCGGCGCCGGGGTCGGCACGCCGGACGCGGCCCAGGTCGCCATCGTCGAGATCGGCGGCACGGTGGGCGACATCGAGTCGCTGCCCTTCCTCGAGGCCGTGCGCCAGATGAGCCTGAAGCTCGGGCCGCTGAACACCGCCTTCGTCCACCTCACCTACGTGCCGTGGATCGCCGCCGCCGGCGAGCTGAAGACCAAGCCCACCCAGCACACCGTGCAGAAGCTGCGCGAGATCGGCATCCAGCCCGACGCGCTGCTGTGCCGCGCCGACCGCCGCATCCCGGAGGACGAGCGCGAGAAGATCAGCCTGTTCACCAACGTGGTGGAGCACGGCGTCATCTCGATGTGGGACGTCGACACCATCTACAAGGTGCCGCGCATGCTGCACGAGCAGGGCCTGGACGAGCTGATCTGCATGAAGCTGCAGCTGCTCACCCGGCCCGCCGACCTGAAGCGCTGGGACCGGCTGGTGCACGAGGTGGAGCATCCGCAGGCCGAGGTGACCATCGCCATGTGCGGCAAGTACACCGACCTGTCGGACTCGTACAAGTCGCTCAACGAGGCGCTCCGGCACGCCGGCATCCACAACCACGCCCGCGTCAACATCGAGTACGTCGACAGCGAGACGCTGGACGACGAAAGCGTGGCCCAGCTGTCGGCCTACGACGCCATCCTGGTGCCCGGTGGCTTCGGCAAGCGCGGGGTGGAGGGCAAGATCGCCGCCGCCCGCTACGCCCGCGAGCACCAGATCCCGTACCTGGGCATCTGCCTGGGCATGCAGGTCGCGACCATCGAGTACGCCCGCCACAAGGCCGGACTGAAGGACGCCAACTCCACCGAGTTCGACGAGCACACCGAGCACCCGGTGATCGCGCTCATCGACGAATGGCAGGACCGTGACGGCTCGGTGCAGAAGCGGGACGCCAATTCCGACCTCGGCGGCACGATGCGCCTGGGCGCGCAGAGCTCCGACGTCAAGCCCGGCACGCTGGCGCACCAGATCTACGGCAACGTGGTGACGGAGCGGCACCGCCACCGCTACGAGGCCAACGAGCACTACCTGCAGCGGCTGCAGGACGCCGGCCTCGTCATCAGCGCCATCACCCAGCGCGAGAAGCTGACCGAGATGGTCGAACTGCCGCAGAACGTGCACCCCTGGTACGTCGGCGTGCAGTTCCACCCCGAGTTCAAGTCGACGCCGTGGGACGGCCACCCGCTGTTCACCAGCTTCGTGCGCGCCGCGCTGGCGCGCCAGGCGAAGAAGGACAACACCCGATGAAGCTGTGCGGCTTCGAGGTCGGCCTGGACCGGCCCTTCTTCCTGATCGCCGGCCCCTGCGTGGTCGAGAGCCTGGAACTGCAGGTGGAGGTGGCGGGCCGGCTGAAGGAGATCACCGGGCGCCTGGGCATCCCCTTCATCTTCAAGTCCAGCTTCGACAAGGCCAACCGGTCGTCGGGCACGTCCTTCCGCGGTCCCGGCCTGGACGGCGGGTTGAAGATCCTCGCCGAGGTCAGGCGCCAGCTCGGCGTGCCGGTGCTGACGGACATCCACAGCGAAGACCAGGTGCCCGACGTGTCGGCGGTGGTCGACGTGCTGCAGACGCCGGCCTTCCTCTGCCGGCAGACCGACTTCATCCGCGCCGTGGCGCAGAGCGGCAAGCCGGTGAACATCAAGAAGGGCCAGTTCCTCGCGCCGCACGACATGAAGAACGTGATCGACAAGGCCCGTGCCGCCGCGCGCGAGAAGGGCCTGCCGGACGACGTGTTCATGGCCTGCGAGCGCGGCGCCAGCTTCGGCTACAACAACCTGGTCTCCGACATGCGCAGCCTTGCGATCATGCGCGAGACCGGCGCGCCGGTGGTCTTCGACGCCACGCACAGCGTGCAGCTGCCCGGCGGCCAGGGCACCTCCAGCGGCGGCCAGCGCGAGTTCGTGCCGGTGCTGTCGCGCGCCGCGGTGGCCGTCGGCATCGCGGGCCTGTTCATGGAGACGCACCCGGACCCGGCCAAGGCGTTGAGCGACGGCCCCAACGCCGTGCCGCTGAAGCACATGCAGGCGCTGCTCGAACAGCTGGTGGCGCTGGACCGGGTGGTCAAGCAGCAGCCGCTGCTCGAGAACGATTTCAGCTGCTGACATGCCCGCTGCGTACATCATCGCCAACGTAACCGTCACCGACGAGCAGCAGATCCTCGAGTACCGCCGGCTGTCGACGCTGGCGATGCAGGCGCATGGCGCCGAGGTGCTGGTGCGCGGCGGCGAGATCACCGTGCTGGAAGGCGACTGGCAGCCCGACCGCGTGGTGGTGCTGCGCTTCCCCAGCGCCGAGCAGGCGCGTGCGTTCAATGACTCGGCCGAGTACGCCCTCGCCCGCCGCGCCCGCGACGGCGCCGCGGTGATGCGCATGGTGCTCGTCGAGGGCGTCGCCTGAGGGCGGCCGACCGGAATCCAAACCCAGAGGAAAGGTAACGCTGATGAGTGCGATCGTCGACATCGTCGGACGCGAGGTGCTGGACAGCCGGGGCAACCCGACGGTCGAGTGCGACGTGCTGCTGGAAAGCGGCACCATGGGCCGGGCGGCCGTGCCCTCGGGCGCGTCCACCGGCAGCCGCGAGGCCATCGAGCTGCGCGACGGCGACAAGGGGCGCTACCTGGGCAAGGGCGTGCTCAAGGCGGTGGAGCACGTCAACACCGAGATCAGCGAGGCGGTGCTGGGCCTTGACGCCAGCGAGCAGGCCTTCCTCGACAAGACGCTGATCGACCTCGACGGCACCGACAACAAGAGCCGGCTCGGCGCCAACGCCATGCTGGCCGTGTCGATGGCGGTGGCCCGCGCCGCGGCCGAGGAGAGCGGCCTGCCGCTGTACCGCTACTTCGGCGGCATGGGCGGCGTGCAGCTGCCGGTGCCGATGATGAACGTCATCAACGGCGGCGCCCACGCCAACAACAGCCTGGACCTGCAGGAGCTGATGATCATCCCCGTGGGCGCGCCCAGCTTCCGCGAGGCGGTGCGCTACGGCGCCGAGGTCTTCCACGCGCTGAAGAAGATCATCGACGGCAAGGGCATGAGCACCGCGGTCGGCGACGAGGGCGGTTTCGCACCCAGCGTGGCCAGCCACGAGGCCGCCATCCAGCTCATCCTGGAGGCCATCGACAAGGCCGGCTACGCTGCCGGCGAGCAGATCGCCATCGGCCTGGACTGCGCGGCCAGCGAGTTCTACAAGGACGGCCAGTACGTGCTCGAAGGCGAAGGCGGCCTGCAGCTGTCGGCCGCCAGCTGGACCGACATGCTGGCCACCTGGTGCGACAAGTACCCGATCATCAGCATCGAGGACGGCATGGCCGAGGGCGACTGGGACGGCTGGAAGCACCTGACCGAACGCCTGGGCCAGAAGGTGCAGCTGGTGGGCGACGACCTGTTCGTCACCAACACCAAGATCCTGAAGGAAGGCATCGACAAGCGCATCGCCAACTCGATCCTGATCAAGATCAACCAGATCGGCACGCTCACCGAGACCTTCGCCGCCATCGAGATGGCCAAGCGGGCGAACTACACCGCGGTCATCAGCCACCGCTCGGGCGAGACCGAGGACTCGACCATCGCCGACATCGCGGTGGGCACCAACGCCGGCCAGATCAAGACCGGCTCGATGAGCCGCAGCGACCGCATGGCCAAGTACAACCAGCTGCTGCGCATTGAGGAGGACCTCGGCGACGTGGCCCAGTACCCCGGCCGGGCGGCGTTCTACAACCTTCGCTGACGCTTCCAGGCCATGCGGCTCGTCACCGTGCTGCTCGTCGCCCTGCTCGCGCTCGTCCACCTCGAGCTGTGGTGGGGCAAGGGCGGCGTGGTGCGGGTGCAGGCGCTGCAGGGCCAGCTCGACGAGCAGCGCCAGAAGAACGACCAGGCGCGCCAGGCCAACGATCAGCTGGCCGCCGAGGTGAGCGACCTGAAGACCGGCCTGGAGATGGTCGAGGAGAAGGCCCGCGCCGAGTTGGGCATGGTCAAGCCCGACGAGGTGCTGGTGCACGTCAGCACGCCGCGGGCCAAGTGACCGCGACTGCGTCGCCGCTGCTGCAGCCGCTGCTGACGCTGGGCGGCGTGCCGGTGTCGGCGGCCGAGGCGCTGGCCATCGTGCTGGCGCTGTGGATGGTGGGCTGCAACCTTCGGGTGCACCCGCTGGCCTGGCCGCTGGCCATGGCGTCTTCCGCGCTCTATGCCTGGGTCTTCGCGGCCGGCCGGCTGTACGGCCAGGTGGCGTTGCAGGCGGTGTTCATCGCGGTGGCGGCCTGGGGCTGGTGGCAGTGGCGCCACGGCCGCCAGGCCGACGGCGCACCGCTGGCGGTGCGCTGGCTGTCGTGGCGCGGCCGGCTGGCGGTGCTGGCCGCGGTGCTGGTGGCCTGGCCGCTGCTGGGCGGGTTGCTGCAGTGGGCCACCGACCATCCCTCGCCCTGGCAGGACGCGCTGCCCACCGCCGGCGGACTGGCCGGGCAGTGGCTGCTCGGCCGCCAGTACGTCGAGAACTGGATGGCCTGGGTGGCGGTCAACGCGCTCAGCATCGTGCTGTTCCTCGGCCAGGGCCTGGTCGCCACCGCCGGCCTGTACATGGTGTTCCTGGCGCTGGCCGCGGTCGGCTGGCACCGATGGGCCCGGCTGGCCGGCGGCGCCCGGCCGGCGGCGGCCGCGGTCGCATGATCGTCGCCCTGCTCGGCGCCGAGAGCACCGGCAAGACGCGGCTCTCGCAGGCGCTGGCGTCGGCCCTGCCCGACCTCACCGGCTGGCGCTGCGCGGCGGTGCCGGAGGTGCTGCGCGAGTGGTGCGACCGCGAAGGCCGCACGCCGCAAGCCCACGAGCAGCGCCCCATCGCCGAGGCCCAGGCGGCCCGGCTGCTGGCGGCCGCGGCCCGGCACGACCTGGTGATCGCCGACACCACGCCGCTGACGACGGCGCTCTACAGCGAGCTGCTGTTCGGCGACCGCTCGCTGTGGCCGATGGCCATGCAGTTCCACCACGACCACGTGGCGGCGGTGCTGCTCACCGCGCTCGACCTGCCGTGGGTCGCCGACGGCCTGCAGCGCGACGGGCCGCAGGTGCAGCGGGGGGTCGACGCCGGGCTCCGGCGCGCGCTGGCGGACGCCGGCCTCGGCTGGAGCGTGGTGGTCGGCGAGGGCAGCGCGCGGCTGGACAGCGCGCTGGACGCCCTGACGCCGCTGCTGCTGGCGCACCGCCCCCCGGCCGACGGTCTGCAGCGGCGCCGCGAGCGGCAGGATGCGGCGCGGCCGCGCTGGCGGCGCCTGTGCGAGGACTGCGACGACCCCGACTGCGAGCACGCCGCCCGGCGTGCCGTCAGTGCAGGCTGGACCCGGTGGGGGGGCTGGTCGCGGGCCGGCGTGAACAGCTCGCCGACGTCGACCGGGTCGAAGTGGTACTGGCGGCCGCAGAACTCGCAGCCGATCTCGACGTCACCCCGCTCGGCGAGGATGCCGTCCACCTCCTCGCGGCCCAGGCCGCGCAGCATCTGGCCCACCCGCTCGCGCGAGCAGGTGCAGGCAAAGCGCGGCTGCAGCGGCTCAAACCGGGTGACCGTCTCCTCCCAGAACAGCCGCCGCAGCACGGTGTCGGCGTCCAGCGTCAGCAGTTCCTCCGGCGTCAGCGTGGCGGCCAGGTGGGCGATGCGGTTGAAGTGCTCGTTGAGGCCGATGTCGTCCTCGTTCCTGGCGCCGCCCTGCCCTTCGAGGTTGCCCTCGCCCTCCACCGGCAGGCGCTGGATCAGCAGCCCGGCGGCGATGTCGTCGTTGGCGGCCAGCACCAGCCGGGTGTCCAACTGCTCGGACTGCAGCATGTAGTGCTCCAGCACCTCGGACAGCCGCTGCAGCGGCTCGCGGCGATCGCCGTGCAGCGGCACGATGCCCTGGTAGGGCTGCTGCCCGGGCAACCGGTCCTTGGGGTCGAGCGTGATGGCGCAACGGCCCTGGCCGTGAACGTTGAGCAGCGCCTCCAGCCGCGCGGCCTCGGGCACCTCGCCCTGCACCGTCGCGGTGGCGCGCACGGCCAGGTCGGGCTGCACCTCGGCCACCGCCAGCCGCACCGGGCCGTCGCCCTGCATCTGCAGCACCAGCGCGCCGTTGAACTTGATGTTGGCCTGCATCAGCACGCCGGCGGCGGCCATCTCGCCGAGCAGCGCCCGCACCGGCGCGGGGTAGGCGCGCTCGCCTTCGCGGCGCGACAGCAGCTCGCGCCAGGCGTCGGTCAGGCGCACCAGCATGCCGCGCACCGGCAGGCCGTCGAACAGGAACTTGTGCAATTCGCTCAAAACGGGCTCGCCTTCTTCAGCCGATGCGCTTCAGCCCGCGGCGCATGCGGCGGGCGGCGTCCACATAGTGCTGTGCGGAATAGGCGAGGCGCGCCAGTTGCTCTGCCGTCAGCGGCCGCACCGCCCGCGCCGGGGCGCCGAGGATGAGCCAGCCGTCCTCGAACGCCTTGTCCTCGGTCACCACCGCACCGGCGCCGACCAGGCAGTTCCGGCCGATCCGGGCACCGTTCAGCACCACCGCCTGGATGCCGATGAGGGCGCCGTCGCCGATGGTGCAGCCGTGCAGCATCACCTGGTGGCCGACGGTCACGTTGTCGCCGATCACCAGCTCGACGCCGGCGTCGGTGTGCAGCACCGCGCCGTCCTGCACGTTGCTGCGCGCACCGACACGGATCCAGTCGGTGTCGCCGCGCAGCACCGCGCCGGGCCAGACGCTGGCGTCCTCGCCCAGCGCCACCTGGCCGATCACGTCGGCCGATTCGGCCACCCAGGCCGAGGCCGGGACACGGGGAATGATGTCGTCCAGCGAGTACAGGGCCATGGCGGTGGAAGTGGGGGTGGGCGGCGGCACCGCAAGGGGCACGGGCCGGGTGCGATCATTGTAGGAATGGAGCTCAGACGACGCGCGCTGGAGGTCTTGCGCCTGGCCGACCCCGAGGACAAGGCCGTGGCGGCGCGGGCGCTGGGCAATGCCGTGCGCGCGCCCGACGCGGTGCTCGCGCCCGACGCCGTGCTGGCCTGCGACGCGCCGCTGCCCGGCCGGCCGGCGCGTCCCCGGCTCGTCGATCCGGCGGCGGTGCCGAGGCGCAGCCCCTTCACCGTCGAGGGCCGGGCGGCGCTGCTGCACGCGGTGGCGCACATCGAGTTCAACGCCATCAACCTGGCGCTGGACGCGGTGTGGCGCTTCGCCGGCCTGCCGCCCGCCTACTACCGCGACTGGCTGCAGGTGGCGTCGGAAGAGGCGCTGCACTTCGGCCTGCTGGCCGGGCACCTGGCCACGCTCGGCTGCCGCTACGGCGACTTCGACGCCCACGACGGCCTGTGGACCATGTGCGAGCGCACCGCCGCCGACCCGCTGGCCCGCATGGCGCTGGTGCCGCGCACGCTGGAGGCGCGCGGGCTGGACGCCACGCCGCCGATGCAGCAGCGCCTGCGCCGCGCCGGCGACGTGCGGGCGGTGGAGATCCTCGACGTCATCCTGCGCGACGAGGTGGGCCATGTGGCCATCGGCAACCGCTGGTACGGCTGGCTGTGCGCGCGCGACGGGCTGGACCCGGTGGCGCACTACCCGGTGCTGGCGCGGCGCCACGGCGCGCCGCGGCTGAAGCCGCCGTTCAACCTGGAGGCGCGGCGGCGGGCGGGGTTCAGCGAGGAAGAGCTGGGGGCGCTGGTGAGGCCCTAGGCTCAGCGCCGCTCGCCGGCCTGCATGCCGGCGAGTGGTCCGAGGCGACAGGGCCTGCGCAGGCAGGCCCTGACGTCCTTACCCCAGCCGGGCGCAAGCCGGTCGTTCGCCAGGCACAGAAGGTCCGCTGGACCTTCCGCGTCCGGGCTCACCCCATGTGCAGGCCGCCGTTGCAGCTGAAGTCGGCGCCGGTGGTGAAGCCGGACTCGTCGCCGGCCAGCCAGGAGACGATGGAGGCGATCTCCTCCGGGTTGCCGAGTCGGCGCACCGGGATCTGGGCGACGATCTTGTCCAGCACGTCCTGGCGCACCGCCTTGACCATCTCGGTGGCGATGTAGCCCGGGCTCACGGTGTTCACCGTCACGCCCTTGCTCGCCACCTCCTGCGCCAGCGCCATGGTGAAGCCGTGCATGCCGGCCTTGGCCGCCGAATAGTTGGTCTGGCCGAACTGGCCCTTCTCGCCGTTGACCGAGCTGATGTTGATGATGCGGCCCCAGCCGCGGTCCAGCATGTCGTCGATGACCTGCTTGGTCACGTTGAACATGCTGTTGAGGTTGGTGTCGATCACCGCGTCCCAGTCGGCACGGCTCATCTTGCGGAAGGTGCCGTCGCGGGTGATGCCGGCGTTGTTCACCAGCACGTCCACCGGCCCGTGCTCGGCCTTGACCTTGGCGAAGGCCTGCACCGTCGATTCCCAGTCCGCGACGTTGCCCACCGACGCATAGAAGGTGAAGCCGAGGGCCTTCTGCTCGCCCAGCCACTTGTCGTAGTCGCGGCTGGGACCGCAGCCGGCGATGACCCTGAATCCGTCGCGGTGCAGGCGCTGGCACATGGAAGTGCCGATGCCGCCCATGCCGCCGGTGACGTAGGCAATGCGTTGAGCCATGGGGAACGTTCTCCTGAAGGGTGGGTTGAGCCTAGCGGCGCTGGATGACAGGTTGCGGGCCGCCGCGCGGCGGGGCAAGCCCGGGCTTGCCCTGTAACGCGAGCCCGCCCGGGCCGGCGGCGGACCGACCCGAGCGGCCCGACCGCCGCTCGAAGCCGGTGCGACAGCGAGCGGGGGCCGGAAACTCAGCGCTCGACGGTCAACGCAACGCCCATGCCACCGCCGATGCACAGCGAGGCGATGCCCTTCTTCGCATCGCGCTTCTGCATCTCGTGCAGCAGTGTCACCAGGATGCGGCAGCCGGAGGCACCGATCGGATGGCCGATGGCGATGGCGCCGCCGTTGACGTTCACCTTGCTGGTGTCCCAGCCCATCTCCTGGTGCACGGCGCAGGCCTGCGCGGCGAACGCCTCGTTGATTTCCAGCAGGTCCAGGTCGGCCGGCTTCCAGCCCGCCCGCTCCAGCGCCTTGCGCGCCGCGGGCACCGGCCCCATGCCCATGATGGCCGGGTCGAGGCCGGCGCTGGCATAGCTGGCGATGCGCGCCAGCGGCTTCAGGCCCAGCGCCTGCGCCTTCTTCGCGCTCATCACCACCACGCCGGCGGCGCCGTCGTTCAGGCCGGAGGCGTTGCCCGCGGTCACGCTGCCCGCCTTGTCGAAGGCCGGGCGCAGGCCGGCCAGCGCCTCGGCGCTGGTCTTCTTGTTGATGAACTCGTCGGCGGCGAAGACGATCGGGTCGCCCTTCTTCTGGGGAATCAACACCGGCACGATCTCGTCCTTGAAGCGGCCGGCCTCCTGGGCGGCGGCAGCCTTCTGCTGGCTGGCCAGCGCCAGCGCGTCCTGCGCCTCGCGGCCGATGCCGTACTTCTTGGCCACGTTCTCGGCGGTGATGCCCATGTGGTACTGGTTGTACACGTCCCACAGGCCGTCGGTGATCATCGAGTCGACCATCTTCCAGTCGCCCATGCGCTGGCCGTCGCGGCTGCCCTGCAGCACGTGCGGCGACAGGCTCATGCTCTCCTGGCCGCCGGCGATGACGATCTCGCTGTCGCCGTCGCGGATGGCCTGGGCGGCCAGCATCACCGCCTTCAGGCCCGAGCCGCAGACCTTGTTGATGGTCATCGCCGGCACCGCCTGCGGCAGGCCCGACTTGATGACCGCCTGGCGCGCCGGGTTCTGGCCGGTGCCGGCCTGCAGCACCTGGCCGAGGATGACCTCGCCGATCTGCTCCCCGGCGAGACCGCTGCGCTCCAGCAGTGCCTTGATGACGGTGGCGCCCAACTCGGCCGCCGGCGTCTTGGCCAGCGTGCCGCCGAACTTGCCCACCGCGGTGCGGGCGGCGGCGACGATGACGATGTCTTCTTGGCTCATGAGGGTCTCCTGCGTGGGGGAACGGAAGAAGGTCGGGGACGGAACGGCGGTCGGGTCGGTCAGGCCCGCTGCCGGACGTAGCGGCCGGGCGCCGGCTCGATCGGCTTGTACACCCGGCTGCCGAAGGACGTCGGCGCCTTGACCCGGCCCCCCGCCCGGCGGGCCAGCCAGGCCGACCAGTCGGGCCACCAGCTGCCGGGCCGTTCCTCGGCGCCGGCCAGCCATTCGGACGGGCTGGACGGCAGGGCGGCGTCACCGGGCCGCAGCCAATGGCTGCGCTTGCCCTTGGCCGGCGGGTTGATCACGCCGGCGATGTGTCCGGAGGCGCCGAGCACGAAGCGGCAGTCGGCGTCCTTCAGCACGCCGGTGCTGCGGTAGGCCGAGGGCCACGGCACGATGTGGTCCTCGCGCGAGGCGTAGACGTAGGTCGGCAGGGCCAGCCGGCCGAGGTCCAGCGGCACCCCGCAGACCTGCAGCGCGCCCGGCACCTTCAGCCGGTCCTCCAGGTAGGTGTGCCGCAGGTACCAGCAGAACATCGGGCCCGGCAGGTTGGTGGCGTCGGAGTTCCAGAACAGCAGGTCGAAGGGCGGCGGCGTCTCGCCCTTCAGGTAGTTGCCCACCACGTAGTTCCAGACCAGCTCGTTCGGGCGCAGGAAGCTGAAGGTGCTGGCCAGCTCCTGGCCCCGCAGCAGCGCGGGGCCGGTGGGCGCCTGCGCACCGATGGTCAGCTCGCGCAGCTTCACCGCCGTCTCGTCGATGAAGACGTCGATGACGCCGGTGTCCGAGAAGTCGAGGAAGGTGGTCAGCAGCGTCAGGCTCTCGGCCGGCCGCTCGCCGCGCGCCTCCAGCACCGCCAGCGCGGTGGCCAGCAGGGTGCCGCCGACGCAGAAGCCGAGCGTGTTGATGCGCTCCTGCCGCGAGATGCTCTGCACCACCTGGATGGCGCGCAGCACACCGTCCTCGATGTAGTCGTCCCAGCCCTTGTCGGACAGCGATTCGTCGGGGTTGCGCCAGCTGATGACGAAGGTCCGGTGGCCCTCGGCCACGGTGTAGCGGATGAGCGAGTTCTCCGGCTGCAGGTCGAGGATGTAGTACTTGTTGATGCAGGGCGGCACGAACAGGATGGGCCGCTCGTGCACCGTCTCGGTCAGCGGCCGGTACTCGATGAGCTGCAGCAGCTCGTTCTCGAACACCACCTGGCCCTCGGTGGTGGCGACGTTGCGGCCGACCTCGAACACCGTCTCGTCGGTCTGCGAGACATGGCCCTGGCGCACGTCGTGCAGCAGGTGTTGAAGGCCGGCCATCAGGCTCTGGCCCTGGGTCTCGACGGCCTTCTGCAGCGCCTCCGGGTTCAGCGGCAGGTAGTTGCTGGGGCTGGTCGCGTCGACGAACTGGCGCACCGCGAAGCGGATGCGCTCGCGGGTCTTCTGGTCGCCGTCCAGCAGGTCGGCCATGCGCGCCAGGGTGCGGGCGTTGAGCAGGTACAGGCTGGCGGCGAAGCGGGCATGGGCCTGCTCCTGCCAGACCGGCGCGGCGAAGCGGCGGTCCTTCAGCGGTGCCGGGGCGGCCTGCGGCGCCAGCGCCTCGTCCCACAGGGCCCGCGCCTGCTCGACGTACTCGGCCTGCAGCCGGGCCATCGCGTCGGCCGGCAATTGCACCTTGCCGAAGCGCTGCAGCAGGTCGCCGAAGGCCACACCCAGGTCGGCAACGGGTGGGAAGCTCGCGGCAGCGGCGGGCCGCGGGTGCATGGATTCAGGCGCGTTCATCGTTGTTCTCCTCGGCGCCCCGGGGTCCGCGGCCCGGGGAGGCGGTGACATCATCGCCGAAATTGAAGTCGGCAAAAGGCGGGGTCGATGCTGATCGTGGCGGTGGCCTGGGGCTACGTGGTGCTGATGATGGCGGTGGCGGAAGCGACGGCGCCGAACGGGACGCTGCTCGGCGCCTTCTTCACCCTGCTGCTGTACGGGCTGCTGCCGATGGGCGTGGTGCTCTACCTCATGGCCACGCCGGCCCGGCGCCGGCTGAAGCGGCGGCGCGACGCGGACGCGGCCGGGCCGGCCTCAACGGCGCCAGACCAGCGCGGCCATGCGGCCGGTGACGCCGTCGCGCCGGAACGAAAAGAAACGTAAGCCGCCCTGCACCGGGTCCTGCACGGTGCAGCGGCCGCAGGCGCTGACGTCGTGCACGCCGCAGGCGCGCAGCCGGTCGTGGGCCAGTCCGGCCAGGTCGGCGGTCCAGCGGGCGCGGCCGTCGCGCCGGCCCTGCGGCGTGAAACGCCCGGCCGACGACCCGTCGCCGGCGGCGCCGAAGGCCTGCAGCACGTCCTCGCCGACCTCGAAGGCCGCCGGGCCGATGCAGGGACCGAGCCAGGCGCGCAGTTGCGACGCCGTCCCGCCGGTGAGGCCGCACAGCGCCTGCACGGTGGCCTCCAGCACGCCGCCGGCCAGCCCGCGCCAGCCGGCATGCGCCGCGCCCACCGCCCGGCCGTGCACGTCGGCGAACAGCACCGGCAGGCAGTCGGCCACGAGGATGGCGCAGGCCAGGCCGCGTTCGGCGGTCACCGCGGCGTCGGCGAGGGGCGCCGGCGCACCGGCCTCGGCGTCGGCGTGCGCCAGCCGCAGCACGTCTCGCCCGTGCACCTGGCGCAGCCAGACCGGCCGCACGCCGAGGTGCCGCTGCAGCGCGTCGCGGTTCGCAGCGACCGCGGCGGGCGCGTCGCCGACGTGGTCGCCGAGGTTGAAGCCGGACCAGGGGCCGGTGCTGGCACCGCCCCGCCGGTCGGTCATCGCGGCGCCGACGCCGGGCAGCGCCGGCCAGCCCTCGAGCAGGTCGGCGGCGTCCCAGGCCGGCGCCGGATCAGGCGGCATCCGGGCAGTGAGCCGGCTGCGTCGCCTCGAAGGCCGGCAGCGCCATGCAGGCCTCGACCACGCGCACCACGTTCGGCAGGTGGTCCTCGCGGCAGTTCATGCGGCGGGCGTTGAAGACCTGCGGCACGAGCACGCAGTCCGCGAGCGTCGGCGTGTCGCCGTGGCAGAAGCGCGACGGCGCGGCGGCCAGCTGGCGCTCGACCACCGCCAAGCCCTCCTCCACCCAGTGGCGGTACCAGCGGTCCTTGGCCTCGTCGGCGACGCCGAGGTCGCGCACCAGGTAGCGCAGCACGCGCAGGTTGTTCAGCGGGTGGATCTCGCAGGCGATGTCCTGCGCCATCGCGCGCACGCGGGCGCGGCCGGCCGGGTCGCGCGGCAGCAGCGGCGGCTCGGGGTGGGTCTCGTCCAGGTACTCGATGATGGCCATCGACTGGTGCAGCCGGCTGCCGTCGTCGTCGACCAGCAGCGGCACCAGCGGCGTGGCCGACAGCGCCTGGTAGGCGTCGGCGAACTGCTCGCCCTTGACGATCTGCACCGGGCGGTAGTCGGCCTGCAGGCCCTTCAGGGCGAGCGCGATGCGCACCCGGTAGGACGCCGACGAACGGAAGTAGTTGTAGAGCTGCACGGCGGTGCGCGGTCCAGGCTTCAGCGCGGCGCGATGCGCAGGGACAGCGACGGCAGGCCGTCGATGCGCGCTTCCAGCAGGTCGCCCGGCACCACCGCCGCCACGCCCTCGGGGGTGCCGGTGTAGATCAGGTCGCCCGGCGCCAGCGTCCACGCCGCGGACGCGTGGGCGATGACCTCCGGGATGCCCCAGATCAGCTTGCCGATGCGGCTGGCCTGCCGCGGCTGGCCGTTGACCGTGAGCGCGATGGCGGTGTCGGCGTTCACCGAGGCGTCGGCCGCGCGCACCAGCTCGCCGATCGGCGCGCTCTCCTCGAAGGCCTTGCCGATCTCCCACGGCCGGCCCTGCTTCTTCATGTCGTTCTGCAGGTCGCGGCGGGTCATGTCGAGGCCGACCGCGTAGCCCCAGACGTGGCGCATCGCCTGCTCGACCGGGATGTCGCTGCCGCCCTCGCCGATGGCCACCACCAGCTCCAGCTCGTGGTGCAGGCTCTGGGTCAGCGTCGGGTAGCGCATGGTGCCGGTCTCGCCCTCGCGCACCGGCAGGACGTTGTCCGCCGGCTTGAGGAAGAAGAACGGCGGCTCGCGGCCGGTGTGGCCCATCTCGATCGCATGCTCGACGTAGTTGCGGCCGACGCAGTAGACGCGGCGGACCGGGAATTCGCCGCCGCCACGCACCGGCACGGTGATGGCCGGCGGCGCGGCAAGGACCAGGCTCATGACATCTCCTCGACAGCGGCCCGGGCGGGCCTGTGCGATCGATGATGCCATGCAGGCCCTGCGGCCGTGGCCCGCGACACCCGTTGGCTACACTGCGCCGCATGCTCTTCCAGGCCGCCCGCATCCAGCACTGCCGCGCCTGCGGCAGCGCGGTCGAGTACCGGGTGCCGGAGGACGACAACCGCGAACGCGCGGTGTGCCCGGCCTGCGCCACCATCCACTACCAGAACCCGTTGAACGTGGTCGGCACGCTGCCGGTGTGGGGCGACCAGGTGCTGCTGTGCAAGCGCAACATCGAGCCGCGGCGCGGCTTCTGGACGCTGCCGGCCGGCTTCATGGAACTCGGCGAGACCACCGCCGGCGGCGCCGAACGCGAGACCGAGGAAGAGGCCGGCGCCCGCATCGAGATCGGCGCGCTGTTCACGCTGCTCAACGTGGTCCGCGTCGGCCAGGTCCACCTGTTCTACCTGGCGACGCTGAAGGACACCGACTTCGCGCCGGGCCCGGAGAGCATGGAGGCCCGCCTCTTCCGCGAGGACGAGATCCCGTGGGAGGACCTGGCCTTCCGCACCACCCGGCGCACGCTGGAGCACTTCTTCGAGGACCGGCGGCTGGGCCGCTTCGAACTGCACTGCGGCGACATCGCCTGACCGCCGCTACGCGCTCCGCCTGACGTAGTCGGCGACGAAGCGGCGGGCCTGCCCGTCGGGGAAGACCACCTCCACCTCGTCGCCGGCCACCGAAAGCACCCGGCCGTCGCCATGGCGCGGCACCACCACGCTGTCGCCGGCGGCGAAGCGCGGCACCGCCGGCGCCTCGGTGGCGGGCCTGTCGGTGTCGCCGGGCTCGGCGGGCACCACCGGCGGCCGCAGGCAGTTGTCGCAGTGCCCGCAGTGCTGCTCGAAGGGCGGCGCCTCGCCGAACCAGTCGAGCAGCACCCGCCAGCGGCACCAGCCGGTCTGGGCGTAGAACACCATGCGCTCCAGCGCCTCGCGGTCGTGCTCGTCCTGTTCCTGCTGCTCGACCACCAGGGCTTGCAGGGCCGGCGCGTCCAGCGGCTCGCGGCCCACGCTGCGCCAACGCCGCTGCCGGTCGGTGCGCACCCGGCCGGCGTCGCGCAGCCGCGTCAGCACCGACTGCAGCCGGCCCGGGGTGAAGCCGGGCAGCGCCTCGGCCAGCGCGGCCAGCGTCAGCGGACCGCCGGCGGTCGTCAGCGCCCCGTGCACCGCGGCCAGGTCCGCCTCGCCGGGGTGCGCATGCGCCAGGAAGAACTGCTGCACCTGGCGGTCCTTGCGGTGGAACAGCAGCAGGCAGTCGGCCTTGTCGCCGTCGCGCCCGGCACGACCGGCCTCCTGCAGGTAGGCCTCCAGCTTGCCGGGCATCTGGTAGTGCAGCACGAAGCGGATGTCGGGCTTGTCGATGCCCATGCCGAAGGCGTTGGTCGCGACCATCAGCCGCACCTCGCCGTTCATGAAGCGGTCCTGCGCGGCATGGCGCTCGGCCGCGCGCAGCTTGCCGTGGTACAGCGCGACCGACTCCCCCGCGGCCAGCAGCCGGGCGTGCACCGCCTGCGCCGCCTTCACCGTGGCGGTGTAGACGATGCCGCTGCCCTCGGCGCGCGACAGCGCCTCGTCCAGCCGCCGGTCCTTCTCGTCCTCGCTGGTGGCCTGCACCACCTGCATGACCAGGTTCGGCCGGTAGACGCCGGTGTTCACCACCTCCAGCCGCGGCCGGCGCAACTGACGGCGGATGTCCTCGATGACCTGCGGGGTGGCGGTGGCGGTCAGCGCCAGCACCGGCGGCGAGCCCAGCGCCTTGGCCGCCTCGCCGATCTGCAGGAACGCGGGCCGGAAGTCGTGGCCCCACTGCGAGATGCAGTGCGCCTCGTCGACCACCAGCAGCCCCACCTTGGCGGACTGCAGCGTGGCGAGGAAGTCGGCGTCGGCCAGCCGCTCCGGCGTGGTGAAGACGATGCCCTGCTCGTCCTCGGCCAGGCGCTGCAGCGCGGCGCGTTCCTCGCCCGCCGGCAACGCGCTGTGCAGCGCCTCGGCGGCCACGCCGGCCTCGTCCAGCTTGTCGGCCTGGTCCTTCATCAGCGCGATCAGCGGTGACACCACCACCGTGCGGCCGTCCAGGTGCAGCGCCGGCAACTGGTAGCACAGCGACTTGCCGGCACCGGTGGGCATCACGGCCAGGGTGTCCCGGCCCTCCAGCACGCGGGCGATGACCTCGGCCTGGCCGCCACGCAGCCGTCGGATGCCGAAGGTCTTCTCGAGCGAACGGCGCACCGCCTGCGGCAAGGCGGTGGTCATGAACGGCAGGCTGGGTGTCGGACCATGGCCCGCCAGTGCAAGCGGTGTTCCCACGCCGCGGCGCCAACGACCCTGCACGCGACGCGGGAACCAACAGCACACGATTCAATTGTGTGCAATACTTCAGCCCATGCCCAGCAAGCGCACCCCACCCTCCGACCGCGGCCGACGGCCCGCGACGGTCGATGCCGATGCGCTGCTGCGCCTGGACCACCAGCTGTGCTTCGCGCTCTATTCGGCCTCGCTGGCGATGACGCGGACCTACAAGCCGCTGCTCGAACCGCTCGGCCTGACCTACCCGCAGTACCTGGTGATGCTGTCGCTGTGGGAGGCCGACGGCCTGTCGGTCGGCGCGGTGGGCGAGCGGCTGGGGCTGGACAGCGGCACCCTCACGCCCCTGCTCAAGCGGCTGGAAGCGGCCGGCCTGGTGCAGCGCCTGCGCGACGCCGCCGACGAACGCCGCGTGCTGCTGCAGCTCACGCCCGCCGGGCGGCAGCTCAAGGGCCGGGCCGCCTCGGTGCCGCTGTCACTGGCGGAGGCCACCGGCTGCAGCCTGGACGAGGTGGCCCGCCTGACCAGCCGGCTCAAGCGCCTGCGCGACGACCTGCTGCCCAAGACCCCGCTTTCCCACGACGCCGCCTGAGGCGGCGTTCCCTTCCCTCCCCCACCGACCCCCAAGGACATCGCCATGGCGCTCGAAAAAGTTCTCTACACCGCCCACGCCACCGCCACCGGCGGACGCGAAGGCAAGGCCGAATCCTCCGACGGCGCCCTGAAGGTGCAGCTGTCCACGCCGAAGGAACTCGGCGGCGCGGGCGGTCCCGGTACCAACCCCGAGCAGCTGTTCGCCGCCGGCTACTCGGCCTGCTTCATCGGCGCGATGAAGGCGGTGGGCGCGCAGAAGAAGATCAAGGTGCCGGCCGACGTGTCGATCGCGGCCGACGTCGGCATCGGCCCCATCCCGGGCGGCTTCGGCATCCAGGCCACGCTGAACATCTCGCTGCCGGGCATGGACAAGGACGAGGCCCGCGCGCTGGTCGACGCGGCCCACCAGGTGTGCCCCTACTCCAACGCCACCCGGGGCAACATCGACGTGACGTTGAACATCGTCTGATCGTTGCAGGAAGGGCGCCCTGCCCTTCCCCTCCCCTCCGTCCGGGGGCTGCCGGTGTCACGGTGCTGTCATCCGACCGCCATAGCGTTACAGGGTTTTGCCAACTCTCCACGCCTCCTGCGTGCAACGCCATGACGGCCCGCCACCCCCTGTCCTTCCTCCAGCCGACCCGGCTCGCCGCCGCCGCAACGCTGACGCTGGCCGCATCGGTCGCCGTCGCGGGCCCGCTCGACCAGGCGCAACTGGTGTGGACCCAGACGCATTCGGCGGTGTCGGGCTTCCTGTCCGAGATCGTCAGCTTCGACGCGGGCACGAAGACGCTGTGGGTCTCCGGTCCCAGCGGCGTGCACGTGCTCGACGCCAAGACCGGCACGCCGGTGAGCTTCATCAACACCGCCGCCTTCGGCTCGGTGAACAGCGTCGCCATCCACAACGGCATCGCGGCACTGGCCGTGGAGGCCTCGGGCGACCGCCGCAACAACGGCCAGGTGCTGCTCTACAGCACCGCCACGCGGCAACTGCTGCCCGGCACCAACGCCATCACCGTCGGCGCCCTGCCCGACATGCTCACCTTCACCCCCGACGGCAGCAAGCTGCTGGTGGCCAACGAGGGCACGCCGAACGCCGTCGCCGACACGCCCTACGTGCTCAACACCGACCCGGTGGGCAGCGTCAGCATCATCGACATGGCCAGCCGCACCGTGGCCGCCAACGTCACCTTCGGCGGCTTGCCGCAGACCGGCACCAACCAGGGCAACGTGGTGCGCAACCCGGGCATGAACGTGGAGCCCGAATACATCGCGGTCAGCAAGGACGGCAGCAAGGCCTATGTCTCGCTGCAGGAGCACAACAACGTCGCGGTGATCAACCTGTCGAACAACGCCGCGACGACGGTGTTCAGCCTCGGCACCAAGGACTTCAACCTGCCGGGCAACGAGATCGACACCCGCGACAACAACAACGCCGTGCAGTTCGTCAACGTGCCGCTCAAGGGGCTGTACATGCCCGACGCGCTCGGCACCCACACCGACGCCAGCGGCAAGCACTACTTCATCACCGTCAACGAAGGCGACTTCCGCGAGGACAACGTGGACCGCACCACCGTCAATGCGGTGTCCGGCAACACGGTGCCGAACAACAACTACGGCCGGGTGCGCATCACCACCGATTCCACCCTCGGCAACTACTACGCCGCCGGGGCGCGGTCCTTCTCGATCCGCGACGAGAACGGCGACCTGGTCTACGACAGCGGCTCCATCCTCGACCGCGAGGCCAACAAGCTGGGCCTCTACGACGACGAGCGCAGCCGCGACAAGGGCGTCGAGCCCGAGGGGCTGGCGCTGCTGACCATCGGCGGCCGCACCTACGCCTTCATCGGCCTGGAGCGCACCAAGCAGGGCTCGGTGGCGGTGTTCGACATCACCGACCCCGCCGACACCAGCTTCGTGCGCCTGCTGGTCAACGACGGCCTGCTGCGACCCGAAGGCCTGACTGGCTTCGAGATGGACGGCTTCTACTACCTGGCGGTGGCCAACGAAGGCGCCGACGGCGTCAACCCCGGCACCGCGCTGTTCGCGCTGGCGCCCATCCCCGAACCCGAGACCTACGCGCTGATGCTCGGCGGGCTGGGCGTGGTCGGCTGGGCCGCCCGCCGTCGCAAGGCGAGCTGAAGCACCAGCTCCAGCCGCAGCAGCGGCGCCGCCAGGCCCAGCAGGCCGGGCGGACGCGGCGGCCCCGACAGGCGGCCGCCGTCGGGGCGTCCCTCGGCCAGGCCGCCGAAGGCGCAGCGCGAGGTCCACCAGACGGCCACGCCCTGCGCGGCCGCCGCCTCCAAGGCCGCCAGCAGCCGCGCGTGCACCGTGCCGTTGCCGGTGCCGGCGACGACGAGGCCCTGCACGCCGGCGTCGACCAGCGCCTGCACCCCCGCCGGCCCGCGCATCGCCGTGGCTGGTGACGATCTCGACCCAGGGCCAGGCATCACCCTCGTCGGGCAGGGCCGGCCATCCGAGCGGCGCCGGCAGCGGCACCGGCTCCGGGCTGTCGAAGGCGTCCAGCCGCCAGCCGTGCAGCTTGCGCAGGCCCCCCGGCCGGTGCAGCCGGCCTCCCAGGCCACCCAGACACCGGACGGCGAGCCCGAGGCGGCCACCGCGACGGCATGGGCCAGGTGGCGCGGCCCGTCGGCCTCAGCCGCGTCCGCCGGCCGCATGGCGCCGGTCAGCACCACCGGCACCCGCGGGTCGGCCAGCCGGGCCAGCAGGTAGGCGGTTTCCTCCAGCGTGTCGGTGCCGTGGGCGACGACGACACCGGCCCACGGCTCGCCCAACGCGGCGGCCAACCGACGCGCCAGCCGGGCCCAGGTGGCACCGTCCATGTCCTTGCTGTCGATGGCGGCCACCGTCTCCGGCCGCACCGCCGCGCCCGGTGGCAACGCCAGCCCGGCGACCAAGGCCTGCGCGGGCAGCACGCCGGCGACGTACGGCTGGCCCGCCGCCGGCGACACGCCGGCGATGGTGCCGCCGGTGCCGAGCAGCAGCACCGCGGGCGCGACGGACGACGAAGTGCTTGGCATGTGACAGTGTCTGGATGAAAATACAGGTCTGTACAGACCGACAGCCGGCCGCAAGGCCGCAGGAGCCAGCGCATGAACCCGCCCGGCCGCCCCAAGGGCGCATCCCCGACCGCCCGGCACGGTACCGCAACCGGCGAGCCGTCCGCGGCGGAGTCCGAGGAGCGGCCCAAGCTCACCGAGCGCCAGCAGCAGGTGCTCGACCTGGTGCGCAGCGCCATCGAGCGCACCGGCGCCCCGCCGACCCGGGCCGAGATCGCCGGCGAGCTCGGCTTCCGCTCGGCCAACGCCGCCGAGGAGCACCTGCAGGCGCTGGCCCGCAAGGGCGTGATCGAGCTGGTGGGCAACACCTCGCGCGGCATCCGGCTCAAGTCCGAGGTGCTGCGCGCGCTCAACCAGGCGCGCGGCCGGCAGTTCTCGCTGCCGCTGCCCGGCATGGCGCAGCTGGCGCTGCCGCTGGTCGGCCGGGTGGCCGCGGGCAGCCCCATCCTCGCCCAGGAGCACATCGACCGCACCTACAACGTCGAGGCCACGCTCTTCGCGCGCAAGCCCGACTTCCTGCTCAAGGTGCGCGGCATGAGCATGCGCGACGCCGGCATCCTCGACGGCGACCTGCTGGCCGTGCAGAAGACCACCGAGGCGCAGAACGGCCAGATCGTCGTCGCCCGGCTGGGCGACGAGGTGACCGTCAAGCGGCTCAAGCGCAGCAAGGGCGCGATCGAGCTGCTGCCCGAGAACCCGGACTTCGAGGTCATCAAGGTGGCGCCGGGCGAGCCCTTCGAGCTCGAAGGCGTGGCCGTCGGCCTGATCCGCAACACCTTGTTGATGTAGGCCCCTCGCTCGACGGGTACGTCGACCGATCCCCCGAGGGGATGCGGGCCGTCTTGGTGAACCGAGGCCGGACGTGGACAGTCCCTGCGGACTGTCCGCGCCTGCTGAGGCCACCGGCCTCTGGTCGGTGGCGGGCCCGGCGCTTGGCCCGCTGGTGAGCCATCGCAGGCGATGAACTGCACGGTCCGCGCCCGCTTGTTCGGCGCTTCGTGACTTCCCGCACGGACGGAAGATTCTTCTCAAGCGCCGGCGCCGCCGGCCGAGAAGATGTTCATGCTCGCCGCCCTCACCCGCCTGTCCGCCCGCCACCTGCCGCCCCCCGCGCCGGTCACCTCGCGGCTCGAGGTCTGCCCGCCGTCGCTGCTCCCGGAGGCCGCCCCGCGCTGGTCGAGGGCGCTGCGGCGGGCATTGGTCGGTGAGGCCGCCACCCGTCCGGAGACGGTCGGCGAGGCCCTGCAGCGGGCGCGCGACGACTTCGCCGCCGGCCTCGACGGGCTGACCGGCCAGCCGGCCGACTTCCTGCGGTCGCGCGCATCGCGCGCCCGCTCGCTGCTGGAGCTGTGGCACCTGCGCGCCGAGCTGTTCCAGCTGGTGGCCATGCAGCACGGCGAGGCCCGGGCGCACCAGCGCCTGGCCGGCCTGAACCGGCACTTCCCGACGCGGCTGCCGCGATCGGCGGGCGCGGCGGTCCGCGCCTGAGCCACGGGCGGCCGCCCGAACCCCGCGGCCGCGCGGCGGTCGTCAGCCGCCCAGGAAGTCGCCCTTGCCCAGGGGCACGCCGGCATGGCGCAGCAGCGCGTAGGTCGTCGTCGCGTGGAAGTAGAAGTTGGGCAGCGCGAAGCCGGTCAGGTAGGCGCGGCCGTCGAAGCGCAGCGGCTCCCGGTTGCGCATCGGCAGCACGATCTCGCGGGTGGCAGCGCCCTCGAAGCGCTCGGCCGGCACCGAGGTGACGAACTGGCGCGTGCGCTCCAGCCGCGCCTTCAGCTGGTCCAGGCTGGCCTCCTGGTCCTCGAAGCTCGGCACGTCGATGCCGGCCAGCCGGGCCACGCAGCCCTTGGCGTTGTCGCTGGCGATCTGGATCTGCTTGGTGAACGGCAGCATGTCCGGCGCCAGCCGCAGGGTCAGGTAGACCCCGGGGTCGAAGCCCTTGGCCTGGGCGTGCTCGGCGGCCTTGTCCAGCCAGCGCGTCATGTTGACCAGCATGCGACCCAGCACGGGCACGCTGGCGTCGTAGAGGGAGAGGGTGTCCATGGCGGTCTCCTGAGGTTCGAGGGCGGCGCATCCTAACGGCGCCGCGCGGCGGCCGGCCGCCGGTGCCACCGCGGCATGCCGTGCACAATGAGCCGGGATGAACGTCATCATCCTCGACGACTACCAGGACGCGGTGCGCAAGCTGCGCTGCGCCAGCCGGCTGGAGCAGCTCAACGCCAAGGTGTTCACCAACACCGTCAAGGGCATCGGCCAGCTGTCGGTGCGGCTGCGGGACGCCGACGTGCTGGTGCTCATCCGCGAGCGCACCCACTTCCCCAGGCAGCTGCTGGAAAAGCTGCCCAAGCTCAAGCTCATCTCCCAGACCGGGCGCATCGGCTCGCACATCGACATCGAGGCCTGCACGCGGCTGGGCATCGCGGTGGCCGAGGGCGGCGGCTCGCCCACCGCGCCGGCGGAGCTCACCTGGGCGCTGATCATGGCCGCCATGCGCCGGCTGCCGCAGTACATCGGCAACCTGAAGCACGGCGCCTGGCAGCAGTCGGGGCTGAAGGCGGCGTCGATGCCGCCCAACTTCGGCCTCGGCATGGTGCTCAAGGGCAAGACGCTGGGGGTCTGGGGCTTCGGCAAGATCGGCTCGCTGGTGGCCGGCTACGGCCGCGCCTTCGGCATGGACGTGGTGGTCTGGGGCAGCGAGGGCTCGCGCAGCGCCGCACGCGACGCCGGCTACCGCAGCGCCGATTCCCGCGAGCAGCTGTTCGAGACCTCGGACGTGCTGAGCCTGCACCTGCGCCTGTCCGACGCCACCCGGGGCATCGTCGGGCTGGAGGACCTGTCGCGCATGAAGCCGACGGCGCTGCTGGTCAACACCTCGCGCGCCGAGCTGCTGGAGGACAACGCGCTGGTCTCGGCGCTGAACCGCGGCCGGCCCGGCATGGCGGCGGTGGACGTCTTCGAGAGCGAGCCCATCCTGCAAGGGCACCCGCTGCTGCGGCTGGAGAACGCAGTGTGCACGCCGCACATCGGCTACGTCGAACAGGACAGCTACGAGCTGTACTTCGGCGCCGCCTTCGAGAACGTCGTCAACTTCGTCAACAACCGGCCGACGAACATCGTCAACCCCGACGCGCTGAAGGTGCTGCGCTGATGCCGGTCGGCGTCGGTGCGGCGGCCGCGCCCGGCGTGCCGGCGGCCGGCGCCGGCATGCGCTGGGCGCTGATGGCCGGCAACGTGGCCATCGGCTGCGGCGTGATGGCGGTGCCCGGCGTGCTCAACGACCTGGCGCGCTCGCTGCAGGTCAGCGTGGCGGTGGGCGGGCAGCTGTTCGCCATCGGCGCGGCGGTCACCTGCGTGTCGGCGCCGCTGGCCGCCGCGGTGGTCTCCGGCTGGGACCGGCGCCGGCTGCTGGTCGGCGCGCTGCTGCTGTACGCGGTGGGCCACGCCCTCTCCTTCTTCGCCGGCGGCTATGGCGAGCTGGCGCTGCTGCGGGCGGTGTCGGTGCTGGCGGCCGCGGTGTTCACGCCGCAGGCGGCCGCCGCGATCGGCCACCTCAGCGCCCCGTCCGAGCGCGGCCGCCACATCACCTTCGTCTTCCTCGGCTGGTCGATCGCGTCGGTGATCGGCACCCCGCTGGCCAGCCTGACCGGCGAGCTGTTCGGCTGGCGCTGGGCCTTCGCCCTGGTGGCCTTGATGTCGGCCGGGGTGGCGCTGTGGTTGTGGCGCGCCATGCCGGCGGGCGTGCAGCCGCCGGCGCTGTCGGCCCGCGCCTGGCGCGGGGTGCTGGTCGACCGCCGGCTGATGGCCACCATCGCCGTCACCGCCTGCGGCAGCGCCGGGCAGTTCACGCTGTTCGCCTACTTCGCCCCCTATGCGCGCGAGGTGCTGGGCGCCGGGCCGGCGCAGGTGGGGCTGCTGTTCTTCTGGTTCGGCCTCTTCGCCTTCCTCGGCAACGTGCTGCTGTCGCGGCACATCGACCGCATCGGCCCGGGCCGCGCGGTGACCGCCGTGATGGTGGTGATGGTGGTCGGCCAGGCGCTGTGGCCGCTGGCCGGCGACGTGCCGACCGCGCTGGCCGCGGCGGTGCTGCTGGCGCTCGGCAGCTTCGCCTACAACTCGGGCCAGCAGGCGCGGCTGAGCCATGCCGCACCGCTGCTGGCGCCGGCGCTGATGGCGCTCAACACCTCGGCGCTGTACCTCGGGCAGGCGGTGGGCACCGCCAGCGGCGGGCTGATCCTCGGCCGCTTCGGCTACGCCGCGCTGTCGCCGGCGGCGCTGGTCTGGCTGGTGGCCGGGCTGACCCTGAGCGCGGCGCTCGTCGCCCGTGGCCGGGCGCATCGCTGACCCGCTCACGCAGGACCGTCATGCCCACGCCCGCCCCCGAGGACGACGCCCTGCCGCTGGCCGCCCCAGCTTCGCCGTGGGCGCTGTTCGCCGCCTTCACCGTGCTGGCGCTGCAGGGGTTCGGCGGCGTGCTGGTCGTCGCCCAGCACCACCTGGTGGAGCGGCAACGCTGGCTCACGCGGGCGCAGTTCCTGGAGCTGCTGTCGCTGTCGCAGGTGCTGCCGGGGCCGAACATCGTCAACCTCGGGCTGATCTACGGCGACCGCTGCTTCGGCTGGCGCGGCGCGCTGGCCAGCGTGGCGGGCCTGCTGCTGGCGCCGTGCGCGGTGGTGCTGGGGCTGGCGGTGCTGTACGCCCGCTACGCCGAGCTGCCGCAGGTCAGCGGCGCGCTGCGTGGCATGGGCATCGTCGCCGCCGGCCTCATCGCCGCCACCGCGGTGCGGCTCGGCGCCTCGCTGCGCGGCCATGCGCTCGGCACGCCCGGCGTGGTGCTGGCCGCCGCCGCCGGCTTCGGCGCCGTCGCGCTGCTGCGCTGGCCGCTGCTGGCGGTGCTGCCCGCCGTCGGCGGGGTGTCGGTGCTGGCCACCGCCTGGCGGCTGCGGCGGCGGGGCCGGCCATGAAGACGCCGGGCCGCGCCCAAGTGCATATCCCGCAGCGCCTTGCGCGGAGGGCCCTGCCATGAGCGCCGGCGACCTGCTCTACCTCTTCGGCCACTTCCTGGTGCTGTCGCTGCTGTCGGTCGGCGGCGCCATCGCCACCGCGCCCGACATGCACCGCCTGCTGGTGCACGAGCACGGCTGGCTCTCCGACGTCCAGTTCAACGAGTCGATCGCGCTGGCGCAGGCCGCCCCCGGGCCGAACCTGCTGTTCGTCGCCCTGCTCGGCTGGAACGCCGCCGGCTGGGGCGGCGTGGCGGCGCTGATGAGCGGGATCATGCTGCCGTCCAGCCTGCTGGCCGTCGGCGCCGCCCGGCTCGGCCGCCGGCACCAGGACCACCTGGCGGTGCGCGCCTTCTCCGCCGGCATGGCGCCGTTGACGGTGGCCCTGCTGCTGGCCACGGCCTGGCTCATCGGCGAGCCGTGGCACCAGCAGCCGGCGGCCTGGGCGCTGGCCGCCGGCACGGCCGCCGTGCTGTGGCGCTGGCGACCCAACCCGCTGTGGCTGATCGCCGTCGGCGCCGTCGCCGGCGCGCTGGGGTACGTGTGAGTCAGAACGGGTAGTGCCGCTTGCCGCCGGTCTGCACGGTGATCCAGCGCAGCTCGGTGAACTCGTGCACCCCGGCCTTGCCGCCGAAGCGGCCCAGGCCCGAGCCCTTGACGCCGCCGAAGGGCATCTGCGCCTCGTCGTGCACCGTCGGGCCGTTGACGTGGCAGATGCCGGACTCGATGCGCTTGGCCACTTCCATCGCCCGCGCGACGTCGCGGCCGAAGACCGCGGCCGACAGGCCGTACTCGTTGTCGTTGGCACAGTCGACGGCGGCGTCGACCCCGTCCACCCGCACGATGCACTTCACCGGGCCGAAGGTCTCCTCGTGGTAGATGCGCATGGCCGGCGTCACGTGGTCGAGCAGCGTGGCCGGCATCAGCGTGTTCTCGGCCTTGCCGCCGCAGACCAGCTTGGCGCCCTTGGCCAGCGCGTCGTCGATCAGCGCGTTGCAGTGCTCCACCGTGCCCATGCCGATCACCGAGCCCAGCACCACCGGCTCGGGCTTGCGCGGGTCGCCCAGTGGCAGCGCGCGCGCCTTGGCGGCGAAGCGGGCGACGAAGTCGTCGGCGATCTTCCTGTCGACGATGATGCGTTCGGTCGACATGCAGATCTGGCCGCTGTTGGCGAAGGCGCCGAAGGCGGCGCCGTTGACCGCGTCGTCCAGGTCGGCGTCGTCCAGCACCAGCAGCGGCGCCTTGCCGCCCAGCTCCAGCACCACCGGCTTGAGGTGCTTGGCGCAGGTCACGGCGATGAGCTTGCCCACCCGCGTGCTGCCGGTGAAGTTGACGCGCCGCACCGCCGGGTGCGCCACCATCGCCTCGACCACCGTGCCGGCGTCGGCCGGCGCGTTGGTCAGGTAGTTCACCACGCCGGCGGGGAAGCCCGCGTCCTGCAGCGCCTCGATGATGAGCTGGTGGGTGCGCGGGCAGTTCTCGCTGCCCTTGAGGATGACGGTGTTGCCGCAGGCCAGCGGCGTGGCGATGGCGCGCACGGCCAGGATGATCGGCGCGTTCCACGGCGCGACGCCCAGCACCACGCCGGCCGGCTGGCGCACGCCCATGGCCAGCGAGCCGGGGACGTCCGACGGGATGATCTCGCCGCTGATCTGGGTGGTGAGGCCCGCGGCCTCGCGCAGCATCTCGGCGGCCAGGTGCACGTTGAAGCCGGCCCACATGGCGGTGCCGCCGGTCTCGGCGCCGACGGCCTGCACGAACTGCGGCGTCTTCGCCTCCAGCGCATCGGCGGCCTTGAGCAGCAGGCGGCGGCGTTCGCCGGGACCGGTCTTGCTCCAGGTGGTGAAGGCCTCGGCCGCGGCTTCCACCGCGGCCACCGCGTCGGCCGTGCTCGCCGCCGGCGCGCGGGTGGCGACGCTGCCGTCCAGCGGGTTGCGGCGCTCGAAGGTGGCGCCCTTCTCGGCGCTCACGGCCAGGCCGTTGATGAGCATGGACAGGTCGGACATGGGCTCTCTCTCCTTGGGATTCGAAGACGAAGGGGATGGGGAGGCGCCGGCGCCCAGGTAGGCCTGGCGCACGACGCTGGAGCGGGCGAGCAGGAAGGCCGGCCCGCTGGCGACCAGGCGGCCGCGCTCGAGCACGTAGCCGCGGTCGGCCACGGCCAGCGCCTTCTTCACGTTCTGCTCGACCATCAGCACGGTGGTGCCGGCGTCGGCGATGCGGCGCGCGATGGCGAGCAGCTCGTCGACCATCTTCGGCGCCAGGCCGAGCGACGGCTCGTCGAGCATCAGCAGCCGCGGCGCGCTCATCATGGCGCGGGCCACGGCCACCATCTGCTGCTCGCCGCCGCTCATCGTGCCGGCGAGCTGCTTCGCGCGCTGGCGCAGCTTGGGGAAGTCGGCGAAGGCCTGCTCCAGCCGCGCGGCGCGGTCGGCCGGGGGCAACAGCCAGCCGCCCAGCTCCAGGTTCTCGGTCACCGTCATCTGGGCGAAGAGCTGGCGGCCCTCGGGCACCAGCGCCAGGCCGCGGCGCACGATGTCGGAGGTCTTGGCGTCGGGCTCGATCGGCTCGCCGTCCAGCAGCAGGCGGCCGCGGCGCGGGATCAGCCCGGCGATGGCCTTGAGCAGCGTGGTCTTGCCCGCGCCGTTGGGGCCGAGGATGGCGGTCAGGCCCGGACGCGCCTCCAGCGACAGCTCGCGCAGCACGAGGAAGGCGCCGTAGCCGGCGGACAGGCCGTCGACCTTGAGATGGGCGAGCCGGCGGTCCAGCGCGGCTTCGATGTCGTTCTTCATGGCGGGTGGCGTCCTCAGGCGGCCTCGGCCATGTCGGCCATCTCGTCACCCAGGTAGGCCTCGATCACTTCCGGGTTGCGCACCACCTGCGACGGCAGGCCGTCGGCGATCTTGCGGCCCTGGTGCAGCACCAGCACCCGCTCGACATGGCGCAGCAGCGTGGTCACCGCGTGTTCGATCCAGATCACGGTGAGGTCGAGTTCGTCGCGCAGCCGCCGGATGAGCTGGGCCATGGCCTCCACCTCGGCCTCAGTCAGGCCGGCGGCCACCTCGTCGAGCAGCAGCAGCCGGGGCCGGGTGGCCAGCGCCATGCCGATCTCCAGCAGCCGCTGCTGGCTGGGCGTGATGGCGGCGGCCGGCAGCGCCGACTGCGCCGCGAGGCCGATGAGCTGCAGGATGCTGGCCTCGTCCTTGAGCAGCCAGCTGGACTGGCGGCGGCGGCCGGCGAACTGCAGCCCGAAGCCGACGTTGTGCGCCACGCTCAGGTCGGCGAACACCCGCGGCGTCTGGAAGGTGCGGGCCACGCCCTGGCGGGCGAAGCGCTCGGGCCGCGCGCCGGTCAGGCGCACGCCGCCGGCGTGGAGCTCGCCCGAGGTCGGCGCGACCACGCCGGACAGCGCGTTGAAGAAGGTGGTCTTGCCCGCGCCGTTGGGGCCGATGATGCCGACCAGCTCGCCGGGCGCGAAGGCGGCGCTGACCGCGTCGACCGCGGTGAGGCCGCCGAAACGGACCGTGACCTCGCGGGCTTCGAGCAGCGGGTGCGCGGTCATGCGGTCACCGCCTTCTTGCGCTGGCGCAGGCCGCGCCAGCCGGTGCGCAGGTCGTCGCGCCAGCCGCCGAAGGTGCTGCCGCGCAGCGAGGCCAGCCCACCCGGCAGGTACAGCACGCACAGGATGAGCAGCAGGCCCAGCGTCATCATGTAGACCTGCGGCGCCTGCAGGCGCAGCGTCTCCGCCAGGACGCTGAAGACCACCGCGGCGATCAAGGGCCCCCACAGCGTCGCGGCGCCGCCGATGAGCGCGATCAGCACCGTCTGGAAGCCGATGAAGGGGTTGAAGACGGTGGCCGGGTCG
Organism: Aquabacterium sp. J223; assembly: GCF_024666615.1. NCBI lineage: Bacteria > Pseudomonadati > Pseudomonadota > Betaproteobacteria > Burkholderiales > Sphaerotilaceae > Aquabacterium > Aquabacterium sp. J223. The sequence goes on along the minus strand of NZ_CP088297.1, from coordinate 2,153,723 downwards.
ATGTAGGTCCAGCGCACGCTCATCGCCGCGCCAGTGGCGCCTGCGAAGGCGGCGATCAACGCGAAGCCGGCGACCTTCACCGCCCGGGTGTTGACGCCCAGCGTCTGCGCCCGCTGCTCGTCGGCGCCGATGCCGGTCAGCGCCAGGCCGAAGCGGTGGCGCCGCACGGCGATGGACACCGCCACCGACAGCACGGCCAGGCCCAGCACCGTGAGGTAGACGGTGTCGCCCTCGGGCACGAAGGTCAGCACCCGGCCGACGGTGCCGGTGACCTGCTTCTCCCAGTAGGTGATGGCGTGGCGGATCAGCTCGGTCATGCCGAAGGTCAGCACCGCGAAGTAGGTGCCGCGCAGGTGCAGCACCGCCGCGCCCATGACGATGGCGACGAGGGCGGCCAGCCCGGCGCCGATGGCCAGCGCCGACCACCAGCCCAGCGTCTCCAGCGCCAGCGCGCTGGCGTAGGCGCCGATGCCGAAGAAGGCGCTGGTGGCCAGCGACAGGTAGCGGGTGGTGCCGCAGAACAGGCTCCAGCTGGTGGCCAGCGCGGTGTACATCAGGCAGGTCAGCGCCAGCGAGATGGCGAACTCGCTGGCGTAGTGCGGCACCGCCAGCGCCCAGCCGGCCAGCGCCACGAGGATGAGGAGGTCGCGTTTCATCGGGGCTTGCCGATCACTTGCGGGTGAAGAGGCCGTTGGGCTTCCACAGCAGCACCGCGATGAAGATGCCGTACGACAGCAGCGACTTCAGCGACGGGCTGGTGAAGTGCATGCCCACCGCCTCGATGACGCCCAGCGCCAGCCCGCCGGCCAGCGCGCCGGCCATGCTGCCGAAGCCGCCCAGCGTGATGACGATGAGCGCGGTCACCGTGTAGGGCTCGCCCATCGACGGCGAGATGGTGTAGGTCATGCTGAGCAGGCAGCCGGCGACACCCGACAGGCCGAGGCCGACGCCGAACATCAGCGGGTGCAGCCGCTGGGTGTCGATGCCCACCAGCTGCGCCCCGGTGGGCGACTGCATCAGCGCGCGCACGCCCTTGCCGTAGAGCGTGCGGCCGAGCGTCACGATGAGCGCGGCGCTGATGCCCAGCGCCAGCGCCAGCAGCAGCAGCTTGTTGGCGGCGAACTGGGCGCCGCCGAAGGCCACCGGCTCCGTCAGGTAGTCGTAGCCGCGCAGGTCGCCGCCCCACAGCGACTGCGCCAGGTTCTGCACCAGGAACATCAGTCCGAAGCTGACCATCAGGCCGCGGGCCTCGAAGACGTCGAGGTTGGGGCTGGTGCGCGTCAGCTGGCGGAAGCTCAGCCGGTGCACGACCAGGCCCAGCGCCATCAGCAGCACGAACGAGATCGGCACCATCAACAGCGGCGACAGCCCCAGGTGCTGCTGCGCGGTCCAGGTGAGGAAGGCGCCCAGCATCAGGAACTCGCCGTGGGCGATGTTGAGGATGCGCATCAGCCCGTACTGCAGGTTCAGGCCGAGCGCGACCAGGGCGTAGACGCCGCCGGTGATGAGGCCGGAGGCGATCAGTTCCAGCCAGGCGCCAAGACTCATGTCGCCGTCACGCCCACGCCGGCTTGGCCGGCACCAGCGGCGCGGTGGCATTGGCCTTCGGCCACACCACCTCGAACTCGCCCTTCTGCCACTGCCCCACGGTGCCGGGGGGTGCCGACGTTCTCGCTGCCGGCGAAGCGGACCTTGCCGAGGATGGTGCTGTGCTCGTTGCCGGCGACGTGCTCGCGGATGGCCTTGCGGTCCAGGCCGACCTTGGCCACCGCGGCGGTCAGGATCTCCAGCCCGGCCCAGGTGGCGCCGCTGGCCCAGCGGTCGGGCTCCTTCTGCGCGCCGAACTTCTTCACGTGGGCGTCGAAGTAGGCCTTGGCGCCGGGACTGGTCTTGGCGTTCCAGCTGCCCATGCCGAGCACGCCCTCGGCGCCCGCGCCCATCACGTTGCGGTAGAGCTGGAAGGCGGTGCCCACCGAGGCGTAGAAGAACTTCGGGTTGAAGCCGATCTCCTTGGCCTGGCGGCTGGCCAGGATGGTGTCCGGCGGGTAGGTCAGGCCGACGAAGGCATCCGGGTTCTTGTCCTTCATCGAGCGCAGCACCGGGCTCAGGTCCTTCACGCCCAGCGGGTAGCTCTTGTCCTCCACCAGCGTGATGCCGCTGCCCTGCAGCGCCACCTTCAGCGCGGCGTAGTTCTCGAGCCCGAACAGGTCGTCGACGTAGACGACGGCCATGGTCCTGGCGCCGCTGGCCTTCAGCATGTCGACCAGCGCGTCCATCATCGGCTTCGGCTGCTGCAGCAGCAGGAAGAAGTACGGCAGCTTCATCTCCACCAGCCGCCGGCTCAGCGCCGTGGGCGCGAGAAAGGGGTACTGGAAGCGGTTGGCCAGCGGCGCGACGGCGAAGTTGGCGTTGCTGCCCCAGGGCGGCAGGATGAGGTCCACCTTGTCGCTGCCCATCAGCTTCTCGTAGGTGCGCACGCAGGTCTCGATGTCGCTGCGGTCGTCGCTGCTGATCAGCTCGATCGGGCGCCTGGTGCCCTTGACGTTCAGGCCGCCGGCGGCGTTCTGCTGCTCGGCCCAGAGCAGGTAGTTCGGTTCCTGGCTGACCTGGGCGCCGGTGGTCCACGGGCCGGTGCGGGCCATCGCGTAGCCGACGCGCACCGGCGCGCCCTGGGCGCGGGCAAGGCCGGGCAGGGCCAGCGCGGCGGCGCCGGCGCCGGCACCCTGGAGGACAGTGCGGCGAGTGGTCATGCGGGTCTCCTCGTGGTCGGTGGGGCGGGCCGGTCTGCGCGGCTTGGCGGGCAGTGTGGGCGCCGGGGGCGCCGCCGCTTGCCCGGCGGTGCACGGCACTTGACCGGCCGTGCACGGCGGCTCGGGACTTTCCCGTCCCCTCGCGGCCGGTGCCTGGAGCCGACGCGGCCGGCGCGGTAACCTGCCGCCATGGCGCCCTCCAACACCGCCTTCGACACCTCGCAGGTGCCCCTGCGCGAGCGGGTGGGCTTCTGGTCGGACTGCGTCGGCCGGCTGTTCCCGGGCCTGCGCTCCGACGCCTACGGCGACACCGAGGTCGACGGCCGTGCCACCACCGTGCTGGCCGGCGACGTGCGGCTGACGCGGCTGGAGGCCACGCGCCACCACGTGACCCGGTCGGCCCAGCGCCTGCGCGACAGCGAGCGCGGTTACCTGAAGATCGTCGCGCCCTGGGTGGGCTGCGCCGGCGTGCAGCAGAAGGGCCGCGAGGCCTGGGTGACGCCGGACCAGTGGAGCCTGTACGACACCACCGAGTCGTACGCGGTGGCCAACCCGGCGCGGGTGGAGCACCTCATCGTCATGGTGCCCAAGGACCGGCTGGCCGAGCGCGGCCTGGCGCTGGACCCGCTGATGGCGCGCCGGCTGGGCGGCAGCGGCGGCATCGCCCGGGTGGCGCTGGACACCATGCGCACCGCCTACCGCGAGCTGCCCGGCATGCACCCGCAGGCCGCACTGGCGGTGGGCGACGCCATCACCCAGTTCGTCCACCTGGCCATGCTGGACCTGGCCGGCATCGGCACCGCGGTGACGCAGCGCGAGGCGCTGCGCGAGCGCATCAAGCAGCACGTGACCGAGCACCTGGGCGATGCGCACCTGACGGTGGACGCCATCGCGCTGGCGATGAACTGCAGCCGCCGGCAGCTCTACAACGCCTTCGCCGAGGAGCCCGACGGCGTGGCGGGCTATGTGCTGCGCCGCCGGCTGGACGCCTGCCGGCAGACGCTGGCCGACCGGGGCCAGGCCCACCGCTCGATCACCGACATCGCCGTCGCGTTCGGCTTCTCCAACATGGCGCACTTCAGCCGCGCCTTCCGCGCCCACCTGGGCGCGGCGCCGAGCGATTACCGGCGGTCGGCGCTCGCCTAGCGCCCGCGGGCCAGCAGCGCCTGCGCCACGCTGGCGTACAGCGGCGGCGACAGCGAGCGCGACATGCCGCCGGCCACCAGCGCCGCGGCCATCAGGCTGAGCACCATGGCATGGCCGTCGACCATCTCCATGACGACGATGAAGGCCGTCACCGGCGCCTGCGTCACCGCCGCCAGGAAGGCGGCCATGCCCATGGCGATGAGCGCCGGGCGCAGCGCCGGCTCGGCCCACAGGCTGGCCAGGTCGTGGCCCAGGCCGGCCCCCAGCGCCAGCGCCGGCGAGAACACCCCGCCCGGCGCACCCGACCAGACCGACAGCCAGGTGGAAACCGCGCGCAGCAGCAGCATCAGCCCGGGGGACTCCCCCTCCCCGGCCAGCAGCGCGCGGGTGTACCCGTGGCCGCTGCCGAAGGCGGCGCCGCCGCTGGCCAGCCCGACCAGCGCCACACCCAGCCCGCAGGCCGCGGCGAAGCGCACCGGCGCCTGGCGCCGCCAGCGACCGAAGCGGCCGAGGCCGCCGCACAGCGACGCCACCAGCAGCCGGGCGAACAGCCCGCCGGCCAGGCCGCAGGCCAGGGTGACGGCCAGGCCGGGTCCGACCAGCGCCATCGACAGCGGCGGCACGCTGATGACGCCGAAGTGGTGGCCGTTGCCGAAGACCGACACCGCCATCAGGCCGCCGAGCACGATGGCCGCCACCAGCAGCCCGCTGCCCTCCTCCAGCCGGCGGCTGAGCTGCTCGATGGCGAACAGCACGCCGGCCAGCGGCGCGTTGAAGGCCGCCGCCACGCCCACCGCGCCGCCGGCCACGAGCAGCCCGTGCGGCGTGATGGCCGCGCCGCGCGGCAGCCAGCGCGCGGCGTGCTGCATCACCCCGGCGGCGATCTGCACCGCCGGGCCTTCGCGGCCGACGGCCAGCCCGCCGGCCATGGCCAGCGAGGTGAGCAGCGCCTTGGCGGCGCTCAGCGGCAGCGAGGCCCAGCGGCGGGCGGTGGCCGCCGCTTCCGGCGCGAGTGCCACCATCACCTGCGGGATGCCCGAGCCGCCGACCGCCGGCCACCAGCGGCTGGTGACGGCGACCACCGCGGCGGTGAGCAGCGGCGTCAGCAGCAGCGGCAGCCAGGGCCAGGCGGCACGCCAGCGGTCGAACTGGGCGGCGGCGGCCTCGCTGAGCAGCACGAAGCCGACGACGGCCAGCCCGGCCGCGGCGGCGCCGGCCAGCACCACCGCGCGGGCGGCCCAGGCGCGCCAATCGGACCAGTCGCGCCACAGCGCGGACACCGGTGCCGGACCGCGGGGGTCGGGTCGGACGCGTCGTTGAGGGGGTCGTCCGGTGGCAAGGCGGTTCTCGGGGCGGGGGCCGTTCAGCAGGTGCGGGTCCGAGGCGGGGTCAACCCGGCGATGTTGCGGCCAGCAACGCCGGCAGCGCGCCCGCGGCGGTGCCGCGCAGCACCGCGTGGGCGACGTCGTCCAGCTCGCTGGGCTGCGGGTTGACCACCACGACGAAGGCCCCGGCCCGCCGCGCCTGCACCGCCAGCCCGGCCGCCGGCCACACCGCGCCCGAGGTGCCGACCACCAGCATCAACGCGCAGGCGGCGGCCACGGCTTCCGGCGCGCCGCAGCACGTCGGCGGAGAGCGCCTCGCCGAACCACACCACGCCGGGCCGGCGCGGGTTGCCGCAGCCGCCGCAGCGGGGCGGGCGGCCGTCGACCGGCGCGGCGCCGCGGCAGCAGGCGCGCGGCGGGTCCAGCCAGCGGTCGGCCAGGATGTCGCCGTGCAGGCGCAGCGCGTCGGCATGGCCCGCGCGCTGGTGCAGGTCGTCGACGTTCTGCGTGATCACGGTGAGCCGGCCGGGGTGGCGGCGGGCAAAGTCGGCCAGGGCAAGGTGACCGGCGTTCGGCTGCGCCCGGCGCACGCCGTCGCGGCGCTGGGCGTACCAGTCCCACACAAGTTGCGGGTCGGCGCGGAAGCCGTCCTCGCTGGCCAGCTGCATCGGGTCGAAGCGGGACCACAGGCCAGGTCCCTCGCCGGGCCGCCCCAAGAGGGACGCGCCCCCTTGGGGGGCCGGGGCCGCAGGCACCTTGGGGGCTCGATCCAAGGCGTCGCGGAAGGTCGGGATGCCGCTTTCGGCCGACATGCCGGCGCCGGTGAAGGCGACCACCTGGTGTGCCGCGTCCAGCCGCGGCCTCAGTGCGTCGATCGCCTGCCGCAGCGACGCGTCCATGGCCCGCTCAGCCGCCGCGCTGCCGCAGCGCCTCGTACAGGCAGATGCCGCTGGCCACCGAGACGTTGAGGCTTTCCACCGCGCCCTTCATCGGCAGCCGCACCAGCACGTCGCAGGTCTTGCGGGTGAGCTGGCGCATGCCCGGGCCCTCGGCGCCGAGCACCAGCGCGACGGGACCGGCGAGGTCGGCCTCGTACAGGGTGATCGGCGCGTCCTCCGCCGTGCCGACGATGACGATGTCGCGCTCCTTCAGCTCGGTGAGCGAGCGGGCGAGGTTGGTCACCATCAGGTAGGGCACGGTCTCGGCGGCGCCGCTGGCCACCTTGGCCACCGTGGCGTTCACGCCCACCGCATGGTCCTTGGGCGCGAGGACGGCGTGCACGCCGGCGCCGTCGGCCACCCGCAGGCAGGCGCCCAGGTTGTGCGGGTCGGTCACGCCGTCCAGCGCCAGCAGCAGCGGCGGGCCCTCGACCTGGTCGAGCAGGTCGTCCAGCGAATGCTGCGCCTTCAGCGCCTGCACCCGCGCCACCACGCCCTGGTGCCGCGGCGTGCCGGCCAGGCCGGTCAAGCGGCCGTCGTCGGCCTCGATGACGCGCACGCCGGCCTCCTTCGCGCGGGCCAGCAGGTCGCGCATGCGCTGGTCGCGCCGGCCGGCGTCGACGTGCAGCTCGGTGACGGAGGACGCGGCGGTCTTCAACCGCACGGTGACGGCATGGAAGCCGAAGAGAACCCGCGTCATGTCCGCCCCTCGCCCGTCGAGTACGCCGGTCGATCCCCCGAGGGGATCGCGGGCCGGCTTGGTGAACCGAGGCCGGACGTGGACAGTCCCTGCGGACTGTCCATGCCTGCCGAGGCCATCGGCCTCTGGCCGATGGCGGGCCCGGCGCTCGGCCCGCGGAAGTCGCCCGTTGTGGACATCATGACGTCAGAGACAGGTAGGCCATGACCAAGCCTATCAGCACCGGCTGGTGCAGCAGGTAGAACGACAGGCTCCAGCGGCCGAGCACGGCCAGCGGTCGCACGGCCGGCGCCAGGGCGGCGTCCAGCCAGTGCCGTCGCCGGGCGAGCAGCCACTGGCCGGCCGCCAGCCCCCAGGCCATGACGCCGATCCAGGGCAGCAGCGGCACGTAGTCCTCGGTCACCGGCTTGCGGGTGACCAGGCCGGTCCAGTTCAGCCAGCGGCCGTCGAAGGCCGGGTGCTGCACGACCCAGGGCAGCAGCAGCGCCAGCAGGCCCAGCGGCCACAGCCAGCGGCCGAGCGGCGCCGCCAGGCGCAGCAGCACCAGCATGACCGCGATGCCGTGCAGCACGCCGAAGCTGATCCAGCTCCTGGGGAACATGAGCGCCGAGCCGGCCGACACCAGCAGCGCCGCACCCGCCACCTGCGCCCAGCGGCGCCAGAAGCGGTGCCAGGGCTGGCCCTGGTGGCGGGCCACCGCCAGGCTCAGGCCGGCGACGAAGAGGAACAGCGAGACGATGGCCGTGCGCTGCACCGTCCACAGCGGGTCGCGGTAGAAGTCCTGCCGCCAGAGGCCGAAGTGGGCCAGGTCGAAGCCGAGGTGGAAGGCCGCCATCCAGACGATGGCCGCGCCGCGCAGCGCGTCGAGGCGGTCGAAACGCGCCGCGCCGGCGCGCTGGCGCGGGCTCGTCGTCAAGCCGCGGTGGCGCCGACGGCCCGGCCGATGACCATCAGCGACGCGCCGTGGGCGGCCAGCCAGTCGTCGGCCCGGCGGCTGTCGTGCTGCGTCGGATGGAAGTCGGGCCGCAGGTAGTCCTTCCAGCCGGCGGCGATGCCGGGCAGCAGGCCCGTGCGGCCGAAGAGGAAGCGCCAGGCGCCGCGCCAGGTGGCCGGCTTGAACAGCGACCGGTCGTGCCACAGGTTGCGCAGCGTCTGCTGCAGCAGGTCCATGACGAAGTAGGCGGTCACGATGAAGAACCAGCGCCGCCGCCAGTGCTCGCTGCCGGCGTTGGCGCGGTACAGGTCGAAGGCGGTGGACTTGTGCTCCGACTCCTCCGCCGCGTGCCACAGCCACAGCAGCTGCAGCCGCGGCTCGGCGCCGGCCAGCTGCTCGGGGTGCGTCAGCAGGTGCTCGGCCAGGAGGGCGGTGAAGTGCTCGTAGGCGGCGGTGGCGGCCAGCCAGTGGCGCGGCTCCCGGCCCTCGAACGTCGCCACCCGCCGGCGCGCCTGCCCTTCCACCCAGTTGGTGAAGCCCTGCCGTTCGAGCTGCGCGTTGAACAGCGCGTGCAGCCGGCGGTGGCTGGCTTCCTGGCCGACGAAGCCCTGCACCTCGGCCTCGCGCAGCGCCCGTTCGTGCAACGGCAGGCCGTTGAGGCCGCGCCGCACGGCATCGATGAAGAACTGCTCGCCCACCGGGAAGCTCATCGACAGCGCGTTGAAGAAGGCGCTGCTGAAGGCGTCGCCGCCGTTCCACCGGCGCGCGAACGGCGGCGCCAGGTCGACCAGCAGGCGACGCACGGTCAGGTCGGTCATCGCGGGGGCGGCGCCGGTCAGGCGCCGCGCTTCAGCTGCGAGCGGTCGAAGCCGGCCACCTGCTTGTAGCGGGCGGCGATGCCCTCCAGCTCGCCGGGCGCGAAGACCTCGGCCACGTCGGCGAAGCCGCCGGGGGCGCGTTCCTCGGCCAGCTGCATGACCTGCTCCGGGCCGTTCTGGCGGTTGGCCAGCACGATGGCGGCGGTCTTGGGCAGGCGTTCGGCCTGGTAGTCCTCCAGCGCCGCCGGCAGCGGCCGGCCCGCGACCAGCCGGTCGGCCAGGGCCCTGACGTCGAGGATGGCCTGCGAGGCGCCGTTGGAGCCGATGGGGTACATCGGGTGCGCCGCGTCGCCGAGCAGCACCACGCGGCCTTCGGCCCAGTGCGGCAGCGGGTCGCGGTCGGCCAGCGGGAACTCGTAGATCGGGCCGCCGCCGGCGATCAGCGCCGGGATGTCGATCCAGTCCCAGCGCCAGGACTGGAACGGCCCGTCGAAGACGGCGGCCTCGACCCGGCGGTTCCAGTCGGTGGCCGGCGGGGCGTCGCCGGGCACCGTCAGCTCGGCGATCCAGTTGGTGCGCGAGCGGCCCTCGCGGCGCAGGGCCTCGCTGATCGGGTAGGCGACGAACTTCACGTCCTGGCAGCCGGCCATGAACATCGAGCGGCCGTCGCCGAAGGGCTCGCCCTCGGTGATGGCGCGCCAGAGGATGCGCTGGCCATAGCGAAGCCCGGGTTCGGCCGGGTGCATCTGCCGGCGCACGGCGGAGTGGATGCCGTCGGCGGCCACCAGCGCATCGGCCTCCATCAGCGTGTTCGTGCCGTCGGCGCGCTGCAGCCGCACCTGCACCCGGCCGCCCTCCTGCGCATAACCCTGCACGGTGTGGCCGGTGAGCACCGCGCCGGCACCCAGCCGCTCGCGCACGGCGTCGAGCAGCAGCAGCTGCAGCTCGCCGCGGTGGATGGAGAACTGCGGCCAGTCGTAGCCGGCGGCCCGGCCACGGGGCTCCGACCAGATGCGCTGGCCGTGCCGGTTGTAGTAGCTGAGGGAGGCGGTCTCGATGGCCGTCTCGGCCAGCCGCTCCTGCAGGCCGAGCTCGGTCAGCTCCTTGACCGAGTGCGGCAGCAGGTTGATGCCCACGCCCAGCGGGCGCAGCGTGGTGACGGCCTCGGCCACGGTGCAGGCGATGCCGCGCTGGTGCAGCGCCAGCGCGAGGGTGAGGCCACCGATGCCGCCACCGGCGATGAGGATGTGCATGGCAAGAAGCCCGGGTCGAACAGCAGAACGGGCGATTTTCCCCCACCGGCGGCTGGGCACGGCGGCTGCCGGACTTCGGGTCCCCGACAGTCGCAGGAGACCCCATGACAGACGACAAACCCGGCCACGCCGGCGACCCGCGCGCCACCGAGGCGCGGCAGCGCGAGATCCAGCAGCGGCAGGACGACAAGGACCGCGCCCAGGCCAAGGGGGAACGGAAGCCGCCGGCCGGTCCGCAGGCGGTGCAGGCCGGTGCGCGGGAGCAGCCGTCGGACCTGCCGGCGCAGCACATCACCAAGCCCGGCCTGGAAGCCGAGCTGCAGCTCCAGCCGCAGTACCAGGCGCCGGACTACCTGGGCAGCCGCAAGCTGCAGGACATGGCCGCGCTGATCACCGGCGGCGACTCCGGCATCGGCCGCGCGGTGGCGGTGCTGTACGCCCGCGAAGGCGCCGACGTGGCCATCGTCTACCTGTCGTCGCACCAGGACGCCGAGGACACGAAGCGCGCGGTGGAGGCCGAGGGCCGGCGCTGCCTGCTCATCGCCGGCGACGTGCGCGACCCCGCGTTCTGCCAGCAGGCGGTGGCGCAGACGGTGCAGCAGTTCGGCAAGCTCGACATCCTGGTCAACAACGCCGCCTTCCAGGAGCACGCCAGCTCGCTGGAGGACATCGACGAGCAGCGGCTGGACGAGACCTTCCGCACCAACATCTACGGCTACTTCCACATGGCCAAGGCGGCGCTGCCGCACCTGAAGCAGGGCAGCTCCATCATCAACACCGGCTCGGTGGTCGGCCTGAAGGGCAGCGCCAGACTGCTCGACTACTCGGCCACCAAGGGCGCCATCCACGCCTTCACCAAGTCGCTGGCCCAGAACGTGATCGAGCAGGGCATCCGCGTCAACGCGGTGGCGCCGGGCCCGGTGTGGACGCCGCTGAACCCGGCCGACTCGCCGGCCGAGCAGGTGGCGGAGTTCGGCAAGCAGACCGACTTCAAGCGCGCCGCCCAGCCGGAGGAGCTGTCCCCCGCCTACGTCTTCCTCGCCGCCCCGGTGTGCGCCGGCTACATCACCGGCATCGTGCTGCCGGTGACGGGCAGCGTGGGGGCGATCTGAGCGGTCACCCCACCCACACCCGCGCGTTGCGGAAGAGGCGCATCCAGGGGCTGTACGCGCCGACGTCGCCGCCCGTCCAGCTCATCTGGAGGTTGCGGAAGACGCGCTCGGGGTGGGGCATCAGCGCGGTGAAGCGGCCGTCCGGCGTGGTCACGCCGGTCAGGCCGTGCGCGCCGCCGTTGGGGTTGGCCGGGTAGGCCTCGGCCGGCTCGCCGTTGGCGGTGACGAAGCGCATGGCGGCGTGCACCGCGCCCGCATCGCCGCGCTGCGAGAAGTCGGGCCGGCCTTCGCCGTGCGCCACCGCGATCGGCAGCCGCGAACCCGCCATGCCCCGGAAGAGGATGGACGGGCTGTCCAGCACCTCGACCAGCGACAGCCGGGCCTCGAACTGCTCGCTGCGGTTGCGCACGAACTTGGGCCAGGCCTCGGCACCGGGGATGAGCGCCGCCAGCGCGGCGAACATCTGGCAGCCGTTGCACACGCCCAGCGCGAAGGTGTCGCGGCGCGCGAAGAAGGCGCCGACCGCGTCCTTCAACCTGGGATTGAAGAGGATGGAACGCGCCCAGCCCTCGCCGGCCCCCAGGGTGTCACCGTAGCTGAAGCCGCCGGCCGCGACCAGGCCCTTGAACCGGGCCAGGTCGACCCCGGCCTGCAGGTCGCTCATGTGCAGGTCGTGCACGTCGAAGCCGGCGAGGTCGAAGGCGCGGGCGATCTCGACGTGCGAGTTCACGCCCTGCTCGCGCAGCACCGCCAGCGCCGGCCGGGCGCCGGTGGCGATGAAGGGCGCGGCCACGTCGACGCCGGCATCGAAGCCGGGCGACCAGACCAGCCGGTGCGCGTCCGACGCATCGGTGGCGGCGGCGTGCTCCTCGTCCGCGCCCTGCGGCTCGTCGCGCAGCCGGGCGATGCGCCAGCTCACCTCGTCCCAGGCGGCGAGCAGTTCGCCCAGCGGTGCGCTGAACTGCGACTGCGTGTCGCGCCAGACCTCCACCGTGCCGCGGTCGTTGGGCTTGCCGATGACATGGCTGTGGCGGTACAGCCCGGCCTCGCGCAGCACCGCGAACACCGCGTCGCGCTGCTCGGCCGGCACCTGGATCACGACACCCGGCTCCTCGCTGAAGAGCGCGCGCAGCGTCAGCTCGTTGCGGCGCTCGCCCACCTGCTTGGCCCAGTTCTTCGAGTCGCCGTATTCGGCCCGGCTGTCGGCGATGCCGTCGCTGTCGGTGACCAGGATGTCGACGTTGAGGCTGACGCCCCGGCGGCCGGCGAAGGCCATCTCGCAGACCGTGGCCCACAGGCCGCCGTCGCTGCGGTCGTGGTAGGCCAGCAGGCGGCCCTCGGCGCGCAGCCGGTTGATGGCGCCGACCAGGGCCTTCAGCATCGCCGCATCGTCCAGGTCGGGCACGCCGTCGGCCTCGCGGCAGCCGTACTGGCCCAGCACCTGCGCCATCACCGAGCCGGCGAGGCGCCGCCGGCCCTGGCCGAGGTCGACGAGGATGAGGGTGGAGTCCACCGGCTGCAGCGCCGGCGTCAGCGTGCCGCGCACGTCGTCCACGGTGGCGAAGGCGGTGACCACCAGCGACACCGGCGCGGTGACGTTCCGGACCTCGCCGTCGTCCGTCCAGCGGGTGCGCATGGACAAGGAGTCCTTGCCCACCGGCACGCCGATGCCGAGCGCGGGACACAGCTCGAGGCCCACCGCCTTGACGGTGTCGTACAGCGCCGCGTCCTCGCCCGGCTCGCCGCAGGCGGCCATCCAGTTGCAGCTGAGCTTGACGCGTTTCAGGTCGATCGGCGCGGCCAGCAGGTTGGTGATGGCCTCGGCCACCGCCAGACGGCCGGAGGCCGGCGCGTCCACCGCCGCCACCGGCGAGCGCTCGCCCATGGCCATCGCCTCGCCGCGGAAGCCGACGTGGTCGGCCAGCGTGACCGCGCAGTCGGCCACCGGCACCTGCCAGGGACCGACCATCTGGTCGCGGTGCGTCAGCCCGCCCACCGTGCGGTCACCGATGGTGATCAGGAAGCGCTTGCTGGCGACCGTCGGGTGGCGCAGCACGTCCAGCGCCACCGGCCCCAGCGCCACGCCGGTGAGCTGCAGCGGCGCGTCGTTGCGCTCGACGCGCAGCACGTCGCGCTGCATCTTCGGCGGCTTGCCGAGCAGCACTTCCATCGGCATGTCGATGACGCGCTCGCCACCCTCGCCGTCCTGCAGGACCAACTCGCCGTCGTCGGTGGCGGTGCCGACCACCGCGTACGGGCAGCGCTCGCGCCGGCACATGGCGTCGAAGGCGTCGAGCCTGGCCGCGTCCAGCGCGATGACGTAACGCTCCTGGCTCTCGTTGCACCACGCCTCGCGCGGCGACAGGCCGGTCTCCTCCAGCGGCACCTTGCGCAGGTCGAACACCGCGCCCTTGCCCGCGCCGTCGACCAGCTCCGGGAAGGCGTTGCTGATGCCGCCCGCGCCCACGTCGTGGATGGCCAGGATGGGGTTGGCCTCGCCCAGCGCCGCGCAGTGGTTGATCACCTCCTGCGCGCGGCGCTGGATCTCGGGGTTGCCGCGCTGCACCGAATCGAAGTCCAGCGCGGTGGCGTTGGTGCCCGCGGCCATCGAGCTGGCCGCGCCGCCGCCCAGGCCGATGCGCATGCCGGGGCCGCCGAGCTGGATCAGCAGCGTGCCGGCGGGGAACGGGATCTTGGTGGTCTGCCCCTGGCGGATGGCGCCCAGGCCGCCGGCGATCATGATGGGCTTGTGGAAGCCGCGGCGCAGGCCGGCCACCGTCTGCTCCCAGCTGCGGAAGTAGCCGCCCAGGTTGGGCCGGCCGAACTCGTTGTTGAAGGCCGCGCCGCCCAGCGGGCCGTCGACCATGATCTGCAGCGGGCTGGCGATGTGGCCCGGGCGGCCGTGGCCGTCCCGCTCCCACGGCATGGCGGCGTCGGGCAGCTGCAGGTGACCGACCGAGAAGCCGGTCAGGCCCGCCTTCGGCTTCGCGCCGCGGCCGGTGGCGCCCTCGTCGCGGATCTCGCCGCCGGCGCCGGTGGCCGCGCCGGGAAAGGGCGAGATGGCGGTCGGGTGGTTGTGCGTCTCCACCTTCATCAGCACGTGCGCGGTCTCGGCGATGGACGCGTAGCGCGGCGCATCGGCGAAGCCCTGCGGCGCGAACCGTTCCACCGGCCCGCCTTCCATCACCGCCGCGTTGTCCGAATAGGCGATCACCGTGTGCTGCGGCGACGTCTTCTCGGTGTGCCGGATCATGCCGAACATCGACAGCGGCTGGCGCTGGCCGTCGATGACGAACTCGGCGTTGAAGATCTTGTGCCGGCAGTGCTCGCTGTTGGCCTGCGCGAACATCATGAGCTCGACGTCGCTGGGGTTGCGCTGCAGCGCCTTGAAGGCGTCGACCAGGTAATCGATCTCGTCGGCCGACAGCGCCAGGCCGAACTCGGTGTTGGCCTGCTCCAGCGCCGCCCGGCCGCTGCCCAGCACGTCGACATGGGCCGCCGGCTTGGGGTCGAGCGCGTCGAACAGGTGCACCGCCGCCTCGCGCTCGAAGGCCACGCTCTCGGTCATGCGGTCGTGCAGCAGCGCGGCGACGGCCTGGAGCTCCTCGGCCGCCAGCGCCTTGCGGCCGCCCAGCAGGCCGCTCTTGAGCTGCAGGCGGAACTCGGTCACCCGCTCCACCCGGCGCACCGGCAGGCCGCAGTTGTGCGCGATGTCGGTGGCCTTGGACGCCCAGGGGGAGACGGTGCCCAGGCGCGGCATCACCACCACCAGCAGGCTGTCCGGCGTCGTGGCCGGCGCCGGGTCGCCGTAGTCGAGCAGCGCCGCCAGCCGCCGCTGCTGGTCGTCGGACAGCGGCGCGTCGGCCACCACCCAGTGCACGTGCCGCGCGAGCACGCCGGTGACGCGCGGGCTCACCGCCTGAAGCCGGGGCAGCAGCGCCTGCGCGCGGAAGGCGGACAGGGCGTTGCCGCCCTCGAAATGCGACAGGAACGGCAGGGTGGCGGGCATGGCGGGTGGACACGCGCCCCGGCGGCGGGCGCGGCGTCAAGCCAATGCGCCCGCCGGGGGTGGGAAGGAGGCGGGAGAACCGGCGATTTTACGGGGATGGATAATCCGGGCGACATGAGCATCACGCTGAAGACACCCCAGGACATCGAGGCCATGCGCGTGGCCGGCCGACTGGCCGCCGAGGTGCTGGACATGCTGACGCCGCACGTCAAGCCCGGCGTGACCACCCTCGAGCTCGACCGCCTGGCGCTCGACTACATCCAGAACGTCCAGCACACCACGTCGGCGACGGTGGGTTACCAGCCGCCGGGCTACCCGCCCTTCCCCGCCGCGCTGTGCACCTCGGTCAACCACCAGGTGTGCCACGGCATCCCGAACGAGCGGCCGCTGAAGAACGGGGACATCGTCAACATCGACGTCACCGTCATCAAGGACGGCTGGCACGGCGACACCAGCCGCATGTTCATCGTCGGCGAGGGCTCGATCGCCGCCAAGCGGCTGTGCGCGGTCACCTACGAGGCGATGTGGCGCGGCATCGTCAAGGTCAAGCCCGGCGCGCGGCTGGGGGACATCGGCCACGCCATCCAGACCTTCGCCGAGAACCAGGGCTTCTCGGTGGTGCGCGAGTTCTGCGGCCACGGCGTGGGCCGCAAGTTCCACGAGGAGCCGCAGGTGCTGCACTACGGCCGGCCCGGCACGCTGGAAGAGCTGGTGCCCGGCATGGTGTTCACCATCGAACCGATGATCAACGCCGGCCGGCGCGAGATCAAGGAGCTGGGCGACGGCTGGACCATCGTCACCAAGGACCGCTCGCTGTCGGCGCAGTGGGAGCACATGATCGCCGTCACCGAGACCGGCTACGAGGTGCTCACGCTGTCGGCCGGCAGCCCGCCGCCGCCGGCCTTCGTGCCGGCCGTCGCCGCCGCGGCCTGACCGGCGCCCGCCCCGCGCCCGTGTCCGCCGTCGCCGACGCCGTCGCGCCCGACATCGACCGCCTGCGGCGGCAGTTCCGCGACGGCAAGGCGGCGCTGATCGGCGCCTTCCGCGACAGCGCCCCTACCGCCCGCGCCGGCAGCACGCTGACGCGCGGCCTGGCCCGGCACGTCGACACCACGCTGGCCGAGCTGTGGCGCCAGCACGGCCTGCCCGACGACGCCGCCCTGGCGGCGGTGGGCGGCTACGGTCGGGGCGAGCTCTACCCCCATTCCGACATCGACGTGCTGGTGCTGCTGCCGCCCGGGCAGGCCTCGCCCGACGACCGGCTGAGGTCGCGGCTGGAAGCCTTCATCACCGCCTGCTGGGACATCGGCCTGGAGATCGGCTCCTCGGTGCGCAGCGTGGCCGACTGCGTGGCCGAGGCGCGGGCCGACGTCACCGTGCAGACCGCGCTGCTGGAGTCGCGGCTGCTCACCGGCTCGCGCCGGCTGTTCGAGGCCTTCCAGCGCGACACCTTCGCCGCGCTCGACCCCAAGGCCTTCCTGCGCGCCAAGCAGCTGGAGATGCGCCAGCGCCACCAGAAGTACGAGGACACGCCCTACGCGCTGGAGCCCAACTGCAAGGAAAGCCCGGGCGGGCTGCGCGACCTGCAGGTGCTGCTGTGGGTGGCGCAGGCGGCCGGCCTGGGCCGCAGCTGGGCCGAACTGGCCGGCCGCGGCCTGGCCACCCGCTTCGAGCTGAGCCAGCTGCAGCGCAACGAGGGCGTGCTGCGGCTGATCCGCGCGCGGCTGCACATGGTGGCCGGCCGGCGCGAGGACCGGCTGGTCTTCGACCTGCAGACGGCGGTGGCCGAGAGCTTCGACCTGAAGGCCACCCGCCACCACCGCGCCAGCGAGCTGCTGATGCGCCGCTACTACTGGGCGGCCAAGGCGGTGACGCAGCTCAACCAGATCCTGCTGCTGAACATCGAGGAGCGCATCAACGGCTCGGCCGACGCGCCGATGCGGCCGATCAACGCCCGCTTCCTCGACCGCGGCGGCACGCTGGAGGTGGTCAGCGACGACCTGTACCAGCGCAACCCGCACGCCATCCTGGAGACCTTCCTGGTCCACCAGCAGACGCCGGGCATCAACGGGCTGTCGGCGCGCACCCTGCGGGCGCTGTACAACGCGCGCCGGCTGATGGACGCCGGCTTCCGCCGCGACCCGCTGAACCGCGAGCTGTTCATGGACATCCTGCGCCAGCCGCGCGGGCAGACCAAGGCGCTGCGGCTGATGAACCAGACCTCGGTGCTGGGCCGCTACCTGTGGGTGTTCCGCCGCATCGTCGGCCAGATGCAGCACGACCTGTTCCACGTCTACACGGTGGACCAGCACATCCTGATGGTGCTGCGCAACGTGCGGCGGTTCTTCATCGTGGAGCACGCGCACGAGTACCCGCTGTGCTCGCAGATCGCCTCGCAGTTCGAGCGACCCTGGGTGCTGTACGTCGCCGCGCTGTTCCACGACGTGGCCAAGGGCCGCGGGGGCGACCACTCCGAGCTCGGCGCCCGCGAGGTGCGCCGCTTCTGCGCCGACCACGGGCTGGACGCCGAGGACACGGTGCTGCTGGAGTTCCTGGTGCGTGAGCACCTGACGATGTCGCGGGTGGCGCAGAAGGAGGACCTGAGCGATCCGCAGGTCATCGCCGCCTTCGCCGCGCAGATGGGCAACGCGCGCACGCTCAACGCCCTCTACCTGCTGACGGTGGCCGACATCCGCGGCACCAGCCCGAAGGTGTGGAACGCCTGGAAGGGCAAGCTGCTGGAGGACCTGTACCGGCTGACCCTGCGCGCGCTCGGCGCCGGCGGGGTCAACGCCGACGCCGAGATCGAGTTCCGCAAGACCGAGGCGCGCCAGCTGCTCGCGCTGCACTCGCAACTGCCGGGCACCGAGCAGCCGCTGTGGCAGACGCTGGACGTGCGCTACTTCGCGCGGCACGACGCCAGCGAGCTGGCCTGGCATGCGCGGGTGCTGTGGCGCCATGTCACCACCGACGCACCGGTGGTCCGCGCCCGGATGTCGCCGCTGGGCGAGGGGCTGCAGGTGCTGGTGTACTCGCCGGACCGGGCCGACCTCTTCGCCAGGGTCTGCGGCTACTTCGACTCGGCCGGCTTCAACATCCAGGACGCCAAGGTGCACACCACGCGCACCGGCTACGCGCTGGACACCTTCCAGATCGTCAGCCCGCACCTGGACGCCGGTGCCGCCCACCGCGACATGATCTCGCTGGTGGAGACGCAGGCGGCGCAGGCCATCGCCTCCAGCGGCCCGCTGCCCGAGCCGGGCCGCGGCCGCGTGTCGCGCCGGGTGCGCAGCTTCCCGGTGCACCCGCGGGTGACGCTGACCCCGGACGAACGCGGCCAGCGCTGGCTGTTGTCGATCAGCGCCAGCGACCGCTCGGGCCTGCTCTACGCCATCTCGCGCGTGCTGGCCCGCCACCGCATCAACCTGCAGCTGGCGAAGATCACCACGCTGGGCGAGCGGGTGGAAGACACCTTCCTGGTCGACGGGCCGGAACTGTCGCAGCCCAAGGCGCAGCTGCAGATCGAGACCGAGCTGCTGGACGCGGTCAGCTGAAGCCTTCGGCCCATTGCAGCCTCAGTCGACGGCGCACCTCAAATGGGCCTCGTACGAAAAGAGCGTCTCCCCTGGTTTGGCGACGAAGTTGCGACGCAAGGGGCCGCAGCCCAGGACGTCGTAGCGCAGGCTGTTGGACGCACTCTGCTCGGCGGACTGACGCACCCACAGCGGTTGCGAGGGCGTGCGAACGCAGAAGGCATCGTCCACATGCACCTCCTCAGCTCCTGCGGGGTGCACCCGTTCACGCCAGGGCAACGAGCAGAACAGCCGCTTCGCCAGCTTGTCGACGACGGTTCGTCGCCGGGTGTTCGCGGACACCGCCAACGGCGTGCCGCCGGCCAAGCGGTAGAGGCGCCGCTCGTCATTGAAGATGTCGTTGACCACGGCGAGGTTCAGGCCGAAGGCCTCCTTGATCCACATCTTTCGCAGCGCCTTTGCCGATGATTTCACCGTCAAGGCGTTGCTATCGGCGTCTGCCGTGATGCTGATGCGTTGTTCGATGGCGTTGACGTCTCCTTGTCGATACAGGACCACCCCCTCCAGCCTGAAGCCCAACGCGCCGACAGGCATGAGCGACAACACGCGCAGATTGGACGCGTCCCGCCGCGGGAACTCGACGTGGCCGCAGAGGTTTCCCGGCATCCATTCAACGACATCGTCATGGCCGGCAGGCGCGAACAGGGCGAGCGGCTTTCCGCTTTGCAGCGCTTGCGGACTGAAGCTGGCAAAAAGGCTTCCGTCCTGGTCCACGCGACCTGCGTTTCATAGCCCAGGTGGACGGCTACCGGGCGGACGACACGGTCAGCGGGACCCTCCGACGTCGCAGGCTCCAGGTCCAGAAGCAGACGTGCCAAAGCCAAATGCGCAAAACAATCCGTCTCGTACTTCGCCGCCTGTCCCTGGTAGAGACGCCGGGTGACACGGCGGGAAAAAAACGAGCCGTCGCCATTGCGTCGCTGCTCCAGCCTCAGCATCTTCACCCGCTGCGCGGCGACATGTTGGGCGAAACGATCGTCAAGACTGGCCGCGATGGAGACCGCCGCTGGAACGATGAAGTACTCCCCGTAGGTGTATCGCGCCCAGTCCTGACCACCCACATAGGCAAATCGGCGGTCCAGGAACAGGCTCTTGTGCTTGTTCCAGAAGGCCGCCTTGTTGAACGACAACGATTCGGGCGCTGGTCGCCCCGACAGCAGGAACGAAGCACGCGCCCACGTCAACGAAGCAAGCGGGCTGGCAACGTAGCAAAAGTGACAGGATCCGTGATTCTCGATGGTGAAGTCATGGAACAGGTTGGCCGAGGTCAACCAGTCGGCAACGGGTTTGCCTTCGACGAGGTCGAGGCGCTCATGGTCCACCGCTCGACTGAGCGTGTTCATTGCAAAAGCATTGAGCTTCTCGGCCCAGGCACCGCGGTCAGGGTGTTCGGGCATCAGCAACAACGCCGATGCCAGCACTTCCGTGTCCCAGGCGTTTTCTTCCGCCTTGGTGTCCAGTGCCAGCCCGGTGGGCACCGCTCGCAGAAGCAGCGCGCCTGCTTCGCTGGCAACCACCCGCGCTACGGCCTCACGCCGCTGCCGACTCAACTCGGCCCAGATCAGATGAGCCCCCAGGGCCATCTTTCCGCACCACCAGCTGCTTTGCCACGCATGGCCCCAGCGTTGCCCGTCCGCACAGGCGCCTTCGCCCGTACGATGGCCCGCCAGCAGGTAGTCCAGCCCCCGCCTGGCCCAATCGAGGCCGAGTTGGTTGCCATATTGCTTCCAACGAAAGGCACTGGCGAACACGAAGTTGGCAGCCGAACGGATGCCGTTCTCGCCGGACCCCGCGTCGCCAAAATGCCAGTCGGCGCCGGTGGTGATGCCGGGCGTCGCATAGCGCTCCCACTCCATCAGCGCATCGTCCAGCAGCCCCAGCAATGTCGGCGCCCCCTGCCCGACATGGAACTCCTCGTCCTGCCCCGTAGAGCGGAACGCCCCGGAGCTGTGCTGGGGCGGGACCGGAGTGGCATGGGATGCGGTCATGGCGGACACCAGGTGACGTGCATCCAAGCGTAACGCATCGCGAACCCGCGTCGCGGTCAGTCTGCGTCGTCGACAGGCACCCGCTCAGCCGCCATCGGTCTCCTCGGCCACCTCCGGCAGCCGTTGCACCAGCACCTTGTCGACCCGCTTGCCGTCGAGGTCGATGACCTCGAAGCGCCAGCCCTCCCATTCCACCGCATCGGTGGTCTCGGGCAGGCGGCCGAGCAGCAGCATGACCATGCCGGCCAGCGTGTTGTAGCGGCCGCGGTCCTCCTCGGGCAGCGCCTTCAGGTCGAGCCGGTCCTTGAGCTCGGGCACCGGGATCAGGCCGTCCATCAGCCAGCTGCCGTCGTCGCGCTGCACCGCCCAGCCGTCGTCGCCGGTGGGCGTGGTGAACTCGCCGGTGATGGCCTCCAGCACGTCGCGCACGCTGATGACACCCTGCACCACGCCGTACTCGTCGACCACGAAGACGAGCTCGCTGGACGAGACGCGGAAATGGTCCAGCAGCTCCATGCCCGACAGCGTCTCCGGCACGAAGACGGCCGGCCCCAGCAGGTCCTTCAGCGCCGGCCGCTCGCCACGCGCCAGCGCCGCCAGCAGCACCTGCGCCGAGACCACGCCCAGCACTTCGTCCAGCCCGCCCCGGCAGACCGGGTAGCGCGCCCGGCCGTGCTGGGCGATGGCGGCCATCACGGCGTCGAAGGGCGCGTCGGCGTCGAGCCAGTCGACGTCGCCGCGCGGGATCATCATCGAGCCCACCTGCCGCTCGTCGAGGCGGAAGACGTTGCGCACCATCTGGTGCTCCTGCTCCTCGATGACGCCCATCTCCAGGCCTTCTTCCAGGCTGGCGGCGATCTCCTCCTCGGTCACGCTGCGGCCGACGCCTTCGTCGCGGATGCCGAACAGGCGCAGCGTGGCCTCGGTGGTCACCGTCAGCAGCTTGACGAAGGGCCGGACCACCATCGACAGCAGTTCCATCGGCCGCGCGACGCGGCGGGCCACCTGCTCGGGGTACAGCTGGCCCAGCCGCTTGGGCACCAGCTCGCCGAAGATGATGGTGAGGAAGGTGATGACGATCACCACCAGCGCGGTGCCGGCGAGGTCGGCGGTGCGGGTCGACAGCGACAGCGTGGCCTCCAGCCAGCGCGCGGTGGGGCGGGAGAAGGCGGCCTCGCCGACGATGCCGTTGAGCACGCCGATGGAGGTGATGCCGATCTGCACCACCGACAGGAACTTGGTCGGGTTGTCGTGCAGCGCCAGCGCCGCCGCGGCACCGGCCTCCTTGGCCTCCGCCATCACCGCCAGCCGCGCCTTGCGCGCGGCGGTGAGCGCCATCTCCGACATGGCGAAGGCACCGTTGATCAGGATGAGCAGCAGCAGAAGGACGATGTCCATGGGCGCGCGGCGTGCAGGCCCGTCAGGGCGGCCGCGAAGGCAGGGCGAAGGGCCCGCGGCAGCGTAGCAGAATCGCCCGCATGGACTTGCTCATCGGCGACGTGCAGGGCTGCTGCGACGCGCTGGACCGGCTGCTCGAGGTGAGCGGCTTCTCGCCCTCGCGCGACCGGCTGGTCGTGCTCGGCGACCTGATCAACCGCGGGCCGCAGTCGCTGCCCACGCTGCAGCGGCTGCGTTCGCTCGGCGCCTCGGCCACCTGCCTGCTCGGCAACCACGACCTGCACTTCCTCGCCGTCGCCGCCGGCGTGCGGCGCGAGCACCGCAGCGACACGCTGGCGCCCATCCTGGCCTCGGCCGAACGCGCGGCCTGGGTCGACTGGGTGCGGCAGCGCCCGCTGGCCGTCGAGCACGCCGGCTGGCTGTGCTTGCACGCCGGCGTGGTGCCGCAGTGGGACGCGGCACAGACGCTGGCGCTGGCGGCCGAGGTCCAACACCTGCTGCGCGGGCCCGACCTCTGCGGTTTCCTGCAGGTGATGTACGGCAACGACCCGGACCGGTGGGACGACGCGCTGGCCGGCGCCGACCGCTGGCGCTTCGTGGTCAACACCCTCACCCGCATCCGCTTCTGCAGCGCCGACGGCCGGCTCGAGCTGAAGGTCAAGGAAGCCGCCGACCGGGCGCCCGAGGGGCTGATGCCCTGGTTCGACGTGCCCGGCCGCAGGAGCGCCGGCACGCCCATCGCCTTCGGCCACTGGTCGACGCTCGGCCTGCTGCAGCGGCCCGACCTGCTGGCGCTGGACACCGGCTGCGTGTGGGGCGGACAGCTCAGCGCCATGCGCGTCGACGGCGGCCGGCGCGAGCTCATCCAGGTCGCGTGCGCACAGGCGCAGGCGCCGGGACGACCTGAGACAATCGACGCCGCAGCGGAGGCTTGGGGGAGCGGTTTAACCCAGCAGTCTTGAAAACTGCCGGCCCGCAAGGGCCCGTGAGTTCGAATCTCACAGCCTCCGCCAGCGCCCCCAGCTCACCCCTCCAACTCGCGCACCACCCGGCACGGGTTGCCGGCCGCGAACACGCCGTCCGGCACGTCGCGGGTGACGACGCTGCCGGCCCCGATGACGGCCCGTGAGCCGATGCGGACGCCGGGCAGGACGATCGCGCCACCGCCGACCCAGACATCGCTGCCGATGTCGACCGGCCGGCCGAACTCCTCGCGGCGGCGCCGTGCGGCGTCCATGGGGTGCAGCGCGGTGTAGACCTGCACCGCCGGCCCGAACAGCGTGAAGTCGCCGATGCGGACCCGGCAGACGTCGAGCACCACGCAGTTGACGTTGAAGAACACCCGCTCGCCGAGCTCGATGTTGGCGCCGTAGTCGCAGAAGAACGGCGGCTGCAGCCAGACCGAATCGCCGCCGCGGCCGAACAGCGACTGGGCCAGCCGCCGACGCTCGTCGGTGTCGGCCTCGGCACCGGTGTTCAACGCCTGGCACAGCTGCCGGGCCCGTTGGCGGCGCGCCACCAGGTCAGGGTCCAGCGGCTGGTAGGGCTCGCCGGCCAGCATCTTCTCGAGTTCGGTCTTCATGGGCGTCGCGGCCGACTCGCTGCTGTCCCGTGCCTCTGCGCGCGTTCGATTCGGCGAAGCCGGTGCGCGGCGACCGAGTCAGGCCGCCGCCGGCGGGGGCACGCGGCGCACCAGCCCTTCCTGCGCCATCGACGCCACCAGTCGGCCGTCGCGCGTGAAGGCCTGGCCGCGGCAGAAGCCGCGGGCGCCGCCGGCGCGCGGCGACTCGGTGGCGTAGAGCAGCCAGTCGTCGAGCCGGAAGTCGCCGTGGAACCACATGGCGTGGTCCAGGCTGGCCACGCGCAGGCCCTTGTCCATGAAGCTCAGGCCGTGCGGCAGCATGGCCGTTCGCAGCAGGCCCCAGTCCGACGCATAGGCCAGCAGCGCCTGGTGCAGCAGCGGCTCGTCGGGCAGCGGTTCGCGGCAGCGCATCCAGCTCTCGAAGCGAGGCGGCATCGGGGTGGGCTGCAGCGGGTGGAAGGTCTGCACCGGCCGGATCTCCAGCGCGGTCGGCTCGAAGAAGCGGCGCAGCGCCGCCGGCGCGCGGGGGGCGAACTCGCGGCGCAGGTCGTCCTCGCTGCGCAACGACTCGGGAGGCGGCACCTCGGGCATCGCGTCGGCGTGTTCGACGCCGGGTTCGGGCGTGTGGAAGGACGCCGCGAAGTTGAAGATGCGCTGGCCGTGCTGGATGGCCACCACCCGTCGGGTGGTGAAGCTGCCGCCGTCGCGGATGCGCTCGACCTCGTAGACGATGGGCGCGCGCTTGTCACCCGGCAGCAGGAAGTAGGCGTGCAGCGAATGCACCGAGCGGTCCCCCGGCACGGTGCGGCCGGCGGCCATCAGCGCCTGGCCCAGCACCTGGCCGCCGAAGACCTGCGGGCTGCCGATGTCGGCGCTCTGCCCGCGGAAGAGGTTGTGCTCGAGCGGCTCGACCCGCAGCAGCGCGATCAGGTCCTGCGGCGACATCTGCATCGGTGGCTCCTCGTCGGTGGGGTCAGGCGGCGCACGTGCGGTTCTTGCCGGTGCGCTTGGCTTCGTACAGGGCCTCGTCCGACCGCTCCAGCGCCACCTCCAGCGATTCACCGGGCCGCCACTGCGTGATGCCGGCGGAGAAGGTGACGAACACCGGCTGCGCGTCGTGCAGGAAGAGGCTGCCCGACAGGCCGCGCTGCAGCCGGGTGAGGATCTGCCGGCCTTCGTCGACGTCGGTGCCGGGCAGCAGCACGACGAACTCCTCGCCGCCGTAGCGGGCGATCAGGTCCTGCGGCCGCAGCGACGCCTTCACCTGCTCGGCCAGCGCCTTGAGCGCGGTGTCGCCGGCGGCATGGCCCAGGCTGTCGTTGAGCTTCTTGAAGTTGTCGACGTCGAGCAGGCCGATGGCCAGCGGCGCCGGCTCGCGCTCGATCTGCGCGCGCTGCTGCTCGAAGGCCTGCACCAGGCCGCGCCGGTTGGCGATCTGGGTCAGCGTGTCGGTGGACACCTCGTCGGACAGCCGGCGCAATTCGCCCTCGAGGTCGCGCACGCGCTGCTCCAGCTCGGCGGCGCGGTCGTGCTCGGCCTGCAGGCGCGAACGGGTGTCGCCGACGCGCTGCTGCACGGCCCGGCTTTCCTCGACCATCTCGCGCACGGTGCCGGCCAGGCTGTCGAGCGAATCGGCCCGCTCGATCACTTCCGCATAGCGGCCCAGGCTGTCGGAGAAGCGGCCGGTGTGCCGGTCCAGCGTTCCCAGCTCGGCGAGCAGCCGTTGCAGCAGCGCCTTCAGCGCCTCGCGCGCGCGGTCGCGTTCGCCCTTGAGCTGCTGCTGGCGAGCGCGCGTCTGCGCCAGCAGGTCGACCGCCGAGCGCACGCCGCGGGTGCTGAGCCGCTCGTCGCCCAGGCGCAGCTGCAGCGCCTGCGCCTGGCCCTGCGCCCAGCTGTCGTCCTCCGCCAGCTCGACGATGCCGCCGGCCATCTCGCGGCACAGCGTGGCGAGTTCCTCGACCAGGTGGTGGCGGTGCTGCAGCAGCCGGCGGGCGCGTTCGCAGGCGTCGTCCAGCGCCGCCAGCAGGTCGGCCGTCGGGCCCTGCGCGGCCAGGCCGTCGGCGAGGCCGGCCAGTTCGTCGGCCAGCGCCAGCGCCCGCGGGTCGTCGGTCGGCAGCGCGGCCGCCACGGTGCGCTGCAGCGGCGGCACCACCCGCGGCCACTGGTCGGCGCCGGCCGACGCGGCGGGCTGCGGCGCCGCCACGGCCGGCTGGAGGACGGCGCCCTCCCCGGTGCCGGGGCCGGCCTCGACCTCGATGCCGCTGTCGTCCTGGTCCGATTCCCAGCCGGCGAGCAGCTGGCGCAGCCGCTGGGCCAGCCGCTGGTCGTCGCGGCGGGCACCGTCCAGCACCCGCTGCAGGCTGTCCTTCTTGCGCGCCGCGGTCCACTGGCGGCCGCCCCGTTCCAGGCCGCGGGCGATGCGCTCGATGAGCGGCGCCCAGTCGGCCGTGGGCGCGGGCTCGGCGGGCGGGGTCACGGGCGCGGCGGTCGCCGGCGGCGGCAGGCCGGCCTCCTCGGCATAGGCGCGGGCGTAGTGCTCGGGGGTGGGCTCCAGCCGCGCGGCGGCCAGGCGGCGCAACGCGCCCTTGGCGATGGCGGCCGGCGACAGCGCCGGCTCGGCAGACGGGGGGCGCGCCGCGCTCGGTGGACCGGTTCATCGCAACCACGGCGGGCGCCGGCTCAGGCGCCACTGACCAGCCGCGGCCCCTCGCTGGCCAGCTCGCCGGCACGCAGCTCGTCGGCGCGGCCGATCCACGGCGCCTTGCGCGGCAGCACGGTCTGCTTCAGCCACTGCTCCAGGTCGTCCGGCGGGATGGGCCGGCTGAAGAGGAAGCCCTGCATCACCGTGCAGCCCAGGCGGTGCAGCACGTCCATCTGGCGCAGGTTCTCCACGCCCTCGGCGACGACGCGGATGCCCAGCGAACGGGCCAGCGCGATGATGGCGGTGACCACCGCCGAGCTCTGCGGCGTGATGCCGAGGTCGCGCACGAAGCTGCGGTCGATCTTCAGCTCCGAGATGGGCAGCGTGGTGAGGTAGGCCAGCGACGAATAGCCGGTGCCGAAGTCGTCGATCGAGATCTCGACGCCGATCTCGTTCAGCCGGTGCAGCGACGGGATGACGTTCTGCAGGTCCTTCATCAGGCCCGTCTCGGTGATCTCGAGCTGGATCGCGCGGTGCGGCACGCCGTAGGCGGTCACCGCGTCGTGGATGGTCTCGACCAGGTCGGAGCGCTCGAACAGGCGGTTGGGCAGGTTGACCGCGATCGAATCGGCGAAGCCGAAGTTCACCTGCCACAGCCGCGCCTGGCGCGCCGCCTCGCGCAGCGCCCATTCGGACAGCGGCACGATGAGGCCGGTCTCCTCGGCCAGCGGGATGAAGTCGCCGGGCGGCACCAGCGTGCCGCCGCGCTGCCAGCGCATCAGGGCCTCGGCGCCGACCATGCGGGCCGCGCGCACGTCGATCTTCGGCTGGTAGTGCAGCACCAGCTCGTCGCGCTCGATGGCCTTGTGCAGCGCGCTTTCCAGCTCGAGCTTCTCGCGGCCCTGGCCGGCGAGCATGGGGCTGTACAGCGTGGCCGAGTTGCGGCCCTGCGACTTGACCGAGTACATCGCCACGTCGGAATTGCGCAGCAGGTCGGCCACCGTGGCGCCGTCGCGCGGGAACATGGCGATGCCGACGCTGGCGGTGACGAAGCACTCCTGGCCGCCGACGAAGATCGGCTCGCGCATGACCTCCAACACGCGGTTGGCCACCCGCTCGGCGTCGCGCTCGTCGGCCACCTCGGGCAGCAGGGCGACGAACTCGTCGCCGCCCAGCCGGCCCACCGCCTCCAGGCTGCGGTGCGACCGCGCGCCCATGGCCTCCAGCGTGCCGTCCATCACCTGGTCGCTGTGGCGCACGCAGCCGCGCAGCCGGCGCGACACCTCGACCAGCAGCTCGTCGCCGGCGGCATGGCCGAGGGTGTCGTTGATGATCTTGAAGCGGTCGAGGTCGATCAGCAGCAGCGCGGCCGGGTGGCCCAGCCGCCGCGCCAGCTCCAGCGCGCGCTCGGTGCGGTAGATCAGCTGGCGCCGGTTGGGCAGGCCGGTCAGCGCGTCGAAGTTGGCCAGGTGGCGGATGCGGTCCTCCGCCAGCCGGCGGTCGGTCACGTCCTGCACGATGCCGGTGTAGCCGATGCTCTGGCCGTGCTCGTTGAACTCGGGCTCGGCCTCGACGTGGACGATGCGCTGGCGGCCGTCGAGCAGCGTCACCGGCACGTCGGTGGCCAGCACCGACGCGTTGCTGATGGCGTCGTGCAGCACGCGCAGGAGCAGCCGTCGCTCCACCGGCGGCACCAGCCGCAGCACCTCGCGCAGGCTCAGGCGCTCGTGCGGCCCGAGGCCGAACACCCGCAGGCCCTCGGGCGACATCGACAGCCCGCCGGCGTGCGGATGTGCATGGGAGGTGTCGGCGCGGCGCCAGTCGAAGCTGCCCATGCGGGCCAGGTCCTGGGCGCGGGCGAGCTTGGCCTTGCTGCGCTCCAGCTCCTGCCGGGTGCGCGACGACCGCAGCAGGTAGTGCAGACGGCCGGCCAGCAGGCTCCACTGGGTCGACTTGACGAAGAAGTCGGTGGCGCCCGCCCGGTAGGCGCGCTGGATGGAGGCGTCGTCGTCCAGGCCGGTGAGCATGAGCACCGGCATGTTCTCGAAGCCGGGCAGCTCGCGCAGCCGGCGGCAGGTCTCGAAGCCGTCCATCCCGGGCATCAGCGCGTCGAGCACGATGATGTCGGGCGGCTCGGCCAGCAGGCCCAGCGCACGCTCGCCGCTGGCCGCCTCGGTGATGACGAACCCCCGCTCGCGCAGCGCGATGCCGGTGAGCATCAGGTTCACCTCGTCGTCGTCGACCAGCAGCACGCGGGGCTGCTCGCGCAGGTCCTCGTCGGCGAAGGCGGTGGGCAGGTTCATGTTCTACCGGCAAGCGCAGGGCCCAGCAGGGCCAGCAGTCGCTCGCTCTCGACGACCATACCATCGAGCCACGGTGTGAGTCCGTCGACTTGTTCCTGTCGGATGCGCGCTTCGATCTCCGCGCAGCTGCGCGACAGCTCGAGGGCGCCGACGCTGGCCGACGACGACTTCAGCGTGTGCGTCACATGGCGCACCTTCGACCAGTCGCCCGAGCTGCGCGCCTCGTGCAGGTCGACGAGCAGCCGCTGCAACGATCCCTCGAAGGCCTTGAGCACCCGCGGCAACAGGCCGGCCGCCCCGGTGGGGTCGAGCTGCCGCAGCCGCTGCACGGCGTCCGCGTCGAGCGTCGCCAGCAGCCGGTCGAGCGGCGTGGCGCCGCCGGCGCCGGACGGGTCGGCGACCGGCGCGTGGGCGATCGGGAAGGGCAGGCGGCACAGCAGCATGGTGGAAGGCGGAGAAGCGGTGGCAGTGGACGCCGCCGACAACTGCCGGCCGCAGACCACAGCGTAGCGCGAGCCGGCCGCTGCCGGGGCGCGTCGCCTGCACAGGACGCCACCGGTGCATCGGCCGGCGGCGGGCGAACTTGAGCGGCGCGGCAGGGCCGCGAGGGGCCTCCCTACAATCGCCCGATGCCTGCCGAGCGCGATCCCGCCCTGCCGCCCATGGCCGTCGGTGGCAGCGGGCGGGGCCGTGGTCCCGGCTGGGCCTGGCCCGCCGCCGCCCTGGCGGTGTTCGGCGTCGCCGGCCTGCTGGCGCTGCTGCTGTCCGACGGCAACGGCACCGAGGGCGGTGCGGTGGTGCTGTCGTCGGTGCTCGCGCTGACGGCGGTGCCGGCCGTCGCCGGCCTGGCCGCCGTCGCCGCCCACCAGTGGACCGCCCGCCGCTACGCCGCCGCGCTGCGCGAGGCGCGGCTGACGCTGCAGCTGCAGCCGCAGTTGCTGGACCAGTGGCAGTGGCGCACCGACGTGGCCCACCGGCTGCAGGCCTGGACGCCGGCGGTGGGGGCGCCGGCGGTGCACTGGTCGGCCATCGGCCGCACCGGCCAGCCGCTGTGGGACGGCTTCGAGACCGAGGACGGCCAGGACGCGCTGCGCCAGCGGCTGCAGGCCCAGCAGCCGCTGCTCGACGTCGAGGTGCGTCAGCGCGGCGGCCCGGGCGCGGTGTCCACCTGGCGGCTGCGCGGCGTGCCGCGCTACGACGCCGAGGGTCGCTTCGCCGGCTACCTGGGCACGGCCCGGCCGATCGACGTCGAGCGCGCGCAGCAGGGCGACCACGCCGCCCTGCTGCTGCTGCTCAAGGCCTGGCCGGGTCCGGTCTGGCTGCTCGAACAGCCGCATGCGGGCGCACGCTGGACGCTGGTCCACAGCAACGACGCGGCGGCGCAGCTGCTGCCGCGGCGCCCCACGCCCGAGACCACCGACCTGGAGGCCCTGACGGCCGCCCTGCCCGACGGCCTGGGCCCGGCCCTGGCGCCGCTGGTGGCCAGCGGCGGCAGCGCCACCGTCGGCGACTGGGAGGCCCGGCTGGAGCACAGCGCCGACCGCGGCGACGGCGCGCCCGCCCTGCTGCTGCTCGGCCTGCTGCCCCGGGCGACCGCGGCCGCCGGCGCCGAGCCGGCCGAGCAGGCGTCGTTCATCTACACCATCTCGCACGACCTGCGCGCGCCGATCCGCGTGGTGGAAGGCTTCACCCGCATCCTCAAGGAGGACTACGGCCGCCTGCTGGACCGCATCGGCAACGACCACTTCGACCGGGTGCTGGGGGCGGCCGCGCGCGCATGAACACGATGATCGACGCACTGCTGTCGCTGAGCGCGCTGTCGACCCAGCCGCTGCAGCGCCAACCGGTCAACCTGTCGCAGCTGGCGCGCTTCATCGTCGACGACCTGCGTCGCCAGTCGCCGCAGCGCACGGTGCAGGTGGACATCGCCGACGGGCTGGGCGCCACCGGCGACCCCACCCTGCTGCGGCTGGTGCTGGAAAACCTGCTCGGCAACGCCTGGAAGTACAGCACCAAGCGCGAAGCCGCTCAGATCGCCTTCGAGGCGACCGAGCACGACGGCCGCGCCGCCTTCGTCGTGCGCGACAACGGCGCCGGCTTCGACATGCGCTTCGCCGACCGCCTGTTCGGCGTCTTCCAGCGGCTGCACAGCGCCAACGACTTCGCCGGCACCGGCGTGGGCCTGGCCTCGGTGCGTCGCATCGTGCGCCGCCATGGCGGCGACGTCTGGGCCGAGAGCGAGGTCGGCCAGGGCGCCCGCTTCTACTTCACGCTGCCGGGGGCGACCGCCAGCGCGCCGAGCCGGCCGGTGTCCCTCGTCGGGACTGGTACGTACACGGAACGTTAATTGCCCCCTGTGCCGCGCTCGCCTCGCGGGCGAGCGTCCAAGAAACGCACAGGAGACATCCGTGACCCCTTCCCATCAAGCCGTTCCGGCCGCACGCGGCTGGCTGGCCGCCGCCGGCGTGGTGCTGGCGTTCGGCGCCACACCGGCCGCCGCCGTCGAGACCATCGTCTTCATCGGCAACAGCTTCACCTACGCCCAGGGTTCGGCGGTGCAGACGTACCGACCGTCCACCGTCACCGACCTCAACGGCACCAACATCGGCGGCATCCCGGCGCTGTTCAAGTCCTTCACCGCGCAGGCGGGCCTGGACTACGCCGTCAGCCTGGAGACGGTGGGCGGCAGCGGCCTGGACCTGCACTACAACACCAAGCGGTCCCTGCTCGACCGGCCCTGGGACCACGTGGTGATGCACACCTTCTCGACGCTGGACGCGGCGCGGCCCGGCAACCCGGCGACGCTGCTGCAGTACAGCGCGCTGTTCGTCGGCCTGTTCGAGCGGCAGAACCCGAACGTCGACATCAACCTGATGGCCACCTGGTCGCGCGCCGACCAGACCTACCCGCGCACCGGCGCCTGGTTCGGCCAGGACATCTACGCCATGTCGCGCGACGTGCGGGCGGGCTACGAGCTGGCCGCGGCCACCGTGCCGGGCATCGACGGCGTCATCCCCGTCGGGGCGGCCTGGGACCTGGCGTGGCGCACCGGCTACGCCGACCCCAACCCCTACGACGGCATCACCGCCGGCCAGCGCAACCTGTGGGCCAGCGACAGCTACCACGCCAGCCTGTACGGCAGCTACCTGGAGGCGCTCACCGTCTTCGGCAGCGTCACCGGCCTCGACCCGCTGAGCCTGGGCGCCGACGAGCAGGCCGCGCGCGACCTCGGCATCGCGCCGGCCGACGTGCTGCGCATGCAGCAGCTGGCCTCGACCACCCTGCAGGTGGCCGCGATCCCGGAGCCGGAGACCTATGCGCTGATGGCGCTGGGGCTGGGTGCGATCGGCCTGGTGGCGCGGCGCCGTCGGCAGGCCGCCGTGGCGACCCCGGTGGCCGAACCGGCGCTGGCGTAGTCGGGCCCGGCGGCCGGGCGGGACCGCTCAGGCCCCGCCGGCCGCGGCCAGCAGTTCCACCGCGTCGACCAGCTTCTCGGCCTGCGCCTGCAGCGACCGGCCCTCCTGGTCGGCCTGGCGGCGCAGGCGTTCGAGCGCCTCGGCGCGGGCCAGCGAGTAGCGGTGCATCAGCACGCCGACGGCGATCGGCACCGCGTCCGTCAGCACCCCGGGCGCGGGCACCGGCGGCGCGGCCGGCCGCGCCCGCTCGGCGGCGGCGCGGCCCAGCGCGGCCTCCACCGTCGGCACGATCTGCGACACGTCCAGCGGCTTGACCAGGTAGGCCAGCGCGCCCAGCGCCTTCACCTGCTGCAGCGTCTGCGCATCGGAGAAAGCCGACAGGAAGACGAAGGGCACCTGCAGGTACTCGCGCAGGTAGGCCGCGACGTCGAAGCCGGTCTTGCCCTCCATGCGGATGTCCAGCAGCGCCAGGTCCGGCCGGTGCTCGCGGGCGAGCAGGATGGCGTCGTCGCCGTTGTCGGCGTCGATCACCTCGTAGCCGGCCTGCCGCAGGCCGTGCACCACCGTGGCCAGCACCAGGCGGTCGTCGTCGACGACGAGGATGCGCCCCCGGGCCTCGCCCGGCACCTGCCCTGTCGTCGCCATCAGCCCTCCCGCCGTCGTTCGTCGATGGCGGAATTGTCCGTGAGGCGGCCGGCCGGCGGCGTCGGGAGTTCTTGCGTCCGACCGGGCGCGGCGCGCCGCACCGAGGGCGGCAGCAGCACCACCCGGGCGCAGACGTCGCCGCCGTCGGCCTCCAGGCTGAGCGTGGCGTGGCGCCGCGGCAGCAGCGCGCGCACCAGGCCCAGGCCCGAGACGCCGCCGCGCAGCACGCCGATGGCGAAACCGTCGGGCAGCGTGCCGGGGTTGCGCACCTCCAGCGTCAGCCGCTGCGGCTCGCTGAGCAGGCGGCAGCGCACCGGGGCGGTCCCCGGGCCGTGCTTGATGGCGTTGGTCAGCAGCTCGTTGAGCGTCAGCGCGACGGGGATGGCCTCGGCCTCGGGCAGCGACCAGTCGGCCGGCGCCTCGCCCTCGATCACCACCACCACCTCGCGGCCGAACACCCGCTGCACCGAACGGCTGACCGCCTGCAGCAGCTCGGTGGCCTGCAGCGGTCCGGCAGCGCCCACCTGCAGCCCGTAGACCTGGGCGATGGCCTGCACCTGGCCCACCGCCTCGGTGATCACCGGGGCCACCGCCGGCTGGCGGTGCGCCAGCTGCTGCATCAGCCCGGCCACGCCCTGCAGGTTGTTCTTGATGCGGTGGTGCACTTCCTTGACCAGCATGTCGCGCTGGGCGACGGCGGCCTCCAGCCGCGCCTGCTCGGCCGCCCGCTGCTCGGTGACGTCGCTGGCGACGAACAGCAGCTGCTCGGCGCGGCCGTCGGCCGCGGTCAGCGCCACGTAGCGCGACTCGAAGATCCGGGTGCGGCCGCCGCTGGTGCGCGGGTACTCGCGCACCAGCGCGCCGCCGCGCAGCGGTGCCTGCTCCAGCGCCTGCTCCAGGTCCTGCCGCACCTGTTCGAAGAAGCCCGGCTCCAGCAGCCGCTGCAGCGGCTGGCCGACCGCCCGGCCCACCGGCGTGCCGAGGAAGGCGCCGGCCTGCTGGTTGATCTGCTGCACCCGCCAGCTGTGCGCCTCCAGCAGGCCGATGGCCAGCGGCGCGGTCTCCAGGATGCGCTGCAGCGACGCCTGCGTCTGCGCGATGCTCACCTCGGCCTGGCGGCGGCGTTCGATGTCCAGCAGGGCGAAGGTGAGCTGCTGGCCGGCGGCGTCGCGCGTCAGCACCGCGTTGCCGACCACCCAGAAGGTGCGGCCGTCGCGGCCCTGCAGCCGGCATTCGAAGCTTTCGCTGCGGCCCTCGCCCAGGCGCAGGAAGCGGTCGGTGCGGCGCAGCGGGTGGTTGGGCTCCGGCGTGGCGACGGTGGCGATCGGCTCGCCGACGAAGTCGGCCAGCTCGCCGCCGAACATGCGCCGGGCCGAGCGGTTCATCCACTCGATGCCGTGCTCGCCCACCGTGACGATGCCCACCAGCACCGAATCGAGCAGCGCCCGGTTGCGCTCGGCCTGCAGCGCCAGCGCCTCGCGGGCGCGCTGGCGCTCGTCGATGTCGACGAAGGAGCAGATGACGCCGGCCGCCGGGTCGTTCTCGTCGACCAGGCGCTCGCTGACCTGCACCCACAGCAGGCTGCCGTCGCGCCGGCGCAGCCGCCGCTCCTCGACCAGCCGGCCGGTGCGCGCCAGCACAGGCTCCTGCTGCTCGCGGTAGCGGGCGAAGGCGGCGAGGCTGTCGAACAGCTCGGCCATGTCCAGCCCGGCCAGCTCCGCCGGCGCGTAGCCGGTGAGCGCGGCCAGCGCGGGGTTGGCCCGCTCGATGCGCCCGCTGCGCAGGTAGGCGATGCCGGCGGCCGAGCCGTCGAGCAGCGTCGACAGCTCGCGCAGCAGCTGCTCGTTGCGGGCGTCGGCCTGCTCCTGCTCGGTGACGTCCAGCGTCACCACCGACCGCGTGCGCCGGCCGGAGGCCAGCTGCCCCGGCTCGACCCGCGTCAGCAGCCAGCGCAGGCCGGCCTGGGGGTGGCGCACGGCGTAGCGGACCTCGGCCCGCTCGCCGCTCTTCAGCGCCTGCTGCAGCCGCTCGTACTCGGGCAGCGAGGCCGGCTCCACCAGCTCGCGGCTGATGGCCTGCAGCCCGCTGGCGCCGCCGCGCCCGGGCGCCTGCCGGGCCGACGCCCCGGCCTG
Source organism: Aquabacterium sp. J223 (assembly GCF_024666615.1). Lineage (NCBI taxonomy): Bacteria > Pseudomonadati > Pseudomonadota > Betaproteobacteria > Burkholderiales > Sphaerotilaceae > Aquabacterium > Aquabacterium sp. J223. Next base: position 2,119,040 of record NZ_CP088297.1, on the reverse strand, counting down.
CGAGGTGACCCAGCCGTGCGACTCCTCGAAGGTGGCGACGCCGATCGCCGCGGTGTCCATCAGGGCGCCGATCTCGAGGGCCGCCAGCTCGCGGTCCTCCTCGGCGCTGCGGTCCTCGACGACCGCCATGAAGCGACGGCGCGAGCCGCCGGCGGCGAAGGGGCGCACCAGCGCGCGCAGGCGCAGGCGACGGCCGTCGGGCAGGTGCAGCGAGGCGCTGCGTTCGCGCGGCGCGGCATCGGCCGCGTCGTGTGCCGACGGCGGCCAGCCCAGCAGCTCGCGCAGCGCCGGCGGCGCGGCCTGCAGCACCGTGGGCGCCTCGCCCACCAGCGCCTGGAAGGCGGGGTTGCAGCGCAGCACCAGGCCCTCCTCGTCGAAGACCACCAGGCCCAGCGGGCTCAGGTCGAACCACTGCGCCAGCTCGGCGCCGCTGCGGTCGGCCTGCTCGCGCGCCACCCGCTCGGCGGTGCAGTCCTGCAGCACCACGAGCACCAGCGCCTCGCCCTTCAGGCCCGTCATCGCCAGCTCGGTGCCGCGGCACCAGCGCTCCTGGCCGTGGGCGTCGACCAGCGCCCGCTCCTCGTTGCGCGTGGCCGGCGGCCGGTCCAGCGGCGGGCGCGGCGGCGCGGCGGCGAGGGCCTCGACGTCGTAACCGCTCCAGTCGGTGAAGGCGGTGTTGGCCGCCAGGCAGCGGCGCTGCGCGGCATCGAGCAGCACCGCGAGGAACGGCGACTGCCAGAGCAGCCGCGCCAGTTCGCGGCCGGCGCCCTCGGCCAGGCTGGGCGGCGGCTCGGTGTCGCCGCCGGGGGCAGTGGCGGTGGCGGCGCCCGGGCGGCTGCCCTTCAGCGGACCGAAACGCACCGCGCGGTCAGTCCAGCTGGGCCGCGGCGGCGAGGGCCCGCAGCAGCGCCCGGTTGACCTCCTGCACGCTCATCATCAGCTGGTCGGCGGCGGCCCGGATGTCGAACAGCGACTCCTGCTCCACCGCGCGGACCACGTCCAGGTAGGGCTGGAAGGGCCCCTGGCCCTGCACCAGCGCCTGGTGCACCCGCTCGGGCACCGGGATCGACTTCAGCAGCTCGGCGAAGGGCTGGCGCATCATCTTGTCGAGCAGCGAGAAGACGCCGCAGATGAAGGCCTCGCTGCGCAGCTCGTCGTCGCCGCCGGCGGCGCGCGACAGCTCCTCCATCAGCAGGCCGCGGCGCACGGCGGCGAACATCACCGGCCGCATGTCCGGCTCCTGGCTGGCCGAGGCCAGCAGCAGCGCCAGCCAGCGCTTGAGCCGCTGGTAGCCCAGCATCATCAGGGCATGGCGGAAGGAGCTGATCTCCACCGACAGGCCGAAGGCCGGCGAGTTGATGTAGCGCATCAGCTTGAAGGCGAGCGTGGGGTCGCGCTTGAGCGTGGCCTCCATGCGCTCGCCGGGCTCGCCCTTGTCCACCCGCTGCATCAGCTCGACCACGGTCTGCATGTCGGAGCGGGTGCCGCCCTTGTCGGCGCCGGCCTGCAGCACGTCGTCGACCGGCCAGCCGAGCACGGCGACGACGTCGGGGCGCTGCAGGCACTGGCCCATCTCGCCGACGGTGCGGATGCCGGACTGCACCACCGGGATGGCCCGCGGCGCGCCCTGCAGGGCACCGGCCTGGGCGCGGCGGTCCTCCGACAGGTCGACGATGGCGTAGCGGAAGCAGGCCAGCAGCGCCTGCGGCAGCGGCTTCAGCGGCACGCCCTTGATCAGCAGCGTGTTGCCGCGGCCGTAGAGCTGCCGCAGCGCCTCGGTGTGGCCCTCGTCGCCGGCCATGAAGGCGGGCACCTCGACCATCAGGTTGGGCGCCGGTGCGGCGCCGAGCAGCTGGGCCAGCAGCTGTTCGCCGGCGATGTTGAGCACCACCTTGCCGCCGGCCTCGGGCCAGGTGGCGGCCACCGCGGCGAGCAGCTCGGCCGCGTCGACCTGCAGGTCCGGGCGCACCGGGAACACCGTCAGCCGGGTGGCCATGACGCTGCGGGCGCGGTCGATCATCGGCGAATAGCCGAGCACCACCTGTCCGAGGATGGGATGGTCGTTCATGGAAGGTCCGGGTGGGGGCGCGGCGACGGTGTCGCCGGCCGGGCGTCAGATGTACTGGAACAGCGAGAGCTTCTGCACCGCCGCGTAGGCCTTGAGCGCGGCATCGTAGCCGGTCTGCTTGTTGGTGAACTCGGAGATCGCCTCCACCATGTCCAGGTCCTGTGCCTGCGACTGCTCGCCCTGGGCGAAGACCTTCATCTGGCCGTTGCGGTCGGTGGCCAGGTCGGCGCGGTTGAGCACCTGGCCCACCTCGCTGCGCAGCGCCATCAGCGAGCCGGCGGCGGCGTCCAGGTCGCGCAGGCTGGTCTGCACGGTCTGCGCCCGCTGGCCGGCGGTCTGGCTGGTGTCGGACAGCTGGGCGATGGCGTTGTCGAAGACGGCGAACACGCTCAGGTCCGGCGTCGACGGCTGGACGTCGAAGCGGTCGCCGTCCTTTGGCTGGCCGCTGACGGTGAAGCGCAGGCCGGCGCCCGCCAGCACCACCGGCTGGCCGGTCTGGTAGGCGGCGCCGCTGACCGGCACGCTGCCGTCGCTGCCGGTGATGTCGTAGGTGGTGGTGCCGTCGGCGGCCACGGTGAAGGTCATCGACCAGGTGGTCTGGCCGTCGTACAGCCGCGGGTCGTCGACGCGGCCGGCGTCGATCCAGGCGTCGCCGGTGTTGGTCGCCGCGCGGGCGGTCTCGAAGACGCCGTTGCCGCTCATCACCTGCGAGAAGGCGCGCCGGCCGTTGACCGTCAGCGGCATGCCGTCGGCCGAACCGCTGCGCAGCGTGCCGTCGACCGCGGTCGGGTTGCCGGCGGCGTCGAAGGGCGGCTGGTCGGGCGACAGGCCGCCGAAGAGGTAGGTGCCGGAGCCGTCGGTGCTGTTGGCCACCGCCAGCAGCTGGCCGCGCAGCTGCTGCAGCTGCTGCACCAGGGCCTTGCGCTCGCCGGCGCTGTAGCTGGCGTTGCCGGCGGCGACCAGCGCCTCGCGCGTCTGCTGCAGCAGCTCGCCGGCATTGCCCAGCGCCGACTCGGCCAGCGTCATCGCGTTCTGCCCGGCGGACAGCGCCCGCTGGTCGGCGTCGAGGTTGCCGACGGTGGCCAGCGCCCGTTCCACACGGGCCGCGGCGGCGGGGTCGTCGCTGGCGCGCTCCACCCGCTTGCCGCTGGTCAGCTTCATCTGCAGCTCGGCCAGCTCGCGCTGGCGCTTCTGCAGGGTGTCGACGGCGTTGTCGTAGGCGCTGGAGGTGGCGACTCGCATGGTGGATTAGGTTCTGGCGGTCTCGAGCAGGGTCTCGAAGACGGACTGCGCGACCTGCAGGATCTTGGCCGCGGCCTGGTAGCTCTGCTGGAAGCGCATCAGCTTGGCGGCCTCCTCGTCGACGTTGACGCCGGTGCGCGACTTGACGGCCTCCTCCGCGGACGCGGCGAGCTGGCCCGAGGTCTGCACGGCGGCGTCGGCGCTGCGCACGCGCACGCCGACGTCGGCCAGCGCCGCGGCGTAGGCGTCGGTGAAGGTCACGCCGTCGACCAGCCGCTGGTCGCGCAGCGCCAGCAGGCCGAGGGCGTTGCCGTTGTCGCCGGCGAAGGCGGTGTTGGCGGCGAGGCCGAAGCTGTCGTTCTGCTTCGGAGTGCCGGACAGCGTGAGCCGGATGCCGTTGCTCTCGATCACCGGGTTGCCGGCGGTCCACTGCCCGCTGCCCAGGACGTTGGCGCCGCTGTCCCGCAGCTCCCAGTTGCCGAGGTTGTCGGTGAAGACGACGCTGGCCCCCTGCAGCGGCGCGCTGGCCGTGGTGAGCACCTGCAGCGAACCGACCACCGCGCTGCCGCTGTTGCCGCCGGCCCCGGTGGCCACCAGCGCCGAGGCCGCCGCGATCTGCCGCGGGTCGGTGATCTGGGCACTCATGCCGCTGCCGGCGCGGGCCACCGGCTGCAGCACGAAGGCCTCGCCGGCACCGAAGCCACCGCCGGCGATGCCGACCTGCATGCCGTCGACCAGGCCGTCGCTGGTGTTGGCGACACCGCTGTCCGAGAGCGTGAAGACCTCGCCATCGGTCAGCCGCACGACGCGGTAGGCGTCCGACGCGCCGGTGGTGTTGGGGTTGACCTCGAGCCGGTAGTCGCTGGCCTGCAGCTGGCGCCAGTCGGCCACCGTCATGGTCACGTTGGCGTTGCTGGCGGCGCTGTTGCCCTTTTCCGGCAGCACGCGGGCCGCACCGACGGCGAACACCGGGGCGCCGGCGTTGCCCTGCAGGTCCAGGCCGTAGGACTGCTGGTCGTTGACCGCACCGGCCACCGACGCCGCGAGCTGGCCGAGCAGGTTGCGCGCGTCGCGCAGGTCGGTGTCCTGCACCGTCAGCAGGCCGGCGATCGAGCCGCCGCCCAGCGCCTCGGTGTGCAGGATGGCGCCGGTGCCCTTCATGCTGACGCGGCTCTGCGCGCCGTCGAAGCGGTCGGGCACCAGCTCCAACTGCTCGTGGCGGCTGCCCAGCACCAGCGGCTGGCCGCCGCCGATGAACACCGAGACGGTGCCGTCGGCCACCGGCTGGGTGGTCACCTGCACGTACTGGCTGATCTCCGAGATGAGGCGGTCGCGCTGGTCGAGCAGGTCGTTGGGCGGCTGGCCCTGGCCCTGCACGCGCGCGATCTGGTCGTTGACGTCGGCGATCTGCTTGGCCAGGCCGTTGACGGCCGTCACCGCCACGCCGAGGTCGGAGCCGATGCCCTGCTGGAAGCTGTCGAGCTGCGCGGACGCGGCGGCGAAGCGGCCGGCGACGTTGCGCGCCTCGGACAGGACGACCTGCCGCGAGGAGCTGTCCTGCGGCTTGGACGCCAGGTCCGACATCGAGTTGAGGAAGCGGTTGACCGCGAAGCCGATGCCCGCCTCGCCGGTGGGGAACACCGTCTCCAGCCGGCGCAGCTGCGCCTCGCGCGCGCTGTCGAAGGCCGCCATCGCCTTGGTGGTGGCCGCCTCGCGGGTCAGGAACTCGTCGTAGTCGCGGGTGACGGTGGTCACCTCCACGCCCTTGCCGAAGAAACCGGCGCCGGTGAACTGGCCCTGCGACGTCGTCAGCACCGCGGTCTGCCGCGAATAGCCGTCGACGTTGGCGTTGGAGATGTTGTGGCCGGTGGTTTCCAGCGAGGCCTGGGCCGCGAACATCGCGCGGATGCCCAAATTCATCAAGGCGCCGGTACCCATGTCCTCAGCCTCAGGCGGTCAGGGTGCGCTGCAGCCGCAGCGTGGTGTTGATGACGCGGGTCAGCTTGTCGGCGTAGGCCGGGTCGGTGGCGTAGCCGGCCTTCTGCAGGCCCTGGGCGAAGCCCTGGGCGGTGCCGGCGTTGGCCAGCACGCGCTCGTAGCGCGGGTTGTCCTTCATCAGCTTCGCGTAGTCGGCGAAGGACTCCTCGACGCTGGCGTAGGCGCGGAACTTGGCCTTGACCTTGGTCGGCTGGCCGTTGACGTACTCGGTGGTCGTCACCTCGGCGACGGCGCCCTTCCAGTTGGCGCCGGCCTTGATGCCGAACAGGTTGTTGGCGGAACTGCCGTCGGCGTTCTTGATTTCCTTCTTGCCCCAGCCCGTCTCGTGCGCCGCCTGGGCGATGAGGAAGCCGGCGGGGATGCCGGTCTGCTTCTCCACCTCGCGCGCGGCGTCCTGGTTGCGGGCGACGAAGTCGCTGGCCTTGCCGAGGGCGCCCTGCGCCTGGGCGGTGGTCGCCGTCGTGCCGCTGCGCAGCGCGGCGGCGGCGGCCGTGCCCTTGGAGACATCGGTGCCCGCCGGCACGCCCATCTGGCGCTCCAGCTGGCGGGCGATGATGTCGGCCAGCCCGCCGGGCTGGCCGCTCATCTTGGTGGCGAACTGGGTGTCGAGCAGGTCGGTGGCCAGCTTGCCGCCCTCGCCGCCGTCGGTCAGGCCGCCCGGCATGGTGGACTGGCGCATGCCCTTCATCAGCTCCTGCATGAAGAGCGACTCGAACTGCACCGCCGCCTGGCGGATGGCGCCCTTCGGGTCCTGGCCGGCCTTGGACTTGATGGCGTCCAGGCCGCGGCCGTCGGCGGCCAGGCCGCCGATCACGGCGTTGGGCAACTGGGTGGTGGGGATCGCGGACATCAACTCACCTCAAATCACTTCGATCTCGGCGTTGAGCGCGCCGGCGCTCTTCATCGCCTGCAGGATGGCGAGCAGGTCCTGCGGCGTGGCGCCGAGCGCGTTCAAGGCGCGCACCACGTCGGCCAGCTTGGCGCCGGCCGGCATGTTGACCAGCGCGCCGGCGTCCTGCTTCATCGTGATGTCGGCCTTCTCGCCGACCACCGTCTGCCCCTGCGAGAACGGCGCCGGCTGGCTGACCACCGGCTGCGAGCTGATGGTCACCGACAGGTTGCCGTGCGCCACCGCGCAGGCCTCCAGCGTGACGGCCTGGTTCATCACCACCGAGCCGGTGCGGGCGTTGATCACCACCTTGGCGGCGGGTGCGGCCAGGTTCAGCGGCAGGTTCTCGATGTCGGCAAGGAAGGCGACGCGCTCACCCGGCGTCATCGGCGCGCGCACGGCGACCGTGCGGCCGTCCATGGCCTGCGCCACGCCGGCGCCCTTGGCGGCGTTGATGGCGTTGGCCACCGCGCGGGCGGTGTTGAAGTCGGCCGCCATCAGGTCCAGCTGCAGGGTGTCGCCCTGCACCAGCGGCGTGGCCACCGCACGCTCGACCGTCGCGCCCTGCGGCACCCGGCCGGCCGAAAGGTGGTTGACCTGCACCTTGGAGCCGCCGGCCGAGGCGCCCGCGCCGCCGACGACGACGTTGCCCTGCGCCAGCGCATAGACCTGGCCGTCGGCGCCGCGCAGCGGCGTGGCGATCAGCGTGCCGCCGCGCAGGCTGCGCGCATTGCCCAGCGAGGAGACGGTGATGTCGATGGCCTGGCCCGGCTGGGCGAAGGCCGGCAGCTGCGCCGTCACCATCACCGCGGCCACGTTGCGCAGCTGCATGGCGGTGCCGGCGGGCACCGTCACACCCAGCTGCTGCAGCATGGCGTTCAGGCTCTGCGTGGTGAAGGGGGTCTGCGTGGTCTGGTCGCCGGTGCCGTCCAGGCCGACCACCAGGCCGTAGCCGGTGAGCTGGTTGGTGCGCACGCCCTGCACCGCGGCCACCTCCTTGATGCGGGTGGCGGCCTGGGCGCGGTGCGGCGCCAGCAGCAGCGCGCCGAAGGCGGCCGCCGCGATGATCAGCACGGCCTGGCCGCAGACACGGAGCAGCTTGCGAACGGAGGGGGGCATGGTGGGACGGACGGGTACGGCAGCCATGCCTGGATCTTGAGCGGCCTCAGATCGGCAGAAGGTTCAAGAAGAAGCGGCTGAGCCAGCCTATTCCCTGCGCGTCGGCCTGCTGCCCGCGGCCGCGGTGCTCGATGCGCACGTTGGCGATCTGCGTGCTCTGCACCTGGTTGCCCGGCTGGATGCTGCGCGGGTCGATCTGGCCGGAAAAGCGCAGCACGTCGACGTTGTGGTTGACGCCGATCTGCTTCTCGCCGGCCACCAGCAGGTGGCCGTTGGGCAGCACGCCGGTGACGGTGGCGGTGATGGTGCCGGAGAAGTCGTTGGTGTTCTCGGTCGAGCCCTTGCCCTCGAAGCTGTTGCTGGAGCTGCCCGAGGCCGAGCTGCGCGTCAGCGAGCTGTTGCGCAGGAAGGGCACGGCCGACAGGCCGGCCTCGACCTTGCCCGACTTGTCGACGCTGCTGGTCGAGCGCTGGCTGGCCGACACCTTCTCGACGATCTGCACGACGATGGTGTCGCCGACCAGCCGCGCGCGGTGGCTTTCGAACAGCGGCCGGTAGGCCGCCGGCTGGAAGATGGCGCCGTTGGGCTGCGCGGCCACCGGCAGCGGCTGCGGCAGCGCGCTGGTGGGCGTGGCCACCTCCACCGGTGGCGGCGGGGTGAGCGACGGGATGCTGGTGCAGGCGACGAACAGGACGCCCGACATTGAGACGATGGAGGAACGAAGAAGTGCGTGCATGTCTCGGTCTCGTCAAGCGGCCACCACGGATCTGGCTCCGCCAGGCCGTCGGTTGCGGCCCCCTCGAGGGCGCCGCCGGGCGGTACGGGGGCTACAGCTGGGCCAGGCGTTGCAGCATCTGGTCGCTGGTCTGGATCGCCTTCGAGTTCATCTCGTAGGCCCGCTGCGTCTGGATCATGCCGACCAGCTCCTCCACCACGTTGACGTTGGAAGTCTCGACGTAACCCTGCTGCAGCGCGCCCATGCCGTTGGCACCCGGGGCGCCGGTCTGCGCCGCGCCGGAGGCCGGCGTCTCGGCGTACAGGTTGCCGCCGCGTGCCTCCAGGCCGCCCGGGTTGACGAAGCCGGCGAGCTGCAGCTGGCCGAGGTTCTGCTGCGTGTTGCCCGGCAGCGTGGCGGTGACCGTGCCGTCAGCGGCGATGGCCACCGCCTGCGCGGTGGCCGGGATGGTGATGCCCGGCTGCACGACGAAGCCGGCGTTGGTCACCAGCTGGCCGTTGGCGTCGACCTGGAAGGCACCGTCGCGGGTGTAGCCGGTGCTGCCGTCCGGCAGCTGGATCTGGAAGAAGCCCTGCCCCTTGATCGCCAGGTCCAGGTTGTTGTTGGTCTGCTGCAGGTTGCCCTGCCCGAAGTTGCGGCTGGTGCCCACGGCACGGGTGCCGAGGCCGAGCTGCAGGCCGGTGGGCGCCTGCGTCTGCTCGCTGGTGTTGGCGCCGGCGGCCCGCAGGTTCTGGTAGATCAGGTCCTCGAAGACCGCATGCGACCGCTTGTAGCCGTTGGTGGCCACGTTGGCGAGGTTGTGCGAGATGGTGTCCAGCTGGGTCTGCTGGGCCTCCATGCCGGTCTTGGCGATGGCGAGCGAACGGATCATCGGGGGCTCCTGCGATGGCCACCGATGGTGTGCCGGCGGCGTGCCGGCCAAGCCGCCATAAGCGCCGCGGATGCCGCCCTATTCCGGCGTGTCGGCCACGGCGGGCGCGGGCGGGGCGTGCAGCACCTCGAAGATCAGCTCGCGCAGCCAGCGGTGCCCCGGGTCGGTGTGCGACCGCGGGTGCCAGTAGGTGTTGATCGACAGCGGCGGCACCGCGAACGGCAGCGGATGGGCCTTCAGCGGCAGCCGCCCGCGCACCAGCTCGCCCACCACGCTCGGCACGGTGGCCAGCAGCTCGGTGCCGCACAGCATCCACGGCAGCGACATCGTGCCGCCGGCGACGAGCGCGATCCGCCGCCGCACGCCCAGCGGCGACAGGCCGCTGTTGTGCAGGTGGTCGTCCGCCCCGCTGGGCACCACCACATGCGACTCCGACTCGTACTGCTGGCGGCTGAGGCGGCCGCGCAGCCGCGGATGACCGGCCGCCGCCAGCACCACGAAGCCGCTGTGGAACAAGGTCTGCTGGTACATGCTGGAGGCCGGCCCGGACACGTTGCCGAAGGCCAGTTCCACCTCGCCCACCTCCAGCGCCTGCATCAGGTCGGTGTTGCGCACATGGCGGTTGCGCAGCGTGCAGCCGGGCGCGTCGCGGCGCAGCGCCGCCAGCATCGGCGGCAGCGCGTACACCTCCGAGATGTCGGACATGGCGGTGAGGAACTCCCGCTGCGCCCGCGCCGGCTCGAAGCCGGCCACCGGCAGCACCCGCTGCTCCAGCAGCGCCAGCACGTCGCGCACCGCCTGCGTCAGCTCCAGGCCGCGCGGCGTCGCCACCATCGCCGCGCCCGAGCGCACCAGCAGGTCGTCGCGAAACACCTTGCGCATGCGGGCCAGCGCCCGGCTCAGCCCCGACTGCGTCATGCCCAGGGCGTCGGCGGCGCGGCTCACGCTGCGCTCCGACATGACGACCAGGAAGGCACGAAGCAGGTCGAGGTCGATCTGGCGGAGTGCACTGTTGCGCATGGCGTGTATGACTGCGGGGACATTCACGAGGCCCGCGATCGTACTTATCTTGCGGGCCTTGCCGGAGACCACCGGTCCGCCGCCGCCGTCGCGGCCGACCGGAAAAGAAGGATGAAGACCCCCCGATGAACGCTGCCCTGCCGACTGCCGCCGCCCGGGCGCCGCAGGACGTCACCCTCGACGACAAGTACGCGGCGCCGTCCGGCCTGGCCTTCATGAGCGGGGTGCAGGCCCTGGTGAAGCTGCCCTTGCTGCAGCAGCAGCGCGACGCGCTGGCGGGCCGGCGCACCGCCGGCTTCGTGTCCGGCTACCGCGGCTCGCCGCTGGGCGGCTACGACCAGGAGCTGTGGCGCGCCAAGGCGCACCTGGCGCGCCACGACGTGGTGTTCCAGCCGGGCGTCAACGAGGACCTGGCCGCCACCGCGGTGTGGGGCACGCAGCAGCTGGGCTTCGCGCCGCCGGACCGCCGCCGCTTCGACGGCGTGTTCGGCCTCTGGTACGGCAAGGGGCCGGGGGTGGACCGCTCGGTGGACGTGCTCAAGCACGCCAACATGGCCGGCACCACGCCCTGGGGCGGGGTGGTGGCGGTGGCCGGCGACGACCACATCGCCAAGAGCTCCACCGTGGCGCACCAGAGCGACCCGGTGCTGCAGGCCTGCGGCATACCCGTCTTCTTCCCGGCCGGCCCGCAGGACATCCTGGACCTGGGGCTGCACGCGTATGCGCTCAGCCGCTACGCCGGCGTCTGGTCGGGGCTGAAGGTGATCCAGGAGGTGGTGGAGTCCAGCGCCTCGTTGGACGTGGACCCGGCCCGCGTGGCGCTGCACCTGCCGCAGGACTTCGTGCTGCCGGCCGCCGGGGTGCACATCCGCTGGCCCGACGCGCCGCTGGAGCAGGAGGCGCGGCTGTACGAGGTCAAGCTGCCCGCGGTGGCGGCCTACCTGCGCGCCAACCGGCTCAACCGCGACGTCATCGCCTCGCCGCAGGACCGCTTCGGCCTCATCGCCAGCGGCAAGGCCTACAACGAGACGCGGCAGGCGCTGGTGGCCCTCGGCCTGGACGCGGCCGAATGCCGCCGGCTGGGCATCCGCCTGCACAAGGTGGCGGTGGTGTGGCCGCTGGAGCCCGACAGCGCCGCCGCCTTCGCCCGCGGGCTGCAGCAGGTGCTGGTGGTCGAGGAGAAGCGCCCGCTGATCGAGCAGCAGCTGAAGGACCTGCTGTTCCACTGGCCGACCGCGGTGCGGCCGCAGGTCGCCGGCAAGGCCGACGAACACGGCGAGCCCGGCGCGCCGCTGCTGCGCCAGCACGCCGACCTGTCCACGCCGCTGATCGCCGCGGCGATCATGCAGCGGCTGGCGCGGCTCGGTCTGGACGCCGACACCACCGCCCGCCTCCAGGAGCGCCTGGCCCGCCTGCAGGCGCGCGACGCGGCGCTGCGCGTGCTGCCGCCGCAGGCGCAGCGCACGCCCTGGTTCTGCTCCGGCTGCCCGCACAACACCTCCACCGTGGTGCCGGAGGGCTCGCGCACCATGGGCGGCATCGGCTGCCACCTGATGGCCATGGGCATGGAGCGCAACCTGGTCGGCTTCACGCAGATGGGCGGCGAAGGCGTGCCCTGGGTCGGCCAGCAGCCGTTCACCACCGAGCCGCACGTCTTCGCCAACCTCGGCGACGGCACCTACTTCCACTCCGGCCTGATCGCCATCCGCCAGGCCATCGCCGCCGGCGTCAACATCACCTACAAAATCCTCTACAACGACGCGGTGGCCATGACCGGCGGCCAGCCCATCGGCGAGCGGCCGGAAGGCCACACCCCGCTGCAGATCCTGCGCAGCCTGCAGGCCGAGGGCGTGCGGCGGCTGGTGGTGGTGACCGACGAGCCCGCGCGCTACGACGGCGTGGCGGTGCCCGACGGCGTGACGGTGCACCCGCGCACCGAGCTGGACCGCCTGCAGCGGGAGTTCCGTGAGCTGCCCGGCGTCACCGCCATCGTCTACGACCAGACCTGCGCCACCGAGAAGCGCCGCCGCCGCAAGCGCGGCACCCTGCCCGACCCGGCGCTGCGGGTGATGATCAACGACCTGGTGTGCGAGGGCTGCGGCGACTGCGGCGTGCAGTCCAACTGCCTGTCGGTGGAACCGCTGGAGACGGAGTTCGGCCGCAAGCGCACCATCAACCAGAGCAGCTGCAACAAGGACACCCGCTGCCTGGACGGCTTCTGCCCCAGCTTCGTCACCGTCGAAGGCGGCCGGCTGAAGAAGAAGGCCGGCGCGGCGCCGGCACCGGCCGCCGACCTCCTGCCCGAGCCGCCGGAGCCGGCGCCGACACCGCTGGCGGGGCCCTACGGCATCCTGGTCGCCGGCGTCGGCGGCACCGGCGTCGTCACCATCGGCCAGGTGCTGGGCATGGCCGCGCACCTGGAAGGCCGCGGCGTGGTGACGCAGGACGCCACCGGCCTGGCACAGAAGGGCGGCGCCACCTGGAGCCATGTGCTGTTGGCGCCGCGGCAGGACGACATCCTCACCACCCGCATCGACGTCGCCGGCGCCGACCTGCTGCTCGGCTGCGATCCGGTGGTCGCTGCCAGCCGCGAGACGCTGCTGCGGCTGGACCCGCAGCGCACCCGGGTGGCGCTGAACGCGCACGCCGTGCCCACCGCCGCCTTCGTCCGCAACGCCGACTGGACCGACCCGTCGCAGGCCTGCCTGCAGGCGGTGACCGGCCAGCTGGCCGACGGTGCCGTGGCCGCGGTGGACGCGGAGGCGGCCGCGGTGCGGCTGCTGGGCGACAGCCTGTATGCCAACGCCTTCCTGCTCGGCTTCGGCTGGCAGCGCGGCTGGGTGCCGCTGGCGCGGGCGTCGCTGCGGCGGGCGATCGAGCTCAACGGCGTGGCGGTGGCCGCCAACCTGGCGGCCTTCGAGTGGGGCCGCCGCGCCGCCCATGCGCCGCAGGCCTTCCGCGACGCCATCACGCCGGCGCAGGTGGTGACGCTGCAGCCGCGCGAGTCGCTGTCCGCGCTGGTGGCCCGGCGCGAGCAGTTCCTCACTGCCTACCAGGACGCCCGCTACGCGGCGCGCTACCGCGCCGTCGTCGAGCGGGTGGCGGCGGCGGAGCGCCCGCTCGGCCGCAGCGAGCTGGCGCGGGCGGTGGCGCACGGGCTGTTCAAGCTGATGGCCTACAAGGACGAGTACGAGGTGGCGCGGCTGCACGCCGACAGCGGCTTCCGCGAGCGCGTCGCCGAGCAGTTCGAGGGTGACTTCCGCATCGCCTACCACCTGGCGCCCCCCCTGCTGTCGCGGCGCAATGCACGCGGCGAGCTGCGCAAGCGCCGCTTCGGGCCGGCCACCATCGTCGTGCTGCGGCTGCTGGCGCGGCTGCGCCGGCTGCGCGGCACCGCGCTCGACCCCTTCGGCCACACCGCCGAGCGGCGCGAGGAACGCGCGCTGATCGACGAGTACCGCGACGACATCGAGTCGCTGCTGCCGCACCTCACCGCCGACAACCACGCCCTGGCGGTGGACCTCGCCCGCGTGCCCGAGCAGATCCGCGGCTACGGGCATGTGAAGGCGCGCCACCTGGCCGCGGCGCGCCAGCGCTGGGCGGCGCTGCGACAGGCCTGGCACGGCGGCGCGGCCCGGCGCGCCGCGTGACGACCCACAACGACCACAGGAGACGAACATGACCACACGACGCACCTTCCTCCAGGCCTGCGGCGCCGCCGGCGCCGCGGCGGCCCTTCCGGCGCGGGGGGCCGACGCGCCGCTGGAGCTGGCGCGCATCTTCGTCGGCTTCCCGCCCGGCACCGCGGCCGACGTCGCGGCACGCAAGGTGAGCGAGCGCCTCCACAAGGGCTACGCCAAGACGGTGGTGATCGAGAACCGGCCCGGCGCCGGCGGCCAGCTGGCCATCGCGGCGATGCGCGGCGCGCCCATCGACGGCTCGCACCTGCTGTCGGTGCCGATCTCCACGCTCGGCACCTACCCGCACACCTACAAGAAGCTGCTGTACGACACCTTCGCCGACCTGACCCCGGTGAGCAACGGCTCGCGCTTCGACTACGGCCTGGGCGTCGGCCCGGCGGTGCCGGAGAGCGTGAAGACCGTGCCCGAGCTGATGGCCTGGTTCAAGGCCAACCCGAGCCGGGCGGCGATCGGTTCGCCGGGCGCGGGCTCGGCGCTGCACTTCATCGTCATCATGCTGGGCCGGGCGGCCGGCGTCGAGGTGAACCACGTGGCCTACCGCGGCTCGCCGCCGGCCATCCAGGACATGATGGGCGGCAACCTCGCCGCGCTGTGCACGCCGCTGGGCGCCTTCCTCAACCAGCCGCGGCTGCGCCTGCTCGCCAGCTGCGGGCCGACGCGCAGCCGCTTCACGCCCAACGTGCCGACGCTGGCCGAGCAGGGCTACAAGGACCAGGTCTACGAGGACGGCTTCGCGTTCTTCCTGCCCGGTCGCACGCCGCCGGAGGTGGTGCGGCGCCTCAACACCGCGCTGCGCGAGACGCTGTCCGACCCGGCGATGGCCGAGGCGATGGCCGGCTTCGGCCTCGAGCCGGCGCCGACCAGCCCGGAGCAGCTGGCCGCGACGCTGCAGTCCGAGCTGCAGCGCTGGGGCCCGATCGTGAAGTCCATCGGCTTCAGCGCCGACAACTAGGCCGGGTGGCGGCGCCGGCCGTCAGCCCTGGTTGCCCAGCAGCTTGGCGCCGGTCTGGCCGTTGGCCTCGGCGGTCTGCAGGATCTTCATCTGCGCCTCGAACTGGCGCGCCGCGGCGATCATGGCGACCATGGTCTCCACCGGGCTGACGTTGGAGCCCTCCAGCGCGCCCTCCTGCAGCCGGGCCGCCGGATCGGCCGGCAGTTCGTCGCCGGCGGCGCTGCGGAACAGGCCGTCGCCGCCACGCTGCAGCGGTGCCTCCGGCGTCACCAGCTTCAACTTGCCCACCGGCTGCGGCCGCTGGTTGCCCACCTTGGCGCTGACCGTGCCGTCGGCGCCGATGGCCACCTCGGCGTTGGCGGGCACCGTGATCGGGCCGCCGTCGCCCAGCACCGTCAGGCCCGAGCCGCGGGTGACCAGCTGGCCCTCGGCGTTGACGTCCAGCGCGCCGGCGCGGCTGTAGGCCTCGGTGCCGTCCAGGCCCTGCACCGCCAGCCAGGCGTTGCCGCGCATGGCGACGTCGAGGTTGCGGCCGGTGGCGGTGACGGTGCCCGGCTGCGCGTTGTAGCCGACGGTGGTCTCCAGCGCGTAGACCCGGGTGCTGGCGCCGTCGCCGCGCACCGGCACCGCGCGGAAGGCCTGCAGCTCGGCGCGGAAGCCCGTGGTCGAGACGTTGGCCAGGTTGTTGGACAGCACCTCCTGGCGCTGCATGGTGGCCTTCGCGCCCGCCATGGAGAGGTAGATCATGCGGTCCACTTCGAACCTGCCTTTCTCTTGTCAGCGCGGGAGCCCGGGCGCCGGGGGCGTCATTACCTCAGGTTCACCAGCGTCTGCATGACCTGGTCCTCGGTCTTGATCGTCTGCGCGTTGGCCTGGTAGATGCGCTGCGCCATGATCATGCCGACCAGTTCGCCGGTGAGGTCGACGTTCGACTCCTCCAGCGCACCGGACTGCAGCGAGCCCATGTTGCCCTCGCCCGGCATGTTGGGGATGGGCTGGCCGGAGGCGAAGGTCTGCGTCCACAGGTTGCCGCCGATGGCCTGCAGGCCCTGCGGGTTGCGGAAGGTGGCCAGCTGCACCTGCCCCGCCGGCTGCTGCTTGCCGTTGGAGTAGCGGGCCATGATGATGCCGGTCGACTCCACCGCGATGTTGACCAGCTGGCCGGAGGTGAAGCCGGTCTGCGTCAGGTCGCTGACGCCGAAGGACGAGCCGTACTGCGTGGCCTTGCTGAAGTCGATGCTGGTGGTGATGTCGAGCCGGCTGCCGTCGGCCGCGCCGGGGATGGTCAGCGGGATCGAGCCGGTGGGCGCCGAGGCCAGGCCGCTGCCGTCGGGGTTGAAGGTGAGCTGGATCTGCGCCGGGCTGCCGCCGTCCATCACCTGCGTGCCGTCGATGCTGAAGAACACGCTCCACTGGTCGGTGCCGCTCTTCTGGAAGTAGTAGGTCAGCGCCGCGTCGCGGCCCTGCGCGTCGTAGACGGTGACCGAGGTGGCGTTGTTGAAGTTGTTGGGGCTGGCCATCACGTCGCCGGTCTTCACCGCGGCGCGCGAGTCGAGGTTCATGTCGATGGCCATCTCGTCGGTGGCCTGCGGCGGCATGCGCGCGGTGCTGGACAGCTGCAGCGCCACCGGCCGGCCGCCCTGCGGGATGTTGCCCTGCGCGTCGGCCATGAAGCCCTGCAGCTGCAGGCCCTCGGAGTTGACGATGTAGCCCTCGCGGTCGACCTTGAACTGGCCGTTGCGGGTGTACAGCGTGCTCGCGCCGTCGGTGACCTGGAAGAAGCCCGAGCCGTTGATGGCCAGGTCCATCGGGTTCTCGGTGGTGGTCACGTTGCCCTGCGTGAACTGCTGCGACACCGACGCCAGCCGGGTGCCGATGCCCACCGAGTTGGTGCCCGCGCCGCTGAGCGAGGCGGCGTAGACGTCCGAGAACTCGCCGCGCGAGGCCTTGGCGCCGAAGGTGTTGGCATTGGCGATGTTGTTGCCGATGACCTCGAGGTTCTTGGCGGTGGCGTTGAGCCCGGAGAGGCCTTGCTGGAAACCCATGGTGGTCGGTCCTTGAAGTGGATCGGGTGCGGAAAGGGAAGCCGCCTTACAGCACGGCCTTGAGGCTGGTGTAGGCGGTCGCGCCGCCGGTCTGCAGCTGCAGGGTCAGGCTGTCGCCCGACAGCGAGACGGACTGCACCTTGTCGCGCGACAGGGGGGTGGCGTCGACGGCGGTGCCGGCGGCGCTGGCGGTGACGCGGAAGGTGTAGCGGGCATCGGCCTTGGCGGACGACGGCGGCGTCCAGGCCAGGTCCTGCCGGCCGCTGGCCTGCGCGCCCATCTGCAGGGTGTCGACCACCGCGCCGCTGGCGTCCAGCACCTCCACCTTCACCTTGTCGGCCTTGCCGTCCAGCTGGTAGGCGCCCAGCGCCTTGCCGTCGACCATCTGCAGGCGGTTGCCTTCGACCAGCACGTCGCGGCCGACCAGCGAGGCGCCCTGCAGCGCCTGCATCTGCGCGAACTGGGTGTTCAGGCCGGCGACGGTCCCGTTGAGCTTGTCGATGCCGGTGACCGTGCTGATCTGCGCCATCTGGCTGGTGACCTGCGCGTTGTCCAGCGGGTTCATCGGGTCCTGGTTCTGCATCTGCGCCACCAGCAGCTTGAGGAAGCGGTCCTGCTGGTCGGCGCTCTCGCTGGCCGCAGCGGCCTTCTTGTTCTTCGCCGCGGTGGCGGCCTGCAGCGCGGTCTGGCTCTCGGACAGCGTGCCGGTGATGGTGGAGAAGTCCATGCGTCAGCCTTTGGTGTTCGGGTTCAGCCCTGGCCGAGCTGCAGCGTCTTCATCAGCAGCGACTTGGCGGTGTTCATCACCTCGACGTTGTTCTGGTACGAGCGCGAGGCCGAGATCATGTTGACCATCTCCTCCACCGCGTTGACGTTGCTGTAGGTGACGTAGCCGTCGGCGTCGGCCTGCGGGTGCTTCGGGTCGTGCACCCGGCGTCCGGGGGTGGTGTCCTCGCTGACGGTGCTGACCGTCACGCCGGCGGCGCCGGCGGCGCCCATCAGCGCGGTCTGGAACACGACCTGCCGCGCCTTGTAGGCCTGCCCGTCGGGCCCGGCCACGGTGTCGGCGTTGGCCAGGTTGGAAGCGACGATGTTCAGCCGCTGGCTTTGCGCCGACACCGCGCTGCCGGCGACGTTGAAGATTCCAAACATGCTCATCACTGCCCCTTGATCGCGTCCATGAGGGTGCGCACGCTGCCGTTGAGGAAGCGCAGCGTGGCCTCGTACTTGACGGAGTTGTCGGCGAAGGCCGCGCGCTCGCGGTCCATGTCGACGGTGTTGCTGTCCAGGCTGGTCTGCGCCGGGCGGGCGTAGAGCAGTTCGGCCTCGCTGCGCGCGCCGGCCGGCGGCTGCAGGTGGCCGGCGGTGGCGGCCGCCATCTGGCGGGCCGGGGTGGCCGCGCCGGTGGCCTCCTTCAGCGCGCGGGCGAAGTCCATCTCGCGCGCCTGGTAGCCCGGCGTGTCGGCGTTGGCGATGTTGCTGGCAATCAGCCGCTGGCGCTCGGCGCGCAGCGTCAGGGCTTGGGCCTGGAAGCTCAGCGTGTCGGTCAGTCGGTTGATCATGGCGTCGGGATGCGGGGCCGGATGGCGGTCGATTCTCGGCAGCGCCCCGTCGCGACAGGCCTCGAACAACGGCCGCAACCCCCGCCAATTCCGGCCTGTGCCGGCGGGCGCCGCGCCCTAGAGTGCACAGCGTGAAACTCCGCCCTGTCCCGACCCTGCACCGGCCGCTGCCGCGCCGCGCGGGACGCCGCCTGGCCGAGCTGCTGCTGGCCCTCGGCGCGCTGGCCACGCTCGGCCTGCTGGCGCCGGCGCTGGCGCTGGCGCGGGAGGCGACCACCGGCGGCCCCGACGCGACGCTGGACGCGTCGCTGCAGCGCCTGCGCCACGACGCCACCCGCCAGCTGCAGGCCGACTGGCCCGGCGCCCGCGTGGAGGTCGTGGTCGGCGCGCTGGACCCGCGGTTGACGCTCGCGCCCTGCGCCCGGGTCTCGCCGTACCTGCCGGCCGGCAGCCGCGCCTGGGGCCGGACCCGCGTCGGCCTGCGCTGCGACGAGGGCCCGGTGCGCTGGAATGTGTACCTGCCGGTGACGGTGAGGGTGTGGGCCCGCGCGCTGGTCGCCGCGAATCCCCTGCCCGCCCACCAGCCGCTCACCGAGTCCGACCTGCGGGAGGCCGAGGTGGACCTGGCGGCCGCGCCCTCCCCTGCGCTGCGCCACCGTGCCGCGCTGCTCGGCCGCAGCCTGCAGCGGCCGCTGGCCGCCGGCGACACGCTGCGCCAGGCCGATTTGAAGGCGCGCCAGTGGTTCGCCGCCGGCGACACCGTCTCGGTGCTCGCCGTCGGCGGCGGCTACACCGTGCGCGGCGAAGGCCAGGCGCTGTCCGCCGGCTGGGAAGGCCAGCCGGTGCGGGTGCGCACCGAGGGCGGCCGGGTGATCAACGGCCGGGCCGTCGCCGAGCGCCAGGTCGAGGTGGCCCTGTGAGCCCGGCGCGCCATGCCCGGAACAGCGCCGAGGTCCCCCCTCGACTGCGGGGATCGACAGGTCCGGTTTCAAAAACGCCTAAAGTCAACCCCAGGCGGTCCGATACAGCCACCATGTTGACCGGGCCGAAGGATGTCGTCTCGGCCTTTTGGAGCACACCATGAAGATCGGCCACCTCGAGAACAAGCCCGCCGTCACCCCGGTCGGCACCGAGCGCAAGGGTGCGGCGGGCGACGCCACCGGCACCACCGCCACCGGCACCGAACCCAGCGCCAAGGTCGAGCTGTCGTCGGCGGCGCTGCTGGGCCCGGAGGGCGCGACCCCCGAATTCGACGCCGAGAAGGTGCAGCGCATTGCCCAGGCCATCCGCGACGGCAAGTTCCAGGTGAACGCCGACGCCATCGCCGACAAGTTGATCTCGAACGCGCAGGAAGTGCTGAGTCGCAGTTCGCACTGATCCTGCTTCCCGACCGCCGCCCCCAGGGCGGCCCACCCCCTGCGACATGACGCCTTCCGCGCCCCGCCCCGCCGACGCCCCACCCCTTGAGTCGCTGCTCGACGATGTCGAACAGCGGCTGGCCGCGCTGGGCGTCGCCCTGCGCGAGCGCGACGTGCACGCCATCGACCAGCAGGCCGGCGCGCTGCACCGGGCGCTGGCGCAGGCGGTGCACGGCTTCGGCCGCGCCGCCCGCGCCGGTGGCGTGCCGCCGCCGCTGCGCCGGCGCCTGGCCGATGCCAGCGGCCAGGTCGCCGCCCAGCGCGAGTCGCTGGCCCGCGCCACCGCGGCGCTGGACCGCGCCATCGACGTGCTGCTGCCGCGCTCGGCGGCTGGTCTGTATGGCGCCCATGGCGGTGCCGAGCGGGTGACGCACAGCGGGAGCCTGCAGGCCTGATTGACGATCGACCGGTTCGTCTTCGAACCGGGGAGAGCGTTGATGGGGCAGCCCCGGGGGCTCTTCGCGCTGCGGTCCGAGCTTCTTTGCGGGGCAGCCCGTGGGCCTGCGCGGCCCACGGGCTGCAACGCAAACAACAACAACAACCTCACCCCACCAACGCACACCTCACCAACCGTGCCCCCAGCACCCCCGTCAACACCAACGACGGCAGCCCCACCAGGAAGCCCCGGCGCCCGCCGTTGATGAGGATGCGCGGCAGCGCCAGCACGCTGGCCTCCACGAACACCGGCATTGCCTTCTTCAACCCGAACGGCGAGGTGCCGCCGACCAGGTAGCCGCTGTGCCGCTGCGCCACCTCGGGCGCGCACGGCGTCACCGACTTGACGCCGATCTCGCGCGCCAGCGCCTTGGTGCTGACCTGCCGGTCGCCGTGCATCAACACCACCAGCGGCGTCCCCCGGTCGTCCTGCATCACCAGCGTCTTCACCACCTCGTGCTCGGGCACACCGAGCTGGCGCGACGACTCCGCGGTGCCGCCATGCTCGACGTAGTCGTAGACGTGCTCGGTGTAGTCGATGCCGTGCGCCTTCAGCCACTGCGTGGCCGGCGTCTCGCTGACGTGCCTGTCCTTCTTCGCCATGGCGCCATGCTGCCATGGCCCCCGGGGCGCCGGCCGACTACACCGTGTCGAAGCAGTAGACCGCACGGTGCAGCCAGCGCTCGCCGGGGCGCAGCCACACCGAGGGGAAGTCCGGACGGTGCACGCTGTCCGGGAAGTGCTGCGGCTCCAGGCACAGGCCGGCATGGCGCTGCAGCGGCCGGCCGCCGCGTCCCTTCAAGCGGCCGTCGAGGAAGTTGCCGCTGTAGAACTGCAGCCCCGGCTGGCTGGTGGACAGCGTGAGCCGGCGGCCGCTGCGCGGCGCGGTCAGCACCGCGGCCAGGTGCAGCCCGGGCTGCTGCAGGTCGGGCACCCCGTCCAGCACCCAGTTGTGGTCGTAGCCGCCGGCATGGCGCAGCTGCTCGTCGGCCGCCCCGAGGTCCTGCCCGATCGGCTTGGCCGTGCGGAAGTCGAAGGGCGTGCCGTCCACCGGCCGGTGCTCGCCGGTCGGGATCAGTCCGGCATCCACCGGCGTGACGCGGGCCGCCGGCAGCTGAAGGCGGTGGTCGAGCACCGTGCCGCCGTCGCCCTCCAGGTTGAAGTAGGCGTGCTGCGTCAGGTTGACCGGGGTGGTGCGGTCGGTGGTGGCGCTCCACTGCAGGTGCAGCGCGTCCTCGGTCAGCGTGTAGACCACCTCCACCGACAGGTGCCCCGGGTAGCCCTCCTCCCCGTCCGGGCTGATGCGGCGGAAGCGCACCGACGGGCCCTCGGGCAGCAGCCGCACCTCGCCCTGCCAGGCGCGCTGGTCGAAGCCGCGCGCGCCGCCGTGCAGCGAGTGGGCGCCGTCGTTGGCGGCCAGCCGGTGCTCCGCGCCGTCGACGGCGAAGCGGGCGCCGGCCACGCGGTTGGCGACACGGCCGATGGTGCCGCCGAGGTAGGGCTGGCGGGGCGGTCGCCACCAGCCCGACGGCTCCTCGAAGCCCAGCAGCACCTCGCCGCCGACGCCGTGGCGGTCGGGCGCGCGCAGCGACAGCAGCGTGGCGCCCCAGTTCATCAGGGCGGCGCGCAGCCGGCCCATGACGAGGGTGTAGCAGCGCAGCGGCCCGCCCTCGGGGTCGCGCCCGCAGGCGGTCTCGTGCACGGCGCCGCCCTGCCCCATCACAACCTCCCGCCCTTCATGGCACCAGCTGCCGCCCCTGCTCGCCCTCGGCGGCGTAGTCGGCCAGCACCGGTTCGGCGATCGCGGCCAGCCGGTCGGCCGCGCACAGCGCGACGCAGGCGCCGCCGAACCCCGCGCCGGTGAGCCGGGCGCCGAAGACGCCGGGCTCGCGCTGCAGCCGCGCGACCAGCCAGTCCAGCGGCGGCACCGACACCTCGTAGTCGCCGCGCAGGCTGGCGTGCGAGGCGTTCATCAGCGCGCCGAACGTCTCGGCGTCGACACCGGCCGCGGCCTGCAGCACGCGGGCGTTCTCGGTGATGACGTGGCGCGCCCGGCGGTCCAGCGGCGCCGGCAGCGCGGCGGCCCGTGCCGGGTCGTCCACGTCCCGCAGCGCGGCGACACCGAGCGCCTGCGCGGCGGCCTCGCACTCGGCCCGCCGCTCGTTGTAGCCGCTGGTCGCCAGGCTGCGGCTGATGCCCGAATCGAGCACCAGGATGGCCGCGCCTGACGGCAACGGCACCAGCCGGCGCTCCAGGCTGCGGGTGTCGAGGAACAGCGCCTGGAACGGGTCGGCCAGGCTGCTCGCCATCTGGTCGAGGATGCCGCAGCGCACGCCGGCGTGTTCGATCTCGGCCCGCTGGGCCATGCGGGCGATCTGCACGTCGTCCCAGCCGGTGGCGAAGCGCGCCCGCAGCGCGCGCAGCACCGCCACCTCCAGCGCCGCGCTGGACGACAGGCCGACGCCCAGCGGCACGTCGGAAGCGATGCAGATGTCCAGCGGCGGCAGGGCCAGCCCGGCCTCCTCGGCCAGTCGCAGGCAGCCGTAGACGTAGCGGGCGAAGGGCTCGGTGGGCGGCTGGTCGTGGCTGAAGTGCGCGGTCGTGCCGAGCACCTGGGCCTGCACGCGCGTCAACGGACCGCTGGCCTGCCCCAGCGCCACCCGCGTGCGCTGGGGAATGGCCACCGGCAGCACGAAGCCGTCGTTGTAGTCGGTGTGCTCGCCGAGCAGGTTGACCCGGCCGGGGGCGGAGGACAGCGCCTCCGGCGGCCGGCCGAAGGCCTGCAGGAAGGCGGCCGAGACCAGCGGAAACGGGGCCTCGTCGACGACCGCCTCCACCGCCTGCGCCAGCGACGGATCGGCCTCGTTCATCGGTCCAGCTCCACCGGCACGGCCTGCAGCTCGGCGGCCTTGTCCTCGGGCAGGGCGTCGACCGCGAACCAGCCGGCCGCCAGCTCGGTGCCGGCCAGCACCTTGAGTTTGTCCGGCGTGCGGTACGGCGGCCACAGCTGCGCGTGCAGGTGCCAGCCGGGGTGGTCGCCCTGGCTGGGTGCGCTGTACCAGGCCATCAGGTACGGCATCGGCCGCTGCCACAGGCCGTCGTACTTCAGCAGCACCGTCTTCAGCGCGCGCGCCAGGTCCAGCCGGTCGGCGTCGCACAGCTGCTCGAAGCGCGCCACCGGGCGCCGGGTGGCGACCCACACCTCGTAGGGGTAGCGGGCGCAGGCCGGCACCCAGGCCACGGCGAGCTCGCCCAGGTAGAGCAGGCGTCGCGCGTGGTCGGCGATCTCGCGCTCGATCATCGTCTCCAGCAGGCCACGGCCGTGCTCGGCCAGGTGGGCCGCCTGCTGCTCGCCCATGCGCCGTGGCACCGGCGGCACCTCCGGGTAGGCGTAGATCTGGCCATGCGGGTGGTGCAGCGTGACGCCCACCTCCTTGCCGCGGTTCTCGAACGGCAGCACGTAGGCGATGTCGTGCTGCTGGCCGAGGTGGCGGCAACGGTCGCCCCAGACCTCGATCAGCAGGGCGAGGTGCTCCACCGGCAGCCGGCCGAGCGACGACGACGGGTCCTGCGTGAACACCACCACCTCGCAATGGCCGTTGCCGATGGCGGTCGGCACGGTCGACAGCGGCGCGTCGTGCGCGGCGGCGGTGAGCGAGGGAAAGCGGTTGTCGAACACCGCGACGTCCCAGTCGCCCGCCGGCAGCTCCGTCGGATGTTCGGGATCGCTCGTCACCGCGAGCGGGTTGTATTCCGGCGGCGGCAGGAAGGTCCGGTCCTGCCGGTGCGCCGCATAGGCCACCCATTCGCCGCGAAGCGGGTGCCAGCGCAGGTGCGGGTTGGGGTGCAGCGGCTCGGCGAAGGGGCTGGGCGCCTGCAGGCCGGTGTCGATCGGACGGCGGCTGTACAGCGTCAGCCGGCGGCCGTCGGGTTTGGTCAGTTGGAGCTGGTGCATCGCGGTCGTTCCATCAAACCCCGCCCGGAATGTGCGTCCTCGACTGGCTGGTCACCTTGCGGATCTCCTCGATCGGGATCTTCGGCGTGCGGTCCGCGTTGAGCAGGCCGTTCGCCTCCTGGAAGGTGTCGGCGAACTGGGTGTAGCAGAAGCCGGAGAACAGCGGCGTGTGGATGACCACGTCGAGCAGGCCCTTGTAGAGGTCGCGGAACTCGGCCTGCGTCTTGGCCACGGTGTAGCCCCAGGTCTGCTTGACGCCCTCCGGCGGCGACTGCACGAAGGCCACGCCGCCGAACTCGGTGAGCATGATGGGCTGGCCGCGGTGCGGGTAGCCGTCCAGCGTCAGCACCCGGCCGCCCGGGCGCCGGCGGTCGAACAGCTGCTCGGCCTTGGCTTCCTGGCCGTAGCGCTGGCGCAGGTGCTCGAAGTTGGCGTCGTAGTCGTGGATGCCGATGATGTCGGTGGCGCTCGACTCCCAGCCGTCGTTGCCGATCACCGGCCGCGTCGAATCCAGCGTCTTCGTCAGGTGGTACAGCGCCTCCACCGCATGGCGCTGCTCGCGCACGCTGGTCAGTTCCGGCACGCCCCAGCTTTCGTTGAAGGGCACCCAGGTGATGATGCAGGGGTGGCTGTAGTCGCGCTCGATGGCCTCGGTCCACTCGCGGATGGTGCGGCGGATGGCACTGCGGGTGAAGCGGTAGGCGCTGGGCATCTCCTCCCACACCAGCAGGCCGAGCTTGTCCGCCCAGTACAGGTAGCGCGGGTCCTCGATCTTCTGGTGCTTGCGCACGCCGTTGAAGCCCATGGCCTTGGCCAGTTCGACGTCCTTCTTCAGCGCGTCGTCGTCGGGCGCGGTCAGCAGCGTGTCGGACCAGTAGCCCTGGTCGAGCACCAGCCGCAGCGTGTAGGGCCGGCCGTTGAGCATGAAGCGGTCGCGCAGGATGCTCACGGAGCGCAGTGCGGCGTAGCTCCTGAAGCGGTCGAGCACCGTGTCGCCGCTGCGCAGGATGATCTCGGCGTCGAGCAGCGTCGGCCGCTCGGGGCTCCACAGCAGCTCGTTGCGGTAGTCGTCGATGCCGGGGTCGGACAGGATGATGGTGCGGTCGGCCTCGCCGTCGATGACGCCGTAGCGGTCGCGCGCCAGCACCCGCTCGCCGTGGCACAGCGCCACCTCCAAGGTCAGGTCGGCGGCCTTGTCGCCGACCACGCGGGCTTCGAAGGTGAGCGCGAAGCCGTGCACATGCGGCGTCCAGCGGATCTTGTCGATGTAGGTGCGGCCCACCCGCTCCAGCCACACCGTCTGCCAGATGCCGGTGGTGCGCGGGTACCAGATGCTGTGCGGCTCGAGCTGCCAGTCCTGCTTGCCGCGCGGCTTGGTCAGCTCGTGCGGGTCGTCTTCGGCGCGCACCGTCACCACCTGCGGGCCCTGCGGCCTCAACGCCCGGGTGATGTCGGCCATGAAGGGCGTGTGGCCGCCCTCGTGGGTGGCGACCAGGCTGCCGTTGACCCAGACCTGCGCGCGGTAGTCCACCGCGCCAAAGCGCAGCAGGACGCGGCCACCCTCGGCCGCGATGTCGAACTCGCGCTGGTACCAGGCCACCGCGTGGAAGCCGCGGTCGCCCAGGCCGCTGGCCTTCGACTCCGGCGGGAACGGCACGGTGATGGTGTGGCTCCAGCCCTCGATGTCGTCGGGGTGGCGGAAGCGCTGGGCGTCGTCCCAGCAAAAGCGCCAGGGGCCGTTCAGGCACTCCCAGTGATCACGGACGAGCTGGGGACGTGGGTAGGCGCTGGACAACGCGGCATCTCCTCGGCGCAGGCGGTCGATGCCGATGCGGGGCAACCGACAGGCCCGGACCCCTTGGGTTGCGGCCGGGCCCACCCGGGCACCACGACCAAGGTCCGCCGTTTGCCGAGGAGGGGTCTCCCCGGATGGAACCAGGAGACCGCCGCCGACGCGACTCCCCACGTCCCCGTCATTCTTTTCCCACGCCGGCTGCTCGCGTCGTCCGCGGCCGGTCCAAAGAGGAGCCGCCTTGAGCCTCATCGACCGCACCCCCTCCCCCAGCGCGTCAGCGGCGACGCCTCCGGCGCCGGGCTGAACGGCCACTCCCGCGCGGCGTCCGGCTTCGACTACCTGGTGGTCGGTGCCGGCTTTGCCGGTGCCGTGGTCGCCGAGCGGCTGGCCAGCCAGCTCAACCAGCGGGTGCTGGTGGTGGACAAGCGGCCGCACATCGGCGGCAATGCCTATGACCGCTTCGACGACGCCGGGGTGCTCATCCACCCCTATGGCCCGCACATCTTCCACACCAACTCGAAGGACGTCTTCGACCACCTGTCGCAGTTCACCGCCTGGCGCCCCTACCAGCACCGGGTGCTGGCCAGCGTCGACGGTCAGCTGGTGCCGATCCCGATCAACCTGGACACGGTGAACAAGCTCTACGGGCTGAACCTGACGGCGATGGAGCTCGACGACTGGTTCGCCTCGGTGGCCGAGAAGTGCGACCGCGTCGAGACGTCGGAGGACGTGGTGGTCGGCAAGGTCGGCCGCGACCTCTACAACAAGCTCTTCCGCGGCTACACGCGCAAGCAGTGGGGCCTGGACCCGTCGGAGCTGGACGCCAGCGTCACGGCGCGCGTGCCCACCCGCACCAACCGCGACGACCGCTACTTCACCGACACCTACCAGGCCATGCCGCTGCACGGCTACACCCGGATGTTCGAGCGCCTGCTGGCGCATCCGAACATCAAGGTGATGCTGAACACCGACTACCGCGAGATCGAGCAGTTCATCCCGTGGCGCCACATGGTCTACACCGGCCCGGTGGACGCCTTCTTCGACTTCAAGTACGGCAAGCTGCCCTACCGCAGCCTGCAGTTCGAGCACTCCACCCTGCCGACCGAGCAGTTCCAGTCGGTGGGCACGGTCAACCACCCCAACGACTACGCCTACACCCGCGTCAGCGAGTTCAAGCACATCACCGGCCAGCAGCACAGCCAGACCTCGGTGGTGTACGAGTACCCCTGCGCCGAGGGCGATCCCTATTACCCGGTGCCGCGCAAGGAGAACGCGGAGCTGTACCGCCGCTACGAGGCCGAGGCCGAGAAGCTGGAGCGGGTGAGCTTCGTCGGCCGCCTGGCGACCTACAAGTACTACAACATGGACCAGGTGGTGGCGCAGTCGCTGACGCTGTTCAAGCGGCTGCGCGAGCAGCACCTGGCCGGCCAGCAGGCCATCGAGATCGGCCCGCGCGTCGCCGCCGCGGTGGCCAACGGCGCACGACGGCCCGCCGCCAGCGTGGTGGCCAACGGCGCGGCCGGCGCGGCCTGATCCAAACGCATGGCGACGGCGCAAGACGCCGTCGCGAGACGGGGTTCAGTCGTCGAGCCCCAGCTCCTGGATCTTGCGGGTGATGGTGTTGCGGCCGATGCCCAGCTTGTGCGCAGCCTCGATGCGGCGTCCCCGCGTCAGGTCCAGCGCGGTGTGGATGAGCTGGCCCTCGAACTGACGGGTCAGCCGCTCCCACACCTCCGGGGTGCCGGACTCCAGCAGAGACCGGGCCTCGCGCTCCAGGTCGACCAGCCAGCGTGGCGGCGCGTCGGGGGCGGCCGGTGTGCCCGCCGGCATGGCGGACGCGATGACCGCCTCGGCCGACATCGGCGCACCGAGGGCGACCGGCGCCGTCGCCGTGGCGCCGAACGCCGGCGGCGACACGGTCTCGGCCGCCGGGCTGGCCGCCGCCGGTGCCGCGCCACCGCCGGCCGACGGCCAGAACTCGGGCGGCAGGTCCTTCGGCTCGATCACCTGCGCCGGCGCCATCACCGTCAGCCAGTGGCAGACGTTCTCCAGCTGGCGCACGTTGCCGGGAAAGTCGAAGCCCAGCAGCCGCTCCACCGCCGCGTCGGTGATGCGCTTGGTCTCGACGCCGAGTTCCTTGGCGCTCTTCTGCAGGAAGAAGCGGGCCAGCATCGGGATGTCCTCGCGGCGCTCGCGCAGGGCGGGCAGGCGCAGGCGGATCACGTTGAGGCGGTGGAACAGGTCCTCGCGGAAGGCGCCCTGCCGCACCCGGTCTTCCAGGTTCTGGTGGGTGGCGGCGATGACCCGCACGTTGCTCTTCAGCGGCTGGTGGCCGCCGACGCGGTAGAAGTGGCCGTCCGACAGCACCCGCAGCAACCGGGTCTGCAGGTCGAAGGGCATGTCGCCGATCTCATCGAGGAACAGCGTGCCGCCGTCGGCCTGCTCGAAGCGGCCGCGGCGCATGGTCTGCGCGCCGGTGAAGGCGCCCCGCTCGTGGCCGAAGAGCTCGCTCTCCAGCAGGTCCTTCGGGATGGCGGCGGTGTTGATGGCGACGAAGGGGCCGTTGCCGCGCGGGCTGTGCTTGTGCAGCGCCTGCGCCACCAGTTCCTTGCCGGAGCCGCTCTCGCCGGTGATGAGCACGGTCACGTTGCTCTGGCTGAGCCGGCCGATGGCGCGGAACACGTCCTGCATCGCCGGCGCCTGGCCCAGCATCTCGGGCATCTCGGCGCTGCGCTCGTCGCGCACCGCCTCGCGCAGGCTTTCCTCCACCGCGCGGCGGATCAGCTCCACCGCCTTGGTGACGTCGAAGGGCTTGGGCAGGTACTCGAAGGCGCCGCCCTGGAAGGCGGAGACCGCGCTGTCCAGGTCGGAGTAGGCGGTCATGATGATGACCGGCAGGCCGGGCAGCCTCGCCTTCACCTTGCCCAGCAGGTCCAGGCCCGAGCCGCCCGGCATGCGGATGTCGCTGACCAGCACCTGCGGCTGGTCGTCGTCCAGCGCGGCGAGGGCGTCGCGCGGGTTGGAGAAGCTGCGCACGGCGAACTGCTCGCGTGCCAGTGCCTTCTCCAGCACGAAGCGGATGGATTGGTCGTCGTCAACGATCCAGATGGGTTTCATGCGGCGGGCTTCGTGGTCCGCGGCCCCATCGGGGACGCTTCGCAAATCAAGGCAGGGGGATGACGATCTTGAACACCGTGCGGCCGGGCTGGCTGTCGCATTCGATCGTGCCCTGGTGCTGTTGCACGAAGGTCTGCGCCAGCGTCAGGCCGAGACCCGACCCGCCATCGCGCCCCGACACCAGCGGGTAGAAGATGCGATCGCGGATCGACTCGGGAATGCCCGGACCGTTGTCCTCAATATGCAATTCCAGTGCCAAACGCCAGCGGCGTTTGCCGATGGTGACCTGCCGTGCGATGCGCGTCCGCAGCCACAGCACCGCATCGCCCTCGGCCGTGCGCTCGGCCAGCGCCTGCGCGGCGTTGTGGGCGATGTTGAGCACCGCCTGGATGAGCTGCTCGCGGTCGCCGCGGAACTCGGGGATGGAGATGTCGTAGTCGCGTTCGACGGCCAGGCCGCGCGGGAACTCGGCCATGATCAACGCGCGCACCCGCTCGCAGACCTCGTGGATGTTGACGTCGCCGACCACGTGCGGCCGGCGATGCGGGGCCAGCAGCCGGTCGACCAGCGCCTGCAGGCGGTCGGCCTCCTGCACGATGACCTGGGTGTATTCGGTCAGTTCCCGTGAATCGAGCTCCATCGCCAGCAGCTGCGCCGCGCCGCGGATGCCGCCCAGCGGGTTCTTGATCTCGTGCGCCAGGTTGCGGATCAGTTCCTTGGTCGCCTGCACCTGGCCGAAGGTGCGCTCCTCCCGGTCGAGCCGGGTCTGCTGCTCGATCTCGACCAGTTCCACCACCATGCGCTCCGGCGAGTCGGTCTGGTTGACGATGACCTGCACCGGCAGGCTGTCCGGGTGCGAGCCGGCCGGCCGGCGCAGCACCGCGTCGAAACGGGCGGTGGCGTATTCGTTGCGCGACACCGCCTCCAGCGTCTCGGCCAGTTGCTGCGATTCCACCAGCCAGTCGGTCAGCCGTGCCTTCAGCAGCGCCTTGCGCGACAGGCCCAGCACCGTCTCGAAGCTGCCGTTGGCGAACAGGCAGTCGCCGCGCGGGCCGACGATGGCGACCATGGTGGCCAGCAGGTCCAGCCCCTCGTGGCCGGGGGGCAGGCGGGCGGCGGAGCGCAGCAGGGTGATCATGGACGCGAAAGGGACCCGGCGCGGGCAGCCCCGCGCCGGTGGGGTCAGGGCGCGTTGGCCGGCAGCTTGCCGATCTCGCGCCGGATGGCGGCCAGGTCGGCCTCCTTGCGGGCGATCTGCAGCTTCAGCTGCTCCACCCGGTCGAGGTAGCGCTGGTAGTTGCGCTCGTTGCCCTGGCGCTCGGGCTCGCCGTTGTTGTACTCCTGCAGCAGCGCGGCCAGTTGCTCCTCGCCGCGGCGCAGTTCGTCCTGCAGGATGCGGCGGGCCTCGGCGTCGCGGGCGCGCTGCTCGTTGGCGTTGATGCGGGCGGTGGCCTGCGCGGTGGCCGGCATGACGCCCGAGGCCGCCACCGCCGGCGCGCGGCCTGCCGCCGCCGGCGGCGTGCGCATGACGGTGACCGGCGCGCCTTCGACGGTGCGGCAGCCGCGGTCACGCGCCTCGTTGGCCGACAGGCTGTCGGTGTAGAGCACCGGCGGCCCCGGGCAGCGGTAGACCGCGCCCTGCGCCAGCGCCGGGGCCTGCACCCCCCACCAGCACGGCGAAGGCGGCGGCCACCGGCCACCGGCGGCGGGCGCGACGGCACGCCGTCATGCCCATGGCCTGGTCCATCGCTGGGTCATCACCTTCCTCCCCGGAGAGCACGGGACATCGCATCGCCGTCGATTGTGGACCAGCCAACAAAAAGGGACGGCGCCTGCCGTCCCTTCTCCGTGACGACGGCCGCACCGGCGGCCGCCTTCATCACAGGCTGTAGTACATGTCGAATTCCAGCGGGTGGGTCGTCATGCGGAAGCGCTGCACCTCCTGCATCTTCAGCTCGATGTAGGCGTCGATGTAGGAGTCGGTGAAGACGCCGCCCTTGGTCAGGAAGGCGCGGCCCTTGTCCAGGTACTCCAGCGCCTGCTCCAGGCTGGAGCACACGGTCGGGATCTTCGCGTCCTCTTCCGGCGGCAGGTGGTAGAGGTCCTTGGTGGCGGCCTCGCCCGGGTGGATCTTGTTCTCCACGCCGTCCAGGCCGGCCATCAGCAGCGCCGAGAAGCCGAGGTACGGGTTGCACAGCGGGTCCGGGAAGCGGGCCTCGACGCGCCGGCCCTTCGGGTTGGCGACGTACGGGATGCGGATGGAGGCCGAGCGGTTCTTCGCCGAGTAGGCCAGCTTGACCGGCGCCTCGAAGCCGGGCACCAGGCGCTTGTAGCTGTTGGTGCCGGGGTTGGTGATGGCGTTGAGCGCGCGGGCGTGCTTGATGATGCCGCCGATGTAGTACAGCGCGAACTCCGACAGGCCCGCGTAACCGTCGCCGGCGAACAGGTTCTTGCCGTCCTTCCACACCGACTGGTGCACGTGCATGCCGCTGCCGTTGTCGCCGACGATGGGCTTGGGCATGAAGGTCGCGGTCTTGCCGTAGGCGTGGGCGACGTTGTGGATGACGTACTTCTGCAGCTGCAGCCAGTCGGCGCGCTGCACCAGCGTCGAGAACTTGGTGCCCAGCTCGTTCTGGCCGGGGGCCGCGACCTCGTGGTGGTGGACCTCGACGGGGATGCCCAGCGATTCGAGGATCAGGCACATCTCCGAGCGCATGTCCTGGAAGCTGTCCACCGGCGGCACCGGGAAGTAGCCGCCCTTGACCGCCGGACGGTGGCCCATGTTGCCGCCTTCGATGGTGGCGCCGGTGCTCCACGGCGCCTCTTCGGAGGTCACCTTGACGAAGCAGCCGGACATGTCGACCTGCCACTGCACCTGGTCGAAGATGAAGAACTCGGGCTCGGGGCCGAAGTAGGCCGCGTCACCGATGCCGGAGGCCTTCAGGTACGCCTCGGCACGCTTGGCCAGCGAACGCGGATCGCGCTCGTAGGGCTTGCCGTCGGTGGGGTCGAGCACGTCGCAGGACAGGATCAGCGTCGGCTCTTCGAAGAAGGGGTCGATGTTGGCCGTGTTGGGGTCCGGCATCAGCAGCATGTCGGAGGCCTCGATGCCCTTCCAGCCGGCGATGGACGACCCGTCGAAGGCATGGCCCGACGTGAACTTGTCTTCGTCGAAAGCGGAGATCGGCACGCTGACGTGCTGCTCCTTGCCGCGGGTGTCGGTGAAGCGGAAGTCGACGAACTTGACTTCGTGCTCCTTCACCAGGTTCAGCACGTCGGCGACGGTCTTGGCCATCAAAGAATCTCCTGAGGGGGACGCTGGGGGATGGAAAACGGGGGACGAAACAGGCAGTGAAAAGGGGCCCCCTTCACTCGGGAAGCCCCTCTAAAAAACGCACTGGAATGTAGCAGAACCCATGCCAGTGACCGGGCGTTTTCCGAGGCGGCTCCGGGCCGTCGGCAGGGCCCGCGGCGACTGGGCGGCACGGTGTTGCAAGACCTGCCTGGACAGCACCAAGAATGTGCGACTACGCGGGACGCACGCGTCAGTTAGGTGCATCTGCACGCACCATCTCGGCGCTGATTTGACCGCCCTCGGCCAGCACGCCGGCGCGCAGCACGTCATAGGCCTCGGCCAGCGATGCCGCCGCGCCCTTGACGCCCAATTCGATGTGCCGTCCCCACCGGGGGTGGTCCACGCTCGGCAGGCTGAAGACCTTGACGCCGGGAAAGCGCGCCTCGACCGCCTCCATCAGCGGCGTCAGCGCCGCCTCCATCGCGCCCTGCACGATCAACGACCGCTCGCCCTGACGCTCGCTGCCGTGCCGGTCGGCCAGGCGGGTGTCCAGCACCCATTCGATCATCGGCCAGGCCATGACGGGGAAGCCCGGCACGAAGAACACGTTGCCCACCGAGAAGCCCGGGATCTTGTTGTACGGGTTGGGGATGATGGCGGCGCCTTCGGGGAACACGCCCATGTTGAGGCGGTGCCGGTTGTCCTCGCGGTCGGGGTCGAAGGTCTGGCCCTGCTCGGCCGCCATGTCGCGCATGCGCTGCTCGATCAGCGCCTTGGCCTCGGGGTGCAGCGCCAGCGGCACGCCCAGCGCGGCGGCCGCGCACTGGCGGGTGTGGTCGTCCGGCGTGGCGCCGATGCCGCCGCAGCTGAAGACCACGTCGCCGCCCGCGAAGGCGTCCTTCAGCGCCGCGGTGATCGACGGCCGGTCGTCGCCGACGTAGCGGGCCCAGCCCAGCGACAGCCCGCGGGCGGTGAGCAGCTCGATCACCTTCTTCAGGTGCTTGTCCTCGCGCTTGCCGGACAGGATCTCGTCGCCGACGATGATGAGGCCGATGGTCATGGGGTGGGCAGTTGCTCGAGTGGTGTGGGGACGGCGGGGGGCGCTGCGGCGGGGCTGGCGGCGGCCGCCGCGCGGCGGCGTGCCAGTGCGGCCAGCGCATAGTGCGCGAACCACAGCGCCGAAAACGCGAAGACCAGGGTGTACAGCCAGACCGACACCACGATGAGCAGCGGCGCGAAGACCAGGGCCAGCGCGCTGGCCGCCCACAGCAGCGAGGGTGCCGCGCCGAGCAGGCCGGTGGCGATGCCGATGCCCCACAGCGGCCAGCGGTGCTCGGCCACCAGCGCGCGGCGTTCGGCGGCGTCGGCGTGGTCGGCCAGCACCTCGAAGCTGAAGCAGCGGTAGCCCAGCCAGCCCCAGATCAGCGGCGGCAGCACCAGGGCCAGCGGCGGCACCAGCCACAGCGGCAGGGTGGCGATGAGCGCCAGCAGGGCCAGCAGCGTGCAGCCCAGCGACACCGCCAGCCCCTGCCACAGGCCCGCGCCGTGGCGGCGTTCCAGCGTGGGAAAGCGGCGCGCGGCCACCAGCCGGGTCAGCGCCGGCGTCATCAGCGTGGCGACCAGCAGCAGCGTGACCAGCACGATCACCGGCACCGACAACGCCACCACCACCAGCGGCGCCAGCACGCTGCGGAAGCCGCCAGCACCGACGGCGTCCAGCCAGCCGAGCACGGCGGCGACCAGCGACCACGACGCCAGCGCGTCGCGCACCGCATCGAGACCCGGCTCCCAGAAGAACCAGCCCAGCAGCCCGGCACCGCCGGCCGCGATCAGCAGCGGCAGCAGCGACAGCAGCACCACCCGCGGGTGCAGGCAGTACAGCGTGGCGCGCCAGAACGAATCGACGAGGAGGGTCATGTCAGCCCCTCGTCCGACGGGCGCGCCGGCCGATCCGCCGCAGGGATACGGGCCGGCTCGGGAGCGGCCCGGCGCCCGGCCCGCGGGTCATGAGAACAACCGCTTCAGCCCCAGCCACTGCTGGGCCCAGAAGCCGCGGCCGTAGTCGCGGGCGCCGTGCTCGGGCAGCTGGTCGCGGATGCCGGTGGGGCCGACGCGGTCGGAGAAGTCGCCGCTGCGGAACAGCGTGTCCCAGAACGAGAACAGCACGCCGAAGTTGCGGCCGCCCAGGCTGCCCGGCCCGCGCGATTCGTGGCCGTCCCCGATGCTGTGGTGCAGGCGGTGGAAGCGCGGGCTGACCAGCACGCGCGACAGCAGCGGACCGAAGCTCAGCCGGGTGTTGGCATGCGACAGGCTCTCCAGCAGCTGCGTCACCGCGATCACGCCGACGAACTGCCCGGGCCCGATGCCCACCCCCAGCGCCGCCACCACGAAGACGACATCGCGCAGCAGGTCGTCGAGCAGGTGGTTGCGGTTGTCGCTCCACATCGTCATCTGCCGCTGGCTGTGGTGCAGCGCGTGCAGCTGCCACCACCAGCGCCAGCCGTGCTGCGCCCGGTGCAGCCAGTAGTCGATGAAGTCGAACAGCAGCAGGTAGATCAGGAAGCTGACCAGCGCGCCGTCGGTGACGCCGGGCCACAGCGCGTCCACGTGCAGCGTCGGCAGCCCGGCGGTGCGCAGCCGGCCGAGCAGGCCGTCGAGCAGCGGGTCGATGGTGAAGAACAGCACCAGCCGGAACAGGCCCAGCCGGTGCAGCAGGGTGTAGGCCATGTCCACCCGCACGGCCTGGCGGTCCTGCAGCGGCTCGGCCGGCCAGCGCCGCTCCAGCCAGCCCATGAGCAGCACCATCAGGCCGATCTGGATCAGGCCGACCAGCAGCCAGCCGGTGCCGGCGTAGGCGTCCTCCATCGCGCTGGCCTCGCCGAGGGCGAAGAGCAGCGGCTGCACCACGCCTTCGTACAGCGCCTGTTGCGCCTGGCCGAAGGCGTCGGCCAGCGCGTCGAGGGGGGCGGACAGCAGGTTCATGCCGAACAGGTCAACGCGGCGCGGGCGCGGCGGTGGACATCGGATGCTCGGCCAGCGTGGCGAAGCAGAAGCCGCGCGACTTCAGTCCCTGCAGCAGCGGCCGCAGCACCGCCGGCGCCCACGGATCCTGCCGCGACCAGATGCCCAGGTGGGCGACGAGGATGTCGCCGGCGCGGACGTCGCGCAGCGCCCTGGCCAGCAGCGCGTCGTTGGGATGGCGGTCGCTGGGCAGCTCGTCGCCGAGGAAACCGGCCGGCGACCAGCCGACGTGGGCGAAGCCGCACGCCTTGGCCGCCTTCAGCAGTGCGGGCGAGGTGCGGCCGGCCGGGGCGCGGTACAGCGGCAGCGCGGCCTGGCCGGTCATGGCGCGCAGGCGTTCGACCGGTCGGCGCAGCTGCTCGCAGTAGGCCGCGGCGTCCAACGTCTGGACCGTCGGCGGGCGCAGCGCGGTGGCCTTGAAGCGGAAGCGGCCGTCGGGAGCGTCGGCCTGCCAGACCAGGTGGTCCCAGGTGTGGGAGCCGAAGGCATGGCCTTCGGCCGCGCGCTCGCGCCACCACGGCGCCCAGCGGTCGTCCAGGCTGTGGCCGCCGTCCTGCGTCGGCTCGGCGGCGAGGAAGAAGGTGACCTTGACCTGCTCGCGCTTCAGCACGTCGGCGATCAGGGGGCGACGCCCATGTGGCCGGTGTCGAAGGTGAGGTAGACCGGCTTCCGGCACGCCGCGGCGGCCGCGGGCCCCAGGGCGCCGGCCAGCAGCAGCCCGACCAGGACCCTAGACGCGCCCGGCATGCGCAAGCGTCCACACCCCGTGCGGCGAGCGGCCCACCGGCACCTGCCGCACCACCTGGCGCGTCTCGGTGTCGATGACGGTGAGCTTGCGCGCCCAGCGCGAGGTGACCAGCAGCGTGCGGTTGTCGGACATGAAGTCCATGCAGTCCGGGCCGCCCGGGGCCGGGTAGGTCGCGACCACCTCGAAGCGCTGGATGTCGACCAGGCCGATGGTGTTGGCCACCCGGTTGCTGACGAAGACGTGGCGGCGGTCGCCGCGGGCGCGGAAGGCGTGCGCGCCGGCGCCGGTCTTCAGCCGCTTGACCAGCGCCGGCGTGGTGCCGGACACGTCGTAGACCTCGACCACCTCGTCGCCGGTCATGCCGATCAGCAGGTGGCGGTCGTCGGGCGTGAGGTACAGGTCCGCCGGCATCTTGCCCACCGGCACCTTCCAGCGCGGCGCCTGCGTGGCCAGGTCGATGGCGATCAGCTCGTCACTGTCCTGCATCGTCGAATAGACCACCGTGCTGCGGCTGTCGATCGCCAGGTGGCTGGGCGTGCGCGCGGTGGCGATGCGCCTGGCCAGCAGCAGCGGCTCGGCCGCCTGCGGTTGCCAGCGGTAGATGTCGACGTGGTTGAGCCGGTTCGCCGCGGTGACGAACCACTTCATGTCCGCCGAGAAGCGCAGGTGGTAGGGGTCGAGGATGCCGGTGACGGTGCGCTGCACCGCCGCCGTCACCGGGTCGATGAAGGTCAGCGAATCACTGAGCGCGTTGGCCACCAGCAGCGACTTCTCGTCCGGCGTGAGGTAGAGGTGGTGCGGTTCCTTGCCGGTGGGGATGCGCCGGGTCTCGGTCCAGGTCGCCGGATCGATCACGCTGACGCTGGCGTCCAGCGAATTGAGCACGAAGACCGGCGGCCGCGCAGTGGCCGTGGCAGCCCCGGGAGCCGACGCCCCGCCGGCGACCGGCTGGGCGCGGGCGCCGAACCCCGCCCCACCGAGACCGGCGGCCAGGGCCAGGGCACGGCGGTGGAAGAGGCGGCGCAGGGGGGATGCAACGGTCACGGACGAACTTCCAGCAGGCGAAGCTGCGATTGTCGCCGGGCGGCCCCCTTCCAAAGGCCAGGGCTGCCTCGCAAAACCCTCAGTCGTCGTCGCCTCCGCCGAGGATGCCGCCCAGCAGGCCGCCGCCGGCCAGGCCGCCGATCACCGAGCCCTCCTCGCGCGAGCCGCCGGTCTGCGGTGCGGCGGCGAACACCCGCGAGGCCAGCCGCGAGAACGGCAGGCTCTGCAGCCACACCGTGCCCGGCCCGGTCAGCTTGGCGAAGAACAGGCCCTCGCCGCCGAACAGCGCCGTCTTGATCTTGCCGACGTACTGGATCTCGAAGTTGACGTTGGGCGTGAAGGCGACCACGCAGCCGGTGTCGACCATCAGCGTCTGGCCCGGCTGCAGCTCGCGCTTGAGCACGCTGCCGCCGGCGTGCACGAAGGCCAGGCCGTCACCCTCGAGCTTCTGCATGATGAAGCCCTCGCCGCCGAAGAAGCCCACCGACAGCTTCTGCTGGAAGTAGATGCCCAGCGACACGCCGCGCGCGGCGCAGAGGAACGAGTCCTTCTGGCAGATCAGCATGCCGCCCAGGCGGGCCAGGTCCATCGGCAGGATCTTGCCGGGGTACGGCGCGGCGAAGGCGATGCGCTGCTTGGCGGTCGCCTGGTTGCTGTAGACGGTGGTGAACAGCGACTCGCCGGTGAGCAGCCGCTTGCCGGCACCCAGCAGCTTGCCGAACAGGCCGCCGCCGGCGCCCTGCCGGCCGTCGCCGAACACGGTGTCCATGGCGATGCCGGCGTCCATGAACATCATGCTGCCGGCCTCGCCGACCGCCGCCTCGCCGGGGTCGAGCTCGACCTCGACGAACTGCATCTCGCTGCCCTTGATCTCGTAGTCCACCACGTCCATGGCCATGTCGCGCTCCTGCTCCCGTGCGGGGTCTCTTGGAAAACGGCGCGGATGCTACGGCATCGCACCGGCACGGCGGCCGACCGAGGGCGTCAGTGGGGGCTTGCGCCGGACTCGGCCAGCAGCGCGTCGACCAGCCGCTGCACGTGGTCGACCGTGACGTCGGCGACGAAGGAGTCGTCGTGGCGGCAGCGCTGGGAGACGTTCTCCAACCCGCAGGACGGGCAGTGCAGCCGCCACGACACCGCCACGCGGTGCCGGCCGACCGCGGTCGGCCCCCAGCTGCGCAGGTTGCCGATCCAGAACACGCTGACCGTGGGCGTGCCCACCGCCTGCGCCAGGTGCACCGGTCCGGTGTCGTTGGACAGCAGCAGCCGGGCGCGGGCGAGCAGCGCCGTCAGGCCGCCCACCGACAGCCGTCCGGCCAGGTCCCGGGTGCCGGCGGGCAGCCGGGCGGTGAGCTGCGCCGTCAGCGCCGCCTCGTCCGGGCCACCGTTGACGGCGAGCGCCAGGCCGCGCGCGGCCAGCGCGTGGCCCACCTCCGCGAACGCGGCCAGCGGCCAGCGCCGGCGCACGTCGGTGGCGCCGGGATTGAGCACGGCGAGGGGTCGGCCGTCGGGCG
Source organism: Aquabacterium sp. J223 (assembly GCF_024666615.1). Lineage (NCBI taxonomy): Bacteria > Pseudomonadati > Pseudomonadota > Betaproteobacteria > Burkholderiales > Sphaerotilaceae > Aquabacterium > Aquabacterium sp. J223. Next base: position 2,080,495 of record NZ_CP088297.1, on the reverse strand, counting down.
GCACCACGGCCGTGGCTTCGTCGAGGTCGCAGGCGCGCAGGGCCAGCCGCGGCAGCAGGCCGGCCGGCGGCGCCCCGGCCAGCGCCGCGCATTCCAGCAGCCGGAGCGCCTCCGGGTGGGGCTCGTCGTCATGGTGCAGCCAGCGCTCGAGCGGTACGGCGTCCGCGCTGCGCAGGCCCACCGTGTGGCGCGCGCCCCACCGCAGCACAAAGGGGTTGCTGTGGCGGCCGCCGCCGTGCAGCTGCAGCGCGAGGTCGAGGCGGCGGGACTGCAGCGCGGCCACCACGGCGTCGGCGGCACACCCGTCCGCGTCCGGCGCCGCCGTGACGCCCGGCACGGCCGGCAGCACCAGCACCTCGTCCACCGGCCCGGGCCGGCCGCGCAGGAAGTCGTGCGCCCAGGGCCTGGCCAGCAGCAGCAGGTGCGCGTCGGGGTAGGCGTCGCGCAGCGACTGCAGCGCCGGCAGGGCGACCACCACGTCGCCGACGGCACCCGCGCGCAGCACGGCGATGCGCCGCACGCCGTCGAAGCGGGGCAGCACGTCGAAGTGGGTGGCGGCGGGCTCGGGGGCGGGTGGCACGAGCGGGCTCAAGGCAGCGCCCGTGCCCGCAGCACCGACGGCCTCAGATGCGCCGGCTGAGGTGCCGCGAGCCGGCGAGCGCGAAACGCCAGGGCTGGTCCACCGCCGTGCGGATGCCGATGCGCGGACCGCAGGCGACCTCGGCCGGCCGCTCCGGCGGCTCGAGGGTGAAGGGCGGCGCATGCAGCGGCAGGCCGTCCAGCGCGCGCGTCACGCCGAGCGCCTGGCCCAGGCGGCCCGGGCCGGCGCACAGCAGGCGCTCGTCGTCCAGGCCGCGGCGCTCGCGCATGCGGCCCAGCCCGGCGGTGGGCTGCAGCGCGCGCAGCAGCACCCCGGCGCCCTCGCCCGCCGGCCGGCAGACGAAGTTGAGACACCAGTGCAGGCCATAGGAGCGGTAGACGTAGGCATGACCCGGCGGACCGAACATCGCCGCGTTGCGCGCCGTGCGGCCGGCGTAGGAATGCGACGCCGGGTCGTCCTCGTGGTAGGCCTCGGTCTCGACGATGACGCCGCCGACGCCGTCGATGAAGAAGCGCCAGCCGACGAGCGTGCGCGCCACGTCCACAGGCGACAGCGCGAAGTCCGGTGCGTGGCTAGGATCGACCGGCTGCAGAACCAAAGGAGACGGCATGTTCCAGGCGTTGCTGATCGAGAAGGCCGGCGAGAAGGCGGGCGAGGCCCAGACGGTGCGGCTGGCCGCGCTGGAGGACGACGCCCTGCCCGAGGGCGAGGTGACGGTGCAGGTGGCGTATTCCACCCTCAACTTCAAGGACGCGCTGGCGCTGACCGGGCGCAGCCCCATCGTGCGGCAGTACCCGATGGTGCCGGGCATCGACTTCGCCGGCACCGTGCTCGACAGCCGGTCGCCGCGCTTCAAGCCGGGCGACGAGGTGCTGCTCAACGGCTGGGGCGTCGGCGAGGGCCACTGGGGCGGTCTGGCGCAGCGGGCGCGGGTGAAGGCCGACTGGCTGCAGCACCGGCCACCGGGCATGAGCGCCCGCGACGCCATGGCCATCGGCACCGCGGGTTACACCGCGATGCTGTGCCTGATGGCGCTGGAGGAGGCGGGCATGACGCCGGCGCAGGGCGAGGCACTGGTCACCGGCGCCTCGGGGGGCGTGGGCAGCATTGCCATCGCCCTGCTGTCGCGCCACGGCTGGCAGGTCACCGCCGCCACCGGCAAGCCCGCCGAGGCCGATGGCCTGAAGCGGCTGGGGGCGACCGGGCTGCTCGACCGCGCCACCCTGTCCGCGCCGTCGGCCAAGCCGCTGCAGAAGGAACGCTGGGCGGTGGCGGTCGACAGCGTGGGGTCGCACACGCTGGTCAACGTGCTGGCGCAAATGAAGCAGAACGGCGCGGTGGCCGCCTGCGGCCTGGCGCAGGGCATGGACCTGCCCGGCAGCGTGGCGCCCTTCATCCTGCGCGGGGTGCGGCTGCTCGGCGTGAACTCAGTGCTGTGCCCGCTGGGGCGCCGGGAGCGCGCCTGGCAGCGGCTGTCGACCGACCTCGACCTCGGCCTGCTGGCGCCCTGGGTCGAGGAGATCGGCCTGGACCAGGCGCCGGCCACCGCCGAGCGCTTCATGACCGGCAGCGTGCGGGGCCGCATCGTGGTGCGGGTGGGGTGACCTGTCCGACCCCCCGGTGGAGCGCCCTCCGGCGAGGGCACCCGCCGCCTCCCCCGAAACACCCGCCGCGGGGCGATGGGCGACGGGCGGTGCCGTGGCCACCATGGCGGCCATCGACAGGAGGAACGCCATGACCAGCCCCAACGCCAGCACCACCGACGGCCCCGCCGCCGACCCGGCCCTCCTCGAGGATGCCGAGGACCGCTACCGCGGCTGCGGCTGGTTCGAATCGAGCGCCGAACTGGCGCAGGGCCTGCTGGTGGTGGAAAGCCGGGAGCCCGAACTGGTGCTGGAGATCTACTTCCCCAGCGTGGTCAGGGGATCGGCTGCCCCTGGCAGCCGATCGAGAGTGGTGGAGCCGGCGGGAATCGAACCCGCGTCCGCAAGCCATCACCGGACAGTTCTACATGCTTAGTGCTCTGGTTTGAGTCTCGCCCCACCGCCGCGCAGGCACACGCTGCGGGAGGGGCCAGTCACCTAGGTCTCACGCTGCACCAAGTGACCCGATGCAGCGCCAGCCGATGTGAATGACTTCTCAGCCTAGGATCTTGCGATCTTCGGCCCGGCCCATCGGCCTGCCGTTGAGAAGCTCACCGGTGTTAAGCGGCGAGGGCGAAACGTTCGTCGTTCGCAGTTACTTTGTTTCCAGATGGATTTACGAGCGAACTGGTGCTCGGCATGCCCTGCGCCGGATCCGTACCCACGTCGAAACCAGGTCGGCCCCAGGAGGAACCGCTGAGTTTAGGGCATGCGCAGCCATTGCAAGAGCGCGTGGGGACGTTCGAGCACCGCGTCGGCACCCCAGGCGCCGATCGGCTCGGCCTCGCCCAGGTAGCCCCAGGCGGCGGCGAGGGTCGCCATGCCGGCGGCGCGACCCGCCTGGACGTCGCGCAGGTCGTCGCCCACGTAGACACAGGCCGCCGGCGGCACGCCCAGGCGGCGAGCGGCCTCCAGCAGCGGGTCGGGATGCGGCTTCGCCCGCGGCATGGTGTCGCCGCAGACCAGCACCGCGGCGCGGTCGTCCAGTCCCAGACCGGCGACGATCGGGCGGGTGAAACGCTCCACCTTGTTGGTGACGATGCCCCACGGCAGGCCGCGCTCGTCCAGGGCCTGCAACACCGGCCGCATGTCGGCGAACACGCCGGTGGCCTGCAGCAGCCCGTCGGCATAGGTCGCCAGGAACTCGTCCTTCAGCGCGTCGAAGTGCTCGTCGCCGGGCGCGAGCCCGAAGGCGGCGCCCACCATGCCGCGGGCGCCGGTGCCGACCATGGGCCGCAGGCGCGGGTAGGGCAAGGGCGGCAGGCCGCGCCGGGTCCGCATCGCGTTGGCGGCGGCGGCCAGGTCGGGCGCGCTGTCGATGAGGGTGCCGTCGAGGTCGAACAGGACCGCCTGGATCGGCGACGGACCGGGTCCCATCGCGGTCATGCGGCTCGCTGGCAGGCCACCAGGTAGTTCACTCGCGTGTTGCCGCTGAGCCGGTAGCGCTGCGTCAGCGGGTTGTACTCCAGCCCCCGGGTCTCCTGCAGCGCCAGGCCGGCCGCGCGGCACCACTGCGCCAGCTCGCTCGGCCGGATGAAGCGGTCGTACTCGTGGGTGCCCTTGGGCAGCAGGCGCAGCAGGTGTTCGGCGCCGACGATGGCGTACAGGAAGGCCTGCGCGTTGCGGTTGATCGTCGAGAAGAAGACCCAGCCACCCGGCTTCACCAGGTCGGCGCAGGCCTGCACCACGGCGGCCGGCTGCGGCACGTGCTCCAGCATCTCCATGCAGGTGACGACGTCGAAGGACGCCGGCGCCTCCGCGGCCAGCGCCTCGGCGGCCACCTCCCGGTAGCTCACCCGGTCGGCCCCGGCCTCCATCGCATGGAGCATCGCCACCTTCAACGGCTTGCTGGCCAGGTCGATGCCGAGCACCTCGACGGCCCGCCGCGACATCGCCTCGGCGAGCAACCCGCCGCCGCAGCCCACGTCCAGCACCCGCTTGCCGGCCAGCGTCGCCAGGCGGTCAATCCACTCCAGCCGAAGCGGGTTGATCATGTGCAGCGGCTTGAATTCGCTGTCGGCGTCCCACCATCGGTGGGCCAGATCGCTGAACTTCGCGAGTTCCTGCGGGTCGACGTTGGAGGGGGTCATGGCGGCATCGTAAAGCGACGGGACAGGCGCCGCGCCGGCGGGTCCGCAAAAAAAAAAAACCCCGCCGAGGCGGGGTTTGCCGGCAGCCCGCGCGGGCGGGCTGCACGAGGCGTCAGCGCTTGGTGCGGGTGCCGACGACCTCGATTTCCACCCGGCGGTTCTGGGCACGGCCCTGGGTGGTCTTGTTGTCGGCCACCGGCTGCTTCTCACCCTTGCCTTCGGTGTAGACGCGGTTGGCTTCGATGCCCTTGCTGGTCAGGTAGGCCTTGACCGCTTCGGCACGGCGCACCGACAGGCGCTGGTTGTACGCGTCGGTGCCCACCGAGTCGGTGTGGCCGACGGCGATGATCACTTCCAGCGCCAGGCCCTGGGTCTTGCTGACCAGGTCGTCCAGCTTGGCGCGGCCTTCCGGCTTGAGGGTGGCCTTGTCGAAGTCGAAGAAGGTGTCGGCGGCGAAGGTGACCTTCTCGCTCACCGGCGCGGCGGGCACGACGGCGGCCGGCGCGGGGGCGGGCGCGGGCGCCGGGGCGGCGGCACGGGGGGGCCGGCGCGGGGGCGGGGGGCCGGCGCCGGCGGGCGGATGGCGCCGTCGCAGCGCTGGTCGGCGGTGGCGGGGGTCCAGGACCCGTTGCGCCAGCACAGTTCGTTCGTGCCGTTCTTCCACACCGTGCCGTCGCCCGCGCGCCAGTTGTCGTTGGACTGCGCAAAGGCAGCCAGCGGGGCGACGAGGGCCGCCGATGCGAACAGCACGGCTACTTTGTTCAGATTCTTCATGATTCTCCTCTCAAGGAAAGCCGCAGATGCCTGCGAAACGTCCAAATCGAAAAGCGGCAATAGCTTGGCAAAACCCTGTCAAGGGCATCACCGCGGACGGGGCATTGTGCCATCGGGCCGTCAAGTGCAAGGGTTTTTGACGGAGAGGGCTGGTGGCACCCGAATCGGTGTTGCTCAGGAGCTACAGGACTCGACCTTTAGAATCACAGCTTCACGCCCCCGCCCGTGCTGGCAGCGGCCGTGCCGAGTCCGCACGGCGCGCCACACCCTCCCCGCTCTCGATGAACCCCTTCGCCAAGGAAACCCTCCCCGTCAGCCTCGAGGAGGAGATGCGCCGGTCCTACCTGGACTACGCGATGAGCGTGATCGTCGGCCGGGCGCTGCCCGACGCCCGCGACGGGCTGAAGCCGGTGCACCGCCGCGTCCTGTTCGCGATGCACGAGCTGAACAACGACTGGAACCGGCCGTACAAGAAGTCGGCGCGCATCGTCGGCGACGTCATCGGTAAATACCACCCGCACGGTGACCAGTCGGTGTACGACGCCATCGTGCGCATGGCGCAGGACTTCTCGCTGCGCCACATGCTGGTCGACGGCCAGGGCAATTTCGGCTCGGTGGACGGCGACAACGCCGCCGCCATGCGCTACACCGAGATCCGCCTGGCCAAGGTGGCGCACGAGATGCTGGCCGACATCGACAAGGAGACGGTCGATTTCGGGCCCAACTACGACGGCTCCGAGAAGGAGCCGCTGGTCCTGCCCAGCCGCCTGCCCAACCTGCTGATCAACGGCTCGGGCGGCATCGCGGTCGGCATGGCCACCAACATCCCGCCGCACAACCTGAACGAGGTGGTTGACGCCTGCCTGCACCTGCAGAAGCACCCGCAGGCCACGCTCGACGAGCTGATGGAGATCGTGCCGGCGCCGGATTTCCCGACCGCCGGCATCGTCTACGGCCTGGCCGGCGTGCGCGAGGGCTACCGCACCGGCCGCGGCAAGGTGGTGATGCGGGCCAAGTGCCACTTCGAGGACATCGACCGCGGCAACCGCCAGGCGATCATCGTCGACGAGATCCCGTACCAGGTGAACAAGAAGACGCTGCTCGAGCGCATCGCCGAGCTCGTCAACGAGAAGAAGATCGAGGGGATCAGCCACATCCAGGACGAGTCGGACAAGTCCGGCATGCGGGTGGTGATCGAGCTCAAGCGCGGCGAAGTGCCCGAGGTGGTGCTCAACAACCTGTACAAGCAGACGCAGCTGCAGGACACCTTCGGCATGAACATGGTGGCGCTGGTCGACGGCCAGCCCAAGCTGTGCAACCTCAAGCAGCTGCTGGAGATCTTCCTCGAGCACCGCCGCGAGGTGGTCACCCGCCGCACCGTGTTCGAGCTGCGCAAGGCGCGCGAGCGCGGCCACGTGCTCGAAGGCCTGGCGGTGGCGCTGGCCAACATCGACGAGTTCATCCGCATCATCCGCGAGTCGCCGACGCCGCCGGTGGCCAAGCAGGCGCTGATGAACCAGGCGTGGGACTCCTCGCTGGTGCGCGAGATGCTGTCCCGCGCCGAGGGCCAGACCGCCGGCGGCCGCCAGGCCTTCCGGCCCGAGGGGCTGCCGCTGCACTATGGCCTGCAGGCAGACGGCCTGTACCGGCTGTCGGACGACCAGGCGGGCGAAATCCTGCAGATGCGCCTGCAGCGCCTGACCGGCCTGGAGCAGGACAAGATCATCGGCGAGTACAAGGAGGTGATGACCCAGATCGCCGACCTGCTCGACATCCTCGCCCGGCCGGAGCGCGTCACCGCCATCATCGGCGACGAACTCACCACGCTGCGCACCGAGTTCGGCCAGACCAAGGTGGGCGCCCGCCGCACGCACATCGAGCACAACGCGCAGGAGCTCGGCACCGAGGACCTGATCACCCCCACCGACATGGTGGTGACGCTGTCGCACACCGGCTACATCAAGAGCCAGCCGCTGGCCGAGTACCGGGCCCAGCGCCGCGGCGGCCGCGGCAAGCAGGCGACGGTGACGAAGGAAGACGACTGGGTCGACCAGCTCTTCATCGCCAACACCCACGACTGGATCCTCTGCTTCAGCAACCGGGGCCGTGTCTACTGGCTCAAGGTGTGGGAGGTGCCGCAGGGCGGCCGCGCCTCGCGCGGCAAGCCCATCGTCAACATGTTCCCGCTGCAGCCCGACGAGAAGATTACCGTCGTGCTGCCGCTGACCGGCGAGTTCCGCACCTTCCCGGCCGACCACTACGTGTTCATGTGCACCGGGCTGGGCACGGTGAAGAAGACGGCGCTGGACGAGTTCAGCAACCCGCGCAAGGCCGGCATCATCGCCGTCGACCTGGACGAGGGCGATCACCTGATCGGCGCCGCCCTGACCGACGGCCACCACGACGTGATGCTGTTCTCCGATGGCGGCAAGGCGGTGCGCTTCGACGAGAACGACGTGCGGGCGATGGGCCGGGGCGCGCGCGGCGTGCGCGGCATGGCGCTGGAAGAGGGCCAGCGGGTGATCGCCATGCTGGTGGCGGAGGACGAGCTGCAGAGCGTGCTCACCGCCACCGAGAACGGTTATGGCAAGCGCACCCCGATTGCCGAGTACACCCGGCACGGCCGGGGCACCAAGGGGATGATCGCCATCCAGCAGAGCGAGCGCAACGGCCGCGTCGTCGCCGCCACCCTGGTGCGGCCGACCGACGAGATCATGCTCATCACCGACCGCGGCGTGCTGGTCCGCACCCGCGTCGCCGAGATCCGCGAGTTGGGCCGTGCCACCCAGGGCGTGACGCTGATCGCCCTGGACGACGGGTCCAAGCTCACCGGGCTGCAGCGCATCGTGGAGAACGACGCCGCGGCCGACACCGATGCGCCGGCCGATCCCGAGGCGGACGCCGGCAGCACCGAATGAAGGAGTACCTCTTGAAGATCCATCCCGTGTCGCGCGCCGTCTGGCGTGGCGTGGCCCTCGCCGGCCTGCTGACCCTGCCCCTGGCCGCCGCGGCCCAGTCCGCTCCCGCCGAGGGCGGTGCCAAGAAGGAGCTGGCGCAGCGGGTGGTCAAGGGCCAGTTGCCGGCGATCGAGGCGCTGGGCCAGAGCCTGGCCGAGCAGCCGGCCGCGCAGCTCGGCCAGCGTGCCGGCCAGGTGCTGCAGGCGGTGCCGCCGGACAAGCGCGAGGCGCTGGCGCGCGAGATGCAGGCCGACATCCGCAAGTACGTCGAGGAGACGGCGCCGCAGGTGCGCGAGCGTGCGGCGAAGCTGGCTCCTGGCATCCTCGGCCCGCTGCTGGAGGAGCGCTTCAGCGAGGACGAGCTGAAGCAGCTCGCCACCTGGCTGGAGTCGCCCATCTTCCGCAAGTACCAGCAGATGCTGCCCGAGGCCCAGCGGTCGTTGACGGAGAAGCTGGTGGCCGAGGCGCGCCCGGTGGTCGAGCCCAAGGTGCGCGCGCTGGAGCAGTCGCTGGACAAGCGGCTGCGGGCGGCGGTGCCGGCGTCCGGCGCGGCCTCTTCCCCGGCCCAGGCCCCGGCCAAGAAGTGAGGTCATGACCCGGCCGTACAACTTTTCGCCCGGGCCGGCCGCGCTGCCGGAAGCCGTGCTGCAGCGCTGCGCGGCCGAGATGCTCGATTGGCGGGGCAGCGGCATGGGCGTGATGGAAATGAGCCATCGCGGCAAGGAGTTCCTCGCCATCCACGCGGCGGCCAAGCAGCACATCCGCGACCTGCTGCAGGTGCCGGACGACGTCCACATCCTGTTCCTGCAGGGTGGCGCGTTGGCCGAGAACGCCATCGTGCCGATGAACCTGTCGCAGGGCGGCGAGGTCGACGTGGTGGTCACCGGCTCCTGGTCGGTGAAGTCGCGCGCCGAGGCCCGCTGCTACGCCGACGTGCACACCGCCGCCAGCAACGAGGCCGACGGGCACACCACCCTGCCGCCCGCCGCGACCTGGCGGCTGCGCGAGGGCGCGGCGTACGTGCACGTCTGCAGCAACGAGACCATCCACGGCGTGGAGATGCACGAACTGCCCGACCTGAAGGCGCTGGGCTGCGACGCGCCGCTGGTGGCCGACATCTCCTCGCACATGGCGTCCCGGCCGATCGATTGGTCGCGGCTCGGGCTGGCCTTCGGCGGCGCGCAGAAGAACGTCGGGCCGGCCGGTGTCACGCTGGTCTTCGTGCGCGACCACCTGCTCGGCCGTGCGCTGGACATCTGCCCCTCGGCCTTCGACTTCAAGACCGTGGCGGCCAACGACTCGATGTTCAACACGCCGCCGACCTGGGCCATCTACGTCACCGGGCTGGTGTTCGAGTGGCTGCACGGCGTCGAGTACGCCGGCCTGCGCGGCCTGGCCGCCGTCGAGCGGCGCAACGCCGACAAGGCAGCGCTGCTCTACCGCTTCATCGACGGCTCCGGCGGCTTCTACCGCAACCCGGTGGCGGCCGACGCCCGCTCGCGCATGAACGTGCCCTTCTTCCTGCAGGACGAACGGCTGAACGAACCGTTCCTGGCCGAGGCCAAGTCACGCGGCCTGCTGCAGCTGAAGGGCCACAAGTCGGTGGGCGGCATGCGCGCCTCCCTCTACAACGCCATGCCGCTGGAAGGCGTGCAGGCCCTGGTCGACCACATGAAGGACTTCGCCGCCCGCCATGGCTGACACGCCGCCTCCCCTGGCCGCCCTGCGCGAACAGATCGACGCCGTCGACCGCGAGGTGCTCGCGCTGCTCAACCGCCGCGCCGGACTGGCGCAGGCGGTGGGCGAGATCAAGAAGCAGGAGGGCTCGGTGGTCTTCCGGCCCGAGCGCGAAGCCCAGGTCATCGACGGGCTGAAGGCGGCCAACGGCGGTCCGCTGAAGACCGAGAGCGTGGCGCCGATCTGGCGCGAGATCATGTCCGCCTGCCGGGCGCTGGAGACGCCCACCCGCGTCGCCTACCTGGGCCCGGCCGGCACCTTCAGCGAGCAGGCGGCGCTGGGCTACTTCGGCTCGTCGATCGCCAAGGTGCCCTGCGTCAGCATCGACGAGGTGTTCCGCAGCACCAGCGCCGGCGCGGCGGACTTCGGCGTGGTGCCGGTGGAAAACTCGACCGAAGGCGTCATCGCCCGCTCGCTCGACCTCTTCCTCACCGAGCCGCTGTTCATCATCGGCGAGACCAGCCTGGCGGTGCGCCACAACCTGCTGCGCACCGAGACCTCGCTGCACGGCATCCAGGCGGTGTGCGCGCATCCGCAGGCGCTGGCGCAGTGCCACGGCTGGCTGTCCAACCACCTGCCCGCGGTCGAGCGCCGGCCGGTGTCGAGCAATGCCGAAGGCGCGCGGCTGGCCTCGCTGGACCCGTCGCTGGCGGCCATCGCCAGCGAACGCGCCGGCGCGGAGTTCGGCCTGCACATCGTCGCGCCCGCCATCCAGGACGACGCGCACAACCGAACCCGCTTCGTCATCGTCACCCACCCCGACCGGCACCCGCGGCCGGGGGCCTCCGGCCACGACTGCACCAGCCTCGTGGTCTCGGTGACCAACCGTCCCGGCGCGGTGCACGACATGCTGGTGCCGCTGAAGGCGCACGGCGTGTCGATGTCGCGCTTCGAGTCGCGGCCGGCCCGTTCCGGCCAGTGGGAGTACTACTTCTACATCGACCTGCAGGGCCACCCGGACCAGCCGCACGTGGCCGCCGCGCTGAAGGAACTGCGCGCCGTCTGCGCCTTCTTCAAGCTGCTCGGCACCTATCCCCTGGACGTGCACTGATGTCGGCCCCCACGCTCACTCCGTTCGCTGCCCCCCAAAGGGAGCTGGCCGGCCTTGGGGCGGCCCGGCGACCGGCCGGTCGCGTTGGCCTGATGTTCAATCAACTCGGGTTGATCGGCTGCGGCCTCATGGGCGGCTCCTTCGCGCTGGCCTTGAAGCGCGCCGGGCTGGTCAAGCGCGTGGTCGGCTACAGCAAGTCGCCGTCCACCACCGAGCGGGCGCGCAAGCTGGGCGTGATCGACGTCGTCGCCGAGTCCGCGCTGCTGGCGGTCGCCGGCTCGGACATCGTGCTCATCGCCGTGCCGGTGGCGGCCAGCGAGTCCACCTTCAAGGCCATCCGCCACCTCGTCGAGCCGGGCGTGCTGTTCATGGACGTGGGCAGCACCAAGCGCGAGGTGGTCGACGCCGCCCGCCGGGTGCTGAAGGACCGGGTCACCAGCTTCGTGCCGGCGCACCCGATCGCCGGCAAGGAGGTGGCCGGCATCGACCACGCCGACGCGCAGCTCTACCAGGGCCGGCAGGTCATCCTGACGCCGCTGCCGCAGACCGACGCCGCGCTGGTGCAGAAGGCCACCGACGCCTGGTCCGCCGTCGGCTCCCAGGTGCTGAAGATGACGCCGGAGAACCACGACGCCGCGTTCGCCGCCGTCAGCCACCTGCCGCACCTGCTGGCCTTCGCCTTCTTCGGCGCGGTGGCGCGGCAGCCGGCGGGCCGCGACTTCCTGTCGCTGGCCGGCCCCGGCTTCCGCGACTTCACCCGCATCGCCGCCAGCGAGCCGACGGTGTGGCGCGACATCCTGCTGTCCAACCGGGAGGAGGTGCTGAAGCAGTCGCAGCGCTTCCGCCACGCGCTGGACGCGCTGGAGCACGTCATGCGCTCGGGCAATGCCGAGGCGCTGGAGGAGATGATCCGTCAGGCGTCGCAGGACCGCGCCGACTGGCAGATGAACGCGCCGCGCCATGGCGGGCCGCGCTGACCGCCCCTGTCGACGGTTGACCCGATGTATTCGATTCCCTTCCTCGACCTGCCGCCGCTGCGCGCGCCGGCGGCACGGTGCAGCTGCCGGGCAGCAAGAGCATCTCCAACCGCGCGCTGCTGCTGGCGGCCTTCGCCGACGGCCGCACCCGGCTGCACGACCTGCTGGAGTCCGACGACACCCAGGTGATGCTCGACGCGCTGCGCACCCTGGGCTGCGAGGTGGTGCGCGAAGCCGGCGGCACGGTCGCCGTCAGCGGCCTCGGCGGCCGGCTGGCGGTGCGCGAGGGGCGCATCTTCCTCGGCAACTCCGGCACCTCGGCGCGCTCGCTCACCGCCGCGCTGGCGCTGCTGGCCAGCGCGCAGGGCGGCCGCTTCGAGCTCTACGGCGTGCCACGCATGCACGAGCGGCCGATCGGCGACCTGGTCAATGCGCTGCGGCCACTGGGCTGCGCCATCCGCGACCTCGGCCAGCCGGGCTTCCCGCCGCTGGAACTGGGCGACGGCCGGCCGCATTCGCTGTCGCTGCGCGCGCCGATCCGCGTGCGCGGCGACGTCTCCAGCCAGTTCCTCACCGGCCTGCTGCTGTCGCTGCCGCTGGTCAGCACCGACCACGACATCGTCGTCGAGGTGGACGGCGAGCTCATCTCCAAACCCTACATTGCCATCACGCTCGACTTCCTGCGCCGCTTCGGCGTCGAAGTGCGCGAAGAAGGCTGGCAGCGCTTCACCCTCCCCGCCGGCAGCCGGCTGCGCTCGCCCGGCGAGGTGCACGTGGAGGGCGACGCCTCGTCGGCCTCCTACTTCGTCGCGCTCGGCGCGCTGGCGGCCGACGCACACGACCCGGTGGTCATCCGCGGCATCGGACGGCGCAGCATCCAGGGCGACGTGCGCTTCCTCGACGCCGCCGCCGCCATGGGCGCGGCCGTCGGCCTGCACGACCACCACGTCGAGGTGCACCGCGGCGCCTGGCCGCTGAAGGCGGTGACGCTGGACTGCAACCACATCCCCGACGCCGCCATGACGCTGGCGGTGATGGCGCTGTACGCCGACGGCACGACGCGGCTGACCAACATCGGCAGCTGGCGGGTGAAGGAAACCGACCGCATCGCCGCCATGGCCACCGAACTGCGCAAGCTCGGCGCCGCGGTGGACGAAGGCGCGGACTGGATCGCCGTCACCCCGCCGGCGCAGTGGCGCCGCGCCGCCATCCACACCTACGACGACCACCGCGTGGCGATGTGCCTGTCGCTGGCCGCCTTCAACGGCCTCGGCGGCCGTTCGCCCGGACTGCCGGTGCGCATCCTCGACCCACGCTGCGTGGCGAAGACCTTCCCCGACTACTTCGAGACGCTGTTCGGCCTTGCGCGGGCCAACACCGCCGACATCCCGGTGATCACCATCGACGGGCCCACCGCGTCCGGCAAGGGCACGCTGGCCAGCGCGGTGGCGGCGGCGCTGGGCTGGCACACGCTGGATTCCGGATCGCTCTACCGGGTGACCGCGCTGGCCGCGCTGCGCGCCGGCGTGGCGGCGGACGACCCGTCCGGCCTGGCGGCGGTGGCCCGCGGGCTGTCGCTGCGCTTCGCCGGCACCCGGCTGTGGCTGGACGGCGAGGACGTCACCGACCGGCTGCGCGACGAGGCGGTGGGCAGCCTCGCCTCTCGCATCTCCGCCTACCCGCCGGTGCGGCAGGCGCTGAACGACCTGCAGCTCGGGCACCGGCGCCTGCCGGGGCTCGTCGCCGACGGCCGCGACATGGGCACCGTCATCTTCCCGGACGCGCCGCTGAAGGTGTTCCTCACCGCCAGCGCGGCGCAACGGGCCGAGCGGCGGCACCGCCAATTGCTGGACAAGGGGCAGGCTGCTAGAATCGCCGACCTCCGTGCCGACCTGGAGGCGCGCGACGAGCGGGACCGCAACCGCACCGTCGCCCCCTTGAAGCCGGCCGAGGACGCGGTGCTGCTCGACAACTCCGCCCAGACCATCGAGGAATCGGTGGCCACGGTGCTGGGTTGGTGGGCGCAGCGCAACCCTTTCTGAACTTGCCCGTGCGCCCGGCAGCGCGCGGAGCGGGTCCGGCAAGGGCGGGCCCGGCCGGGCGCTCGACGAGGCCACTCACGAGCCCGGCGCCTTGGGCGTCGACCGTCGGTTGACGTCGCATTCGGCCGGTTCTGACCAACCAACCGCAGCCGCCCGGCTGCATGCCCCGCCGGCCGCCAACCGGCACCAGGAAACCCCTCCATGCCCGATACCCAAACCGCCACCCAGGGCGGCGAATCCTTTGCCGCCCTGTTCGAAGACAGCTTGAAGCGCAACGACATGCGCGCCGGCGAGGTCATCTCCGCCGAAGTCGTCCGCGTCGAGCACAGCTTCGTGGTGGTCAACGCCGGCCTGAAGAGCGAGGCCTACATCCCGATCGACGAGTTCAAGAACGACCAGGGCGAACTCGAGGTCCAGGTCGGCGACTTCGTCTCGGTGGCCATCGACGCCTTCGAGAACGGCTACGGCGACACCATCCTGTCGCGCGACAAGGCCAAGCGCCTGGCCTCCTGGCTGAGCCTGGAGAACGCGCTAGAGTCCGGCGAATTCGTCACCGGCACCGTCTCCGGCAAGGTCAAGGGCGGCCTGACCGTCCTCGTCAACGGCATCCGCGCCTTCCTCCCCGGCTCGCTGATCGATACCCGTCCGGTCAAGGACCTGACGCCGTACGAAGGCAAGACGATGGAGTTCAAGGTCATCAAGCTCGACCGCAAGCGCAACAACGTCGTGTTGTCGCGCCGCGCGGTGGTCGAGGCCTCGATGGGCGAAGAGCGCGCCAAGCTGCTGGAGACGCTGACCGAAGGCGCCATCGTGCACGGCGTGGTGAAGAACATCACCGAGTACGGCGCCTTCGTCGACCTCGGCGGCATCGACGGCCTGCTGCACATCACCGACATGGCCTGGCGCCGCGTGCGCCACCCGACGGAGGTGGTGCAGGTGGGCCAGGAACTGAGCGCCAAGGTGCTGAAGTTCGACGCCGAGAAGAACCGCGTCTCGCTGGGCATCAAGCAGTTGGGCGACGACCCGTGGCACGGCGTGTCGCGCCGCTACCCCAACGGCACGCGCCTGTTCGGCAAGATCACCAACATCGCCGACTACGGCGCGTTCGTCGAGATCGAGCCCGGCATCGAAGGCCTGGTCCACGTCTCCGAGATGGACTGGACCAACAAAAACGTCGCGCCCGCCAAGGTGGTCTCCCTCGGCGAGGAAGTCGAGGTCATGGTGCTGGAGATCGACGAGGACAAGCGCCGCATCTCGCTGGGCATGAAGCAGTGCAAGCCGAACCCCTGGGAGGAGTTCGCGGCCAACGTGCACCGCGGCGACCGCGTCAAGGGCCCGGTCAAGTCGATCACCGACTTCGGCGTCTTCGTCGGCCTGTCGGCCGGCATCGACGGCCTGGTGCACCTGTCCGACCTGTCCTGGCACGAGCCGGGCGAGCAGGCCGTGCGCAACTACAAGAAGGGCCAGGAAGTCGAGGCCCTGGTGCTGGCCATCGACGTCGAGCGCGAGCGCATCAGCCTGGGCATCAAGCAGCTGGACGGTGACCCGTTCGCCACCTTCACCACCTTGAACGACCGTGGCGCCCTCGTCAACGGCACCGTCAAGTCGGTGGACCCGCGCGGCGCCGAGATCCAGCTCACGCCGGACGTGACCGGCTACCTGCGGGCGTCCGAGATCAGCCGCGACCGCGTGGAAGACGCGCGCAACGTGCTGAAGGAAGGCGACGAGGTCAACGCCATGATCATCAACGTCGACCGCAAGCTGCGCTCGATCCAGCTGTCGATCAAGGCCAAGGACAACGTCGAGCAGCAGGAAGCCATGCAGCGCCTGTCGCAGAGCAACGAGCGCGAGAACGCGGGCACCACTTCGCTGGGCGCCCTGCTCCGCGCCAAGCTCGACAACAAGGAGTGAGTGGGGCCCCCGGCCGCCTAGCGGCCGCCCCCCGAGGGGGCCACCCAACGCGACCGGGAGCCCCGGATCGCGTCGGGCCCCTCGGTCAGCACCGCGCTCCCCTGACCGCCTGCGGCGGTCTGTCCCCCCGGGGATGGAGCGCTGTTCGTTGCTCTGTGTTCTAGGCGTCGCTCATGACCCGCTCCGATCTGGTGGACAAGCTGGCCGAGCGCTTCGGCCAGCTCACGCACCGCGACACCGAGTTCGCGGTCAAGACCATCCTGGACGCGATGTCGGACGCGCTGGCGCGCGGCCACCGCATCGAGATCCGCGGCTTCGGCAGCTTCTCGATCAACCGGCGGCCGCCACGCGTGGGCCGCAACCCGCGCTCGGGCCACCAGGTGGTGATCCCGGAGAAGCTCGTGCCCCACTTCAAGCCCGGCAAGGCGCTGCGCGAAGAGGTGGACGCCCGGGTGCCGGCCGACCCGCCGGTGGACCAGCCGGCCCCCCGAAGCCGACGACACGGCGGTGGCGGCCTGACGTCACCGCGCCCTCCGACACCCTTCCAGCGGCCGCCCATGCGGCCGCTTTTTCATGCCCGCCACGCCGCAGGGCCACCTCTAGAATGGCGCGGCCCCACCCTCCCATGCGCTTCTTCGTCTGGCTCTTCCGGGCCTTCATCTTCTTCGCCCTGTTCGCCTTCGCGCTGAACAACCAGCAGCCGGCGGCGGTGAGCTGGTTCTTCGGTTACGAATGGCGTGCGCCGATGGTGATCATCGTGCTGGTCGCGTTCGGCGCCGGTTGCGCCTTCGGCGTGCTCGCCATGGTGCCCAGCTGGTGGCGGCACCGGCGCGTCGCGCGTCGCCACACGCCGGTGGAGCTGCCGCCCGGCAAGGCCGTGCCGGCGGCCGCCAACAGCGCCGCGCCGTCCGACTTCGGGCCCGAGCTGCCGCACCCGCCGCGCGACGGGCTCTGACCGGTGGATTTCGATCTTCAGTGGCTGCTGTGGGGCCTGCCGGTGGCCTTCGGCCTCGGCTGGCTGGCCTCGCGCCTGGACATCCGCCAGTGGAAGCGCGAGCAGCAGGAATCGCCGCGCGCCTACTTCAAGGGGCTGAACCTGCTGCTCAACGAGCAGCAGGACAAGGCCATCGACGCCTTCATCGAGGCGGTGCAGCACGACCCCGGCAGCTCCGACCTGCACTTCGCGCTCGGCAACCTCTTCCGCCGTCGCGGCGAGTTCGAACGCGCGGTGCGTGTGCACGAGCACCTGCTGCAGCGCGCCGACCTGGGCGCCGCCGAGCGACAGCGCGCGCAGTACGCGCTGGCGCAGGACTTCATGAAGGCCGGCCTCTTCGACCGGGCGCAGGCGGCCTTCGAATCGCTGGACGGCACGCCCTTCGAGACCGAAGCCCGGCTGGCGCTGCTCGGGCTGCACGAGCGCGCCCGCGACTGGCATGCGGCGGCCGACGTGGCGGCACGGCTGGAACGCAGCGGCACCGGTTCGTTCGCGCAGCGCATCGCGCACCACCACTGCGAGATGGCGCTGCAGGCCGATGACCAGGGCCGTGCCGACGAGGCCGAGGCGGCGCTGGCCAAGGCACGCGAGATCGCCCCCGCGGCGCCCCGCCCCTGGCTGCAGACCGGCCAGCGGGCCTTCGCCGCCGGCCGGCACGCCGAGGCGCTGCGGGCCTGGAACGAACTGCGGCGCCGCGCCCCCCATGCCTTCGCGCTGGTGGCGCAGGACCATGCGCGCGCGGCCCTGGCGGCCGACCAGGTCGACGCGGCGCGGCAGACGCTACAGCAGGCCTACCAGGAGCAGCCGTCGACCGACCTGCTGCGGGCGATCGCGCTGCTCGACCCGGCCCCGGCCGAGCGCCGCCAGCGCCTGGCCGTCCACCTGCAGCAGCACCCGACGCTGGGCGCCGCGGCCGAACTGCTGGCCGAGCCGCCGCAGGACTGGGCCGAAGGCGCCGTGGTCGGCCTCAAGCAGGCGGTGACGCGCGCCGCCCGGCCGCTGCAGCGCTACCGCTGCGCCGCCTGCGGCTTCGAGGCACAGCACCACTTCTGGCAGTGCCCCGGCTGCCTGAGCTGGGACAGCTACCCGCCGCAGCGGGTCGAGGAGCAATAGCGAGAAGACGGCGCGCCATTTGCCATCGGCGTGTGATGAACACCGATGTGTCGATGCACTGGCGCGGGCCGAGCGCCGGGCCGCTCCCAAGCCGGCCCGCGATCCCCTCGGGGGATCGGTCGGCGTACTCGACGACCGAGGGGCTCCCATGATCGAACGGCTCCTGGTCACCGGCGGCGCCGGCTTCCTCGGCTCGCACCTGTGCGACCGCCTCGTCGACGCCGGCCACGACGTGCTGTGCGTCGACAACTTCTTCACCGGCAGCCGGCGCAACGTGGCCCACCTGCTGCGGCGGTCCAACTTCGAGCTGATGCGGCACGACGTGACCTTCCCGCTGTACGTGGAGGTCGACCGCATCTTCAACCTGGCCTGCCCGGCCAGCCCGGTGCACTACCAGCACGACCCGGTGCAGACCACCAAGACCAGCGTGCACGGCGCCATCAACATGCTCGGCCTGGCCAAGCGGGTGAAGGCGCGCATCCTGCAGGCGTCGACCAGCGAGGTCTACGGCGACCCCGAGCAGCACCCGCAGACCGAGGCCTACTGGGGTCGCGTCAACCCGATCGGCCTGCGCTCCTGCTACGACGAGGGCAAGCGCTGCGCCGAGACGCTGTTCTTCGACTACCACCGCCAGCACCGGCTGGACGTGAAGGTGGCGCGCATCTTCAACACCTACGGCCCGCGCATGCAGCCCGACGACGGCCGGGTGGTGAGCAACTTCATCATGCAGGCGCTGAAGGGCGAGGACATCACCATCTACGGCGACGGCCGGCAGACGCGCAGCTTCTGCTACGTCGACGACCTGATCGGCGGCCTGCTGGCGCTGATGGACTCGCCCGACGGCTTAACCGGCCCGGTGAACCTGGGCAACCCCGGCGAGTTCACCATGCTCGAACTGGCCGAGAAGGTGCTGAACCTGGTCGGCGGCCGCTCGCGCATCGCCTTCCACCCCCTGCCGCAGGACGACCCGCGGCAGCGGCGACCGGACATCACGCTCGCCCGCGCAGAGTTGAACTGGGCACCCAGGGTGGGGCTGGACGACGGACTACGCGAGACGGTCGACTACTTCCGCCGCACCTGGCTCGACGCCGCCTGAGGCCACGTCACCGCGCCGCCACAGGTCCTGCACCGCGGCCATCACCGCCTCCACCGTCGGCGGCTGGCCTTTGCCGCCGAGGCTGATCGTCGGGCCCTCGCCGGTCAGGCCGTTCTTCCAGACGTGCTGGTCGCCGTAGATGCCCACCGTCGGCCGGCCCAGCGCCACCGCCAGGTGGGCCAGCCCGGTGTCCAGCGAGACCACCAGGCGCGCGCCGGCCAGCGTGGCCGCCACCCGGTCCAGCGGCTGCAGCGGCGGCAGCAGGCCGTTGCAGGCGGCGACCAGCCGCTCGGCCATCTCGCGCTCGGCCGCGTTGCCCCAGAACACCCACGGCTGCACGCCCTGGGACGACAGCCAGCGCGCCACCGCGATCCAGCCGTCCATCGGCCACAGCGCCTGCGGGCGGCTGGAGGCGGGCATCAGCACGGCGTAGGGCCGGTCAGGCGCCGCCGTCGGCGCGGGCGGCTGCAGGCCGAAGCGCGGCGGCCCGGCGGGCACCGGGTACCCGACCAGCGCCGCCGTCAGGGCTCGGTAGCGCGCCACCGACCGCAGCCGCTGCGGCACGGCCGCGGTGTGGCGGTAGGCCAGCGCGGCCAGCGGCTCGCGCACGCTGGCGCGGTCGAAGCCGCCCACCGGCGCGCCGGCCTGCCGCGCCCACAGCGCGCTCTTCACCAGCCCCTGCAGGTCGATCGCCAGGTCGAAGCGCTGGGCCTGCAGGTCCCGCCGCAGCGCGGCCATGGCCTGCCAGGTGGCGCGCTGGTGCAGCGTGCGGCGCCACTGCCGCCAGGCCAGGGGTGCACCCGGGCGACGCCAGGGTGCAGCCGCACGATGGGCGCGAAGGGCGCTTCCACCAGCCAGTGCACCTCGACGCCCGGCCGCGCCACGTGAAGGTCGGCGACCACCGGCAGCGCGTGCACCACGTCGCCCATCGAGCTGGTCTTGACCAGCAACAGCTTCATGTCCGGGGCCGCTCAGCCGCCAGCACCGGGTTGAACGCCGGGTCGTTGTACATCTTGAACTGCCGGTAGACCTTGAAGCCGGCGCGGCCGGCACGGCAGTCGGCGAGCAGTTCGTCGAAGCAGCCGCCGAGGTCGGCGCGCTGCTCCTCCAGCCGGGCCAGGCGCGTGCGGCTGAGCCGGCGGTGCGCCTCGTCGACATCGCCGCGTTCGCACTGCCGGCGCATCGCCCGGCACTTCAGCGCCAGGATGGAAAGGCGGTCGACGATGCTGCCCGCGGTCTCGCTGTTCAGCCGGGCACCGGGCGGCAGGCGGGCCGTCGGCGCATCGCTGCGCGCCGAGGCCGCGTCGACCAGGCCCAGCGCCAGCAGCAGCCATTCGTCCACCCGCTCGGTGGCGTCGTTGCGCGCCTGGTTGTGGCGGTCGATGGCGCGCTTGTTGGCGGCGATCTCCCGGTCGTCGACGGTGGTGCGGCGCGACAGGTCTTCCTCGTCCCACAGCAGCGCGTTGTGCCGGTGGTTCAGGGCGATCCAGTGCCAGACGCCGTCCTCGCCCGCTTCGTCCTCCCCGGCCGGCCAGCCGGGACGCGACAGCCGCGCGTCGTGCAGCGCGATCACCGCCGCGGCGACGGGCAACAGGGACGGGTCGGTCGCGACGCTCATGGGGAGAGTGCAGCTCAGGCCGCGCGGGCGGCGGGGTCCTGCAGCAGCGGCCAGAAGCGTTCCCAGGCCATGTCGACGCCCAGCGTGCGCAGGCAGTCGTGGTGGCCCAGCGGGCACACCCGCTGTTGGCAGGGCGCGCACGGCAGGTGAAGCCACAGCACCTGCGCCCGTGGCGACGCCGGCGGCGTGTGCCGCGGGTCGGTGGGCCCGTAGAAGGCCACCAGCGGCCGGCCGAGCGCCGCGGCCACGTGCATCAGGCCGGAGTCGTTGCTGGCCACCGCCTGCGCGCCGGCGATGAACAGCAGCGCGTCGTCCAGCGTGGTGGCGCCGGCCAGGTTGAGCGCCTGCGGCGCCAGCGCCACGATCTCGTCGGCCGTCGCGCGGTCCTTGGGCGAGCCGAGCAGCAGCACCTGCAGGCCGGGCCGCTCGCGCTGCGCCCGCTGCGCCAGCGCGGCGAAGTGCTCCGGCGGCCAGCGCTTGGCCGGGCCGAACTCGGCCCCCGGCGCGAAGGCCACCCACGGCCGGTCGACGGCGATGCCGTGCGCCGCGCACAGCGCGGGCAGCTTGGCGAGGTCGACCTTGAGGCGCGGTTCGGGCAACCGCTGCGCCGGCAGCCGGCGCACCGGTGCGTCCGCCAGCGCGGTGTAGAACTCGGCCATCGGCCGCGGGGCCTTCGGGTCGTCGTGGTGGACGACGTTGACCAGCCCATAGCGCCATTCCCCGCGGTAGCCGATGCGCCGCGGGATGCCGGCCAGGAACGGCACCAGCGCCGACTTCAGCGAATTGGGCAGCACGTAGGCGGCGTCGTACCCGCGCCCGCGCAGCCGCCGCGCCAGCGCCCGACGCTCGCGCCACTGCAGGCGGCCGTGGCCGAGGTGGGCCTCGACCACTTCGGCCACCTCCTCCGCGGCGCGCCACACCGGCGCCACCCAGGGCGGCGCCAGCACGTCGATGCGGGCCTGCGGCATCTGCCGGCGCAGCAGCTGCAGCAGCGGCTGCGCCATCACGGCATCGCCGATCCAGTTGGGCGAGACGACGAGCAGCCGCGGCGGGTTCATCGGCGCTCCACGGCCGGCGGCACCGGCGGCAGGCGGTCGCCCTCGCCCAGCCACAGCTTCAGGTAGCGGTAGTAGGTCGTCTCGGCGTTGTGCACCGCCAGCACGAAGCCGAGGCGGCCGTCGCGGAAGCCGCGCCGCAGCACGAAGGTGCGCAGGAAGGCCCAGAGGCCATGGGCCACCGCGCGGCCCAGCCCGCCCTGGCGCCCTCGTGCCGCGAGGTCGCGCGCGCGGCCGCTGGAGTAGCGGTTCATCTTGTCGATGGCGTCTTCGAGGCTGGCCATGGTGTCGTGCAGCAGTTCGCCGCCGGACAGGCGTTCGACCGGCCCGTCGACGGTCAGGCGCTCGTGGACGAGGTCGGCGGTGAAGCGGGCACGGTCGCGCCTGACCAGTCGCAGCACGAGGTCGGGGTACCAGCCGCTGGCGCGCATCCATTGGCCGCAGAAGGCGGACAGCCGCGACAACTCGTAGCCCGCGGGACCGGCCCCGTCGGCGGGCGCCTGCACCACCCGTCGCACCGCCTCGGCCAACCCGTCGTCCAGCCATTCGTCGGCGTCCAGGCTGAGCACCCAGCGGCCGTGCGCGGCGTCCAGGGCGCGCTGCTTCTGCGGACCGAAGCCCGGCCAGTCGGTGGTCTCGACGACGGTGGCGCCGTGCGCGCGGGCGATGTCGGGGGTGCCGTCGGTGCTGCCCGAATCGACGACGATCACCTCGTCGGCCAACGCCACCGACTGCAGGCAGCGGCCCAGCCGCGGCGCCTCGTTGCGGGTGATGACGATGACCGAGAGCAGGACGGGCGACCGGGGTTCGGGGGCGGGCGGCCGGGGGTCGCGCATGAGGCGGATTCTAGGTGCCGCTAGCATCGCGAACCCCTGCCCACCATGCCCACCCCACCCTCGCCACCGCCGGCCGACCCCCGCCGGGTCCTGGTCATCGTCACCCGCCAGATCGGCGACGTGCTGCTCACCACGCCGCTGATCCGCCAGGCCAAGCGGCTGTGGCCGGCGGCCCAGCTCGACGTGCTCGGTTTCGCCGGCACCCTCGGCATGCTGGAAGGCAACCCCGACGTGCACCACCGCATCGAGGTGCGTGAGGGCAGCGGCTGGCGGCAGTCGTGGCCGCTGATCCGGCGGCTGTGGCGGCGCTACGACCTGGCGCTGGTGGCGCAGCACACCGACCGGGCGCACCTCTACGGCCTGATCGCGGCGCGGGCGCGCGTGGGGCAGGTCACCAGGTCGCGCCAGGACTGGTGGAAGCGGCCGGGGCTGGCGCATGCGGTGGAACTGGGGCACGACCCCCAGCACATCCTGCTCGACAAGCTGCGCCTGCTCGAGCCCTGGTCCCACCGGCTGGCCGGCGCCGGCACGTCGGTGACGCCGCCGGCGCCGCAGCCGCTGCCACCCGAGCTGCTGCAACGACTGGGTGGCGGCCACGTGGTGCTGCACCCGCCGTCGCTGGTGGCCTACAAGCAGTGGCCGCCGGCGCATTACGCGGCGGTGGCACAGGCGATGGTGCGGCGCGGGCTGGCGGTGGTGCTCACCGGCGGGCCGGGCGGCAACGACAAGGCGGTGGTGGACGAGGTGGCGGCCCTGGCCGGCTCGCCGCACGTCATCCCCTGTGCCGGCCGGCTCAGCCTGGGCCAGCTGACCACGCTGCTCTCCGGTGCCCGCGCCTACGTCGGGCCGGACACCTCGATCACGCACCTGGCGGCCAGCTGCGGCACGCCGACGGTGGCGGTGTACGGGCCGATCGACCCGCGGCTGTGGGGCCCCTGGCCGGCGGACGGTCCGGC
The DNA here is from genome assembly GCF_024666615.1 of Aquabacterium sp. J223. Lineage (NCBI taxonomy): Bacteria > Pseudomonadati > Pseudomonadota > Betaproteobacteria > Burkholderiales > Sphaerotilaceae > Aquabacterium > Aquabacterium sp. J223. The sequence goes on along the minus strand of NZ_CP088297.1, from coordinate 2,057,044 downwards.
GGCGCAGCCCTACCAGCCCCGTGCGCTGCGGCAGCCGCGCGGCAACGTGGTGCTGATGCAGGGGCCGCAACCCTGCGTGCCCTGCAACGGCGAGGGCTGCGACAAGCACCGCGGCAGCCTCAGCGCCTGCCTGCAGACCATGGCGCCGGAACGGGTCATCGCGGAACTGGAGGCGGTGCTGAACCGCACGCCGTCCCCGCCCGCGACCGTCACCGCCGCCGGCGCTTGAGGCGCAGCGCCAGCGACGGCGCCGCTTCGGCCAGCAGCTTGCGCAGCCGCCAGCCCAGCGGCAGCGGCGACGCCTCGCGCAGCGCCTGCCAGCGCACCGGCCAGGGCGGGCGATCGAGCAGCACCCGCAGGTAGCGGTCGCGACGCAGCGCCGGGTCCATCGCCGCCCGCATGCGGTCGCCGAGGCCCAGCCGTTCGGCATCGGCGATGAGCTGCAGCGCCTCGGCACGCCAGCGGTCGAGGCGACCGCGGGTCCAGGCCGTCATCGCCTCGACGCTGTCGACGGCGGGCCGGCCGGAGACGCCGCCGCGGCGGTAGTGCACCAGCGGCGCGTCCACCGTCAGGCCGCCGCCCATCATCAAGGCCCGGAAGGCCATGGCCTGGTCCTCGTAGGCCAGGTCGGCGCGCAGCGGACCGAAGCGCTCCATCATGCGGCGGGTGAAGGCATGGCCGGCGCCGACGACGTGCGGGCGCTGCCGCCACCAGTCGCGCTCGCCGCGCCAGCGTGACAGGTCGTCGACGCGGATGACGCCGTGCAGGCCGCCCTGCGCGTCCATGTCGACCAGGTGGCTGGCGACGAGGTCGGCGCGGCGGCCATCGGCCTGCCAGGCCTCGACCAGCCGGCGCACCCGGTCCGGCCGCGAGACGTCGTCCGCCGCGGCGGTGACCAGCAGCTCGCCGCTGGCGAAGGCCATGAGGGCGTTGTAGTGGCCGCCGATGCCCAGCCGCGGACCGGCGGGCCGCACGCGCACCGCATGGGGCCCGCGGTACTGCGCCGCCAGCTCGAGCAGGCGCGCATGGCTGCCGTCCTCGGAGCCGTCGTCCGACAGCACGACCTCGATCGGCCCGCCTTCCTGCGCGAACGCCGCCTGCACCGCCTGGTCCAGCAGGTGGCGCTGGCGATGGGCCAGCACCAGCAACGAGACGGCCGGCGTCGCCATGGCGATCAGCGTGGCCGGCGGCGTGCGCCGACCCGCACCGGCAGCCGGCGCGCCAGCAGGTGGAAGTAGCTGCGGACATAGGCCCTGGCCTCGGCCCATCTGCGCTGGCGGCGGTAGCGGTTGGCACAGCGCAGCAGGTGGTCCTGCAACGGCCACGACGCCGGGTCGTCGGCGCGCTCGACCAGGCGGTCGCGGATGAAACCCGGCAGCGCCTCCAGGAACACCGGGTCCGAGGCCGAACCGCTCATGCCGGTGGTGGCGTAGTCGGCGACCACCAGGTCGATCCAGCGGGTGGGGCCGGAGAAGGCCGCGCGCAGGTTGAAGTCCCAGTCGGCGTAGAGCCGGAAGCGCAGGTCGAAGCCGCCGAGCGCGTCGAACACATCCCGCCGGTAGAACAGCGACTGCTGGCACAGCGGCAGGGTGAACATGCGCTTGAGCGTCAGCGGGCCGGCGTAGCGCTCGACCCGCCCGTCGGTGTGCAGCATGTTCACATCGCCGTAGACGAACACCGCACCGCCGTCGCGCTGGAGTTCGGCCGCCACCCGCGACAACGTCGTCGTCGCGTGCAGCCGGTCGTCGCTGCCCAGCACCAGGAACCAGCGTCCGCGCGACCGCCGCACGCCGCGGTTGATGGCGTCGTAGACGCCGCCGTCGGGGCGCGAATCGATGTGCAGCGCCGGCAGCCGCCCGGCGAAGCGCTCGGCGATGGCCAGCGTGCCGTCGTCCGACGCGCCGTCGCTGACGATCACCTCGAAGCCGCGCCAGTCCTGCGTGGCCAGCGACGACAGCGCGCCCTCCAGCACCGCGGCGCTGCGGAAGGTGGGCACGACGATGGAGATCAGCGGCGCATCGGCCGCGGCGCGGCTCATCGCCCGCGCAGGCGCCGCCTCAGCCGGTGGAAGGCCCGGCGCAACCGCTCGGGCAGCGACAGCGACACCACGGCCGGCACGTCGTCCTGCGCGACGAAGACGGCGTTGCCGTGCACCGGCACGCCGGGCCGGATGGCGGCGAAACCGACGTTGACGAAGCGCGGCACCAGCAGCGCCTCGACGTCCTTCATCAGGCCCGCGGATTCGTAGACCGCCTCGGTGCTGACCTCGGTGTAGATGAGCCGGACGCCCTGCAGCAGCGATGGCGGCAGCGACTTCAGCACCAGGTGCTCGGCGCCCTGCACGTCGATCAGCAGCAGGTCCGGCGCCGGCAGCTGGTGCTCGCGGAGGACCGAATCGAGGCGGCGTGTCGGCACCTCGACCACGCGGTCGATGGTCACCTCGGGGAAGAGCTCGCGGTGCGAGCCGAGCGCGAGCAGCGAACTCGACTCGCCGCTGTTGCTGGCGACGTGGAAGCGGGCCGTGCCGTCCGCGTCCGACACCGCCACCGGGAAGACGGTGATGCGCGCGTCCCGCGCCGCCAGGTCGCGCAGCACCTGCAGCGGCGCGGGCTGGGGCTCGAAGAGGTAGATGCGGCGCAGCGACGGGAAGATGCGGTCGATCAGCGGCAGCTCGTCGAAGCGGTGCGCACCGATGACGCACAGCACCTGCAGCTGCCGGGCCAGGCGCGTGCCGAGCAGCGACTTCAACAGTTCGGTGTCGTAGACCGTGCGGTCGGTGGGCAGGATGGAGGGCCTGGACACGGCGGCTTTCAGCGTGGCGCCGGCCGAAAGGCCAGCAGGAGATGGTCGTCGAACAGGCCCGGGCGGCCCACAGGCCGCAACTCAGCCCCACCGGCGCCGAGCAGCGGGCGCAGGCGCGCACGCCATCGCGCCCACGCCAGCTGGCGCTGGAAGCGCCGGCGGCGGCGCGGCAGCGCCCGCGGGTCCAGCGCCTCGTAGGCGAAGGGCGCGGCACCGGCCAGCGTCAGCGCGCAGGCCGGCGCCGCGGCCTGCGCCCAGCGCGTGCAGACGAAGGACAGGTGCTCCGGGAAGCTGCAGTACCAGTAGCGCCCGCCCGCTGCGCGCCAGGCCGGGGCGTCGGCGTCGCCGGTGGAGACCAGCAGCAGCCCGCCCGGTGCCACCAGCCCGGACAGCAGCGACAGGAAGTCCTTCGGCGAGACCATGTGCTCGATGACGTCGATGGCGCAGACGACGTCGAAGCGGCGGTCGATCGACCGGATGTCGCCGATGCGCTCCGCAAGCACCGTCACCCCCCGCTGGCGGGCGGCCCGGGCGGCGGCGCGCGACGCCTCGATGCCGAAGCGCTCCAGGCCGGGCGGCAGGCCGGCGAGCAGCGCGCCGTCGTAGCAGCCGACGTCAAGCACGCTGCGCGCATGGGGCTCCTCGGCGATGCGCTGGCGGACCAGCCGGTGGTCCACCCGCGCCGCCCCGGCGTCCCACACCGTGTCGGGCGCCGCGGCGTAGAGGCGCTCGTATTCGGCCTCCTCGCGCACCGGGTGGCGGAAGGTGAGCTGGCAGCGGCCGCAGCGGTGCAGCCGGCCGCCCGGCCAGGGCGGCTGCAGCGGCTGGCCGGCGAACAGGTCGGCGTCGGGGATGGGGCCGAGGTCCTCGACAGGCGCGGCGCCGCACTGGCGGCAGGCGGGCGCCGCGGTCGGTGCCGCCATCACAGGTGCTCCACGTCCACCCAGCGGCCCTGCTGGCGCTGCATGTGCAGCGTGAAGCCTCGCGTGCCGCGTTCATCGGCCACCCATTGCCGGGCCTTCCTCAAGCGCTCGCGCTTGAAGCGCTTGCGCGCCCACCAGCCCATGCCGACCCGCTGGTAGAAGTGCAGCCGGTCGCCCAGCTCGGCCTGGCCGGTCTCCAGCTTCAGCGCCTTCTGCGTGATGGAGCCGAAGTGGTGGAACAGCGCGTCGCCCACGGTGCCGACCGGGACGCCTTCGCGCAGGCAGCGGACCAGGAACTCGACGTCCTCGCGGCCGCCGAGCCGGCGGTCGGTGTCGGGAAAGCCGATGCGCTCGAAGACGCTGCGCCGCACCGCGAAGCACACGCCATGGAACCAGCCGCGCCGCACCACCCCCGACATCCGGTCGCAGAACGCCTGGGCGTGCGCCGCGAAGTCGTAGTCCAGCGGGCCCTCGACCAGCGCCGGGCTGGCCACGTCCAGCCCCTGCCGCTCCGCCGCCTCGATCAGCCGCGGGATCGCCTGCGGCCCGCTCAGCACGTCGTTGTTGAGCAGCACCACCCAGTCGCTGTCGCTGAGCACGCAGCCCTGGGTCCAGGCGCCGCCGCAGCCCAGGTTGACCGGGTTGCGCAGCCGGCGCAGCCGGGGCTGTTGGGCCAGCCACTGCGGCGTGTCGTCGGTGCTGCCGTTGTCGATGACCAGGATGGCCTCGGGCGGCACGCCCTCCGCCTGCAGGCTCTCGACGCACTGGCGGGTGTAGGCCAGCTGGTCGAGCACGGGAATGACCACCGTGAATGTCGGCCCCTCGGTCGTCGGGTACGCCGGCCGATCCCCCGAGGGGAGGGCGGGCCGGCTTGGGAGCGGCCCGGCGCTCGGTCCGCCGGCGGTGTCGGACGCGACGTTGGTCATGCCACCAATGCGTAGTGCTTGCGGCTCAGGTCCACGCCCAGCCAGCGTTCCAGCTTCATCGACCAGCGGTGCTTGCGCTCGCGCCGCGTCGGCACATGGCTGGGGTCGGGCGTGTAGTCGGCCTCGGCGTGGTCGCGCAGCCAGTCGGCGACCACCTCCGGGTGGGTGCCCTCGAAGCGGCGCAGCGCCTGCGGGTCGATCTGGTAGCGCATGGCCGGCGGCTCGTGCGACCAGTACTTGCTCACCTGGTCCATCTTGGCCTGCAGGTAGTGCAGCCGCCGGACATGGCCGTAGTGGTAGACGTGCGCGCCGGCCAGCGCCGCACGCGGCGGGCGGCCGCGGCGGTGGCGGTCCATCACCACCCAGTACTGGCCGTCGGGGGCGTAGCTGCGGATGGTGTTGCGGATGAGCCGGCATTCGCGCCGGTACCAGGCCGGGCTGACGGCGATCCACTGCGGACTGCCGTAGAAGTGGAAGTAGTCGAAGGCCAGCGCCTCGACGCGGGCGTCGCCGTGGTGGCGGTCCACCGCGGCGCGGATGGCGGGCAGCTCGGCCTCGTGCAGCACCTCGTCGCCTTCGAGGTAGAAGGCCCAGTCGCCGGTGCAGGCGTACTGGGCGATCATCTTCTGCTGGGCGTAGACGAAGCCGCGCTCCTGCATGCGCTCGTTCCACACCGTGGGCAGCAGCCGCAGCTTCGGGTCGCCGATGGCCTGCAGCCGCTGCAGCGTGCCGTCCTCGCCCTGCCCCACCGCGATGACGAACTCGTCGACCAGCGGCAGCAGCGAGCGGATGGACGCCTCGAAGGGGAAGCCGCCCTTCAGCCCGTTGCGCAGGAAGGTGAACCCGCTGATGGACGGCCGGGCGGCGGAAGACAAGGGGGCGGACAAGGGATGCGGTGGGCGTCGAGCGACAGCGCGGGATTATCGCGTCGGGGGTGGGGCGGACCGGTCCGGCCTCAGCCCGCGTGCTGCGCGGCCACCATGCCCGCATAGCGCCCGCCGCGCGCCATCAGTTCGGCGTGGCTGCCGCATTCGATGGCGCGGCCCTGCTCCAGCACGCAGATGGTGTCGGCGCCGCGGATGGTGCTCAGCCGGTGGGCGATGACGACCATGGTCTTGCGGCCGTGCCACTGGTCGAGGGCCTGCTGGATGGCGCGTTCCGAGTCGGTGTCCAGCGCCGAGGTGGCCTCGTCGAGGATCCACACCGGCGCGTCCTTGTACAGCGCGCGGGCGATGGCCAGGCGCTGGCGCTGGCCGCCGGACAGGCGGCTGCCGTTGACGCCGATCGGCGTGTTGACACCCTCCGGCAGGCTGGCGACGTGGTCCCACAGGGCGGCGGCGCGCAGGCAGTCCTCCACCCGCTTGGCGTCGAAGGGCTGGGCGTAGACCACGTTGTCGGCCACCGAGGCGTCGAACAGCACGATGTCCTGCGAGACGACGGCGAACTGCCGGCGCAGGTCGGACTTGCGCAGGTCGGTCAGGTCGATGCCGTCCAGCGTCAGGCGGCCGTGGTCGGGCAGCGCGAAGCCCAGCAGCGCGTTGACCACGGTCGACTTGCCGGCGCCGGAGGTGCCCACCAGCGCCACCGTGCTGCCGGCCGGCACGTCCAGCGTCAGCCGGTCCAGCGCCGGCCGGTCGGCGCCCGGGTAGGTGATGGTCACGTCCTGCAGGTGGATGTGGCCCTGCGCGCGGTCCAAGCGGCGGGTGCCGGTGTCGGGCTCGGGCGGCAGGTCGAGCACCTCGAAGCAGCCGCGCGCCACCACCAGCGCGCTGAGGATGGGCTGCGACACATCGGTCAGGTGGCGGGTGCGCGAGACCAGCAGCAGCAGCGCGGCCACGTAGGCCGCGAAGGCACCCACCGTGCCGCCGCCGACCCGGGCCTGGTACATCGCCAGGGTGACGATGGTGGCCACGCCGATGCTGGCCACCAGCTGCGACACCGGCGTCATCATCGCCCCCGCCGCGGCCCCCTTCAGCGTCTGACGCTGCACCTCGCGGCCCTGCTCGACGAAGCGCCGGCGCTCGAACTCCGCCGCGTCGAAGGTGCGGATGACGCGCCAGGCCCGCGCCAGGTCGTCCACCGTCTGCGTCAGCCGCAGCTGCGCGCGGTAGGCCGCGGTGCCCACCTTCTTGATGCGCAGGTGGACCTGGCGCACGCCGAAGGCCAGCAGCGGCACCGTCACCAGCGACAGCGCGGTGAGCTGCCAGTTCATCCAGAACAGGTAGGCCAGCAGCGCGATGGCGGTGGTGCCGTCGCGCAGCAGGGTGACGGCGGCGCCGCCGATCTGGCCGGCCACGACGTTTGGGTCGTTGATCACCTTGGCCACCATCACGCCGGGCGTCATGCGGCTGAAGACGCTGGCGTCGGCGCGCAGCACGGCGGCCGCCAGATCGACGCGCAGCGCCAGCACCGCGCGCGTGGTGGCGCGGTTGAGCAGGTAGGTGCCGACGAAGCTGAGCAGCCCGCGCAGCACGAACAGGCCGATCAGGCTGACCGGCACCATCCAGAGCGGGAAGGTCGGCTGCTCCAGGAAGCCCTGGTCCAGCGCCACCTGCAGCAGCTTCGGAATCAGCGGCTCGGTGACCGACCCGAGCACGAAGACCAGCACCGCGGCCAGCAGCGTTCCGGCCTGGGGCCGGAAGTAGCCGACCAGCCGCCGGCCAACGTCGCCGTTGCGGGGTTGTTCTTCAGCAGCGGGCATGCGAGGGCGTGGGCGGTGCGCTGCCGGGCGATGCAAGCGGCATGGGCGTTCGGGTGGTGGTGGGGCGCCGACAGGGGATGCGGCCGGGCCGGGCAGCCGGCTATGGTAGCGGCCATGACCTGCCCGCCCCGGTGCCCCGCCCTCCAGCCGCTGCTGCGACGGCGGCCGCGGCCGGTGCCGGCCCTGCTGAGCCTGCTGGTCCTGGCGAGCCAGGCGGCGGCGCTGGACCTGAACCGGGCCACGCAGGCCGAACTGGAGTCGCTGCGGGGCGTCGGGCCGGGTCTGTCGGCGGCAGTGCTGCAGGCCCGCGCCGAGCGGCCCTTCGCCGACTGGCGCGACCTCGAGGCCCGCGTGCCCGGCCTGGGCGAGCGCAGCGCGCGTCGGCTGTCCGACCAGGGCGGGCGGGTGCAGGGCCAGCCGCACCCGGCGGCGCTCAGGCCGGCTGCGTCTGCGCCGTGAGGTCGGCGTCGGCCATCACCTCGCGGCGCCAGCCGAAGAAGGCGACCACCTCGTCGCGGCGGGCCTCGGTGTCGGCCTCGCCGAGGGCGATCAGTTCGCGGGTGAAGGGCGGCTCGAACAGCAGGTAGCTGGCAAAGGCGGCCCCGGCGGCGGCGCCCTTCCCCGCCGACGACACGCCGACCGCCCGCAGCAGGCCGCGCACGGCGGCGGGCAGCGCGTCGAGGTGGCGCCCGGCGATGTCGTCCAGCCGCTGGCTGGGCGCGATCACCAGCACGTCGATGGGCTTGAGCGGCGTCTGCGCCCGGGCCTCGCGCGTCAGCAGGGACAGCGTGTGGTTGACCCGCTGCAGGCGCTCGATGTCCACCGCCAGCGCGTCGAGGAAGATGCTCGACAGCGCATGGCCGGCGATCTGCGCCAGCGGCGGCGGCCCCTGGTGGCGCACCACCGGCGCGCCGGGTTCATGCAGCCGGCCGGCGCCGATCACCAGCACCCGGTCGGCGCCGAGGTGCACCGCCGGCGAGATGGGCGCGGCCTGGCGCATGGAGCCGTCGCCGCACCATTCGCGCTGGCCGTCCACCGACAGCGGCACCGCCGGGAAGACGAAGGGGATGGCGGACGACGCCAGCAGGTGGCGGCGGCGGATCTGGCAGGGCACGGCCAGCCGCTGCGACCGTGTCCACGGCCGCAGGGGGTTGACCGACTGGTAGAAGGTGAGGTGCCGGCCGGTGCTGTAGCTGGAGGCGGTGATCGCCAGCGCCTGCAGGTGGCCGTCGGCCAGCACCTGCGGCAACCGCTCCAGCCGCACCAGCCGGTGCAGCAACCCGGCCAGCGGGTGGTTGTCGAGCAGCGAGCGCGGCTTCAGCCGCTTGAAGCGGGCCAGCATCCAGCCCAGCGACAGCATCGTCAGCCAGCCGGCGCCGCTGCGGATGACGCCGATCGAATCCGTGCGGTAGACCTGTTCGGCGGTCAGCCCCGACCAGGTGTCGGCGAGGTCGCCCACGGCCTGGTCCCAGTGGTCGGCCTGGCAGGCCAGTGCGGCCGCGTTGATGGCGCCGGCGGAGGTGCCGGCGATGATGGGAAACGGATTGCCCGGGCGCTGGCCGGACTCGCGCCGCATGCGCGACAGCGCCCGCAGCACGCCCACCTGGTAGGCCGCCCGCGCACCGCCGCCGGTGAGGATCAGCCCGGTTCTCGGGTCGCGGCGGGGGTCGTGATCGGCGAGGGTCGGGACCGGCGACATGCCGCGCAGTGTGGGCCTGGCGCCGGCGCGGGCAGCGCGCGGAAAACCCGGGCGATTCCGGCCCTGACGGCCCGGTGTCTCAGTCGCGGTCCTTGTCGCGGCCCTTGCCCTTGCCCTCGCCATGCCCCTTGCCGTGGCCCTTGTGGCCATGCCCGTGGTCGTCGCCGTGGCGCCCGCCGTGCGGGTGGGCGTACTGGGCGTGCTGCGGGGCGTAGTGCTGCTGGTAGTAGGTTTCCTGCACGAAGTACACCGGCCGGGCGCAGGCGTTGTACTTGTGGCAGTGCTTGCTCCACTTCTTGGCGTGGCCGGGCGGCACGTGCAGGTACATCGGCGCGGCCACCACCGGCTGCTGGGCGATGAGCACCGGCTGCGGGTAGATCAGCGCCACCGGCGGCGGCGGGGCGTTGCCGATGTTGATCTGGCCGTAGAAGCCCGGCTGGCTGACGCCCACCGACACGCCCACCTGCTGGGCGGCGGCCGGGCCGCTGGCCACCAGGCCGGCCAGGGCCAGCAGCGACGCGGCAGGCAGGGCCGACAGGCGGCGAAGGACGGGGCGGTGCGGCAGGTTCATGGTCGGGTTCGGAAGGGAGATCCACCGTTAACGGCGCTGCGGTGCCCGCGGTTCACCGCGGCTGACGTTCGGTAACGTTCACGCCCCGCGGAGCGTGCCGGACCTCACGGGCGCTGGCTCGCCGCTCAACCGGGCACCGCCGCGTCGTAGACCACGTCGGCCCGGCCGCCGTGGGCCACCGCCTTCCAGCGCGCCAGTGCCTCGTCGCAGGGCCAGAAGCGGCCGTCGTCGCCGAGGTCGACCTGGGCGGTCACCGATTCCCGCTCCAGCGTCAGCCGCACCGGCAGGCCGAGGGTGGACACGCCCTCCTCCGTCTCCAGCCGGCGCGAGGGCCAGGTGCGCACCAGCTCGGCCACCGGCGGCGCCTTGCCGTTGACCGCCACCGACAGGAAACGGCCGAAGCGGGCGCGCGCGGCTGCCAGGTCCCAGGCCGCCGCCACGTTCAGCCGCAGCCCGCCGGAGAAGCGGTCGTTCTGCACCTTGCCCTGCAGCACCACCAGTTCGTCGTCCTTGATCAGCTCGCGGGTGCGCTCCAGCAGCGCCTCGCCCTGCACCACCGCCTCGATGGCCTCGCTCTTGTCGTCGAGCTTGAAGATGACCACCCGGCCGCGCTGGCCGTTGACGACGCGCAGGTCGCTCACGATGCCGGCCAGCAGCTGCGGCTCGCGGCTGTCGACCAGGTCGGCGATGCGGCGGCGCGCGAAGCGGCGCACCTCGGCCTCGTTCTGGTCGAACAGGTGGCCGGAGAGGTAGAAGCCGATCGCCGTCTTCTCGTGCGCCAGCCGCTCGCGGATGCTCCAGGGCTCGGCGGCCACCAGCGGCGGCTCCTGCGTGGACGCGCCGTGCAGCACCCCGTCGTCGGCGCCGAAGTCGAACAGCCCGCCCTGGTCGGCATGCGCGGCCTGGGTGTCGGCCCAGTCGAAGGCCAGGCCGATGCTGGCCAGCAGCGACGACCGCCCCTCCAGCCCCTGCGGGTGCAGGCCGTCGAAGGCGCCGCCCTTGACCAGCGCCTCGACCACCCGCTTGTTGATGCGCTGCCGGTCGACCCGGGCGCAGAAGTCGAACAGGCTGCGGAAGGGGCCGCCGCCGGCGCCGTCGGCGCCTTCGCGCGCGGCGACGATGGCGTCGATGGCGCTGGACCCGGTGCCCTTGACCGCACCCAGCCCGTAGCGGATGCGCCGGTGCTCGACGGGCTCGAAGCGCCACGTGCCGGCGTTGACGTCGGGCGCGTCGAAGCGGATGCCGAACTGCTTGGCGTCGTTGAGCAGGACCTTGAGCTTGTCGGTGTCGTCCAGCTCGATGGTCATGTTGGCCGCGAAGAACTCGGCCGTGTGGTGCACCTTCAGCCAGGCGGTGTGGTAGGCCAGCAGCGAATAGGCGGCGGCGTGCGACTTGTTGAAGCCGTAGCCGGCGAACTTCTCCATCAGGTCGAAGACCTCGTCGGCCTTGGCCTGGTCGATGCCCTTCTCCGCCGCACCCTTGCGGAAGATCTCGCGGTGCTGCGCCATCTCCTCGGGCTTCTTCTTGCCCATGGCCCGGCGCAGCATGTCGGCGCCGCCGAGCGAGTAGCCGCCCAGCACCTGCGCGGTCTGCATCACCTGTTCCTGGTAGACCATGATCCCGTAGGTCTCGGCCAGCACCGCCTCCGTCAGCGGGTGCGGGTACTCGACCTTTTCGCGGCCGTGCTTGCGCGCGACGAAGGTGGGGATCAGGTCCATCGGCCCCGGCCGGTACAGCGCGTTCAGCGCGATCAGGTCCTCCAGCCGGCTCGGGCGGGCATCGCGCAGCATGCCCTGCATGCCGCGCGATTCGAACTGGAACACCGCCTCGGTCAGGCCGTCGCTGAACAGCTTGTAGACCTTCGGGTCGTCGAGCGGGATCGTCTCGAAGGCGAAGTCCCGGCGGTGCGGATGCCGCGCGACGATGAAGTCCTTGGCCAGTTCGAGGATGGTCAGCGTGGCCAGGCCGAGGAAGTCGAACTTCACCAGGCCGATGGCCTCGACGTCGTCCTTGTCGTACTGGCTGACGGCCGAGTCGCTGCCCGGCTGCTGGTAGAGCGGGCAGAAGTCGGTGATCTTGCCCGGCGCGATGAGCACGCCGCCGGCGTGCATGCCGATGTTGCGCACCAGGCCCTCGACGCGCGCGGCCAGCTCGAGCAGCGCGGCGACCTCCTCCTCGGCGGCCTCGCGCTGCTCCAGCTCGGGCGCTTCCTTGCGGGCGTAGATGACGCCGGGGTCGGGCTGCTCGGGCACCTTGGCCAGCGTCACCGTCTTGCCCGGCGGCGCCGGGATCAGCTTGGCGATGGAGTCGACGTGGCCGTAGCCCATGCCCAGCACGCGGCCGACGTCGCGCAGCGCGGCCTTGGCCGCCATGGTGCCGAAGGTGGCGATCTGGCTCACCGCGTCGCGGCCGTACTTGTCCTTGACGTACTCGATGACCCGGTCGCGGTTGGCCTGGCAGAAGTCGACGTCGAAGTCGGGCATCGACACCCGCTCCGGGTTGAGGAAGCGCTCGAACAGCAGCTGGTACTGCAGCGGGTCGAGGTCGGTGATCTTCAGCGCGTAGGCCACCAGCGAGCCGGCGCCGGAGCCGCGGCCCGGGCCCACCGGGCAGCCGTTCTGCTTGGCCCAGAGGATGAAGTCCGAGACGATGAGGAAGTAGCCTGGGAAGCCCATCTTGAGGATGGTCCCGATCTCGAACTCCAGCCGCTGCACGTACTCGGGGCGGCGGCGCTCGCGCTCGGCGGCGTCGGGGTAGAGCAGGCGCAGCCGGTCCTCCAGCCCGTCGAACGACGCCTGCCGGAAGTACGCCTCGATCGGCATGCGGCTGCCGTCGGCCTGCACCGGCGTCGGGAAGTCGGGCAGCCGCGGCTTGCCGAGCACCAGCGACAGGTTGCAGCGCTTGGCGATCTCCACGCTGTTGGCCAGCGCCGACGGCAGGTCGGCGAACAGCGCCTCCATCTGCGCCTGCGTCTTGAAGTACTGCTCGCGGCTGAAGCGCTTGGCGCGGCGCGGGTTGCCCAGGGTCTCGCCCTCGGCGATGCAGACCCGGGCCTCGTGCGCCTCGAAGTCGTCCGGCTCGGCGAACTGGACGGGGTGCGTGGCCACCACCGGCAGCTGCAGGCGCGCCGCCAGCGGCACCACCGCGCGCAGGTGCGCCTCCTGCGCCGGCTGCCCGGCGCGCTGCACCTCGAGGTAGAAGCGCTGCGGGAACAGCGCGGCCAGCCGCCGTGCCTGCGCCTCGGCGCGCGCCGGGTCGCCCGCCGACAGCGCCTGGCCGACCACGCCGGCGTCGGCGCCGGACAGGGCGATCAGCCCGCCGCCCAGTTCCTCCAGCCACTCCCACCTCACCCAGGCCTGGGTGCGCTGCGCGTTGCGGGTCCAGCCGCGGGCCAGCAGTTCGCTCAGGTGCAGGTAGCCCTGCGTGTCCTGCACCAGCAGCAGCAGCCGGCTGGGCAGCTTGTCGCCGGGCAGCGGCTCCATCCAGACGTCGGCGCCGATCAGCGGCTTGACGCCCTTCTTCCGGCAGGCGTTGTAGAACTTGACCGCGCCGAACAGGTTGTTCAGGTCGGTAATGGCCAGGGCCGGCTGGCCGTCACGGGCCGCCAGCGCGGTGGCGTCGTCCACCCGCAGCGTGCCGTCCACGACGGAGAATTCGGTGTGGGTGCGCAGGTGGACGAAGGGCATCGGCGGATTGTAGGAAGGCCGCCTTCCGGCCCCGCGGCGTCAGCGAAGGCTGACGTCATTTCGGGGCGCCGGGGGACAGGCGACCCCCGGCCCGGGAACGCACCGTGCTGGACACTGCGCCGATGGACCTCGCGACCCCGCCGCCGGCCGTGGAGCCGGGCTTCGCCCGCTTCACCGTGCTCACCGTCAACACCCACAAGGGCTTCGGCGCCTTCAACCGCCGCTTCGTGCTGCACGAACTGCGCGAGGCGGTGCGCAGCGTGGGCGCGGACCTGGTCTTCCTGCAGGAGGTGATGGGCAGCCACGAGCTGCACCGGGCGCGCATCGGCGGCTGGCCGGCCACGCCGCACTACGAGTTCATGGCCGACGAGATCTGGTCGTCCCACGCCTACGGCCGCAACGCCGTCTACCCGCACGGCCACCACGGCAACGCGGTGCTGTCCAAGTTCCCGATCGCGCGCCACGTCAACCACGACGCCAGCGTCGGCAAGAGCGAGAAGCGCGGACTGCTGCACTGCGTGCTGTCGCTGCCGCAGTCCGAGCGGCCGCTGCACGCGGTGTGCGTGCACCTGGGGCTGGACGAATCGCACCGCCGGGCGCAGGTGCTGCAGCTGTGCCGCCTCGTCAACGACGGCATTCCGCCCGACGAACCGGTGGTGGTCGCCGGCGACTTCAACGACTGGCGCTGCCGCGTGGACGGCGCGCTGGAAGGCTGCGCCGGGCTGCAGGAGGTCTTCCGCCTGGCCACCGGGCGGCCGGCCAAGACCTTTCCCGCCCGCTGGCCGGTGCTGCGGCTGGACCGCATCTACGTGCGCGGCCTGCAGCTGCTGCGCCCGCTGGTGCTGGGCCGCCGTCCGTGGTCGCACCTGTCGGACCATGCGCCGCTGGCGGCCGAGCTGGCGCTGCCGGTGGGGCAGGCGGTGGTGCGGAGGGCGGCATGAACCCGCCGGGCCGTCCCACGGGCGAATTCCTCCTCGAGGGGGCGGCGCGCAGCGCCAAGGGGACCGCATGAGACGTGATCGGGGCTGGATCGAGGGCAACCGGCTGCAGCTGCTGGAGAACGGCGAGGCCTACTACCCCAGCGTGTTCGACGCCATCGCCAAGGCCGAGCACGAGATCCTCATCGAGACCTTCATCCTGTTCGACGACAAGGTGGGGCAGGCGCTGCGCGAGCTGCTGATCGAGGCCGGGCAGCGCGGCGTGTCGGTGGACCTGACGGTGGACAGCTACGGCTCGCCCGACCTGTCGGACGAGTTCATCGGCGGCCTGACCGCGGCCGGCGTGCGGGTGCACGTGTTCGACCACGCCGGCAAGCTGTTCGGCCGCTGGCGAACCAACCTGCTGCGCCGGCTGCACCGCAAGCTGGTGGTGATCGACGGCCGCATCGGCTACGTCGGCGGCATCAATTTCTCCGCCGACCACCTGGGCGACTACGGCCCCGAGGCCAAGCAGGACTACGCGGTGCGGGTCGAGGGGCCGGTGGTCGAGCACATCCACCGCTTCCTGCTCGAGCAGCTGCCGCCGGCGCAGCCGCGGCCGCGCTTCTGGCGCGCTGCGCGCATCGTCCGCCAGGCCACGCAATGGCCGGGCTGGCGCCCCTGGCGGCAGTGGCAGGAGGAGGCGCCCGACCTGCCCGCGGTGGGCGGCGCGAGGGCGCTCTTCGTCACCCGGGACAACCACCAGCACCGCACCGACATCGAACGCCACTACCGCATCGCCATCCGAGCGGCGCGGCGCCAGATCACCATCGCCAACGCCTACTTCTTCCCCGGCTACCGGCTGCTGCGCGAGATGCGCCGGGCCGCCAAGCGCGGCGTCGACGTGCGGCTGATCCTGCAGGGCAACCCGGACATGGCCATCGTGCCGGTGGCGGCCCGCATGCTCTACGGCTACCTGGTGCCGGCCGGGGTCTCGGTGCACGAGTACTGCCGCCGGCCGCTGCACGGCAAGGTGGCCGTGGTCGACGACGAATGGGCGACGGTGGGCTCCAGCAACCTCGACCCGCTGAGCCTGTCGCTCAACCTGGAGTCCAACCTCTTCATCCGCGACCGCGAGTTCGCGCGCCTGCTGCGCGAGCGGCTGGACCTCCTGGTGCAGCACCACTGCCAGGCGGTGGCGGTGGACCACATCCCCAAGCGCACGGCGTGGCGGGCGCTGCTGGGCGCGGTGGTCTTCCACGTCGTGCGGCACTTCCCCGACTGGGCCGGCTGGCTGCCGCGGCACGCGCCCCGGCTGACCTCGCTCGGCGAGGCGCCCCCGCCCGCGCCGCCGGCCACCACCACGCCGCCGTCGCCCGGCGCGCAGGTCACGCGGTGAACCGCGCCGCCGTGGCCGCCGCGCCGCAGGGGCGTTCGCCGGTGCCGGCGCCGGCGTGGCGTCGCCGGCTGCTGCGCGCCGTCGGCCTGGCCTTCATGGCCGGCGTGCTGTGGCTGCTGTGGCGGCTTGGACGCGCCGTGCCGTGGGACGAGGTGTGGCAGGCGCTGCGCGGCCTGCACGCCACCACGCTGCTGGCCGCCGCGGCGGTCGCCCTGGCCAGCTACGCCGTTTACGCCGGCTACGAACTGCTGGCTCGGCGGGCGCTGAAGCACCGGCTGGGCCTCGGCACCACCGCGGCCATCGCCTACGCCACCTATTCGCTCAACCTGAACCTCGGCGCCTGGGTCGGCGGGCTGGGCCTGCGGCTGCGGCTGTACACCCGGCTCGGCCTGTCGCTGGAGCGGGCGGTGGCGGTGTACGGCCTGGTCGCACTGACCAACTGGTCGGGCTACTTCCTGCTGGCCGGCACCGCCTTCGCGCTGCGCGCGCTCGAGCTGCCCGAGAGCTGGCGCCTCGGCGAGGACGGCCTGCAGTGGATCGGCTTCGGCCTGTTGGCGCTGCTGGGCACCTACCTGGGCGCGTGCGCCTTCGCCCGCCAGCGGGCCTGGACGCTGCGCGGCCGGCGGCTGGAGCTGCCGGCCCTCGGCATCGCGCTGCAGGGGCTGGTGCTGTCCACCGTCAACTGGATGCTGATGGCCGGGGTGATCTGGGTGCTGCTGCGGCCCACCGGGGTGGCCTACCCGCCGGTGCTGGCCGGGCTGCTGATGGCGGCCATCGCCGGCGCGGCCACCCACATCCCCGGCGGGCTGGGCGTGGTGGAGGCGGTGTTCGTCGCCCTGCTCGGCCACAAGCTGCCCGAGGCCACGCTGCTGGGCGCGCTGCTCGGCTACCGGGCGCTGTACTACCTGCTGCCGCTGCCCGGGGCGGTGCTCAGCCTGGCCGCCCTGGAGGCGCAGGCGCGCCGGCGGCAACGCGCTGCAGCCTAGGCAGAATCCGGCGGGTGCCGCCGGCCTCTTTCCCTTCCCTCTGCCCCGCGCCGCGCCCGCCATGGCCGAGCGGCTGCTGAAGCTGGCCGGCCTGGCGCTGATGCTCATGGCCCTGTCCGTCAGCCTGATGCGCGCGCCCGAGCGGCCGGTGCACAGCCTCGTCGCCCGCTGGGCGCCGCCGCCGTCGGATTTCATGGAGCTCGAGGGCCCGGTCTGGCAGGGCCAGCTGGTGCACCTGCGCGACACCGGCCCGCGCGAGGACCGGCTGCCGCTGGTGCTGCTGCACGGCACCGGCTCCAGCCTGCACACCTGGGAGGGCTGGACCGCCGCGCTGGAACGCGAGCGCCGCGTGATCAGCCTCGACCTGCCGGGCTTCGGGCTCACCGGGCCGTCGCTGCGCGACGACTACTCGGCGGACGCCGACGTCGACTTCGTGCTCGCGGTGCTCGACCGGCTGGGCGTGCGCCGCTTCGTCGCCGCCGGCAACTCGCTCGGCGGCGAGGTGGCCTGGCGGCTGGCGCTGCAGGCGCCCGAGCGGGTGCGCGGGCTGGTGCTGGTCGACGCCGCCGGCCTGCCGCTGCCGGAAGGGCTGCCCTGGTTCACCCGCCTCGGCCACCTGCCGGGCGTGCTGCCGGCGGTGGGACAGCTCACCGAATGGCTGCTGCCGAGGGCACTGGTGGAGCAGGCGCTGCAGCGCCTGTGGGGCGACCCGCATGCGGTGGGCAGCGCGCTGGTCGATCGCCACTTCGAACTGCTGCTGCGCGAGGGCAACCGCCGCGCGCTGGCGCACCGGCTGCAGCAATGGCGGCCGGGCAGCGCCGCGGCCCGGCTGGGCGAGATCGGCGTGCCGACGCTGGTGCTCTGGGGCGGTCGCGACCCGCTGATCCCGATCGAGCAGGGCCGCCAGCTGGCCGCCGCCATCCCGGGCAGCGAGTTCGTCGCCTTCCCGGCGCTGGGCCACCTGCCGCAGGAGGAAGCGCCGGCGCTGACGGTGGCGCCGGTGCGGCGCTTCCTGGCCGAGCGGCGCTGAGCCCGGCCGACGCGCGTCAGCCCAGCGCGTCCAGCACCTCGGAGCGGAATTCGCGCAGGTAGAGCACGGTGATCACCGCGGCGGTGCCGGCGACCAGCGCCCAGGGCGACAGGAACCAGCCCAGGGTGGCGAAGGCCATGTAGTAGGCGCGCAGCCCATGGTTGAAGGCCTCGGCCGCCAGGCCCATGACCCGGCCCGCGCGGTCCGCGAAGCGCTCTCGCTCGGCCTCGTCGGCGAACTGCGCGCTGTCCGGGCAGGCGCCGATCAGCAGCGCGCCGAAGGTGTACTGCCGGATGCTCCAGGTGAAGCGGAAGAAGGCGTAGATGAAGATGCCGCCGAGCAGCAGCAGCTTGAGCTCCATGACGAGGGCGGAGCTGCGCACGGCGAAGGGCAGTTCGCCCACCAGTTCGCCGGCCTTGTCCGACGCGCCGAGCAGCGCCAGCAGCCCGCCCAGGATGAGGATGGTGGTGGAGGCGAAGAAGCTGGGGCTGCCGGTCAGGCTGTTCAGCACGGCGCCGTCGACGATGCGGGTGTCGCGGCGGGTGGCCTGCAGCATCCACTGCCGGCGGATGCGGTTGGTCGCCGCCAGCACCGAGGGCCGCACCGCCGCCCGCCGGCGGGCGAAGCGCGCGTAGCCGGCCCAGCCGGCGAAGAACAGCGCCAGCGCCAGCCAGTCGGCCGCGGGCAGCAGGGACAACGCATTCCAGGCGGTCATGAACCGCGACTGTAGGCCCGCCGCGGCGCTGGCAGGATGGCGCCATGTCCGCTGCCCTGCGTTACCGCGGCCGCTTCGCGCCCTCGCCCACCGGCCCGCTGCATGCCGGCTCGCTGGTGGCCGCCCTCGGCAGCTGGCTCGACGCGCGCGCCCATGGCGGCGACTGGCTGGTGCGCATCGAGGACGTGGACGGGCCGCGCTGCGCGCCGGGCGCCGACGCGGAGATCCTGCGCCAGCTGGCGGCGCTGGGACTGGCGCCCGACGAGCCGCCGCAATGGCAGTCGCACCGCGGCGCGCGGTACGGGCAGGCGCTGGCCCGGTTGCAGGCGCAGGGCGACGTCTACCCCTGCGGCTGCTCGCGGCGCGACATCGCGCTGGCGCTGGCGGCACAGCAGCGGCCGCACACCCGGCACGCCGAATGGGTCTACCCCGGCACCTGCCGCGACGGCCTTCACGGCACGCCGGCCCGTGTCGCCTGGCGGTTGCGCTGCGGCGAGCCGGGCCAGCCGGTGGTGGTCCACTGGCAGGACCGGCGGCTGGGGCCGCAGCGGCAGGACGTGACGGCCGAGGTCGGCGACTTCGTGCTCCAGCGCGCCGACGGGCTGTGGGCCTACCAGCTGGCGGTGGTGGTGGACGACGCCGAGCAGGGCATCACCCATGTCGTGCGCGGCGAGGACCTGGCCGACAACACCGCCCGCCAGATCCACCTGCAACGGCGGCTCGGGCTGCCCACGCCGCGGCACCTGCACCTGCCGCTGGTGCGCGACGCCCGCGGCGAGAAGCTGTCCAAGCAGCACGGCGCGCCGGCGCTGGACACCTCGCAGCCGCCGGAGGTGCTCAACCCGGCGCTGCAGGTGCTCGGCCTGGCGCCCATCGACGCCCCGACGCTGCCGGAGTGGCAGGCCCGGGCGGTGAAGGCCTGGCGAGACGGCTGGCAAGATGGGCGGTTTTCGCGACCCGAACAGGAGACGACATGAGCCAGACCACCACCACCGCCAGCGGCCTGCAGTACGAGGACACCAACGTCGGCGACGGCACCGAAGCCCAGGCCGGCCGGCCGGTGCGGGTGCACTACACCGGCTGGCTGAGCGACCCGGCCAAGCCGAACGGCCGCGGCGCCAAGTTCGACTCCAGCCGCGACCGCAACGACCCCTTCGAATTCCACCTCGGCGCGGGCATGGTGATCCGCGGCTGGGACGAGGGCGTGCAGGGCATGAAGGTGGGCGGCACCCGGGTGCTGACCATCCCGCCCGCGCTGGGCTACGGCGCCCGCGGCGCCGGCGGCGTCATCCCGCCGAACGCGACGCTCGTGTTCGAGGTCGAGTTGCTCGAAGCCTGAGGACGGTGGAGGGGCGGCAAAGCCGCCCCCTCGCCTTGTCGCCCCGTCAGGGGATCAAGATCGTGCTGCCGGTGGTCCGGCGGCCTTCGAGCGCGCGGTGCGCCTCGGCGACGTCGGCCAGCGCGAAGCGCTGGTCGATGCGGATCTTCACCTCGCCGCTGCCGACCACCTCGAACAGGTCGTCGGCCATGGCCTGGGTGCCCTCGCGGGTGGCGATGTGGGTGAACAGGGTCTGCCGGGTCAGGTAGAGCGAGCCCTTGGCGGCCAGCACGCCGGGCGCGAACGGCGGCACCGGGCCCGAGGCATTGCCGAAGGCGGCCATCAGGCCGAAGGGACGCAGGCAGTTGAGGCTGCCCTCGAAGGTGTCCTTGCCCACCGAGTCGTAGACCACCTTGACGCCGCGCCCGCCGGTGATGGCCTTGACCCGTTCGACGAAGTCCTCGCGGGTGTAGTCGATGGCGTGCGCGGCACCGTGTTCCAGCGCCAGCGCGCACTTGGCGGCGCTGCCGGCGGTGGCGATGAGCTGCAGGCCGAGCGCCCGCGCCCACTGGCAGGCGATGAGGCCGACACCGCCGGCGGCGGCATGGAAGAGCACGAAGTCGCCCGGCTCCAGCCCTTCCACCGGCCGCGCCTTCTTCAGCAGGTACTGCGCGGTCAGGCCCTTGAGCATCATCGCCGCGCCGGTCTCGAAATCGATGGCGTCGGGCAGTTGCACCACCTGCGCGGCCTTCATCACGCGCTGCTCGGCGTAGGCACCGGGCTGGCCGGCGGCATAGGCGGCGCGGTCGCCCGGCTGGAGGTGGGTGACGCCCTCGCCCACCGCCTCGACGACGCCGGCGCCTTCCATGCCGAGCACCAGCGGCAGCGGGTTCGGGTACAGGCCGGTGCGCTGGTAGACGTCGATGAAGTTGAGGCCGCAGGCGTGGTGGCGGATGCGCAGTTCGCCGGGGCCGGGCTCACCCACCGGCACCTCGGCGATCTCCATCACCTCGGGCCCGCCGAAGCGGCGGATCTGGACGGCTCGTGGCATGTCGTGTCTCCTGCAGCTGACGTTGGTGCAAGGGTATGCCAAGCCCGCGCCGCCTGCAGCGCGGGCACGGGCGGTGGGCCAGAATCGCCGCCCCCCGCCGCCTCGCCCCATCACCGTTCCCGTGAGCACCGCCCGCCTGTCGCCCCGCCTGGTCCTGCTGATGACGACCGCCCCGCTGCTGTGGTCGGGCAACGCCATCGCCGGTCGGCTGGCGGTGGGCAGCGTGCCGCCGCTGCTGCTCAACTGCCTGCGCTGGGCGGTGGCGCTGCTGCTGCTGCTGCCGCTGGCACGGTCGGTGTTCCGATCGCCGGGCGAGGTGGTCCGGCGCTGGCGCTACCTGGCGGTGCTCGGGCTGCTCAGCGTGGCGACGTTCAACGCGCTGCAGTACCTGGCCCTGGTCAGCTCGACGCCGATCAACGTGACGCTGATCGCCTCCAGCCTGCCGCTGTGGGTCCTGGCGGTGGGCGCCCTGTGCTTCGGGGAGCAGGTCGGCGTCCGGCAGGGGGTGGGCGCCGCGCTGTCGCTGGCCGGGGTGCTCTGCGTGATCTCGCGCGGCGACCCGTCGGCGCTGGCCGAGGTGCGCTTCGTTCGCGGCGACCTCTACGTCGTGCTGTCCGTCGTCGCATGGGCCTTCTACACCTGGATGCTGGTGCGGCCGCCGGCGCACATGCGGGCGCCCCAGCGGCCGGACTGGGACTGGGCGGCCTTCCTGGCGCTGCAGATCGCCTTCGGCCTGGTCGGCGCGGCCGCCGCGGCCGGGGCGGAAGCGCTGGTGACCGACACCCCGGTGCAGTGGGACGCCCGGCTGCTGGTGCTGCTGCTGTACGTGGCGATCGGCCCGTCCATCCTGGCGTTTCGCTGCTGGGGCCTGGGCGTGGCGGAAGGCGGCCCGGCGCTGGCCGCCTTCTTCAACAACCTGACGCCGCTGTTCACCGCGCTGCTGTCGGCCGCGGTGCTCGGCGAGCCGCCGCACGGCTACCACGCGCTGGCCTTCGCGCTGATCGTCGGCGGCATCGCCGTCAGCGCCGGCGCGCCGACAAGCCGCCGCTAGCCACCGCCCCTAGAAGGTGCCGCCGTAGGCGCCGCCGTCGATCAGCAGGTTCTGCCCGGTGAGGTAACCGGCCTGCGCGCTGCAGACGAAGGCGCACAGCGCGCCGAACTCCGCGGCGTCGCCGAAACGGCCCGCGGGGATGGTCTTCAGGCGCTGCTGGGCCGCCTGTTCGACGGACAGGCCGCTGCCCGCCTGCGCCTGCAGCGTCTTGCGAAGCCGGTCGGTGTCGAAGGCGCCGGGCAGCAGGTTGTTGAGGGTGACGTTGCGGCCGGCCAGCCGGGGCTGGCGGGACAGCCCGGCGACGAAGCCGGTGAGCCCGCTGCGCGCGCCGTTGGACAGCCCCAGCGAAGCGATCGGCGCCTTCACCGCGCCCGAGGTGATGTTGACGATGCGGCCGAAACCGCGGTCGGCCATGCCGTCCACCGTGGCCTTGATCAGCTCGATGGGGGTGAGCATGTTGGCGTCGAGCGCCGCGATCCAGGCTGCGCGGTCCCAGTCCCGGAAGTCGCCGGTGGGCGGGCCGCCGGCGTTGGTGACCAGGATGTCGACCTGCGGACAGGCGGCCAGCGCCGAGGCGCGGCCTTCGGCGGTGGTGATGTCGCCGGCCACGGTGCGGACCTCGCCGCGGCCCAGGGCGCGCAGTTCGTCGGCGGCCTGCGCCAGCGCGTCGGCGCCCCGGGCAGTGATGACGAGGTTGACGCCGGCCTCGGCCAGCGCCGCGGCGCTGGCCTTGCCCAGTCCCTTGCTGGCGGCGCACACCAGCGCCCACTTGCCGTCGATGCCCAGATCCATGAGTTGCTCCTGTCGAGGGGTTGAAGGGGTGGCAACGGTCAGCGGCCGCCGGCCAGCCAGGCGACACCGGCCAGCACCAGCACCGTGCCGGCCGCGATCCACACGGTGAACGGCTCGCCGAGGATGACCACGCCCATGACGAGCGTGGCCACCGGCCCGACCATGCCGGCCTGCGCCGTCAACGACGCGCCCAGCCGTTCGATGGCCATCATCACCATCAGCACCGGCGCGAAGGTGCACAGCACCGCGTTGAGCACCGACAGCCCGACCACCGGCGCGGCGACGACGGCCGCCTGCAGCGGCCGCAGCAGCAGGAACTGCAGGATGCACAGCACGCAGGCGACGGAGGTGGCCAGGCCGGTCAGCCGCAGCGAGCCGAGGCGGCCCACCACCTCGCCGCTGTACAGCAGGTAGACGGCGTAGCTGAGCGCGCTGCCGAAGACCAGCAGCGCGCCGAGCGCGGCGTCGGGACCGGCCAGCGTGGCCTCGTGGCCGAAGACGACGAGCACGCCGGCGTAGCTCAGCGCCAGCGCGCCCCACTGCCGCGCCGTCGGCCGGCGCTTGAGCACGACCAGGCCGAGCAGCAGCACCAGCGTCGGGTTGAGGTAGAGGATCAGCCGCTCCAGGCTGGCGCTGACGTACTGCAGGCCGGCGAAATCGAGGAAGCTGGACAGGTAGTAGCCGCTGAAGCCGAGACCCGCCACCGCCATCCAGTCCCGCCGGGCCAGCGGGGGCCGGCCCCGGCCCGCCCACCAGGCCAGCGCCAGAAACAGCGGCAGCGCGAAGAGCATGCGGTACATGATCAGCGTCACCGCATCGACGCCGTGCCGGTAGGCCAGCTTGACGATGATGGCCTTGCCGGAGAACGCGACCGCGCCGAGCAGCGCGAGCGCGGCACCGGTGGCCCGCGGCCGGTCGAGCACGCGACCCGCCAACCGCGGCTACCAGGCGGCGACGAGGCCGTCGCGGCGCGGGTCGCTGGCGGCGGCGTAGCCGTCGACCGCGGGGTCGCCCAGGCGCCAGATGAACTGGCCGGCGCCGAAGTCCTGGTAGCTGTCGAGGATGGTCTCCAGCCGGTGGCCGCGGTCGCGCAGGCCCTGCACGAGGGCCGGGTCCATCGCCGCTTCGACGTTGAGCTCCAGGCCCTCGTTGACCCGCCAGCGCGGGGCGTCGCAGGCCGCCTGGGGCTGCTGGCCCCAGGCCAGCATGCGCACCACCGTCTGCAGGTGGCCCTGCGGCTGCATGTTGGCGCCCATGACGCCGAAGCTCATCACCGGGGCGCCGTCCCGCGTCAGGAAGGCCGGGATGATGGTGTGGAAGGGCCGCTTGCCCGGCGCCACGACGTTGGGGCTGTCGGGGTCGAGGCTGAAGGCATGGCCGCGGTTCTGCAGCGAGACCCCGACCTCCGGCACCACCACGCCGGAGCCGAAGCCCATGTAGTTGCTCTGGATGAAGCTGACCATGCGGCCTTCGTCGTCGGCCGCGGTGAGGTAGATGGTGCCGCCCTTGACCGGGTTGCCATGGCCGAAGTCCTGCGCCCGCCGGGGGTCGATCAGGCGCGCGCGCTCGGCCAGGTAGCCCTCGTCGAGCAGGTGCTCGGCGGTGCAGCGCATGCTGGTGCCTTCGGCCACGTGGTGGTAGACGTCGGCGAAGGCCAGCTTCATCGCCTCGATCAGCAGGTGGTGGGCCTCGGCGCTGTCCGGCTTCATCGAGGGCAGGTCGAAGCGGGCGGCCATGCCGAGGGCCATCAGCGCCGCGATGCCCTGGCCGTTGGGCGGGATCTCGTGCAGCGTGTGGCCCAGGTAGTCCTGCGCGATGGGCGTGACCCACTCCGGCTGGTAGCCGGCCAGGTCGGCGCGGGTCAGCGCCCCGCCGTGGGCGGCGGCATGGCGGGCGATGGCCTCGGCCACCTCACCTTCGTAGAACGCACGGCCCGCGCTGGCACCGATGGCGCGCAGCGTGCGGGCGGCGCCCGGCATGGTGACGCGCTCACCCACCTGCGGCGCGCGGCCACGCGGCAGGAAGGTCTCGCCAAAGCCCGGCTGGCGCACGAGGTCCGGCACCTCCGACGCCGCCTGCCACTTCTGCTGTACCACCACCGGCACCGCGAAGCCACGCTCGGCGACCTCGGCGGCCGGCGCCATCAGCCCTTCGAACGGCAGCCGGCCGAAGCGCTGGTGCAGCGCCGCCCAGGCGGCGACGGCACCCGGCACGGTGACCGAATCCCAGCCCCGCACCGGCGGATGCCGCGCGGCGTCGCCGTATCGGCCGCGGAAGTAAGCCGGTGTCCACGCCGCCGGCGCGCGGCCGGAGGCGTTGAGCCCATGCAGTTGGGCACCGTCCCACAGGATGCAGAAGGCATCGGAACCCAGGCCGTTGCTGCACGGTTCGACGATGGTCATGACCGCCGCGGCGGCAATGGCCGCGTCGATGGCGTTGCCGCCCTGGCGCATCACCGCCAGGCCCGCCTGCGCGGCCAGCGGATGCGAGGTGGCCACGGCCTGGCGGCCGAAGACCGGCAGGCGGATGGACGGGTAGGCGGCGGACCAGTCGAAGGCGTGCATGGCGATGGGACCCGGAAGGCGGTTGCGCCATTCTGTGCCGGTGCGGACCGGCCAAGGACCGGGCCATGAAAAAGGCCCGCGCACCGGTGGTGGCGGGCCTATCGGATCGGTGTCAGGCGTCCGCAGGACGCCCGTCCGTCCTCAGTCGGCGTCCTTGAACGCGACCTCGCGCTTCTTCTTGATCGACGGCAGCGACACCACCACCACCATCAGCGCGGCGGCGATCAGCAGGCCGGCCGACAGCGGGCGGGTGCCGAAGGTGGTCCAGTCGCCGCGCGACAACAGCAGCGCCCGGCGCAGGTTCTCTTCCATCATCGGCCCGAGGATGAAGCCGAGCAGCAGCGGCGCCGGCTCGCAACCGAGCTTGTAGAAGAGGTAGCCGACGACCGCGAACAGCGCGCCGATGTACACGTCGAAGGTGTTGTTGTTGAGCGTGTACAGGCCGATGCAGCAGAACACCATGATGGCCGGGTACAGGAAGCGGTAGGGCACCGTCAGCAGCTTGATCCAGATGCCGATCAGCGGCAGGTTCAGGATCACCAGCATCAGGTTGCCGATCCACATCGACGCGATCAGGCCCCAGAACAGCTCCGGGTTGCTCGTCATCACCTGCGGGCCCGGCTGGATGCCCTTGATGGTCATCGCACCGACCATCAGCGCCATCACCGGGTTGGGCGGAATGCCCAGCGTCAGCATCGGGATGAAGCTGGTCTGCGCGCCGGCGTTGTTGGCCGACTCCGGACCCGCCACGCCGCGGATGTCGCCACGACCGAACTTGCTGGCATCGCTCGCCAGCTTCTTCTCCATCGTGTAGGCGGCGAAGGAGGCGAGCAGTGCCCCCCCGGGCAGGATGCCGAGGATGGAGCCCAGCGCGGTGCCGCGCAGCACCGCGGGCGCCGCCAGTCGGAAGTCCTCCCGCGTCGGCCACAGCCCCTTCACCTCCCGCGTGAAGACCTCGCGCTTCTCGGCGGGCATGCCGAGGTTGGCGATGATCTCGCCGAAGCCGAACACGCCCATGGCGATGGCGACGAAGCCGATGCCGTCGGTGAGCTCCGGGATGTCGAAGCTGTAGCGCGGCGTGCCGGAGATGACGTCGGTGTTGATCTGGCCCAGCAGCAGGCCGAGCAGGATCATCGCGATCGCCTTGACCAGCGAGCCCGACGCCAGCACGACGGCGCCGATCAGGCCCAGCACCATCAGCGAGAAGTACTCGGCCGGGCCGAACTTGAAGGCCACCTCGGTCAGCGGCGGCGCGAACGCCGCGATGATCATCGTGCCGACGGTGCCCGCGAAGAACGAGCCGAGGCCGGCGGCGGCCAAGGCCGCACCGGCACGGCCCTGGCGGGCCATCTGGTAACCGTCGATCGCGGTGACCACCGAGGACGACTCGCCCGGCACGTTGATCAGGATGGCGGTGGTGGAGCCGCCGTACTGCGCGCCGTAGTAGATGCCGGCCAGCATGATCAGCGCCGGCGTGGCGTCCAGCGCGTAGATGGACGGCAGCAGCATCGCGATCGTGGTCACCGGGCCGAGGCCCGGCAGCACGCCGATCAGGGTGCCCAGCACCGCGCCGCCGAAGGCGTACAGCAGGTTCTGGAAAGTGAAGGCGACGCCGAAGCCGATCGCCAGGTTGTTCAGCAGTTCCATGGTGGCGGTTCCCTCAGCCCGCGGCCGCGGTGAACGCGGGCCACAGCGGAATGGTCAGGGACAGGCCCCAGATGAAGACCACCCAAGAAAAGGCGGTGAGCACGATCGCGTTGATGAGGGCATCGCGCCAGTGGAACTCGTGACTGGCGGTGGCCGTGGCCAGGACCAGCAGCGGCAGGGAGACGATCATGCCCAGCTTCGGCAGCAGGAAACCGAAGAGGACGATGGACACCACGAGGACGACCAACGGCCGCCAGGCGATCCCCCCGATGGGCTCCCCGTCCTCGGTTTCGATGGTCAGCGAATTGAACAGCACCACCAGACCGAGGACGGCCAACAGAGCGCCGAGCCCAAAGGGAAAGTAGCCTGGCCCGGGACGGGCCGAAGAGCCGAAGCTGTAGTTCAACGCGCCCGCAGAAAAGCCTGCGCCAACGGCGATGAACATCAGCCCCGACCAGAAGTCTTTCTGGCTCTTGATCTTCACGTGGGGAACCTCGAGGCGGTATTGGAATCGGCGTGGATTCTAGGCATGGCCCTCCAGGCACCCGCTGTGGTTTACACGTAACGGGGGGACGCCGCCGATCGACCGCCATGCAGCGCTGTATGGCCGAGTTCCAGAACGCACCGGTCCGTGCGGACCGGTCCACCGGTCAACGGGCGGCCGCCAGCACCTCGGGGTTGATGGGCGTCGGCGGGCGGCCCGCGTTGGGACCGCAGCCCAGCGCGGCGAGCAGGTTGTCGACGGCCAGGCCGAACATCGCGCGCCGGGTGGCGATGCTGGCGCTGGCGATGTGCGGCGTGAGCACGACGTTGTCCAGCGCCAGCAGGTCGGGGTGCACGGTCGGCTCGCCTTCGAAGACGTCCAGGCCGGCGGCCGCGATGCGCCGCGCGGCCAGCGCCTCGGCCAGCGCGGCGTCGTCCACCACGCCTCCCCGCGCGATGTTGGTGAGCGTCGCCGTCGGCTTCATCGAAGCCAGTTCGGCCGCACCGATCAGGTGATGCGACTCGGCGCTGTACGGCACCACGATGACGAGGTGGTCGGCGTCGCGCAGCAGCGTGGTCTTGTCGACCCAGCGTGCGCCCACCGCCGCCTCCTCCTCCGCCGGAAGGTGCGAGCGGTTGTGGTAGATCACCTGCATGCCGAAGCCATGGTGGCCACGGCGGGCGATCGCCTTGCCGATGCGGCCCATGCCGAGGATGGCCAGGGTGCTGCCGTGCACGTCCTGTCCGGCCAGCAGGTCGTAGGACCACTTCGTCCACCGGCCGGCGCGCAGGAAGTGTTCGGACTCGGTGAGCCGGCGCGCCGCCGCCATCATCAGCGCGAAGCCGAAGTCGGCGGTGGTCTCGGTCAACACGTCGGGCGTGTTGGTGCACAGCACGCCGCGCGCGGTGCAGGCGGCGACGTCAAAGTTGTTGTAGCCCACGGCCATGTTGCACACCGCGCGCAACTGCGGGTTGGCATCGAGCACGGCCGCGTCGATGCGTTCGCTGCCGGTGGTGATGGCGCCCTGCTTGCCCTGCAGCCGGCGGCTGAGTTCATCGGGCGTGAAGACGCGGTCGTCGTCGTTGGTCTCCACGTCGAAGTGCGCGCGCAGGCGGTCGACGAGGTCGGGAAAGGCGGCCCGGGCCACCAGCACGCTGTGCCGCATGCAATCTCCTGTGGTTGTTCTTCAGTTGCGATTCTGCGCTGCGTTCAGTCCACGTTCACGCCAACGACGCCAGCTCGCGAGGCCCTGCAGCAGGGTGCGGTGCTGCAGCGCCACCATGGCCTCCAGGTCGCGGCCGTAGCCGCCCGCCATGGTGATCACCAGCGGGATGCCGCGCCGCTCGCAGGCCTCGAACACCCGCCGGTCTCGTTCGGCCAGGCCGTCGGCGGTCAGCTTGAGCCGGCCGAGGCGGTCGTCCTCGTGCGGATCGGCCCCCGCCAGGAAAAACACCAGCCCCGGCGGCCGGTCCGCGTGGTGGTGCCACAGCCGCTGCAGGGCGTCGTCCAGCGCCGACAGGTAGCGCGCGTCGTCGCAGCCGTCCGGCAGTTCCACGTCGAGGTCGCTGCGTGCCTTGCGGAAGGGGAAGTTGCGCTCGCCGTGCAGCGACAGGGTGAACACGGTGGGGTCGTCCCCGAAGATCTCGGCCGTGCCGTTGCCCTGGTGCACGTCGAGGTCGATCACCGCCACCCTCAGCAGCCCGCGGCGCGCCCGGTGCGATTCGGCCTGCATCAGCCGGGCGGCGACGGCCACGTCGTTGAACACGCAGTAGCCGCTGCCGGCACCGGCCTTGGCATGGTGGGTGCCGCCCGCCAGGTTGGCCGCCACGCCCTCGTCGCGCGCGGCCCGCGCCGCCGACACCGTGGCGCCCACCGAACGCCGGGCCCGCTCTGCCATCGCCGGCGACCAGGGGAAACCGATCTCGCGCTGCTCCACGGCGCTGAGGCGGCCCTCCAGCACCGACGTCACGTAGTGCGGGGTGTGCACCAGCGCCAGTTCACCTTCGCTGGCCGGCAGCGCCTCGCGCAGTCGGAAGCCCGGCTCGCCCTGCAGCCGGGCGCGCAGCAGGGCGTACTTCGGCATCGGGAAGCGGTGCCCCTCCGGCAGGGGCAGGACGAACTGGTCGGCGTAGAAGACCTGCATCCGGCGATTCTGGCCAGTCGCCCCCAACCCGCGCTGCGGGTCGGACCCCCGGCCGCCACGCGGTGGAGCCGTCCCCCTAGAGGCAGACCCCTAAAGATTGCTGCAACGCAACAAACCGCTTGCGGCACGGGTCGACCCTCCCCATAATTCGACGCATGCTGCAGCGCAACAAAGTCTGCAGTGCCTCGATCCCGACGGCCGGGCCATCGGCCGAACCACCTCAAAGGAGCTTTCCATGCTGACCCCCGACCAAGTCATCGCCACCCACAAGACCAACGTCGAGACCTTCTTCGGTCTCACCCACAAGGCCTTCGAAGGCGTCGAGAAGGTGATCGAGCTCAACCTCCAGGCCGCCAAGACCGCCCTGAGCGAAGTCGCCGAGACCACCCAAGCCGCCCTGTCGGTCAAGGACGCCCAGGAACTGGTGGCGCTGAACGCCGGCCTGCTGCAGCCCTCCGCCGAGAAGGTCGCCGCCTACGGCCGTCACCTGTACGAGATCACCAGCGCCACCAACGCGGAAGTCGTGAAGGTCGCCGAATCGAAGATGGCCGAGCTGCAGGCCAAGTTCGCCGCGCTGGTGGACAGCGCCTCGAAGAACGCGCCCGCCGGCACCGAGAACGCCGTCGCGCTGATGAAGTCGGCCATCGCCGCTGCCAACAACGCATTCGAGACCGCCCAGAAGGCCGCCAAGCAAGCCGTCGACGTCGCCGAAGCCAACCTTCAGGCCGTGACCACCAGCGCGGTCAAGGCCTCCCAGCAGGTCGCCCAGGTGGCGCCGAAGTCGGTCAAGCGCACGGTCGCCGCCGCCTGAGGCCGCGCCCTGGCCACGCCGGCGGTTGAACTTTCCGGCGGCGGCCACGATCTATGCGATTCACCGCGGCGGTGCCGCGGTGGTTCTCTGTAGGTTGTCTCCTCGGTACCTCCGAAATGCAGATTTCCAGGTACCTTCGGCCCGGGCCCTCCCGGGCCGTTCTTTTGGGTGACGCCGCTGTTCAAGGCGCTGGTGGTGCTGCGCGGTCGGGCACTCCGGTGGCCAGCCGCTGCCGCAGCGCCGGCAGCACGGACTGGGCGGCGTCACGGCCGGCTGCCAGCGCCCGCCGACGGGCGGTGAAATCGGTGCCGGCCACGCCCGGCAGCCGCGGGCGCAGCACGAAGTCCGCTTCCTGCAGTTCGAAGCGGTTGATGCTGCGGGCCATGATGGCGAAGGTCTGCAGCAGCAGTCGCACCGCGTCGCCGGTGGCCGCGCCCTCGGGCGGCTGCGAGATGTCCACCGCCAGCACCACCTCGGCGCCCATCTGGCGCGCGTGCCGCACCGGCACCGGCGAGGCCAGCCCGCCGTCGACGTACTCGCGCCCTGCGATGCGCACCGGTTGGAACACCGCCGGCACGGCGCTCGAGGCACGCACGGCCAGGCCGGTGTCGCCCCGCCGGAAGAGCACCCCCTCGCCGCTGTCCAGGTCGGTGGCGACGATGCCCAGCGGCAGCGGCAGCTGTTCGATCGTCCGCCCGCCGGTGTGCTCGCGAACGAAGCGCGCCAACGCCTCGCCGCGGATCAGGCCACGGCCCGGGTACGCCCAGTCGGCGAACACGCCCTCGTCGAGCGACTCGGCCAGCCGGCCCAGTTCGGCCGCGCTGTGGCCCGAGGCGTACAGCGCGGCGACCAGGCTGCCGGCGGAGGTGCCGGCCAGCAGCGCCGGCCGCAGGCCGTTCTCCTCCAGCACCTGCAGCACGCCGATGTGGGCGAAGCCGCGCGCGGCGCCACCGCCCAGCGCCAGTCCGAACCGGGGTGGACGCGTCGGCGGAGCGACCGGCGGGACGGGCGGTGGCACGGCGACCACCGGCGGCGGGTTCGGCGCGGTGGTGCAGCCGGCGGCCAGCACCAGGAGGCCGGCGGCCGCGGTTCGGCGCGACATCGGGGTCGCAACCCTGGCAGCGCCAGCGGCGCTCGCCCCGGTCGAAGCGGCATCCTTCATTGCCTCGGATAATAAATAAGCAACTACTCTGTTGTTCTCAACCATAAGGCCGGCGCCTACAGTGCTGGCCTCGGCCCCGGTGGGCCAGGCGCGGTGTGCCTGCTCCCAGGCTGCGCGTCCAGGCGCCGGGGCCGGCCGTTTCCACACCGCCGCATGTACCAGTACACCGAGTTCGACCGTCAGTTCGTCCAGGCCCGCGCGGCGCAGTTTCGCGATCAGCTCGACCGCCACCTCGCCGGCCGGCTGCCCGACGAGGAGTTCCGCGCGCTACGCCTGCAGAACGGCTGGTACATCCAGCGCCATGCGCCGATGCTGCGCATCGCCGTGCCGTACGGCGAGCTGTCCAGCCGGCAGCTGCGCCAGCTGGCGCGCATTGCGCGCGAGTTCGACCGTGGCTACGGCCACTTCACCACGCGCCAGAACTGCCAGTTCAACTGGATCCCGCTGCCCAAGGCGGCCGACGTGATGGACCTGCTCGCCCAGGTCGACATGCACGGCATCCAGACCAGCGGCAACTGCATCCGCAACATCACCAGCGACGCCCTGGCCGGCGTCGCACCCGACGAGATCGTCGACCCGCGCCCCTACTGCGAGATCCTGCGCCAGTGGAGCACGCTGCACCCGGAGTTCGCCTTCCTGCCGCGCAAGTTCAAGATCGCGGTGACCGGTGCCAAGGAAGACCGTGCCGCCATCGGCTGGCACGACATCGGCCTGGCGCTCAAGCGCAACGAGGCCGGCGAGGTCGGCTTCGAGGTCTTCGTCGGCGGCGGCATGGGCCGCACGCCGGTGATCGCCGCCAAGATCGCCGACTTCGTGCCGTGGCAGCAGATCCTCGTCTACCTCGAGGCCATCGTGCGCGTCTACAACCGCTACGGCCGGCGCGACAACATGTACAAGGCGCGCATCAAGATCCTGGTCAAGGCCGAGGGGCAGAAGTTCTTCGACGCGGTGGACGCGGAGTTCCGCAGCATCCTCGACCGTGACGCCCACGGTCGCGACCACCTGATCCCCCAGGCCGAACTGGACCGCGTGGCCGCCTGCTTCCAACGGCCCGCCGGCGTGCACGAGGAGCCGCATGCCGCCTCGCCGCTGCCGGTGGCCGATGCACCCGCCGCGTTCACCCGCTGGCTGGAGCGCAACGTGCATGGCCATGCCCTGTCGGGCTACAAGGCGGTGACGCTGTCGCTGAAGCGCGCCGGCCAGGCGCCCGGCGACGCCACCGATGCGCAGATGGATGCGGCCGCCGACCTCGCCGACCGCTTCAGCCACGGCGAGCTGCGCGTCACGCACGACCAGAACCTGCTGCTGCCCTGGGTGCGCGAGGCCGACCTCTTCGCCTTGTGGGAAGCCGCGCGCGACAACAGCTTCGCCACGCCCAACATCGGCTTCCTCACCGACATGATCGCGTGCCCCGGCGGCGACTTTTGCGCGCTGGCCAACGCCCGGTCCATCCCCATCGCCGAGGCCATCACCGAGCGCTTCGACGACCTGGACGAGCTCTACGACATCGGCGACATCGACCTGCACATCAGCGGCTGCATCAACAGCTGCGGCCACCACCACAGCGGCCACATCGGCATCCTCGGCGTCGACAAGGACGGCAGCGAGTGGTACCAGATCACGCTGGCCGGCTCGGACGGCTCCGCGCTCAGCGGCAAGGCCGTCGCCGGCAAGGTGATCGGCCCGTCCTTCGCGGCCGAGGAAGTGCCCGACGTCATCGAGGCGCTGATCGACACCTACCGCCACGAGCGCCACCACGGCGAGCGCTTCATCGACACCGTGCGCCGGGCCGGCATCGCCCCCTTCAAGCAGGCCGCCGACGCCCAGCGTCACGCCACCGCGGCTTGAGGATCCCTTCCATGAAGTTCATCGACAAAGCCCAGGACCCCTGGCACATGCCCCTGGGCGAAGACGGGCCGACCCCGCACCCGGTGGCCGCGTCGCACCGCCTGCTGACGCTCGAACAGTGGCACGCGGTGCGCGCCACCTGGCCGGCGAGCCTGCCCACCGGCGTGGCGGTGCCCAACGACGCCGACATCGAGCAACTCGAGCCCGACCTGCCGCGGCTGCAGCTGGTCGCGCTGCAGTTCCCCAAGTGGGTGGACGGCCGGGCCTACAGCCAGGCGCACCTCCTGCGCGAGCGCTTCGGCTACACCGGCGAGGTGCGCGCCACCGGCGAGGTGCTGGTGGACATGCTGCCGCTGATGCAGCGCACCGGCTTCGACACCGCCGTGCTGCGCGGCGACCAGTCGCGCGAGGCGGCCGAGCGTGCGCTGGCCTTCTTCCCCGGCCACTACCAGGGCGACGTGCGCGAGCCGCGGCCGTGGTTCGCGCGGCCGGCGGGCGAGGAGCGCGAGTTCGTGCAGACAGGGGCCGCGATATGAACGGCCCCCCACGCTCACATTCGTTCGCTGCCCCCCGAGGGGGCGTCCGACCTGCTTGAGGCGGCTCTGCGGAGGTCGGCATGAGCGCGATTGCCCTCTACGCCCGCGAGACCGCGGGTTTCGCCGACCGCGTCGCCCACGCGGTGGAAGTGCTGCGCGACGCCGCGGCCGGCCACCCGGGCGGCATCGTGCAGTCGACCAGCCTGGGCGTGGAGGACATGGTCGTGACCGACCTGCTCGCCCGCCACGGCCTGCCCATCGCCATCGCCACGCTGGACACCGGCAAGCTGCACCCGCAGACGCTGGCGCTGATCCCCGCCATCGAGCAGCGCTACGGTCGCACGGTGGAGGTGTTCAAGCCGGTGGCCGAGGCCGTGATCCAGTTCGTCGCCCGCAATGGCGAGGACGCGATGTACCAGAGCATCGAGCTGCGCAAGGCCTGCTGCGGCATCCGCAAGCTGGAGCCGCTGGCCCGCATGCTGGCCGGCCGCAGCGCCTGGGTCACCGGCCTGCGGCGCGAGCAGTCCGGCGCCCGCGCCGACGTGCCCTTCACCGAGCCCGACGACCAGGGCCGCAGCAAGGTCAACCCGCTGGCCGACTGGAGCTGGGCGGACGTCTGGCACTACGTTCGCACCCACGACGTGCCCTACAACCCGCTGCACGACGAGTTCATGCCCAGCATCGGCTGCGCGCCCTGCACGCGCGCCATCGCCGTGGGCGAGGACTTCCGCGCCGGCCGCTGGTGGTGGGAGGAGTCCAGCAAGGAGTGCGGCCTGCACGTCAAGCATGAGGAAGAAGAAGACGACCCCGTCGTCTCGATGATCGGAGCCCGACCGTGAACGCCGCCACCAGCGTTGAGCAGCTGCTGCCGCAGCTCGACCATTCGCACCTCGACTGGCTGGAAGAGGAAGCCATCTTCATCCTGCGCGAGGTGGCCGCCAGCTTCGAGCGCCCCGCCCTGCTGTTCTCCGGCGGCAAGGACTCGTGCGTCGTCCTGCGCCTGGCCGAGAAGGCCTTCAAGACCAGGATCTCGGGCAACGACTTCAAGGGCCGGCTGCCCTTCCCGCTGGTGCACGTGGACACCGGCCACAACTTCCCCGAGGTCATCGAGTTCCGCGACCGCCGCGTGGCCGAGATGGGCGAGCGGCTGGTCGTCGGCCACCTCGAGGACTCGATCAAGAAGGGCACCATCCGCCTGGCCCATCCGCTGGAATCGCGCAACGGCCACCAGACGGTGACCCTGCTGGAGACCATCGAGGAGCACCGCTTCGACTGCCTGATCGGCGGCGCCCGCCGCGACGAGGAGAAGGCGCGCGCCAAGGAGCGCATCTTCAGCCACCGCGACAGCTTCGGCCAATGGCAGCCGAAGGAGCAGCGGCCCGAGCTGTGGACGCTGTTCAACACCCGCATCCGCCCCGGCGAGCACTTCCGCGCCTTCCCGATCAGCAACTGGACCGAGCTCGACGTCTGGCTGTACATCGCCCGCGAGAACATCCCGCTGCCCAGCCTCTACTTCAAGCACGAGCGCGAGGTGGTGCGGCGCAAGGGCTTGCTGGTGCCGGTGACCGAGGTCACGCCGCCCGAGGCCGGCGAGACCGTCGAACGGGTGCCGGTGCGCTTTCGCACCGTCGGCGACATGACCTGCACCTGCCCGGTGGAAAGCGACGCCGACAGCGCCGCCGCCATCGTGGCCGAGACGCTGACCGTGACGGTGAGCGAGCGCGGCGCCACCCGCATGGACGACCGCACGTCCGACGCGTCGATGGAACGCCGCAAGAAGGAAGGTTATTTCTGATGTCCGCCGTGCCGAAGAACCACGAGACCATCACCGGCGCCGTCGACGACCACCGCGCCCTGCGCTTCCTCACCTGCGGCAGCGTCGACGACGGCAAGAGCACGCTCATCGGACGCCTGCTGTTCGAGAGCCAGGCCATCCTGGCCGACCAGCTCGACACGCTGGCCAAGCGCGCCGCCGGCGAGCCGATCGACCTGTCGCTGCTGACCGACGGCCTGGAGGCCGAGCGCGAGCAGGGCATCACCATCGACGTGGCGTACCGCTACTTCGCCACCAAGACGCGCAAGTTCATCATCGCCGACGCCCCCGGCCATGAGCAGTACACCCGCAACATGGTGACCGCAGCCGCCGGCAGCGACGCCGCGGTGGTGCTGGTCGACATCACCAAGATCGACTGGCGGGCGGCCGAGGTGCAACTGCTGCCCCAGACCCGGCGCCATGCGCTGCTGGCGCAGCTGCTGCGCGTGCCGAGCATCCTCTTCGCCATCAACAAGATCGACGCGGTGGACGACGCCGGCGCAGCCTACGAGGCGGTGGGCCAGGCGCTGCGCACCTTCGCCGCCGCCGCCGGCATCCAGGTGGCGGGCATCGTGCCGGTCTCCGCCCTGCGCGGCGACAACGTCACCCAGCCGCTGGACGCGCCCTGGTACCACGGCCCCTCGCTGCTGCAGCTGCTGCACACCCTGCCCGCCACGCAGGAGCGCACTCAGGGCGACCTGCTGCTGCCGGTGCAGTACGTCGCCCGTGAAGGCGAAGGCACCGGCAACCAGCCGCGCACGCTGTGGGGCCGCATCGCGCATGGGCAGGTGAAGGCCGGCGATGCGGTGCAGCTCTTCCCCAGCGGCCAGCGGGCGGTGGTGGCCGAGGTGCGCCGTGCGGGCGAAGTGGTGGCGAAGGCCGAGGCCGGCCAGTCCGCCGGCCTGGTGCTGGACCGCCAGCTCGACGTGTCGCGCGGCGACTGGATCGGCACCCCCGAGGCGCTGAAGAGCACACAGCGCTTCACCGCCACGCTGGCCTGGCTGGACACCGAGCCCGCGGTGGTCGGCCGCAAGTACTGGGTGCGCCATGGCAACCGCTGGGTGCAGGCGCGCATCGCCAGCATCGACCACCGCCTGGACATCCACACCCTGGACGAGACCGACGCGCACGAACTGGCGGTCAACGACATCGGCCATGTCACGGTGGAGGTGCAGCAGCCCCTGCCGGTGGAAGCCTATGCGGACAACCGCATCGGCGGCGCCCTGATCGTCGTCGACCCGACCAGCAACCGCACCAGCGGCGCGCTGCTGGTCTCGCAGCCGCAGTAGGCCCCGGGCGGCGCCGATGACCGGCCGCGTGGTGTTCGTCGGCGCCGGCCCGGGCGCGGCCGACCTCATCACCCTGCGCGGCCTGCAGCGGCTGCAGCAGGCGGAGGTGGTGCTGCACGATGCCCTCATCGACCTGCCGGCGCTGCAGGCGCTGGCGCCGCAGGCCGACTGGCAGCCGGTGGGCAAGCGCGGCTTCGCCGACGACAGCACACCGCAGGTCCAGATCAACCGGCGGCTGGTCGCACTGGCGGCCCGCCACCGCACCGTGGTGCGCCTGAAGGGCGGCGACCCCAGCATCTTCGGTCGGCTGGAAGAGGAGCTGGCCGCGCTGGCGCAGGCCGGCATCGCCTGCGAGGTGGTGCCCGGCGTCACCGCCGCCAGCGCCGCCGCCGCCCACGGCCTGCGCCCGCTGACCCGGCGCGGCAGCGGCCGCAGCGTCACCCTGGCCACCGCGATGACGCGCGAGGGCGAGCTGCACGCCGTGCGCCACGCGGACAGCGAGGTGTTCTACATGGCCGGACGCCAGCTGGCGTCGCTGTCCGAGCGCCTGCGCGGCGAAGGCTGGGGCGGCGGCACGGCGGTGCACGTCGTCTCGCGCGCCGGCTGGCCCGACGCCCGGGCCAGCGACCACACCGTCGCCACCCTCGCCCAGGCCCAGCCGCTGCACGAAGGCCGTCCCACCGTGGTGGTCGTGGGCGCCGGCGGGCAGCCGGTGCCGACTTAAAATCCTTCGTTTGCCGCGCGGCGCCATCGCCCTCGGCTGCCCTTCGCCTTCGACGTCCCCAGAGATCGACATGACCCACGTTGTCACCGAAGCCTGCATCCGCTGCAAATACACCGACTGCGTCGATGTCTGCCCGGTGGACTGCTTCCGCGAAGGCCCCAACTTCCTGGCCATCGACCCCGACGAGTGCATCGACTGCGCCGTCTGCATCCCCGAGTGCCCGGTCAACGCCATCCTCCCGGAGGAGGACGTGCCGTCGGACCAGCTGGCCTTCATCAAGCTCAACGCCGACCTGGCCAAGCAGTGGCCCAGCATCACCAAGCGCAAGGCGCCGCTGCCCGACGCCGACGACTGGAAGGACCGCAAGGACAAGGTGTCCGAGCTGATCAAGTAGCGCCCCATGACCGTGGACGCGCTGGTCATCGGCGCGGGCCCGGTGGGCCTGTGGCAGGCCTTCCAGCTCGGCCTGCAGGGCCTGCGCTGCGCCGTCGTCGACGCCCTGCCCTTCGTCGGCGGGCAATGCGCCGAGCTGTACCCCGACAAGCCGATCTACGACATCCCCGGGCTGCCCCGCTGCTCGGGCGGTGAACTGGTCGAGCGGCTGCAGCAGCAGCTGGCGCCCTTCGCCGTGGAACGGCACCTGGGCCAGGAGGTGACCTCACTGCAGCGGCGCGCGGACGGTCGCTTCGACGTCGCCACCGAGGCCGGCACCCGCCTCGACGCCGGCGTGGTGGTCATCGCCGGCGGCCTGGGCGCCTTCACCCCGAAGCGGCTGCGGGTCGAGGGCCTGCGCGCCTTCGAGGGCCGGCAGGTCTTCCACCACCGTCCGGACGATGCGGTGACGCGCGGCCGCCATGTGGTCGTCGCCGGCGACACCGAGTCGACGCTGTCGTGGGCGCTGGCGCTGGCCGAGGGCCGCGCCGCCGCCCGCATCACCGTCGTGCACCGCCGCGACCACTGGCGCGCCGAGCCGGCCACGGTGTCGCGCTTCCACCAGGCCCTGGCCGCGGGCGACGTGCACCTCTCGCTCGGCCAGCCGGTGGGCCTGGCCGAACGGGAGGGCCGGCTGGTCGCGCTGACCCTGGCCACCGCCGAGGGCGCCGAGGTCCAGCAGCCGCTGGACCTGCTGCTCGTCGGCCTGGGCCTGTCCCCCCAGCTCGGCCCCGTCGCGCACTGGGGCCTGGCGATGGAGCGCCGGCTGCTCACGGTGGACACCGAGCGCTTCCAGACCAGCGAGCCGGGCATCTTCGCGGTGGGCGACATCAACCACTACCCCGGCAAGCGAAAGCTCATCGTCTGCGGCTTCCACGAGGCCACGCTCGCCGCCTTCGCCGCGGCCGAGCACCTCCATCCCGGCGAGCGCGTGCCGCTGCAGTACACCACCACCAGCCCGGCCTTGCAGCAGCGGCTCGGGGTGGCGGGCGACACGCCGATCTGAGCCTCTGCCCGCTGGCTCATCCTCTGAGCCACGGGCCGCCCTACGCTTTCGTTATCATCCGGCCCGCGACGGCGTCCTGCGCCGTCGCATCCGCTAGGGGTGTTGGCCCGCCTGACCGGCGAGCCGACTGAGAGAGTCCCTTTGAACCTGATTGAGGTAATCCTCGCGCAGGGAAGCTCGCATCGATGGAGGGCCGCCGTGCCGTCCGGTGTTCGCGCCCTGCTCGTCGCCCGGACACCATGATGACGAGCCCTTCTTCCTTTTCCCCTCCTTCGCCCAGCGTCCGCCCCGCGCGCATCGCGCTGGCCGCCGCGCTGGTGGCCGGCGCCCTGCCCTCGGCCATGGCCCAGGCCGGCGGCACCGGCCTGGACGTCACCGTCACCGCGCCGCGCAGCCCGGGCCTGGCCATCGGCGGCTTCGCCGACGTGCCGCTCAACCGGCTGCCGGTGCAGGCCACCAGCATCCCGGCCGAGGTGCTGAAGGACAGCGGCAGCGGCCGGCTGGCCGACCTCACCCGCTTCGACGCCGGCGTGTCCGACGCCTACAACTCGGTGAACTACTGGGACATCCTGTCGGTGCGCGGCTATGCCCTGGACAACAAGTACAACGTCCGACGCGACGGCCTGCCGATCAGCGCCGAGACGCGGCTGCCGCTGGACAACAAGGCTGCGGTCGAGATCCTCAAGGGCACCAGCGGCATCCAGGCGGGCACCAGCGCACCGGGCGGGCTGCTGAACCTGGTCGTCAAGCGACCGGAGGGGCGCATCCGCAGCGGCACGGTGGGCGTCGCCTCGCGCGGCGGCGTGCTGACCTCGGTGGACCTGGGCGACCGCTTCGGCGCGGACGGCGCGGTGGGCCTGCGCCTCAACGCCGCGGCCGAGCGCATCGCCCCGCCGCTGCGCGACGCCCGGGGCGAGCGGCACCTGTTCGCGCTGGCCACCGACTGGCGGCTGTCGGCCGACACGCTGCTGGAGGCCGAGTTCGAGACCAGCCGCTTCGCCGCGCCCAGCCAGCCGGGCTTCAGCCTGTTGGGCAACGCGTTGCCGGCGCCGGTGGACCCGCGCATCAACCTCAACAACCAGCCCTGGTCGCAACCGGTGGTGATGCGCGGCGACACCGGCTCGCTGCGCTGGACCCAGCGGCTGAACGCCGACTGGCGCTTCACCGCGCACGGCGGCGTGCAGCGGTTGAAGACGGACGACCGGCTGGCGTTTCCGTTCGGCTGCAGCGCCGAGAACAACTACGACCGCTACTGCAGCGACGGCACGTACGACCTGTACGCCTTCCGCAGCGACAACGAACGCCGCCGGACCACCGCGGCACAGTTCAGCCTGGACGGCCGCATGACCACGGGCGGGCTGGAACACCGGCTCAGCACCGGCGTGCTGCTGTCGCGCTTCACGCAGCGCATGGAGCCGCGGCTGGACGACGGCACGGTCGTCGGCAGCGGCAACGTGTCGGGCACCGCCATCGTGCCCGTGCTGCCGGCGCTCGGCCTGGTGCCCAACACGGAGCGCACAGAGAAGAGCACCGAGCTCTTCCTGCGTGACGCGTTGAAGGTGAACGACCAATGGACGGCGTGGCTCGGCCTGCGCCACACCCGGCTGGACCGCAGCAGCGTGCGCACGGACGGCACACGGGCCACCGACTACGCACAGTCCTTCACCACCCCTGGCTGGCGCTGGGCTGGCAGGCGACGACGCGTCATCTGGTGTACGCCAGTTGGGGCGAAGGCGTCGAATCCCAGGTCGCGCCCAACCGCGCCGGTTACGTCAACGCCGGTCAGCCGCTGGCCGCGCTGAAAAGCCGCCAGGCCGAGGTCGGCGTCAAGGGCACGGGCGACGTGCTGGACTGGCAACTCAGTGCCTTCCGCATCAACCGGCCGCAAAGTGCCGTGCTGACGGTGACCTGCACCGACGGCACGCCGGGCTGCAGCCAGCAGGCGATCGACGGCAGCGCCCGTCACCAGGGCCTGGAGGCGGCGACGCAGTGGCGCCACGGCCCCTGGCAGCTGGCCGCCAGCGCGCTGCTGCTGGACGCGCAGCGCGAGGGCAGCGTGAACCCCGCGGTCAACGGCCAGCGCCCGCCCAACGTGCCCGAGCGCCTGTTCCGGCTGAACGCCCGCTACCGCGTGGCGGCGGTGCCCGGCCTGTCGCTGCTCGGCGGCCTGGTGCACGAGGGCGACCGCACGCTGCTGCCGTCCATCGGAAGCCCGACCATCCCCTCATGGACCCGGCTCGACATCGGCCTGGTCCATGTCCAGCGCGTCGGCGCCACCTCGCTCACCTGGCGCGCCGGCATCGAGAACCTGGCCGACAAGCGCGCCTGGCGCGAAAGCCCGTACCAGTACGACCACGTCTACCTGTACCCGATGGCGCCGCGCACCTTCCGGGCGTCGCTGCAGGTCGACCTCTGAGCGGCCGCCGGCTCCATCAGCATCATGCCGGCCGCGGTGTTGGAGATGGGGATGTGGTACAGGCGCTCGCGCTGGACCACCGCCTCGCCCAGTGCCGCGCGGGCGGCCAGCCACATCAGCAGCTCGATGCCCTGCGTGCCGGTCTGCCGCACCAGCTCGACGTTGTCGAACTGGGTGGCCCACGTCGGGTCGTGGACCAGGCTTTCCATGAAGCGCAGGTCGAAGTCCTTGTGGATGAAGCCGGCGCGCTGGCCGTCGAGCTGGTGCGACAGCCCGCCGGTGCCCACCACCAGCACCTTCAGGTCGTCGGGCAGCGCGGCGATCGCGCGGCCCACCGCCTCGCCCAACGCCCAGCAGCGCCGGGCGGTGGGGATGGGGTGCTGCACGGTGTTGATGCACACCGGGATCACGCGCACCGGCCAGCGCTGGTCGGGCCACAGCAGCGCCATCGGCAGCGTGAAGGCGTGGTCGACGGTCATCGCCTGGCAGGTGGTGAGGTCGAAGTCGGCGGCCGCCAGCGACTCGATCAACCGCCACGACAGCGCCGGATCACCGGCGAAGGGCCGCACGGGCGGCAGGCCCCAGCCCTCGTCGGCGTTGCGGTACTCGGCCGCCGCGCCGACGGCGAAGGCCGGCATCTTGTCGAGGAAGAAGTTCAGCCCGTGATCGTTGTAGAAGACGATGGCCACGTCGGGCCGCTGCTCGGCCAGCCAGCGCCGCACCGGCGGGAAGGCGTCGAAGAACGGCTTCCAGTACGGGTCGCCCTGCAGGCCGCGGGCGATGGCGCCGCCGATGGCGGGCACGTGCGAGGTGGTGATGCCGCCGACGATCCGGGCCATGGCCTCAGCCCCCCTGGGCGACGAGCATCGCCTTGAACGCGTCCTTGCTCATGCCCGTCTGCAGGGCGCCGAGGTCCTGCACGTCCAGGCCGAAGATGCCGGCCAGCTTGGCGAGGTAGTACACGTTGCCGCCGGCCTGCAGCAGCGCCGGCACGTCGCGCCGGCGCACCGCCTCGCGCTGCTCCACGGTCAGGCCGTAGCGCGCGCAGTAGGCGTCCTCGTCCTCCACGAAGGCACGCCGGTTGGCGGCGTCGTTGAAGGAGAAGCACATGCTGTTGAGCGCATAGCCCTTGGCGGCCATGGCGCCGTCGAACAGCACGGTGCCGGGGATGGGCGCGGGGCCTGGGGTCTGGCGGGGCTTCATGCCCGCCAGTGAACCGCCAACCCCGCGCCGGGCCCTTGCGCTGGGTCAAGCCGCCGCCATCGTGGCGGCGGCCGGCGCACCGCGCGTCACTCCGGCTCGATCTTGGCCGCCTTGATCACCGCGCCCCAGCGGCTGATCTCGTTGTTCAGCAGCGTCTGCAGTTCGGCCGGCGAGCCGGCCCTGGGCAGCACGCCCAGTTCCTTGAACCGCTGCTGCACGCCGGCACTGCTGACCG
The DNA here is from genome assembly GCF_024666615.1 of Aquabacterium sp. J223. Classification (NCBI taxonomy): domain Bacteria; kingdom Pseudomonadati; phylum Pseudomonadota; class Betaproteobacteria; order Burkholderiales; family Sphaerotilaceae; genus Aquabacterium; species Aquabacterium sp. J223. The sequence goes on along the minus strand of NZ_CP088297.1, from coordinate 2,014,164 downwards.
CCTCGTTGGTGGCGGCCTGCAGCCGGTCGATGATGGGCTTCGGCGTGCCGGCCGGCGCGGCCAGGGCGTTCCACGACGCCACCACGTAGTCGGACACCCCCTGCTCCTGCACGGTGGGCACGTCGGGCAGGCGGGCGTAGCGCTGGGCGCCGGTGGTGGCCACCGCGCGGATCACCTTGGCGTCGAGCTGGCCCATGATGGGGCCGAGGATCTCGAAGCCGACGTCGATCTCGCCGGTGCGCAGCGCGTTGACCACCGCCGGCGTGCCCTTGTAGGGCACGGTGACGGCGTCGATGCCGGCGCGGGTCTTGAACAGCTCGGCCGACAGGTGCTGCGTGCTGCCGACGGCGATGGTGCCGACGGTCAGCTTGCCGGGGTTGGCCTTGGCGAAGGCCACCACGTCGCGCAGCGTCTTGAAGCGCGAGTTCTCCGGCACCAGCACGCCCAGCTCGAAGAAGGCCATGGTGCTGATGAAGGCGAAATCCTTGTGGATGTCGTAGGGCAGCTTCTTGAACAGCCCCTGGCTGACGGCGTTGCCGTTGCTCACCACCAGCAGCGTCAGGCCGTCGGGCGCGGCCTTGGCCGCCGCCTGCGAGGCGACGATGCTGCCGGCGCTGGGCCGGTTGTCGACCACGATGCTGGTCTTGAGGATCTGGCCCATGGCCTGCGTCACCGTGCGCGCGGTGAGGTCGGCGATGCCGCCCGGCGCGAACGGCACCAGCACGGTGATCGGCTTGCCGTCGGGGAAGGCGCCCTGGGCGGCGAGCGGCCCGGCGACGCCCGCCAGGCCGGCGGCCCCGCCGGCGGCCAGGAGATGGCGGCGCGTCAGGCCGGCGGTCGGGTGGTCTTCGTGCTTCATGCGTCGAACTCCTCGGTGTCGATCTCGGTCTGGGTGGCCGCGTTGTAGCGCGGGCCGGCCACGGTGCCCTGGTGGATCAGCTCGCCGGCACGGCGCAGCACGTCGTCCGGCAGCCGCAGGTCGGCCGCCGCGACGTCCTCTTCCAGGTGGGCGACGGACGTGGTGCCCGGGATGGGGATGACGTGCTCGCCCTGCGCCAGCAGCCAGGCCAGCGCGAGCTGGGTCGGTGTGCAGCCGACCTCGGCGGCCAGTGCCTGCAGCGGCGGCAGCAGCGCCAGGTTCTTCTGCAGGTTCTCGCCCTGGAAGCGCGGCATGGCACGGCGGATGTCCTTGGCGTCGAGCTGCGCCGCATCCCGCACCGCGCCGGCGAAGAAGCCGCGGGCCACCGGGCTGAAGGCGACCAGCGCGACGCCGAGCTCGCGGCAGGCCTGCAGCACGCCCAGCTCCACGTTGCGCGACCACAGCGAGTACTCGTTCTGCACGGCGGCGATCGGGTGCTCGGCGTGGGCCCGGCGCAGGGTCGCGGCGGACACCTCGGACAGGCCGATCGCCCGCACCTTGCCGGCACGCACCAGGTCGCCCAGCGCGCCGACGCTCTCCTCGATCGGCACCCGCTTGTCGTACCGGTGCAGGTAGTACAGGTCGATGACGTCAGTGCGCAGGCGCTTCAGCGCCGCCTCGCAGGTGGCGCGCAGCTTGTCCGGCCGGTTGTCGATGACGCGCTTGACGCCGTCGGGGAAGGTCTCGCCCTGCATGCCGCACTTGCTGGCCAGGGTGAACCTCGATCGGTGGGGCCCGAGCACCTCGCCCACCAGCGTCTCGTTGGCGCCGAAGCCGTACAGCGCGGCGGTGTCGAACAGCGTGACGCCCAGGTCGAGCGCGCGCAGCAGCAGGCGGGCGGCGTCTTCCTTCGACGGCGGCACGCCGTAGGCGTGGCTCAGGTTCATGCAGCCCAGGCCGATGGCGGAGACCTGGAAGGGGCCGAGCGGACGTTGGTGCATCGGGACGGGACTCCTCAGCGGAAACACAAACGGCCCCGGTGGAGGGGCCGCAGGCGACGGGACAGCGGGCCGGTCAGGCGGCGTCGAACTGCTGCTCCAGGTCGTGCAGCACCTGGTAGCAGGGCAGCACCTTGGCGACACTGGCGTTGGGCTCGCGGCCTTCGCGGATGGCGGCGAAGAACTCGCGGTCCTGCAGCTCGATGCCGTTCATCGACACGTCGACCTTGGAGACGTCGATCTTCTCTTCCTTGCCGGTGTACAGGTCGTCGTAGCGGGCGATGTAGGTCGCGGTGTCGCCGATGTAGCGGAAGAAGGTGCCGAGCGGGCCGTCGTTGTTGAACGACAGGCTCAGCGTGCAGATGGCGCCGTTGGCGGCCTTGAGCTGGATGCTCATGTCCATCGCGATGCCGAGCGTCGGATGGATCGGCCCCTGCACCCCGTTGGCCTTCACGATGGGGCTGCCGCACTGGTAGGCGAACAGGTCCACCGTGTGCGCCGCGTGGTGCCACAGCAGGTGGTCGGTCCAGCTGCGCGGCTGGCCCAGCGCGTTCATGTTGGTGCGGCGGAAGAAGTAGGTCTGCACGTCCATCTGCTGGATGTGGAACTCGCCGGCGGCGATCTTCTTGTGCACGTACTGGTGGCTCGGGTTGAAGCGGCGGGTGTGGCCGCACATGGCCACCTTGCCCGTCTGCTTCTGCGTCGCCACCACCGCCTGGGCGTCCTTCAGGCTGTCGGCCATCGGGATCTCCACCTGCACGTGCTTGCCGGCCTCCAGGCAGGCGATGGCCTGGCTGGCGTGCATCTGCGTCGGGGGTGCAGAGGATGACGGCGTCGACCTCCTTGATCGCCAGCGAATCGGCCAGGTCGGTGGTGACGTGGCCGATGCCGTACTTGTCGGCGACTTCCTTCGTCTTGTCCAGCTCGCGGCCGACCAGCGAGATCACCTCGACGTCGGGAATGTTCTTGATGCCGTCGAGGTGCTTCATGCCGAAGGCACCGGCGCCGGCGAGGGCGACTTTGATGGTCATGCGTTGTTCTCCAGTACCAGGTGGCCCACCGCGGTGTTGGACGCGGGGACGTGGAAGAAGCGGTGCTTGACGGTGGGCTTCGGCCCGCCCGCCACATCGGCCATCGCGCCGCGGGCGATCAGCCACATCACCAGTTCGATGCCCTCGGAGCCGGCCTCGCGCACGTACTCGATGTGCGGCACCTTGGCCAGCTCGGCCGGTTCGGCGATCAGTCGGTCGAGGAAGCGGTTGTCCCAGTCCTTGTTGATCAGGCCGGCGCGCGGACCCTGCAGCTGGTGGCTCATGCCGCCGGTGCCCCAGATCTGCACGTTCAGCGGCTCGTCGTAGCTGTCGATCGCCTTGCGGATGGCCTTGCCCAGGTTGAAGCAGCGCTGGCCCGACGGCACCGGGTACTGCACCACGTTGACCGCGAAGGGGATGACCTTGCAGGGCCAGGCGTCGGGCTGGCCGAACAGCAGCGACAGCGGCACCGTCAGGCCGTGGTCGACGTCCATCTTGTTGACGATGGTGAGGTCGAAGTCGTCCTGGATCACCGACTGGGCGATGTGCGACGCCAGCTCGGGATGGCCGTACACCTTGGGCACCGGCCGCGGTCCCCAGCCCTCGTCGGCGGGTTGGAACTCGGCCGCCGTGCCGATGGCGAAGGTCGGGATGAAGTCCAGGCTGAAGGCGGTGGCGTGGTCGTTGAAGACCAGGAACACCACGTCGGGCGGGTTCTCCTTGATCCAGCGCTTGGACGGCTCGTAGCCGGCGAACAGCGGCTGCCAGTACGGCTCGCCGGTCTTGCCGAGGTCGAGCGCCGCGCCGATGGCCGGCACGTGCGAGGTGAAGACGGAGGCGGTGATCTTGGCCATGGTCAAGCCTGTTCCTTCCGGCCGGCGAGGCCCTGTGGCTGGCGGTGCGGCTGGGCGTCGCCGTCCTCGCCGAGCACCCGGTTGCCGTTCGCGGAACGGCCACCCTTGATCATCATGTCGCGGTACTCCTCTTCGGTCATGCCGGTCATCGAGCCCGCCATCTGCTGGAAGCTCCGGCCGTCGGTGGCACCGATCTTGGCGAGGAAGTAGATGTTGCCGCCGAGCTCGATGCAGCGGTTGAGGTCGCGGTCGAGCACGGCCTGCTTCTGCGCCTCGGTCATCTGCCACTCGTCGAGGTAGGCGCGCTCGTTCGCCTTGAAGCGGGCGCGGTTCTCCGCCGTCATCAGCGACATGCAGAACTGGTTCAACCAGTAGCCCTTGCGGGACTGCTCCGCGTCGAAGATGGTGGTGCCGGGAACGTCGAGATAGTCTTTCTTCAGGGACATGTCAGACCTCCTCTGGCCAGTACAGGCGCATCGGGTTGTCGACCAGCAGCTTCTTCTGCAGCTCGGGGGTGGTGGCGATGTGGGGGATGAAGTCGACCAGCAGCCCGTCGTCGGGCATGTGATCCTTCAGGTTCGGATGCGGCCAATCGGTTCCCCACAGCACACGATCGGGGAAGGTGTCGACGATGCGGCGGGCGAAGGGCACGACGTCCCGGTAGGCGTTGCGCTCGCCGTTCAGCGCCGGCGGACCGGCCACCGACAGCCGTTCGGGGCAGCTGACCTTGCTCCACACGTTGCCATGCTCGCGCATGAACTTCAGGAAGAGTTCGAACTCCGGCCCGTCCACCGGCTTGCTCACGTCCGGCCGGCCCATGTGGTCGACCACGACGGTGGTGGGCAGCGCGGTGAAGAAGTCCCACAGCTCGGGCAGGTCCACCGCCTCGAAGTAGATGACCACGTGCCAGCCGAGCTTGGAGATGCGCCCGGCGATCTCCATCAGCTCGTCCTTCGGCGTGAAGTCGACCAGCCGCTTGACGAAGTTGAAGCGCACGCCGCGCACACCGGCGGCGTGCAGGGCCTGCAGTTCGTCGTCGCCGACCGAGCGCTTCACCGTGGCCACGCCGCGCGCCTTGCCGCCCGACGCCTGGCAGGCATCGATCAGCGCCCGGTTGTCGGCGCCGTGGCAGGTGGCCTGCACGATGACGTTGCGGGAGAAGCCGAGGTGGTCGCGCAGGGCGAACAGCTGCTCCTTGCTGGCGTCGCAGGGGGTGTACTTGCGCTCCGGCGCATAGGGGAACTGGGCGCCAGGCCCGAAGACGTGGCAATGGGCGTCCACCGCGCCCGCGGGCAGTTGGAAGGCCGGCTTGCTCGGGCCGGTGTACCAGTCCAACCAGCCGGCGGTCTTGGTGTGGTTGCCCGTCGCGGGCTTGCCGTTGCTCATGGGAGGTCAGTCCTTGTGCTTCACAAACGAGAGGATGCGGTCGGCCTCGGTGCGCCAGTCGGCGCTGCGGGCGAATGAAGGCGTTCCCTTGACGCCGAACAAACCGCCGTCGGCCAGGTCGGCGACCCAGGCCTGGCGCTCGGCGGTGCCGGCGGCGGACCAGGGCTCCAGCCCCGCCTCGCGCACCGTCTGCGCCACCTCGCGCACCTCCTCGCTGCGGCGCCGGCCATGCTCGATCACGCGCTGGAAGAAGTAGGCCGCCTGCTTCTCCCAGTCGATGCCGGGGAAGGTCTCGTGCAGCGAGGCGATCACAGCGTCCTCGACGCCATAGTGCCGGGCGGTGGTGAAGCTCTCGATGACCATCGCCTCCAGGCCCTTGATCATCACGCTGCGGCACATTTTGGTGGCCGAGGCGACCCCCAGCCGGTCGCTGCTGACCTTGGCGGCGAAGCCGAGGGCGTTGACCAGCGGCTCCAGCGCCGCCGCGTCGGGCCCGCCCAGCAGCAGCGGCACCTTGATGCGGTAGGGCGGGATCGAGGTCATCACCGCGCCCTCGACGTAACGACCGCCGGCCGCGTTGACCGCGGCCGCCGCGCGCTGCTTGGCGCCGGGCGAGGCGGAGTTGAAGTCGAGTAAGAAGGCGCCGCGTTTCACGGCGGGCGCGCAGGCCTCGGCCACGGTCACCGCCTGGCTGGCGGTGACGGCGGAGACGATGAGGTCGCAGCCCTCGGCCAGTTCGCGATGGGACGCGGCCAGCACCACGCCATGCGCCGCCGCATGGTCGCGCAGGGGCGGCGCGCGGTCGTCGAGCAGCTTCAGGTCGAAGGCGCGCACCGCCACGGCCTGCGCCCGCAGGTCCTCGGCCAGGATGCGCCCCACCTCGCCGTAGCCGACGAGACCGACCTGCCATTGCTGCGGGGTCGCGCTCATGGCGATGTCAGTCGATGTACTTGAGGCCCGCCTTGGCCAGCGGCTCGCGCATCTTGTACATGTCCAGGCCCAGCGTGCCGGCGGCGAGCTGTTCGCGCTTGGCGCCTTCGTTGGCCTCGCGCGCCAGTGCGGCCTCCAGCGTCTTCTCGGCCATGGCGCGCGGCACGCAGACCACGCCGTCGTCGTCGGCGACGATGACGTCGCCCGGCGTCACCCACATGCCGGCACACACCACCGGAATGTTCACCGAGCCCAGCGTCGCCTTGATGGTGCCCTTGCTGCTGATGGCCTTGGACCAGACCGGGAACTGCATCTCGGTCAGCGTCTTCACGTCGCGCACGCCGGCGTCGATGACCAGCGCGCGCGCGCCGCGGGCCTGGAAGCTGGTGGCCAGCAGGTCGCCGAAGTAGCCGTCGGTGCACTCGGCGGTGATGGCCGCCACGACGATGTCGCCCGGTTGGATCTGCTCGGCGACGACGTGCATCATCCAGTTGTCCCCCGGGTGCAGCAGCACGGTGACCGCGGTGCCGGAGACCTGCGCGCCGGTGTAGATCGGCCGCATGTAGGGCTTGAGCAGGCCGACGCGGCCCATGGCCTCGTGCACGGTGGCGGAGCCGAGGGCGGCCAGCCGGTCGGTGGTCGCGCGGTCGGCGCGGGTGATGTTGCGGTAGACGACGCCCAGTTCGTACATGTGCTGGCTCCTTGGTTACTTGCCCTTGGCCTTGAGGGCGGCATCCAGACGCGGGTAGACGCGGCGCGCGTTGGCCTCGTAGACCTTGTGCTTGTCCTCGGCCGAGAGGATCTTCGAGGCCTCGATGTAGCGCTTGGTGTCGTCGTAGTAGGCGCCCGTCTCCGGGTCGATGCCGCGCACCGCGCCGATCATCTCGCTGGCGAAGAGGATGTTGTCCACCGGGATCACCGTGGTCAGCAGGTCGATGCCCGGCTGGTGGTAGACGCAGGTGTCGAAGAACACGTTCTTCAGCAGGTGCTCGGTCAGCAGCGGCTTCTTCAGCTCCTGCGCCAGCCCGCGGTAGCGGCCCCAGTGGTAGGGCGCGGCGCCGCCGCCGTGCGGGATGATGAACTTCAGCGTCGGGAAGTCCTTGAACAGCTCGCCCTGGATCAGCTGCATCACCGCGGTGGTGTCGGCGTTGATGTAGTGCGCGCCGGTGGTGTGGAAGCAGGCGTTGCAGCTGGTGCTGACGTGCACCATCGCCGGGATGTCGTACTCGACCATCTTTTCGTAGATGGGGTACCAGTGACGGTCGGTCAGCGGCGGGCTGGTCCAGTGGCCGCCGGACGGGTCGGGGTTCAGGTTGATGGCCACGTTGCCGTACTGCTCCACGCACTTCACCAGCTCGGGGATGCAGGTCTTCGGGTCGACGCCGGGCGACTGCGGCAGCATGGCCGCCGGGATGAAGTGGTCGGGGAAGAGCTGGCTGACGCGGAAGCACAGCTCGTTGCAGATGGCGGCCCAGGTCGAGCTGACCTCGAAGTCGCCGATGTGGTGGGCCATGAAGCTGGCGCGCGGGCTGAAGATGGTGATGTCGCTGCCGCGCTCCTTCATCTTCGCCAGCTGGTTGAGCTCGATCGACTCCCGCAGCTCGTCGTCGCTGATCTTCAGGTCGGCCACCTTGGGCTTGGCCGCCGGGTCCTGGATGCCCGCGATCTGCTGGTTGCGCCAGTTCTCCAGCGCCTTGGGCGCGGTGGTGTAGTGGCCGTGGATGTCGATGATCAGGCTCATGCGGGGTCCTTCGCAGATCGGGCAGCCGCGGCGGGACCGGATCCCGCCACCAGGGTCAGCCGCCGATTATGGGTGTTAGTGCCATGCCGCAAAAGCAGCGCCGACCACTAGCAGCTATCTCGCCTTGGCATGAGGCCCGCGGCTGGCGCCCGGCAGGCGACCGTCGTCCGCCGGCAGCGCCGCCACCAGTTCGGTCAGCAGCTGCGCCGCCTGGCGCTGCAGCGGGGTCGCCCGCCTCGTCGCCGAGGCGGCCAGGCACAGCACGCTGGTCAGGCGCGGCTCGACCAGCGGCCGCACGGCCAGCTCGGCGGCCCGGCCCGAGGCGTTGACCGCGCTGGCCGACAGCACCGCGTTGCCGTAGCCGGCGCAGACCAGGTCGATGATCGACGGGATGCTCGACACCTCCCACGCCACCTCGAGCTTGATGCCGGCCAGCGCCGCCTGCGCCTCCAGCAGCTTGCGCATGGTGTGGCTGCGCTCGGGCACGATGAGCGGCCGCCCCGGCAGCTCGCGCAGCTTGAGCGGGCGGCGCCGGGCGTGGCGCTCGACCTCGTCCTCCCGCCGGGTGATGAGGCACAGGTCCTCGGCCAGCACCGGCGTCGTCTCCAGCGCCGGCTCCGGCCCGGGGTTGTGCACCAGGCCCAGGTCGACCCGGCCGGTCAGGATCCACTCGGTGATGTGCGCCGACAGGCCTTCGACCACCGACAGGCGCGCCCTCGGCAGCCGGCGTCGCACGGCGTCGATCAGCGGCAGCGTGAGCTGGCGGCCGATGCTGGGCGGCAGGCCGATGACGATGGCGCCGGCCGGCTCGTCGCGGCCGCTGACAATGTCCTCCCGCGCCCGCGCCATCTGCTGCAGGATCGCCACGCCGTGCTCCAGCAGGCGGCGGCCGGGCTCGGTCAGCTCCACCCCGCGGCCGTTGCGCAGCAGCAGCGTCTCGCGCAGGTCCACCTCCAGCGCCCGCACCTGCCGCGACAGCGCCGGCTGCGCGATGCCCAGCACCAGCGCCGCCTTGCTGAAGCTGCCGAGCTCGGCGACGTGGACGAAGTACTCCAGCTGCTTGAGGTTCATGCGTGGCCGCGAGGGTAGCGCCTGCGCGGCGCTTCGCGGGCGTGGTAGAGTCGCGGCTTTTCGAAAATTGGTTGGGCAGGGCAATGCGGTCTTCGCGAGCCTCGTCACCGCGCCTTCACCGCGAGGAACAGGGCGCCGCCAGTTTCGATTCCCCGATAGCTCAGTCGGTAGAGCGACGGACTGTTAATCCGCAGGTCCCTGGTTCGAGCCCAGGTCGGGGAGCCATATAAATCAAGGGGTTAGGCCACAAGCCTAGCCCCTTGGTCCGTTCTGGACCGGGGAATATCAGACAGGTGTCTGATGTCGGGGTGGGTAGATGCAGCCCTCAAACAAGCCAAAGGAGCACCTTGCCCGCGCCAAGGCCCACGTCGAGGCCTTCGCCACCGCGCCGACGCTCGAGGATGCAGAGCACCACTGGAAGAGCTTCTTGCAGGATCTGGAGCGCTGTTGGTTCAAGGCAGAGGCGCACTACGGCCGGAGCCCGAAGTGGAACGGTTGGGCCGCCAAGTACCGCAAAGCGCGGGAGACCGACCCACTTCTTGCATATCTCCGCCGGGCGCGAGACGCCCAAGAACACACCATTGCTGACATCACGTCGCGCGTGCCAGGCAGCATCACCATGGCGGCGGCTGACCCGCAGAAGCCCGCCTACATGAGCGAGGTGATCGTGCACAAGGATGGCACCGTCAGCGGTGTAGCCGAGAACTTGAAGGTGGAGGTGACCAGCCCCTCGCTGGGCCTGCTTCCCGTGACCAACCGAGGAAAGTCTTACCCGATTCCTACTAGTCACCTAGGGCAACCGTTCCATGGTAGACCGGTGGCGCTGGCTGAATGCGGACTGGCCTACTACGCCGAGTTGCTGGACGCGGCTGACGCCTTCCTACTCAAGTAGGTCCGCGGCAGCGCTCGAACCGCTCAGCCAGCACCGCCTCCGCCCACATCTTTTAGTCGAAGCAGGTAGGTTTAGGATCGAAGGCGCAGTGGCAAAAGCCCGACTACTGGATACCCGTTAACCTCGAGGCAATTTTGGCGCAACAAAAAGGTCGAAATCCACTCAGTTTTAGTGGCGTGCCGTACGGGGTCATTCGACTCGCCTTGGTGCTAGATGGGGGCGGCTCTACAATTCCTGCCACAGGTTTCTTTTTACGCGATAGAGGAACTCTTTATATCTACACCGCTTGGCACGTCCTATCGGGATTTGCGTGGCCAACACCAGAATTCCCCCCGACCCGAAAAAGAGATTGGCTGTCAGAGCGGAATATTTAAAAGCATCCGGTCGGCCAGGATCCAGTCTATATCACATGAAGGGGATGACCTCATTCACCCTCCCCCTGTACGATGAAAGCGGAATGCCGCTGTGGGAACAACAGGCGGGCGGTGAATTAATTGTGGATACGGACAACTGGAAGGTGCGCAAGCCAGATAATTTCGACATTGCGCGCATCCCAGTCCCGAAGGAACACGAGCCCATATACCCGCTTATTTGCGGCTCGGACAACATCATTGACGCAAGGTTCTTTAACATCGGGACCAACCTCTCAGTTGCCGGCTACCCCTATGGGTATAGCATTAACGGTGACGAAGAGCCTGTGCCGGTTGTGCTAACCCGTACCGTCGCAGCAAGCCGCACGATGACGCACATCGTAACTGATGGGGTTTGCGCGAAAGGAATGTCCGGCTCTCCTGTTTTTTTGCTTTTACCGAGTCAGCAAGCATGGTTAGTGGGAATCTATACTGGTGGAGATTTTCCGGCTGCCAACAATGATAGAGCTCATCACCGTAATGAGGGCGCGATTGGCTTCGTTCATTACCTAGCGCATCCCATGAGAAACTTGACGTTCTCAAGATGAAGCCATAAATGCGGAATTAGGAAGGCAGCTTCCGGCCGATGCAGTAGATCAACATGGTCCAAGCCGCACATAGGCGTGGAAGCCCGGAACTAGGGCAGAGTCTGCGGCTCAGCTGCGTTTGAACCGCTCTGGCGGCACCGCGCCCGGCCGCTTAATCTTGAGCCAGTCCAGCGACCGGCCTCCGGCGTAGGGCGACGCCAGACGCTTGGCGACGATGCCCTCCAACTCCAGCGCCTTGGCCTGCTCGAAGAGCCAGACGCCCTGCCCCACAAACCCGGTCACTCGCATCACCGACAGCCGCGGCGCCTCGAGCAGCGCGGCGAGGGCGGCCTGGCGCTCGACCAGCGGCGCCGTCCGCACGTCACGGCCGTTGTGCACCAGCACGTCGAAGGCAGCAGAAGACGACCGGGTCGAAGCCGGGCTTCCAGCCGCGGCGGCGCGCGCGGTCCTGCAGTCGATCGAAGTCCGATCGCCCCAGGTCGTCCAACACGCACACCTCACCGTCGAGGACGTGCGGGCCGCCCGCCAAGCCGGCCAGGTTCGTGGCCACCTCCGGGAACCAGCGGGTGGCGCTCGCCCCGTTGCGAGTACGTAGCTCCACCTGATCACCGGCAACCGCCGCCAGCAGGCGCCAGCCGTCGAACTTCAGCTCGAATGTCCAGGCCGGGTCGTCGAAGGGCTCGCGCACCTCCGACAGCAGCATCGGTTCGATGCCGGCCAGCAGGTCAGCGGGGCTTCTGCTCGCACTGGCTAAGCGTTTGGTGCGATCGCCCCGAAGCCATTGCTAGGGCGAGCCAGACAACGCTTCACGTACAGGGTCAGTGATTCGAGCCAGAGCTTCTGGGGAAGCAGTTGTGCACCACGTCGCACAAAGTGCTTGCCACAAGATGTCGCCACCGACATAAAGCTTACTCGCGGCCGCCTTTACCCAATCATGATGATTTGCAAGCGTCATCGCGGCATTCAACTCATCAATGGTCATAGAGACATCCCGACCGATTCGCTCTGCAACCCCCGACCAATTTAGTGGTCTTAGTGCTTCAAAGATAACCACTTCAGGCGCATCATTGCCCGGCAAGACGTCACACCCATGCGCGGAGTCTTGATCTCCATCCAAGAACACTACGGAAGGGCGAGGGAAACGGTTTTGATGCCGCATCATGCCTAATGCAATACCGACCTGCGCGCTCCCATAAGGAATTATTTGCACTCGGTCGAGCAAGTCCTTATCAACTTTGATGAGCGCCTCTCTCACCAGTAGTCCCGCCCGAGGATCCTCCACATACAAATCGCACTCGGGGTGCTGCTCTTCATCCATGCGTGTCATGGCGAAATCCGGACTGACGCCAGTAACTACGCTCTTCCCAGCATGCCCCTCCATCAAATAGATTCGGCCCTCGGGCGGCAGCTCTTCTAGAACATAGGGAGAGTGAGTCGTCAGAACAATCTGGAGCTCATTCTCTCGGGCAATTCGAGCCAAATCTCTAACAAGACGCCGCTGCGCACGAGGATGGAGCGACGTCTCGATCTCGTCTATGAGAACAAGGCTGTACTTCGGGAAGGGCTGAGCGAGCAATTCCGCGGCAGCAATTTCTCCAGCTCCTTGATGGAATCCGGAGTACCGTGAATCACCGAGAGTCAGCACTGGCACACGGCGCTTCTCGTCGACGTTTGTGCTCGAAATGCCAGCGTTCGCATATTTTTTTCCAACAATATAGGATAATCGTTGAAGACGATCTGGATCGAAGGGATCGTGAGAGTGCTCTGTAACGCCGGCCTTCAGCAATTTCAAGAATCCAACTCGGGCGCCTACAGGTTGAATGCGGCTTAGGTCGACGTAAATTACCGGCCGTTCCGGGCGCTCCGGATTTCCGCGCCATCGATCGGATGGCTTTCGAATTGTTTTCGTCTGTGAGTTCGCGCCCTCCCTGTAAGAAAACCGGAGCGTTACTCCTGAAATGGTCTCAAAAGGCGTGTCCGGAAAGAAGTCTGAAGCAAAAGATTCACTTAATTTGGTGTTCGACTTATAGACAGACGCTGACGATTGCAAAACCGTACTCTTTCCAGAACCGTTCTCTCCAACGAGGGCCACGATAGGGAAGCCAAAGTCGACCCGCTGCCCAACCCAGCCTCGAACTCCAGATAGTTCTATCCACTCCAGCCTCTTTGGCCATCCCTGACCGGTCGCCCACTTGTTTTGCAATCGGCGCATTTCGTTCGAGAGGGCCATCTCTGCTCCGCTTTCCTTGGTGGTCGTCAAGCTAGTGTAGCGCCGGGCAGCCGCGGTTGAGCGCGCGCTGTAGAGCCGGGTTGGGGCGGCGCTTCGACCCCGCCATTGCCAATACAGTGGCTCATGCCCTACCGCAACGACAGCCTGAGCCCCGACGAGATCGTCGCCCGCATCGCGCGGGCCAACGTCACCGGCCTGACGCTGGTACACCGCCGCGACGGCAAGGCCTACAGCTACGACGGGCTGTGCGCGATGCTGAAGCGCCGCCAGGCCGACGTGCGGCGCGAGCACACGGCCGCAGGCGGGCCGCTTGCCGCGATGGCGCCATGGGGCTTCTACGACATGAAGGGCAAGGGCGCCATCGACATGTGGCAGTCGGGCGTGCCGCTGGAGGAGATCCAGGTGCTGTGCGGCCACGAGTCGGTGCGCACCACGGAGATCTACGTCAAGAGCCGCTGGCGCGGCGCGGTGGCCCCGAATTGGGTCGCCTCGGCTGTCTGAAATACGAGCCGCAGGCCATACCAATCAAGGGGTTAGCCACGCACCAACGACCGGAAATATCAGACGGCGTCGGCTAGAATTGCGAGCAGCGACAATGCTTTATCCCTCGGCCGGCCACCGGACTGTTAATCCGCAGTCCCTGGTTCGAGCCCAGGTCGGGGAGCCAACACACGAGATGCCCTGGTTGCTGACGCAGCCGGGGCATTTTCTTTCACGGTCGCCCGGCCCGGGAGACCGACATGCGCCACAGGACTGCACCGTGAACCTCACCGTCCCCATCACCCTGACCGACGAGCTGGACGACGAGATCGTCAGCTCGACCGGCTCGCTGGACCTGGCCAGCGGCGAGATCCGCGACGTGCGCTACGTCGACTACGACGTGGCCGCGCAGGGCCTGCCGGCCAGCCGCGAGGACTACGCCTTCACCAGCGGCACCCTGAGCAACGACGGCAAGGACGTCGAGTTCTCGGTGCAGGTCGAGCGCTTCTCGGGCAAGTACAGCGTGACGCCGAACGAGCTGCTCGACATCAAGGTGCGCGCGGCGCGGCTGTTCGCCGGCGTGGAGGGCAAGGACCTGGCCGGCGGGCAGGCGGGCCGCGGCCGCAAGCTGCACTGAGCCGGGGGGCCGCCAGGGGCCGACCCTGGCCCGGCGACGGCGGCACACGGCTTGCGGCATCCTCGTCCGCGATGCACCCCTCCTCCCCCGCTCAGGAGCCGCCGGCCGACCCCTTCAGCGCCTTTGCAGGCCGCTCCGAGGCGCCGCACGACGACACCCGCGAGGCCATCGATGACGCGGCCCGGCTGACCGAGCCCGAGGCGGTGGCCGCGCTGCTCGACGCCGCCCGCCTGCCCGAGGCCGCCTCGCGCGAGGCGCAGGCGCTGGCCCTGCGGCTGGCCGCCGCCCTGCGCGAGCGCCCGACCGGCTTCGGCCGCGCCGCCTGGGTGCAGGGCCTGCTGCAGCGGTACTCGCTGTCCTCCGACGAGGGCGTGGCCCTGATGTGCCTGGCCGAGGCGCTGCTGCGCATCCCCGACGCGGCCACCCGCGACGCGCTGATCCGCGACAAGCTCGGCGCCGGCCGCTGGGAGGACCACCTCCAGCGCAGCCCCTCGCCCTTCGTCAACGCCGCCGCCTGGGGGCTGCTGTTCACCGGCAAGCTGCTCGGGCCCCGCGAAGGTGGCCTGGCGGCGGTCGCCGGTCGGCTGCTGGCGCGCGGCGGCGAGCCGCTGGTGCGCGCGGGGGTGGACATGGCCGTGCGGCTGATGGGCGAGCAGTTCGTCGCCGGCCGCACCATCCACGAGGCGCTGGCACGGGCGCGGGCGCTGGAGGCCCGCGGCTTCCGCCATTCCTACGACATGCTGGGCGAGGCCGCCGTGACCCACGCCGACGCCGAGCGCTACGGCCGCGCCTACGCGCAGGCCATCGCCGCCATCGGCGCCTCGGCGCATGGCCGCGGCGTGCGGGACGGCCCGGGCATCTCGATCAAGCTGTCGGCGCTGCACCCGCGCTACCGCAGGGCCCAGCGCGAACGGGTGATGGACGAGCTCTACCCCCGGCTGCTCGGCCTGGTGCTGCAGGCGCGGCAGCAGGACATCGGGCTCAACCTCGACGCCGAGGAAGCCGACCGCCTGCTGCTGTCGCTGGACCTGCTGCAGCGGCTGTGCGCCGAGCCGGCGCTGGCCGGCTGGCAGGGCCTGGGCGTCGTGGTGCAGGCCTACCAGCTGCGGGCGCCCTTCGTCGTCGACCACCTGGTGGCGCTGGCGCGCCGCAGCGGCCGGCGGCTGATGGTCCGGCTGGTCAAGGGCGCCTACTGGGACAGCGAGGTCAAGCGCGCGCAGGTCGACGGGCTGGACGGCTACCCGGTGTACACGCGCAAGGCCCACACCGACGTGGCCTACCTCGCCTGCGCCCGTCGCCTGCTGGCCGCGCCGGACGCGGTCTACCCGCAGTTCGCCACCCACAACGCGCAGACGCTGGCGGCCGTCCACCAGATGGCCGACCCGGCCGCCTGGACGCCGGGGCAGTACGAGTTCCAGTGCCTGCACGGCATGGGCGAGCCGCTGTACGAGCGGGTGGTGCCGCCGGTGTCGAGGGGCGGCCTCGGCCGGCCCTGCCGCATCTACGCCCCGGTGGGCCCGCACGAGACGCTGCTCGCCTACCTGGTGCGGCGGCTGCTGGAGAACGGCGCCAACACCTCCTTCGTGCACCAGGTCGCCGACCACGGGCGGCCGCTGGCGGCGCTGGTGCGCGACCCGGTGGCCGAGGTGGTGGCGCGGGCCCGCGACGAGGGCGGCGAGGCCGGCCGCCCGCACCCGTCGATCCCCTTGCCGGCGCGGCTGTACGGGCCGGCGCGGCGCAACGCCCGCGGGCTGGACCTGGCCAGCGACGCGGTGCTGCGCACGCTGCAGGCCGAACTGCAGGAAGCGGCGTCCACGCCCTCCAGTGCCGGGCCGCTGCTGGCGGACAACGCACCGACAGCGGACACGGCGCCACGACCGGTGCACAACCCGGCCGACACCCGCGACGTCGTCGGCCAGGTGCAGGACGCGACCCCTGCCGACGTGGACGCCGCGGTGCGCGCCGCGCAGCAGGCCTGGCCGGCCTGGCGCGCGCTGCCGCCGACCGAGCGCGCAGCCCGGCTGGAGACCGCGGCCGACCTGTTCGAGGCCGAGCGACCGCGCCTCATGGCGCTGCTGGTGCGCGAGGCCGGCAAGACCGTGCCCAATGCGCTGGCCGAGGTGCGCGAGGCGGTGGACTTCCTGCGCCACGACGCCGCCGAGCTGCGCGCGCATTTCGACAACCACAGCCACCGGCCGCTGGGCGCGCTGGCCTGCATCAGCCCCTGGAACTTCCCGCTCGCCATCTTCACCGGCCAGGTGGCCGCGGCGCTGGCGGCGGGCAACACCGTGCTCGCCAAGCCGGCCGAGCAGACCCCGCTGGTGGCCGCCGAGGCGGTGCGCCTGCTGCACTGCGCCGGTGTGCCGCAGGGCGCCCTGCAACTGCTGCCGGGCGATGGTGACGGCGTGGGGCGGGCGCTGGTCGCCCATGAAGGCGTGCGCGGCGTGCTGTTCACCGGCTCCACCGCGGTGGCCAAGGGCATCGCCCGCCAACTGGCCGACCGGCTGGACGACGAGGGCCGGCCGCTGCCGCTGATCGCCGAGACCGGTGGGCAGAACGCCATGATCGTCGACGCCTCCGCGCTGCCCGAGCAGGTGGTGGCCGACGCGCTGGCCTCGGCCTTCGACAGCGCCGGCCAGCGCTGCTCGGCGCTGCGGGTGCTGTGCCTGCAGGCGGACATCGCGCAGCCGGTGCTGGACCTGCTCAAGGGCGCCATGGCCGAGCTGCAGGTCGGCCCGCCGGACCGCCTGTCGTGCGACGTCGGCCCGGTCATCGACACCGAGGCCCTGGACCGGCTGCAGCGCCACGTCGAGGCGATGCGGTCGCGCGGTCGACCGGTGCACCAGCCGGCGCCGCGGGGAGCCGACGACGCACGCGCCCACGGCACCTTCATGCCGCCCACGCTGATCGAGCTGCAGCGGCTGGACGAACTGACGGAAGAGGTGTTCGGCCCGGTGCTGCACGTGCTGCGCTGGCGCCGCGGGGAGCTTCCGGCATTGCTCGCTTCTCTGCACGCCACCGGCCACGGCCTCACCCTCGGCCTGCACACCCGCATCGACGAGACCGTGCGGCAGGTGGTGGACAACGCCCGGGTGGGCAATGTCTACGTCAACCGCACGATGGTGGGCGCGGTGGTCGGGGTGCAGCCCTTCGGCGGCGAGGGCCTGTCGGGCACCGGGCCGAAGGCCGGCGGGCCGCTGTACATGACGCGGCTGCTCGCGGCCCGGCCCGCGCTGGGCCTGGCCCGCGCACTGCGCGGCGACCGACCTGCCCCACCCGCACCGCCGCCGCTGCTGGCGTTGCGGGGCTGGGCCACGGCGCAGGGACGCGCGGCGTTGGCGGACGCCTGCGAACGCTTCGCCGCCGAGTCCTGCGCCGGGTTGAAGCGGGTCCTGCCCGGCCCCACGGGTGAGCACAACGAGCTTCGGCTGCTGCCGCGGCGGGCGGTGCTCTGCCATGCCGAGGCCGACGCGGACCGGCTGCTGCAGCTGGCGGCGGTGCTGGCGGTGGGCAGCACCGCGCTGTGGCCGTCGTCGGCCCGGCCGCTGCGCGACCGGCTGCCGGCGCCGGTGCGGACCCAGATCCGCCTGCACGGAGCGCCCGACATGCTCGGCGCCAACGTCGACGCCGCGATGCACCACGGCGAGCGCGCCGAGCTGCTCGCGCTCCAACGGCAGCTGGCCGAACGCCCCGGCCCGATCGCCGGCCTGCAAGGCCTGCGATCGGGCGATGGGGCCATCGCGCTGGAACGGCTGCTGGTGGAGCGCGCCGTGAGCATCAACACCGCCGCGGCGGGCGGCAACGCCAGCCTGACGGCGGTGGGTTGAGGGGCCGGACGATCAGCGGTTGCCTTCCGCGGCCTTCTCCTGCCCGGTCTTGATGTCGACCTTCGGCACGGTGATGGTTTCCTTCTCGGTGGTCACCTTCGGCACCGTGACCTCCTTCTGGGTCTTCTCGACGGTCACATCCGGCGCGGTGACGTCGTACTTGGGCAGGTTGACATTGCCCTCCTGCGTCTTCTGGACGTCGTACTTCGGCAGCTGCACGCTGCCCTCCTGCGTCTTCTGCACGTCGCAGCCGGCGAGGACGAAGGCGGCCGAGGCGACCAGACCGAGAACCAGGGTGTTCGAACGCTTGTGCATGGAAGTCTCCTGAGGGTGGGACATGGGCACATTGTTCGAATCCGACCGTGCCCTGGCTGTCGGGCGGGCGTCGAACGCGCTGTAGGGCGATGGCACTTCGCCCGTGCGTCGCGCCTTTCCCCGAGGCCTACAGGCGCTCGATGGCGATGGCGGTGGCTTCGCCGCCGCCGATGCACAGCGTCGCCACGCCGCGGCGCAGCCCGCGCCGGCGCAGGGCCCCGAGCAGCGTGACCACGATGCGGGCGCCGGAGGCGCCGATCGGGTGGCCGAGGGCGCAGGCGCCGCCGTGCACGTTGACGATGTCGTGCGGCAGGCCGAAGTCGGCCATCGCGGCGAGCGCCACCGCGGCGAAGGCCTCGTTGACCTCCCACAGCGCCACGTCGCCGGCCGACCAGCCGCAGCGCTGCAGCAGCGTGCGAACCGCCCCCGCCGGCGCGGTGCTGAACCAGGCCGGCGCCTGCGCATGCACCGCATGGCCGACGATGCGCGCCAGCGGCGGGATGCCCTGCCGTTCGGCGTCCGACCGGCGCATCAACACCAGCGCCGCCGCACCGTCGGAAATGCTGGACGAGGTGGCCGCGGTGATGGTGCCGTCGGCCTTGAACGCCGGCTTCAGGCCGTGGATGCGGTCCGGCCGGGCCTTCGCCGGCTGCTCGTCGCGGGCCACCACCGCCGGCGCCGCGCCGCGTTCGGCCGGCAACGACACCGGGGCCATCTCCCAGTCGAAGGCACCGTCCGCCTGCGCCTGCCGTGCGCGTTCGGTGGACGCGACGGCGTAGCGGTCCATCGCCTCGCGGGTGAAGCCGTAGCGGGCCGCGCAGTCCTCCGCGAAGAGGCCCATCGACTTGCCGCGGCCGTCGGGCAGCCGGTCGTAGGCGTCTTCCAGGCCGTCGTGCGCCATGTGGTCCAGCAGCGCGGTGGCACCGTAGCGCACGCCGCGCCGCAGCGCGCTCAGGTGCGGCGCGTTGCTCATGCTCTCCATCCCGCCGGCGACCACCACGTCGGCCGAGCCGGCGGACAGCATGTCGTGGCCGAACATCAGAGCGCGCATGCCGGAGCCGCACATCTTGCTCAGCGTGACGGCGCCGGCCGAGTCGGGCAGCCCGGCGCGCCGCAGCGCCTGACGGGCCGGCGCCTGGCCCTGCCCGGCCATCAGGCAGTTGCCCATCAGCACTTCGTCGACCCGTTCGCCCGGCAGGCCGGCGCGGCGCACGGCGGCCTCGATGGCCACCGCGCCCAGCTCCCAGGCCTGCAGGCCGGACAGCTCGCCGAGCAGGCCGCCCATCGGGGTGCGGGCGGCGGCGACGATCACGATCGGGTCGGGCATGGACGGCTCCTGGTCGCGGCGCGGCAGGGGGCCGCCCGCCGATCATGCCTCGCGCGGTCCGCCGGCGGCGCCGCCCGTCCTACAGCCGGCCCTCGCAGAGGTCGCCCACCAGTTGGATCAGCCAGGGCACGTCGTCGGCGACGAGGAACAACCGCGGTTCGCCGCACGGCAGGCGGCGCACGCTGAGCACCCGCTCGGGTTGGCTCATCGGGCCGAGGTGGGCCGACGGGAAGAGCCGCAGCTCGAAATCCTCGGCTGGCAGGCCCATCAGCCGCAGGGCGGCCCGCACCGCCGCCACCACGTCCTCATGCGCCGTCGCCGACCGTGTCGGTTCCCGTTCCTCGGTCTTTGCCGCGTCGTTCATCTGCACTCCTGGTCACAGGCGGCACAGTGTCCTGAAAGGCATGGCCGGACGGCTACCCTCCTCGGGGGGCTTCCGACCTTTGGGGGAGGCGGGCGACCGACCGGGCGTCAGCGTCGCTGGCGGTCGTCCTCGCGCGCGCGGCCGGGCGCGGCGGCGGGCAGCGGCCGCTCGACGAGCAGCCCGTCGAGCTGGGCCAGGTCGGTGTCGTCCAGCCGGCCGGCCAGCACCTTCAGCCGCACCAGGCCGAGCCAGGCGTCGTAGCGCGAACGCGTCATCTCGCGCTGCGACTCGAAGAGCTTGGACTGGGCGTCGAGCACCTCGGCCGCCACCCGCACGCCGACCTCGTAGCCGCGCCGGTTGGCCTGCAGCGACAGCTCGCCCGAGCGCACCGCGGTGGCGTAGCCCTGCGCCTGCGCCATCGCCGACAGCGCGGCCGACCACTGCTGCCGCACGCCGAGGGTGACGCCGCGACGCGCCGCGTCCAGCTCGCCCTGGGCCTTGTCGCGCAGGGCGAGGGCCTCCTGCACCTTGGACTGCGTGGCCCCGCTGGCGAAGAGCGGCAGGTTGAAGTTCACCCCCACCTGCGTGGCGTCGTAGCGGCGCGGCGTGAGGATGTTGATGCTGCCGGTGTCGCGGTTGCGGGTGTGGCTGGCGGTCAGGTCCAGCGTCGGCGCATGGCCCAGCGACGCCCGGTCGACCTCGGCCAGCGCGGCGTCCAGCGCCAGGCGCGCCTGCGCCACCTGGGGACTCGCGGCCAGCGCGTCGTCCAGCCAGCGCGCCGCCGCCGCGGGCTCCAGCGACGGCAGCCGGTCGTCCTGCAGGCTGCGGACAAGCAGCCCGTCCACCGGGCGGCCGACCAGCTCGGCCAGCACCTGCTGGCGCATCTGGACCTCATGCTCGGCGGCGGCCAGCTGCGCGGCGACGACGTCGGCCTTGGCCTCGGCCTCGCGCACGTCGGTCACCGGCGCGGTGCCCACCCGGTACTTGCGCTGCGCGGCGGCCATCTGCTCGCCGGTCGACAGCTGCTGGGCGCGGGCGAAGCGCAGGGTGTCGCGCGCCTTCAGCAGGTCGAAGCAGGCCTCCATGAAACGCTGCAGCGAGGCCAGCCGGGCCTGCTCGTGCTGCGCCCTCGCCTGCTCGTACTGCGCCTCGGCGCTGCGCAGCCCGGAGAACAGCGCCGGCCGCAGCACCGGCTGGGTCAGCTGCAGCACCAGTTGCTTGCCGCGGAAGGGCCGGTTGTCGAACGCCGGCGCTTCCTTGTAGTCGGTCTCGGACTGGTTGGCGGTCAGGTTGAGCGTGGGACCGAAGGCGGCCCGGGCCTGCACCAGGCGCTGCTCGGCGGCGCGCGCCTGCGCCTCGGCGCCGGCCACCGCGGGGTCGGCGGCCAGCGCCAGCCGGGCCAGTTCGGGCAGGGGCTGGGCGGCCGCGGCGCCGGCCCAGGCGGCGGCGCACAGCAGCAGGCGGCGAAGGTGGGGGGCGGGCGACATGGACGGCGAGCGTAGCCGCCCGGGGACGGCCGCCGCCGCCCGCCCCCATGACCCGGGGAAGGTCCGGTCGCTCCGTCAGCGCAGCACGTCGATCAGGCGGTCGAGCTCGACCGGCTTGACCAGGTGGGCCTGGAAGCCGGCCTCGCGGATGCGGGCCCTGTCGCGCTCGGTGTCGAGGGCGGTGAGGGCGACCAGCCGCGGCTCCCGGCCGTTGGCGCTGAACAGCCGCTGCAGCAGCCGGGCGGCCTCGGTGCCGTCGACCATCGGCATCGAGATGTCCATGATGACCACGTCCGGCCGCAGCTCGGCCGCCTTGTCGAGCGCCTCGGCGCCGTCGTAGGCGGTGTGGACATCACAGGCCAGTTCGAGGTGCAGCAGGTGGGCCAGGGCGTCGGCGGCACCGGGGTCGTCGTCGACGACGAGGATGCGGCGGGCCGCACGGGGGATGGGAAGGGCGCTCATGGGATGTTCTTCGTATGCACCGCATTGAAGCAAGCGGTGCGCCCGGTGCGCCACGGCGGGGCCCATCCCCGGTGCCGCAGCCGGAGCGGGCGGCTGCGCGACACTCGGTGTTCCGCCCGGTTTCCGCGGGCGCCTCCTCCCTGTCCGCTGCATGCAGCCCGCGCAAATCGCCTGGATCGTCCATGAGCGACAACCCCTGCCGCCGAGCGAGCAGGCCCTCGGCCCGGGCTCGGAAGCGCCCGGGCTGCTGGCCGCCGGCGGCGAGCTGAGCCTGGCCCGGCTCACCGAGGCCTACGGCCGCGGCGTCTTCCCCTGGTACGGCCCCGGCCAGCCAGTGCTGTGGTGGGCGCCCGACCCGCGCATGGTGCTGCCGGTGGCCGACTTCAAGCTGTCGCGCTCGCTGCGCAAGACGCTGCAGAAGTTCGTCCGCACGCCGGGCTGCGGGCTGCGCATCGACAGCGCCTTCGACCGGGTGATCGCCGCCTGCGCCGCCATGCCGCGCGAGGGCCAGGACGGCACCTGGATCGTGCCCGAAATGATGGCCGCGTACGTCGCCTGGCACCGCGCCGGGGCGGTGCACAGCTTCGAGACCTGGATCGACGGGCAACTCGTCGGCGGGCTGTACGGGGTGTCGCTGGGCCGGATGTTCTTCGGCGAATCGATGTTCTCGCTGCGCACCGACGCCTCGAAGATCGCGCTGGCCGGGCTGGTCGCCTTCTGCCGGGTGCACGGCATCGCGCTCGTCGACTGCCAGCAGAACACCCGGCACCTGGCCTCGCTGGGCGCGCGCGAGACGTCCCGCGCCGACTTCGAGCGCCATGTGGCCCTGACCCGTGGGGCGCCCGGGGTGACGGACTGGACCTATCATCGATCGCACTGGGCCGCGCTCGGCTTGTCGCTTGCCGATGGAGGCCACACCACCGCCGCCTGACCGGCCGACCCCGGTTCCACCACCCGCCGCCCGCCGACGTGACGCACCCGAAGGAACTACCGCTCGCCTCGCTGCAGTTCTACGCGACGGCGCCCTACCCCTGCAGCTACCTGCCGGGGCGGCTGGCGCGGTCGCAGGTGGCGACCCCCAGCCACCTGATCCACGCCGACGCCTATTCCGGCCTGGTGGCCAACGGCTTCCGCCGCAGCGGCCTGTTCACCTACCGGCCGTACTGCGACGGCTGCCGCGCCTGCGTGCCGCTGCGGGTCCCGGTGGCCACGTTCCAGCCGTCGCGCAGCCAGCGGCGCTCGCTGAAGGCGCACGGTCACCTGCAGACCCGGGTGCTGCGCCTGGGCTTCGCGCCGGAGCACTACCAGCTCTACCTGCGCTACCAGGCGGGCCGCCATGCCGGCGGCGGCATGGACCACGACAGCGTCGACCAGTACACCCAGTTCCTGCTGCAGAGCCGGGTCAACTCGCGGCTGGTGGAGTTCCGCGAACCGACGGCCGACGGCAGCCCGGGCGCGCTGCGCATGGTGTCCATCGTCGACGTGCTGAACGACGGCATCTCGGCGGTCTACACCTTCTACGACACCGAGGACCGCCAGGCCAGCTACGGCACCTACAGCGTGCTGTGGCAGATCGAGCAGACACGTTCGCTCGGGCTGCCGCACGTCTACCTCGGCTACTGGATCGCCGACAGCGCGAAGATGGCCTACAAGGCCCGCTTCCGTCCGAACCAGCGGCTGGTCGACGGGCAGTGGGTGGCCGGCGCCTAGACGGTCACGCCTCCGGCCGGCACCAGATCCAGGCGCCGACCACGACCATGACCGCCGGCACCGCGACCTGGAGCCACAGCGGCAGCGGCAGGAACTGAAGCATCACCGCGCTGCCGGTCATGGCCAGGGTCGCGGCCCACTTGGCCTTGCGCGGCACCGCCCCGCGCTCCCGCCAGCGGCGCAGCGGCGGCCCAAGGTGCGCATGGTCGAGCAGCCAGCGCTCCAGCGCCGGCCAGCCCTTGCCGCCGGCCCAGGCCGCCACCAGCACGAAGGGCACGGTGGGCAGCACCGGCAGCACGACGCCCGCCAAGGCCAGCAGCAGGGCCAGCAGCGCCAGCGCCCGCCACAGCAAGGTCACCGTGCTGCGCAGCATCAGGACAGTGGTGGCGCCGGGACCGACAAAGGCATTGAGCCACCTTAACATGGGGCCCGGCGGCTGGCCGCAGGGCCGGCCTTTCCACCGCATCTCGCCGTCACCCCCCTCATGGACCTGATATCCGAGCACGGCTGCTTCGGCGGCCGGCAGCAGTTCTGGCGCCATGCGTCGCAGGCCATCGGCCTGCCGATGCGCTTCTCGCTGTACCTCCCGCCGCAGGCCGCCGACGGCCGGCAGCGGGTGCCGCTGCTGGTCTACCTGGCCGGCCTGACGTGCACCGAGGAGACCTTCCCGGTCAAGGCCGGCGCCCAACGCCTGGCGGCCGAACTCGGCCTGGCGCTGCTGGCGCCGGACACCAGCCCGCGCGGCGCCAACCTGCCGGGCGAGGCGGAGACCTGGGACTTCGGCGTCGGCGCCGGCTTCTACCTCGACGCGGTGCGCGAGCCGTGGTCGCGCCACTGGCGCATGGAGAGCTGGCTGATGCGCGAGCTGCTGCCGCTGGTCGAGGCCCGCTTCCCGGTCGACGGCCAGCGCTGCGGCCTCTTCGGCCACTCGATGGGCGGGCATGGCGCGCTGGTGCTGGCCCAGCGCCACCCGGGGCGCTTCAAGTCGCTGTCGGCCTTCGCGCCGATCGCCGCGCCGTCCGACTGCCCGTGGGGCCACAAGGCCTTCAGCGGCTACCTGGGCGACGACCGCGCCGCCTGGGCGATGCACGACGCCAGCGCGCTGATGGCGGCGCAGGCCGCGCCGCCCTACCCCGCCGGCATCCTCATCGACCAGGGGCTGGACGACAAGTTCATGGTCGAGCAATTGAAGCCCGAGCGCTTCGAAGCCGCCTGCGCCGCGGTCGACCAGCCGCTGACGCTGCGCCGCCACCCGGGCTACGACCACGGCTACTACTTCATCGCCACCTTCATGGCCGATCACCTGCAGCACCACGCGCGGCAGCTCGCCGGCTGATCCACCCGGCCGGGACCGGCGTAACACCCGGCGATGACCCCCGGCCCCACCACCGCCGCGCTGACCACCACCACCGGGCCGGGCTGGCGCGCCACGCTGGCCAACGCGGTCGGCTTCCAGTTCGGCTGGTTCGGCGTCATCGGCCTGGTCGCCGCCGGCGAGGCCGGCTGGGCGCTGGCGCTGCTGGCCGCGGTGCTCGCCGCCCACCTCGCCGTCGTGCCGGCGCCACGGGCCGAGGCCCGCCTGCTGCTGGCCTGCAGCGGGCTCGGCCTGGCGTGGGAGACCGTGTTCAACGCGCTCGGCCTGGTGGCCTATCCGCATGGGCAGTGGGCCGCCTGGCTGCCGCCGCTGTGGCTGGTCGGCATGTGGACGCTGTTCGCGGCCACCCTCAACCACTCGCTGGCCTGGCTGCACGGGCGGCCCTGGCTTCAGGCGGTGCTCGGTGCCATCGCCGGGCCGATGTCCTATGCCGGCGGCGTGGCGCTGGGCGCCGCCGATTGGCAGCAGCGCACGCCAGCGCTGGTGGTGCTGGCGCTCGCCTGGGCGCTGCTGCTGCCGTTGACGATGGCGCTGGCCGACCGGGGCCGGCGCGCCGCGGTCAATCGCTGAACGAATCGATCGGTTTCAGCGGCCCGTCGAAGCGCTCGCGCTGCGGCGCGTCGGGCAGCGGCGGCAGCGCCAGCGGCGCCTCCGGCACCTCGTGCTCCGGCAGGCTGTCCAGCAGGTGGCGGATCAGCGTCAGCCGGCCGCGCCGCTGGTCGTTGAAGTCGACCAGCGTCCACGGCGCTCGGGCCGTGTGGGTGGCGGCCAGCATCGCGTCGCGCGCCCGGCCGTACTCGGCGTACTTCAAGCGTGCCTCGAGGTCGATCGGCGACAGCTTCCAGCGCTTGAGCGGATCGGCGGCGCGCTCTGCGAAGCGCGCCTCCTGCTCGGCCTGGTCCACCGTCAGCCAGTACTTGCGCAGCAGCAGCCCGTCCTCGACCAGCAGGTCCTCGAAGCGTGGGCACTGCCCCAGGAAGCGCTGCACCTGCGCCTCGTCGGCATAACCCATCACCCGCTCGACGCCGGCGCGGTTGTACCAGCTGCGGTCGAACAGCACGATCTCCCCGGCCGACGGCAGGTGCGGCACGTAGCGCTGGAAGTACCACTGCGTGCGCTCGCGTTCGGTCGGCGCGGGCAGCGCCACCACCCGGCACTGGCGCGGGTTCATCACCTTGGCGATGGCGGAGATGACGCCGCTCTTGCCGGCGGTGTCGCGGCCCTCGAGCAGCACCGCCACCCGGGCGCCGACATGGCGCGCCCAGCGCGCCAGGCGGTCGAGCTCGACCTCCATCGGCTCCAGCGCACGTTCGTAGTCCTTGCGGGACAGCCGGGAAGGGGCGGTGTCGTTCGAGGTCATGTGGGACGGGCCGGCGGCCGGCAGGTGGGTGTGCGATGGTGGCGCAATCCGCATGCGCGGCCCTAGCACGGGCCCACCGTCTTCGAATGCCGCTGCTCCTGCTCGTCCTCCTCCACCTCTGGCTGGGACTGCGCCTGCTCGCGCCCTGGCCGCCCGTCGGCCAGGCCGTCGGCGCGGCGCTGCTGGTGCTGCTCTTCGCCGGCGTGCTGTCGTCCATCCTGCCCATCGTGCGGCGACGGGCCGCCACGCGCGGCATCTGGGCCTGGGCCGGCTTCATCGCGATGGGCCTGTTCTCCGACGTCTTCGTGCTGACCGTGCTGCGCGACGTCGGCCTGATCGGGTGGCATGCGCTGCACGCGCTCGGGGCGCTGCCGCCGGTGGACGACGCGGCACGGCAGGCGTCGTCGCTGGCGGTGCCGGCGCTGGCGCTGGCCGGCAGCGCCGTCGGCCTGTGGAACGCCCGCCGCACGCCGCCGCTGCGCCGGGTGCAGGTGCCGATCGACGGCCTGCCGCCGGCGCTGCACGGCCTGGTCATCGTGCAGATCACCGACCTGCACGTCGGGCCGACCATCGGCGCGCGGTTCGTGCAGCGCGTGGTGCGGCGGGCCAACGCCGCCGGCGCCGACCTCATCGTGCTGACCGGCGACCTGGCCGACGGCCACCCGTCGGCGCTGGCACCCGGCTTCGCGCCGCTGGCCGACCTGCGCGCGCCGCTGGGCGTCTTCGGCGTCACCGGCAACCACGAGTACTACTCCGGCGTGCACGGCTGGCTGGCGGCGTGGCGGGCGCACGGCATCACGCCGCTGCTCAACGAGCACCGGGTGCTGCGACGCGGCGACGCCTCGTTCGTGCTGGCCGGCGTGCCGGACTGGAGCGCCGCCCACTTCGACCCGGCGCATGCGCCGCAGCCCGAGGCGGCGCTGCTGGGCGCGCCGGCCGGGGTGCCGCGCATCCTGCTCGCGCACCAGCCGCGCAGCGCGGCGGCGGCGGACGCCGCCGGCTTCCACCTGCAGCTGAGCGGCCACACCCACGGCGGCCAGTTCCTGCCCTGGCGCTGGTTCGTGCCGCTGCAGCAGCCGTACGTGGCCGGGCTGCACCGGCACGGCGGGCTGTGGGTATGGGTCAGCCGCGGCACCGGCTACTGGGGACCGCCGAAGCGGCTCGGGGCGCCGTCGGAGATCAGCCGGCTCGAACTGGTGCCGTCGCCCGGCACCGGGAAAAAATGAAATACGTTTCCGATTCCGATTGATGCGCCGCGTCGTCGGCGGGAGCATGGCGGCATGCCGCGCAAGGCCGCCCTCACCACCAGCGTCAGCGCCCTGGAGCGCGGCTTCGCGGTGCTCGACTGCTTCGCGCAGGCGGCCGGCCCGCTGGGCAACGGCGAGGTGGCCGCCGCCACCGGCCTGCCCAAGCCCACCGTCTACCGGCTGATCTCCACGCTGGTCGGGCTGGGCCAGCTCAAGCCGGTGCCGAACGCCGACCGCTACGAGCTGGCGGCCGGCGTGGTGCACCTGGCCCAGGCCTTCCTCGGCGGGCTCGACGTGCGCCGCCACGCCCGGCCGCACCTGCTGGCGGTGGCCGAGGCGTGCAAGGCCTCGGCCTTCCTCGGCGTGCGCGACGGCGACCAGATGCTGGTGGTCGAGGCCGGCCGCTCGCGGTCCGCGGTGGCGGTGCTGGGCAGCGACATCGGCACCCGCATGGCGCTCGGCACGTCGGCCCTCGGCCGTGCCTGGCTGGCCGGCCTCGACGAGCCGGCGCGGGCGACGGTGCTGGCCGAGCTGCGACAGCGCCGGGCGCCCGGCAGCGGTCCCGCGCTGGACGGCGCCATCCGCGACGCGCAGCGGCTGGGCCATGCGCTGTCGCTGGGCGAATGGCATCCCGACATCCACGCGGTGGCGGTGCCGGTGCGCACGCCCAGCGGCGAGGTGGTCAGCCTGAACTGCGGCGGGCCGGCGTTCGTGCTGACGCACGACCGGCTGCGCGAGACCGTGGTGCCGGCGCTGACCGAGGCCGCGCGCCGCCTGGCCGCCGACATCGGCGGGCTGGCCGGCCTGGCGCTGACGCAGCCGAGGCCACGGCGCGACCCGGCCGAGGCCGGCCCCACCCCCGCATCCCCACCCGACACCCCACACCACAAGACGCCCCGACGGGCCAAGGAGACGACACGATGACCCGCCACCCCTCGACCACCCGCCGCCTGCTGCTCGCGCTGGCGGCGGCCGCCTGCGCGCCGGCCGCCACCGCGCAATCCGAACCGGCGTCGGCCTTCCCCAGCAAGCCGGTGAAGCTGATCGTGCCCTTCGCCCCCGGCGGCCCCACCGACACCGCCGCACGGCTGATCGCCGAGCGCCTGCAGGCGAACTGGAAGCAGCCGGTGGTGATCGACTACAAGCCGGGCGGCGGCACCACCGTGGGCACCAGCACGCTGGCCAAGTCGCCGGCCGACGGCTACACGCTGGGCATGGCGATCAGCGCCTTCATGATCAACGCCTCGCTGCAGCCCAGCCTGCCGTACGACACGCTGAAGGATTTGACCGCCGTCTCGCAGATCGCGCAGGCGCACTACGGCGTGTTCGCCCACCCTTCGGCCCCCTTCAACACCGTGGCCGAGCTGGTGGCCTACACGAAGAAGAACCCCGATGCGGTGAGCTATGCCACCCCCGGCATCGGCACCGGCACGCACCTGGCCGGTGAACTGCTGAACAGCACGGCCGGCATCCGCATGGTCCACGTGCCCTACAAGGGCAGCGCCCCGGCGCAGCAGGACGTGCTGGGCGGCCGGGTGCCGCTGCTGTTCGACGTCGCCTACTCGGCCATGCCCTTCGTGCGCGACAAGCGGCTGAAGGTCATCGCCCTGGCCAGCCCGAAACGGTCGGGCAGCCTGCCCGAGGTGCCGACCATCGCCGAGACGCTGCCCGGCGTCGCCGGCATGAGCGTGATCGGCGTCATCGCACCGGCCGGCGTGCCGCGCGACCTGCTGCGCCGCATCGGCGCCGACATCGCGGCCGCCGTGAAGTCGCCGGAGGTGGTCGAGCGCATGGCCCAGCTGGGCATGGAGCCGGTGGGCTCCACCCCCGACGAGTACAACGCGCTGATCCGCAGCGAGATCGACAAGTGGCAGCAGGTGGTCAAGGCCGCCGGCATCAAGCCCGAGTGACGACAAGGAACGGCCCCGCACCGCGAAGGAGCAACGACATGACCCTGCAGACCCGCCCCCTGACCCCGCACATCGGCGCCGAGGCCATCGGCATCGACATCCGCCAGCCGCTCACGCCCGAGCAGGTGCACGAGATCGAGGCCGCGATGGACCGCCATGCGGTGCTGGTGTTCAAGCGCCAGCCGCTGGACCAGGACCAGCAGATCCGCTTCGCGCAGAGCTTCGGCCCGCTGGACCTGGGCTTCCGCCGGGTGCGCGGCGGCCCGCACCGCTTCAAGCACGCCGAGCTGGCCGACATCTCCAACGTCACCGTCGACGGCGACATCGCGGCGCGCGAGCACGCCAAGATCGTCGGCAACCTGGGCAACCAGCTCTGGCACAGCGACAGCTCGTTCCAGCGGCCGCGGGCCAAGTACTCGATGCTGTCGGCGGTGGTGGTGCCGGCCAAGGGCGGCGACACCGAGTTCACCGACCTGCGCGCCGCCTACGACGCGCTGGACGAGGACACCAAGGCCCGCATCGACGGCCTGACGGCGGTGCACTACGCGCTGCACTCGCGCTTCATGCTGGGCGACACCGGCTACGACGAGGCGCAGCGCAACGTGATGCCGCCGGTGGAATGGCCGCTGGTGCAGACGGACCCGCGCTCGGGCCGGCGCATCCTGTGGGTGGGCGCGCACTGCGAGCGCATCGTCGGCATGACCGTGCCCGAAGGCCGCATGCTGCTGTGGGACCTGCTGGAGCACGCCACCCAGCGCGAGTTCGTCTACCGGCACCAGTGGGAGGTGGGCGACCTGGTGATGTGGGACAACACCGCCACCCTGCACCGCGGCCGGCACTTCGACTTCGCCGAGCGGCGCGAGCTGCGCCGCGCGACCACCGAGGAGGTGGTGACCTCGCCGGAG
Source organism: Aquabacterium sp. J223 (assembly GCF_024666615.1). Taxonomy (NCBI): domain Bacteria; kingdom Pseudomonadati; phylum Pseudomonadota; class Betaproteobacteria; order Burkholderiales; family Sphaerotilaceae; genus Aquabacterium; species Aquabacterium sp. J223. The sequence continues at coordinate 1,983,808 of NZ_CP088297.1, read as the reverse complement.
GCGCAGCGGCTGGCGGCCTGAGCCTCGCGGCGTCCTGGTGCGGCTCACCACGGGTTAGGGAGGCCGGCGCCCGCGTTCCGCGTCAGGCTGCGGCGTCATCCACCTGCCACGCGGCGCGACGACGCTGCGGGCCTGCCGAGGACGCCATGAAGCTCGAGACCCTGTCGATCGCCACCTTCAACCTGCTCAACCTGAACGAGCCCGGCCTGCCGCTGTACACCCGGCCCGGCTGGAGCGAGGCCGCACTGCAGCGCAAGGTCGACTGGACCGCCGGCCAGCTGGCGCTGCTGGACGCCGACGTGGTCGGCCTGCAGGAGCTGTGGCATGACAGCGCGCTGCAGCGGGTGCTGGCGCAGGGCGACCTGGCCCAGCGCTACGACGCCCTGGTGCCGGCCGACGCCAAGGGCAAGCGCATCGTCTGCGCGGCGCTGGTGCGCAAGGGGCTGCTGGCCGGCACGCCCGAATGGATCGCCGATTTCCCGACCGGCTTTCGCCTGCAGTCCGGCGGCGACGACCCGCAGACGCCCGGCATCCGGGTGACGATCAAGGGCTTCTCGCGACCGGTGCTGCGCCTGGCCATCCGGCCGCGGCAGGACGAGGCCGAGGTGCAGGTCTACGTCTGCCACCTCAAGTCCAAGGCGCCGACGCAGGTCGGCCGCGAGGCCTGGTTCAAGGCCGACCGCGACACCTACGCGCCGCATGCCGAGGCGCTCGGCGCGGCGATCTCCACCGTGCGGCGCACCGCCGAGGCGGCCGCGCTGCGCTGGCTGCTGACAGAACGGATGAAAGGCAACGACGCGCCGGTGATCGTGATCGGCGACATCAACGACGGGCAGAGCAGCAACACCGGCAACATCCTGACCGGCCAGCCGATCTACCTGGTGGGCGACTCGCTTGGCGGGCGCGACGCGGCGCTCTACACCACGCAGACGCTGCAGGAGTACCGCGACACCCGCGACGTCTACTACACCCATGTGCACCAGGGGCTGCGCGAGTCGCTGGACCACATCCTGGTCAGCGAGCAGTTCTACGACCACAGCCGCAAGCGGCGCTGGCTGTTCGACGGGCTGGTCATCAACAACGATCACCTCAACTTCGAGGACCACGAGCGCCACGGCACCAACGACCACGGCATCGTGCGCGCGGTGTTCACGCACAAGCCGGCCAAGAAGGTTTAGGTCGTCGACGGCGCGGCTCAGCCAAGTGCCGGGCCGCCCCAAGCCGGCTGCGCACCCCCGCGGGGGTGGCCCTTCGCACACGGAGGGCGGGGGGGCCTACGTCAAGGAGGTGTCCACGTCGCGCCGCTCCAGTGCCAGGAACTCGGCCGACTGCATTTCCTGCAGCCGCGACACCGTGCGCGGGAACTCGTGGGCCAGCGGGCCTTCGGTGTAGAGCTGTTCCGCAGGCACCTCGGCCGACAGGATCAGCTTGACCCGGCGGTCGTACAGCACGTCGACCAGCAGCGTGAAGCGCCGCGCCTCGCTGGCCAGCCGCGGCGGCATCTGCGGCACGTTGGACAGCAGCAGGGTGTGGAACTGGGTGGCCAGCTCCAGGTAGTCGTTCTGCGAGCGCGGGCCGCCGCACAGCGACTTGAAGTCGAACCAGACCACGCCGCCCGCACGGCGCAGCGCGCGGATCTCGCGGTGCTCGATGCGCAGCAGCGGGTCCTCGTCGCGGGCCTCGGCCAGTTCGTCGAAGGCCGCCGACATCGCCGCGTCGGCCTGCGGGCCCAGCGGCGTGTGGTAGAGCTGGAGGTGGTTGAGCGTGCGCTGCCGGTAGTCGGTGCCGTGGTCGACGTTGACCACCTCCATCTTCGACTTCAGCAGCGCGATGGCCGGCAGGATGCGGTCGCGGTGCAGGCCGTGCGGGTAGAGCCCGTCGGGGTGGAAGTTCGACGTGGTGACGATGCTCACCCGGTTGTCGAACATCGCCTGCAGCAGCCGGTGCAGGATCATCGCGTCGGTCACGTCGGCGACGTGGAACTCGTCGAAGCAGATCAGCCTGAAGCGGCGCGCGATGCGCCGGCCCAGTTCGTCCAGCGGGTCGGCGGTGCCCTTCAGCTCCTGCAGCTCGCGGTGCACCTCGCGCATGAACTCGTGGAAGTGCAGCCGGGTCTTGCGCGTCAGCGGCACGGCCTGGAAGAAGCAGTCCATCAGGAAGCTCTTGCCACGGCCGACGCCTCCGTACATGTACACGCCCTTGGGCAGCGGCGGGCGGCGCAGCAGCTTGCTGATCGGGTTGCCGCGCCGCGCCTTGTAGTCGGCCCATTCGCGCTCGCAGCGCTCGAGCGCGTCGATGGCGCGCAGCTGCGCCGGGTCGGCGCTGTAGCCGCGTTCCTGCAGCGTGCGCTGATAGATCTCCCGAACTTGCAAAGGTCTGCCTCTTAAGTCTGCGCGGATCCGGCTCCGCCGGTCCGCTGCAGAACCCCGCGGGGGCAGCGACGGAAGGCGCGTGGGGGGATTAGAAGTTCAGGGTGCGCTTGTCGACCGCGAGCGCCGCTTCCTTGGTCGCCTCGGACAGCGACGGATGCGCGTGGCAGATGCGGGCGATGTCCTCGGCGCTGGCCTTGAACTCCATCGCCACCACCGCCTCGGCGATCAGCTCGCTGGCGAAGGGGCCGACGATGTGCACGCCGAGGATCTCGTCGGTCTTGGCGTCGGCGATGAACTTGACGAAGCCGGTGGTGTCGCCCAGCGCCCGCGCCCGGCCGTTGGCCATGAAGGGGAAGCTGCCGGCCTTGTAGGCGCGGCCGGAGGCCTTGAGCTGTTCCTCGGTCTGGCCGACCCAGGCGATCTCGGGGCTGGTGTAGATGACCCAGGGGATGGTGTTGAAGTTGACATGGCCGTGCTGGCCGGCGATGCGCTCGGCCACCGCCACGCCCTCTTCCTCGGCCTTGTGCGCCAGCATCGGGCCGCGCACCACGTCGCCGATGGCCCAGACGTTGGGCAGGTTGGTGCGGCATTCGTCGTCCACCGCGATGGCGCCGCGCTCGTCCAGCTTCAGCCCCACCGCCTCGGCGTTGAGGCCGTTGGTGTTGGGCACCCGGCCGATGGAGACGATCAGCCGTTCGCACTCGAGCACCTGCGCGCCGCCCTTGGCGTCGGTGTAGCTCACGCTGACGCCGGTCTTGTCGGTCTTCACCTCGGCGATCTTGACGCCGAGCTCGATCTTGAGGCCCTGCTTGGTGAAGGCCTTGTGCGCCTCCTTGGCGACGGCCTGGTCGACCGCGCCGAGGAAGGTCGGCAGGCCTTCCAGGATGGTGACCTCGGCGCCCAGGCGCCGCCACACCGAGCCCATCTCCAGCCCGATGACGCCGGAGCCGATCACGCCCAGCGTCTTCGGCACCGACGGGATGCGCAGCGCGCCGTCGTTGCTGAGGATGCGGTCCTCGTCGAAGGCCGCGCCCGGCAGCGCGCGGGCGTTGGAGCCGGTGGCGACGATGACGTGCTTGGCGGTCAGCGTCTGCGGCTTGTCGCCGGCGACGGCGATCTCGTAGGCGCCGCCCTCGGCCGCCTTGGCGAAGCTGCCGCGGCCGTGGAAGAAGGTGACCTTGTTCTTCTTGAACAGGTAGAGGATGCCGTCGTTGTTCTGCTTCACGACGGTGTCCTTGCGGCCCAGCATCTTGGCCACGTCGATGGACAGGTCCTTCAGGCCGATGCCGTGGTCGGCGAAGTGGTGGCCGGCCTGCTCGAAGTGCTCCGACGACTGCAGCAGCGCCTTCGACGGGATGCAGCCGACGTTGGTGCAGGTGCCGCCCGGCGCGGGGCCGCCCTTGCCGTTCTTCCACTCGTCGATGCAGGCGGTGTTGAAGCCCAATTGGGCGGCGCGGATGGCCGCGATGTAGCCGCCGGGGCCGCCGCCGATGACGACGACGTCGAAGTTGGTTGCACTCATGTCAAGAACCAGTTGAGGCCCAAGTTCCCCGGCAGGGGACAGGCCGGCGCAGCCGGCCAGGGGCGCGGGATGCGGGCCGAGGAGCCCGGCCCGATCCGGGTCTCCCGGTCGGGTCGGGTGCCCCCTCGGGGGGCGGCCGCAAGGCGGCCGGGGGTCAAATATCGAACAGCAGGCGCGACGGGTCTTCCAGCGCTTCCTTCATCGACACCAGCCCCAGCACCGCCTCGCGGCCGTCGATGATGCGATGGTCGTAGCTCATCGCCAGGTAGTTGATCGGGCGCACCACGACCTGGCCGTTCTCCACCACCGCGCGGTCCTTGGTGGCGTGCACGCCGAGGATGGCCGACTGCGGCGGGTTGATGATGGGCGTGGACAGCATCGAGCCGAAGACACCGCCGTTGGAGATGGAGAAGGTGCCGCCCGACAGCTCCTCGATGGACAGCTTGCCGTCCTTGGCCTTGGTGCCGAACTCGGCGATCTTCTTCTCGATGTCGGCGAAGCTCATCTGGTCGACGTTGCGCAGGATGGGCACCACCAGGCCGCGCGGCGAACCCACCGCGATGCCGATGTCGAAGTAGCCGTGGTACAGGATGTCGTTGCCGTCGACGCTGGCGTTGAGGATGGGGTACTTCTTCAGCGCGTGCACCGCGGCCTTGACGAAGAAGCTCATGAAGCCGAGCTTGACGCCGTGCTCCTTCTCGAACTTCTCCTGGAAGCGCTTGCGCATCTCCATCACCGGGGCCATGTTGACCTCGTTGAAGGTGGTCAGGATGGCGTTGGTCGACTGGCTCTGCAGCAGCCGCTCGGCGATGCGCGCGCGCAGGCGGCTCATCGGCACGCGCTGCTCGGGCCGGTCGCCCAGGCTCATGGCCGGCGCCGCCACCGGCGGCAGCGGCGCGCGGGCGGGCGCCGCCGGCGCGGCCGGGGCCGGCGCGGGGGCCGCCTTGGCGCCGCCGCCTTCCAGCGCGCCGAGCACGTCGCCCTTGGTCACGCGGCCGTCCTTGCCGGTGCCGGCGACCTGCGAGGCGCTCAGGTTGTTGTCGGCCAGCAGCTTGGCCGCGGCCGGCATGGCGACATCGGACTTGGCGCCACCGGCGGCAGGCGCCGGGGCCGGGGCGGCGGCGCTCACCGGCGCCGGCGCCGCCGCGGGGGCGGACGCCGGAGCGGGCGCGCCGGCGGCGGCCTTGCCCTCGGTGTCGATCTTGGCGATGAGCTGGTCGCTGGTGACGGTGCCGCCGTCGGCGACGACGATCTCGCTCAGCACGCCGGCCGACGGCGCCGGCACTTCCAGCACGACCTTGTCGGTCTCGATCTCGATGAGGATCTCGTCGACGGCGACGGCGTCGCCGGCCTTCTTCTTCCACTGCAGCAGCGTCGCTTCGGACACCGACTCCGACAGCTGCGGAACCTTGACTTCGATGAGGGACATGGGGTTGTTCTCTTGTGTTCTTACTTGCTCAGCAGGAAGCCCTTGAGCTTGCCGAAGGCCTGGTCCAGCAGCGTCTTCTGCTGCTCCTGGTGCAGGTGGGCGTATCCCACCGCCGGCGAGGCGGACGCCGGGCGGCCGGCGTAACCCAGCTTCTGGCCGTCGAGCATGTTCTCGTGGATGTAGTGCTGCACGAAGAACCAGGCGCCCTGGTTCTGCGGCTCGTCCTGGCACCACACCACTTCGGTGGCGTTGGGGTACTTCTTGACCTCGGCGGCGAAGGCCTTGTGCGGGAACGGATAGAGCTGTTCGACTCGGATGACGGCCACGTCCAGCGACTTCTTCTCCTCGCGCTTCTTCACCAGGTCGTAGTAGACCTTGCCCGAGCAGGCGATGACCCGCTTGACCTTGGCCGGATCGACCGCCGCGTTCTGCTCGCCGATGACGGTCTTGAACTCGCCCTTGGTGAAGTCGACCAGCGGGGAGGTGGCGTCCTTGTTGCGCAGCAGCGACTTCGGGCTCATCACCACCAGCGGCTTGCGGAACAGGCGCACCATCTGGCGACGCAGCAGGTGGAAGATCTGCGCCGCATTGGTCGGCTGCACGACCTGCATGTTGTTGTCGGCCGCCAGCTGCATGAAGCGCTCCAGCCGCGCCGAGCTGTGCTCCGGTCCCTGGCCTTCGTAGCCGTGCGGCAGCAGCATCGTCAGCCCGTTGACGCGGCCCCACTTCACCTCGCCGGAGGCGATGAACTGGTCGATCACCACCTGCGCGCCGTTGACGAAGTCGCCGAACTGCGCCTCCCAGATGGTCAGCGTGTTCGGGTCGGCGGAGGCGTAGCCGTACTCGAAGCCGAGCACCGCCTCCTCCGACAGGATGGAGTCGATGACGACGAACGGCGCCTGGTTCTCCGCCACGTTCTGCAGCGGCACGTAGGCGCCGACGTCCCACTTCTCGCGGTTCTGGTCGTGCAGCACGGCGTGGCGGTGCACGAAGGTGCCGCGGCCGACATCCTCGCCCGACAGGCGAACCGGGTAGCCGCTGGCCACCAGCGAGGCGTAGGCCAGCGTCTCGCCCATGCCCCAGTCGACGTTGATCTCGCCGCGGCCCATGGCCGCGCGGTCGGCGATCACCTTCTCGACCAGCGGGTGCAGCTTGAAGTTGGCCGGGATGGTGGTGACCCGCTCGGCCAGGCGCTTGATCTCCGCCAGCGGCAACGCGGTGTCGGCCGCGTCCGTCCACTTCTTGCCCAGGTACGGGCTCCAGTCGACGGCGTACTTGCCCTTGAAGTTGGTCAGCACCGGGTCGACGGTGTGGCGGCCGGCGTCCATCGCGGCGCGGAAGGCCTTGACCATCTCGTCGGGACCCTCCGGCGGCAGGGTGCCCTGGGCCACCAGCTTGTCGCCGTAGAGCTTGCGGGTGCCGGGGTGGGCGGCGATCTTCTTGTACATCAGCGGCTGGGTGAGCGAGGGGGTGTCCTGCTCGTTGTGGCCCAGCTTGCGGAAGCAGACGATGTCGACGACCACGTCCTTCTTGAACTGCTGGCGGTACTCCAGCGCGAGCTGGGTGCACAGCACCACCGCCTCGGGGTCGTCGCCGTTCACGTGCAGCACCGGCGCCTCGATCATCTTGACGACGTCGGTGCAGTACAGCGTCGAGCGGCTGTCGCGCGGGTCGCTGGTGGTGAAGCCGATCTGGTTGTTGATCACCAGGTGCAGCGTGCCGCCGGTGAAGTAGCCGCGGGTCTGCGCCAGCGCCAGCGTCTCCATCACCACGCCCTGGCCGGCGAACGCGGCGTCGCCGTGCACCAGCACCGGCAGCACCTGGTCGCCGGTCTTGTCGCCGCGGCGGTCCATGCGGGCCTTGACGCTGCCCTCCACCACCGGGTTCACGATCTCCAGGTGCGAGGGGTTGAAGGCCAGGCTCAGGTGCACCGGGCCGCCGGGGGTGGACACGTCGCTGGAGAAGCCCTGGTGGTACTTGACGTCGCCCGAGGGCAGGTTCTCCGGCGCGGTGTGCTCGAACTCGGAGAACAGGTCCTTCGGCGCCTTGCCCAGCGTGTTGACCAGCACGTTCAGCCGGCCGCGGTGGGCCATGCCGATGACGATCTCCTGCACGCCGCGTTCGCCCGCGCGCTGCACCACCTCGTCCATCGAGGCGATGAAGCTCTCGCCGCCTTCGAGCGAGAAACGCTTCTGGCCGACGTACTTGGTGTGCAGGAAGCGCTCCAGGCCTTCGGCGGCGGTCAGCCGGTCGAGGATGTGCTTCTTCTTGTCGGCGCTGTAGTTGGGCTTGCTGCGGATGGACTCGAGCCGCTCCTGCCACCAGCGCTTCTCCGCCGGCTCGGTGATGTGCATGAACTCCGCACCGATGGAGCCGCAGTAGGTCTCGCGCAGCGCCTGCACGATCTCGCGCAGGCTCTGCTGGTCGGCCTTGGTGAAGTAGGTGTTCGTCGCACTGAAAGTGATGTCCATGTCACTTTCGGTGAGGTCGTAGAACGCCGGCTCCAGCTCGGGGATGCGCGGGCGCTCGGTGCGCTTCAGCGGGTCGAGGTCGGCCCAGCGTGCGCCGAGCGACCGGTAGGCCGCGATGAGCGACTGCACGTGCACCTGCTTGCGCGCCACCGACAGTTCGGCGTCGCTGGCGCGGGCCTGCAGCACGTTGGCCTTGGCGCGTTGCGCGAAGGACTCGACGATGGGGGCGTGGGGGATGTCGCGGGACCCGGAGCCGTCGACCGCCGGCACGTTCTGCATGGCGTCGAAATAGGCGCGCCAGTTGTCGGGCACCGAGCCGGGGTTGTCGAGGTAGGCCTCGTAGAGCTCCTCGACGTAGGGGGCGTTGCCCCCGAACAGGTACGAGTTCGCCCTGTACTGCTGCATCATGTCTCGCTCACCTTTCGCCCTGGTTTCCAGGGCTCCGATGGGTTTCACACCTTCCGCGACCCGGCTCGACCGGTTGGCGGATTGCGACCCGCCTTGCTGAACAACACCAGCAAGGGGACGGGGAAGGACCAAAGAAGCGTTCGTGCACCGCGCATGTGCGGCACGACGGGAGGGCACTCTATCACCCTTGCCCTGGCCCCATCGGCGGAAACTGCATTGGAAAGCGGCCGTCTTCGCCGGGCCGTCGCCCCGGCGCCACGGGCAGACTCGGCCACCCATGCCCGCCGAACCGCTGGTCATCCACCTTCAGCCGCTGGCGCCGCCCAAGCCGGCGCCCGGCGCCGCCTGCAACGGCTGCGGGGTGTGCTGCAGCGTGGAGCCTTGCCCGGTGGGCGTGCTGCTCAGCGGCCGCCGCCGCGGCGCATGCCGGCTGCTGCGCTGGGACGCGCTCGGCGGCCTGTACCGCTGTGGGCTGCTGGCCGTGTCGCCCAGGACTGGCCTGCTGCGGCGCGCCGCCCGGGCCTACGCCCGCCGGCTGATCGCCGCCGGCCGCGGCTGCGATTCGGACTGCACGGTCGACGTCGCCGGCTGACCCGCCGATGGCGCTCTCCGGCGCCGGCTCAGCCCAGCAAGCGCGCCCGCGCCTCGGCGTACTCGCGCTTGAGCCGGGCCACCAGCTCGGCCGCCGGCACGACGCCGTCGACGACGCCGATGCCCTGGCCGGAGCCCCAGATGTCCTTCCAGGCCTTCTTGGCGCCGGCGCCGCCGAAGTCCATCTTGCTCGGGTCGCTCTGCGGCAACCGGTCGGGGTCCAGCCCGGCGTTGACGATGGAGCCGCGCAGGTAGTTGCCGTGCACGCCGGTGAAGAGGTTGGAGTAGACGATGTCCCCTGCCCGGCTGTCGACGATCATCTGCTTGTAGGCCTCGGTGGCCCGGGCCTCGTGCGTGGCGATGAAGGCCGAGCCGATGTAGGCCAGGTCCGCCCCCATGGCCTGCGCGGCGAGGATGGCGCCACCGGTGGCGATGGCGCCGGACAGCGCCACCGGCCCGTCGAACCAGCGCCGGATCTCCTGCACCAGGGCGAAGGGCGACAGCGTGCCGGCATGGCCGCCCGCGCCGGCCGCCACCGCGATCAGGCCGTCGGCGCCCTTGTCCACCGCCTTGCGGGCGAAGGTGTCGTTGATGATGTCGTGCAGCACGATGCCGCCCCAGCGGTGCACCGCGTCGTTGACCTCGGTGCGCGCGCCCAGCGACGTGATCACCACCGGCACCTTGTACTTCTCGCACAGCGCCATGTCGTGTTCGAGCCGGTCGTTGCTCTTGTGCACGATCTGGTTGATGGCGAAGGGCGCGGACGGCGACTGCGGGTGCGCCCGGTCCCACGCCGCCAGCGTCTCGGTGATCTCGGCCAGCCATTCGTCGAGCTGCTCGGCGGGTCGGGCGTTGAGCGCCGGCATCGAGCCGACGACACCGCTGGTGCACTGGGCGATCACCAGCTTCGGGTTGCTGATGATGAACAGCGGCGAGCCGATGGCGGGCAGTTGCAGGCGCTGCAGGGAGGCGGGCAGGGTCAAGGCGGTCTCCGGAGGTTTCTTCGGTCAGAAGGCGTCGAGCGGCATGGCGGCGATGGCCTCGGCGCCGTCGACGATGGCGTCGCGCCAGGCGCCGCAGCGGGGCAGCAGGTGGTCGCCGTAGAAGCGGGCGGTGGCCACCTTCGCCCGCATGAACTCGACGTCCCGACCTTCGCCCAGCCGCCGTTCGGCGACCAGCAGCGCCCGGCCCATCTGCCAGCCGGCGACCAGGTTGCCGGCGAGCAGCAGGTAGGGCACCGAGCCGGCGTAGGCGGCGTTGGGATCGTCCTTGGCGTTGCGAAGCATGAAGTCCACCACCTGTTCGAAGGCCTGCCGGGCCTGCGACAGGCGCCGCCCGAAGGCGACCGCGTGGCCGCTGCCGCCGTCGCGCAGCGCAGCTTCAGTCTCGGCGATGCGCGCGGCAATCGCCTTGGCGACACGGCCGCCGTCGCGCACCGTCTTGCGGCCGACCAGGTCGTTGGCCTGGATGGCGGTGGTGCCCTCGTAGATGGTGAGGATCTTGGCGTCGCGGTAGTGCTGCGCCACGCCGGTCTCCTCGATGAAGCCCATGCCGCCGTGCACCTGCACGGCCAGGCTGGTGGCTTCCAGGCCCATCTCGGTGGAGAAGCCCTTGACCAGCGGCACGAGGAACTCGTAGACGGCCTGCTGTTTGCGGCGCACCGCCTCGTCGGGGTGGGCGTGCGCGACGTCGTGCGCCGCGGCCGCCACCAGCGCCATGGCCCGGGTGCCCTCGGCCAGGGCGCGCTGGGTGAGCAGCATGCGCCGCACGTCGGGGTGGTGGACGATGGGCGCCGGCCCGGCCACCGAGCCGTCCACCGGCCGCGACTGCACCCGCTCGCGCGCATAGGCGGCCGCCTGCTGGTAGGCCCGCTCGGTGATGCCGATGCCCTGCACGCCCACGCTGAAGCGGGCTGCGTTCATCATGATGAACATGGCCTCCAGGCCGCGGTTCTCCTGGCCCACCAGCCAGCCGAGGGCGCCCTCACGGTCGCCGTACTGCAGCACCGCCGTCGGGCTGGCCTTGATGCCCAGCTTGTGCTCCAGGCTGACGCACTGCACGTCGTTGCGTTGGCCGAGCGAGCCGTCGGCATTGACGAGGAACTTGGGCACCAGGAACAGCGAGATGCCCTTCACCCCTTCCGGCGCGCCGGGGATGCGGGCCAGCACCATGTGCACGATGTTCTCGGCCAGGTCGTGCTCGCCGTAGGTGATGTAGATCTTGGTGCCGAAGAGGCGGTAGCTGCCGTCGGGCTGCGGCTCGGCGCGGGTGCGCACCTGGGCGAGGTCCGAGCCGGCCTGCGGCTCGGTGAGGTTCATCGTGCCGGTCCAGGTGCCGTCGATCAGCCGGGGGATGTAGAGCGCCTGCTGCTCGGCGCTGCCGGCCACCATCAGCGCCTCGATGGCGCCGTCGGTGAGCAGCGGGCACAGCGCGAAGCTCAGGTTGGCGGCGTTCACGATCTCGGTGCAGGCGGCGTGCAGCAGCTTGGGCAGGCCCTGGCCACCGTGCGCCACCGGGTGCTGCACGCCCTGCCAGCCGCCTTCGACGTACTGGCGGAAGGCCTGCTTGAAACCCGGCGTGGTGCTGACCTGGCCGTCGTGCCAGCGGCTGGGCTGCTGGTCGCCGAGGCGGTTGAGCGGCGCCAGCACCTCTTCGCTGAAGCGCGCGCATTCCTCGACCACGGCCTGGGCCGTGTCGAGGCCGGCGTCCTCGTGGCCGGGCAGCGCGGCGATGGCGGCGATGTCGGCCAGCTCGGCGATGCCGAACAGCAGGTCCCGGACGGGTGCGCGATAGGTCATGAGCGCTCCTTCATGGCAAACGGCGGGGAGACGAAAAAGGGCGCCGTGAACGGGCGCCCTTCCACAGCCGAGGCGACGCCTTACAGCGCCTTGATCAGCTCCGGCACCGCGGTGAACAGGTCCGCCTCGAGGCCGTAGTCGGCGACGCTGAAGATCGGCGCCTCCGCGTCCTTGTTGATCGCCACGATGACCTTGGAGTCCTTCATGCCGGCCAGGTGCTGGATGGCGCCGCTGATGCCCACGGCCACGTACAGCTGCGGCGCGACGATCTTGCCTGTCTGCCCCACCTGCCAATCGTTGGGTGCGTAGCCGGCGTCCACCGCGGCACGGCTGGCGCCGAGCGCCGCGCCCAGCTTGTCGGCCAGCGGGGTCAGCACCTCGTTGAACTTGTCGCTGGAGCCCAGCGCCCGGCCGCCGGAGACGATGACCTTGGCCGCCGTCAGCTCGGGGCGATCGCTCTTGGCGATCTCGCTGCCGACGAAGGTGGCGCTGTCGCTGGCCGCCGGGGCGTCGGCGGACGCCACCGCGGCGCTGCCGCCGCTGGCCGGCGCCGGGTCGAAGCCGGTGGTGCGCACGGTGATCACCTTCACCGCGTCGGTGGCCTGCACCGTGGCGATGGCGTTGCCGGCGTAGATCGGCCGCTCGAAGGTGTCGGGGCTGACGACCTTGGTGATGTCGCTGACCTGGCCCACGTCCAGCGCCGCGGCCACCCGCGGGGCGATGTTCTTGCCGCTGGCGGTGGCGGGGAAGACGAGGTGGCTGTAGCCGCCCGCCAGCTTCAGCACCTGCGCGGCGACGTTCTCGGCCAGGCCGTGCTCGAAGCCCGCGCCCTCGGCGTGGAGGACCTTGGCGACACCGGCCACCGCGGCCGCCGCCTGCGCGGCGCCCTGCGCGTTGTGGCCGGCGATGAGCACGTGCACCTCGCCGCCCATCTGCGCGGCGGCGGTGACGGTGTTGAGGGTCGCGCCCTTGAGGGACGCGTTGTCGTGTTCGGCAATGACGAGGACGGCCATGGTCAGATCACCTTCGCTTCGGTCTTGAGTTTCGCGACGAGCGCGGCGACATCGGGCACCTTGACGCCGGCCGAGCGCTTGGGCGGCTCGCTGACCTTCAGGGTCTTGATGCGCGGCGCGACGTCGACGCCGAGGTCGGCCGGCTTGACCACCTCCAGCGGCTTCTTCTTGGCCTTCATGATGTTGGGCAGGGTGACGTAGCGCGGCTCGTTCAGCCGCAGGTCGGTGGTGACGACGGCGGGCAGCTTGAGCTGCACCGTCTCCAGGCCGCCGTCGACCTCGCGCGTGACCTTGGCCTGCCCGTCGGCCACCTCGACCTTGCTGGCGAAGGTGCCTTGCGGCCAGCCGGCCAGCGCGGCCAGCATCTGCCCGGTCTGGTTGCAGTCGTCGTCGATGGCCTGCTTGCCGAGGATGACGAGCTGCGGCTGCTCCTTGTCGGCCAACGCCTTGAGCAGCTTGGCCACCGCCAGCGGCTGCAGCTCCTCGGTGGTCTCGACCAGGATGGCGCGGTCGGCGCCGATGGCCATGGCGGTGCGCAGGGTCTCCTGGCACTGGGTGACGCCACAGGAGACGGCGACGATCTCGGTTACCACGCCCTTCTCCTTCAGGCGCACCGCCTCTTCGACGGCGATCTCGTCGAACGGGTTCATGCTCATCTTGACGTTGGCGATGTCGACGCCGCTGCCATCGCTCTTGACCCGGACTTTGACGTTGTAGTCGACCACCCGCTTGACGGGGACGAGAACCTTCATGGCGCCTAGCTCCTGTGTTGTCTGGAAAGGAATCGCGGTCATTCTAGAGAGCCGACTGTGCGCTCCCACCGCCTGCGTGGGACGCCGGCGCCCGCCCCATACCGAAGCGAAATGAAACGAACGATCGTGCTATTTTAAGCACAGCCATCGCCTGCGGATCAAGCCACTAGACTGCCGGCCCCATGGACGCACGACCCCCGGCCTGCATCGGTGTCTTCGACTCGGGCGTCGGCGGCCTGTCGGTGCTGCGGGCGCTGAAACGGCGACTGCCCGACGCGCCGCTGTGCTACCTCGCCGACTCGGCCCATGCGCCCTACGGTGAACTGCCGCCGTCCCGGATCGTCGAGCGCAGCGACCACCTGACGCGCGTGCTCCGGCAGCAGGGCGCGCGCCTCATCGTCGTGGCCTGCAACACCGCCACCGCGGTCGCCATCGACGAACTCCGACGGCGCTTTCCATCGGTGCCCTTCGTCGGTGTCGAACCTGGCGTGAAGCCGGCCACGCTTCTCAGCGCGCGTCGGCGCATTGTGGTGCTTGCGACGCCGGCCACGGTGGCCAGCCTGCGGCTGCGTGCGCTTGTCGCACGCCACGGCAGCGATTGCCGGGTGGACCTGGTGGCCTGCCCCGGCCTGGCCGATCTGGTGGAGCAAGGGCTGGACGATGCGCGCGCGCTGGGCGACGTCATGGCGACCATCGTGCAGGCCGTGCGGCACGCCGAGGCGGACACCGTGGTCCTGGGCTGCACGCACTACCCCTTCGTGGCCACGGAGCTGACGTCAGCGCTGGGGCCCGACGTTCGGTTGGTCGACACCGCGGACGCCGTGGCCGAGCAGGCCGCGCGTCTGTGGTCGGAGCTGGCGGTGCCTGGCGCCTCGCCGGCTTGCGTGCCTCGCGAAGCGCCGCTCCGGCTGTACAGCAGCGGCGACGGCACCACGCTGCGCCGCATGGTGTCGCAGTGGCTGGGGCAGGCGCTGGAGGTGAGCGCGCCGCCGGCCCTCCTGTAGCGGCCACCATAATCCGACGGCCCGCCCGGGTGGCGAAACAGGCAGACGCAGCGGACTTAAACTCCGCCGCCTTCGAAAGGGGGCATACCGGTTCGAACCCGGTCCCGGGCACCAGTGCGCGAAGGCATCGCTCCTTCGAGCCAGCGCCGACACCACCGGGAGGTGAGCGGCCCGTGCGGCCTCAGCGGAAGCAGGAGGGGGAAGGGACTGGAGGCGCGGGCCGGAGTCGAACCGACCTAGGAGGATTTGCAATCCACTGCATAACCGCTTTGCTACCGCGCCTGGGGTGCGACCACCCGGGCCACATGGCAGCCCGGCCGGGCCATTGTGCGCAACGGCGCATTGTCCGTCGCAACGCAGGCCCTTGCGAAAAAGGGAAGCTGGCGCTTCCCTTTTTCATCAATCCTGGAGCGGGAAACGAGGCTCGAACTCGCGACCTCAACCTTGGCAAGGTTGCGCTCTACCAACTGAGCTATTCCCGCAGGTCGCTTCGTTGACCGTTCACCACGCGTTGATGCGCGTTGTGTGCCGTTCAGCGAAGCTCGCACTATACACCGAACGATGAGGGCCCTGCAAGCCGCAGGGCCCTCTGTCGTCAATGCTTGACCGCTTCGCCGGCCGGTGCCTCGCCCGACTCGGGCTTGGCAGCCGCGGCCGGGGTGGCCACCACCGGTGCATCGTCTTCCGGCAGCGGCGTAGGCTGCGACACCAGCGCCACTTCCAGCACCCGATCGATCCAGCGCACGGGCACGATCTCGAGCTGGTTCTTGACGTTCTCCGGGATGTCCTGCAGGTCCTTGACGTTCTCCTCCGGGATCAGCACCGTCTTGATGCCGCCCCGGTGGGCCGCCAGCAGCTTCTCCTTCAAGCCGCCGATGGCCGTCACCTCGCCCCGCAGGGTGATCTCGCCGGTCATCGCCACGTCGGCGCGCACGGGGATGCCGGTCAGGGCCGAGACGAAGGCCGTGGTCATCGCGATGCCGGCACTCGGGCCGTCCTTCGGCGTGGCGCCGTCGGGCACGTGGATGTGGATGTCGCGCTTCTCGAAGAGGTCTTCCTTGATGCCCAGCCGACGGCCGCGCGAGCGCACCACCGAACGGGCCGCCTCGACCGACTCCTTCATCACGTCGCCGAGCGAGCCGGTGCGGATGATGTTGCCCTTGCCGTTCATCACGGCCGCCTCGATGGTCAGCAGGTCGCCGCCCACCTCGGTCCAGGCGAGGCCGACCACCTGGCCGACCTGGTCCTGCTTCTCCGCACGGCCGAAGTCGTAGCGGCGCACGCCGAGATAGTCGTTGAGGTTGTCCTCGTCGACGACCACCTTGCCGTCGTACTGGTTGAGCTGCAGGCCCTTGACCACCTTGCGGCAGATCTTCGAGATCTCGCGCTCCAGCGAGCGCACGCCGGCCTCGCGGGTGTAGTAGCGGATGATCCCGCGGATGGCGCCCTCGGTGACGTCGAGCTCGGTCTCCGCCACGCCGTTGTTCTTCGCCTGCTTGGGCAGAAGGTAGCGTTGCGCGATATTGAGCTTCTCGTCCTCGGTGTAGCCGGACAGCCGGATCACCTCCATCCGGTCGAGCAGCGCCGGCGGGATGTTCAGCGAGTTCGACGTGGCCACGAACATCACGTCGCTCAGGTCGAAGTCGACCTCGATGTAGTGGTCGCTGAAGGTGTGGTTCTGCTCGGGATCGAGCACCTCCAGCAGCGCCGACGACGGGTCACCGCGGAAGTCCATGCCCAGCTTGTCGATCTCGTCGAGCAGGAACAGCGGGTTGCGCGTGCCGACCTTGGTCAGGCTCTGCAGCACCTTGCCCGGCATCGAGCCGATGTAGGTGCGGCGGTGGCCGCGGATCTCCGCCTCGTCGCGCACGCCGCCCAGCGCCATGCGGACGAACTTGCGGCCGGTGGCACGCGCCACCGACTGGCCGAGCGAGGTCTTGCCGACACCCGGGGGCCCGACCAGGCAGAGGATGGGCGCCTTGACCTTCTCGACCCGCTGCTGCACCGCGAGGTACTCGAGGATGCGGTCCTTGACCTTCTCCAGGCCGTAGTGGTCCTCGTTGAGGACTTCTTCGGCGAAGCGAAGGTCGTGCTTGATCTTGGTCTTCTTGCTCCAGGGCAGGTTGACCAGCGTGTCGATGTAGTTGCGCACCACCGTGGCCTCGGCCGACATGGGCGACATCAGCTTGAGCTTCTTCAGCTCGCCTTCGGCCTTCTTGCGCGCTTCCTGCGGCATGCGCGCGGCCTTGATCTTCTTCTCCAGCTCCTCGAGGTCGGCGCCCTCTTCACCGTCGCCGAGTTCCTTCTGGATGGCCTTGACCTGCTCGTTCAGGTAGTACTCGCGCTGGCTCTTCTCCATCTGGCGCTTGACGCGGCCGCGGATTCGCTTTTCCACCTGCAGGATGTCGACCTCGTGCTCGAGCAGCTCGAGCAGCTTCTCCAGCCGCTTCTCCAGCTCGAACAGGTCCAGCACCGACTGCTTGGCCTCCAGCTTCAGCGGCAGGTGGGCAGCGATGGTGTCGGCCAGCCGGCCGGCGTCGTCGATGCCGGCGATGGAGGTCAGGATCTCCGGCGGGATCTTCTTGTTCAGCTTGACGTACTGGTCGAACTGCTGGGTGACCGCGCGGCGCAGCGCCTCGATCTCGGGCTTGGCCTCGCCCACCGGCGGCACCGGCACCGCCTCGGCGACGAAGTGCTCGCCGTTGTCGGCGATGTGCCGGGTGTTGGCGCGCTGCAGCCCTTCGACCAGCACCTTCACCGTGCCGTCGGGCAGCTTAAGCATCTGCAGGATGGTCGAGACGCAGCCGACCTCGAACATGTCGTCGGCCTTGGGCTCGTCCTTGCCGGCGGCCTTCTGCGCCACCAGCAGGATCTGGCGACCGGCCTCCATCGCGGCTTCCAGGGCCTTGATCGACTTCGGGCGGCCCACGAACAGCGGGATCACCATGTGCGGGAACACCACCACGTCGCGCAGCGGCAGCAGCGGCAGGGTGATGGGTTCGGCGGGCAGTACGGGATGGCCTGACATTCAAACCTCTCTTTCTCTCGCCCCAGGTAAGGACGGGAGCAATCTTTGCAAGTGCGGCCAGACGGCGTCCCCGTGGGGTCTTGCCGCCGGGACGAGCATCAGGCGCTCTGCTTGGCCTGCTCTCGGTAGACGAGCAGCGGCTTGGCGTTCTCCTCGATGTTGTGCTCGTCGAGCACCACCTTGGCAACGCCGTCGAAGGTCGGCAGTTCGAACATCGTGTCGATGAGCGCACCTTCCATGATGGAGCGCAGGCCGCGGGCGCCGGTCTTGCGCGCCAGCGCCTTGCGGGCGATGGCGGCCAGTGCCGAGGGCCGGATCTCCAGTTCAACGCCGTCCATGTCGAACAGCTTCTGGTACTGCTTGACCAGCGCGTTCTTCGGCTCGGTGAGGATCTGCACCAGCGCGTCCTCGGTCAACTCGCCGAGGGTCGCCACCACCGGCAGCCGGCCGACCAGTTCGGGGATGAGGCCGAACTTGATCAGGTCCTCGGGCTCGGCCTCGCGGAAGAGGTCGGCGGCGCGCTTCTCGTTCTTGCTGTGCACGCTGGCGGCGAAGCCGATGCCCGACTTCTCCGTGCGGTTCTGGATGACCTTCTCCAGCCCGTCGAAGGCACCGCCGCAGATGAACAGGATGTTGGTCGTGTCGATCTGCAGGAAGTCCTGGTTCGGGTGCTTGCGCCCGCCCTGCGGCGGCACGCTGGCCATGGTGCCCTCGACCAGCTTCAGCAGCGCCTGCTGCACGCCCTCGCCCGACACGTCACGGGTGATGCTCGGGTTGTCGGCCTTGCGCGAGATCTTGTCGATCTCGTCGATGTAGACGATGCCGCGCTGCGCCCGCTCGACGTCGTAGTTGCAGTTCTGCAGCAGCTTCTGGATGATGTTCTCGACGTCCTCGCCGACGTAGCCCGCCTCGGTCAGCGTGGTGGCGTCGGCGATCACGAAGGGAACGTTGAGCAGCCGAGCCAGCGTCTGCGCCAGCAGCGTCTTGCCGGAGCCGGTGGGGCCGATGAGCAGGATGTTGCTCTTCGACAGTTCCACCTCGTCCTTGGCGCCCGCCATGTGCTTCAGGCGCTTGTAGTGGTTGTAGACCGCCACCGACAGCGTGCGCTTGGCCGCGTCCTGGCCGATCACGTACTGGTCGAGGCTGCCCTTGATCTCACTGGGCGACGGCAGGTCGGACTTCGTCGCCCGAGGGCCGCTGCCCTCCGCCGGCACCTCGTCGCGGATGATGTCGTTGCACAGCTCGATGCATTCGTCGCAGATGAACACCGACGGGCCGGCGATCAACTTCTTGACCTCGTGCTGGCTCTTTCCGCAGAAGGAGCAGTAGAGGACCTTCTCGCTCGAGGCGCCTTTCTTGTCGGCCATGGGTCTCGGGAAGTGGCGGGAAGTGGGCGCGGAAAACCCGGCGCGGATGGAGAAACGCAGTACCCGCGTGGGACGGCTCGGAGCGATGATAGTTCAAGTGCTCCGGGCGCCCTGGGGCGGAAAAAGGCCCTGATCGGCGTGCTGCAAATGGCACGCCGACGCCCCGGGCGCCGCCGAGGCGCCCGGCACGGCAGTTACTGCCGCTTCTCCAGGACCTGGTCGATCAGGCCATAGTCCCGGGCGTCGGGCGCGGACATGAAGTAGTCGCGCTCCGTGTCCGCCTGGATCTTGGCCAGCGGCTGGCCGGTGCGCTCGGCCAGGATGCGGTTGAGCTGCTCGCGGGTCTTGAGGATCTCGCGGGCGTGGATCTCGATGTCCGTCGCCTGGCCCTGCGCGCCGCCGAGCGGCTGGTGGATCATGATCTTGCTGTTGGGCAGGGCGAAGCGCTTGCCCTTGGTGCCCGCGGCGAGCAGGAAGGCGCCCATGCTGGCGGCCATGCCCATGCACAGCGTCGACACGTCGGGCTTGATGAACTGCATGGTGTCGAAGATCGACATGCCCGCGCTCACCGAGCCGCCCGGCGAGTTGATGTAGAGCGAGATGTCCTTGTCCGGGTTCTCGCTCTCCAGGAACAGCAGCTGCGCCACCACCAGGTTGGCGGTGCCGTCGTTGACCGGGCCGACGAGGAAGATCACCCGCTCGCGCAGCAGGCGGCTGTAGATGTCGTAAGCCCGTTCGCCCCGACCCGACTGCTCGATGACGATGGGCACCATGCCCAGGTTCTGCGTTTCCAGCGCGCTCATGCGGTGTGTGTCCTATGTCGACCGAACCGAGGTGGTGGCCGATTATCGCTTCTCAAGCCCCCCGCCCCGGTGTGCGGTCAGGACTGCATCAGCTCGTCGAAGGGCAATGCCTTCTCGGTGACCTGGGCCTTGCCCAGCACGAAGTCGGCGACGTTGTTCTCGATCACCACCGCCTCGACCTCGGCCATGCGCTGGCGGTCGCTCAGGTACCAGCGCACCACCTCGGCCGGCTTCTCGTAGCTTTGCGCCAGCTCCTCGATGTGGGCCTGCAGCTGGTCCGGCTTGGCCTGCAGGTTGTTGGCGCGCACCAGCTCGGCCACGGTCAGGCCCAGGCGAACGCGGCGCTCGGCCTGCGGCTGGAAGACCTCGGCCGGGATCGGCGCGCTGTCGGCATCCTTGATGCCGCGCTGCTTCAGCTCGGCGCGGGCGCCTTCGGTCATGCGCTCGACCTCGGCGGTGACCAGCGCCTTGGGCACCTCCAGCTCGGCCGCGCCGAGCAGGGCCTCCATCGCCGCCTGCTTGTTGCGGGCGCGCACGCGGAACTTCACCTCGCGCTCCAGGTTGCGCTTGACGTCGGCGCGCAGCGATTCCACCGTGCCGTCGGCGATGCCCAGCGACTGGATGAAGGCCTCGTCGAGCACCGGCAGCTGCTGCTGCTCGATCTTCTTCATGGTGACCATGAAGTCGGCTTCCTTGCCGGCGACGTCCTTGCCCTGGTAGTCCTCGGGGAACTGCAGCGGGAAGGTCTTGCTCTCGCCGACCTTCATGCCGCGCACGGCCTTGTCGAACTGCTCCAGCATCTGGCCTTCGCCGATCAGGAACTGGAAGCCGTCGGCCTTGCCGCCCTGGAACGGCTCGCCGTCGATCTTGCCCTCGAAGTCGATGGTCACCCGGTCGCCCTCGGCGGCGCCGTCGTCGGCCGGGCGCTGGGCGAAGGTGCGGCGCTGCTTGCGCAGGATCTCGACGGTGCGGTCGATCGCCTCCTCGCTCACCTCCGCGGTGACGCGCTCCACGCTGACGGCGCCCAGGTCACCGATCTTCACCTCGGGGTAGACCTCGAAGACCGCGTCAAAGGCCAGCTGGCCGTCGCCGGCCTCGTCCTTCTGGGTGATCGTGGGCTGGCCGGCCACGCGCAGCTGCGCCTGCGTGGCGGCGTCGGAAAAGGCACGGCCGACCTTGTCGTTGACCACCTCGTATTGCACCGAGTAGCCGTAGCGCTGGCTGACCACGCTCATCGGCACCTTGCCGGGACGGAAGCCGTCGGCCTTGACGGTGCGCGACAGACGCTTCAGGCGCGACTCGATTTCCTTGTTGATGTCCTCGGACGAGAGGGTGAGCGTGATCTTGCGCTCCAGCTTGTCCAGGGTTTCCACATTGACCGTCATGACAGGGCTCTTCGAAGTTGACTGCTGCTGGTGCGCGGGGGGGGGACTCGAACCCCCACACCATCGCTGGCGTCAGGACCTAAACCTGGTGCGTCTACCAATTTCGCCACCCGCGCGGCTTGCGTCCAGGGCAGCCGGCGATTCTATCGCGCGGCCATCGGCGGCCTCGGCACCCGGAACCAGGCGGCGTACATCGCCGGCAGCGCCAGCAGCGTGAGCGCCGTGGCCACCACCAGCCCGCCCATGATGGCCACCGCCATCGGGCCCCAGAACACGCTGCGCGACAGCGGGATCATGGCCAGCACGGCGGCGGCGGCGGTCAGCACAATGGGCCGGAAGCGCCGCACCGCCGATTCGACGATGGCCTCCCACGCCGGCACGCCGCGCGCGCGGTCCTGCTCGATCTGGTCGATGAGGATCACCGAGTTGCGCATGATCATGCCGATGAGCGCGATGACGCCGAGCAGCGCCACGAAACCGAACGGCCGGTTCAGCAGCAGCAGCGCGCCGGCCACCCCGGCCATGCCCAGCGGCCCGGTGAGGAAGACCAGCATCGCCCGCGAGAAGCTCTGTAGCTGCAGCATCAGCAGCGTGAAGATGAGGAACAGCATCACCGGCACGCCGGCGGCGATGGAGCCCTGGCCCTTGCTGCTCTCCTCCACCGCGCCGGCGATCTCGATGCGGTAGCCCACCGGAAGGCCGGCCGCCAGTTCGGCCATCGTCGGCGCCAGCTCGGCGGTCACCGTGGCGCCCTGCAGGCCCTCGACCACGTCGCCCTGCACCGTCACCGCGTAGTCCCGCCCCTCGCGCCACATCACGCCGGGCTCCCAGCGCAGTGTCGGGGTGGCGACCTGGGCCAGCGGCACCGCGCGGCCGCTGCTGGTGGGCACGTAGGCGTTGTTGATGTCGTCCAGCGCGCGCCGCTCGTCCGCCGGCTGGCGCAGCACGATGTCGACCAGCTTGTCGCCCTCCCGGTACTGCCCGATGGTGATGCCGCTGACCTGGGTGCGCAGAGTCTGCGCGATGGACTGGCTGCTCACGCCCAGCGCCCGCGCCTTGGCCTGGTCGATGTCCAGCCGCACCGACAGCACCTTCTCGTTCCAGTTGTCGTTGACGCCGCGCATGTTGGCGTTGGCCATCATCAGCGCCTTGGCCCGGTCGGCGTAGGTGCGGACCTGGACCGGGTCCGGCCCGCTGACGCGGAACTGCACCGGGTAGGCCACCGGCGGCCCGTTGGGCAGCAGCTTCACCCGCGAGCGCACCTCCGGGAACTCCTCGGCCAGCAGCGCGGGCAGCCGTTTGCGCAGTGCCTCGCGGGTGGCCAGGTCCTTCGGCAGCACGATGGCCTCGGTGACGTTGGACTGCGGGAACACCTGGTCCAGCGGCAGGTAGAAGCGCGGCACGCCGCTGCCCACCCAGAGGCTCACCGACTGCACGCCCGGCTCCTTCAGCAGCCGGGCCTCGAAGCGGCGCGCCACCGCGTCGCTCTGACGGATGGTGCTGCCCTCGGGCAGCCAGAGGTCGACGATGATCTCCGGCCGGCTGGAGTCGGGGAAGAACTGCTGCTGCACCGACCCCATGCCGACCAGCCCGAGCACGAACAGCCCGGCGGTGGCCCCGATGGTGGTCCAGCGGTGCTGCACGCACCAGCCCACCAGCGCGCGGAAGCGACTGTAGAACGGTGTGTCGAACAGCTCGTGGGGCTGGCCGTCGACGCTGTGCCGCGGTGCCTTGAGCAGCCAGGCGCCGAGGTACGGCACGAAGTACACCGACACCAGCCACGACACCAGCAAGGCGGCGGTCGTCACCGCGAAGATGGCGAAGGTGTACTCGCCCACCGTCGACTTCGCCATGCCGATGGGCAGGAAGCCGGCGGCGGTGATCAGCGTGCCGGTGAGCATCGGCATCGCGGTCAGCTCGTAGGCGAAGGTGGCCGCGCGCATCTTGTCGTAGCCCTCCTCCATCTTCCGCACCATCATCTCCACCGCGATGATGGCGTCGTCGACCAGCAGGCCGAGGGCGATGATCAGCGAGCCCAGCGAGATCTTGTGCAGGCCGATGCCGGCGTAGTACATGATCACGAAGGTGATGGCCAGCACCAGCGGGATGGTGATGGCCACCACCAGACCGGGCCGCACGTCGATGCGCAGCGGCCGGGTGTGCAGGCCCAGGCTGATGAAGCTCACCGCCAGCACCACCGCCACCGCCTCGATCAGCACCTGCACGAACTCGCCGACCGAGGTCGACACCACCGAAGGCTGGTCCTGCATCTGGTCGAGCGTGATGCCGGCCGGCAGCTCCGCCTGCAGCCGCGCCCGCTCGCGCTTCAGCGCCTCGCCCAGCCCGATGATGTCGCCGCCCTTGGTCATCGACACGCCCAGCGCGATCACCTGCTGGCCCTGGTGCCGCACCATCACCGTCGGCGGATCGGCGTAGGCGCGCCGCACCTCGGCGATGTCGCCCAGGCGCAGCGTCGACGACTGCCCGGTGGTCGCGTTCACCGCGCGGATGGGCAGCTGCTGCAGCGCCTCCACCGAGTTGAACGCGCCGCCCACCCGCAGCTGCACGTTGCGGGTCTGGGCGTCCAGCACGCCGGCCGATTCCACCGCGTTCTGCGCGCCGATCTGCGCGATGACGCCCTGCAGGTCGAGGCCGAGCTGCGCCAGCCGGCGCTGCGACACCTCGACGAACAGCTTCTCGGCCTGCACGCCGAAGGTCTCCACCTTCGCCACGTCGGGCAGGCGCAGCAGCGCCTGGCGCACGCGGTCGGCCTGCACCCGAAGTTCCTCCGGCGAGAAGCCGTCGGCGGCCAGCGTGAAGATGGAGCCGTAGACGTCGCCGAACTCGTCGTTGTAGACCGGGCCGATGACGCCCTGCGGCAGGTTGGCGCGGGCGTCGCCCAGCTTCTTGCGCACCTGGTACCAGGTGCCGCTCACCTCGGCCGGCGGCGTGCTCTCCTTGAGCTGGAAGATGGTCAGCGACTCGCCCGGCTTGGTGTAGCTGCGGATCTTGTCGGCGTGCGGCACCTCCTGCAGCGTCTTCTCGATGCGGTCGGTGACCTGGTCGGCCATCTGCTGCGCGGTGGCCCCCGGCCAGAAGGCCTGCACCACCATCGCCCGGAAGGTGAAGGGGGGGGTCCTCGTCCTGCCCGAGCTGGAAGTAGGCGGCCAGGCCCAGCACCAGCAGCACCACCGTCAGGTAGCGTGTCAGCGCGGGGTGCTGCAGCGCCCAGCGGGAGATGTTGAAGCGGGCCGGGCCGTCGGCGGCCTGCCCGGGCGTCGGGGCGGGGTGGTGCATGGCGGCGGTGTTCCAGTGGCGAGGATCGGCCGTTCAGCCACCCGCCGAGACCGCGCGCGGCTCGACGTAGCGCTTGACCTGCTGTCCCGGCGTCAGCGTGTGGACGCCCGCCGTCACCACCTCCTGGCCGGGCTGCAGCCCGCCCTTGACGAGCACCCGGTCGCCCTGCGGCGGGCCGATCTCGATTGGCTGCGGCCGCACCGTCATGCTGGCCGCGTCAAGCAGCCACACCGAGGTGCGCCCCTGCTGCTCGACCAGCGCCGACAGCGGCAGGCGGATGCCGGCCTCCGCCTGGGGCCATTCGACCAGCACGGTGGCCGTCTGGCCCAGCCGCACCGGCGCATTGCCGATGTCCGCCTTGACCAGGAAGGTGCGCGTCGCCGGGTCGGCCGACGCCGCCACCTCGCGCACCGTGGCCGGCAGCGGCGGCTGCGCCGAGTCCCACAGCCGCACCTGCAGCCTGCCCTGTCGGGCGGCGAGCTGGCGCAGCGCGTCGACCTGGCCCTCCGGCACCGAGAAGACCACGTCGCGCGGCCCGTCCGGCGCCAGCCGCACGATGGGCGCGCCGGCGGCCACCACCGCACCGGGCTCGGCCTCGACCGCCGTCACCACACCGGCCACGTCGGCGGTCAGCACCGAGTAGCCGCGCTGGTTGCTCTGTACGCCGGCCTGCGCGCGCGCCTGTTCGAACTGCGCACGGGCGGACTTCAGCGCCGTCTCGCGGCGTTCCAGTTCGGCGGCGCTGATGTAGTTCTGCTCGCGCAGCTCGCGGTAGCGGCGGAAGTCGGCCTCGGCCAGCTCCAGGTTCACCCGGGCCGCGTTCAAGCCGGCCTGCGCCGATTCCTGGCCCAGTTGCAGGTCCCGCGCGTCCAGCTGGGCCAGCGTCTGGCCGGGCTTGACCACGTCGCCCAGGTCGACCAGCCGCCGCACCAGCTTGCCCCCGACCCGGAACCCGAGGCGCGACTCGGTCCGCGGCCGGACCTCGCCGGCGTACTCCTGCACCAGCACGGCGGACTCCGGCGCCACGGCGAGCGTGCGGACCGCGCGCACCGGCTCGGGCGGCGGCGCCTCGCGGGAGCAGGACGACAGCAGGGCGGCGGCGAGCAGGGCCACAGCGGACAGGCGCATGGGAACCTCGTGAGGCGCAGGGGCGCTAGGCGCCGGGAGGAGGTCATCGCTACTGACTGACCGGTCAGTAATGTAGGGGGCTGTCTCGGCGGCTGTCAATTGACCGGCCGGCACAATGCGCCCCCTATGTCGGTCGAGCACTACGAGAACTTCCCGGTCGCGTCGTGGCTCTGCCCACCGGCGCTGCGCCCGCCGATCACCGCCATCTACTGGTTCGCACGCACCGCCGACGACATCGCCGACGAAGGCGATGCGCCCACGGACGAGCGGCTGCGCCTGCTCGGCGACTACCGGCGGTCGCTGGACCGGGCGTTGGCCGGCGAGGCGGAATCCGGCGCCTGGCCCGAGGTGTTCGGCCCGCTGCGCCGGGCCCTCGCCGTGCACCGCCTGCCCGCCGCCCCGCTGCACGCGCTGCTCGACGCCTTCGAGCAGGACGTGCGCAATCCGCCCTACCCTGACCGCGCGGCGCTGCTCGACTACTGCCGGCGCTCGGCCGACCCGGTCGGCCGGCTGCTGCTCCACCTGTACGGGCTCGACCGACCGGCGCTGCTCGCCCAGTCGGACGCCATCTGCAGCGCGCTGCAGCTGATCAATTTCTGGCAGGACCTGGGGCGCGACCTGGCGAGGGGCCGCTGCTACCTGCCGCTGGCGGACTGTCGGCGCCACGGCATCGAGGATCCGCGGCGCCTGCCCGCCGAAGGCGACGGCCCGCGCAGCCAGGCCCTGCTGCGCGAGCTGTGCGACTGGGCCGAAGCGCTCATGCACCAGGGCGCCCCGCTGGCGCTGCAGGTGCCGGGGCGTGCCGGCTGGGAACTGCGGCTGGTGGTGCAGGGTGGCTTGAGGGTTTTGGCGAGAATCCGCCGCATGGACCACCGCTGCCTCGGCCACCGGCCGACCCTCGGCCCGCGCGACGCGCTGCCCGTCCTCGCCGGGGCATTGCGCATGGGCACCGCACGGCCGGCGCGGTGACGCCGGAACAGTACGTTCAGGAAAAGGCGGCCGCCAGCGGCTCGTCGTTCTACTACGCCTTCCTCTTCCTGCCGCCGCCCCGGCGCGCAGCCATCACCGCCTTCTACGCCTTCTGCCGCGAGGTCGACGACGTGGTCGACGAGACCTCCGACCCCGGCGTTGCGGCGACCAAGCTGGCCTGGTGGCGGCAGCAGGTGGGCGAGCTCTTCGCCGGCCGGCCGACGCACCCGGCGATGCAGGCGCTGAAGCCGCACCTCGCGGCCTACGGCATCGAACCGCGCCACCTGACCGAGGTGATCGACGGCTGCGAGATGGACCTGACGCAGACGCGCTACCTCGATTTCCCCGGCCTGAAGCGCTACTGCCACCTGGTGGCCGGCGTCGTCGGCGAGGTGGCCAGCGCCATCTTCGGCCGCACGCAGCCGCAGACCCTGGCCTATGCGCACACGCTGGGCCTGGCCATGCAGCTGACCAACATCATCCGGGACGTCGGTGACGACGCGCGGCGCGGCCGCATCTACCTGCCGGTGGACGAACTGCAGCGCTTCGACGTCAAGGCCCACGAGCTGCTCAAGCGCGACGCGCCGTGGGGCTACAGCGAGCGGTTCACCGCGCTGATGCAGTTCCAGGCCGAGCGGGCGCACGCGCTGTACGACCAGGCCATCACCCTGCTGCCGGCCGAGGACCGCCGTGCCCAGCGGCCGGGCCTGATGATGGGCGAGATCTACCGCACGCTGCTGCGCGAGATCGAGGCCGAGCGCTTCCAGGTGCTGCACCAGCGCATCGCGCTGACGCCGCTGCGCAAGGCCTGGATCGCGATGAAGACGAATTGGCGGGCGCGGTGAGCGGCCCCCGGCGATGACCGACGCCCCACGCGTGGCCGTCGTCGGTGCCGGCTGGGCCGGCCTGGCCTGCGCCGTCGACCTCACCCGCCGCGGTCTGCGCCCCACGGTGTTCGAAATGGCCGCCGCGGCCGGCGGCCGTGCGCGCAGCGTCGGCGAGGGCCCGCAGGTGCTGGACAACGGCCAGCACATCCTCATCGGCGCCTACCGGGACACGCTGGCGCTGATGCGCGAGGTGGGCGTGGACACCGAGGCCGCGCTGCTGCGCCTGCCGATGCATTGGGTCTACCCGCAGGGCGATGGGCTTCGCCTGCCGGGCGGGCCGGCCGCCCTCGCCTTCGCCCGCGGCGCCCTTGGCGCCCGCGGCTGGTCGGCCGCAGACCGGGCCGGCCTGCTGGCCGCCGCCGCGGGCTGGATGGCGCGCGGCTTCCGCTGCCCGGCGGACTGGACGGTGGCGCGCCTGGTGCGCGGCCTGCGCCCCCGCGTGCAGCGGGACCTGATCGAGCCGCTGTGCGTGGCCGCGCTCAACACCCCGGCGCGGGACGCGAGCGCCGCGGTCTTCCTGCGCGTGCTGCGCGACGCGCTGTTCAGCGGCCGCGGCGGGGCCGACCTGCTGCTGCCCCGGCAGCCGCTGGGCCGCCTGTTGCCCGAGCCGGCGCTGCGGTGGCTGGCGCAGCGCGGGGTGCCGGTGCGCTTCGGCCGGCGGGTGCAGGCGCTGCAACCGGTGGACGGCGGCTGGTCCGTCGACGGCGAGCGCTTCGACCGGGTGGTGCTCGCCTGCCCCCCCGGCGAGGCGGCCCGGCTGGCGGCCCCCCACGCTGCGCACTGGGCCGCCACGGCCGCCGCGCTGGCCTTCGAACCCATCGTCACCGTCTACGCCGACAGCCCGGGCAGCCGCCTGCCGCTGCCGCTGATCGCCCTGCGCGCCGACGACCGCTCGCCGGCGCAGTTCGTCTTCGACCATGGCCACCTCGGCGGCCCGGCCGGCCGCTTCGCCTTCGTCATCAGCGGGGCGGCGCCGTGGGTGGGACGGGGCCTCGACGCGACCACCGTGGCGGTGCTCGAGCAGGCGCAGCGCTGCTTTCCCGCCGGCACCTGGCGCCAGCCGCTGACAGCGCTGCGCACGCTGGCCGAGAAGCGCGCCACCTTCGCCTGCCGGCCGTCGCTGCAACGGCCGCCCGCGCGGATCGCCGAAGGCCTGTGGGCCGCCGGCGACCATGTGGCCGGGCCCTATCCGGCGACGCTGGAAGGTGCGGTGCGCAGCGCCCTGGCGGTGGCCGACGAGGTCGCGGGCATGGCCCACCGCTGAGCCCGGCCTGCGGCGCTCAGCGCGCGAACGGGGCGGCCAGCGGTTCGCCGACGAACACGCCCTGCTGCGGCCACGCCACGCTGCGCCAGTAGGCCTCGATGGCGGTGGCGCCCTGCAGGTAATGCATCAGCAGCACCTGGGGATGGGGGAACTTCTGCGGGTGGTTGCACGGTTCGCTGACCGTGCCGTAGCTGGCGGTGGCGCCCGACTCGATCCACGCCAGCGCCGACATCTGGCCGGAGGTGGCGTCGAGCAGGCCGCCGTACGAGGTCATGTGGTCGGCCAGCGCGCCGTTCAACCAGCGCAGCGAGTCGAGGTCGGGCACGTTGCCGCGGCCGGTGAGGTGCAGGATCAGCCGGTCCCGGTCCTTGATGGCCGGCGCCTTCTCCACCTGCACCTGCACGTTGAAGGGCCGCAGCCAGCCCGGCGGCGGGAAGTAGCGCGCCCGCACGCTGCGCAGTGGGTCGTCGGTCTCCAGCAGCACCGCGCGCGCGGGAGGCTGGCCGCGCCGGCCCAGGCTGCGGTCGGCGGCAACGCCGCGGTCGATCAACGCCTTGCCCTGCGCCACCGTCCGCGCGGCGATCAGCATCGACGGTCGCAGGTGCAGGTCCTGCCAGGGCCGCAGCACCGGCGAGTTGAAGTAGGTTGAGGCCTTGCTCACGCGGCAGCCGTTGGCGCACAGCGACAGGTCCAGCCCCAGCGCCAGGGCGCCCGGCAGCGAGTGGCATTCCACCGCGTACGGCATGACCCAGGCGAAGGCGATGGCCTGGATGTCCTCGCCGAAGGCGACGTCGATGCGGCGGCGCAGGTCGTAGAACTCCTGGGCGTTCAGCCGCGCCTTGACCGGCAGCTCCACCCGCAGCACCTGCTCGGGCTTCAGGCCGCGGCGCAGGGCGTAGTAGTCGCCGATCTCCACCGAGTACGGGTCGGCGGTGTTGATCACCAGCCCGATGTCGCCGGCGTCGAGCCGGCCGACGAGGCGGGGCACCGACATCCAGCGCGGCGCCGGCGGCGCGACGGCGCTGGCCGAGGGCGGCGGCGGCTCGGCCCTCGACGGGGCGCTGGCCGGGCGCTCGTCGGACGGCGCCACGGGCGGCTCGGCGTCGGCCGCCGCGGCCCGCCACGGCGTGAGCAGGCCGGCCAGCGCCAGGCCGGCGGCCAGCCCGGCTTTCGCCATCCAATACCACCGGATTGAGCCCACAATCGCCCGCATGAGAAAGAAAGAGGGGAACACGCCGACCATTCAGGTGCTTGAACGCACCTTCGCCCTGCTCGACGTGCTGGCAGCGCACCAGGACCCGGTGTCGCTGAAGGAGATCAGCGACCGAACGGGCCTGCACCCGTCGACCGCCCACCGCATTCTGAACGACCTGGCCGCCGGCCGGCTGGTCGACCGGCCGGAAGCGGGCAGCTACCGGCTCGGCATGCGGCTGCTGGAACTGGGCAACCTGGTCAAGGCCCGGCTCGACGTGCGCGACGCCGCCCTCGGCCCGATGCGCGAGCTGCACAAGCTGACGCACCAGCCGGTCAACCTGTCGGTGCGCCAGGGCGACGAGATCGTCTACATCGAGCGCACCTACAGCGAACGCTCGGGCATGCAGGTGGTGCGGGCCGTCGGCGGCCGCGCGCCGCTGCACCTGACCTCGGTGGGCAAGCTGTTCCTCGCCCACGACGACCCGCAGCGCGTGCGCGCCTACGCCACCCGCACCGGCCTGGCCGGCCACACGCGCAACAGCATCACCGACGTGCAGGTGCTGGAACGCGAACTGCAGCAGGTGCGCCAGGCCACCGTGGCCCGCGACAACGAGGAGCTGGAGCTCGGCGTGCGCTGCATGGCCGCCGGCATCTACGACGACCAGGACAAGCTGGTGGCGGGCCTGTCGATCTCCGCCCCCGCCGACCGGCTGGAGGACAGCTGGATGGACCGGCTGAAGGCCACCGCGCTGGACATCTCCACCTCGCTGGGGCACCGGCCGGCGCCCAACGGCACGCGGGGCCTCGGCGCCGGCGGTTCGACGGTGCCCGAAACGCAGAAGGCGCCCCCGAGGGCGCCTTCGCACTGAGTCAGCGGCCGGACCGCGTCAGGACGCCACCTTGGGCACGAGGCCGGCCCCGCCCAGCGGCAACACCGGCGGGACGCCCGCGCTCGGCACGCCACCCTCGACCCATTTGCGGATGCGCTCGGCGTCGCCGATGCGCGAGTACTTCCCGGCCGAATCGAGCAGCACCATGATGAGCTTGCGGCCGGCCAGCTGGGTCTGCATGACCACGCAGCGGCCGGCTTCGGAGATGTAGCCGGTCTTCTGCAGGCCGATGTCCCAGCTGCGGCTGCGCACCAGGCCGTTGGTGTTGCGGAACTGCAGCTGGCGCGAGCCGACCGCCACCTGGTGCTCCGGCGACACCGACAGCTCGCGGATCAGCTGGTGCTGGTAGGCCGACTTGACCAGCAGCGCCAGGTCGTGGGCGCTGGCCTGGTTGCGGCTGGACAGGCCGGTGGGCTCGACGTAGTGGGTGTCGCGCATGCCCAGCTCCATCGCCTTGCGGTTCATCGCGGCGACGAAGACCGGCAGGCCACCGGGATGGTGACGGCCGAGCGCATTGGCCGCCCGGTTCTCCGACGCCATCAGCGCCAGGTGCAGCATCTCGCCGCGGGTGAGCTGTGCGCCGACCACCAGCCGCGAGCGGCTGTGCTTCTCGGTGTCGACGTCGTCCTGCGTGATGGTCAGCACCTCGTCCAGCGACTGCCCGGCTTCGACCACCACGAGTGCGGTCATCAGCTTGGTGATCGAGGCGATGGGCAGCACCGCCCCGCTGTTCTTGGCCAGCAGCACCTCGTTGGTGTCCTGGTCCATCACCAGCGCGACGGAGGACTTGAGGTCCAGCGGGTCGGCGGTGCCGTGCAGGCCGGCCAGCTGGCCGAAGGAGGGGCGGGCGGCTTCGACGATGACGGCGCGGCGGGCGGTGGGCGGGGCCACCGCGCGGGCGACCGCCGCGGCCTTCGACAGCTTGCGTCCCTTGCTGCTGCCCTTCTTGGCGGCGTCGGCGTCCATCGGCAAGGCGATGGCGGCCGCCAGCGCCATGCAGCTCGCCACCCAACGCAGACCGGACCTTTTGATTCGCATCGTCACACCACCTTACCGGCCAAGGGCACGAAGTGTAGGTGAAGGAAAAAACACTCGCAAGATCAAAAGCTTGGGGCGATTTCCTCAAGTGATGACGATGCTTGTCGTCAACCCTGAGCCGCCACCCGCTCGGTCTTGCTGTGCAGCTTGTTCAGCGCGGCCAGGTAGGCCTTGGCCGAAGCGACGACGATGTCCGGGTCGGCGCCGACCCCGTTCACCACCCGGCCGCCCAGCTGCAGCCGCACCGTCACCTCGCCTTGTGATTCTGTCGACCCGCTGGTGATGGCATTGACCGAATAGAGCTGCAGTTCTGCGCCACTTTGCACGCGGGACTCGATTGCCTTGAGGCTGGCGTCCACCGGTCCGTTGCCGGCGCTCTCGGCATGGAACTCCTGCTCGCCGCAGGCGAAGGCGACGCGGGCGTGCGGCCGCTCCCCGGTTTCCGAGCGCTGCGACAGCGACAGCAGCCGGTAGTGCTCCTGCTCGGCGGTGACGCTCTCGTCGCCGACCAGCGCGATGATGTCCTCGTCGAAGATGTCGCTCTTGCGGTCGGCCAGGTCCTTGAACTTTGCGAAGGCGGCGTTGACCTCGCCTTCGGACTCCAGTTCGACGCCGAGCTCCTGCAGCCGCTGCTTGAACGCGTTGCGGCCTGACAGCTTGCCCAGCACGATCTTGTTGGCGCTCCAGCCCACGTCCTCGGCGCGCATGATCTCGTAGGTGTCCCGGGCCTTGAGGACACCGTCCTGGTGGATGCCGCTGGCGTGGGCGAACGCGTTGGCCCCCACCACCGCCTTGTTCGGCTGCACCACGAAGCCGGTGGTCTGGCTGACCATGCGCGACGCCGGCACGATCTGGCTGGTGTCCACGCCGACGGCCAGCCCGAAGTAGTCGCGCCGCGTCTTCACCGCCATCACCACCTCTTCCAGCGAGCAGTTGCCGGCGCGCTCGCCCAGCCCGTTGATGGTGCACTCGACCTGGCGTGCGCCGCCGAGCTTGACGCCGGCCAGCGAGTTGGCCACCGCCATGCCGAGGTCGTTGTGGCAATGCACCGACCAGATCGCCTTGTCCGAGTTGGGCACGCGCTCGCGCAGGGTGCGGATGAAGTGGCCGTACAACTCGGGCACCGCGTAGCCCACGGTGTCCGGGATGTTGATGGTGGTGGCGCCCTCGGCGATCACGCTCTCCAGCACCCGGCACAGGAAGTCGACGTCGGACCGGTAGCCGTCCTCCGGCGAGAACTCGATGTCGTCGCACAGGTTGCGGGCGAAGCGCACGGCCTGCTTCGCCTGCTCGTGCACCTGGTCCGGCGTCATGCGCAGCTTCTTCTCCATGTGCAGCGCGCTGGTGGCGATGAAGGTGTGGATGCGGGCCGACCGCGCACCCCTCAACGCCTCCGCCGCGCGTGCGATGTCGCGGTCGTTGGCGCGGGCCAGCGAGCAGACGGTCGACTCCTTGATGGCGTCGGCGATCGACTTGACCGCCTCGAAGTCGCCGTTGGACGACGCGGCGAAGCCTGCCTCGATCACGTCCACGCGCAGCCGCTCCAGCTGGCGGGCGATGCGCAGCTTCTCCTCGCGCGTCATCGAGGCGCCGGGCGACTGCTCGCCGTCGCGCAACGTGGTGTCGAAGATGACCAACTTGTCGGGGGTGCTCATTTCACGAAGCTCCGGGATCGGGAGGGAAGGCAACGCCGCGCACAAAGAAAACGGCCCGCTGCGTTGCGTGACAGGCGGGCCGTTGACCAGGGAAGAGGGACGAATGCGATCAGCGCGCCTGTGGGACTCCTAGGCGCAGTAGCAAGGCGAGGGCGAAACGCATCGTCATGGTCGTTTCAATATAGCACGGCATCGCCGTCTCAACGGTGCAGGCCGGCTTCGTCGGGCTCGTCGGTCGAGGTGGCGATCACGCTCACCGGCCGGCCCTTCATGCGCTTGTACAAGTAGACGCCGTACCCCGAAAAGCCGTAGACGACGAACAGCGCGAACAGCACCGTCGGCGGGTGGTAGGCGATGAGCGCGAAGGCCAGCGCGATGGCGACGATGACGATGAAGGGCACCGTGCGCTTGAAGCTGACGTCCTTGAAGCTGTAGAACGGGACGTTGGTGACCATGGTCAGCCCGGCGTACAGCGTCAGCGCGAAGGCCGTCCAGGCCAGCCAGTTGACGCGGAACACGTCCTTCCACTGCGCGTCGTCGAGCAGCCAGATGAAACCGACGATCAGCGCCGCGGCCGCCGGGCTGGGCAGGCCCTGGAAGAAGCGCTTGTCCACCACCGCGATGTTGGTGTTGAAGCGGGCCAGCCGCAGCGCCGCGCCGGCGCAGTAGACGAAGGCGGCCAGCCAGCCCAGCTTGCCCAGGCCCTTCAACGCCCATTCGTACATGATCAACGCCGGCGCGGCGCCGAAGCTCACCATGTCGGACAGGCTGTCCATCTGCTCGCCGAACGCGCTCTGTGTGTTCGTCATGCGCGCCACGCGGCCGTCGAGGCTGTCCAGCACCGCCGCGCAGAAGATGCCGATGGCCGCCAGTTCGAACTGGCCGTTCATCGCCATCACGATGGCGTAGAAGCCGCCGAACAGGGCCGCCAGCGTGAACAGGTTGGGCAGGATGTAGATGCCCTTGCGCCGCGGCCGGTGCGGCGCTTCGGCGGCGTCGTGCTCGTCGTCGTGCGACTCGGCCGGCCGGTCGTGGATCGCCGTCACAGGACCACCTTGCGCGCAAAGCGCTCCGGGATTCGCACTTGGGGGCGGCCCGGCGCGCTCATGCCGGGAAGCGGGCCAGCACCGTGCTGGTGGCGCTGACCTTGTCGCCGATCGCCACCTGCGGCTGGGCTTCCAGCGGCAGGTAGACGTCCACCCGCGAGCCGAAGCGGATGAAGCCGTAGCGCTGGCCCCGGCTCAACACATCGCCCACCTTGACGTAGCACAGGATGCGGCGGGCGATGAGTCCCGCCACCTGCACCAGCGTGACGGTGCGGCCTTCGGGCGTGGACAGCACCACCGCGTTCCGCTCGTTCTCGGTCGACGCCTTGTCCAGGTCGGCGTTGACGAAGGACCCGGGCGAGTACTGCACCTGGCGCACGGTACCGTCCACCGACACCCGGTTGCTGTGCACATTGAACACGTTCATGAAGACGCTGATGAGCAGCGCCTCACGGCCGGCATAGGGGTCCTGCACCTTCTCCACCTTGACGATGCGCCCGTCGGCCGGCGACAGCACGGCCAGCGGATCGGCCGGGATGGGCCGCGGCGGATCGCGGAAGAACTGCACCACGAAGGCCAGCACCAGCCACAGCAGGATCGCCAGGAAGCCCGGCAGGAAGAAGGAGCCGAGCACCGCGACAACGAAGGCGATGGCGATGAATGGCCAGCCTTCGCGCGCAAGGATCGGGTGGGGATAGTTCATTCGGGGAGGATACCGCAGCGGTTTCAAGAAGAAGGGCCGCACGAGGCGGCCCTTCGGGGTTGGCAAGCAGCGCGCTCAGTTGCGGCTCTTGTCGACCAGCTTGTTGGCCTTGATCCACGGCATCATGGCCCGCAGCTTCTCGCCCACCTGCTCGATCTGGTGCTCGGACGTCAGGCGGCGGCGCGAGATCAGCGTCGGCGCGCCGGCCTTGTTCTCGAGGATGAAGCTCTTCGCGTACTCGCCGGTCTGGATGTCGCGCAGCACCTGCTTCATCGTCGCCTTGGTCTGGTCGTTGACCACGCGCGGCCCGGTGACGTACTCGCCGTACTCCGCGTTGTTGGAGATCGAGTAGTTCATGTTGGCGATGCCGCCCTCGTAGATCAGGTCCACGATCAGCTTCAGCTCGTGCAGGCACTCGAAGTAGGCCATCTCGGGCGCGTAGCCGGCTTCGACCAGCGTCTCGAAGCCGGCCTTGATCAGCTCCACCGTGCCGCCGCACAGCACCGCCTGCTCGCCGAACAGGTCGGTCTCGGTCTCCTCGCGGAAGTTGGTCTCGATGATGCCGGCCTTGCCGCCGCCGTTGGCCGCCGCGTAGGACAGCGCCAGGTCGCGCGCCTTGCCGGTCTTGTCCTGGTGCACCGCGATCAGGTGCGGCACCCCGCCGCCCTGGGTGTAGGTGTTGCGCACGGTGTGGCCGGGCGCCTTGGGCGCGACCATCCACACGTCGAGGTCCGCGCGCGGCTGCACCTGGCCGTAGTGCACGTTGAAGCCGTGGGCGAAGGCCAGCGAGGCGCCCTCGCGGATGTGGGGCTCGACGTCGTTGGCGTACACGGTGGCGATCTGCTCGTCCGGCAGCAGGATCATCACCACGTCGGCCGACTTGACCGCGTCGGCCACCTCGGCCACCTTGAGGCCGGCCTTCTCGGCCTTGGACCAGGACGCGCCGTTGCGGCGCAGGCCCACCGTCACCTTCACGCCGCTGTCGTTCAGGTTCTGGGCATGGGCATGGCCCTGCGAGCCGTAGCCGATGATGGTGACGTTCTTGCCCTTGATCAGGCTCAGGTCGGCGTCCTTGTCGTAGTAGACCTTCATGGTTGTCCTCTTTCGGATCTCTCGGGGGTGTTGTCTGCGGGGGTGACGAAGGCAGCCTCACCGCGGGGAATGACGCCGGCCAGGCCGGCGCCGGTGGGGCGCGGGTCAGACCCGCAGGATTCGCTCGCCGCGGCCGATGCCGCTGGCGCCGGTGCGCACGGTTTCCAGGATGCAGGCGCGGTCGATCGCCTCGATGAAGGCGTCCAGCTTGGCGCCGTCGCCGGTCAGCTCGATGGTGTAGGTCTTCTCGGTGACGTCGATGATGCGCCCGCGGAAGATGTCGGACATGCGTTTCATCTCCTCGCGCTCCTTGCCGACGGCCCGCACCTTGAGCAGCAGCAGTTCGCGCTCGGTGTACAGGCCTTCGGTGAGGTCCACCACCTTCACCACCTCGATCAGCCGGTTCAGGTGCTTGGTGATCTGCTCGATCACGTCGTCCGAGCCGGAGGTGACGATGGTCATGCGCGACAGCGATGCGTCCTCGGTCGGCGCGACCACCAGGCTCTCGATGTTGTAGCCGCGGGCGGAAAAGAGGCCGACCACGCGAGACAGCGCACCGGGCTCGTTCTCCAGCAGCAGGGCAATGATGTGTTTCATGTTCGTCCTTCGCGCTCTTCAGGCCGGCGGCGGTAACCGACGGCCCTTGGCCACGGGTTCGAAATCAGGGAATAAAAGAAGTGGGTGAGGACGACGCTTCGCGGCCGGTCCGGTGACGCGGCGGATGGCGCGGTAACGCCGCCCGCCCTCGCCGGCCGGCTCAGAAGGTCACAGGTCCTCGGACCCCAGCAGCATCTCCGAAATGCCCTTGCCGGCCTGCACCATCGGCCAGACGTTCTCGGTGGGATCGGTGCGGATGTCGAGGAACACCGAGCGGTCCTTGATGGCGATGGCCTCCCGCAGCGCCGCCTCCACCTCGGATGGCTTCTCGATCTTGATGCCGACGTGGCCGTAGGCCTCGGCCAGCTTCACGAAGTCGGGCAGCGCGTCCATGTAGCTGTGCGAGTAGCGGCCGCCGTAGTCCAGCTGCTGCCATTGCCGCACCATGCCGAGGTAGCGGTTGTTCAGCGACAGGATCTTCACCGGCGTGCGGTACTGCAGGCAGGTGGACAGCTCCTGGATGCACATCTGGATCGAGCCCTCGCCGGTGATGCAGAACACCTCGCTGTCGGGCTTCGCCAGCTTGATGCCCATGGCGTAGGGCAGGCCGACGCCCATCGTGCCCAGGCCACCGGAGTTGATCCAGCGCCGCGGCTCCTCGAAGCCGTAGAACTGCGCGGCCCACATCTGGTGCTGGCCGACGTCGCTGGTGACGTAGGTGTCCAGCCCGCGGGTCAGCCGGCACAGGGTCTCCACCACGTGCTGCGGCTTGATCACCTCGTCGCTCTTGCGGTAGCTCAGGCACTCGCGCTTGCGCCAGTCGTTGATCTGCGACCACCAGGCGTTCAGCGCGGCGGCATCGGGCCGGGCCTGCGCCTCCTTGATCTGCGCGATCAGTTCGACCAGGACCTCCTTCACGTCGCCGACGATCGGAATGTCGACCTTCACCCGCTTGGAGATCGACGACGGGTCGATGTCGACGTGGACGATCTTGCGCTCCACCGAGGCGAAGTGCTTCGGGTTGCCGATCACCCGGTCGTCGAAGCGCGCGCCGACCGCCAGCAGCACGTCGCAGTGCTGCATGGTCATGTTGGCCTCGTAGGTGCCGTGCATGCCCAGCATGCCGAGGAACTGCGGGTCGCTGGCGGCAGTGGCGCCCAGGCCCATCAGGGTGTTGGTCACGGGCGCGCCGAGCAGCCTGGTCAACTCCCGCAGCTCGGCCGAGGCGTTGCCCAGCACGACGCCGCCGCCGGCGTAGACGTAGGGCCGCTTGGCCTGCATCAGCAGCTGCACCGCCTTGCGGATCTGGCCGCCATGCCCCTTGCGCACCGGGTTGTAGGACCGCATCTCCACCTTCTCGGGGTAGGCGAAGGCGGTGGTCTTCAGCGACACGTCCTTGGGGATGTCGACCACCACCGGGCCGGGCCGGCCGCTGCGGGCGATGTGGAACGCCTTCTTCAGCGTGGCCGCCAGTTCGCGCACGTCCTTGACCAGGAAGTTGTGCTTGACGATCGGCCGGGTGATGCCGACGGTGTCGCACTCCTGGAAGGCGTCCAGCCCGATCGCCGCCGTCGGCACCTGCCCGGTGATGATCACCATCGGGATGGAGTCCATGTAGGCGGTGGCGATGCCGGTGACCGCGTTGGTCACGCCGGGGCCGGAGGTGACCAGCGCCACGCCGACCTCGCCGGTGGCGCGCGCATAGCCGTCGGCGGCGTGCACCGCCGCCTGCTCGTGGCGCACCAGCACGTGCTGGATGCTCTCCTGCTTGTACAGCGCGTCGTAGATGTAGAGCACCGCGCCGCCGGGGTAGCCCCAGAGGTGCTTGACACCCTCGGCCTGCAGGCAGCGCACGAGGATCTCCGAGCCGTTGAGCTCGTCGGTGGCGGAAGACGGGGAGGAAGAGGAGTTTTGCGGGGCGGCAGCCGAGGCGGCCCGCTTGATCTCCGCGGCAGACATGTCCATTTCGAACCTCTGTGAATTTCTCTGACGAAAATCCATCGGTGCCCCTCCTCGCGCCCTTGTGAGGCGGAATCAGGACCTGCGCGGTCAGCAACTGGACCGCCCGGGGTCGGGCGGCCGCTTGAGACCCAATGTGTGTAGCCGGGCGATTATGGCATTGCCGCGGCCGCCCGCCGGGCGACCCCACCCCCGCTGACATAATCGCGGGCTTCGCACCTCCTGCGGCGCCGGCATCCCGAAGGCGCTCCACAGCCGCAACTTGGCCTCCGACAAAGAACTCGCCGACTTCCTCAAGGGGGTGGAGAAGCGGGCCTTCAAGCGCACCGTCTACGCGGTCCGCAGCGACGACGCGGCGCTGGACATCGTCCAGGACGCCATGATCAAGCTGGCCGAGAAGTACGCCGACCGTCCGGCGGCGGAACTGCCGCTGCTGTTCCAGCGCATCCTGTCCAACGCCACGATGGACTGGTTCCGTCGGCAGAAGGTGCGCAACGCCGTGATGCTGAACCTGTCGGACTTCGAGCCGGCGGACGACGACGGCAGCTTCGACCTGCTGGAGACGCTCGAGGCGGCGTCGCACATGCCTGGATCGGAGAGCGCGGCGGACACGGTGGCCCGGGCGCAAATCCTGCTAACGATTGATACCGAAGTGCAGCAGTTGCCGGCCCGTCAACGCGAAGCGTTCCTGCTGCGTTACTGGGAGGAACTGGATGTTGCCGAGACGGCGGCCGTGATGGGCTGCTCGGAAGGCAGCGTCAAAACCCATTGTTCGCGCGCGGTGCACGCCCTGGCCAAGGCGCTGCGCGCCAAGGGTATCGCGCCATGACGACCACCAATACCCACCTGCCCCGCCACGACCTGGACACCCTGCAGAACCGCTTCGCGCTGCGCGTGGCGGCGCGGCTGGACGAGGCCGCGGCCGACCTGCCGCCGGACGTGGAGACGCGACTGCGCTTCGCCCGCGAGCAGGCGCTGGCCCGGGCCATGGCGGCCCGAGCGCCGGCGACGAATGCCGAGCCCGCGACCTCGCTGCTGGCCGCGGGTCGGGCGGCGGTGCTCGGCGGGGGCGGCGTGCCGTGGTGGATGAAGCTGGCGTCGTTCATGCCGCTGGTGGTGCTGCTGGTCGGGCTGTCGCTCATCCAGCAGTGGCACCAGAGCAACCAGGTCAGCGCCGCGGCCGAGATCGACGCCGAACTGCTGTCCGACGTCGTGCCGCCGGATGCCTATTCCGACGCCGGGTTCGTCGAGTTCCTGAAGTCGCCGCACGACTGAGGCGGCCCCGAAGGATGCTGTTCCGCCTGCTTGCCGCCGCCCTGCTGCTGACCACCGTCCTGCCGGCGCCGCTGCTCGCGGCCGGCGGCAACGGGCTGCCGGCGCTGTCCAGCGCCGGCACGCTGCAGTGGCGCCAGTTGACGCCGGCGCAGCGCGAGGTGCTCGCGCCGCTGGAAAGCGAGTGGCCCGCGATCGACCCCACCCGCCGCGAGAAATGGCTCGAGCTCGCCGCCCGCTTCCCGGCCATGCCGCTGGAGGAGCGCGAGCGTGTGCAGGCCCGCATGCGCAGCTGGGTCCAGCTGTCGCCGCAGGCGCGCAGCGCGGCGCGGCTCCATTTCCAGGAGTTCCGGCAGATGAGCCCGGACGAGCGCCGCACCCGCTGGGAGCAGTACCGGGAGCTGCCGGAAGACCAGCGTCGCTCGCTCGCCGAACGGGCGGCGCCGCCGGCCACCAAGGCATCGGCGCCCGTTCGCACGCCGAGCGCGCAACCGGTGGCCAAGTCCAACACCGTGCCGGCGGCGCCGGCAGGCACCCAGCTGCGGCCGCTGCCCTCGCCCACCGTGCTGTTGCAGGCCAAGCCGGGCGCCACCACGACGCTGGTGAACCGCACGCCGGCACCGCCCCAGCATTTGTCCCCCGGGCAGCCCAAGATCGCCGCCACCCGGGAGGACGTCGACCCGCGCACGCTGCTGCCCCGCGCGGCGAAGCCGGCGGCCGCCAAGCCGGCCGCCGCTGCAGCGCCCGCGGCCTCGGCCGGCACGGCGCCTGCGGCGCCGCTGCCCGCACCGCCCCTGCCCGACGGCGAGAACGCCAACGCCACCCCTGCGGCCCAATGACGGGCCCGGGGTCGGACGCGGGCGCTGCGGTGGCGCCCCCTGAAAACGTCGTGGCAACACGCCCGGTCCCCGGCCTCTGGCGCCGGCTGGCGTGCTTCCTCTACGAGGGCGTGCTGCTGTTCGGCGTCGTGATGATCGCCGGCTACCTCTACTCCAGCCTCACCCAGCAGCGCCATGCCTTGCAGGGCCAGACCGGGCTGCGGGTGTTCCTCTTTGCCGTGCTCGGCCTGTACTTCACCTGGTTCTGGTCGCACGGCGGGCAGACGGTGGCGATGAAGACCTGGCACCTGCGCCTGCAGCGCCGCGGCGGCGGCCCGGTGACGCCGGCCCGGGCGGCGGCCCGCTACCTGCTGTGCTGGGCCTGGTTCCTGCCGGCGCTGGCGGTGCTGGGCTGGCGCGGCGCGGCCTCCGGCGCGAGCATCGCCATGGCCCTGATCCTCGGCGTGCTTGGGTACGCGCTGCTGGCGCTGTTCCATCCCGAGCGGCAGTTCTGGCACGACGCGGCCTGCGGCACGCGGCTGGTGCACGCCCCGCCACCGCCCCGCCGCAAGCGGGCCTGACAACGCGGCCGCCGGCGTGCGGAGCGGCGTCATCCACCGTGCGCACAATCGCCGGATGACCAACCCTTACAAGGGCCGCACCGGCCTGGACCGCCTGGTGCGCGCCAGCGGCTATTCGATGCAGGGCCTGGCGTCGGCCTACCGGGGCGAACATGCCTTCCGCCAGGAGGTGTGGCTGGCGGCGGTGCTGCTGCCGCTGTCGTTCTGGCTGGCCGCCACCTGGGTGGAATGGGCGCTGCTGGCCGGCTCGGTGATGGCCGTGATGGTGGTCGAACTGCTCAACACCGGCATCGAGTCGGTGGTCGACCGGGTGTCGTACGAGACGCACGCGCTGTCCAAGCGCGCGAAGGACATCGCCAGTGCCGCGGTGCTGCTGTCCGTCCTGACCTGCGCGGGCATCTGGATCGCCGCGCTGTGGCACCGCTTCCTGACCTGAGAGCACGACATGAACCGACCGTCCCGTCCGACG
This sequence comes from Aquabacterium sp. J223, assembly GCF_024666615.1. NCBI lineage: Bacteria > Pseudomonadati > Pseudomonadota > Betaproteobacteria > Burkholderiales > Sphaerotilaceae > Aquabacterium > Aquabacterium sp. J223. The sequence continues at coordinate 1,942,006 of NZ_CP088297.1, read as the reverse complement.
TCCGTCTGCGTCTACTGCGGCTCCCGCGAGGGCCGCGACCCGGCCTTCGCGGCCGCCGCCCGGGCGCTCGGCACGGCGCTGGGCGCCGGCGGCCACCGGCTGGTCTACGGCGGTGGCCGGGCCGGCCTGATGGGGGTGGTCGCCGACGCCACGCTGGCGGCCGGCGGCGAGGTGATCGGCGTCATCCCGCGCAGCCTGGTGGACCGCGAGCTGGGCCACCGCGGGCTGACCGAACTGCACGTGGTGGACACCATGCACCAGCGCAAGCAGATGATGGCCGAGCGGGCGGACGCCTTTGTCGCCCTGCCGGGCGGCATCGGCACCTTCGAGGAGATCTTCGAGGTGTGGACCTGGCGCCACCTGGGCTACCACGACCAGCCGCTGGGTCTGGTCAACGTCGGGGGGCTACTACGACGCGCTGCTCGGTTTCCTGCAGCGCGCGGTGGAGGACGGTTTCATGAGCCCGGGCCAGACCGCCATGCTGATGGTGGAGGCCGATCCACTGCGGCTGCTGGACCGCCTGCTGCAGGCGGTGCCGGCCGCCGGCGGGCCGGACGACTACTCGCGGATCTGAGCCGGGCCGTCGCCGGTCAGGCGGCGGCGTCGGTCTCGCGCGTCAGACGGCGGCTTCGTCGGTCTCGCCGGTGCGGATGCGGACCACCTGCTCGATGGGGGTCACGAAGATCTTCCCGTCGCCGATCTTGCCGGTCTTGGCCGCCTTGACGATGGACTCGATGCAGCGCTCGACGTCCGCGTCCTTCACCACCACCTCGACCTTCACCTTGGGCAGGAAGTCGACCACGTACTCGGCGCCGCGGTAGAGCTCGGTGTGGCCCTTCTGCCGGCCGAAGCCCTTGACCTCGGTCACGGTGAGGCCGGACACGCCCACCTCGGCCAGCGCCTCGCGGACTTCCTCGAGCTTGAACGGCTTGATGATGGCGGTGATCTGCTTCATGGCGGGGCTCCAGGAGAAACGCGTTTGCCGCCGATTTGACCATGACGGGGCGGTGGCCGCCGGCGGGCGCGCCTCGTGTCGGGGCATGGGCGGTGGTCGCCCTGTCGCAATCAAGCCCCGTGCCAGACTTGGCCGCATGCCCGGTTCGCGCCCCGCCCCGCCCCCCACGTCGACGGATGCACCGTCGCTGGAACTGCTCGACGACCTGGCCGCCCTCCCGGCCGCCGAGTGGAACGGCCTGCTGGACCGGCAGGCGGCGCCGACGCCCTTCATGCGGCACGAATGGCTGTGCGCGCTGGTCGACTCGGGCAGTGCGACGCAGGCCACCGGCTGGGGCCCGCGCGTGCTGGCGCTGCGCGACGAGCGCGGTGGGTTGCGCGCCGCGTGCCCGCTCTACCTGAAGGCCCATTCCTGGGGCGAGTACGTCTTCGACTGGGCCTGGGCCGATGCCTACCAGCGCCATGGCCTGGCCTACTACCCCAAGCTGCTGTGCGCCGTGCCCTTCACCCCGGTGCCCGGCAGCCGCCTGCTGGCGGCCACCGACGACGACCGCCGCCTGCTGCTGCGCGGCCTGGTCGCCGTGGCGCAGCGGCTGCGGCTGTCGTCGGTGCACCTGCTGTTCGCCGATGAGGCCGAGCAGGCCGCCGCCGAGGCGGAGGGCTGGCTGATGCGACGCGGCGTGCAGTTCCACTGGACCCAGCGGCGACCGCAGCCGTATGCGGATTTCGCAGACTTCCTGGCCGGGCTGCAGCGCGAAAAGCGCAAGAAGATCGCCCAGGAGCGCCGGCGCGTGGCCGAGGCCGGTGTCACGTTCACGGTGCACGAGGGCGCGGCGATCGACGAGCGGCTGTGGGACTTCTTCTACCGCTGCCACACGCTGACGTATCGGGCGCACGGCTCGCGCCAGCCGTACCTCAGCCGCGACTTCTTCGCCCGCCTGGCCGCCACGCTGCCCGAGCACTGGCTGCTCTTCGTGGCCCACCGTGGCGGCCGCCCCGTCGCCTGCTCGCTGGTGGCCATCGACCGCGAGCGCCGCACGGCGTGGGGCCGCTACTGGGGCGCGGTGGAGCATGTGCCGCTGCTGCACTTCGAGGCCTGCTACTACCAGCCGCTGCAGTGGTGCGTCGAGCAGGGCTTCGACCGCTTCGAAGGCGGCGCACAGGGCGAGCACAAGATGGCGCGCGGCCTGCTGCCGGTGGCCACCGCCTCGGCGCACTGGCTGGCCCATCCGCAGTTCTCGGCGGCGGTCGCCGACTTCCTCGAACGCGAGGCCGGCGGCATCGACGCCTACCTGGACGAGTTGAACGAGCGCAGCCCGTTCAAGGCCGCGCCCGCGTGAGCCTCACTTGTCCTTGAAGTCGCCGGCCACGCCGCTGGCGAACTGGTCGGGCTTGAGGTGCTTGCGCAAGGCCGCGTTGACCTTGTCGACGGTCAGCGCGGCCAGCGCCTCGTCCACCTGCTGGGAATAGGCGAAGGTGCGGTTCAGGTAGAGGTTGCTCGCCAGCGTGCTGGCCAGCGTCTCGTCCTGCGCCCGCGACAGCCGGCGGAAACTGAGCAGCGCACGCTTGGCGGCCTCCACCTCCTGCGGGGTGACACCGTCCTTCAGCACCCGGGCGATCTCCTCGCGCACCGCCTGTTCCACCTTGTCGCGGTTCTGCGGCGCGTAGATGGCGCTGCCCTCGAAGGGCGAGTTGGGCTCGAAGCTGTTCCAGCCGATGTCGGTGCGAACGTCGTACGACAGGCCTTCCTTCTCTCGAATGCGCTTCCACAGCCGCGAGTCGCCGCCGCGGCCGAGGATGAAGTTGCCCAGCGTCAGGGACGCGTAGTCCGCGTCGGTGTCGTTGACCGGCAGGCGCGAGCGCATCGCGAACACGGCGTTCTGCTTGTCGGGCGTCTGGAACACCAGCCGCGTCGGCGGCAGCGGCGTCAGCGGCCGCGGCACGCGGACGAAGGCCGACGGGCTGCGCCACTGGCCGATGGCGCTGTCCAGCGCCTGCTTCACCGCGTTGGCGTCGAAGTCGCCCACCGCCGAGAACTGGGCGTTCGAGGCGCCGTAGAAACGCTTGTGGAAGGCGCGCAGCTGCTCCACGTCGACCGCCTTCACGTCGGCCAGGATCTCGTCGAAGGTGCGGGCATGGCGGACGTCGCCGCGCGGGTACGGGTTGCCGTGGCGCGCCAGCGCGTTGTCAAGGATGGCCTGCGGGTCGTCGCGCCGCTGCTGCACGCTGGAAGCGGTCTGCCGCTGCAGTTCTTCCAGCACCGCGGGCGGGAAGCTGGGCTCCTTGAGCAACTGCCCGACCAGGGCGATGGCCTCGGGCAGCTGCTCGCGCCGCGAGCTGATGCCCACCGTCACGCTGCCAGGCCCGCCGCCGATGGCCACCTCCGTGCGCAGCGCATCGAGCCGGTCCTGGATCTGCTGCCGGCCGAGCTGCGTGGTGCCCTTGTCCAGCATGGCGGCGACGAACGACGCCACCTGCGTGGTGCCGACCAGGCTCTTCTCGTCGCCGAAACGCAGCGTCAGCGTGGCCTTGACCACGCCCCCGCGGGTGGGCTTGGGCAGCAGCGCACCCTGCAGCCCGCTGGGCAGCGTGAAGCGCTGGGTGAGCTTGTCGATGTTGGCCGGGCTGGCATCGAAGGCCGCCACCGTGGCCTGGCCCGCCTGCGGCTTGAAGGTCTTCAGCTCCGCCGCCACGTCGACGCGGGTCGGAACCGGCGGGCGCTGCGGCTTCTCGGTGGGCAGGTAGGCGCCGAGCGTGCGGTTCGTCGGGATCAGGCGCTCGGCGGCCACCCGCTGCACGTCGGCCAGCTTCGCCGCCTTGACCCGGTCGCGCACCAGGAAGAAGAGCCGCCAGTCGCCCTGCGCGATGGAATCCGACAGCGCGACGCCCACCTGCTCGGGGTTGCTGAACTGCAGGTCCCAGGCCTTGAGCCACTTCGCCTGCGCGCGCTGCAGCTCGTCGGCCGTGATGGGCTGCTGGGCCATGCCCTCCACCACCGCGACCAGTTCGCCGCGGGCGCGTTCGAAGTCCTGCCCCGGCGCCAGCTGCGCGCCGAGCAGCATGGCGCCCGGGTCGTGCAGGCCGAGCGTGTCGCCGAACACCGAGGCGGCGACGTTGCGCTCCACCAGCCGCGCATGCAGCCGGCCCGACGGCGAGTCGCCGAGGACGATGGCCAGCAGCTCGGTGGCGGCGTAGTCGGGATGCGCCGCCGGCGGGATGTGGTAGCCGGCCATGAGCAGCGGCGAGCCGCCGACCCGCCGCAGCGTGACCGCCCGCTCGCCGTCCTGCGGCGGCTCCAGGGTGTAGAGCGACGGCAGCTCGCGCTTGGGCTTGGCAATGGCGCCGAAGAACTTGCGCACCCACTGCAGCGTCTTGGCGGTGTCGAAGCGGCCGGAGACGATCAGCGTCGCGTTGTCCGGCTGGTAGTACAGCCGGTAGAAGGCCTGCAGCCGCGGGATGTCGACGTTCTCCACGTCGGCGCGGGCACCGATCGTCGACTTGCCGTAGTTGTGCCACTGGTACATCGTGGCCATGGTCTTCTCGTAGAGGATGCGGCTGGGGCTGTTCTCGCCCATCTCCATCTCGTTGCGCACCACCGTCATCTCGCTGTCGAGGTCCTTGCGCGCGATGAAGCTGTTGACCATGGCGTCGGCCAGCCATGACAGGTACCACTGCAGGTTGTCCTCGTTGGCGGCGAAGCTGGCGAAGTAGTTGGTGCGGTCCAGCCAGGTCGTGCCGTTGGCGCGGAAGCCGCGCTTGGTGAACTCGGCCCAGACGTTGGGCGTGGTCGGCGTGCCCTTGAACAGCAGGTGCTCCAGCAGGTGCGCCATGCCGGTCTCGCCGTAGTTCTCCATTCGCGAGCCGACGCGGTAGGTGACGTTGACCGTCGTCGTCGGCTTGGAGTCGTCGGGCACCAGCAGCACCTGCAGGCCGTTGGGCAGGCGGTACTCGCTGATCCCCTCCACCGTCTGCACGGGCTGCACCGTCGCCGAGGGGGTCGGCGTGGCATGCGGCTGCGCGGCCACCAGCCCTGGCAGGCCGCCCATGAACAACAGCGTGAGAACGGCGAGCGTGCGCGACAACGGCATGGGGTCGGGATCCTCGTGTCCAGGGGGCGGCGGCAGTGTAGGCGGGTGCGGGGTCCGGGACCGCCCGGGCGGCCCTTCAAGCAGGAAGGGGAGCCGAAGCCCCCCTTCAAAGTTCCGTCGGCGCCCGGGCGCTCAGCGGACCACCCTACCGCAGCCAGCGCCGCGATTGGCGCGGCAGCGGTCCGGCGTTCAGGCCTTGTCCTGGTCCTTCTTCCAGGCGGCCAGGCCGCTGGTGATTTCGGCACGGGCGGCCTCCGGGCCTTCCCAGCCCTTGACCTTGACCCACTTGCCCTTCTCCAGGTCCTTGTAGTGCTCGAAGAAGTGCTGGATCGCCTTCAGCCGCATCGGGTTGATGTCCTCCGGCTTCTGCCAGTGGTCGTAGATGGGCAGGATCTTGGTCGTGGGCACCGCCAGCAGCTTGGCATCGCCGCCGGCCTCGTCCTCCATCTGCAGCACGCCCAGGGGCCGGCAGGTCACCACCACCCCGGGCGTGAGCGGATAGGGCGTGATCACCAGCACGTCCACCGGGTCGCCGTCGTCGGCCAGCGTCTGCGGCACGTAGCCGTAGTTGCACGGGTAGTGCATCGCCGTGGTCATGAAGCGGTCCACGAAGATGGCGCCCGTCTCCTTGTCGACCTCGTACTTGATCGGGTCGGCGTTCATCGGGATCTCGATGATCACGTTGAACTCGTCGGGCGCCTTCGCGCCGGGGGTCACGTTGTGCAGGCTCATGGCGTGTGGTTGGCAGGCTGGGTCAGGTAAACCCGAAGATTCTACGGGTCACCCCATGACGCGCCGCCGCCCGATCCAGGGCCGCAGGCGCGGCGCGAGACCAGCATCGACCGGCTGGGCGCGCGGATGTCAGCGGCACGTCAGTTCGGATTGCCAGCCCATGCCCCTTCACTTAGCATGGTCCAACGACCCCCTCCGGCGAGCACATGAGAAGGCGGGCGATTCGAGGCGTTCCAACCCGAGAAGGAGACCACTTGATCTCGACGACCTTCGCGCTCACCCTGGCGCTGGCCTGCGGCCTCGCGGCCGTGCTCTACGGCTTCGTGCAACGAAGCTGGATCTTGAAGCAGGACCCGGGCAACGCCCGCATGCAGGAGATCGCGGGGGCCATCCAACAGGGCGCTGCGGCCTACCTGGCTCGCCAGTACCGCACCATCGCCATCGTCGGCGTGGTGCTCTTCCTGCTGATCCTGTTCGCACCCGGCCTGGGCTGGAAGACGGCCCTGGGCTTCCTGCTCGGCGCCGTGCTGTCCGGCGCCTGCGGCTTCATCGGCATGAACATCTCGGTGCGCGCCAACGTGCGCACCGCGCAGGCCGCGACCCGCGGCATCGGCCCGGCCCTCGACGTCGCCTTCAAGGGCGGCGCCATCACCGGCATGCTGGTGGTGGGCCTCGGCCTGATCGGCGTGGTGCTGTTCTTCTGGTGGGTGACGGGCGGCCAGGCCCCCGGCGGCGACACCACGCTGTCGGCGCTGCTCAAGCCGCTGCTCGGGGTGGCCTTCGGCTCCAGCCTGATCTCGATCTTCGCGCGGCTGGGCGGCGGCATCTTCACCAAGGGCGCCGACGTCGGCGCCGACCTGGTGGGCAAGGTGGAGGCCGGCATCCCCGAGGACGACCCGCGCAACCCGGCGGTGATCGCCGACAACGTGGGCGACAACGTGGGCGACTGCGCCGGCATGGCGGCCGACCTGTTCGAGACCTATGTCGTGACGCTGATCGCGACGATGGCGCTCGGCGCCATCGTCATCGGCGGCAGCGCGGCGATGGCCGGCGTGACCTACCCGCTGGTGCTGGGCGGCGTGTCGATCATCGCCTCGATCATCGGCTGCTTCTTCGTCAAGGCCCGGCCCGGCATGACCAACGTGATGCCGGCGCTGTACAAGGGGCTGGCGGTGTCGGGCGTGCTCAGCCTGATCGCCTTCTGGTTCGCCACCACGGCCATGTTCCCGCAGGCCATCCAGATCGGCGAGCGGTCGGTCGGCGCGACGGGCCTGTGGCTGAGCTGCCTGGTGGGCATGGTGCTGACGGCGGCGCTGGTCTGGATCACCGAGTACTACACCGGCACGCAGTACGGCCCGGTCAAGCACATCGCGCAGGCGTCCACCACCGGCCACGGCACCAACATCATCGCCGGCCTGGGCGTCAGCATGAAGAGCACGGCCTGGCCGGTGCTGCTGATCTGCGCCTCGATCTACGCCGCCTACGCGCTGGCCGGGCTGTACGGCATCGCGGTGGCGGCGACCTCGATGCTCAGCATGGCCGGCATCGTGGTGGCGCTTGACGCCTACGGTCCGATCACCGACAACGCCGGCGGCATCGCGGAGATGTCCGAGCTGCCCAGCAGCGTGCGCGACATCACCGACCCGCTGGACGCCGTCGGCAACACCACCAAGGCGGTGACCAAGGGTTATGCGATCGGCTCCGCCGGCCTGGCCGCGCTGGTGCTGTTCGCCGACTACACCCACGCGCTGGAAGCGCGCGGCATGAGCGTGTTCTTCGACCTGTCGAACCATGAGGTGATCGTCGGCCTGTTCATCGGCGGCCTGATCCCCTACCTGTTCGGCGCGATGGCGATGGAGGCGGTGGGCCGCGCCGCGGGCTCGGTGGTCGTCGAGGTGCGACGCCAGTTCCGCGACATCAAGGGCATCATGGAAGGCACCGGCAAGCCCGAGTACGGCAAGGCGGTGGACATGCTCACCACCGCGGCGATCAAGGAGATGATGATCCCGTCGCTGCTGCCCGTGGTGGTGCCCATCCTGGTCGGCATGCTGCTCGGCCCGGCCGCGCTCGGCGGCCTGCTGATGGGCACCATCGTCACCGGCCTGTTCGTCGCCATCAGCATGTGCACCGGCGGCGGCGCCTGGGACAACGCCAAGAAGCTGATCGAAGAGGGCTTCACCGACGCCGCCGGCGTGCTGCACAAGAAGGGCGGCGACACGCACAAGGCCGCGGTCACCGGCGACACCGTGGGCGACCCCTACAAGGACACCGCCGGTCCCGCGGTGAACCCGCTGATCAAGATCATCAACCTGGTGGCGCTGCTGATCGTGCCGCTGCTGCCGATGACGGCCGACACCAGCCGTGCCAAGGCACCCGCGCCCGTCGTGGCCAGCGCACCGGCACCGGCACCGGCTGCGGCACCGGCCGCCCTGCCCGCCGTCAAGCCCTGAGGGCGCAAAGCGGACCACCACCGCGCCTTCGGGCGCGGTTTCCTTTCGGGCACGGGCCGTCAGCGGCAGGCGCGCCAGCCGCCCTGCTCCAGGTGCAGGTGGTCGCGGTGGGCGGCGTTGTGGTCCGGGCTCAGCACCTGGTCGACGCTGGCGCAGGCGCCGTCGCGCAGCGCCCGCAGGAACGCCGCCGCATCGGGCGGGCCGTCCCAGTGCGACGAGACGGTGATGCGGCGGCCGTCGGCCAGCACCACGCCCGCCACGTCCAGGGCCCGCGCGCGGGCGTGGCCGCTGCGCCGCCCGGTGCCGGCGACGTCACGGCAGGCGTAGCTGCCGAAGTGTTCCAGTCGCTGCACCGGCTGGCCGAAGGCGGCGCGGGCCTGCGGCTGCAGCACCCGGTGCTGCCACAGCGCCAGCGCCGCGGCGGAGTGGCAGGTGAGCGGCACCGGGGACCAGCGCAGCCCGGGACCGCCGCCGACCCTCACCGCGTCGCGCCAGCCGCAGCCGGCCTCGACCGCACGATCGGGCAGCGGCTCGAAGCGCTGGCCGGCGGACTCGAGGAAGGCGTGGCAGGCCGCCGGCCGGTCGCCGAGCCGGCGCAGCTTGGCCCGGTCCAGCGGCCCTGCGGGCTGCCGCACGTCCAGCGGCATGAACGGGTTCCACGGCAGCGGCAGGTGCCAGGCGGCCGCGACCACCAACACCAGCGGGCCGGCGTGGCCGAGCAGGGCCAGCGCCTCGCGCCGCAGACGCCGCCGCCATCCCCGGCCCGCGACGGGCGCCGGCACGTCGCCCGTGGGCTACTCCACCACCCGCACGCCCTTCCAGAAGGCCATGCGGCCCTTGATCTCGGCCGCGGCCTCCTTCGGCTCGGCGTAGTACCAGACCGCATCGGGGTTCACGTCGCCGTCGACGAAGAGGTTGTGGTACTGCGCCGTGCCCTTCCACGAGCAGGTGGTCTTGGTGTTGCTCGGCAACAGGAACTCCTGCTTCACGGCGGCCGCGGGGAAGTAGTGGTTGCCTTCGACCAGCACCGTGTCGTCGCTTTCGGCGATGACCGCGCCTTTCCAGATCGCCTTCATGGGCGCCGCTCCTCGGATTCGGTGGACCACCGATGCTAGCGAGCGGCATGCCGTCCGCTGGCGTGGGGACATCATTTGCTACCCTCCTCCCGAGAGCCCATCCCGCCCGCGCCCCACGGTGACCCAAGCCCAGCACCTGGCCGTCCTCGACGACGAGACCGACATCACCCAGCTGCTTGCCCACTACCTGGCGGCGCAGGGCTTCCGGGTGAGCCAGGCCCACAACGGGCCCGCGCTGATGAGCCTGATGGCCAGCGACCCGCCAGTGCTGGTGCTGCTGGACCTGGGCCTGCCCGGCGAGGACGGCTTCGCGATCGCCCGCCAGCTGCGGGAGCACCACCGCTGCGGCCTGGTCATCGTCTCCGGCCGCGGCGATGCGGTCGACAAGGTGGTGGGCCTGGAGGTCGGCGCCGACGACTACGTGACCAAGCCCTTCGACCTGCGTGAACTGCTGGCGCGCATCAAGGCCGTGCTGCGCCGCATGGCGCCGGCCGACACCGCCGGGCCGGCGGCGCCACCCGCGGCCAGCCGCCTGGCCTTCGCCGGCTGGGCGCTCGACACCGCGGCCCGCCGCCTCACCGGCCCGCAGGGCGAGGTGACGCTCACCGCGGGCGAGTTCGACCTGCTCGTCGCCTTCGCCCGCCACCCGGGCCGCGTGCTGTCGCGCGACTTCCTGCTCGAGCTGACCCGCGGCCGCGAGGCCGGGCCCTTCGACCGCACCATCGACGTCCAGGTCGGCCGCCTGCGCAGGAAGATGGAGGCCGACCCGGAGGACCCGCAGCTCATCAAGTCGGTGCGCGGCGCGGGCTACATCCTCGTGCCGCCGGTGACGGTCACATGAACACGCCGGCCCGCCGCTCAGTGCGACTGCCGGAGCGCATCGCGCGCAAGGTGGCCCCGTGACCGCCGCGCCCGGCCACGGCCCCGAGGGCGCGCTGCCCGACGGCGCGCCGGCGGCCGTGCCCGGCGTCGACCTGGACACCGTCTTCCGCTCGCTGTTCGGCGCCTACCCCGACGCGCTGCTGGTGGTGGACCCCGCCGGCACCATCGTGCTGGCCAACCCGGCCGCCGCCGGGCTGCTGGGCTACGGTCCGGCGGAGCTGGCCGGCCTGCCGGTGGACGCCCTGGTGCCCGACGCCATCCGACCGCGCCACGCCGCCTACCGCGACGCTTATGGCCACAAGCCGCGCCCGCGGCCGATGGGCAACGCGATGGACCTGGTCGCCAAGCGGCGCGACGGCAGCGAGGTGATGGTCGAGATCGCCCTCAGCCCGCTGCAGAACCAGGGCCTGCCGTACGTGGTCGCGGCCATCCGCGGCATCGGCGCCTACCCGCGCGTGCGGCAGGCGCTGCAGCGCGCCCGCTACAGCGAGCAGTTGGCGCGCGTCGGGCGCACGGCCGTCGACAGCCGGGACCTGGCGCACCTGCTCGCCCAGGTGCCTCAGGCCATGGTCGACGCCCTGCAGGTGGAGGCCGCGGCGCTGTGCCTGCTGCAGCCCGGCCGCCCGGGCGGCCGGGTGCTGGCCGCCGGCGCCGCCGCGCAGGGCCTGTCGGCCGGCCTCGGCGACGGCCACCCCGCCGGCCTCGACCCGCAGGGCCTCGGGGCCCGCGCGATCGCGGCCGGGCATGCGGTCATCGTCGACGACCTGCGGGCGGAGCCGCCCGGCGCCTGGACCGCGCTGGCGTTGGCCGAGGGACACCGCAGCGCGCTGGCCGTGCCGCTGTTCGACCACGGCGCGGCCAGCGGCGCGTTGGTGGCGGTGGCCTCGCAGCGCCAGCGCTTCGGCGCCGACGAGGCACGGTTCCTCGACTCGTTGTCCAGCCTGGTCTCGACCAGCCTGCAGCGCGCGCACAGCGAGGAACAGCTGCTGCACGCCCAGCGGCTGGAGAGCGTGGGCCAGCTCACCGGCGGCATCGCCCACGACTTCAACAACCTGCTCACCGTCATCCAGGGCAACCTGCAGGTGCTGGAGGACCTGCCCGCGGTGGCCGGCGACCCGGTGGCGCCGCAGCTGCTGGGCGCGGCCATGCGCGCCAGCCGGCGCGGCGCCGAGCTGACGGGCAAGCTGCTCGCCTTCTCGCGCCGGCAGCGGCTGCAGCCGACGCAGGTCCGGGTGGCGCCGCTGCTGGAATCGCTGGCCGACATGCTGCGCCGCACGCTGGACCAGCGCATCCTCATCGACGTGCAGGTGGACGCCGGCTGCCCCGACGTGCTGGCCGACGCCGGGCAGCTCGAATCCTCGCTGCTCAACATCGCGATCAACGCCCGCGACGCCATGCCCGACGGCGGGCGGCTGTCCTTCGGCGGCCGCTGGTGCGCGGCGCTGCCCCCCGGGGTCGACGGCCCGGCCGAGGCCGAGCAGGGCTACGTCGCGCTGAGCGTGGCCGACAGCGGCAGCGGCATGACGGAGGCGGTGCGCGAGCGGGTGTTCGAGCCCTTCTTCACCACCAAGGAGGCCGGGCGCGGCACCGGCCTGGGACTGTCGAGCGTCTACGGCTTCGTCAAGCAGTCGCGCGGGGCGGTGGCGCTGGACAGCGTCCCCGGTCGTGGCACCACCGTGGCGCTGTACCTGCCGGCGGTGGCCGCGCCCGAGCGCGAGGCGGCGCCGGCAGAGGACGGTGCGCCGCGCGCCCTGCCGCCCGGGCTGAAGGTGCTGCTGGTGGAGGACGACGCCGAAGTGCGCCAGGTGGTGCAGGCCTTCCTGCGCCAGCTCGGCGCCGAGGTGACCGCCTGCGTCAGCGGCGAGCAGGCGCTGGCCGCGCTGGCCGGCGAACGGCCGCAGGACCTGCTGCTCAGCGACATCGCCCTCGGCGCCGGCATGCGCGGCACCGAGCTGGCGGTGCGCGCGGTGCAGCAGCGCCCCGGCCTTCGGGTGCTGCTGATGTCCGGCTTCTCGCACGAACTGCTCGAAGGCGACGGCGAGGCGACGCTCGGCCACCGCCTGCTGCCCAAGCCCTTCGACCGCGAGGCGCTGGCGCAGGCCGTGGCCGCCACGCTGGCGGCGCGCTGAGCGGGCGGCGGGGTCAGGCCTCGGCCGGCGCGGACGAGAAGCTGCGCTGCACGAAAGCGACCAGCGCGCCGACCTCCGGGATGCAGATGTCGCGGCGCCCACGCTCGGTGAAGCCGATCAGCCCGGCCTTGGCCAGCCGCGACAGCGCGCGGCTCACCGTCTCCAGCGTCATGCCGAGGTAGTTGCCGATCTCGGCCCGGGTCATGCGCAGGGTGATCTGGTCGCTGCGCAGGCCGCGCTGGCCGAGCGCCTCGGCCCAGTGGCGCAGGAAGTCGGCCACCCGTGCGTCGGCCGGCAGCGTGCACAGCGACAGCAGCGACTCGCGGTCGCGTGCGATCTCGCGGCTCATCGCCTCGTGCAGCACGGTCAGCAGCGGCGGGTGCTCGGCGCAGGCCTGCAGCAGCAGGTCATAGCGCACCGACCACACCTCGCCGGTGTCCATGGCGATGGCGTCGCAGCCGTGCTGGCCGTCGGCGATGCCGTCGAAGCCCAGCCAGTCGCCCTTGAAGTGGAAGCGCACCACCTGCTCGCGGCCGTCGGGCGCCCGGTCGATGATCTTGAAGAAGCCCGCGTGCAGGATGTGCAGGCTGTCGAAGCGGGCGCCGGCACGGTAGACCGCCTCGCCCGCGCGCAGCACCCGCCGCCGCAGGACCACCCGCTCCTGCAGCAGCGAGAGCACCTGCGCGATGCGCTCGGCCACGCTGCGCTCGGCCTGCAGCGGCACGGCGTGCGGCACCGCTGTGTCGGCAGGCATGGCGCTGGGGCGGTGGGTGGTCAACATGCCGGCTCCTTGTCCTGGGTCAATGCCGACCAGTGTGGGCAGGCCGCGCCAACCGCATGCCAACCGTGCGCACCGCTTCGTAACGTTGGGTGAAGGGGGCGTGAACGGCGGGTATACGGCGCGCATCGGCACGGACGGCACCCTGCAGGCTTGATGGCCGTCAACCCCGCGCGAGACGGGGTGCCTACGCTGACGGTCCTTCGATCGCCGCCATGCACCACACCCTGCACCATCGCCGACTCTGGTCGCTGGACGACCTCACCGGGGCGGACGTCCTCGCCCTGCTGCAGGCGCTGCGCCAACTCAAGGCCACCGCGTCGCGGGAGACCGGTCAACGGCCCCTGCGCGGCCGCAACCTCGCGCTGCTCAGCGACGGCGACGCGGCCACCCGCGAGGGCGCCGACGACCCGCTGCAGCAGGCCGCGCGAGCGCTCGGCGCGCAGGTGTCGCGGGTGCACAGCCAGGGCCGGCCCGCCACCCTCGGCGACACCGCCCGGCTGCTGGGGCGGCTGTACGACGCGGTGGACTGCCGCGGCCTGGACGGAGAAGCGGTGCGGCAGCTCGATCGCGACGCCGGCATCCCCGTCTTCAACGACCTGGCGCACGGCGACCACCCGCTGGGCGCCCTGGCCGAACTGGCGACGCTGCAGGAGCTGGCAGGACAGCGGCCGCTGTCCGCGCTGCGGCTGTGTTATGTCGGCGACGGCCGCAGCGCCGCCGGCGACGCCCTGCTGCACGCGGCCGCGCTGGCCGGCGCCCACCTGACGGTCGTCGCCGACCCGGGCGCCGAACCGACGACACCGCGCTGGACCCGTCTGTGCACGCTGGCCCGCGCCCACGGCGGCACGCTGGCCGCCGCGCCCGGGCTTGACCGGCTGTCGGCGCCACCGGACCTGGTCTTCGGCAACGGACCGCAGGGAGCGTGGCGGCGACGCGAGAACCAGGCCTACCTGCTGCAGGCGGTGCTGGTCAGCACCCTGGCGTGACCGCCGGCGCCGGGGCGCCGTCCACGTGGCGCCCGGCGAGGTTCACCGCACCAGCAGCACCGGCACCTTGACCCGCGCGATGACGCCGGTGGTCACCGAGCCGAGCACCATGTTGCCCAGCGCCCCGTGGCCGTGCGTGCCCATCACCAGCAGGTCGGTCGGGTGGCTGGCCGCGTAGTCGGCGATCTGGTCGGCCGCGCTGCCGACGGCGTGTGCCGTCTGCAGCCGCCAACCGTTCTGCGTGGCCTGTTCGCGCAGCGGCGCGAGCACCGCCTCGGCCTGCTCGGCGTAGTAGTCGTTGAGCGACGCGCTGCCGAGGTACCGGGTGGCGTGCGGCGGGATCGGCGTCACCACGGTGAGGGCGGTGTACTCGTGCTGCTTGCCGAGCAGCTCGGCGTTCTGGCCGATCTGGGCCAGCATGCGCTGGGTGTAGGGACTGCCGTCCACCGGCAACAAGATCTTCATGTCGCGCTCCACAGGTGTTGTTCTGGGTGCGCCAGCGCCCGCGGGGCAACTGGCTGCCGGCCGATTGTGGCCAATGCCGTGCCGTGCCGGCCTTGCGCGCGGTCAATGGGCACCGCTCGGGCCGGCGGGGCCCGGAAAGACCAAGAGCCGACGGGGCCGGCTCTTGTCTTGAAGCGGACGCACGGGCGCTGCCCACGGTCCGGTGGCGGACGCCGGCGAGCCGGCTCGCTGCTCAGTGGCGCAGCGCCTGGGGCGGCACCCCCTGCAGCGCCGACGGAGGCGGCATCAGTTCGTCCGCCGCGGCGCTGGCCCGGTCGGCGTGGTAGCGCATGACGCGCGCGGCGGCTTCGAACAGCGCCCGGAACTGCTCTTCGGCCGGACGGACGGCGCTGCGGGTGGTGATGACTTCATTCATGTTCGACGACATGTGACCTCCTGTTGGGGACAGTGTGCCGCCGCCCGTCTCCCGGGCGGCACCCCGCGATCGGGAGGGCGGCGGCTGCGATGCGCGCACGACAGTGGCAAATATCACGCCCAACCCCAGGGTTTCCCCCATATGAGGGGTCGGTCAGACCGCGGCCGGCGTCGCCGAGGACGGCCAGGCGCCGGGCTCGGGCACCGCACACGGTCCCTCGCAGTCGATGGTGCTGAAGTTGGCCGGGCCGACCACCTCGAGGTACTCCATGTCGGGCGAGTAATCGAAGAGAAAGTGCACGATGCCGGGGCGCTGGTGCACGACGTCGCCGGCGGACACCAGCGTCTCCCGGTCCTCGTACATGAAGCGCGCCCAGCCCTTGAGCATGTAGACGATGTGGAACTCGGCCTCGTGGCGGTGCCAGCCGGTGCCGGTCTCCGGCGCCTCGTTGGCCTTGACCAGGTGCGCGACGACCCGTCCCTGGGTGGCCTCGGCGATGCCGAGGTCGCGGTAGAGGAAGAAGTCCCGCAGCCCCTCGCCCTTGAACTGCGTGTCGCCGGGCTTGACATGGGAGAAGCGGGTGGCGTTGGTCTCGGGCATCGGCGCCTCGCATCGGGGCGTGTCGGATTGACACGCGCGGCGCTTTGCATGAAGCGTTCCACGAGAAGCACGGCCGCACCGGCGCACCCGCGCGCTAGACGCCCTGTGCCGCCGGCTGGGCCGGCGCGTGGCGCGGTTCCCGGTCGGCGGCCACGGCGGAGCCTCGCTCCTCGTGCAGCGCCGCGGCAACGCGCAGGGCGTTGGCCGCGATGGTGAGCGCGGGGTTGGTGCCACCGCTGCTGGGAAAGAAGGCAGCGTCGACGACGTACAGGTTGTCCAGCCCGTGCGCCCGGTTGTTGCGGTCGAGCACCGACTGCCGCGGGTCGTCACCGAAGCGGCAGGTGCCGCAGGCATGGGGGAAATTCAGGTTGTTCGGGCCGGACAGGCACCACAGCCAATGGTCCGCCCCCAGCGCCTTGCGCAGCCGACCGCGCATGAGCCCGCAGCGCCGCCTCAGTTCGACCGGGTAGCGGTAGTGGAAGCGCAGGCCGCCCGGCGCTGCGGGGTCCAGCCACACCCGGTTGTCGGCGTGCGGGAAGTCCTCGACGATGGAAGCGAGCACCGTACCGCCGCGCAGCGCGGGCAGCGGCAGCCCGGCGCCGACCCGCAAGGCCGGCCCCATCGCCCGGCGCAGCGGGGCCGGCCAGGCCAGGGACCGGGCGCGCAGGAAGTGCCAGGCCAGGCCGGGGCCGGGCGCCAGACCGGTGGATTGCCAGGTGCCGAAACTCCGGCCGTCCACACGGTAGAAGTCGTTGAAGGACAGCGCCTTGTCGAGGCTGCCCTCGGCGGCCCGTCCGGCCGTGCCCCGGCGGCGAGGCCGCAGCGCGACGAAGTCGCTGGCGTGGAACATCAAGTGGCGCCCGACCAGCCCGCTGTCGTTGGCCAGGCCCTGCGGCCAGTCCGGGCTGGCCGAGGCGAGCAGCAGACGCGGAGACATGAACGCCCCTGCCGCCAGCACGATCAGCCCCGCTGACAGGCGGATCTGCTCGCCATGCCGGCGCACGAGCACCGACTCCACCCGCCGTCGATTGGCGGCCAGCGACAGCACTTCGCACTCGGTGGCCAAGGCGGCTCCGTGTTGCTGCACGGCCGGCAGCACGCACACGGTCCCGGCGTCACGGCGGGTGCCGTGGGTGGCACGGTCGCCCGAGACAGTGGGGACACGGTGCCGCACCACCGGCGGCCAGATGGGCGCGGTAGGGGTGCAGCCCATGCACCTGAAGGTGCGCCATCAAGGCGGTGTCGGCGACGGCCAGCGGCGGCGGCGGCCGCAAGGGCTGAAGGGGGTCCACGGGCCCGAGCGGGTCCGGCGTGCCGGTGACGCCGAACAGCGCCTCGGCCTCCCGGTAATGCGGCAGCAGGTCCTGGTAGGTGATCGGCCAGTCGGGTCGTGGCGGTGCGCCGTCGCCCGCCGAGGTCCGGAAATCCTCCGGCCGGAAGCGCTCGAGTTGACCGCCATAGCGCAGCGAACTTCCGCCGACCCCGCAGCCGAGGTCGATCGGTTGCCGGCCGAAGCTGGTGCGCCCCTGCAGCACCAGGGGCCACAGCCCCTGCACGAGCCGCTCGTCGTCGGTCCCGTCCGCCGGCACGTCGAAGAGCCGGCCACGCTCGAGGAACAACACACGCCAGCCGCGACTCGCCAGGCCCCAGCCCACGACGGCCCCGCCCATGCCGGTGCCCACCACGATCGCGTCCCAGCGGCCGCGCCGAAGGCCGTCGTTGTCCAGCGGGGACGCGCGCGCCCTGTGGGGTGCGGCCACTCCGGCCCGGTCCGGCTCGTCCATCCCGCCCCCTGTGACTGCTCGGTCAAACCCCAACAGCCCCGGGTCCGGCCCACAACCCGCGGTGAGGCGGTCGCGGGGCCCAAAACACGACAGCCCGCCCGGTGTCCCGGGCGGGCTGCGTGGCAAAACCGAATGGAAGGTAAGCCGAATAAATGGTCGGGGGTGGCGGGATTCGAACTCGCGACCCCTTGCACCCCATGCTTGTTTTCTGGGACAAACAGGGATGAAGCGGGACAGCGTTGGACAGCCATTTCCCTTGTAGATCAACGGTTGCGATCGACAATCGGTTCCACACGATCCCGACGCCCCTCGCTCGATTCCACTCACGGTTTACCCCTCGGTTTACCCCTGGACCCCGCGCGCCGCAGCGCGAGCAGAAGCCCTCGCGGCTTTGGTCGCGCCGCGTGCCAAGGGCACCAGCTCAATGTCCACCGAGTCCCCGCGCGATATGGCTGCGTCACCGCTCGCGGGCGGAGGCGCAGGGATCAGATAGGCCACGGGGTGCCCGTGGCGTGTGATTGCAAGGGACTTGCGCCAGCAGCCCGACACCGCCAGCGGGACGATCTTCGTGTCGCTGGAGGACGAGACCGGGGTGATCCAGGTCATCGTCTGGAAGTCGGTGCGCGAGCGCCAGCGCAGCGAGCTGCTGCAGGCGCGCCTGCTCGCGGTGCACGGGACATGGCAGCGCGAGGGCGAGCTGCGCAGCCTGATTACCGGACGGCTCGAGGATTTGACGTGCTGCTCGGACGGCTGGCGACGGGCAGCCGGGATTTTCAGGTAGGGGTCGGGGGGCAGCGAAGCGACGGCGCGGCGACCGCCGGTAGACGAGCAAGGACCGCTGAGTGGCTTGGCCTGCAGCGCAGTGCATGCGGGAAACAAGCACGAGCCTGAACCACCGATGCCCGCTCCGCATCGCGCGGGCGATATACTGGCCTACCTATCATTCGTTCGAGGTAGTGCGTGCGGCAAAAGCGATGAAATCACTGCACGACGCCCATTTCGACTCGGTCGACGGCGTGGCCGCCCGCTTGGCCGGCGTCGACTACATCGCCGACCGTCAGACCGCCACCGCGCTCTACCTCGCCTACCAGCTCGAGAAGCCGGTTCTTGTCGAAGGGCCCGCCGGGGTCGGCAAGACGGAGCTGGCGAAGTCCATGGCGCGCATCCTCGACGTGCCGCTGATCCGCCTGCAGTGCTACGAAGGCCTGGACGAGTCGAAGGCGCTGTACGAATGGAAGTACGGCAAGCAGCTGCTGTACACGCAGCTACTCAAAGAAAAGCTCGCCGAGATG
Organism: Aquabacterium sp. J223; assembly: GCF_024666615.1. Classification (NCBI taxonomy): domain Bacteria; kingdom Pseudomonadati; phylum Pseudomonadota; class Betaproteobacteria; order Burkholderiales; family Sphaerotilaceae; genus Aquabacterium; species Aquabacterium sp. J223. The sequence goes on along the minus strand of NZ_CP088297.1, from coordinate 1,923,372 downwards.
ATGCAGGGCGCGGTGGGCCTCGCCGCTTCGATCGAACGCCTGCATGCGCACGACGATCTTTTCTTCTCCGAGCACTTCCTGGAGCCGCGCCCGCTTTACCAGGCCCTGCACCAAGAGCGTGGCTGCGTGCTGCTGATTGACGAGATCGACAAGGCCGACCCCGAGTTCGAGGCCTTCCTGCTCGAGGTGCTGTCGGACTTCCAGATCTCGGTGCCCGAGCTCGGCACCGTGCAGGCGCGGGTCAAGCCGCTGGTCTTTCTCACCAGCAACAACACCCGCGAGATGAGCGACGCGCTCAAGCGTCGCTGCCTGCACCTGCACATCCCCTTCCCCGACCCGGCCACCGAGCGGCGCATTCTCGAGCGCCGGGTGCCGGGGCTGTCGGCGGCGCTGAACCGGGAGCTGGTCGCTTTCGTTCAGGCCGTGCGCCGCATGGACCTGAAGAAGCAGACCTCGGTCAGCGAGACGATCGACTGGGCGAAGACGCTTCTGCTGCTGCACGCCGAGCACCTCAGCCTCGACATGGTCCGCGACACGCTGAACGTGTTCCTCAAGTTCGAGCAGGACATCGCCGTCGCCAACGAGCAGCTCCCTGCCCTGCTGGCCCAGGCGCGCAAGGACGCCGAGGTGCCGGTTGCAGTCCACGATTGAGGACTTCTTCAAGGCGCTGCGCGGCAGCGAGCTGGAGGTCAGCCTCAGTGCGCAGATGGACGCCTCGCGCGCCATCGCGCTGGTCGGCTGGCGCGACCGCGCGCTGCTGAAGAGCGCGCTCGGCGCGACGCTCGCCAAGACGATCGGCGAACGCGCGGTCTTCGACACGACCTTCGAGCGATTCTTCAGCGGCGCCGACAGCCTCGATGCAGCCGTCGCGCCGCGGCCGGCGATCCGCGGCGTCGGCGGGCAGGGCGGCGGCAGCTCGGGCGGACGCGGGCCCGGCAGCGGCCTCGGCCTGGGTGGCGAGCCGCTGTCCGAGCTGCTGCTCGACGGCGACGCCGCGGCGCTGACCCGCCGGATGCGGCAGGCCGCGCGCGACACCGGCCTGACCGACATCTGGCTCTTCACGCAGAAGGGCCACTACACTCAGAAGATCCTGCGCGCGATGGGCGCCGACGCGCTCGACGACGAGCTCGCCACCCTACGGCGCCAAGCCCCGGCCGCGCCGCGCCTCGCCGAGCTGGAGCGCGCCCGCAAGCGGCTGTCGCACGAGGTGCGCGGCTTCGTGGAGCGCCAGGTCGCCCTGTACGGCACGGCGCCGACGCGCGCGCTGCACGGCGACTTCCTGCTGACGCAGAGGCTGTCGGCGATCGAGCAGCGCGACTTCGGCCGCATGCAAGAGATCGTGCGCAAGATGGCGCGCCGGCTGGCCGAGCGCCATTCGCGGCGCAAGCGGCGCCAGCTGCGCGGCCAGCTCGACTTCCGCCGCACCCTGCGCGCCAACGCCGCCTACGACGGGGTGCTGTTCGAGACGCACTGGCGCAGCAAGGTGGTCGAGCGGCCGCGCATCGTCGCGATCTGCGACGTCAGCGGCTCGGTGCGGTACTACGCGCGCTTCCTGCTGCTGTTCCTGTACTGCCTGGGCGACGCGGTCTCCGAGCTGCACAGCTACGCCTTCACCAACCGGCTGGTCGATGTCAGCGGCAGCTTCGAGACGCTGCCGGTGGAGCAGGCGGTCGACAAGGTGCTGCGCGCGGTGGGCGGCAGCGGCACGGACTACGGCCGCGTGCTGCAGGACATCGACGAGCAGTTGATGGACGACATCGACCGCCGGACCACCGTGATGATCCTGGGCGATGCGCGCAACAACCGCGGCGAGGCCCACGCCGAGGTCATGCAGGCGCTGTACCAGCGCGCGCGCCGCGTCATCTGGCTCAACCCGGAGCCGGTCTCGTTCTGGGGCGCAGGCGATTCGGAGATGAAGCGCTACGCGCCCTACTGCCACGTGGCGCGCGAATGCAACTCGGTGCGCCACCTGGAGCGCACGTTGGACGCGCTGCTGCGCGCATCGTGAGCTGACGCGATGCACGCCTGGTTGCCCCCCGTCGCCGCCACGCTCGCCATCCAGGCGCTGATGTCGATGTCCACCGTCACGCTGCCGGTGCTCGCGCCCGCCGCCGTGCGCGAGATCGGCGTGCCGGTGGCCCACGTCGGGCTCTACGTCGCGCTCATCTACGGCAGCGGCATGGTGTGCGGGCTGGTCAGCGGCGCGGTGGTGCGCCGGCTGGGCGCGCTGCGGCTCAGCCAGCTGTGCCTGCTGAGCGCCGCCGCGGGGCTGTGCCTGAGCGTCACCGCCCGGCTGCCGCTGATGGTGCTGGGCGCGATGCTGATCGGCGCCGGCTACGGGCCGGTGACGCCGGCCAGCTCGCACATCCTGAGCCGCACCGCGCCGGCGCGCCACCTGTCGGCGATCTTTTCGCTGAAGCAGACCGGGGTGCCCCTGGGCGGCGTGCTGGCCGGCGCGCTGCTGCCCTCGGTCGTGCTGTGGGCCGGGTGGCGGCCGGCGGCCCTGCTGGTGGCCCTGGCCTGCACCGTGCTCGCGCTGGTGGTGCAGCCGCTGCGCGCGCCGCTGGACGCCGATCGCAGCGCCGGCGCGCCCATCGGCTTCGGCGACGTGCGCGAGCCGCTGCGCATGATCGTCGCCAACCGTGCCGGGCGGGCGCTGGCGCTGAGCTCCTTCGTCTTCGCCTCGCTCCAGCTGTGCCTGGTCACCTACCTCGTCGCCTATTTCACCCACGACCTCGGCTTCGACCTGCTGCAGGCCGGCCTGATGCTGGCCGTCGCACAGGGCGCGGGCGTGCTCGGGCGCCTGGCCGCCGGCGCGCTGGCCGACCGGATCGGCCGGCCCCGGCTGGTGCTGGGCGTGATGGGCTGCCTGATGGGCTTGCTGGGCGTGGCCGCCGCTTCCTTCACCGGCGCATGGCCGCAGGCGGCGATGCTGGCCGTGTGCGCCGCCTTCGGCGCCAGCGCCATCGGCTGGAACGGCGTGTACCTGGCCGAAGTCGCGCGGCAGGCACTCCCCGGCGCCGTGAGCGCCGCCACCGGCAGCGCGCTGTTCGTCACCTACTTCGGCGTGCTCACCGGCCCGCCGGCCTTCGCGCTCATGATCGGCGTCGGCCTGTCCTACGGCACGGCGCTCGCGGCGATGGCGCTGCCGGCCTTGGGCTGCGGGCTGTACCTGCTTCGAGTCCGTCCGCGGGCGCCGTGCTGAACGCGGCCGCGCTCGCCCGCTAGGTGTGGAGTTCTAAGAGGTTGTTCATCCATCTCTGATTTCGGAAGCTGGGGTTGTCGAGACTCCACCAACAAAATCGGGAGAACGGATGAACAGCTATAAGCATGCGAGGTTGACGGCCAAAGGTCGAGCCCTGCTGGTCAAAAGGGGTGCTCGAAGCGGGCTGGACGGTGGCCGCAGCGAGCGAGGCTGCGGGTGTCAGCCAGCGCACCGGCTACAAGTGGCTGGCTCGCTTCAAGCAAGAGGGACTGGCTGGACTGGCCGACCGCAGCTGTCGGCCCCGAACAAGCCCGAAGGCGGTCCCCGCACAAGAGCAAGGCCGGCTCGAGCCACTGCGGCGTCAGCGCTGGCCGTTGTGGCGCATTGCGCAGCGAGCCGGCCGCAGCATCGGCACGGTCAGTAGGTGCATGAAGCGGCTGGGCCTGTCAAGGCTGAAGGCCTTGGAGCCCGTAGAGCCGGTGGTACGTTACGAGCGAGCCGCGCCAGGCGAACTGCTGCACATCGACATCAAGAAGCTCGGTCGTATCGACGGCATCGGCCACCGCATCACGGGCAACCGCCGCGACACCAAGCGAGGCATCGGCTGGGACACGGTGCACTTGGCCATCGACGATCACTCGCGCGTGTCGTTCGCACGCCAGCTGCCCGACGAGACGGCGGCGAGCTGCATCCAGTTCCTGCGCGAGGCCGTGACCTATTACGCCAGGCTGGGCGTGCGCATCGAGCGGGTGATGACCGACAACGGCGCCGGCTACAAGAACCAGTTTAAGGCGGCCTGCGACGCGCTGGGCATCCACCACATCAAGACCAGGCCCTACACACCCAAGACCAACGGCAAGGCCGAGCGCTTCGTGCAGACCAGCCCGAGGGAGTGGGCGTATGCCGGGCCCTACACCACCTCAGCAGAGCGCGAGGCCGCGCTGCAGCCCTTCTTGCACCGCTACAACTGGCATCGGCCACACCGCGCCCTCGACCGCCAGCCGCCCATGACCCGGATCCCGGCTATGAGCAAACTCCTCGAACTCAACAGCTAGGCGCGCACGTACGAACGCATCAGCTGGTCCTTGGCCGCGTGGTACTCGGCTTCCATGCGCGTGACCAGGGTCGCGACGTCGGGGATGTCGCCGATGGAGCCTATGCCCTGCCCCACGCCCCAGACGTCCTTCCAGGTGCTGGTACGCAGCAGCGGTCGCGGCTGACCGGGTGAGGTCGGCAGGTTTTCCGGGTCGTAACCCGAGGCGACGATGCTGGCACGCAGGTAGTTTGCGTGCACGCCAGAGAAGTAGTCGGTGTAGACCACGTCATCCGCGTTGCCCTGCAGCACGCCCTGCTTGTACGGCTCGCTGGCGTTCGATTCGACGGTGGCGATGAAGCGGGTGCCGATGTAGGCGTAGTCCGCGCCCATCGCCTGCGCCCCGAGGATGCCGGCGCCGTTCGAGATGGTGCCCGACAGCGCGATCGGGCCGTCGAAGTGCTTGCGCACCTCGTTGACGAATGCGATCGGATTGAGCCGCCCCGCGTGGCCGCCGGCGCCGTTCGCGACCAGGATCAGCCCGTCGACGCCACCTTCCAGCGCCTTCATCGCGTGCCGCAGGTTGATCACGTCGTGCATGATCACGCCGCCGTAGCGGTGGATCTCCTGCACCAGCTCGTTGGGCGCACGCAGGCTGGTGATGGTGATCGGCACCTGGTGCTTGGCGCACACCTCCAGGTCGTGCTCGAGCCGCGTGTTGTCCTTCTTGATGATCTGGTTGACGGCGAACGGCGCCACCTTCTTGTCCGGGTTGGCGGCGGCGTAGGCGGCCAGCTCGGCCTTGAGCTCGGTGAGCCAGCGGCCCAGCTCGGGCTCGGGGCGCGCGTTGAGCGCCGGGAACGAGCCGACCAGGCCCGCCTTGCACTGCGCGGCGACCAGCGCCGGGTACGACACCGTGAACATCGGCGAACAGATCACCGGCAGCCGCAGCTTGCCGTCGAGAATTTTCAACGTGGCCATCTTCGGTCGGGTTCCTCGTGTTCTTGCGCGTGCCGGGGCGGCGTCAGCGCGGAAAGATGTGGTTGGCGATTGCGTTCTTCTGGGTCTGCGTGGTGCCGCCGGTGATGGTCAGCATGCGCACGTCGCGCACCATGCGCTCCAGCGGCAGCAGGCCGAAGTAGCCGTAGCCGCCGAACATCTGCTGGCATTCCAGCGTCACCTTCTGCGCCATCTCGGTGGCATGCACCTTGGCGACGGACGACAGGCAGACGTCGGGCTTGCCGGCGTCGATGGCGGCCAGCGCGCGAAAGCACAGCGAGCGCGCGGCCTCGATCTCGATCCACATGTCGGCCATCATCCAGCGCAGGCCCTGCATCTCGGCCAGCGGCTTGCCGAACTGCTTGCGCACCAACATGTAGTCGCGCGCCAGCTCGAAGGCGCCTTCGGCCACGCCGAGTGCCAGCACGCCCATGCCGACGCGGGTCGAGTTGTAGATCGTCAGCGCCGAGACGAAGCCCTTGGAGTTGGCCGGGTCGCCTAGCGTCACCACGTTGGCCGCCGGCACCCGCACCTGGTCGAAGAACAGCTCGTTCTCGCTCGCGCCGCGCACGCCCATCTTGTAGGGGATTTTGTGCACCGTGAGGCCCGGGCTGTCCTTGGGGACCAGGATGGTGCCAATGCCGCGCGCGCCCTTGGAGGGGCCGAAGCGCGCATAGACCAGGTGCAGGTCGGCGCGATCGCCGTAGGTGGTGAAGACCTTGTGGCCGTCGACGACGAACTCGTCGCCGTCGCGCGTCGCGCTGGTGGTGATGGCCGCGCCGTCGGAGCCGGCCTGCGGCTCCGTCCACGCGATGCTGCACTCCACTTCGCCGCTGATGATCTTCGGGATCAGCCGTTGCCGCATCTCCTCGGGACCGCAGGTGGCGATGATGCGAGGCGACACGTTCTGCTCGTGCACGATGAGCGCGGTGGCGAGGTCGACCTTGGCGATCTCCTCGATCACTAGGTAGGTCTCGACCAGCCCCAGGCCGGAGCCGCCGTACTTCTCGTCGATGCTGAGGCCCAGGTAGCCCAGCTCGCACAGCAGCTTCTTGTTCTCTTCGGGGAACCGCTCTTCGCGGTCCCACTGCACCGCCTTGTCCTTGAAGACGTTTTCGGCGAGCTTGCGCGCGGCGTCGCGCAACACCGTCTGCTCCTGGGTCAGTTCGAAGTTCAAATCAGTGACCCTTGAATTCGGGGGAAGTCTTGTTGCGGAAGGCTTCCACCGCCGCCACGTGGTCGGCGGTCTGCATCACGATCGCCTCGGCCGAAGCCTCGAGCTCGAGGAACTCTTCCATCGTCATCGCCAGGCCGCGCGTCAGCAGCGCCTTGTCGAGGCCGAAGGCGCGGGTCGGGCCGGCCGCCAGCCGCTCGGCCATGCGCATCGCCTCGGCCATCAGCTCTCCGGGCGGGTGCACGCTGCGCACGATGCCGAGAGCCTTCGCCTCGGCGGCGTCAATCACGTCGGCCAGCAGCACCATCTCCTTGGCCTTCTGGGTGCCGACCACGCGCGCGAGCAGATACAGGCCGCCGCCGTCGGGGATCATCCCGACCTTGCTGTAGCTCTGGCAGAAGCGCGCGCCCTCGGCGGCCAGGATCACATCGGCCAGCAGAGCGAGGTTAAAACCGACGCCGTAGGCCAGCCCGTTCACCGCGGCGATGACCGGCTTCTCCAGCGTGTACAGCCCCATCGTAACGCGGTGCTGCTGGCGCATGCGGTCGCGCACCGGGATCACGTCGGTCTTCGCGAAGGTGCCGATGTCGCCGCCCGAGCAGAAGGCTCGGCCCTCGCCGGTGATCAGAAGCGCGCGGATCGCCGGGTCGTCGCGGACCTCGATGACGATGCGCTCCATCTCGATCCGCATCGCCGGCGTCAGCGCGTTCAGTTGCTCCGGCCGGTTCAGCTTCATCACGCCGACGGCGCCGTGTCGTTCCAGCACGATGGACATGGCGTTGTGCTCCGTGCTCACTTCGCGTTCAGGCCCATCAGCTTAGCGATGATGTTGCGCTGCATCTGCGAGGTGCCCGCCGTGATGGTCGTCGAGCGTGCATCGCGGTAGTGGCGCTGCATATCGAACTCCATGATGTAGCCGTAGCCGCCCATGATCTGCATGCCGGTGTTGGCCGCCTTCGCATAGGTCTCGGAGCCGAACAGCTTGGCCATCGACAGCGCCCTGAGCGCGTCCTTGCCGCTGGCGAGCTGCCAGGCGGCATGCCACAGGAGCAGCCGGCTGGCCTCGACCTCGGTCGCCATGTCGGCGAGCATGTGGGCGATCGACTGGAAGCTGCCGATCGCCTTGCCGAACTGCTTGCGCTCGCTGGCGTAAGCGACGGCCTGTTCGAGCACGTTCTGCGCCGCGCCGCTGTAGCCGGCGGTGGTCATCAGACGCTCGAGCTGCAGGCCCGACAACATGTAGTGCCAGCCGCGGTTGGGCTCGCCGACCAGGCAGTCGGCCGGCACCCGCACGTTGTCGAAGAAGATCTCGTAGGTGCCCAGCGAGCGGCGGCCCAGCGTGTCGAGCTTGCGCAGCTTCAGCCCGGGCAGCGTGTTGGCGACCAGGAACAGCGAGATGCCGTCCTTATAGTGCACGCTGTTGTCGGTCTTGACGTAGGCACAGATGAGGTTGTCCTTGGCGCCGGCCGCCGTGGCGAACACCTTCTGGCCGTTGATGACCCACTCGTCGCCTTCGCGCCGCGCCGTGGTGCGCATCGCGCCGGCATCGGAGCCGGCGTCGGGCTCGGTCATCGAGATCGACATGCGGATCTCGCCCGACATCAGCTTGGGCAGGTAGTGGCGCTTCTGCGCCTCGGTGCCGTTGTGCAGCAAGTTCAGGCCGTTGAACACCGAGGTGCCGTAGGCCCCCAGCATGTCGTAGCTCTTGCGGCCCAGCTCCTCGCTGATGATGGTGAAGTCCATCACGTTGCCGCCCAGGCCGCCGTATTCCTCGGGGAACACCATCGAGATCAGGCCCATCTCGAGGAAGGCGTCGTACACCTCGTAGGGGTAGCGCGCGTTGGCGTCGGTGTCCTTGATGTACGCGGGCGTGGCGATGCGGTCGAGCATCTTGCGCACGCTGTCGCGCAGCATGTTCTGCTCTTCGGTGAATTCGAAATCCACGGCGGTTTCCTTGGCTGTGCCGGTTGTGCGCGTCAGCCGCGACGCTGGTTGAAGCTGCGGCCGTACACCAGCGAGGCGATGGTGTTGCGCAGGATTTCCACGGTGCCCCCGCCCAGCGCGAAGCCGCGCGAGTCGCGCACCATGCGTTCGAGCGGGAAATCGCGCGTGTAGCCGTAGTGGCCGTGCACCTGCAGCGCCTCGTTGGTCACGCGCTGCACCATCTCGTTGGCGTACAGCTTGGCGTGCGCGGCGGCCAGCGGGTTCGGGAAGCCGTTTTCCAGGTGCGTGGCGGCGTGATGGATCATCAGCCGCGCCGCGTGGATCTGCGTCGACATGTCGGCGATCTTCCACTGGATGCCCTGGAACTCGCAGATCGGCCGGCCGAACTGCGGCCGCTGCTGCGTGTACGACACCGCCTGCTCTAAGGCCGCCTGGGCCACGCCCAGGCACATCGCCGCGTTGCCCACCCGCTCGGGCCCGAACGAGTTCATCAGCAGCCGGAAGCTCTTGGTCGACTTCTCGTCGCCGACCACCAGCAGGTCCTCCTTGGGCACGCGGCAGTTGTCGAAGAACAGCTCGACCTCGGCTACGCCGCGCCCGCCCATCTTGCGGTCGGGCTTGCTGACCTCGAAGCCCGGCGTTCCCTTCTCCACCAGCAGCGCGCCGATGCCGTTGGCGCCGCTGGTCTTGCCGAAGCGCGCGAACACCAGCACGTGGGTCGCCCAATGCCCGCCGGTACAGAACACCTTTTGCCCGTTGAGCACGAAGTGGTCGCCGTCGGGCACCGCGGAGGTCACCAGGTCGGTGACGGCCGAGCCTGCTCCGGGCTCGCTGATGCCGATGCCGAACATGTATTCGCCGCTTGCGCACTTGGGCAAGAAGCGCTGCTTCTGCTCCTCCGAGCCGAGGATCTCGATCGCGCGCGACGGGCCGTTGACGGCGAGCTGGCAGATCAGCGCGGTGTTGAAGCACACGCGCGCCACTTCCTCCAGGAACACCGTGGCGTGCAGGATGGACAGGCCCGAGCCGCCGTACTGCTCTGGGATGACCAGGCCCAGGTAGCCGAGCCGGGCCAGCAGCGCGCGGTTCTCCTGCGGAAACTCTTCCTTCTCGTCCCAGTGCGCTGCCTTGGCCGCGAACGCGTCGGTGACGAACTTGCGCAGCGTGGCGCGGAACTCGTCGAGCTCGGCCGCGGAGACTGCCTGTTGATCCATCTTCATCTGCCTTTCGTCGCAGCAAGGGGCCGGCCGTACGCGCGGTGCCGGCGCCGCCGCGGGGTCAATCGATCTTGATCTTGGCGTTCCTAACGATGGCGCCGAAGCGCTCGTAGTCCTGGCGCATCTGGGCGCCGAACTCTTCCGGCGTGCTGCCGACTATCTCGAAGCCCAACTCGACCAAGCGCTGCGTCATCGCGGGCTCGCGCACGATCGCGACGATCTCGCGGTTTAGCCTGCGCACGATGTCCGGCGGCGTCCCGGCCGCGGCCAGCACGCCGATCCAGACCGAGTTCTCCAGCCCGGGCAGGCCGGCCTCGCCGAAGGTCGGAACGTCGGGCATCGCCGCCACGCGCGTCTTCGAGGTCACCGCCAGCGCGCGCAGCGCGCCGCTCTTGACGTGCGGCGCCGCGAGCGGAGCGTCGGCCATGGCCACCGGCACCTGGCCGCCGACCACGTCGGCGATCGCCGGCGCGCTGCCGCGGTAGGGCACGTGGACCATCTTCGTGCCCGACTGCAGCATGAACATCTCGCCGAAGAGATGGGTGGCGCCGCCGTTGCCCGAGGACGTGAAGCTCAGCGCGCCCGGCTGGGCCTTGGCTGTCGCAATGAACTCGGCCAGCGTCCTGGCCGGGAACGACGAGTTCACGTACAGGCCCAACGGCAGCGAGGTCATCCACACCACCGGGGTGAAGTCCTTCATCGCGTCGAAGGGCAGCTTCGAATAGACGTGCGGGTTGATGACATGCGCGGTATTCACCAGTAGGATGGTGTGGCCGTCGGCCGGCCCGCGCGCCACCGGGGCCGAGCCGATGCTGCCCGCCCCGCCCGGCTTGTTCTCGACGATCACCGGCTGGCCGAGGCGCTCCTGCAGGCGGCGCGCGACGTCGCGCGCCAGCACGTCGGTGCTGCCGCCGGGCGGGATCGGCGCCACGAAGGTGATGGGCTTCGAAGGGTAGGCCGCGGCCTGTGCCAGGGCGGCCTGCGGAAGCGCCGCCAGCGACGCGGCGCCCAGCAGCCAGGCGGCCGCGGCCGCGAACATCCGTTGCAGTCGATTCACTGTCGTCTCCTCGGGGGAAGTGGACGGGTCGGCACGCGGCGCGTGCTGGCTCTCAGCGACCTTCGAACCTGGGCGCGCGCTTTTCAACGAAGGCGGCCGCGCCTTCCTTGTGGTCGTGGGTGGCGAGCAGCTGGTTCTGCACGTGCGACTCGAGCTCGAGGAAGGCGTCGATGCCCAGGCCCGCGCCACCGACGAACAGGCGCTTGGCCATGCCCAGGGCGAGGCCGGCCGACGCCGCGAGCTCGGTCGCGATCTCCATCGCGCGCTGGTCGAGCTTGTCGTCGTCGACCAGCTCGGTCAGCAGGTTCAGGCGCATCGCCTCTTCGCCGGACACGATGCGTGCGGACATCACCAGCTCCTTGGCGCGCAGCACGCCGACGTACTGCGCCAGCAGGAAGGCAGCGCCGCCGTCCGGCGCGAGGCCGACCTTCTTGAAGAGCTGCCCGAACTTCGCGGTGGGCGTGGCGAGGATGTAGTCGCTGGCGAGCGCGAGGCTCCAGCCGATGCCGACGGCCGGCCCGCGCACCGCCGCGATGATGGGCTTCTCGAGGTGGACCATCGCGCGGATCAGCGCGTGGGCGGTGGCCAGCCGGCGCCGCCCGCTGCGGATGTCCGACTTGCCCATCGACGTGACGTCGGCGCCCGAGCAGAAGGCCTTGTTGGCGCCGGTAAGGATGACGGCCCGCACGGCGTCGTCCTCCGCGAAGCCCTGGAAGGTGGCTATCAGCCGGTCCTTCATCTCGGCGCTCAGCGCATTGAGGCGCGCGGGGGCGTCCAGGGTCACCCGGGCGATGCCTGCATCGACTTCCACTCGAACCGTCACAGTGTCTCCTTCCGTCCGGGAGAGGGGCTGCCCCGGACAGGGACCGGCGGCGGCATGCCGCGCTTGGCGCCTCGTCAACCTAACAACCGATAGGTTGAGCGTACTACACATCCTTTGCCGCCGCCATGGCGGCAAGTATCGGAACGCCGGATCAGACGGCCTGGTACATCGTGACGACGCAGGCGCCGCCGAGGCCGAGGTTGTGCTGCAGCGCCAAACGGGCACCTTCCACCTGGCGCTTGTCGGCGCGGCCGCGCAGCTGCTGCACAAGCTCGGTGCACTGCGCCAGGCCGGTGGCGCCCAGCGGGTGGCCCTTGCAGAGCAGCCCGCCCGACGGGTTGGTGACCACGCGCCCGCCGTAGGTGTTGTCGCCGTCCATCACGAACTGCTCGCCGCCGCCCTCGGGTGCCAGGCCGAGCGCCTCGTAGGTGATCAGCTCGTTGGTGGCGAAGCAGTCGTGCAGCTCGACCACGTCCACGTCCTGCGGCCCGTGGCCCGACTGCTCGTAGACGCGGCGCGCGGCCTCGCGCGTCATGTCGGCGCCGACCAGCTTCATCATGTCGCCGCTGTCGAACGTGCTCGGGCCGTCGGTGGTCATCGCCTGCGCGACGATGCGCACGCGCGCGTCCAGGCCGTGCCGCTTCGCGAACTCCTCCGAGCAGACGATGGCCGCCGCAGCGCCGCAGGTCGGAGGGCAGGCCATCAGGCGCGTCATCGGCCCGATGAGCGCCGGCGCGGCCATCACCTCCTCGGTGCTGACCTCCTTGCGGAACAGTGCCATCGGGTTATGGACCGCGTGCCGGCTGGCCTTGGCGCGGATGCGCGCGAAGGTCTCGGGCTTGGTGCCGTACTTGGCCATGTGGGCCATCCCGGCACCGCCGAAATAGCGGATCGCCAGCGGCACCTCGGGCTCGTTGACGAGCGTGTTGCAGATCGCGTCGAAGCGGTCGAAGCTGGACGGCCGGTCCTTGAAGTAGGTGTCGATCGCGCCGCCCTTCATCTGCTCGAAGCCGAGCGCCAGCACGCAGTCGGCGCCGCCCAGCACGGCCTGGCGCGCCAGGTACAGCGCGGTCGAGCCGGTCGAGCAGTTGTTGTTCACGTTGACGATGGGAATGCCCGACAGGCCCACCTCGTACAGCGCGCGCTGGCCGCAGGTGGAGTCGCCGTAGACGTAGCCGACGAAGGCCTGCTGCACCTGGGCGTAGTCCAGCCCGGCATCGGCGAGCGCGGCCCGTGCGGCGGACGCGCCCATCGCGAAATAGGGCTCGCTGGCGGCCGGCTTGGTGAAGGGAATCATGCCGACGCCTGCGACCACGACTGTGTTGCTCATGACGGACTCCTGTTGAACTAGCTCGATCGGGTGTTAGGTGACGGCGAGAACTGCGGCGTGCGGCGTTGCTCGAACGCCGCGAGGCCCTCGCCCACGTCGTCGCCGAGCAGCGCCGGGACGGCCAGCTCCTGCTCCAGCGCGAGGCCCTCGGCGAGCGGCAGCTCCAGGCCCCGGCGCGCGAGGCGCTTCATCGTCGCCAGGCCCTGCCGGCTGCGCGTCGCGAGCTTGGCGCAGTAGTCGAGGCTGGCATCGGCCAGCGCGCCGGCCTCGACCACCTGGTTCACCAGCCCCCATTGCAGGGCGGCTGGCGCGTCGATCCAGCGTGCGCTGAGGAACAGGTCCAGCGCACGGCGCAGGCCGACGATGCGCGGCAGGCGCTGGCTGCCGCCCCAGCCCGGGATGAGTCCGTACTGCGCGTGCTGGTCGCCGATGCGGAAATCGCTGGCGGCCAGGACCACGTCACAGGCCATCATCAGCTCGCTGCCGCCCGCCAGCACGAGGCCCTGGCAGGCGGCGACCACCGGCAGGTCGCTGCCTTCGAGGCGCTGCAGCACGCGGTGGCCTAAAGCGATGAACTCCGCCATCTGCCGCGCGTCCTCGCGCAGCGCCTTCACCTCGTCGAGGTCGGCCCCGGTGCAGAAGTGCTTGCCCTGGGCGCGGATCAACAGCGCGCGTACACCGGAGTCGGCGGGCTCGAATTCGTCGAGCGCCGCGCCGATCGCGCGGTAGGCGGCCATCGAGAGGCAGTTGAACTTGTCGGGCCGCGCGAGTTCGATGACGCCCACGGCGTCCACGCGGCTCACTTGCACGGGCGATGCGGCGCTCACTTCCGCTTCTCCGCGTACTGCACCGCGATGCGGCCGGCACGCTCCCGCGCGACGATGAGTTTCATGATCTGCGCCGTGCCGTCGCCGATCTCGAGGCCCATCACGTCGCGCAGTCGCTGCTGGTGCGGCAGGTCCATCGACCAGCCGTAGTGGCCCGCGGTCAGGATGCACTGGTGGATCGCGTCGAAGGCGGTCTTGGGACCCATCCACTTCACCATCGCCGACTCCACCGTGTGCAGCTGGCCGGCGTCGCGCAGTGCGAGGCCGTGGTAGCACAGCTCGCGGCAGGCCGCGACGAGCGTCTCGAACTCGACGATCGGAAACGACACGCCCTGGTACTGCGCCAGCGGCGCGCCCATTGCGTTGCGCTCCTTCACGTAGTCCCAGGTCTCGTCGATCGAGGCCTGCGCCGCGGCGAGGCATTGCAACGCGATCAGGATGCGGCTGAAGTCGAATCCCTGCATCACCTCGGTGAAGCCCTTGCCCTCCTGCCCGAGCAGGTTCTCGGCCGGCACGCGCACCTCGTCGAAGAACACCGAGCCGCGGCCGACGATCTTGCTGCCGACGTCGTTGAAATGCGTGCACGACACGCCCGGCTGGTCCAACGGCACCAGGAAGGCGCTGATGCCGCGCGCGCCCTCTTGCGGCTGGCCGGTGCGGGCGAACAGCACGATCGCGTCGGCCTGGTCGGCGAAGCTGATCGAGGTCTTCTCGCCCGACACGATGTATTCGTTGCCGACGCGCCGCGCCTTCAGCATCAGGTTCGCGGCGTCCGAGCCGCCGCGCGGTTCGGTGAGGCCCAGCGCCATGATGGCCTCGCCCGCCACCATCCGCGTGATCCAGTGGCGCGCCAGCTCGGGGTTGGCCGCGCGGTGGATGATGGCGCCCATCAGCGAGCACAGCAGCTGCACGTAGGCGACGTTGAAGTCGCCGTACGCGATCTCCTCCATGATGAGGCCGGCGGTGACGCTGCTCTCGCCGAGCCCGCCGTACTCCTCCGGCAGGTCGACGCCGATCAGGCCCAGCGAGCCCATTTCCTTCATCAGCGCGCGATCGATCGCTGTGGCGGCCTCGCGCTTCTGGTAGTCGGGCCGCAGCTTCTCGCGCGCGTAGCGGCGTGCCACGTCGCGCAGGGCTGCCTGGTCGTCGTTGAAAAGCATCGTTGAGGTTCCTTGGCGCACAAAGGCCATGTTGGGAGAGCGACGAGGGACCACCGCTCACGGGGGATCAGGACGGCGCGAAGCTATAGTACCAAACAGCTGTTAGGTAGAGACTCGGAGAATGGCTTGGATGGACTGGACGATCTGCCGGTGAGCAGGCCCACGCTGGAGTACCCCTTCGCCGAGCCGCCGCCGCGGGGCCGCACGACCGAGGTGGTGCCGGGCGTGCACTGGATACGCATGCCGCTGCCCTTCGCGCTCAACCACATCAACCTGTGGGCGATCGACGACGGCGCCGGCTGGGCCGTGGTCGACGCCGGCGTGCGGACCGACGACGCGGTGGCGGTGTGGCGCGAACTGTTCAGCAACTCGCCCGACCACCGCTCGCTGACCCGCGTGTTCGTCACGCACATGCACCCCGACCACGTGGGCCTGGCCGGCTGGCTGACGCGCAAGTTCAACGTGCGGCTGTGGATGACCCGGCTGGAGTACCTGAGCTGCCGCGCCGCGGTCTCGGACAGCGGCCGCGAAGCGCCGCCCGACGCGATTCGCTTCTACCGCCGCGCCGGCTGGGGCGATGCGGTGATCGAGGCCTACCGGGCGCGCTTCGGCAATTTCGGCAAGAACATCCACGCGCTGCCCGACAGCTTCCGCCGCCTGTCCGACGGCGAGGAGCTGCGCATCGGTGCGCACGCCTGGCAGGTCATCGTCGGCAACGGCCACTCGCCCGAGCACGCGTGTCTCTACTGCCCCGAACTCAAGGTGCTCATCTCGGGCGACCAGGTGCTGCCGCGCATCTCGTCGAACGTGTCCGTATACCCCATCGAGCCCGACGCCGACCCGATGGCCGACTGGCTCGCCTCGCTCGACAAGCTGCAGCGGCTGGTGCCGGACGACGTGCTCGTGCTGCCGTCGCACAACGAGTGCTTTCGCGGCCTGCACGCCCGCATCAATTCACTGCGCGAGGGACAGCAGCGCGCGCTGCAGCGGCTGCGGCGCACGCTGAAGGAACCCAAGCGCGCGATCGACGTCTTCGGCGCGCTGTTCGCCCGCAGCATCGTCGAGTCGGACGTGGCGCTGCTCGGCCTGGCGACCGGCGAGAGCCTGGCCTGCCTGAACCACCTGCTGCGCCGTGGCGAGCTGACCCGCGAGGATGACCCGGACGGCGTGGCGTGGTATCGCCTCACGCCCGCGACGTGAGCCCGCAGCCGCGCCGGCGAAGCGGGCGCACCGCGGCTTCGGCCCGCGCCCTACTCCGCCGCCTCTTCGCCCGGCACTCCCACCGCCCCGCCCTCGCCGCCGTCCAGGCGTCGCATGTTCTCGAGCAACTTGAGCATGTAATGCAGCGTGTGCGTCACATCGTCGGTCGAGAACCCGTCCAGGGCCTCGCGGTAATAGGCATCGATCTTGGGGCGCGCCTCGTTCGTCCACACGCGTCGACCCGACTTCGTCATCGTCACCAGCCGCGAGCGGCGGTCCTTGCCGTCGGGCACGGTCTTCACGCGCCCGTCGCGCTCCATCCGGCTGATGAGGCCGGCCAGGTTCTGGCGGCTCACCATCAGGTAGTGCGCCAAGTTGCCCACGCTCATGCCGCCTTCGGCCTGCGGGCGCGACAGCGCGCCCAGCACCGCCCATTGCTGCGTCGTCAGCCCCTCGGCCTCCACCGCACGCGTGCCCGTCTTGTGCAGCATGTTGGCGCACTGGTACAGGCGGAAGAACAACCTGTTGGCCAATTCGCTTCGAGCCGTCGTGCTCGTGTCGTCGTGCTTCGGCATGGGATTTCCTCAGGATCTCGATCTTGCGTCGTCGGCCTTGGCAGTTTAACCTCCGACAATCTATTGTCATAAATCGCTGAGCACCCGCGCGAAGAAGGAGACTCCATGCAAAGACTCGATGGCAAGACGGCGATCGTCACCGGCGGCGGTGGCGGCATCGGCGGGGCCACCTGCCGGCGCCTGGCGTCCGAAGGCGCGCAAGTGGCGGTGTTCGACGTGCGGCTCGAAGCCGCCGAGAAAGTGGCCGCGGCCGTCCGCGAGTCCGGCGGCCGCGCCCAGGCCTTCGCCTGCGACATCACGCAGCGCGCCAGCGTGGACGCGTCCATCGCGCAGGTCGGCAGCGCCCTGGGCCCCATCGACGTGCTGGTCAACAACGCCGGCTGGGACGTCTTCAAGCCCTTCACCAAGACCGAGCTGTCGGACTGGGAACGGCTGATCTCCGTCAACCTCGTCGGCGCGCTGCACATGCACCACGCGGTGCTGCCCGGCATGGTCGAGCGCCGCCGCGGCCGCATCGTCAACGTGTCGTCCGACGCGGCGCGGGTGGGCTCTTCGGGCGAGGCGGTGTACGCGGCGTGCAAGGGCGGCCTGGTGTCGTTCTCGAAGACGCTGGCGCGAGAGCACGCGCGCCACGGCATCACGGTGAACGTGGTGTGCCCCGGCCCCACCGACACCGCGCTGTTCGCCGACTTCAAGAATGCCGCCTCCAACCCGGAGAAGCTCATGCAGGCCTTCGAGCGCTCGATTCCGCTGGGCCGCATCGGCCAGCCCGACGACCTGCCCGGCGCCATCGCCTTCTTCGCCAGCGACGACGCGGCCTTCGTCACCGGCCAGGTGCTGAGCGTTTCCGGCGGCCTGACGATGGCCGGCTGACCCCCTTTTCCTTTCCCCCAAGGACTCCCCATGCAATACGAAGACATCCTGTTCGAGGTGCGCAACGGCGCCGCCTGGATCACCATCAACCGGCCGGACAAGATGAACGCGTTCCGCGGCCGCACCTGCGACGAGCTGATCCACGCGGTCAACCGCGCCGGCTACGACAAGTCGATCGGGGTCATCGTGCTCGCCGGCGCGGGCGACAAGGCCTTCTGCACCGGCGGCGACCAGTCCGCCCACGACGGCCAGTACGACGGCCGCGGCACCATCGGCCTGCCGGTCGAAGAGCTGCACAACGCCATCCGCGACGTGCCTAAGCCCGTCATCGCCCGCGTGCAGGGCTACGCGATCGGCGGCGGCAACGTGCTGTGCACCATCTCCGACTTCACCATCGCCTCCGAGAAGGCGCAGTTCGGTCAGGTCGGCCCCAAGGTCGGCTCCGTCGATCCGGGCTACGGCACCGCCTTCCTCGCCCACGTGGTCGGCGAGAAGAAGGCGCGCGAGATGTGGTACCTGTGCCGCCGCTACAAGGCGAGCGAGGCACTGGCCATGGGCCTGGTCAACGCCGTGGTGCCGCACGACCAGCTCGACGCCGAAGTGCAGAAGTGGTGCGACGAGATCATGGAGCGCAGCCCGACCGCGCTGGCCATCGCCAAGCGCTCGTTCAACATGGACACGGCGCACCAGGCGGGCATCGCCGGCATGGGCATGTACGCGCTGAAGATGTACTACGACACCGAGGAGTCGCGCGAGGGCGTCAAGGCCTTCCTCGAGAAGCGCAAGCCCGATTTCCGCAAGTACGCGAAGTAGCCGCGCGCCCCGACCCATGGCTTTGGACAACGAATCCTTCGACCTGCTGCTGGCCACCGTGCAGCGGTTCATCCGCGACCGCCTTGTTCCCGCAGAGAACGCGGTCGAGGAACTCGACGACGTGCCGGCCGACATCGTGGCCGACATGAAGGAGATGGGCCTGTTCGGCCTGTCCATCCCCGAGCAGTACGGCGGCATCGGACTGTCGATGAGCCAGGAGTGCCGGGTCGCGTACGAGTTCGGGCAGACCGCGCTGGCCTTCCGCTCGGTGTTCGGCACCAACGTCGGCATCGGCTCGCAGGGCATCCTGATCGACGGCACCGAGGCGCAGAAGGCCGACTACCTGCCGCGCGTGGCGAGCGGCGAGCTGATGATGTCGTTCGCACTGACCGAGCCCGACGCAGGTTCGGATGCGGCCGCCATCAAGACGCGGGGCGAGCGCGACGGCGACTTCTACGTGCTCAACGGCGGCAAGCGCTTCATCACCAACGCGCCGCGCGCCGGCGCGTTCACGCTGATGGCACGCACCGACGGGCCGGGCGCGGGCGGCATCAGCTCGTTCATCGTGCCGGCCGACCTGCCGGGCCTCTCGCTGGGCAAGCCCGACAAGAAGATGGGGCAGCGCGGCACCAAGACCTGCGACGTCATCCTCGAGAACGTGCGCGTCCCGGCGGCCAACATCATCGGCGGCGTCCCGGGCAAGGGCTTCAAGACCGCGATGAAGGTGCTGGACCGCGGGCGCCTGCACATCTCGGCGGTGGCCTGCGGCATGGCGCAGCGCATCCTCAACGAGGCCGTGGGCTACGCGCGCGAACGCAAGCAGTTCGGCCAGGCGATCGGCGAGTTCCAGCTGGTGCAGGCCATGCTCGCCGACAGCCAGGCCGAGCTGTACGCCGGCTGGGCGATGGTGCAGGACTGCGCCGCCCGCTACGACGCCAAGCCGGCCGGCAAGAGCGACCCGGACGTGAGCATGCGCGCGGCCTGCACCAAGATGTTCTGCACCGAGATGGTCGGCCGCGTGGCCGACCGCGGCGTGCAGGTGCACGGCGGCGCCGGCTACATCAACGAGTACAAGGTCGAGCGCTTCTACCGCGACGTGCGGCTGCTGCGGCTCTACGAGGGCACGACGCAGATCCAGCAGCTCATCATCGGTCGCGCGCTGATGCGCGGCGACTGACCAGCGACATGACACCCTCTGAAATCCTCGCGCAGCACGGGCCGCGCGAATCGATGGACTACGACGTGGTCGTGGTCGGCGCCGGCCCCGCCGGCCTCTCCACCGCCATCCGCCTCAAGCAGCTGGCCGCCGAGCGCGGCGGCGAGGTGTCGGTGGTGGTGCTCGAAAAAGGCTCCGAACCCGGCGCGCACATCCTGAGCGGCGCGGTGATGGACCCGCGTGCCCTCACCGAGCTGATCCCCGACTGGCAGCAGCGCGAGGCGCCGCTGAACCAGCCGGTGACCGGCGACGAGGTGCTGTTCCTCAGCGAGACCGGCGCACGCAAGACGCCCGGCTGGCTGGTGCCCGACTGCCTGCACAACGAAGGCAACTACGTCATCAGCCTCGGCGCGGTGACGCGGTGGCTGGCGGAGCAGGCCGAGGCGCTGGGCGTCGAGATCTTTCCCGGCTTTCCCGCGGCGGAGGTGCTCTACGACGACGCCGGCGCGGTGCGCGGCGTCGCCACCGGCAACCTGGGCATCGGGCGCGACGGCCAGCCCAACGAGGGCTTCCAGCTCGGCATGGAGTTGCTCGGCAGGTACACGGTGTTCGCCGAAGGTTCGCGCGGGCAGCTCGGCAAGCAGCTGATCGCGAAGTACGCGCTGGACGCGGGCCGCGATCCGCAGAGCTACGCCCTGGGCATCAAGGAGCTGTGGGAAGTGCCCGAGGCGCAGACCCGCCCCGGCCTGGTGGTGCACACCGCCGGCTGGCCCATGGACCCCGACACCTACGGCGGCGGCTTTCTCTACCACCTTGAAGGCGGCAAGGTCGCGCTCGGCTTCGTCACCGGGCTGGACTACAAGAACCCGTGGCTGAGCCCCTTCGAGGAGATGCAGCGCTGGAAGACGCATCCGTCCATCCGCGCGCACATCGAAGGCGGCAAGCGCATCGGCTACGGCGCGCGCGCCATCACCGCGGGCGGGCTGCTGAGCCTGCCCAAGCTGGTGTTCCCTGGCGGTGCGCTGGTCGGCTGCGAGGCTGGCACGCTGAACGCGTCGCGCATCAAGGGCAGCCACGCGGCCATCAAGACCGGCATGCTGGCCGCGGAGGCCGCGTTCGAGGCGCTGGCCGCGGGCCGCGCACGCGACGAGCTGACGGCCTACCCCAGCGCATTCGAGCAGAGCTGGCTGCACGACGAGCTGCAGCGCGCCAAGAACTTCAAGCAGTGGTTCAAGAAGGGCTCGACGGTCGGCACGCTGATGACCGGCATCGAGCAGTGGCTGCTGCCGCGGCTGGGCATCAAGCGCCCGCCGTGGACGGTGCACCGCAAGGTGGCCGACCACGCCGCGCTGCGGCCGGCCGAGGCCTCCAAGCCCATCGCCTACCCCAAGCCCGACG
The DNA here is from genome assembly GCF_024666615.1 of Aquabacterium sp. J223. Classification (NCBI taxonomy): domain Bacteria; kingdom Pseudomonadati; phylum Pseudomonadota; class Betaproteobacteria; order Burkholderiales; family Sphaerotilaceae; genus Aquabacterium; species Aquabacterium sp. J223. The sequence continues at coordinate 1,902,588 of NZ_CP088297.1, read as the reverse complement.
GCAAGCTGAGCTTCGATCGCCTGAGTTCGGTGTTCGTCAGCAACACCAATCACCAGGAAGACCAGCCCCCGCACCTCACGCTTAAGGACCAAAGCGTGCCGGTGGCCGTGAACCTCGCGCGCTACGCCGGACCCGAAAGCCGCTATTGCCCGGCCGGGGTGTACGAGTTCGTCAAGACCGACGACGGCGACGACCGGCTGCAGATCAACGCGCAGAACTGCGTGCACTGCAAGACCTGCGACATCAAGGACCCGACACAGAACATCGTCTGGGTGGCGCCCGAGGGCGGCGGCGGACCCAACTACGCGGGCATGTGACCCGCTCGAAAGACCCCATGACTTCACACCGCACCGAGTTCCACTGGGACGACCCGCTGCTGCTCGAGCAGCAGCTCACCGACGACGAGCGCGCGGTGCGCGACGCCGCGCGCGCGTACTGCCAGGACCGGCTCGCGCCGCGCGTGCTCGAAGCGTTCCGGCACGAGCGAACCGACCCGGCCATCTTCCGCGAGATGGGCGAGCTGGGCCTGCTCGGGCCCACCATCGCCGAGACCTACGGCGGCGCGGGCCTGAACTACGTCTGCTACGGCCTGATCGCGCGCGAGGTCGAACGGGTCGACTCCGGCTACCGATCGATGATGAGCGTGCAGAGCTCGCTGGTGATGGTGCCGATCAGCGAGTTCGGCAACGAGGCGACGCGGCAGAAGTACCTGCCCCGGCTGGCGCGCGGCGAGCTGATAGGTTGCTTCGGACTCACCGAGCCCGACCACGGCTCCGACCCGGGCAGCATTGTCACGCGCGCGCGTAAGGTGCCCGGCGGCTACAGCCTGAGCGGCGCCAAGATGTGGATCAGCAACGCGCCCATCGCCGACGTGTTCCTCGTGTGGGCCAAGGACGACGAGGGCGCCATCCGCGGCTTCGTGCTGGAAAAGGGCTGGAAGGGCCTGCGTGCCCCGGCCATCCACGGCAAGGTCGGCTTGCGCGCCAGCATCACCGGCGAGATCGTGATGGACGGCGTGTTCTGCCCCGAGGAGAACGCCTTCCCCGATGTGCGCGGGCTGAAGGGCCCGTTCACCTGCCTCAACAGCGCGCGCTACGGGATCGCCTGGGGTGCGCTGGGCGCGGCCGAGGACTGCTGGCACCGCGCGCGGCAGTACGTGCTCGACCGCAAGCAGTTCGGCAAGCCGCTGGCGGCCAACCAGCTGATCCAGAAGAAGCTGGCCGACATGCAGACCGAGATCACGCTGGGCCTGCAGGGCTGCCTGCGCCTGGGCCGCATGAAGGACGAAGGCGGCGCAGCGGTGGAGGTCACCTCGATCATGAAGCGCAACTCCTGCGGCAAGGCGCTGGACATCGCCCGGGTGGCGCGCGACATGATGGGCGGCAACGGCATCAGCGACGAGTTCGGCGTCGCACGCCACCTGGTCAACCTCGAGGTGGTGAACACCTACGAGGGCACGCACGACATCCACGCGCTGGTGCTCGGGCGCGCGATGACCGGCATCGCCGCGTTCTGACGACGCCGGCCGCGGCCACGCGCGCTCACCGCGCGCGCCCGGCGGCGGCTAGGTCGGCTTCTTGGCCCTGGCGGCGCGCTGCCGGCTGCGGAAGGCCTCGATGCCGGCCCTGTGCTCCGGGGTGTCCTCCATCACCGCCATGTGCGAGGACACCATGTCGAGGTGGGTGGCCAGCGCCATCGTCTGGCTCTGGTAGACCGTGCGGCGGAAGAAGCGCACCGCCTGCTGCGGCTTGGACGCGATGGTGCGCGCGAGTTCGTAGGTGGCGGCCATCAGCTCGTCGTCGGGCACCACGCGGTTGACCATGCCGATGCGCTCGGCCTCGTCTGCGCGCACCACGCGGCCGGTCCAGAACAGCTCCAGCGCGCGCGCCGTGCCGATCAGGCGAGGCAGGTACCAGGCGCCGGCGTCGCCGGCGATCAGGCCGATCTCGATGTAGCTCTCGGCCAGCGTGGCCGACTGCGCCATGACGCGCAGGTCGCACATCAGCGCCATGTCGCAGCCGGCGCCGCGTGCCGCACCGTTGATCGCGGCGATCAGCGGCTTGTCCATTCGCTCGATGGTGAGCGCGACGCGATGAACGTGCTTGAACAGGAAGTTCTTGCGGCCCAGGCTGTCGAGCTCGCTGAACTTGGCCATCTCGTCGAAGTCGCCGCCGGCGCAGAAGGCCCGCCCCGCGCCGGTGAGCACGACGACCTTGACGCTGTCGTCGGCCTCCGCGCGTTCGAGCGTGGCCTGCCACTCATCCACCATCGCGAGGTCGAACGCGTTCAGCCTGTCCGGGCGGTTCAGGGTCAGCGTGCCGATGCCGTCGGCGTCGACCTCGAAGCGGATGTCGCCGCTCATCAGAGCGCTGCCACGAGTTCGGGCACGGCGGTGAACAGATCCGCCGCGAGGCCGTAATCCGCCACCTGGAAAATCGGCGCCTCGGGATCCTTGTTGATCGCGACGATGACCTTGCTGTCCTTCATGCCGGCCAGGTGCTGGATCGCGCCCGAGATGCCGACCGCGACGTACAGCGTGGGCGCGACGATCTTGCCGGTCTGGCCGACCTGCAGGTCGTTCGGCGCGTAGCCGGCGTCGACGGCCGCCCGCGACGCGCCGAGCCCGGCCCCGAGCTTGTCGGCCAGCGGCTCGAGCACCGCATTGAACTTCTCCGCCGAGCCCATGCCGCGTCCGCCGGACACGACGATCGAGGCCGCCGTGAGTTCCGGCCGCTCCGACTTGACGAGCTCGCGCCGGACCAGGCGCGAACTCGGCTGGGCCGGCGCCGTCGACGCGAGGTTCTCGATGCTCGCGCTGCCGCCGGTCGCCGCGGCGTCGAAGGCCGTGGTGCGGATGCTCAGCACCTTGACCCGGTCGCTGGACTGCACGCGCGCCAGGGCGTTGCCCGCGTAGAAGGGACGCACGAAGGTGTCGGCCGATTCGACGGCCACCACGTCGGAGACCTGCGACGAGTCGAGCAGCGCGGCGATACGCGGCAGCACGTTCTTGCCGAAGGCCGTGCTGGGCGCCAGCACGTGGGTGCAGCCGCCATCGGCGCGCACCACGCCGACCACCAGTTCCGTCAGCGTCTCGGCGAGCTGGGCCTGGTGGTGTTCGGCGTCGGCCAGCAGCACCTTGGACACGCCGGCGATGCCGGCCGCGGCCTGCGCGACCGCGCCGCAGCCGCTGCCGGCCACCAGCACGCGGACGTCGCCGCCCAGGCGCGCGGCCGCCGTCAGCGTGTTCAGGGTCGACGGATTGAGCGCCGCGTTGTCGTGTTCCGCAATGACCAGGACGCTCATGCGATCACCTTCGCTTCTTCCTTCAGCTTCTTCACCAGTTCCGCCACGTCGGCGACCTGCACGCCGGCCTTGCGGGCGGCCGGCTCCATCACCTTCTGCGTCTTCAGCCGCGGCGCGATGTCGATGTCCAGCGTGTCGGCCTTGATGACTTCCATCGGCTTCTTCTTCGCCTTCATGATGCTGGGCAGCGTGATGAAGCGCGGCTCGTTGAGACGCAGGTCGGTCGTCACCACCGCCGGCAGCGTGAGCTGCAGCGTCTCGAGGCCGCCGTCGATCTCACGGGTGACGGTGAGTCCGCCGTCGGCGGCCTGCACCTTGGAGGCGAAGGTGGCCTGCGGCCATCCCATCAGCGCGGCGAACATCTGGCCGGTCTGTCCGGCGTCGTCGTCGATCGCCTGCTTGCCGAAGATGGCCAGCGTCACGCCTTCCTTCTGCGCCACGTGGCGCATCAGCTTGGCCACCGCCAGCGGCTCCAGCGCCTCGGCGGTCTCGACCAGCACGGCGCGGTCGGCGCCGATCGCCATCGCGCTGCGCAAGGTCTCCTGGCAGGCCGCAGGGCCGCAGGAGACGACGATGACCTCGGTCGCGACGCCGGCTTCCTTGAGCCGCGCCCCCTCCTCGCAGGCGATCTCGTCGAAGGGGTTCATCGACATCTTCTGGTTCGCGATGTCGACGCCGGAACCGTCGGACTTCACGCGGGCCTTGACGTTGTAGTCGAGCACCCGCTTCACGGCGACCAATACCTTCACTGCTTCTCCAACGAATTTCAAGTGGGCTAGACTCTAACAAGCGTTCGATAGCTTGTCCATGAACATGACCGCTGACACGATGGGCCCGCCGCGCTCGCCCCTGGCGCAGGCGCTGAGCGAGGCGCTGCGCGACGCGTCACCGGCCGGCGCGGCCCGCGGCCTGGCGCGCGCCTGGTGGCGCCACCTCGGCGAGCGCGGCCTGCTGGCGCTGGGCTACGACGCCACCGGTGCGGTGCCGCCGGCCGACGCCTGGGAGCTGTCGTCGCTCGCCGCGCTGATCGCCCGCAAGAGCGCGAGCCTGGCCGCCGCGATGGTGTGGCTGTCGAACCAGCTCATCGGCGCCGTCGTGCTGGCGCCGCATGCCCGCAGCGAGGCACACCATGCCCTGCTGTGCGCGATGCCGCGCGGTGACACGCTGGTCGCGCTGGCGTTCTGCGAAGCCGGCATGCACCCCGCCACTCCCTCGTGCCGCGCGGTCCGCGACGGCGACGGCTGGACGCTGGACGGCCACGAGGTCTTCGTGCACCACGGCGCCTCGGCCGACGCCTTCGTGGTGCTCGCCACCGCCGTCGACGGCCATGGCCGCCCGGGCGTCGACGCCTTCGTCGTCGCAGCCGACGCGCCGGGGCTGTCGCGCGCGCCGGCCGTCTGGATCCCGGGGCTGGACTCGCAGGCCCTCTGCGGCCTGCACCTGGGGGGCGTGCGCGTCGACGAGGCGCAGCGCCTGGGCGTGCCCGGCCGCGCGATGGCCGACATCGCGCGGCCGCTGCGCGCCATCGAGGAGGCGCTGCGGATCGGGCCGATGCTGGGCGCGATGCAGGCCGAACTCGACGCGATCGCGGTGTGGCTGCGCACGGTGCCCCCGGCGCGCCGGCCGACCCGTCAGCTGGGCGCGCTGCAGATCGAGCTGGAAGCGCTCGCGCCGCTGGCCGAGCATGCGGCGCACCACCTCGACCTGCACGGCCCCGACGAGCGGCTGGGCGCGCTCTGCGCCGGCGTCCACGAGGCGCTGGCGCGCTGGCAGTCGGCCTTCGAGTCGCTCGCCGCGCCGCTGGACGACCATGCCCCGGCGCTGCCCGGCCTGGTGCGCGACCTGCGCCACATGCTAGGCCTGTGGCGGCGCGGGACCGATGCGCGGCAACGGCGCGCCGGCGAGGCGATGATCGGCATACCGGGGCCGCATTCACTCCCCGCACTCGCCGCGCCCTGACCGCGACGGCTTCACACCATGGTTCGAAGCAGTTTCCAGCTCTACCCTCCCCTCGAGGCGGCGACGCCGCGCCCGGCCGCGACGCTGCTCCTGCTGCGCGACGGCGCGCAGGGCATTGAGGTGCTCATGTCCAAGCGCTCGCCGACCGCGAGCTTCCTGCCCGGCGCCTTCGTGTTTCCCGGCGGCGGCCTGGAGCCGGCCGACCACGAGGACGGGATTCCGCCGCAGACGGGCGGGGGCGCCAGCGCGGCCGAAGTGCGGGCCGCGCTGCGCGAGACCTTCGAGGAGCTCGGCGTGCTGCTGGCCGTGCGCGCGGACGGCGGCAACGCCTCGCCCCGCGAACTGGCCGCGGTGCAGCGCACCGAGCCGCTGTACCTGCAGCTCGCCGCGCTGGGCCTGCGGCTCGCCACTGAGCAGGTGCGGCTGCTGGCACGCTGGCTCACGCCGCAGCCCCAGAGAAAGCGCTTCGACACCGCCTTCTTCGTCGCGCGCATGCCGCAAGGTCAACAGCCCCTGGCCGACAGCGCCGAGCAGTTCGAGGCAGTGTGGGTGCGGCCCAGCGACGCGCTGGACGGCCGCTTGCCGATCGTCTTCCCGACCGTGCGCACGCTGCGCTGGCTGGAATGCCACGACACCGTGGACGCGGTGCTGCAAGCCTGCGCGCAGGGCCAGCCCTTGTGGAACTCGTGCCCGCGCGGGGGCTGGTGGCGGGCGAGGTCCAGCGCTTCATGGAAGACGAGCCGGCCTTCGGCGAGCTGACGATGGTGTGCCCAGGGGGCCAGCTCGACCACGCGCTCGACTGGCAGCACGAGAAGGCGGTGCCGCTGCTGCGCCACCTGCAGCGCCTGACCGCGCCCAACGGCGGCCGCATGACGGGGCCGGGCACCAACAGCTACGTGGTCGGCACGCTGGCCAGCGGCCACATCGTGATCGACCCCGGCCCCCCACATGCCGAGCACGTGCAGCGCCTGTTGGAGCTGACCGGGGGACGCGTCGAGGCGATCGTCTGCACCCATTCGCATGCCGACCATTCGCCGGCCGCGCGGCCGCTGGCCGATGCCTGCGAGGCGCTCGCCGGCCAACGCCCGCCGGTGCTGGGGCTTTCGTCGGCGCCCACGGCGCGGCCGAACGCCGAGTTCGCGCCCGACCGCGAGCTGGCCGACGGCGAGCGCTTGCGGCTGAATGACGGCGAACACGCGATCACCCTGCGCGTGGTGCACACGCCGGGGCATGCCGCCAACCACCTGTGCCTGGTGCTCGAGGAGGACGGCCTGCTGTTCTCCGGCGACCACGTGCTGAACGGCAGCACCACCATCGTCGACCCGCCCGACGGCGACATGAACGACTACCTTGGTTCGCTGGACCGCCTGGCCGCCGCCTGCGCGGACGAAGGCATCGAGTTCATCCTGCCGGCGCACGGCCACGTCATCGGCTTCGCCGCGCAGGCGATCGCGCGGCTGAAGGCGCACCGCCTGGCACGCGAAGCGAAAGTGCTGGCCGCCATGCGCGCCGCACCGGACGGCGGCCTGCAAGCCTGGGTCGCGCACGCCTACGACGACACCCCGCCCGCGCTGTGGCCGCTGGCGCTGCGCTCGCTGGCGGCGCACGTGGAGCGCATCCGCGCGCTCGGGATGGCGTGAGCTAGGCGGCGCTCGCCGCCGCCGCGATGAAGGCATCGACGCGCGCGGGCGCCAGCCAGCCGTCCAGCGCGGCGCGGGCGTTGTCCGGCGTCGCGGGCTCGCCCGGCGTCGGCGTCGCCAGCGTGCTGCGCGAGAAGCGCGGGGCCGGCGCGGGCTGCACCACGCCGTCGATCTCGACGAAAGTCCCGCGCGCCTGCAGGTGCGGATGCCGCGGTGCCTCGTCGGCGTCGAGCACGGGTGCGAAGCAGGCGTCGCTGCCTTCGAGCAGCGCGCACCATTCGTCGCGCGTCTTCTCGCGAAAGCGCGCGGCCAGCACGCGGCGCGATGCCGGCCAGGTCGAACGATCCCACGGCGGGCCGATCTCCGCCGGGTCGATCTCCATCAGCTCGAGCAGGCGGCGCTGGAAGCGGCCTTCGATCGGGCCGATGGACACCCAGCGGCCGTCGGCGCATTCGAAGACGTCATAGAACCAGGCGCCGCCGTCGATCAGGTTGTGCCCACGCTCGGGCTTCAGCATGCCGGCCGCATGCATGCCGTACCAGGCGGTCATCAGCGAGGCGGTGCCGTCGACGATGGCGGCGTCGACCACCTGCCCCTGCCCGGATCGCTGTGCCTCGTGCAGCGCCGCCAGCAGCCCGACCACGAGGTACAGCGAGCCGCCGCCGTAGTCGCCGACGAGGTTGAGCGGCGGCGTCGGCGGCTGGTCGGCACGGCCGATGGCCGACAGCGCGCCGGTCAGGGCGACGTAGTTGATGTCGTGGCCGGCCGCCTGCGCGAGCGGACCCGACTGGCCCCAGCCCGTCATGCGGCCGTACACCAGGCTCGGGTTGCGCTGCAGGCAGGTGCCGGGGCCCAGGCCCACCCGCTCCATCGCGCCGGGGCGGAAACCCTCGATCAGCGCGTCGGCTTCGGCGATGAGTTCCAGCGCGAGCGCCGCGTGCGCGGGGCGCTTGAGATCCAGCGCGATCGCCTTGCGGCTGCGCAGCACGAGGTCGAAGCGCGGCGGCCGGCGGATGCCCAGCTCGGCCGGCTCGACGCGGTCGATGCGCAAGACGGTGGCGCCGAGATCGGCCAGCAGCATCGCGGCCATGGGCGCAGGCCCGATGCCGGCGATCTCGACCACCTTGACGCCGGCGAGCGGCCCCGCGCGCGCGTTCACTGGACTAGCCTCCGCACTGCCCGCTCATGCCCCGCCCTGCCGCACCGCGCCGGCCGCCAGCAGCTGCTGGATGCGCTCGGTCGACAGGCCCGCCTCGCGCAGCACCTCGACGCTGTGCTCGCCCAGCGCCGGCGCCTGGCGCCGCACCCGCGTCGGCGTTTCGGACCAGCGCGTGGGCACCGCCATCGTGCGGATCCGGCCCTCGGTCGGGTGATCGGCGCATTCGAAGAACCCGACCTCGGCGAGGTGCGGGTCCTCGAGCAGCGAGTCCAGCGTGTGCAAGGGCATCGCGGGGATGTCGGCCGCCTCGAGCAGCGGCATCCACTCGGCGGTGGTGCGCGCGGCGAAGGCCTCGGCGGCCATCGCGTACAGCGGCCCGACGTGGCGGCCGCGCTCGGTGACGCTCGCGAAGCGCGGGTCGTCCCGCAGCTCGGGCCGGCCGATCAGCTCGAAGAAGCGGCGCCACTGCAGGTCGGTGTAGAGCAGCATGCAAATGAAGCCGTCGGCCGTCGCGAAGGGCCGCCGCTCGGGCGCCAGGTGGCGCTGGAAACCGCTGGCGCCCAGCGGCGGATCGAAGGTGGCGCCGCCGGTGTGCAAGGTCAACACGAACTGCGCCATGTTCTCGAACATCGGCACGTCGACCGCCTGGCCGCGACCGGTGCGCTGGCGCGCGAGCAGCCCGCCCATGACCGCGTAGACGCCCACCAACCCCACGGCCTGGTCAGCGATCGCCATCGGCACGTAGCGCGGCGGTCCCCCGCCCGCCTGCGCGAACAGCGAAGGAAGCGCCGACAGCCCCTGGATCATGTCGTCGTAGGCGGGCTTGTCGCCGTAGGGGCCGTCCTGGCCGAAGCCGTAGAGGCCGCAGTAGACCAGCCGCGGGTTGATCGCCGCGACGTTGTCGTAGTCGAGGCCGAGGCGCGCCATCGCCGCCGGCCGCACGTTGTAGACCAGCACGTCGGCGGTCTTCAGCAGTTCGACGAACGCGGCCAGGCCGTCCGGCTGCTTCAGGTCCAGCACCGCACTGCGCTTGTTGCGGTTGAGGGTGAGGAAGCCCGCTCCCATGCCGGGGTGGCGCATGGGGCCGACGCGGCGCACCGCGTCGCCGTCGGGCGACTCGACCTTGATCACGTCGGCGCCCAGATCGGCGAGGATCTGGGTCGCGTACGGACCCATTCCCATCGACGTCAGGTCGATGATGCGCACGCCGTGCAGCGGCCCCGCCCCACCCTCTTCGCCGTCACCGCCGTTCGCATTCGCGAATGTCATTCGAAGAATGTAATGCTCGGCGTTCCGCGATGTCAACGCGCATCGCCCGGGTGTCTAGCCGCTTCGCCCGCTGAGGGAAACCCTGTGTGACGAGGGCGGGGACGAGGGCTATTCTATAAATCAACTCACCGTTCGTATTTTCGAACGCGTCACCCAACGCAACCGGCATGAACATCGACAGTGGCACCAGGCCCCCGTGCGGGCTCGTCGCGTTGGGCGAGGACCGCGCGCCCATGGCGCTGACACGCGTATTGCACCTGCTTCGCCTTCTGGCGGAACGGCCGGGGGGCCTCTCGCTGGCGCCGCTCAGTGCCGCGCTGGACGCGCCCAAGACCAGCGTGCTGTCGCTGCTGCGCGGCCTCACCGCGCGCGGCTACCTGCAGCGCAGCGACGGCGTGTACCGGCTTGGCCCCGAATCGCTCTCGCTGGGCGCGCTGCTGGTGTCCGCGCGCCAGCCCGCAGCGCCGGCACGCCGCGCGCCGCGCGCGCCGCAGTCCAGCGCCAGCGCCTGCTTCGACGCGATGCGTCAGCAGGTCCTTCAGGGCGGTCCTCGCCGCGCCGCCCGCCGGAATTCAGACATGGACGCCACCAGCCAATGACCGACGATCTCCTCTACGCGGTGAACAAAGGCATCGCCGTCATCACCATCAACCGCCCGCAAAGGCGCAACGCTTTGACGCGCGCCGTGCGCGAGGGCCTGGCCGAGGCGTTCAAGCGCTTCGAGGCGGACCCGCAGGCCCAGGTCGCCATCCTCACCGGCGCCGGCGACACCTTCTGCGCCGGCATGGACCTGCTCGAAGCCGCCGACACCGAGCTGCGCATTCCGCCGCCCGGCTTCATGCCGGTGCTGGGCGACAACATCGAGGTCACCAAGCCGGTGATCGCCGCCGTGCAGGGCTATGCCTATGCGGGCGGCTTCCTGCTCGCGCAGATGTGCGACCTGTGCGTGGCCGACGAGACCGCGCGCTTCGCCATCACCGAGGGCAAGGTCGGCCGCGGCATGCCGTGGGCGGCGCCGCTGATCCACATGCTGCCGCAGCGCGTCGTGATGGAGATCGCGCTGACTGGCGACCCGCTCACCGCTCAGCGCGCCTACGAGCTGGGTTACGTCAACCGCGTGGTGCCCAAGGGCCAGGCACTGGAAAGCGCGCTGGAGCTGGCGGGCCGCGTGACAGTGAACGCGCCGCTGACCGTGCGCGCAGCCAAGGAGATGGTGCGCCTGTCGACCGAGATGGGCCGCAGCGCGGCGCTGCGCGCGTCGTATCGCGCCTTCGACTCGGTGTACCTCAGCGAGGACGCACTCGAAGGCCCGCGCTCGTTCCGCGAGAAGCGCAAGCCGGTGTGGAAGGGACGTTGACATGAGGAGTGCGTGATGCAAGGCAGTGCCGTGACGTTCGCGCTCGCGCAGCACAGCGCCGCCTGGCGCTTCAGCGACCTCACCCCCGCCCGCCGCGCGCAGCTGCGCCAGGGCCTGCTCGCGTGGATGACGGTGACACTGCCCGGCGCGCAGGAACCGCTGGTGCACCTGCTCGCGGAGGACGCGCTGGAGCAAGGCGGCCACGAGCAGGCCACCGTGGTGGGCCACGGCTTCGCCACCTCGACGCGGCAGGCGGCGCTGGTCAACGCCGCCGCCTCGCAAGGAGGAACCGGCGATGACGCGCTGCCCATGGGGTCGGCGGTACTGCTGGCGGCCCTGCTCGCCCTGGCCGAGGCGCGCGGCGACAGCGGACGCGCCTTCATGACCGCGTTCGCCGCCGGCCAGGACCTGCTCGACCGCATCGGCGCCGGCAGCCCCGGCGCCCCCGCGCTGGCGGCGGCCGTGGGCGGCGCCCACCTGCTGCAGCTCGACGCGGCCGACACAGCCGTCGCGCTCGCGATGGCCGGCGCGACGGCGCGGTCGGCCACCGACCTGTGCCGGCCCATGCAGGCCGGCAAGGCGGCGGCCGACGGCCTGCTCGCCGCCCATCTCGCCGCCCGCGGCTGCAGCCACGGCGCCGAGACGCTGACCGCGCCGATGCGCGCCTCCTTGCCCCGGCAGGACGAACCGGAGCGCATGCCGCAGGACCTCGCCGCACAGCAGCGGCACCTGGAGGCGCGTTTCCGCGACCTGACGCGCCCCGTCCTCGACGAGGCCGACGCGCGGGCCCTGCTGCGGATGATCGACCAGCTCGACGAGTTGCCCGACCTGTCGCCGCTGGCCGGCGTGCTGGCGGCGCGACCGGTCTGCCGGCACTGAGGCGGGGCGGGACCTGCCACGCCGGTCTGCGGCGCGGCTAGAGGCCCGCCGAGCCGGCGAGCAGCTGGCGCGCGATGGTGCGGCGCTGGATCTCGCCGGTGCCGTCCGGGATGCGCATCACGCGCGCGAAACGGAAGCCCTCTTCCAGCCGCAGCTCGTTGGTCAGGCCCATGCCGCCGTGCACCTGGATGCAGCGGTCCAGCACCCGCCCGACCATCTCGGTCGAGAAGGCCTTCACCATGCTGACCTGCGCCGTTGCCGCCTCGCCCTGGTCGACGCGCCAGGCGCAGTTCTGGATCATGGACTTCGCCGCATAGATGTCCATCGCGCTGTCGGCGAGCATCAGCTGGATCGCCTGGTGCTCGGCGATCGGCACGCCGAAGGTCTTGCGCAGCTTGGCGTACGCCACGGCCTGGTCCAGGCCCCAGCGCGCGAGGCCCAGACAGGAGGCCGCCATGCCGAGCCGCCCGGCGTTGACGCCGTCGAGCGCAACCGACAGGCCGCGGTCGACCGGGCCGATGCGGTGGTCGTCGGCCACGCGCACGTGGTCCAGCGTCACCACGCCGGTGTCGCCGCCCAGGTGGCCCATGGTCGTGATGATGCGCGGCACGGCGAACCCGGGGGCGCGCGTGTCGACGAAGAAGCCGGTGATGCCGCCGCGGCCCGCGGCCGCCTTGTCGGGGTCGGTCACGGCGAACAGCATCGCGTGGTCGGCGTACGGCGAATTGGTGATCCACTGTTTGGTGCCCGTGATCACCCAGTCCCCGCCCTCGCGCACGGCCCGGGTCTTGATGCCGAACACGTCGGAGCCGGCGTCGGGCTCGCTGAGCGCGAAGCACAGCGTCTTGTCGCCGCTCGCGATGCCGTCGCGGTAGCGCGCGAAGACCTCGGGCGCCAGGTGGCGCAGCACCGGCGACAGCCCGTTGGTGAAGGGCGACGGCAGCACCACGCCATGGATCAGCGGATGGCCCGGGCCGTAGCGCTGGTGCACCGCCTCCTGCACGTGCGCCATCGCCTGCGCGCCGAGGCCGCCGCCGCCCAGGCTCTCGGCGCCGAACAGCGTGTAGTAGCCGAGCTCGGCCGAGCGCATGCGCACCTGGCGCCGCAGCGCCAGCGCCAGCGGCACGTAGCGCCCGTCGGTTTCGAACAAGGTGCGCTCGCTGCCCAGGATGTTGCGGTGGGCTTCCTGAAGCGGCAGCACCTCGCGGTCGATGAAGCGGACGATGCCCTCGGTCAAGGCGACGAGGTCACTGTCGATCGTGAAGTCCATGCGCTCAGGCCGTGAGATGGGGCGTGGTGGACAGCGCGCGCTGCAGCACGCCGGCGAGCAGCGCGATGCCGGTCGCTATGCGCTCCGGCGTCACGGTGACGAAGCTCAGCCGCAGCGTGTGGTGCCGCGGCGTGCCGCTGTAGAAGGCCGCGCCGGGCACGAAGGCGACGCCGGCCTCGACGGCCTGCGGCAGCAGCGCCATCGCATCAATCCCCGCAGGCAGCTCGACCCAGAAGAACATGCCGCCGCTGGGGACCACCCAGCGGCAGCCCAGCCCCGCGAGGTAGCGCTGCAGCGACTCGCGCATCGCGTCGCGCTGGCGCTTGTAGCGCGCGCGGATGGTCGGCACGTGCTCGCGCAGGAAGCCGTTGCGCACGATCTCGTGCACCACGCGCTGGTTGAAGCCGGGCGTGTGCAGGTCGGCCGCCTGCTTGGCCTGAAGCAGCTTGGGGAACAGCGGCTCGGGCGCGACCGCGTAGCCCAGCCGCAAGCCGGGCGCGAGCACCTTGGAGAACGAGCCGAGGTAGAGCACCTGCCCGGGGCAGCGCGCGGCCAGTGGCCGCGGCGGCGGCGCGTCGTACCAGAGCTCGCCGTAGGGGTCGTCCTCGATCAGCGGCAGCGCAAGGCGCCGCGCGGCCGCCACCAGCGCCTCGCGGCGCGCTTCGCCGATGCAGTGGCCGCTGGGGTTCTGGAAGTTGGGCAGCACGTAGAGCGCGCGTGCGCCGGCGGCGGCGTCCAGGGCCGCGGGCACCGGCCCCTCGGCGTCGCACTCCAGCGCGACGAACTCGGGCTCGCAGGGCGCGAAGGCCTGCAGCGCGCCGAGGTAGGTGGGCGACTCCACCGCGACGCGGCTGCCGGGGTCGAGCAACAGCTTGCCGGCGAGGTCCAGCCCCTGCTGCGAGCCGTTGGTGATCAGCACCTGCGACGAATCGACGTCCATGCCCTGCGCGCCGAGGTGGGCGGCGATCCATTCGCGCAGCGGTCCGAAGCCTTCGCTGGGCGCGTACTGCAGCGCCTCGCGCGGCGTGTCGGCCAGCACGCGGGCGGTCGCCTCGCGCATCGCCTCCACCGGGAAGGTCTCGGCCGCGGGCAGCCCGCCGGCCAGCGACAGGATGCCCGGCCGCTCGGTGATCTTCAGGATCTCGCGGATGATCGAGGGGTTCATCCGTTCGGCCCGGCGCGCCATCGTCCAGCTCATTCGACTACCCTCGGCGCTGCGCGCTCATGCGGCGCGTCCCCCGACCTCGCGTTCGAAGTCGGCCTGGCGATCGAACGCGCGCCGCCGGTCGACCACCGCCGGGTAGTGCTGCATCCACGCCGTCACCAGCTGCTCGTGCGGCACGTCGGCGAAGCTGCCGCGCTCGCGCACGTACTCCATGTGGCGCCGGCCGCTGGCGTCGAAGGGGTGGAACACCGAATCGTTGTAGCCGTCGAAGGTCAGCGGCAGGATGCCGGCCCTCTCGCACAGCGAGCGGTTGAAGGCCGGCGTCGCCTTGACCCAGCGGCCGTCCAGCCACAGCTCCGTGTAGCCGTGGAACACGAACAGGTCGGAGCCCATCATCTCGCGCAGCCGCGGGCTGCTGAGGTGGTTGCGCACGTCGGCGAAGCCCAGGCGCGCCGGCACCCTCAGCGCGCGGGCCGCGGCGGCGAGCAGCGCGGCCTTGGTGATGCAGAAGCCGCGGCCGCCCTCGACGACGGCGCTCGCCTTGAAGCCGGCCAGCGTGGTGTCGATGCGGTAGGGGTCGTAGGGGAAGCGGTCGCGCACGGCCTCGTACAAGCGCACCGCGATCTCGCGCGCGGGCAGCGACGCCGCCGCGACCTCCTGCGCAAACGCGGTCACGGCGGGATGGTCGCTGTCGATGCAGCGACCCGGCGAGATGCAAGCCGCAAGATCGTCGTTCATGCGTTCACTCGTTCAGGTGAAAGTGCAGTTGGGCGAGCGCGATGGGTTCGTCGCGGTGCGTCTGCCAGGCCTCGACGCGCAGGTTGACCAGGCGCCGGCCCTGCTTCACGACCACCACGCCGGCGTGCGTGTCGCGCGGCTGGCCGGAGCGCAGGTAGTCGACGTGCAGGTCGATGGTTGTGGCCCAGCTCGCGCCGCCGCGCGCCCAGGCGATGTAGAGCAGGCCGGCGCACTCCAGGAAGCCGCCGGTGGCGCCGCCATGCAGCGCGGGCAGCCGCGGGTTGCCGATGAGCTGCGGGTCGAAGGGCAGCGTGCAGACGAATTCGTCACGCTCGACCGCCACGCGCAGGTCGAGGAAGCGCGCGAAGGGCATGGCCTGCACCAGCACGCTCCAGTCGTTGGCGAACCTGGCGCGGACGAGCGTGGCGGCGAGCGTCATCGCGGCTTCCCCGCGGCCTTGTCGGTGAACATGAACAGGCCCACGCCGGTCGCCACCGGATCTTCCGGGCTGTCGTGGTAGGCCGCGCCGCGCACGAAGGCGAATTCGTCGGTCATCGAATAACAGACAGCGCCGCCCAGGAGGTCGCGCCGCGGCGTGGGACGCTTGAGGTGGTCGACGCGCAGGTCCACGGTCACCATCGGCTGCAGGCGGCCCAGCTTCACGTTGATCGAGAAGCCGAACAGCGTGTCGAGCATGCCGGTGATGACGGCGCCATGCATCACGCCGGTCGACGTGTCGAGCACCCAGCGCTCGTCGTACGGGAGACGGGCCACGCACCACGCGGGGCTGACGTCGACCGCGCCCAGGCCGAGCGCGCGGGCATAGGCCGACACGTGGGCGAACGGAACCCAGCGCGTCGCGAGTTCTTCGGGCGAACCCAGCTCCATCAGGCCACCGCGACCTCGGCCAGCACCTGGTGGCGCTCGACCATGTCGCCGACCTTGCAGCGCAGGCTGGTCAGCGTGCCGTCGAAGGGCGCCTGCAGATGCAGTTCCATCTTCATCGACTCGAGTACCACCACGGTCTGCCCGCCGACGACATTGCTGCCGGCCTCGGCCTTGACCGCGACCACCCGGCCCATCATGGGCGCCCCCAGCTGCCCGCTGGCCGCCGCATCGCCTGCGGCGCCGCTGAGATAGGGCGAGCAGCTGAACACGTCGCTGCCGAGCGTGCTCGCCACCTCGGCGTGCTGCACGTCGCCGACGATGATGAGCTCCAGCGCGCGGCCGCGGCATTCGAACAGATGGCGCGCGCCGCCCAGCGGCGTGAGCGTCGCGCGTTCGTTCTGGTCGCCGATGGCCAGCATCAGGCTACCGTCGACCGCGCGTTGCGAGAAGCGCACTGGCCATTCGCCGCCCCGGCCGGGCGTCTTCAGCACCAGCGCCGGCTGCGGCGCGGGCTGCCCGCGCCCGGTCGGCAGGCGCCAGCCGGTGAAGCCATCCCACTCGGACCAGCAGCCCAGCGCCGGGGTCTCGACGCGCCGCTGTGCGAGCCAGTGCAAGGCGACGCCGCACAGGTGCTCGATGGGCACTTCGGTCGCCGCCGCGGCGCCCCCCGGGCGTGCCGTTCGTCGATCAGCCGCGTGTGGAAGCTCGCGTCGCGCGTCTGCGGCCAGTCGAGCAGCGCCTGCAGGAAGGCACGGTTGGTCGCGAGCCCGACCACGGCGCTGCGGCCCAGCCCAGCCACCAGCGCGCCACGCGCGGCCTCGCGGTCGGCGCCGTGCGAGATCAGCTTGGCGATCATCGAGTCGTAGTGCGGCGAGATCTCGTCGCCGCTGTCGACGCCCGATTCGACGCGCAGCCCGCACCGCGAGAAGTCGACCAGTTTGAGTCGGCCGGTCGCCGGCAGGAAGCCGGCCGCGGGGTCCTCGGCGCACAGCCGTGCCTCGAAGGAATGGCCGTCGCAGCGCACCGCGTCCTGCACGAGGGACAGCCGTCCGCTGTCTGCGATGCGCAGTTGCAGCTCGACCAGGTCGAGGCCGGTCACCGCCTCGGTCACCGGGTGCTCGACCTGCAGCCGCGGGTTCACTTCGAGGAAATAGTGCTGATCGCCGGCGACGACGAACTCCACCGTGCCCAGCCCGCGGTAGCCAACGCCGCGCGCCAGCTTCACCGCGTCGGCGAGGACGGCTTCGCGCAGCGCCGGCGGCAGTCCCGCCGAGGGCGCTTCCTCGATGACCTTCTGGTGGCGCCGCTGCAGCGTGCACTCGCGCTCGAACAGGTGGATGGCGTTGCCGTGGCCGTCGCCGGCCACCTGGACTTCGAGGTGGCGCACGAGGGGCAGGTAGCGCTCGACGATCAGCTCGCCGTTGCCGAAGGCCTTCTGCGACTCGCGCATCGCGCTCTCGATGCGCAGCTCGAGCCCTTGGAGGCTGTCGATCACCGCCATGCCCCGACCGCCGCCGCCGGCCACCGCTTTCAGCAGCACCGGCAGCTTCATGCCGCGCACCAGCCGCGCGACGGCCGCGGGGTCGCTCATCCCGCCGTCGCTGCCAGGAATCACCGGTACGCCCAGGCGCGCGGCCTCGAGCTTGGCGTTGGCCTTGCCGCCCACCCGCTCCATGGTCTCGGCGGTGGGGCCGATGAAGCACAGACCGGCGGCGTCCAGGGCACGCACGAAGTCGGGGTTCTCCGAGACGAAGCCGTAGCCGGGATGGACCGCATCGGCGCCGACCCTTTGCGCCGCGGCGACGAGGGCGTCGATGCGCAGGTAGCTGTCGGCCGGCGCGGCACCGCCCAGCTCGACCGATTCGCCGATCTCGCGCACGTGGCGGGCGCGGCGGTCGGCCGCGGAGTGCACGGTGGCCACGGCGACGCCGAGGCGCCGGCAGGTGCGCGCGATGCGGCAGGCGATCTCGCCGCGGTTCGCGATCAGGACTTTGTGGATCCGCTGCATGCGATTCCCGGACTAGAACCGGAAGACGCCGAAGGACGTGGGCTTGGCCGCGGTGCGCGACGCGAGGTCGAGCAGCAGCCCCATCACGTCGCGCGTCTCGACGGGGTCGATGACGTCGTCGGCCCACAGGTTGGACGAGAAGTTGTAGGCCGGCTGGAAGTCCTCGTACATCTTGCGCACGGGGGCCTTGAAGGCCTCTTCCTCCTCGGGCGACCACTCGCGGCCCTCGGCCTTGTTGATCTGGCGGCGCACCAGCGCCATCACGGTCGCCGCCTGCTCCGGTCCCATGATCGCGGAGCGTCCGCTGGGCCAGCAGAACATGGCGTGCGGGTTGAAGGGCCGGCCGCACATCGCGAGGTAGCCGGCGCCGTAGGACGCGCCGATGATGATGGTGTACTTCGGCACGTTGGCCGAGGCCATGGCGGTGATCATCTTGGCGCCGGCCTTGGCGATGCCGGCCTGCTCGGCGGCGCGGCCCACCATGAAGCCGGTCACGTCGGCCATGAACAGCAGCGGAATGTCGCGCTGGCAGCACAGGTCGATGAAGTGGGCCGCCTTGTCGGCGCTCTCGGGGAACAGCACGCCCTGGTTGGCGAGGATGCCGATCTCGTGGCCGTGGATGCGCGCGAAGCCGGTGAGCAGCGTGTCGCCGAACAGCGGCTTGAACTCCTGAAAGCGGCTGTCGTCGACGAAGCGCGCGAGGATCTCGCGCGTGTCGGTCGGGATCTTCGGGTCGCGGCTGATGATGCCGTGGATCTCGTGCGGGTCGAAGCGCGGCGGCAGCGAGGGGCTGCGCGTCCAGCGCGGCTTGGGCGGCTCGCCGAGGTTGCGCACGATCTCGCGGGTGATCGCCAGCGCATGGCGGTCGTTCTCGGCGATGTGGTCTGTGACGCCGCTCACGCTGCTGTGCATCAGCGCGCCGCCCAGCGATTCGGCGTCGACCGTCTCGCCGGTGGCGGCGAAGGTCAGCTCGGGGCCGCCCAGGTACATGTAGCCCTGCCCCCGCACGATGACGACCTCGTCGCACAGCGCGGGGATGTAGGCGCCGCCGGCCGTGCACGGCCCCATCACGACCGCGATCTGCTGGATGCCCTCGGCGGACATGCGGACCTGGTTGTTGAAGATGGTCCCGAACTGCCCGACGTCGGGAAAGATGTTCGCCATGTCGGGCAGGAAGGCGCCACCGCTGTCGACGAGCGTGATGCAGGGCAGCCGGTGCTGCCACGCCACCTGCTGGGCGCGCACGTGCTTCTTGCACGTCATGCCGTAGTAGGTGCCGCCCTTCACGGTGGCGTCGTTCGCGATCACCATGCAGGGCCGGCCGTGTATCAGGCCGATGCCGGTGATGATGCTGGCGCCCGGCGGCACGCCCTCGTACAGCCCGTCGCCGGCCAGCGTGGCGATCTCGAGGAAGGGCGAGCCGGGGTCGAGCAAGGCCTCGACGCGGTCCCGCGGCAGGATCTTGTTGCGCGCCAGGTGCTTCTCGCGCGCCTTCGGCGGGCCGCCGGCCAGTGCGCGCTGCCGCCGTGCATGCAGGTCGGCGATGAGCGCCTGGTAGGCGCTGCGGTTGCTTTCGAACTCCGGCTCCGAGGTCGACACGTGCGTGGCAAGAATCGTCACCGACGGCTTCCCTTTTTCAACAACATCCCTGTACTCCCGTACGCGGTGTATCAATCGGCCCGGTCGAATTGCCAGGGCCACCCGGCGAGGTTACCATAGCATCTAACACTTGTTAGTTAGATTGGAAAAACGAAGGAGCTTCCTCGGATGAGCAAGAGCAGCATGCTGCGTGACAAGGTTGCGGTGGTCACGGGCGCGGGACGCGGCATCGGACGCGACATCGCGCTGCTGATGGCCGCCGAGGGCGCCAAGGTGGTGGTCAACGACGTCGGCGCCTCGGTGAACGGCGAAGGCATGGACCGCGGGCCGGCGCAGCAGGTGGTCGACGAGATCAAGGCCGCAGGCGGCCAGGCGGTGGCGAACACCGACAGCGTGTCGGACCGTGCGTCCGCGGCGCGCATCATCGAGTGCGCCGCCGACACCTTCGGCAGCATCGACGTGGTGGTCAACAACGCCGGCATCCTGCGCGACCGCCTGATCTTCAACATGTCGCCGGAGGAATGGCACGCGGTGATCGACGTGCACCTGCACGGAAGCTTCTACGTCTCGCGCGCCGCGGCCCCGCACTTCAAGACGCAGCAGTCGGGCGCCTTCGTTAACATGACCTCGACCTCGGGCCTGATCGGCAACGTGGGCCAGGGCAACTACGCCGCTGCCAAGCTCGGCATCGCCGGGCTGTCGCGCTCGATCGCGCTGGACATGCAGCGCTACAAGGTGCGCTCCAACTGCATCGCGCCCTTCGCCTGGAGCCGCATGATCGGCTCCATCCCCACCGAGACGCCGGAGCAGAAGGCGCGGGTCGAGAAGCTCAAGCTGATGGAGACCGCCAAGATCGCGCCCATGGCCGCCTTCCTGGCGAGCGACGCCGCCCACGAGGTGACGGGACAGATCTTCGCGGTGCGCGCCAACGAGATCTTCCTGATGAGCCAGCCGCGCCCGATACGCGGCATGCACGCCGGCGAAGGCTGGACTCCGCAGAGCATCGCCGAGCGCGTGCTGCCCGCGATGCGGCCCGACTTCATTCCGCTCGAAAGCACCGCCGCCGTGTTCTCGTGGGACCCGATTTGAGGAGCGACGAGATGGCAATCGACTACGACAAGCTGATGGCATGGCCGTTCGAGGACGTGCACCAGCGCTACACCGAACGCGACACGATGCTGTATGCGCTCGGCATCGGCCTGGGCACCGACCCGCTGGACGAGACCGAGCTGCGCTTCGTCTACGAGAAGAACCTGCGCGTGCTGCCGACGATGGCGGTCGTGCTGGGCCACCCCGGCATGTGGATGAAGGACCCGCGCAGCGGCATCGACTGGGTGCGTCTGGTGCACGGCGAGCAGGGGCTGACGCTGCACAAGCCGCTACCGCCGGCGGGCGAGATCATTGGCCGCACGCGCATCACCGGCATCGTCGACAAGGGCGCCGGCAAGGGCATGCTCGTCTACTCCGAGCGCACGGTGCTGGACAGCGCCACCCAGGAGCCGCTCGCGACGATGACGGCGACCACCTTCTGCCGCGCCGACGGCGGCTTCGGCGGACCGACGGGCCCGGTGAAGGCGGTGCACGAACTGCCGACGCGCGCGCCGGACCGCAGCGTGGACTTCGCGACGAAGCCGCGTGCCGCGCTGATCTACCGCCTGTCGGGCGACTACAACCCGCTGCACGCCGAGCCGGCCATCGGCCGCGCGGCCGGCTTCGAGCGGCCCATCCTGCAAGGGCTCGCCACCTATGGCGTCGCCGGCTGGGCGGTGACCCGCGCGGTGTGCGACGGCGACCCGCAGGGCATCGCCAGCTTCGACGTGCGCTTCTCATCGCCGGTGTACCCGGGCGAGACCATCCGCACCCAGATGTGGGTCGACGGCAAGGTGGTGTCCTTCCGCGCCCGCGTGGTCGAACGCGACGTCGTCGTGCTCAACAACGGCCGCGCAACGCTGCGCTGAACCGCCCTCCCCCTTCCCATTCACGAAGAAATTGCGATGACCTACGACGAGTTCCAGTTCCTGAAGTTCGAGCACCGGGCCAACGGCGTCCTGCTCATCACCATCAACCGCCCCGAGGTGCTGAACGCGACCAACGCCCGCCTGCACTGGGAGCTGACCAAGGTGTGGGGCGTCGTTGCCGAGGACCCCAAGACGAAGGTCGCGATCATCACCGGCGCCGGCGACAAGGGCTTCTCGGCCGGGGGCGACCTCGACTGGGTGGCGAGCATGGTGCACGACGCCGGCGTGGTCGCCAACGTGCTGCAGGAAGCGGGCGACGTCGTCTACAACATGCTGGCCTGCGACAAGCCGATCATCTCGGCGATCAACGGCGTGGCCGTCGGCGCCGGCCTGGCGGTGGCGATGCTTGCCGACATCAGCATCATGGCCGAGGAGGCGCGCATCACCGACGGTCACGTGAAGCTCGGCGTCGCCGCAGGGGACCACGCGGCGATCTGCTGGCCGATGCTGTGCGGCATGGCCAAGGCCAAGTACTATCTGCTCACGGCGGAGTTCATCTCCGGCAAGGAAGCAGAGCGCATCGGGCTGGTGAGCCTGTGCGCGCCGCGCGCCGAGCTGATGGACAAGGCCTTCGCGGTGGCCGACAAGCTCGCCGCCGGCAGCCAGCAGGCGATCCGGCTGACTAAGCGCTCGCTCAACGGGTGGTTCAACCAGGCACGGCCTGTGTTCGAGAGCTCGCTCGCGATGGAGATGCTGTGCTTCATGGGCGAGGACGTGGCCGAGGGCGTGGCCGCGGTACGCGAGAAGCGCGCCCCCAAGTTCCCGTCGGCCAACCGCTGAGTCGGGGCACGCTGCCCCGCACCGGGGCAGCGTCGGGCGGCGGCCGCAGCGCCGCTCGGAGAATCACCGCGCGAGCGGCCCAAGGGGCCGCCCTCCGGTCAGCCGCGCATTTCCTGCGCGATGACCGTGCGCTGGATCTGCGAGGTGCCGGCGCCGATGGTCGACTGCATGCCTTCGCGGAAATAGCGCTCCATGTCGGACTCGGGCAGCGTGCCGTGCCCGCCCATGATCTGCATGCCCATGCGCGAGACGTTCTGCAGCGTCTCCGAGGCGAACAGCTTGGCCATGGAGACTTCCTTGCGGCAGTGCTGGCCCTTGGCCGCCATCTCGGCTGCGCGGTAGACCAGCAGGCGCGCGGCGTCGGTCTGCGTCTGCATGTCCGCGAGCATGTGCCGGATGACCTGGAACTCGAAGATCGGCTGCTTGAACTGCACCCGGTCCTTGGCATAGCGCAGCGCGTCGTCGACCGCGCCCTGGGCGTTGCCGGCGTAGCTGGCGGCCACCGCGATGCGCTCGAGCTGCAGGTGCTCGCCGGCGATGATGTTCCAGCCGTCGCCTTCCTTGCCGAGCAGTTGGTCGGCGGGGATCTTCACGTTGTCGAGGAAGATCTCGGTCGTCACCACCGAGCGCCGCGCCAGGGTCTTCAGCGGACGGATCGTCAGGCCCGGCGTGGTGTTCGGGATGATGAAGGCCGACAGCCCGTCCTTGCGCGCACCCTCCTTGGAGGTGCGCACCAGCATCAGGATCACCGCCCCGTCGTTGCCGGCGCCGCTGCACCACAGCTTCTGGCCGTTGAGCACATAGTGGTCGCCCTGGCGCTCAGCACGCGTCTGCACGTTAGCGACGTCGGAACCGGCGCCCGGCTCCGACATCGAGATCGGGAACTGGATCTCGCCGCGCATGAAGGGCGGCAGGTAGTTCTTCTTCTGCTCGGGCGTGCCGTGCAGCGCGAGGTTCATCGCGGTGTAGGTCGAGCCGGCGATGGCGACCGAGAAGTCCACGCCGTAACGCGACAGGCTCTCGCACATCAGCGCATACGAGAAGATGTCGCCGCCGTCGCCGCCGTCCGCTTCCGGGATCATCAGGCGATGCAGGCCGAGAGTGGCCGCCTTCTTGTACGCCTCGTACGGAAAGACGCGGTCCATGTCGCACTGCCGGATGTATTCGCGGCCGATCTCCTTGTCGACCCAGCGGTCGATGGAGGACTTCCACATCATCTGCTCTTCGCTGAGGAAATTCATTGGCTTGTGCCTCGCGGGACGTTGGTGATTCGTCGGGTTACCTAACGGTCGTTAGTCTACCACCATGGACGCGCCAATGGCGCCTCATCGACCTCTTCCATCGCCTCGGGGATCCAGCGCATGACGACAGGCGGCTCCGTGCCCACGTGGAAGGCCAGGCGGCGCTGGCGCAGCGATTCGTCGGCGACGGTGACGCGGTCGAAGCGCCGCAGGTGCGCCGCCCACGAGCCGTCGACCACCACCTCGAGGTAGCGGCCGGGCACACCGGCGTCGCGCAGCAGGGACCACGAGACGGCGCCCTGGCGCAATCGGCTGTGCCGGCTCTCACGCATCACCGCCCGGAAGGCTGCGGCCTGCGCCGGGTCGATGAGGTATTCGATGGTCAGCTTGACCGGGCCCTCGTCCATGCCGATGCGAGCCGCGGACGACGGCGGTGTCCACAGGCTCGAGGGCGTGAGGTCCTCGACGGCGGTGCCGTCGACCTTGAAGCGCAGCAGGAGCATCACCGACACCAGGCCGAAGGCCGCGGCGACCGACAGGCTGGTCTCGACGCCCGCCATGCCGGCGATCTGCCCCCCACACCACCCCGCCCGCTGCGCAACCGGCCATGATGACGACCTGGAAGATCGACATGCCGCGGGCGCGCACCCAGTCGGGCAGCGAGAACTGCGCGGCGATCATCAGCGGGTTGCTGACCGAGATCCAGCCCAGCCCGGCCGCCGCCATGGCCGGCGCGGCCACCCATGGGTTGGGCGCGAAAGCGACCACGAGCATGGCCGCGGACAGCAGCAGCGTGCCGTTGCGCACCATCTCATCCAGCGTCATCCAGCGGCGCAGCCGCGGGTTGGCCGCCACGCCGACGACGGCGCCCAGGCCCATGGTGGCGAGCAGCGCCGTGAAGGTGCCCGCGCCTCCGCCGTGCATGTGCTTGGCCACCAGCGGCAGCAGCGCGATCAGCGCCGTCGACTGGAAGAAGAACACGCACACACGCAGCAGCACCGTGCGCATGCGCTGCGAGTGCCCCACGTACTGCATCCCGGTACGCATCGCGCCCCACATCTGCTCGCCGGGCAGCGAGCGTGGCTTCGCGACGCGCTTCCAGCGCAGGATGAGCAGTGACGCTGCCAGCGACAGCGCCGCATTGAGCGCGAATACCCATGCGCTGCCCGCCGCGGCGATCACCGCACCGGCCACGGCGGGGCCGACGATGCGCGACACGTTCATCGCGATGCCGTTGAGCGCGAGCGCGGCTGGCAGCCTGGTGCGCGGCACCAGCTCGGGAATGATGGCGGCGAACACCGGCCAGCGCATAGCGAGGCCGACCCCGCTGGCGAACATCAGCGCCAGCAGCACCGGCGCCGTCATCCCGCCGGCCAAGGCCAGCGCGGCGGCGGTGGCCGCGACTGCCGCGAGCCACAGCTGCGTGACGATGAAATAGCGGCGCCTGTCGACGGTGTCGGCCAGGGCGCCGCTGGGCAGGCCCAGCAGGAACACCGGCAGCGTGGCGGCCGTCTGCACCAACGCCACCATCACCGGCGAGGTGGTCAGCGAGGTCATCATCCAAGCGCCGGCCACGTCGTGCATCCACATGCAAAGGTTCGACAGCAGCCAGGCCGTCCACAGCATGCGGAACACCGGGTGACGGAACGGCGCCCACGCCGATTCGTGCCCGGCTTGCGGGTCCGCTGCGGGCGGCTCGGCGGACAAGGGTCTCAGAACGGCTCTCCTGTAGGGCGGGTGATTGTCCGATGCGCGCCGAGCGGGGGCCCGGCGGTGTGCGAGCTGTCGCTAGGTAATACCCGCGGTTCATGTTCAGCTGTTCCCAACCTAACGGTTGTACGATAGGCTAACACTTTCATGCGCTAGCGCACACACGTCGACGGGTCCGGCGACCGTCGATCACCCCGGCCAAGGAGATCATGGACATGCGTGCCCTCAACCCCTTGTTCAGCTTGCTGTTCGCAGGCCTCGCCGCGGCGATCTCGCCCCCTGCCGCGGCGCAGGCCTATCCCTCCAAGCCCTTGCGCATGATCGTGCCGCAAGGTGCCGGAGGCAGCACCGACTCGCTCGCCCGCTCGCTGGCGAAGGCGATGAGCGACGCGCTCGGCCAGCAGGTGATCGTCGAGAACCGCGCGGGAGCCGGCGGCGTCCTGGGTGTCGACGCGGTGGCCAAGGCGCCAGCCGACGGCTACACGCTGCTGTTCGGCTCGAACACGACGATGGCGGCGAACACCTTCCTGTACAAGAACGTGCCCTTCGACCCGCTGAAGGACTTCGCCCCGATCTCGGCGGTCGCGAACGTGCAGTTCGCGCTGCTCGTCTCCTCCGCGGTGCCCGCCACCAGCGTGCCCGAGCTGGTGGCGCTGGCCAAGTCGCGGCCGGGGCGGCTCAACTACGGCTCCGGCACCGGCTCCGCCCTGCTGTGCATGGAGATTTTCAAGAGTGCCGCCGCGGTGGACATCACCAAGGTCCCGTACCGCAGCACGGCTCAGGCCCTGACCGACCTGCTCGGCGGGCAGATCCAGGTGGTGTGCGAACCGCTCACCACCTCGGTGCAGCACGTGAAGAGCGGCACGCTGCGCGCACTCGGCGTGATGAGCGCCAAGCGCTCCACGTTCCTGCCCGACTGGCCGACCGTCACCGAGGCCGGCGTGCGCGGCGCGGAATACGACGCGTGGACGGCGCTGTACCTGCCGGCCGGCACGCCCAAGGACATCCAGGCCAAGCTGGTCAGCGTGGTCAGCGAGATCCTGCGCAACCTCGCCTTCCAGGACAAGATCAAGGCCGACGCCTGGGAACTAATGCCGATCGGACCCGAACCCCTCGACCACCGCATGCGCACCGAAATGGATCGCCTGGCCAGGACGGTGAAGGCCGCGAACATCACGCCCGAATGACCCGCGCTTCCGATCTCCGGCGAACCCGGTTCGGCGTCCCCAGCAGCAAACCACCTTTTCGATGAGCGGCGCACTTTCCCACCTCCGGGTCCTCGACCTGTCCCGCATCCTGGCCGGCCCCTGGTGCACCCAGATGCTGGCCGACCTCGGTGCGGACGTCATCAAGATCGAGCGGCCCGCCGAGGGCGACGACTCGCGCCACTGGGGCCCGCCCTGGGTCGCCGACGACAGCGGCGACCCGACGCACGACTCCAGCTACTTCACCTCGGCCAACCGCAACAAGCGCTCGCTGGCGATCGACGTCGCGACGCCGGCCGGCCAGCAGCTGGTGCTTGACCTGGCCCGCCAGTGCGACGTGCTGGTCGAGAACTTCAAGGTCGGCGACCTCGACCGCTACGGGCTGAGCTACGACGACATCCGCGCGATCAACCCGGGCATCGTCTACTGCTCGATCACCGGCTACGGCCTCGACGGCCCCTACGCCAAGCGCCCCGGCTATGACTTCATGGCGCAGGGCGAAGGCGGCCTGATGAGCATCAACGGCCACCCCGACGACCAGCCGGGCGGCGGGCCGGTGAAGGTCGCGATCGCGGTGACGGACGTGCTGACCGGCCTGAACGCCACGGTGGCGATCCTGGCCGCGCTGGAGCACCGCCACCTCGACGGCAAGGGGCAGCGCATCGACATCGCGCTGCTCGACAGCATCGTGCACTTCGGCTCCAACCAGATCGTCGGCATGTTCGCCGACGGCAAGGTGCCTCGCCGCTGGGGCAACGAGCACCCAAACCTCGCGCCGTACCAGGTGTTCCGCTCGTCCGACGGCCACTTCATCGTCGGCACCGGCAACGACGCGCAGTACCGCCGCCTGTGCGCGGTGCTAGGCCGCGAGGAGCTGGGCACGGACCCGCGCTTTCGCACCGTCGCCGACCGCAACCGCA
This sequence comes from Aquabacterium sp. J223, assembly GCF_024666615.1. Taxonomy (NCBI): domain Bacteria; kingdom Pseudomonadati; phylum Pseudomonadota; class Betaproteobacteria; order Burkholderiales; family Sphaerotilaceae; genus Aquabacterium; species Aquabacterium sp. J223. Next base: position 1,875,480 of record NZ_CP088297.1, on the reverse strand, counting down.
ACCGCCCGATCCTGATCGAGCAGCTGCAGGCCGTGATGCAGACGAAGACGACCAAGCACTGGGTCGACCGGCTCGGTGAGGTCAACGTGCCGAGCGCGCCCATCAACGACTACCGGCAGGTGTTCGAGCACCCGCAGGTCCAGCACCGCAAGCTGCGCGTCGACCAACCGCACGGCGCGGGAGGCACCGCGTCGACGGTGGCCAACCCGATTCGCCTGTCGCAGACCCCGGTCGAGTACCGGCTGGCGCCGCCGCTGCTCGGCGAGCACAGCGCCGCCGTGTTGTCCGAGCTGCTGGGCAAGAGCCGCGCGGAGATCGAGGCGCTGGCACGCGACGGCGTCATCGGGCAGCCGCCGGGCAGCACCCGCGACAACGACCGCTGAGCGCGGCGGCTGCGACGTCGCCCGCTCCCCCGCACCGCTGCAGGAGTCAAGAAAACGATGGTCACCGCTTCATTGCGTCCCCCGAGTTCGGCCACGCCGCCGATCTCGGACGCGGAGCGCGAGGCGCGCCGCGAACTGGCGGCTTGCTACCGGCTGGCCGACCGCATGGGCTGGTCGGACCTGATCTCGGCCCACATCTCGCACCGCGTGCCGGGCCAGCCGGACCACTACCTGATCAACCCCTACGGCATGCTGTTCGACGAGATCACCGCCTCGTCGCTCATCAAGACCGACGCCCGCGGCACGCTGCTCAGCGAAAGCGACTACCCGCTGAACCCCGCGGTGCTGGTGATCCACGCGGCGATCCTCCAGGCGCGGCCTGACCTCAACTGCGTGATGCACCTGCACACGCGCGACGGCACCGCGGTGTCGATGCAGGAGCACGGGCTGCTGCCCGCCTCGCAGCACGCGCTCGTGGTGTGGGACAAGCTCTGCTATCACGAGTTCGAGGGCATCGCGCTGGACGACGAGGAGAAGCGCAGCCTGGTGCGTGACCTCGGCCCCGAGAAGAAGCTGATGCTGTTGCGCAACCACGGCACCCTCAGCTGCGGCCAGACGATGGGGGAGACCTTCATGCTGATGTACCAGCTGGAGCGCGCCTGCCGGATGCAGGTGGCGGCGCTCGCCGGCGACTCGCGCCTCCATCCGATTCCGGAGGCGGTGATCGCGAAGAGCGCCGAGCAGGGCAGGCAGATCTTCGGCAAGGACGGCTTCGTGCCGCTGGGCCGCAAGGAATGGGCGGCGCTGTTGCGCAAGCTGGACCGGGAAGATCCGAGTTACCGCGACTGACGGCGCCGCGTTCTGTCTCTAGACCAGATGCTCCACCGAACCCCGCCGCATCATCAGCTTCTCGGTGAATTCCAGGGCGACTTCGTCGCGCTGATTGAACACCCGCACACGCCCGAACATGATGCCGCGCTTGCCGTCCGACAGATTGGTCTTGTCCTCGACGGTGATCTCGGTGCGCAGCGTGTCGCCCGGGCGCACCGGCACCTTGAACAGGAAGTTGTTCAGCTCCAGCGCCGCAATGGTGGCCGGCCCGAGGATCTCTTCCATCATGCCCGCGGCGATCGCCGCGGTCAGCAGACCCGGGCAGATGCGGCCGCCGAACGGCGTGTGCTTCCGCGCGAATTCCTCGTTGATGAAGATCGGCAGCTTGAGGCCCGCCAAGCACGTGAAATTGACGATGTCGGTTTCCGTGACGGTGCGGCCGTAGCTCTTGTAGACATCCCCGACGGAAAGATCGTCGAGTGATCGATTGGACATACGTGTCTCCTTGCGCACAGCAAAAGTGATGAGGGGTCCCATCGTAGCAACGTGTTGTCATTTCGTCGCCAGTGAATGCGATGAATCGGCCTCCTCACTTGTAGGCAGTGCAAACCGATGAGCAAGGACTTGTTGAGCGGGCTTCGCGTGATCGACATGACGCGCATCCTGGCAGGGCCGCTGGCCTGCCAGACGCTGGCCGACTATGGCGCCGAGGTGATCAAGATCGAGCGCCCGGGCAGCGGCGACGACACGCGCACCATGGGCGGTCCGTGCCTGAAGGACGCGAACGGCGAAGCGACCCTGGAGTCGGTCACCTACCTCGCGTTCAACCGCAACAAGAAGTCCGTCACGCTGGACATCTCGCGCCCCGAAGCGCAGGAGATCGTGCGCAGGCTGGCGGCCACCGCCGACGTGCTGGTCGAGAACTACAAGGTCGGCACGCTGACGCGCTACGGCCTCGCCTACGAGGATCTCAAGCGGGTCAATCCGCGGCTGGTGTACTGCTCGATCACCGGCTTCGGCCAGACCGGCCCCTACAGCGCACGCGCCGGATACGACCCCATCTTCCAGGCGATGGGCGGCCTGATGAGCGTCACCGGCGAACGCGACGACCGCCCGGGCGGCGGCCCGATGCGCGTCGGTCTGCCGGTGGTCGACCTGGCCACCGCGATGCACGCGAGCTCGGCCATCCTCGCTGCGCTCCACCACCGCGACCGGATCTCGGGCGAGGGCCAGTACATCGACGCGTCTCTGCTCGACGTCGAGACCGCGATGATGTCGCACCTGCACATGACATACCTGCTCAGCGGTAAGGTGCCTCGCCGCTGGGGCAACGAGAGCCCTTTCCTCGCCCCCTACGAGGTGCTGTCGTGCCGGGGCGGTCAGATCATGGTCTCGGTAGGCAATGACGCGCAGTTTGCCAAGTTCTGCCAGGTGCTCGGCGCGCTGGAACTGGCGGCGGATCCGCGCTTCGCCGCCAACGCGCAGCGGGTGGCGAACCGAAAGCAGCTGGTCGCGGCGCTCGAGGAGCTTCTCGCCGCCCACGACAGTGCTCACTGGAGCGAGGCGCTGGAGAACGTGGGCGTCGGCTGCGGCCCGATCAACGACGCCGCGCAGGCGCTTGCCGATCCGCAGGTCAGGCACCGCGGCATGCAGATCGAGGTGCCGCATCCGGTGGCCGGGCGCATGCCGATGATCGCCAACCCGATGCGCTTTTCCGGCGTGGAGCTGGCGCACGTCGCGCCGCCCACGCTGGGCCAGCACAACCGCGAGGTCCTGCAGGGCCTGCTCGGTCTCGATGACGACGAACTCGCCGGCCTGGCCGCGCGCCAGATCGTCTAGCCCCTCCCAAAGCCGGCCTTGGAGAAGACCATGTACCCGTTCCGTCGGCTCGTCGCGCTGCCGCTGGCCCTGCTGATGCTCGCGATGCCGCCGATCGCCAGCGCGCAGGCCTACCCCAACAAGCCGATCCGCCTGATCGTGCCCTACCCGGCCGGCGGCGCCACCGACGTGATGGCGCGCGCCATCGCGACGAAGATGACCGCCGCGCTGTCGGTGCAGATGGTGGTGGAGAACCGCACCGGCGCGGGCGGCAACATCGCCGCCGCGGCGGCGGCCAAGTCGGCGCCCGACGGCTACACGCTGTTGTTCGGCGCCACCGGGCCGCTGGCCGTCAACCCGGCGCTCTACGACAAGCTGCCCTTCGACCCGATCAAGGACTTCACACCGATCAGTATGGTCGGCCTGATGCCGCTGTTCGTCACGGTCCCCGTGACGCTGCAGGCGAATTCACTCAAGGAGCTGGTGGCCCTGGCGAAGGCCAGGCCGGGCGCGCTGAGCTACGCCTCATCGGGGGTCGGCGGCACGACCCACCTGGCAATGGAGTTGCTGAAGACCCATGCCGGCGCGGAGATCACGCACGTGCCGTACAAGGGCACGGCGGCCGGCGTGGCCGACATGCTCGGCGGCAACATCCACGCGATGTTCGACGCGTGGCCCACCACCGGGCCGCACGTGCAGAGCGGCAAGCTGCGCTTTCTGGCGATCAGCACCGCGCAGCGCCTCGGCGCTCGAGCCTCAGGTGCCGACGGTGGCCGAATCGGGCTTCCCCGGCTTCGACCTCAGCGTGTGGTACGGGCTGCTCGCGCCAGCGGGCACGCCTGCCGAGATCATCGCCAAGCTCTCCGCCGAGACGGCGAGGGTCATGGCCTCGCCCGAACTGAAGGAACGCTTCGCCGCCCTCGGGATGGAGCCGCGCAGCAGCACCCCCGAGCAATTCGCAAGCCACATCCACAGCGAGACGGCCAAGTGGGCCAAGGTCGTGCGCGACTCCGGCGCCAAGGCCGAGTAGGCGCGTGCGCCCACCGCATCAGACAAAGAGAAGGAACACCATGAGCATCAGCGTCAGACGACTTTCGTACGGGATTGGCGCCGAGGTCCTCGGTGTCGACCTCAGGCGGCCGCTGCCCGGCGAGGACATCGCAACGATCCGCCGCGCGTGGGTCGACAACGGCATCCTGCTGCTGCGCGACCAGAACATCACGCCCGAGCAGCACATCGCGTTCAGCGCGCGCTTCGGCAAGCTCGACGACCACTCGGCGCTGTTCAAGTACCGCCATCCCCAGCACCCCGAGATCTTCATCGTCAGCACGAAGCCGAATGCCGACGGCAGCCCGTCGGACACGCGCGAGACCGGCGTCAACTGGCATTCCGACCTGTCGTACACGCTGCGCCCCGCGATGGGCTCGCTGCTGTATTGCCGCGAGATTCCCGACGTGGGCGGCGACACGCAGTTCGCGAACATGTTCCTCGCCTACCAGACGCTGTCCGAGGGCATGAAGAAGATGATCGAACCGCTGCAGGCGGTGCACGACTATGCCTGGGCGATACACGACACCGAGAAGGGCCGCGACTCGGCCAAGGCCGAGGCGCACAAGAAGGTCAACCCGCCGGTGAAGCAGCCGATGGTGCGCGTGCACCCCGAGACCGGCCGCAAGGCGCTGTACGTCAGCGAAGGCATCACCACTCACATCGCCGGCATGAACCACGACGAAAGCCGCGCGATCCTGAGCTACCTGTTCGAGCATTCAGTGCGGCCCGAAAACACCTACCGCCACCACTGGCGCCCGCAGGACCTGATCCTGTGGGACAACCGCTCGGTCATGCACAAGGCGCTGCGCGACCGGGTGCCGGGCACGCACCGCCACATGCACCGCACCACGGTGCTCGGCGAGCCCTCGGGCGAGCTGTACAAGGCCTAACACTGAACGGCACCGCGACAACAACGGAGACAAGCATGCGATCGATCCTCAAGACCCTGCTGGCCTGCGTGGCCGCCACCGCCGCCTCCCTCGCCTCGGCGCAGGCCGAGAACTATCCGGCCAAGCCCATCCGCTTCATCGTGCCCTACAGCCCCGGCGGCAGCACCAGCATGGTGGCCCGCCTGATCGGCGAGAAAATCACCGAGAACTGGCAGCAGCAGGTGCTGGTCGAGAACCGGCCCGGCGGCAGCACCATCATCGGCACGCAGGCCCTGGCCAAGTCGGTACCCGACGGCTACACGATCATGCTGGTTGTCAACTCGCACGCCGCGAACGGGCACCTGCTGAAGAACCTGCCCTACGACACGATGAACGACTTCGTGCCGGTGGCGACGCTGGTCAAGACCGAGCTGCTGCTGGACGTCACCCCGTCCGTGCCGGCGTCGACGCTGCCCGAGTTCATCTCGCTGATGAAGTCCAAGCCGGGGCAGTTCAACGTCGCCACCATCGGCGGCGGCGGCGTGACGCGGCTGATGACCGAGCTGTTCCTGATGGAGACGGGCACCAAGGCGGTCCACATCTCGTATCAGGGCACGCCGCCGATGCTGACCGACCTGATGAGCGGCCAGGTGCAGTTCATCTTCGACACGCCGGTGACCACGCTGCCCTTCGCCAAGGACAAGCGCGTGAGGCCGCTGGCGGTGACCGGGCCCAAGCGGCTCGCGGCCTTCCCCGACGTGCCGACCTTCACCGAGATGGGCATGCCGCAGATCGACATGAACGTGTGGTTCATGGTGATCGCGCCGGCCGGCACGCCGAAGCCGATCATCAACAAGCTCAACGCGGAGATCAACCGTGTCCTCTCGCTGCCCGACGTGAAGAACGTGCTGGCGCAGCAGATCATGGAGCCCTTCGTTTCGACGCCTGAAGAGTCGGACAAGATGCTGCGCGCCGTGTACGACCAGTACGGCAGGATCATCGCCAAGGCCGGCATCAAGCTCGAGCAGTGAGCGTCAGCCCAGTCCGCAACACCTCCAACAAGACCGGAGACCGTTCATGTTTGGCATTCGAACCCTCGCCCGTTTCGCGGCACTGCTCACGCTCGCCGCAACGGCACTGTCCGCGTCCGCGCAGACCTACCCCGACAAGCCGATCAAGCTCATCGTCCCCTACGCCACCGGCGGCTTCTCCGACGCGCTGGCCCGCCTGCTGGCGCAGAAGTTCACCGAGAGCCTGGGGCAGTCGGTGATCGTCGAGAACAGGCCAGGCGCGAGCACCATCCTCGGCGTCGGCGCGGCCGCGAAGGCACCGCCCGACGGCTACACGCTGCTGCTGGCGACCGGCGCGCTCACCATCAACCCGCACCTGTTCGCCAAGCTGCCCTACGACGCGGAGCGCGACTTCACGCCGATCGGCCGCGTCGTCGACCTGCCCTACGTGCTGGTGTCGCACCCGTCGCTGCCGGTCAACTCGTTCAAGGAGTTCGTCGCCTACGCCAAGTCGAACCCGGACAAGGTGAACTTCGGCACGCCGGGCAACGGCACCTCGCCGCACCTCGCAATGAAACTGCTCGAAGACGCGGCCGGCATCTCGGTTCAGAACGTCCATTACAAGGGCAACGGCCCGGCGCTGACTGACCTGGTCGGCGGGCAGATCCACCTGCTGCTCGACGGCCTGCAGCAGCCGCTGCCGTTCGTCACCGGCGGCAAGCTCAAGCTGCTGGCCACGGCGTCGCCGAAGCGCATGCCGAACCTGCCGGACGTGCCGGCCATCGCCGAAACGATCCCCGGCTTCGAGGCCTCGACCTGGTACCAGCTGCTGGCGCCCGCGGGCACGCCGGCGCCCATCATCGCCCGGCTCAACGCCGAGATCCAGAAGTTCACCCGGGACCCGGCGATGCGCGACAGGCTGTTCGCGCAAGGCGCGCTGATGCACCACAGCTCGCCGCAGGAACTCGCCGCCTACTCCAAGGCCGAGACCAAGCGCTGGGGCGAGATCATCTCGAAGGCCGGCATCAAGCTGGAGTGAGGCGCCGACCCCGATGCACCGCCGCCGCCTCGTCCTGCTCGCCGGCGCAAACGCCGCCGCCGCGCTCTCTCCTCTGCCTGCCTGGAGCGATACCTGGCCCAGCAAGCCCATCCGCATGATCGTGCCCTTCGCGCCCGGCGGCGCCACCGACGTGGTGGCGCGCCTGGTGGCCGAGCGCCTGTCCGTGGCCCTCGGCCAACCGGTGGCGCTCGACAACCGCGCCGGCGCCAACGGCATCATCGGCACCGATGCGGTGGCCAAGTCCGCTCCCGACGGCTACACGCTGCTGATGACCACCGGCGGGGCGCAGACCGTCTCGCCCAGCCTCTACCCGCTGCCCTACGACTCGATCAAGGACCTGGCGCCGATCAGCATGGTGGCCACGCTCGGCACGATGATCGTGGTGCACCCGTCGGTGCCGGCGAAGACGCTGCAGGAGTTCATCGCGCTGGCCAAGGCGAACCCCGGCAAGTACAACTACGCGACCGGCTCGAGCCTGATCAACCTGGTCGGCGAGACATTCAAGCTCGCCACCGGCACCGACATCGTGGCCATCCCGTACAAGGGCACGGCACCGCAGCTGTCGGCGGTGCTGGCCGGCGAGGCGGCCATGACCATCGACCCGTTCACCGCGGTGCAGCACGTGAAGAGCGGCAAGCTGCGTGCTTTGGCGGTGCTGTCGCCCAAGCGCTCGTCGCTGCTGCCGGAAGTGCCCACGCTGCAGGAGGCCGGCGTGTCCGGCGTCGAGCTCGACGCTTGGGCCGGCATGCTGGCGCCGGCCGGCACGCCCGCGCCGGTGATCAGGCGCCTGCATGCCGAGATCACCAAGATCGTCGCGACGCCCGACTTCCGCGAACGGCTTGCCGCGCTGAACTACGAGCCGGCGGGCACCACGCCGGAGCAGTTCATGCAGCTGATCGTCGCCGACACCGCCAAGTGGGCGAAGGCGGTAAAGGCGACCAACTTCAAGGTGCAATGACGATGTCGAAACGACGCGAGGCCCTGCTGGGTGGCGCCTGCATGCTGGCGGGCGTAGCGGCCCGGGCCGACACCTGGCCCTCCAAGCCGATCCGGCTGGTGATTCCGTTCGCGCCCGCCGGCGCGTCGGACGTGCTCGCGCGCATCGTCGCGCAGAAGCTGACCCAGTCACTGGGCCAGAGCGTGGTGCCCGACAACAAGGCCGGCGCCAACGGCATCCTCGGCACCGACGTGGTGGCCAAGTCGCCGCCCGACGGCTACACGCTGCTGATGACGGTCGGCAGCGCGCAGACGCTGGCGCCCAACCTCTACAAGCTGCCCTACGACGCGGAGAAGGACCTGGTGGCGATCAGCAACTTCGCGGCGCTGAACACGATGATCGTGGTGCACCCGTCGGTGCCGGCGAAGACGATCCAGGAGTTCATCGGGCTGGCCCAGGCCAACCCCGGCAAGTACGACTTCGCCGCCGGCACCAGCCTGATCCAGCTCGTCGGCGAGAGCTTCAAGAAGGCCACCGGCACCCACATCGTCGCGATCCCCTACAAGGGCACCGGACCCCAGCTCGCGGCGGTGCTCGCCGGCGAGGTGGCGATGACGATCGATCCGTTCACGGCCGTGCAGCAGGTCAAGGCCGGCAAGCTGCGCGCGCTGGCCGTGCTGTCGAACACGCGCTCGACCGTGCTGCCCGAAGTGCCGACGCTGGTCGAGGCCGGCGTGCGCGGCGTCGAGCTGAGCTCCTGGGTCGGCCTGATGGCGCCTGCCGGGACGCCGCGTCCGATCATCGACCGCCTGCATGCGGAGATGGTGAAGATCGTCGCGATGCCGGACGTGAAGGAGCGCCTGGCCGCGCTGAACTACGAGCCGGTCGGCGACACGCCCGAGCAATTCGCCGCGGCGATTGCCGCGGAGACGGCGCGCTGGGCGAGGATCGTCAAGGAGACCGGCTTCAAGGCGCAGTGAACGTCCGCGGCGACCCGCGCGCGCCATGCGCGCCGGTGCGGGTGCAGCATTCAGCCCGGCAGTTCCAGCATCGCCTTGGCGAGGATGTTGCGCTGGATCTCACTGGAACCGCCGTAGACGGTGGCCGGGCGCGATGCGAAGTACTGGTTCGCGGTGTGCATCTGCGTGCCGTCGGCCAGTACCGTCGGCACATCCAGCGTTGCACCCTCGGCGCCCACCTCGAGCAGCAGGTCGGTCACGCGCTGCATCGCCTCGGTGATCCAGATCTTCAGCATCGACACCTCGGCGCCCAGCTCGTCGCCGCGGCGCAGCACCTCGGCCATGCGCACGAACGACGCGCCCAGGTCCTCGACGTCGAGCCGCAGCTCGTCGTAGCGCGCGCGCATCGCCGGCTGCTCCAGCAGGCCGCGCGACTTCATCAGGCGGTGCAGCAGCTGCAGCGGGTACTTCGCGAGCCGCGGGTTGCCGATCATGATGCGCTCGCTGCCGAGCAGCGACTTGGCCATCGTCCAGCCGCGGTTGAGGCCGCCCACCAGGTTCTGCTTGGGCACCCGCACGTTGTCGAAGAAGACCTCGCAGAACTCCGAGCTGCCGGTGAGGTTGCGGATGCGCCGCACCGTGATGCCAGGGCTCTTCATGTCGGCGAGCAAGAAGCTGATGCCCTCCTGCTTCTTCGCCTGCGGGTCGGTGCGCACCAGCATGAAGATCATGTCGGCCTCGTGCGCGAACGAGGTCCAGATCTTGTGGCCGTTGACGACGAACTCGTCGCCGTCGAGCACGGCCTTGGTCCGCAGGCCCGCGAGGTCGGAGCCCGCCCCCGGTTCGGAATAGCCCTGGCACCAGCGCAGGTCGCCGGCCAGGATGCGCGGCAGGTAGTTGCGCTTCTGGTCCTCGGAGCCGTAGCGGATCAGCAGCGGCCCGAGCATCGTGATGCCCATGTTGGTGGCGATCGAGACGCCGTGGCGGTCGAACTCCTCGGCCATCGCGAGCTGGTCATAGGCCGACAGGCCCATGCCGCCGTGCTCGGTGGGCCAGCCCGGCGCGGCCCAGCCCTTCTCGGCCAGCTTGCGCTGCCACGACAGGGTGTCCTTGATGCCCATGCGCGTGGCCGGGAAGCGCCACTCGGGCGGGAAGTTCGCCGTCAGGAAGCTGCGCACCTCGCGGCGCAGCGGATCGCTGGACTCGACCTCCTCGCTTGGGTCGCCGGCACGCTCGCCGTAGCGGCGGCGGTGCGTCGACGCGTCGCCCAGCCAGGCGGCGAGCACCATCGCCCGCTTGAGGAACAGCCCGATGTTGCACTCGTCGGTGTAGCCGATGCCGCCTTGCAGCTGCACGCAGCCCTTGGCGACCTTCAATGCGGCGTCGGAGCAGCGCGCCTTGGCCTGGCTGGCGGCGAGCGCACGCTCGCCGGGGTCCTCGGCGGCGTCGAAGCGCTGCGCGCTCTGGCGCAACACGGCCCGCGACAGCTCCACCAGCACAAACATGTCGACCGCACGGTGCTGCAAGGCCTGGAAGCTGCCGATCGGCTTGCCGAACTGCTCACGCACCTTGATGTAGTCGACGGTGATCTCCAGCGCCCGCCCCATCACGCCGAGCAACTCGGCGCTGGCGGCGAGTCGGCCTTCGTCGAGCACCCGCTCGAGCGCAGCCGCCGCCACCTTCGCGCTCGCGACCACGGCACGCGCGGGCACCGCCTTCAGCGTCAGCTCGCTCCAGGTGCCGCCGTCGACGCGCGTCTGCGTGCTGATGGCCAGGCCCGGCGCATCGCGGTCCACCAGGTACAGCGCGCAGCCGTCGGCCGCAGCGGCCGACACGATGAAGGCGTCGGCGGTCTCGCCGATCGGCACGAAGCACTTGCGGCCGTCGAGCACGGCGCGGCCCTCGCGCTGCGTCGCCCGCGTGGCACTAGGTTGCACCGACTGGCTGCCGGCGGCTTCCTGCCAGGCGAGCGTCGGTGTCCAGTCGCCGGCGGCCAGGCGGGGCAGCCACTCCTGCTTCAGCGGCTCGTTGTCGCCGGCCAGCAGCGCGCCGCCGGCCAACAGCGCCGCCGCGGTCAGCGGCTCGGACGCGAGCGCGCGGCCGTGCTGCTCGAGCAGCAGCGCGAGCTGCGCGAAGCCGAGCTGCATCCCGCCGACGCTCTCGGGCAGCCGGCAGCCGGTCCAGCCCATCTCGGCCAGTTCGCGCCACGCGGCACGGTCGTAGCTCGGCGACTGGCCGCGCAGGTCGCGCACGCGGCGGTACTCGGGGTCGCGCGAGGAATAGGCAGCCGCGGCGTCGCGCACCATGCGCTCGTCGTCGCTCAGCGCGTCGATACGGGAACTCAGGTCGATCATCGAATCAACTCCATCAACGGGTCATGTCTTCGCCGGCCAGCCGGTCCCAGTCGAAGCGCGGCGGCTGCTTGGCCAGGAAGCGCTCGACGGCTTCCTGGTGGTAAGGCAGCGTCTTCACGGTCGAGGAGGCGAAGCCCTCCAACTCGCCCATCAGCCGCTCGTCGCTCTGGAACGACTGGTTGAGCAGCGTCTTCGTGACGCCGATGGTCTCTGTCGGCGCCTCGCGGAAACGGCCGGCGATCGCCATCGCGGCCGACATCAGCGATTCGGGTTCGTGGATCTCGAACACGATGCCCAGCGACTTCGCCTCGTCGGCATCGACCACGCGGCCGGTGAACATCAGCTCCTTGGCCTTGTGCAGCCCGACGGTGCGCGGCAGCAGGTAGATGGCGCTGAAGTCGGGCACCAGGCCGACGCGCACGAAGGCCTGGCAGAAGCGCGCGCGGGCGTGCAGACGATGAAGTCCGCCGCCAGCGCGAGGCTGAAGCCGGCGCCGTAGCAGACGCCGTCGACCGCCGCGATCACCGGCTTCTCCAGGCCGACGAACTGCGGCAGCCACGCCTGCACGTCGCGGATGGTGTTGCGCCCCTCGGACGGCGTGCGCGCAGTCACCGGCTTGCGCATGCCGGAGATGTCGCCGCCGCCGCAGAAGTTGTCGCCGGCGCCGGTGACGATCAGCGCCTTCAGCGACGCGTCGTGCGCGAGCTCCGGCATCAGCGAGGCCAGTTCGTCGCGCATCTGCACGCTGAGCGGGTTGCGCTGCCGCGGGCGGTTGAGCGTGAGCACGCCGATGCCGTCGCGCAGCTCGTACTGGATGGTTTCGTAGGTCATGCGGCCTCCTCAGGCAGGGTGGCGATCGATCTTCTTCCAGCCCAGCTCGTCCATGCCGAGCAGGTTCTTCTGGATGTTGGCGGAGCCTTCGCCGGTGCGCATCACGCGCGCGCAGGTGAAGTAGCGGAACACCGGGAACTCGCGCGCGAAGCCGAAGCCGCCGTGGATCTCGAGGCACTTCTCGGTGACGTTCATCACCGCCTCGCCGGCGAAGTACTTGGCGATCGACGCCTCGCGGCCGAAGGTCTCGCCCAGCTCGGCCTTGGCGGCCGCGCGGTAGATCAGCAGCCGCGCCGCCTCGGTTTGCGCCAGCATCTCGGCGATGGTGTGCTGCACCGCCTGGAACTCGCCGATCTTCTTGCCGAAGGCGACGCGGTCGTTGGCGTACTGCACCGCCATGTCCAGGCAGGCCTGCGCGATGCCGAGGCCGCGCGCCGGCACGCACACGCGGCCGTAGTGCAGCGTGCTCATCGCGAGCTTGAAGCCCTGGCCTTCCTCGCCGAGCAGGCTGTCGGCCGGGATCTCCACGTCCTGGAACGAGAGCTCGGCCGTGGGAATGCAGCGGGTGCCGATGTCGGCCTCGATCGCCTTGGCGCCGAAGCCGGCGAGGTCCTTGGTCTCGACCAGGAAGGCCGACACGCCGGCGTGCCCCTTGTCCGGATCGGTCTTGGCGAACAGCAGGATCAGGTCGGCCACCGAGCCCAGGGTGATCCACATCTTGCTGCCGTTCAGCACATAGCGGTCGCCCTTGCGCACCGCGCGCGTCCTCATGGCCGCGGCGTCGGAGCCGCCGCCGGGCTCGGTCAGCGCGAAGCAGCCGATGGTCTTGCCCGAAAGCAGCGCCGGCACGTACTTGCGCTTCTGCGCCTCGGTGCCGAAGCGGTAGATCGCCATCGGCACGTTGACGCCCTGGTTGTTGAAGGGCATGCCGCTCTCGATCGAGGCGCGCATCATCTCTTCCATGATGAGCACCTGGGCGACGAAGCCCATGCCGTTGCCGCCGTACTCCTCGGGAAACAGGCAGCCGAACATGCCGGCGGCCGCCATCTTCTCGATCAGGTCGCGGTGGAACACGCCCTCGGCCTCCCGCCGTCGCCAGTTCGGGGCGATCTCCTTGCGCGCGAAGTCCATGGCCATCTCGCGGGCGGCGGCCTGGTCGGGCGTGAGTCGGAAGTCCATGCGATCTCCTTCGGGTGTCAGTCGATCTTGAAGCCGGTGTCCTTCACGACCTTGGCCCACTTGGCGGTCTCCTCGACCGACAGGCGCATCAGCTGCTCAGGCGTGCCGCCCACCGGGACGTAGTTCAGCGAGAGCAGCCGCTCGCGCACGTCGGGCATGGCGACGATCTTCACGATCGCCTCGTGCAGCGTCTTGATGATCGGCTTGGGCGTCGCCCCCGGCGCGTACAGCGCGAGCCACGAGTTGAGCTCGACGCCGGGGTAGCCGGCCTCGGTGATGCTGGGCACGTCGGGCAGGCTGGGGAAGCGGTTGGCCGACATCACGGCGAGCGGGCGCAGCCTGCCGGTCTTGATGTGCGGGATGGCGGTGAATGGGTCCATCGTCATCGCGACCTCGCCGCTCAGCACGGCCGACAGCTGCGGCGCGGTGCCCTTGTACGGCACCGCAACGATGTCCGTACCGGTGGCCGCCTTGAAGGTCTCCACGAACAGCTGCAATCCGCTGGTGCCGTAGGCGTAGTTCAGCTTGCCCGGCTGCGCCTTGGCGAGCTCGACGAACTCCTGCACCGTCTTGACCGGCACCGAGGAGTTGACCACCATCAGCACCGTCGCGTTGATCACCTGGCTGATGGGCGCGAGGTCCTTCAGCGGGTCGTACGGCATCTTGTAGAGGCTGGGGTTCAGCGTCTGGGCGCTCGCCACCGTCAGCAGGATGGTGTAGCCGTCCGGCGCGGCCTTGGCCACCGTGTCGCCGCCGAGCATGCCGTTGGCACCAGGCTTGGAATCGACGACGACCGGCTGCTTCAGCACCTGCTGCAGCTTCTCCGCGACGATGCGCGCCAGCACGTCGGTCGTGCCGCCGGGCGCGAAGGGCACCACCATGCGGATCGGCTTCGCCGGGTAGTCCTGGGCACCGGCGCCCGACGGCAGCAGCGCGGCGCCCAGCGCCAGCAGCGCGATGCGCCGGCGCACGAGGGTTGTGAAACGCGTCATGAGGGCTCCTTCGGTAGGGGGTCAGTGGCGCGTGGCACGATCAGCGCGTCGAGCGCGATCCCGCCCTCGCCCGCCGGCAGCACGACGAACGGATTGATGTCGATGCTGTCGATGTGCTCGGCGTTGTGGGCGGCGAACACCGAGACGCGCGCGATCGCCTCGCCGAGCGCGGTCTCGTCGGCCGGCGGCTGGCCGCGCAGCCCGGTCAGCAGCACCCGGCCGCGCACCTCGTCGATCATCGCGCGCGCCTCGGACACGCCGAAGGGCGCGACGCGGAACGCGACGTCCTTGAAGGCCTCGACGAACACGCCGCCGAGGCCGAACATCACGACCGGCCCGAACACCGGGTCACGGTTGACGCCGATGATCGTCTCGACGCCCCGCTTGACCATCGGCGCGACCACCGCACCGTCGAGCCTCGCCCCGGGAGCGCGCTCGGCCATGCGCTTCATCAGCGTGCGCCAGCCCTCGCGCAGTTGCGCCTCGTCGGCCAGGCCCAGCAGCACGCCGCCGATGTCCGACTTGTGCTGGATTTCGACCGAGGCGATCTTCAGCGCCACCGGATAGCCGAGCCGGGCGGCCGCCTTCGCCGCCGCGTCCTGCGTGGCGGCCAGCACCTCGCGCACGACCGGGATGCCGGCGCTCGCGAGTACGGCCTTGGCCTCGACTTCGTTGAGCGCCTTCGCCGGTACCGACAGCACGCCGGCGGGAAGGGCCGGCGGCGCGTCGGCGGCCTGTGCGCGCGCCGACTCGCGGGCGAAGCGCACCAGCGCGCTGGCAGCGCGCACCGCGCGGGTCGGCTCGTCGAAGACCATCACGCCGGCGGCCTCGTAGAGCTTGCGCACCTCCGGCGTGGCGAGCATCGAGATGATGATGGTGCGCTCCGGAAAGCGCGCCAGCACCTTCTTCAGCTGCTGCAGCAGCTCGTCGCTCAGGCTCGGCACCTGGCCGACGCTGGAGAGGAAGGCCACGACGATGTCGTAGCCGCCCTCCTCCAGCATGATGTTGAAGTTCTTCTCGAACAGCGTGACGTCGTTGACCAGCTGCGCCGTCATGTCGACCGGGTTGCGAGGACCGGCGAAGGGCAGGATCTCCTTGAGCCGCCGCTGCGCGTCGTCGGGCATCGGCGCGACGTCCATCCCGTGGTCGGCCGCCGCGTCGGCCATCAGCGCGCCGACGCCGCCCGACACCGTGAGCAGGCCCAGCCTGTTGCCCTGCGGCGGCTTGCGCGCGAGCGAGCAGGCATAGGCCACGTCGAACAGCTCGTCGATGGTGCGCGCGCGGTAGACGCCGTACTGCCTGAACAGGCCGTCGTAGACCTGGTCCGATCCGGCCAGCGAGGCGGTGTGGGAGGCAGCGGCATGGGCGCCGGCCTCGGAGCTGCCGACCTTCATGATGACGATGCGCTTGCCTCGCTCGCGGGCGATGCTCAGTGCATCGACCAGCCGCGCCTTGTCGGTCACTGCCTCAACGTAGCCGACGATCACGTCGGTGTCCTCGTCGTCGGCATAGAAGCGCACGCAGTCGGCGAAGTCGACGTCGCTCTGGTTGCCGGTGGTGACCCACAGGTTCAGCCCGAGGCCGCGCTGGCGGATCAGCGACAGGCAGTAGCCGCCGAAGGCGCCGCTCTGGCTCACCAGGCTGATGCGTCCCGGCACCAACCCGAAACCGGCCGCGCTCGGCGTGAAGGTGCCCAGCATTCCGCGCCGCACGTTGATCAGGCCCATGCAGTTGGGCCCGACGACGCGCATGCCGGTGCGCCGCGTCAGCTCGGTGATCTGGCGCTGCCAGTCCAGCCCCTGCCCGCCGACCTCCGCGAAGCCGGCGCTCAGCACCACGGCGCCGCCGACCTTCTTGCGCGCGCAATCCTCCAGCGCCGCGACGACGTGCGGCGCCGGCACGGCGACGATCGCCATGTCGACCGGGCCCTCGATGGCCTCGGCCGTCGGGTAGGCCCTCAGCCCTTGGATCTCCCGGTGCTGAGGGTTGATCGGGTACAGCGCGCCGTCGAAGTGCGTCGACTTGATGAAGTCCAGCGGCCGGCCGCCGATCTTGCGGGGATCCGACGAGGCGCCGTAGACGGCGACCGAGCGCGGATGGAACAGGCGGTGCATGGCGCTATCGCGGATGTCGGGCATGGCGTGCGAGTAAATGGTGGCCTGACGGAGGAGCGCTCGCGCGGGCACGGGCGAGCGCCACCCCGACGAGGGCCGGGGTGACGTGCGGGTGCTGCGCGCAGCTCAGTGGATCGACAGGCCGCCGTCGACGCCGATCAGCTGGCCAGTGACGTAGCTCGCGCCGGGCGAGGCGAGGAACACGAACACCGGCGCCAGCTCGGCCGGCTCGGCCCAGCGGCCGAGCGGCACGCGCTGCAGGTACGCGTCCTTGAAGCGCGGGTCGGTGCGGATGGTCTCGGTCATCGGCGTGGCGGCGCCCGGGGCGACGGCGTTGACGACGATGTTGTAGCGGGCCAGTTCCTTCGCCGCCGACTTGGTGAAGCCCAGCAGGCCGGCCTTGGCCGAGCCGTAGTTGATCTGGCCCAGCGTGCCGAGGATGCCGGCCGTCGACGTCACGTTGATGATCCAGCCCTGCTCGCGCTCCATCATGCCGTTGACCACCGCCTGCAGGCAGTTGAAGCTGCCGGTGAGGTGCACCGCGATCACCTCGTCCCACTGCGGGGCGGTCATGCGGTGCAGCATCGCCGTGCGGGTGATGCCGGCGTTGTTCACCAGGATCTCGACCGGGCCGAAGGCCTCGTTGACCTGCTGCACGGCGGCGTCGACCTGCTGGCGGTCGGACACATCGCAGGCGAAGGCCTGGGCGCGGCCGCCGCGCTCACGGATACCGGCAGCGACCTTCTCCGCATTGGCGATGCGCAGGTCGACGACGGCGACCTTGGCGCCCTGCGCGCCGAACGCCTCGGCCACGGCCGCGCCGATGCCCTGTCCGGCGCCGGTCACGAAGGCCACGCGGTCCTGCAATGCCTGTCCACTGAACATGTCTCGCTCCTGATCTCTGATGGGGGTCCGAAGATTCTAGGGAGGCGTGCGGATTACAGAATGCCGTTCGTATTTAGGAACCTTTGGCCTCGGGCCGCGCAACCGGCGTACGATGAGCACCGTCCGCTGCACGCTGCCACGCCCCATGCCCACCCAACGAAAGCAGAGCAAGCCCCAGCGGGAAACCGACGAGCCGCTGGCCGACGGCCCCGTTGCGCTCGACACCGGACCGCGCTCGCTGATCCGGACCCTGCGCATTCTTGAGCAGCTCGCAGCAGTGCCGCAGGGCGCGACGCTGGCGATGCTGAGCGTCGAGCTGCAGTCGCCCAAGAGCAGCCTGCTGGGCCTGCTGCGCCCGCTGTGCAGCTACGGCTACATCGTCAACACCGAGGGCCGCTACGTGCTCGGCCCGGCCGCCTACCGGCTGGGCCTGTCCATCATGCCCACCGTGTCGATCTCGCGCATCGCGACGCCCATCATGCGCGAACTGGTCGACCGCTGCGGCGAGACGGTGCTGGTCGCGGTGATGGACCGCGAGGCGGGCACCGCCGTCTACGTCGAGAAGATCGAGAGCACGCAGTCCATCCGCTACTCGGTGGCGATCGGCACGGCGCGGCCGCTCTATTGCTCGGCGGCAGGCCGCGTGCTGCTGGCCCACTCCGACGAGGAATACATCGAGCGCTACCTGCGGCGCGCCCCGTTCACGCCGTTGACGCCGCAGACGCTCACACGCGCCGCCGACCTGCGTCGGCTGCTGCCGCAAGTGCGCGAGCAGGGCCTGTCGATCACCATCGGCGAGGTGTCCAGCGACGTTGCCGGCTTCGCCGCGCCGATCTTCGATCACCAGGGCCGCGTGATCGCGGCGCTCGCCATGGCGGCGCCCGTCAGCCGCACGCGCGCCGACCCGCAGCACTTCGCGCACCACATGCGCGAGGCGGCCGACAGCATTTCGTTCGGCTTCGGCCATGCGGGCGCGGCCCTCACGATGGCGCCCGGCTCCGAGGTGCGCACAGCGGAGCCCGCGGCCACCGCCGCACCCGAGAAGCGCCGCCGAATGCCCGCCGCTACCGGCTGAGCGCCCGGCTCCGCCGGCGCTCCATTCACTGCCTGCCGAACCCGGTCGCCGTCGCGACCGACCGTCGCGCTCGCGCCCGCTTTCAACCGACAGGAGACCAGCAAGACATGACGATCAAAGGCAAGGCCTGCATTGCGGGGGTGTTCGAGCACCCGACGCGCAAGGCCGTCGACAAGTCGGTGGTGCAGCTGCACGCCGAAGTGGCCAAGGGCGCGCTCGAAGACGCCGGCCTGAGCAAGCAGGACGTCGACGCCTACTACTGCGCTGGCGACGCCCCGG
Organism: Aquabacterium sp. J223; assembly: GCF_024666615.1. Lineage (NCBI taxonomy): Bacteria > Pseudomonadati > Pseudomonadota > Betaproteobacteria > Burkholderiales > Sphaerotilaceae > Aquabacterium > Aquabacterium sp. J223. The sequence goes on along the minus strand of NZ_CP088297.1, from coordinate 1,856,854 downwards.
GCCTGGGCCCGCTCAGCATGGTCGACTACCTCGGTCTCAAGGTGCGGCACGTCGACTCGACCGACGTCGGCGGCTCGTCGTACCTGGTGCACGTGAGCCACGCCGCGCAGGCCATCGCCGCCGGCAAGTGCAACGTCGCGCTGATCACGCTGGCCGGCCGGCCGCGCGCCGAGGGCATGGCCACCGGCACCGCGCCGCGCAACTTCGGCGCCACCGCCGACACGCCCTTCGAGTTTCCGTTCGGCCCGGCCACCGCCAACATGTACGCGATGGCGGCGATGCGCCACATGCACGAGTACGGCACGACCAGCGAGCAGCTCGCGTGGATTCGCGTGGCCGCGTCGCATCACGCGCAGCACAACCCCAACGCGATGCTGCGCGAGGTGGTGACGGTGGAGGACGTCGTCAACTCGCCGCTGATCGCCGACCCGCTGCACCGGCTCGACTGCTGCGTGGTCAGCGACGGCGGCGGTGCGCTCATCGTCACGCGGCCCGAGATCGCGCGCAGCCTGAAGCGCCCGGTCGTCAAGATCCTCGGCGCCGGCGAGGCGGTCAAGGGCCAGCTGGGCGGCAAGGTCGACCTCACCTACTCGGGCGCGGCCTGGTCGGGCCCGATCGCCTTCGAAGAGGCCGGCGTGAAGCCGTCCGACATCCAGTACGCGTCGATCTACGACAGCTTCACGATCACGGTGCTGATGCAGCTCGAGGACCTGGGCTTTTGCAAGAAGGGCGAAGGCGGCAGGTTCGTCTCCGACGGCAACCTCATCTCGGGCGTCGGCAAGCTGCCGTTCAACACCGACGGGGGCGGGCTGTGCAACAACCACCCGTCCAATCGCGGCGGCATGACCAAGGTGATCGAGGCGGTGCGCCAGCTGCGCGGCGAAGCCCATCCGGCGGTGCAGGTGCGCGACTGCGGCCTGGCGCTGGCGCACGGCACCGGCGGCTCGCTCGGAACGCGGCACGGCAGTGCCACCCTCATCATGGCCAAGGAGTGACGCGATGACCGTCAAGGAAAGAAAGATCCCCGCCCCCCACCGTCTACCCAGAGGCCGAGCCCTTCTGGAAGGCGGCCGGCGAAGGCCGGCTGCTGGTCAAGCACTGCAAGGGCTGCGGCGAGAACCACCACTTCCCGCGCTCGCTGTGCCCCTTCTGCTTCAGCGACAAGACCGAGTGGCGCGACGCCTCCGGCCAGGGTGTGATCTACAGCTACAGCGTGATGCGCCGGGTCGAGGTGCCCTACGTCATCGCCTACGTGACGCTCGACGAAGGCGTGACGGTGATGACCAACATCGTCGACTGCGATCCCGATGCGGTGCGCATCGGGCAGCGCGTGAAGGTGACGTTCCAGCCGAGCGACGGCGGCCCGCCGGTGGCGATGTTCACCCCCGCCTGATCGCGCAGAAGGGCAGCCGATGAAATCCCGTCTTCTTCGGCTGCTGCTCGTCGCAGCCGGCCTGTTCGCCGTCCCGCTCTCACAGGCGCAGGACTACCCCAACCGGCCGATCCGCTTCATCCTGTCGCAGGGCCCCGGCGGCACGACCGACGCGGTCGCTCGCACCATCGCGCAGAAGCTCGGCGAGCGCCTCGGCACGCAGGTGGTGGTGGAGAACCGTGCCGGCGCAAACGGGATCCTCGCCGCCGAGGCGGTGGCGCGCGCCGCGCCCGACGGCTACACGATCACGCTGGGGTCAAGCTCCACCAACGCGATCAACCCCAGCCTCTACAGGCAGCTGCCCTATGACGCGCTGCGCGACTTCACGCCGATCTCCATGGCCGGCAAGGCCTACTACGTGGTCGTCGTGCACCCGTCGGTGCCGGCGAACTCGCTGAAGGCGCTGATCGCGCTGGCGAAGTCCAAGCCGGGGGGCTCAACTATGGCTCGGGCGGCAGCTCGGCGCGGATCGGCAGCGAGATGTTCAACCTGGCGGCCGGCATGCAGATCAACCACATCCCGTACAAGACTTCGCCGCAGGCGCTGAACGACCTGCTGTCCGGCCAGCTCGACGTGATGGTCGAGCCGGTGCTGAGCGCGGCCCCGCACATCAAGTCGGGCAAGCTGCGCGCACTGGCGGTCACGACCCCGAAGCGGCTGGCGCAACTGCCCGACGTGCCCACCACCGCCGAAGCCGGCTTGCCGGCCTACGACTTCTCGGCATGGCTGGCGCTGTACGCGCCGGCCGGCGTGCCCGCCCCCATCGTGCAGAAGCTCAACGCCGAGCTGGTTCGCATCCTCTCGCTGCCCGAGGTCATCGAGCGCTTCAACAGCGTTGGCTTCGAACCGCAGGCCAGCACGCCGCAGCAGCTGGCGGAGTTCACACAGTCGGAACTCGCGGCCTACGTGAAGGTGGTGAAGGACGCAGGGATTCCGAAGGAATAGCGGGAGATACGGCAGGGTGAGCTTCAGCTGGCGCTGCCGCTGTCCACCTACTTTGGCCTGTGAAGTGCACAGAGCTTGTTGCCGTCCGGGTCGCGAACGTAGGCCAGATACAGGGCGCCGAGTTTTCCCTCGCGCAGGCCAGGCGGCTGTTCGATCGAAGTGCCGCCATGAGCAACCGCGGTGTCGTGGAACTGCTGTACCTGCGCCGGCGAACTGCACTTGAAACCGATGGTTCCGCCGTTGGCGGACGTTGCAGGTTCACCGTTGATCGGCTCACTGACGCAAAACATGCCGCCATCGTGCCGGTAGAACAGGCGGTCCTGTCCAGTGGCGTTGTGGTTTCGAAGCGGCTCGCCCCCTCCGAGAACGGCCAGCACGGCGTCATAGAAGCGCTTTGAGCGCTCGATGTGGTTGGACCCGACCATCACATGACTGAACATGTTCTCTCCTGTTACTCGCTTGTCCCGCCGAACAGCACCCCGCCGCGCCCTCAGCCCGGCAGGTTCAGCACGCTCTTCGCGATGATGTTGCGCTGGATCTCGTTGGAGCCGCCGTAGATCGTCGACGGCCGCGCGTTGTAGAACGGCGAGAGGATGTCGATCGCCGCGTCGCCGAAGCTCACCTCGCCCTCGATCGCGCCGGCGTCGCCGCCCGCTTCCAGCGTCAGCTCGGTGATGCGCTGGAAGGTCTCCGACGCGAAGATCTTCAGCAGCGAGACGTCGGGGCCCAGCGTGCCGCCGCGCTTGACGATGTCGGCGAAGCGGCCGTAGACCGACGTGAGGTCCGCCACGTTCAGCTTGAGCTGCGTGAAGCGGTCCATGAAGGCCGCGTCATCGCTCAGGCCGCGCGCCTGCACGATGCGCTCCAGCCGCTGCAGCCCGGTTTGCGAGAGCTTGGGGCTGCCGATCGAGATGCGCTCGAAGCCGAGCAGCGCCTTCGCGATGGTCCAGCCCTGGTTGGGCTGGCCCACCAGCCAGCGCGCCGGCGTGCGCACCTTGTCGAGGAAGACCTCGGCGAAGTGCTCCGCGCCGTTGAGGTTGCGGATGGGCCGCACGGTGATGCCGGGCGACTTCATGTCGACCAGCATGAAGCTGATGCCCTCCTGCTTCTTCGCCTGCTTGTCGGTGCGCACGAGCACGAACATGTGCGTCGCGTCCATGGCGAAGCTGGTCCAGATCTTGGAGCCGGTGATCACGTACTCGTCGCCGTCGAGCACGGCTTCGGTGCGCAGGCTGGCGAGGTCGGAGCCGGCGTTCGGCTCCGAGTAGCCCTGGCACCAGATGTACTCGCCGCGCAGGGTCGGCGGCAGGAACTCGCGCTTCTGCTCCTCGGTGCCGAAGCGGATCAGCAACGGACCCAGCATCGTGATGCCCATGTCGGGCGTTCGCGCGATGCCGTGCTTTTCCTGCTCCTCGATGAAGGCGAGCAGCTTGCCGGGCGACAAGCCCATGCCGCCCCACTCTCGCGGCCATGCCGGCGCCGCAAAGCCCTTTGCATACAGCTTGCGGTACCAGTCCTCGCATTGCGCCCAGCGAAGAAAGTGCGGCGGGAAGCGGATCTCCTCGGGGTACTCGGTGCGGAAGAAATGCGCCACCTCGCGGCGGAAGGTGTCGTCGTCGAGGGCGTCCCAATCGATGTCGGCCATGTCGTGTGGTCCTTGTCAGGTGGCGTCGTGCGCCGGTGCGAGCGCGGCATAGCGGCGGCGATGCATTGCGCCGTTGCCCAGCCAGGCAGAGAGCACCATCGCCCGCTTCAGGTACAGGCCGATGTCGCATTCGTCGGCATAGCCAATGCCGCCGTGGATCTGGATGGATTCGCGGCCGATGCGCAGGCCGCCGTCGGCGCAACGCGACTTGACGCGGCTGGACCACAGCGGGAGTTGCTCGTCGTCACCGTCGAGGTGGCGCAGCGCATCGGCGAGCACCGACACCGCCAGCTCCTTCTCGATGAACAGGTCCACCGCGCGGTGCTGCAGCGCCTGGTAGCTGCCGATGGGCTTGCCGAACTGCACGCGGGTGCGCATGTACTCCAGCGTGATGTCGAGCGCGCGGCGCATCACGCCGACCAGCTCGGCGCCCGCCATCACGGTCGCGGTGTCGACGGCGCTCTGCAGCGCCGCCGCCGCCACCGCGGGCGAGGCGATGCGCTGCGCGTCGGAGACCTCGACGCCGTCGAGCACCAGGCGGGCGCTGCGCGTGCCGTCGGCGCGCAGCTCGAACGCGCACTGCAGGCCGGGCGCGCCCTGCTCCACCCAGTACACCGCCGGGCCCTCCGCGCCCTGTGCGCTGACCAGGTAGCCGTCGGCCTGCGCCGGCACGACGAAGCGCTTCTCGCCGCGCAGCACGCCGCCCTCGACGCGGGTCGCCATGTCCAGCGGCTCGATGCCGCCGTTCGATTCCTGCCAGGCCAGCGCCGGCAGCACGCGCCCGAGCGCGACCCCGGGCAGCAGATCGGCCTTGAGCGCGTCGTTGTCGCCGCGGACCAGCACGCCGGCAGCCAGCACGGCGACCGCGTTCAGCGGCTCCGGCGACAGCGTCTTCGCGAATTCCTCCAGCACGGTCGCCATCTCGCCCAGCCCCAGGCCCAGGCCGCCGTGCAGCTCGGGAATCAGGATGCCGGTCCAGCCCATGTCGGCGAGGCTGCGCCACACCGCACGGTCGTGGCCGGGGTCGGTGCCGCGCAGCGCCCGCACGCGGGCGATGCTGGTCTGGCGGGCGGCGAAGCTCAGCGCCGCGTCGCGCAGCATGCGGTGGGTGTCTTCGCCGGTGTCCGCCGCGCCACCTCGGGTCGGCGCGTCCATCATGCGGCCTTGGTCGCGGTGGCGCCCGCCGGCGTGCCGTGCGTGCGCACCACGCCGTCGCGGCGCAGCTGCTCGATCGCGGCGGCGTCGTAGCCGGCGGCCGCGAGGATCTCGGCGGTGTGCTCGCCGAGCATGGGCGGCGCCCGCTCGACGGTGCGCTGCTCGCCGTCGAAGGTGACCGGCATCGCCACCGTCTTCATCGCGCCCGTGGCGGGATGCTCGTAGTCCATCACGATGCCGCGCTCGGCGGTGTGCGGCATCGCGAGCACGCGGTCCAGCGAATGGATGGGTGAGTTCGGCACGCCGGCTTCGTCGAGCAGCTTCGCCCACTCGTCGACCGTCTTCTGGCGGGTGCGCTCGCTGACCCGCGCCACCGTCTCGTCGAAATGCTTGACGCGGTCGGCGTTGGTCCTGAACTTCGGGTCGTCGGCCATCTCCGGCATGCCGGCGGCGCGGCAGTAGCTGCGGAACAGGGTGTCGTTGCCGACGGCGATCAGGATCTCGCCGTCCTGGGCCGGGAACACCTGGTAGGGGCACAGCGACTCGTGGCTGGTGCCGCAGCGGGCCGGCGTGCGGCCGGTCTCCCAGTAGATCTGCGAGGTGTAGCCGAGGAAGGCCATCGCCGTCTCGTACAGCGACACCTCGAGGAAGCGGCCCACACCGGTGGCGTCGCGCTCGCGCAGCGCGGCGAGGATGCCGAAGGCAGCCCAGATGCCGGTGGTCTGGTCCAGCGGCGAGAAGGCCGCGCGCACCGGGCCGCCGTTCTTCTCGCCGGTCACGCTCATGATGCCGCTGAAGGCCTGCACCATCAGGTCGTAACCCGGCAGGTGCGACAGCGGACCGGTGCGGCCGAAGCCGGAAATGCTCGCGTAGATGAGGCGCGGATGGCGCTTGCGCACTGCCTCGTGGCCGAGGCCCAGGCGGTCCATGGCGCCCTTGCGGTAGCTCTCGATCATCACGTCGCTGTCTTCCAGCAAGCGCATCACCACCTCGCGGCCGGCGGCGGTCTTCAGGTCGACCGCGATGCTCTGCTTGTTGCGGTTGGCGCTGAGGAACACCGCGCCGTCCTCGCCGATGATGGGCGGCCAGCGGCGCGTGTCGTCGCCGCCTTCGCAGGGTTCCACCTTGATCACGGTGGCGCCGAGGTCGGCGAGGTACTGGCCGCACATCGGGCCGGCCAGGACCTTGCTCAGGTCGAGCACGCGGATGCCGGCCAGGGGCGCGAAAGGCTTGAAAGCTTGTGGGGTGGTCATCGAGTGTGGATCGGGGTGGACTTCAGGGACGGTGGCCGGCCTGCTCGAGTTCGAGCCTCAACGCGGCCACGGCCTCGGGATTGACCAGCGAAGAGAGGTCGCCGGCGTCCTCGCCGAGGCAAGCGGCGCGCACCACGCGCCGCATGATCTTCATGTTGCGGGTCTTGGGCAGCTCGGCCACGGCGACGATGAACTTGGGCCGGAACGGCGTGCCCAGCCCGTCGACGACCGCCTTGGACAAGGCCGCGCGCACGTCGGCGCTCAGCGTCGTGCCGGGCATCAGCGTGACGACGCAGCACACCGCCTGCCCCTTCACCGCGTCGGGCAGGCCGACCACGGCCGACTCCACGACGTGGCCGGTGGCCGCGAGCAAGGCCTCGATCTCCGACGGGCCGGTGCGCTTGCCGGCGATCTTCAGCGTGTCGTCGGAGCGGCCGAGGATGCTCCAGTAGCCGTCGGCATCGATCACCGCCCAGTCGCCGTGGCGCCACAGGCCCGGCATCGCCGACCAGTAGCTGTCGAGGTAGCGCTCGTCGTCGTGCCACAGGCTGCGCGTGAGGCCGATCGAGGGGTGGCGCAGCACCAGCTCGCCGACCACGCCGCGCGGCACGTCGCGGCCCTGGTCGTCGACCACCGCGGCGCCCATGCCGGGCAGCGCTCGGCTGAGCGTGCAGGGCTTGATGGGGTGCAGCACCGTGCCGCAGAGGATGCCGCCCCCGACCTCGGTGCCGCCCGAGTAGTTGAGGATGGGCACCTGCCGGCGGCACACCTTGTCGAAGGTCCAGTGCCAGGCCTCGGGGGTCCAGACCTCGCCCGTGGAGGCGCAGATGCGCAGCGACGAGAGATCGTGGCGCTCGATGTCGCCGCCGCCGCTGCCGATGAAGCTGCGGGCGGTGGTCGGCGCGAGGCCGAGAAAACTGACCTCGAACTGCTCGATGAGCCGCCACATGCGGCCGCGGTCCGGGTAGTCGGGGCTGCCGGCCGCGAGCACCAGCGTGGCGCCGGCCAGCGGCACGCCGACCGCCACCATCGGCCCGACCAGCCAGCCCATGTCGCTCATCCACAGCAGGCGGTCGCTGGCCTTCAGGTCCATCACGATGCCGAGGTCGAGCAGCATCTTGGCGGCGAAGCCGATGTGGGTGTGCACCGTACCCTTGGGCTTGCCGGTGGTGCCCGAGGTGTACATCAGCATCAGCGGCGCGTCGGCGGGCAGCTCGAGCGTGGGCAGCTCGTCGCTGCGGCCGGCCACCAGCTCGTCGTAGGCATGGTCGCGCCCCGGCTGCCAAGCGAGCTCGATGCCGAGGTGGCGTACGACCACGACGTGGCGCAGCGCGGGCAGCGACTGCAGCGCTTCGTCGGCCACCGCCTTCATGGGCGCGACCGTGCCGCGTCGTGTGCTGGCATCGGCGGTGACCAGCGCGACGGCGCGCGCCGCGGCCAGGCGGTCGCGCAGCGCGGCCACGCCGAAGCCGGAGAACAGCGGCAGCGCGACCAGCCCGATCTTGGCGCAGGCCAGGAAGGCGGCCACCGCCTGCGGGATGTTGGGCAGGAACAGGCCCACCACGTCGCCCTGCTGCAGGCCGAGCGAGGCCAGCCCGCCGGCCAGGCGGCTCACTTCCGCCGCCAGGTCGGCGTAGGTCCAGCGCACGATGTTGCCGCCCTCGCCTTCCCACACCAGCGCCTCGCGCTGCCAGGTGGGCGTGCCGCGGTGGCGGTCGATGCAGTTGAGCACCAGGTTGGTGGTGCCGCCGACGCACCAGCGCGCGAAGGGCTTGCCGCGCGATTCGTCGACCAGCTGCTCGTAGGGGCGGTAGAACTGCAGGCGGCGCAGCACCGCGGCCCAGAACCACGCGGGGTCGGCATCGGCGCGCGCCAGCAGCGCCTCGTAGTCGGCGACGCCCAGGTCGTCGAGAAACGCCTTGATGTTGCTCGCCTGCACGAGCTCAGCGCCGGGATGCCAGACGTAGCCGGTGTCGGTTGGAACCGCTCCCGCGCTCATCAGCACACCCCGCGCGCGACGCCCGGGCGAGGCGATAGCCGGCAAGCCCGTGCTCGGGCAGGCGACGCGCGCCTCACGCTGCCGCCGTGCCCGGCGTCTTGCGCATCATCAGCGCCTTGCGCCGCACCGTCGCGACGAGCTCGTTGCGCTGGTTGTAGCCGCGCGTCTCGAATTCGACGATCCCCGAATCGGGCCGCGAGCGCGATTCGCGGCGATCGACGACATGAGTCTCGGCGCGGATGGTGTCGCCGATGCGCACCGGGTTCGGGAAGGTGATCTCGCCGAAGCCGAGGTTGCCGAGGGTGGTGCCCAGCGTGAGTTCGGTGACGCCGACGCCGACCACCAAGCCCAGCGTGTAGATGCTGTTGACCACGCGCGTGCCGTAGATCGAGTTCTTGCCGAATTCCTCGTCGAGGTGCAGCGGCTGCGTGTTGTGGGTGAGCGCGCAGAACAGGAGGTTGTCGGTCTCGGTGACGGTACGGGTCACGGCATGCGGGTAGGCATTGCCGACCTCGAGCTCTTCGAAATACTTGCCGGAAGGGGCAGCGGCCATTGGCGGGCTCCGGTTGCGGTGGGTTGGGTGGCGGGCTCAGCGGCCGGCGCGGAACTGCGCCGCCTGCTCGACGATCTCGCGGGCGGTCTTCACGTGGGCGTAGTCGATGTGCTCGCCGTCGTAGATCACCGCGGCCCGACCCGCGGCCTGCGCGGCGGCGAACGCGTCGATCATTCCCTGGTAGTAGGCAACGTCCTCGTCCGAAGGGCTGTAGGCCGCGTTGACCGGCGCCACGTTGGACGGATGCAGCAGCATCTCGCCGACGAAGCCCATGCGGCGGTGCGCGGCGGCCGCAACCTTCAGCCCTTCGAGGTCGTGCACCTCCTGCCACAGGCCAGTCAGCGGCAGCTTGCCGGCCGCGCGCGCGGCGATCACCGTGGCCGACTTGAACGGCAGGCTCTCCAGCCCATCGCGGGTCCACTGGAAGCCGACCGAGCGCGCCACGTCGCCGTTCTTGGCCGCCGCGCAGACGATGGCGGTGACACGCGGCGCGAGCGCGATGTCGTGCGCGAACTGGATGGAGCGCGCGGTCTCCAGCGTCGGCACCAGGCCGACGGTGCCGGCCGCGATGCCGTTGCGCAGTTCGGCCTCGGACACCATCATCGAGGCCATGTGGATGTCTTCCGGGCCGTTCGGCTTGGACAGCACGATGCCCTCGAGCCCGGGCACCACCACCGCGAGCAGGTCCTCCATGCTGTACATGAACGGGCTGCGGTTGATGCGCACGTAGACGCGCTGGCCGGCCGCGGCCAGGCCGGCGATCTTGCGCGCCACCACCTCGCGCGCCTGCGCCTTGGCGTCGATGGGCACGCTGTCCTCGAGGTCGAGGATCAGCGCGTCGGCGCCGGCGTTGACCACCTTGTCGATCCACGACTCGCGCACGCCCGGCACGAACAGGAAGGAACGGATGGGCTTCATGGGCTTTCCTCAGTAGGACTTGGGCAGGCCGAGCACCTTCTCGGCGATGTTGCTGAGCACCAGGTGCGGGCTCACCGGCGCGATGCGCAGGATCATCACCTCGCGCAGGTAGCGCTCGACGTGGTACTCCTTGGCGTAGCCGAATCCGCCGTGGGTCAGGATCGCGGTCTCGCAGCACTTCACCGCCGCCTCGGCCGCAAGGTACTTGGCGGCGTTGGCCTGCGGGCCGCAGGGCAGGTCACGGTCGTACAGGCTGGCGGCGCGGAAGGCCATCAGGTGCGCCGCCTCGAGCTCGGCCCACGAAACCGCCAGCGGGTGCTGGATGCCCTGGTTCTGGCCGATCGGGCGGTCGAACACGACCCGCTCCTTGGCGTAGCGGGTGGCCCGCGCCAGCGCGGCACGGCCGATGCCGATGGCCTCGGCCGAGACCAGCACCCGCTCGGGGTTCATGCCGTGCAGGATGTAGTGGAAGCCCTTGCCTTCCTCGCCGATGCGGTCGGCCACCGGCACCGGCAGGCCGTCGATGAACAGCTCGTTGGAATCGACCGCCTTGCGGCCCATCTTGTCGATCTCGCGCACGTCGACGTAGTTGCGGTCGAGCTTGGTGTAGAACAGGCTCAGACCATCGGTCGGGCGCTTCACTTCCTCGGCCGGCGTGGTGCGCGCGAGGATCAGCATGTTGTCGGCAACCTGCGCGGTGGAGATCCACACCTTGCGGCCGGAGATCAGGTAGCGGTCGCCGTCGCGCACGGCGCGCGTCTTCAGCTTGGTCGTGTTGAGGCCGGCGTCGGGCTCGGTCACCGCGAAGCAGGCCTTCTGCTCGCCGCGGATCAGCGGCGGCAGCGCGCGCCGCTTCTGCTCGTCGGTGCCGAACACCACCACCGGGTTGAGGCCAAAGATGTTCATGTGCACCGACGACGCGGCCGACAGACCGCCGCCCGATTCGGCGATAGCCTGCATCATCACCGCCGCCTCGGTGATCCCGAGGCCGGCGCCGCCGTATTCCTCCGGCATCGCGATGCCCAGCCAGCCGGCGTCGGCCACCGCGCGATAGAACTCCTCGGGGAAGCCGCCCTCGCGGTCCTTGCGCAACCAGTAGGCATCGTCGAAGCGGCTGCACAGCGCCAGGATCGCCTCGCGCAACTGCGTCTGTTCGGGGCTGAATTCGAAGTCCATCGGGTCGGCGCCATGGGCTGATTGGGGTTGGCGGAATTCTAGGTGCCGTGTGCGGAAATCAGAATACTGTTCGGATTTTGGAACGTGTACCGATGAGGGATAACCTAACGATTGTTCGGTCGTTGCGCTAGACTGCCGTCGCACAAGCCCCGGCCATCCCTCCCAAGGAGAGCGCATGAACGCACCCGAAACCAGCGCCCTGATCCACAGCGCGCCCCCCAGAGGCATATCGGACGCCGAGTGGCGCGCGCGCTGCGACCTCGCCGCGCTGTACCGCGTGGCGGCCATGCAAGGCTGGGGCGACCTGCTGGCCACGCACATCTCGGCCCGAGTGCCGGACCAGCGCGACCATTTCCTGATCAATCCCTACGGCCTGCTGTTCGAGGAGATCACGGCGTCCAATCTCGTCAAGGTGGACGAGCACGGCAACATCCGCAGCGAGACCGAGCACATCATCAACCCGGCCGGTTTCGTGATCCACAGCTGCATCCACGTGGCGCGCCAGGACGTCGACTGCGTGATGCACCTGCACACCCGCGACGGCAACGCGGTGGCGACGCAGAAGCGCGGGCTGCTGCCGATCACACAGCATGCGCTCATCATCTACAGCCAGATCGCCTACCACGACTTCGAGGGCCCGGCGCTGGACCCGGACGAACAGCAGCGGCTGGTGGCCGACCTGGGCGAACGCAACATCATGATCCTGCGCAACCACGGCACGCTGACCGCCGGCCGCACGGTCGGCGAGGCCTTCGTGCTGATGTATCGCATCGAGCGCGCCTGCCGCATGCAGATCGCCGCGCAGTCGGGCGGCGAGGAGCTCAATCCGCTGCCGCAGGAGGTGATCGACAAGAGCATCGCTTGCGGCCGCGAGATCTTCTCGCGCGCCGGTTTCGGCGGCGAGGGCCAGCGCGAATGGGAGGCGATGCTGCGCAAGCTGGCGCGCGACGGCAGCGACCACGCCCGATGAGGATCGCCGTCGTCGGGGCCGGCGCGATCGGCGGCTACCTGGCGGCCAAGCTCGCCCTCGCCGGGCACGACACCTCGCTGCTGGCGCGCGGCGCCCAGCTGGAGGCAATCCGGCGAGACGGCCTGACGCTGGTCGACCACGACGGCGGCGCGCAGCACGTGCGCGGCCTGCGGGCGAGCGACCGCCTCGCCGATCTGGGGCCGCAGGATCTGGTGCTGCTGGCACTGAAGGCGCACCAGATCGCCACGGTGGCGCCCGGTCTGGCCGCCTTGGGCGCTGATACGCCGGTCGTCGCGATGCAGAACGGCATCCCGTGGTGGTACTTCCAGCGCTGCGGCGGGCCGCATGAAGGCCACGTGCTGCAGTCGGCCGATCCTGGCGGCCTGATCGCGGCCCACCTGCCACCGGAGCGGGTGATCGGCTGCGTCGCCTTCAAGGCTGCCGAGGTGCTGCGGCCGGGCGTGGTCCGCCACACGGTGACGGCCAACGACAAGTTCCCGCTGGGCGAGCTCGACGGCCGTTCTACGGCGCGCGTGCTCGCCGCGTCGCAGGCGCTGCAGGAGGCCGGCGTCGCCGCGCCGGTGGTGCCCGACATTCGCGCCGAGAAGTGGTTCAAGCTGCTGGGCAACCTGGCCTGGAACCCGATCTGCGCGCTGACGCAGGCGACGGTGAGCGAGGTCGGCGCGATCCCCGAAGGGCGCGAGCTGTGCCTGGCGATGATGCGCGAAGGCATCGCGGTCGCGGCGAGCCTGGGCGTGACGGTGCGCGGCAGCCCGGAGACCCGGATGAAGCGCGCGGACGAGGTGGGCGCGGTGCGCCCGTCGATGCTGCAGGACACGCAGGCCGGCCGGCCGCTCGAGGTCGACGCACTGGTCGGCGCCGTCGTCGAGCTCGCGCGGCTGACCCGCACGCCGGTGCCGGTCACCGAGGCGGTCCACGCCTGCGCCCGCTTGCTGAGCTCGGTGATCGAGCAACGCGGCGTTCGCATCGCGCCGCAGCCGCTGGGCTGAGCCGGCACCAGGGGCCGGCCCGCCGCGGCGTCGACCTGCGCCTCAGGCCGCCGCCAGTTCCTCGGCGTTGAGCAGCCGGCCGCATGGCGCGCCCAGCACCGTCAGGCGGTGCATGTGGCGCGGGTGCTCGTGGCTGTAGTCGGCGAGCGCCAGGTGCATGGTGCACCGGTTGTCCCACATCAGCAGGTCGTTGACCGACCAGGCGTGGCGGTAGGTGAATTCAGGCTTCACCGAATGGTCGAACAGGTACTGCAGCAGGCCGCGGCTCTCCTCGCGCGACATGCCGACGAAATGAGAGGTCTGCCCCTCACTGATGTACAGCGCCTTGCGCCCGGTTTCCGGGTGGGTGCGCACCACCGGCTGGGCCACCGGCGGTGACAGCTTGTGCATCTTCGCGATCTGATCGGGATCACGCTGCCTGAAGAACGGGTTGCTGGAGGTGTAGTGCTCCAGGCTGTGCACCGCCTCGAGCTTGTCGAGCACCTTCCTCAGACCCGGAGAGAGCGTCTCGTAGGCGAGGTACATGTTCGCGAACATGGTGTTGCCGCCGACCGGGGGGATCTCGCAGCAATAGAGCATCGTCGCGGTGGTCGGGTGCGTCGTGAACGAATGGTCCGAATGCCACAGGCGCCCGGTGTCCTTCGTCTGCGACTCCTTGCCACCGATCTTGCGGTTCGTGATCAGGTAGATCTCATCGTGCTCGGGGTGGCGGTAGAACGGCACCGCCTTGTGGTCGTCGAGCTCGCCGAACAGCTTTCCGAAGGCGATCTGCCGCTCGGGCAAGAGTTCCTGGTCCGGGAAGACGATCACCGAATGCGCGAGCCAGGCTTGCTGGATCTCGGCCCGGGTCGCCGCGTCCAGCGGCTTCGTCAGGTCCACGCCGGTGACGGCGGCTCCTAGCGCGTATGACAGGGGGCGCACTTTGATAGACATCGCTTGACTCCTCTACATGCTGGTGCGGACGACGGATGCGACTCGAGGCGGCGGCTTCGGAAGGACGTCCTAAAGCCTATGATATCTCGGCTACCAAACGAGCGTTAGATTTCGTCCGTGCCAACGACTGATGGAGAACCCCGATGCAGACATCCCGGCGCCAACCCGACGGCCCTGCGGCCCGAGCCCGCTTTGTCAACCGGGACGGCTACTACGTGCAAGGGCAGCCCCCGTATGCCGCGCGCGCCTTCGTCGAGGAACGCGATGCGGCCTTGGCCCCCTACGCGCCGACCGGCTTCGTCCTGCTCGACAACCGCCAAGCACTCGGTACGGAATGGCCGGCGACCACGCCCTTGATGCTCGCGCGCTATGCGCGCGTGCGGCGCGGCGAGTGGCTGCGCGGCAGCTTTCGCGCGAGCGGCGAGATCTACCACGTGCTCGCCGGGAGCGGCACCAGCCGCAACGGCCCGTGCCAGGTCGATTGGCGCGCGGGTGACGTCTTCTGCTTCGACGGCGGCGAGGAGACGGTGCATTTGGCAGGCCACGAGGACGCCCTCCTGTGGTCGGTCACCGACGAGCCCCTGCTGTCCTTCCTCGGCCTCGCGCCCGCCCGGGCCTTCGCGCGCGCGGCCGCGCCGCTGCATTTCGGCGCCGGGCCGATCGCCGAGGCGCTGGCGGCGGCCCAGCACAAGGAGGACGCGAAGGGCGACGCGAGCAACGGGAACGCGGCATTCATCTTCTCGAGCGAGGACGGCACCGCGCGGCGCTGCCTCCCGCTGCCCTCGCTGATGCTGGCGCTCAACTCCCTCGCGCCCGGCAAGGCGCAGCGTCCGCACCGCCACAACGCGGCGGCACTGACCCTGGTGCTGGACGGCGAGCGCTGCCACAGCGTCATCGACGGCGTGCGCCACGAGTGGGAGCCGCACACCGCCATCATCACGCCGGCGGGACAGATGCACACGCACTGCAACGAGGGCGAGCGGCTGGCGCGGGTCCTGATCGCCCAGGACTCTGGCATGCACTACTACCTGCGCAGCAGCGGCTTCAGCTACGACTGATGCGGCCCGCGACCCCGCGCGCCGGGGGCGGCAGGCCGGCCCGGGCCGCGATGCGCCTTATTCGACCGGGATCTTGGCGTCGCGCACGACGCGGCCCCAGGTCTCGACCTCGGCCTTGATCATCGCGGTGGTCCGCTCAGGCGTGCCGTCGATGACATCGAGACCCAGGGCCGCGAACTTCTCGCGCAGGTCCGGCATGCGGACCGCCCGCGCGATGTCGGCGCTCAGCTTGTCGACGATCTCCTTCGGCGTGCCGGTCGGCACCGAGACGCCGAACCACAGGTTCACGTCGTAGCCTGGCACCACCTCGGCCACGATGGGCAGTTCGGGAAAGGCGGCCGAGCGGTGCGCGCTGGTGACCGCGAGCGCGCGCAGCTTGCCGGACTTGAGGTACGGCATGGAGGCGTTCACCGTCTCGAACATGACGCTCGCCTCGCCCGACAGCACCGCGTTCATGGCGGGCGCGTTGCCCTTGTAGTTGACGTTGAGCATGTCGATGCCGGCCATCGACTTGAAGAGCTCGCTCGACAGCTGCCCGGCCGCACCGCCCACCGCCACGTTGATGGTGCCGGGCGCGCTCTTGGCCAGCGCGATCAGCTCATTCAGCGTGCTCGCCGGCAGCTTCGGATTGACCACCACCACGAAGGGCGAGGCCACCATCACGCCGACGTGGGCGAAGTCCTTCATCACGTCGTAGGGCAGCTTGCGGATGATGTTCGGGTTGATCGCCATGTTGCCGTTGTAGGCGAACGTCAGCGTGTAGCCGTCGGCGGGCGCCTTGGCACCGGCCTGGGTGCCGATCACGGCGTTGGCCCCCGGCCGGTTGTCGATGACCACCGGCTGGCCCCACATCTCTGACAGCTTCTGGCCGACGATGCGCGCAATGACGTCGGTCGTGCCCCCGGCCTGGAACGGCACGATCCAGCGCACCGGCTTCACCGGGTAGGCGGTCGTGCCTTGGGCGGCCGCGCCGTTCACGGCCAGCAGGGCGGCCACCAGCGCGGCGGCGGGGAACAAGCGTCTTAGCATCGGTGCCCCTTGTCCTAAACCTTACGGTTGTTAGGAGCGTAAACATGCATCACCCGTATTTCTGTGGTGGGATACCCGAAGTAGGCCAAGATTCGTCTAACCTGCGTTAGTCTGCGTACCTTGACGTGCCAATGCGGGTCGGTCCGGTTTCCGGAGCGGCGTCGGGGCAGGCACCCGTGATGCCCCTGTTAGCATCGGGCCAACCGCTATCACCTAACTAGCGAGCGAAATGGCCACCAAGACCCCCTCTCCTCCCGCGCTCAACGAAGGTGAATCGGCCACTCGCGAGCGGATCCTGCTGGAGGCCGCGCGGCTGTTCCGCCATCACGGCTACACCGCGACCACGCTGCGCGAGATCGCGGATGCGGCGAACATCAAGGCGGGAAGCATCTACTACCACTTCGCCTCGAAGGAGGAGATCCTCGGCGACGTGCTCGACAAGGGCATCCAGGCGGTGTCGGATGCGGTGCGCGAGCGCATCGAGGCCCTGCCCCCGAATGCCAGCTTCCGCGACCGCATCGCGGCGGGCATCGAGGGCCACCTGTGGGGGCTGCTGCATCATGGCGACTTCACCTCGGCCAACATCCGCATCTACGGCCAGATCCCGGCCAGCGCGAAGAACCGCCATCGCGTCGTGCGGCGTGCCTACGCCGACCTCTGGGACCGGCTGTTCGAGGGCGCGATGGCGAGCGGCGAGCTGCGCAGCGACAGCAGCACGGCGGTGATCCGCCTGTTCGTCATCGGCGCGCTGAACTGGACGGTCGAGTGGTACAACCCGCAGCGCGGTTCGTTCCAAGACTTCTCCCGCCAGCTTACCGAAATCGTCTTCGACGGCGTGCTGGCGCGCAAGACGGCCTAGTGTCGCGCGTTCTCAGCGCTTCATGCGCTCGTGCAGCCCGCCTGCCGCCCGCAGGGCATCGATCTGCGCGTCGTCGAAGCCGGCTTCCCGCAGCACCTCGCGCCCGTGCTCCCCGAAGCGTGGCGCCCGGCCACCGGGCTGCCCCGGCGTCGCCGACAGCTTGATCGGCAGCCCGATGCCGCGCAGGCCGTCGCGCTCCACCAGCATCTGCCGGTGCGTGGCGTGGGGCTGCTCGAAGGCCTGCGGTACGGTGTTGACCGGCCCGGCCGGCACGCCGTTGCGCATCAGCTGCTCGCACAGCGCATCGAGCGGCATGCGGGCGAGCGTGGCCGCGATCTCCGCGCGCAGCGCCTCGCGGTGCTGCACCCGCAACGGGTTGGTTGCGAAGCGCGGGTCGGCCAGCAGGTCGCCACGGTCCACCGTCTCGCAGAAGCGCCGGAACTGACCTTCGTTGACGATGGCGAGGAACAGCGGGCCGCCGCCGGCCTCGAACTTGTCGTAGGGCGAGACGTTGGCATGCGCGCTGCCCTGCAGGCCGGGCGTGCGGCCCGAGACCAGCCAGTTGGCGGCATACGGGACCAGCAGCGTCAGCGCGGCGTCGAACAGCGCCGCCTCGACGTGCTGGCCGCGGCCGGTGCGCTCGCGCACGTGCAGCGCCATCAGCACGCCGCTCAAAGCGACGTGCGCGGTGAGCAGGTCCACCACGGGCGCGCCGATGCGCATCGGACCGGTGGACGCTTCACCGTTGACGCTCATCAACCCGCAGATCGCCTGCAGCACCGCGTCGTAGCCCGGCAGGCCGCCCAGCGGTCCGTCGGCGCCGAACCCGTTCACGCTGCACAGGATGAGACGCGGATGGCGCTGCGACAGCGCCTCGTAGCCCAGGCCCCAGCGCTCCAGGGTGCCGGGCACGTAGTTCTCCACCAGCACGTCGGTGCGCTCCAGCAGCCGGTGCAGCGCGTCGCGTCCTTCGGGTCGCGAGAGGTCCACGCTGAGCGAACGCTTGCCGCGGTTGGCTGCGCCGAAGTAGGCCGCGTCGCCGAGCTCGTCGAAGGGCGGTCCGAAGAAGCGCAGGTCGTCGCCGGCGGGCGGTTCGATCTTGATCACCTCGGCGCCGTGGTCGCCCAGCATCTGCGCGCACAGCGGGCCGGCAAGCACCCGCCCGAGGTCAATCACGCGGAGACCCGACAAGGCCCCCGCAGCGGCGGCGGGCGAGGCGTGTTCTTTCATCGATGTAGGGTAGCAAACTAACGATTGACCGCCTAATGACGCGCCGGTTAGTCTTGCCCGCCCTATCGACGGCATTGGCGAAAGGACAGCCCGGTTGAGCTACGAATTGAACGAAGAGCAGCGTCAGGTGCGCGACCTGGTGCGTCGAGTCGCGCAAGAGAAGGTGGCACCGCGTGCTGCCGACATCGACCGCACCGCGGAATACCCTCAGGACATTTTCGACCTGCTGAAGGGCCTGGGCCTTTTCACGCTGCCCTTCCCGGTCGAGTACGGCGGCACCGGCAGCCTGCTGTCGGCCTGCGTCGCGGTCGAGGAGTTCGGGCGCGTCTGCTACAACACCGGCTACCTGCTGGTCGTGCAGTGGGTACCCTTCGGTGCCATCCTGGCCGGGGGCACGCCCGAGCAGCGCGAGCGCTGGCTGCCGCGGCTCGCCGCGGGCGAGGTGCGCGGCGCGATCTCGCTGACCGAATCGCAAAGCGGCTCCGACGTCTCCGGCGTGCGCACCACCGCGCGACGCACCGGCGACGGCTACGTGATCAACGGCGCGAAGATCTGGTGCACCAACTCGCACGTCGCCGACTTCGTCCTCGTCGCAGCCCGCACGCTCGACGCCGACGGCACCGCCCGCGGCATCAACCTCTTCATCGTCGAGCGCGGCACGCCCGGCTTCACCGTCGGACGCAAGGAAGACAAGATGGGCGCGCGCGGCGTGCCGTCGTGCCCCTTGTTCTTCGACGACGTCCATGTGCGCGAGGATGCGCGGCTCGGCGCCGAAGGCGGTGAAGGCTTCAAGGTGGCGATGGAGGCGCTCAACACCAGCCGGCCGATCATCGCCGCGCGCGCCGTCGGGCTCGCGCAGGGCGCCATCGACCACGCGGTGGAGTTCATGCAGGGCCGCAGCGCCTTCGGGCAGTCCATCGCCGAGTTCCAGGGCCTGCGCTGGATGCTCGCCGACATGGTCATGAAGACCGAAGCCGCGCGGCAGATGGTCTACCGCACCGCGGCCCAGGTGGACGCCGGCGTGTCGGGCGCGGAGCTGGCGCCGATGGCGGCCATGGCCAAGTGCTTCGCCTCCGACGTGGCGATGCAGGTGGCCACCGACGCGGTGCAGATCTTCGGTGCCGCTGGCATCTCCTCGGAGTACCCCATCAACCGCTACTTCCGCGATGCCAAGGTGGTGCAAATCATCGAGGGCACCAACCAGATCCAGCGCAACATCATCGCCGACAGCGTGCTCGGCCGCGCGCCACGCCGTGCGCGCCACGACAAGACGAAAGCCACACCATGAGCGACATCGAGACCGTGGGGCTCGGCTTCTACTGGGAAGACCTCCCGGTGGGCCGCAAGTTCAAGACCGTCGGCCGCACCGTGACCGAGGCCGACGTCGTCGCCTTTGTCTCCTGCACGGGCATGCTCGAGGTGCTTTTCATCAACACCGAGTTCCAGAAGCACGAGTCGGCGATCCAGGGGCGCGTGGCACCGGGCGCGCTCGCCTACACCTTCGCCGAAGGGCTGCTGGTGCAGGCGACGATGCAGGGCACGGGCTTCGCGTTCCTGCACATGGAGATGGACATCAAGGGGCCCACGCACGTGGGCGACACCGTGCACGTCGAATGCGAGGTCATCGAGTGCCGCGAGAGCAAGAGCCGCCCCGGATTCGGGCTGGTGCGCACGCGCAACCGGGTCGTCAACCAGAACGGCGACGTGGTGCTCGTATACACGCCCTTGCGCATGGTCAAGGGCCGCGGCGGCGCGCACTGAGCGCGCCGCACTGCACACGCTGAGAGAACGGCGCCCCGTCGTCGGGGCGCCGCGACGTCTCAGAAGGTGTGAAGGAGGCCAGCGGTCAAGCCCTGGTTGACCGCGTTGCGCACCGTGGTCTGGGCGTTGGCCGCAGCGCCCCAGATCGGCGTGACGCCGATCGTGCCGGAATCGGCGTGCCCGTACACCGCGTACAGCGAGGTCCGCTTGGACAGCGCGTAGGCCAGGTTCACGACGGTCAGCGTGGTCTTGGTGCCGCCGGCGCGCTTGTCGTCCAGGCCGAAGTAGTGGCCCGATAAAGACAGTTGCGGCGTGAAGTCGTAGCGCGCGCCGACGGTCCACTGGGTCGAATCGAACCAGCCAGCGATGTTGCGGTCGTTGTTGACGTCGATGTAGCCCACGCTGGCACGGAAGGGCCCCTTGATGTACGTGCCGGACAGCCAATACCAGCTGACGTGCGCACCGGTCGGGCGCCAGTCTTCGTCGCGCTGGTAGGCGGCGGTGAAGACCAGCGGCTGCATGCTGTAGCGCGCGGTCACGCCGGCGTTCGAGCCGCTGCGCAGGCTGCCCGCGGTCTCGCCGAAGGAGATGTTGCCAGCGAAGTCGAAGTTGCCGAACTTCGGGCTGTCGTAGCGGATCTGGTTGTTGTTCCAGAAGTCGTTGCCGATGCCCACCGCCGCCAGCGTGGCGCCCAGGCCGGAGTTGAAGCCGGTGGTGATCATGTTGTTGTTCGCCACCGAGATGCCGACGCCCGGCACGCCGAAGCGGCCGATGGTCACCGCGCCCAGCGTCGTGCTGCGCAGGCCGACGTACGCGCCGCGCCGCCAGAACGATGCCGGTGCCGCGGCACCGTTGATGGTGCCGGAGCTCGCCGTGCCCTGCGCATTGCCGTTGCGCGGGTCCAGGCCCGACTCCATACCGAAGAAGGCCGACAGCCCCTTACCGAGGTCCTCAGTGCCGCGCAAGCCGAAACGGGAAGAGGTCGATGCGTCAGCATTCGTGCGATACAGGCGGTCGTTGGAGGTGGCGGTCTTGGTGACCGCGCCAACGCCGGCGTCGATGATGCCGTAGACCTGGACACTGGACTGCGCCTGCGCGGACGCGCCGAACGCGCCCAGCACGCCCAGCGCGAGCATTGATTTTCGTGCCATGAAAGCTCCGGTATGGGCGCTGCGCGGTGGTTGCGGCAGCGTGTCCCAAGGGGTTGGACTTGGTGTTCTTCGAAGGTGGCCTGGGATCGTCGCTGCGAGCGGTTCACCTCCTTCCGGTCAGGCGAAAGCGCGGCAAGGTGATGCGCGCGTCCACCGAATCGCACACGAGTTCGACATGCATGTCGAAGTCGACCGCGAGCGGGTCGCCGTCGATCAGCGAGCTGATCATCCGGGGCCCCTCCTCCAATTCCACGAGCAGCACGGCGTAGGGCGTGTCCTGCTTGAACGCCGGGCCGGGCGCGCGGTACACCACGCTGTACGAGTGCACGCGGCCGCGCCCGCTGGCGGCCCGGTGCTCCAGGCGCTCGCTGCCGCACACGCGGCAGCGCGTCTGCTGGTACAGCTGCACGTGGCTGCATTGCAGGCAGTGCTGCAACAGCAGCCGGCCGTCCTTCAGTCCGGCCCAGAATGCTTCGGTGTCCGCGTCGGGTTGCGGCAGCGGCTTGACGTGCGCGTCCTTGGGATTGATCACCGCGTCGCCTCCGTCCCGAGGATCGTGGTCGCGTTCGTCGCGAAGCCGGCACCCAGGCTGTGCACGAGGCCCAGCTCGGCGCCCGGCACCTGGCGATCGCCGCAGCGGCCTCGCAGCTGGTTCACGACCTCGTAAAAGTGGAACAGCGAACCCGGCATGCCCGAGTGCGCAAAGGACAGCAGGCCGCCGTGCGTGTTGCACGGGATGCTTCCGCCGTAGGTGATCTGCCCGTCCTCAACGAAGCGGCCGCCCTCGCCCTTGGGGCAGAAGCCCAGGTCCTCCAGCATCATGATCACGGTGCCGGTGAAGCAGTCGTAGACGCCGGCGACGTCGATGTCCTCGGGGCTGCAGCCCGCCATCGCATAGGCGCGCTGGCTGGACTGCACGGCGCCCGTGGTGGTCAGCGACGGCATCAGGAAGATGTGCTCGTGCGTGTAGCACTCGCCGCCGCCGAGGATGTAGACCGGCTTCTCGATGCCGAGCGACTTCGCCCGCTCGGCGGAGGTGACGATGAAGGCCGCACCGCCGTCGGAGATTAGCGAGCAGTCGAGCTTGTGATACGGAGTCGTGACCCAGCCGGAGTCCAGCACCTGCTGCACGGTCAGCGGCTCGGTCATCTGCGCGCCCGGCGTGCGCCGCGCATGCTCGCGATGCACCACCGCCACCTGCGCGAGCTGTTCCGCCGTGGTGCCGTACTCCTTCATGTGACGGTGAGCCGTCATCGCGAAGGTGTTGGCCACCGGAATGCCGAATGGCATCTCGTACTGCTGGTCGCGGCTTTCGGTCATCGACCGCAACGCGAGGTCGGGCGACAGGCCGGTCAGCAGGCTGTCGCCGCCGACCACCAGCACCGTCTCGGCCAGCCCGCCGTGGATGGCCGCGGCAGCGGTGTTGAACATGGTCGCGGCGGTCGCGCCGGAAACCTGCAGCGTGTTGGAGAAGGTCGGCTGGATGCCGAGGTATTCGCTCAGCGCGACGCTGAAGCGGTGGAACGGCGCGGAGAACGCATGGCTGGCGAGCACGCCGTCGATCTGCGACTTCTGCAGGCCGGCGTCGGCGATGGCTTGGTAAGCGGCGTCGGCGGCCAAGCCCAGCGCGCTCTTGCCCGGCACACGGCCTACGGCCGACAAGCCGGCGCCGACGATGGCCGTCTTGCCGCGCAGGCTGTCGCGCCGGGTGGAAGCGTTGGAAAGGGACATCGGCTTTGGCTCTCGGGTTGGCCGGGACGGCACTGGACGCACCCCCCGGCCTCGGTTACTCTCGATTCTATGTCTACCAAACGTCCGTTCGGCTGGGTACCAACCCGAGACGTCATCGCCCAGTCCAACCTAACGGCATTCCTGCAACGGGTGGGGAGGAGCCGGCCTACGAAGCGCTGGCCGCTCGCGCCGATGCCGACCCGGCGTGGCTGATGGAAGAGGTGTTCGGCTTCTGCGACTTCCGCTTCTTCAAGCCGCCCGAGCGCATGCTCGACACCTCGCGCGGCATCGAATGGGCCCAGTGGTGCGTGGGCGGCACCACGAACATCGTCCTGAACTGCCTGGACCGGCACCGCGGCACCCCGACCTGGGACCAGCCCTTCCTGCTGTGGGAGGGTGAGGACCCCCTCACAGCAGAGGCGCTACACCTACCGCGAGTTCGACGCCGAGGTGTGCCGGCTGGCCGCCGGCCTGCGCGCGCTGGGCATCGGCCCCGGCGACCGGGTGGCGCTGTACCTGCCCAACCTGCCGGAGACCTTCTTCGCGTTCTTCGCGGTGCTCAAGCTGGGCGCCGTGCTGCTGCCGCTGTTCTCCGGCTTCGGCCCCCAGCCCATCGTCGCGCGGCTCAACGACGGCGGCGCCAAGGCGGTGCTGACGGTCGACGGCACCTGGCGCCGCGGCAGCGCGTCCGCGATGAAGTGCGTGCTCGACGAGGCGCTCGACGAGGCCCCCACTGTCCAGCACGTCGTCGTGCTGCGCCATGTCGGCACTGGCGTCGACTGCCCGATGACCGCGGGGCGCGACCGCGACTGGGCCGAGCTGGTGACCGGCCAGCCCACCGAGTTGCCGACCGCCGAGATGGCGGCCGAGGCGCCGGCGGTGCTGCTCTACACCTCCGGCACGACCGGCAAGCCCAAGGGCTGCGTGTGGACGCACGTGGGCTTCCTCGGCTCGATGGTCACGCGCGACATGCACATCTGCGGCGACTTCAAGCGCAGCGACCGCTTCTTCTTCATGAGCGACATGGGCTGGATGGTGGGCGCCATGTGCGCCTGCATCCCGAGCTACTTCGGCGCCAGCCTGCTCACCGTCGAGGGCACGCCCGACTACCCCGACACCGGCCGCTTCTGGCGCCTGGTGCAGGACCACCGCGTGACCTACCTGGGTGTCGCGCCCACGCTGATCCGCGGGCTGATGCGGTATGGCGAGCAGGAGGTGGCGCGCTATGACCTGTCGTCGCTGCGCGTTGCGTGCTCGGGCGGCGAGGCCTGGAACGAGGCGGCCTGGCGCTGGCTGTTCAAGCACGTCTGCAAGGAGCGGCTGCCGATCGTCAACATCGTCGGCGGCACCGAGGTCGGCGGCTGCAACCTCACCGGCACGCTGCACCACCCGATGCGGCCCGGTTCCTTCGGCGGCCGCGGGCTGGGAGCCGGCACCGACATCGTCGACGAGCAGGGGCGCCCCTGCCCCCGCGGGCAGGTCGGGGAGCTGGTGCTGCGCAACCCGAACATTGGCATGACCAAGAGCCTGTGGGGCAGCGACGAGCGCTACCTTGACACCTATTGGCGCACGCTGCCCGGCATCTGGGTGCACGGCGACTTCGCGCTGCAGGACGAGGACGGTCTGTACTACATCGTCGGCCGCAGCGACGACACGATCAAGGTGTCGGGCAAGCGCACCGGCCCGGCGGAGATCGAAACGCTGCTCACCGGCACCGGCAAGGTGTCGGAGGCGGCCGTTGTCGGCGTGGCGGACGGGGTCAAGGGCTCGGTGATCGTCTGCGTCTGCGTGCCGATGCCCGGCGTGCAGGCCGACGAGGCGCTGGAAAGGGAGCTTGTCAAGGCCGTCGTCGACGGCATGGGCTCCTCGTACCGGCCGCGTGAGGTGCTGCTGGTCGGCGACCTACCGAAGACGCGCAACATGAAGGTGATGCGCCGCGTGGTGCGCGCGGTCTGCGAGGGCAACAGCCCCGGCGACCTGTCGTCGCTTGTCAACCCGGAAGCGGTGGCCGAGCTTCGATCCAAACTCGGGCGCTGACCATTGCCCCTGCCGGGCCTTGGTCGTCAGCGGACCGGCGGCAGGCTGTCGCCCCGGTGCCGATAGGACCGCCATCCGAGCGCGGCCGGCGACAGGGCGCGTGCTCCTGACTTGTCCGGATAGCAAACGGTGTAAACCGATTTCCTGCACAGGCAGGAAAAGCGTGTACGGCGATTGCGCGTACGCCTCGCAGCGTGAGGCGATCCAAGCCAAGGCCGTCACTCCGTTCGAGTTGTCTACCCTGTATGTCCCCTCATGGTTTTTTTGGGCCGGGAAGCCCTTGGCTACTTGTTGAGGCAGTGCCGTGCGTCCCATCACCTACATGGCAAGGCTACCAACGCCAAGTGCGAGAAGCTCATGTAGGCGCCGGTGGCCGCGCACATCATCGACAAGGGCATCCCGGCGACGGGGCTGCTGGCGCAGGTCCTGGTGGCCAAGTTCCTCGACCATCTGCCGCTGTACCGCCAGGAGCGCATCTTTGAGCACGCCGGCATGGCGATCGCACGCTCGACGCTGGCGCAGCGGTCGGCGAGTGCGGGGTGCAACTGCAGCCGCTGGTCGATGCGCTCATCGCCGAGATGCTGAAGAGCGGCGTGCTGCCCGTCGACGAGACGCCAGTGGCGATGCTCGATCCGAAAGCCAAGACCGGCAAGATGCACAAGGCGTACGTGTGGAGCTACTGCACCACGCAGTTCAACCCGATGAAGGCTGTCGTGTTCGACTTCGCCGACAGCCGCGGCGGCCACCACGTGCGCGCGTTCCTCGGGCAGGCAGACGCCCCAGACAGCGGCTGGAAGGGCAGCCTCGTGGTCGACGACTTCAGCGGCTGCAAGGCGTGCTTTGAGCGCGGCGTCAAGGACGTGGGCTGCATCGCGCACGCCAGACGCAAGTTCCATGAACTGTGGGCCACCCATGCGAGCCAGGTCGGCGAGCAAGCGCTGAATTTCTTCCAGGAGCCATACAAGATCGAACGCGAAGTTGAGCACTGCTCGGCCGAGCAACGCCAGGCGGGCCCGCAAGGAGCGCTCAGCGAAGATCGCCAAGGCGCAGCATGAGTGGCTGTTTGAGCAGCGGCAGAAGGTGCCGAACGGCTCGGCCACCGCCAAAGCCATCGACTACAGCCTCAGGCGCTGGACTGCGCTGCACCCCGTGCTCGTTTTGTGGGACGAACAGGGATGAAGCGGGACAGCGTGGGACAGTCGTTTCCCTTGTAGATTAATGGCTTGCGATCGAGAATCGGTTCCACACGATCCAGTCGATCTTCGCTCGATCCGATTCACGGTTTACCCCTCGGTGTACCCCTGGGCCCCGCAACACCCATGACCCGCTACCCAAAATCCGGCCGCGGCCGCAAGTGGACAGTAGCCGAGCTCAAGGCTGTCGGCGCCGCGTGGCGCGGCGACACTCTGGCAGACGGCGATGGCCTGTCCGGCACGGTCCGCGTCAGCGACGGGGGGGTGGTCACACTGCACTGGCGGTATGCGTTCAAGCGCGCCGGCCGAGTCGCATGGCACTACTGCGGGACCTGGCCGCTCGTCTCGCTCGAGACTGTCCGCGCGGCGCGCGATGCGGCCCGAGACGCGCTGAAACGCGGCGCCGACCCCAACGAGAAGCGGCAAGCCGATCGAATCGACGAGCGCCAACGGGTCCAGGCGACGATCGCGGCCGACGTGAAGCGCCGCGCGGAGGACGCGACGGTCGAGCAGCTGGCCCGAGAGTGGTTCAGGAGCGGCGTCCTGCGCAAGGACGGCAACGCCGACCTGCAACGTTCGTTCGAGAAGGACCTGTTCCCGCGTGCCGGAAGCCGGCCGGTTCGCGCGACCACCGAGCAGCACCTGCGCGAGGTGCTGACCGCAGTCGTGGCGCGTGGCGCCAACCGGATGGCGGTGCGGCTGTGGCGCGACCTGCGCCAGATGTTCGCCTGGGCAGAGAAGCGACAGCCTTGGCGCAAGCTGCTGATCGACGGCAACCCGGCGGAGCTGGTTGGGATCGAGACGATCGTGCCGGTGGACTACGACATGTCCAACGTGCGCGAGCGGACGTTGACCGCTGGCGAGATCAGGGAACTGCGCGACATATTCGCCCGCATGGACCAGGACTACGAGCAGGCCGCGGACAGGCGCCGGGCCACGCGGCCTCTGCAGCCGGAGAGTCGACTCGCGCTGTGGATCTGCCTGAGCACGCTGTGTCGGATCGGCGAACTCCTGATGGCCCAGTGGAAGCACGTCGACCTCGAGGCGAACACTTGGTTCATCCCGAAAGAGAATGCCAAGGGTGCCCGCGGCAAGAAGCAGGATCAACTCGTCTTCCTGTCAGCCTTCGCCGCGCGGCAGTTCGAGGCCGTGCATGCATTGACGGGCAACACCGACTGGTGCTTTCCCGCCCGGCGCGCCGAGTCTCACGTCGATGTGAAGACGGTGAGCAAGCAGGTCGGCGACCGCCAGCACAGGTTCAAGGAGCGCAAGGCACTGAAGGGACGGAGGAACGACGACAGCCTCGTCCTTGCTCGAGGCGCCAACGGCGACTGGACGCCCCACGATCTGCGACGCACTGGCGCCACGATGATGCAAGCCCTCGGCATCACGCCGGAGGTGGTGGATCGATGCCAGAACCACGTTCTCAAGGGCAGCCGTGTTCGCCGGCATTACCTCACCCATCCGTACAACGTGGAGAAGCGCGATGCCTGGGAGCGGCTGGGCGCTGAGCTTGAAGCGATTCTCAACGCATGCTCGTCTGCAGCGAGCGCTCGCGAACGACCGGTTCGTTCAGCCGGAACCGCTGTACAAGGCGAGGCGGCGCCACCGTTAATGAGGGCAACCGCTTGTCCTGACGCGGTTGGCGGTGCCAGACCTGCGGCGACAACAGACATCGCCACGTTTCGCGTCGCCTGACGGCTGCCGGCCAGAAGCGGTCATCGGCCAACGGCTGCTAGCGGGCTAGCCGCGCATCGCATCCAGTGTGCTGCGAACACCGTGACCGGTGACCTTCAACACGTCGGTGTAGATGATCGTCGTGGCGACGTCCGCGTGCCTCAGAAGATCCTGAACCGTGCGGATGTCGGCGCCTGATTGCAGCAGGTGTGTCGCAAACGCGTGGCGCACGGCGTGCGGCGATGCGGGCTTGGCGATGCCCGCCGTATGTACGGGGCGCTTGAAGGCGCGCTGGAACGTGTGGTGGTACATGTGGTGTCGCCGCACGACACCGCTGATCGGATCCGTGGAGTACGCTGCTTGGGGAAATACCCAGAACCAGGCCACGACGAGCCGGCGCACGGGTACTTTCGCCCCAGTGCAGCCGGCATTCCGCGCCAGCGCCACCGTGCGCCAGGTCCTCGGACCACACCTGGTGCGCCATCGTGAGCTGGATGCGAAGACCGGCCCGCAGACTGGCCGGCAGCATCGAGTCCCGATCCTTGCCGCCCTTTCCGTGTCGAACGATCACGGCCTAGTGCTCGAAGTCCAGGTCCTTCCCGCGCAGTTCCAGACCTTCGGACAAGCGCAAACCGAGCGCCATACAACAGCAGGTGCTAGCCGGACATCTGGGCCAAGATGGCCGCGACCTCGTCGCGTGTCAGCACCACCGGCAGTTTGCGAGATCGCCG
This sequence comes from Aquabacterium sp. J223, assembly GCF_024666615.1. Classification (NCBI taxonomy): domain Bacteria; kingdom Pseudomonadati; phylum Pseudomonadota; class Betaproteobacteria; order Burkholderiales; family Sphaerotilaceae; genus Aquabacterium; species Aquabacterium sp. J223. The sequence continues at coordinate 1,828,408 of NZ_CP088297.1, read as the reverse complement.
CGGCCGTCCGATCTCCTGTAGCCAAGGCAACTGCTGGCCAAGCACCTTGGCATAGAGGAAGAGTAGAGCGGACAGTGCCTGCGTATGCGTCGAGGCCGACGCTTGCCGCTCGCTGGCAAGGAAGCTCAAGAAGCTCTCCACCTCCTCCTGACCCATCTGTGCGGGGTGACGAAGGCCATGGAAGCGAATGTAGGCCTTGCGCCAATGGACGTAGGCCTGCTCAGTGCGACGGCTGTAGGGGAGGTACCGAAACCGTCCACGCAACTGGTCCAGCAGCCGAGCCGCCCTAAGAGGAGGCAAGACGAGAGCAGGCTGCGGCCGGTAGCCGGCCGCGCGAAACCGTTGGAGCAGCCATCGGATGACTCCCGCGCACACCATCGCCGAGGGCTTGTGAAGCCGCCGCGCTAACGGCAAAGTCCCGAGTTCGCTTTTATCGGCACGATATCACTGGATGAAAGTACAGTAAGCGCCGACTGCCTAGGCGTGACAAGCGTAGTACCGCACACGTGTCATGCGGACAGGCACGTGCTTACGGCAACAGGTGTCCATCTAGAACATAGTAGCCGTCCCCGCTCGAACCACTGTGAATCACTACCCGCCTCTGATTGGAAGTTTTTCCCGAAGAACGCGGCGGGGCTTGTCGGTGCGCTCGTGTTTCTGCACTGGGTTCCAGGCGCATCCTGTACGTCGCCTATGCGATGTGCGGAGTCGCACCCTCCATCCATTGCTCCGGCCTGCAATGGGCGGCTGGGCACAACCGAGGTCGTCGGTGAGTCTCGTCCACGGTCCAACCCCTCGCTGCAGCGGACGGCTTTGCCGCCCGCTGAGCTAGAGCGTTATACCTCTCAGACTGCCGCGCTATGACGAACAGTTCTGAAGATACCGTCGCAGCGTTGGACCGCATCACGAACCTCGAGGGTGCCGTTCGCGACTTCATTAACACGGGACGACATCAAGGTGATCTTCTCAAGTCGAGGGAGAGTTGGAACCAGATTTGCAGTTCGTTAGACGTCATCGGCGATACCGTCCTTTGTATTCGGGACTATGTTGCCTCTCCATACCCGTCGAGTGACGGTCTGAAGTACATCTACACGTATGGAATTTTGCAGGCGCTCTTTCTTCAGCAGGATGCCGTTCGCCACCTCTCGGAAGCTTTCGCTGTCAGCCACCCGGAGAGTCCGACACTTATGCGAATTCGGGATATTCGCAACGCTGCGATCGGCCACCCGACCAAGCAGAACATTAAGAAGGTCAACCACTACAACTACATCTCACGCGTCTCGCTCTCAAAGACCGGGTTCACCCTACTTCGGTCTTCACCGGACGACGACACGAAATTTGTAGACGTGGATTTGACAGGGATCGTCGAGGAGCAGCTGAGAGACATCGAAGTGGCCTTGTCGTCGGTCGCCGACAAGCTGAAAGCGGCAGATCGACTCCATCGGGAGAAGTTTGGAGGCAGATTGATTTCCGACGTGTTTCACTCCTCGACGGGCTACATGTTTGAGAAGGTGGGGCAGGGCGTCCACTCTTCGTCGCAGGGCGATCGTTCTTTCGGCCTGTCAATGCTCGAGTCAATTGAGAAGATGTACTCGCAGTTCAAAGCCGCGCTCGAAGAGCGGCGCGAGTTGAGCGAATACACGCGCTTTGACCTCGACGAGTACAAGCATGCGATCTCCGTGCTAAAGGAATATCTGTCGGGTAATCCAAAGGAGATAAGTGAAAGCGACGCGCGGATCTATCTGTTCTATCTGCGGGAGCAACACGAACACAAGTTCGTGAAGATCGCTGAGGAAGTGGACGATGAGTACGAGGGCGGAGAGGTATAACAGTTCGGTCGAATCGGACACCTTGGGGCAAGGGGTCGCACAGTGCCGTTGGAAACTGCACCGTGCGGCCCCTGCCTCAACGTGCCGGTCACCTTCACGTTAGACGTCAAAGGAGGAGCTTGTGGCTCGGGAAGACTATCTGTTCATGGGGCCTGACTGGCATTCAGTTGACCGGCACCAGCGCGAGCAAATGGCCGCAGAGATCGAGAAGGTCGATCCTGATCGCCTACTGAATACCTCTGTGGACGATTTGGCGCTCTACTTCTCCGAAAATTACAAGATTGACGTTCCGGTTCTTGACGAAGACAACCTGGTGGTGGATCAGCGAGAGAAGCAGATTGACGTAAGCAGGGATCAGAACAGGTACATCACAGACCGGAGCAGGCCCTTCTACATCACAGGGTCGGAGATCGAAGTGGAGATCCCGTTCACCGGCGAGGCAGAGGCCTTCAAGATCCAGCCCAATCCGTACACCCTAAGCCCGCCTCGGGCAAGCGTACGCAGCAACCTACTGACGTTCGCGATCGTCGGAACGAACCTCGAGGCCGCGCAAGTTCGGGGAGAGATCGAACGGACTGTCCGCGAGGTCCAATCGTACTTGACGAATCTTCGTGCCAATGTAGCTGGACTAAACGGGCAGCTTCTGGGCGAGGCTCGCAGGGCGATTGAGGCCCGACGGAATAAGCTACTTGCGAACCGCAATACAGTTGCGTCGCTCGGCTTCAAGATGAAGGAACGGCAGAATGCTCCGAAGACGTATGTTCCGCCGGACGTGCGCAAGAAGATCTCCCCAGTTATGCCTCCCGCGAGTTCTGCGCCGTACAAGCCGGAGCCTGCGCTGGGCCAGAGCGACTACGAGCATATTCTTGGTGTCATGCAGGGCATGACACAAGTCATGGAGCTCAGCCCCTCCGCTTTCCATGACGTCGACGAAGTGGCTTTGCGCTCGCACTTCCTTGTCCAACTGAACGGGCACTATCAGGGTCAAGCGACTGGAGAGACGTTCAACTACGAGGGCAAGACTGACATTCTTATTCGTTCGGAAGGCCGAAACATCTTCATTGCAGAGTGCAAATTTTGGTCCGGACCGAAGAAGCTTGCGGAGACTATCGACCAGCTCCTTGGCTACAGCTCATGGAGAGACACAAAGACAGCTGTGGTGGTGTTCAACCGGAACCGGGACTTCTCCAAAGTACTGGCGGCAATTCCTGACGCGGTCCGTGCGCACCCGCAGTTCAAGAAGGACTTGCCTGGCTCGACGGAGACGATTTTCCGGTACCTGTTTGCCAATCGAGATGACAGAAATCGAGAGCTGTACCTGACTGTCATGGCCTTTGACGTGCCAACGCCGCGGCCATGACGCCTAACAGGTCGGTCGACTCAGACACGATGCAGCAAGGGGCCGCACGGAGACGCTGGAAATCTTGCACCGCGCGGCCCCTTGCGGCAACGTGCCGGTCACCTTCACCTTAGACCCCATGCTGTCAGAAGCCCGCAAACAAGCCGCCGGTAAGTACGTCGAGTGGCTACGCTTGGCCGTTCATGAGAAGGCATTACCTGCTTCCACTCGAGTGCGCGCAGGCGCGGCCTGCTTGGCCATCGCGCAGGAGCACCACCACTCGATCGCCCTACTTATCGAACACAGCCTGTATGCGTCCAGCTTCTCGCTTCTGCGCGTTGCCTTCGAGGCGTACGTTCGTGGCATGTGGTTGGTCCTCTGCGCTACCGAGCCTCAAGTCGACGGGTTTCTCAATGCGCAAGAGCCGCCAAAGCTCGGTGTTTTTCTTGGTCAGCTTGAGCAGACTCCGGGTTTCTCGGAGGGCGTGCTTTCAGTCCTCAAGCAGAGGCACTGGGCAGCCATGTGCGCCTACACACACACCGGTGGCCTACACGTTCAACGCTGGAACACGGATGAGGCGGTCGAGCCTCACTACGACCTCGAAGAGGTTGAACAGGTCCTCTTCTTTGCGGAGCTGATTGGCTCGCTCTCCGTGCTCGGGATTGCAGAGATCGCGAATGACGAAGAGCTCGCTTTGCAGGTGTTGGAGCAAGTGAAGGCTCGTGCGGCATGAGGTCTAACCCCACCATCGAGCGGACGTCGCAAAGGCCGCTTCGCGCCCTTTGCGCCGCCGCTCATGTCGAACGTTGATCGACCGGTTTTGACCACTTCTCCCGGACGGCTCCTGAGACCGCTAAGGGTCCGGAATCAGTCACTCGCCGCGGTGCGCCGAACGACCGCTTCCAGCTTGAAGGTCACATCCGGTCGGACTGGTGTCGGCGTCCGCTGCTACCGGCCCTCTGGCCTCGAGGTCTGGCCCAGTACCGATGCCTTTCCGCCTGAAGTCATCGCTCCTCCGCATCGCTGTTGGGACTAAATTCATCGCAGGCAAGCTCCCTTAGAGTCCAGCGATGACCAACGACGCCATCGATCGCCCGCGCACGGATGTCGAGCGCGCGCGCCTTCCCTACCTTCGCATCGGCCTGGTCATGAGCCTGACCGGGCTTGGGCGTTCGACGATCTACCGTCTGATGGCCGACGACCAGTTTCCGCCGCCGGTGCGGCTCACGAAGCGGATCGTTGTCTGGCGCCGCGCCGACGTTGAACAGTGGTTCGAGACCCGTCCCGTCGTCACGCATTGACCGGACTCAGCGTCAGGCCGGTAGCGCCACCTTCAACACCAGGCCAATCGACAGGAGGATCAGCGCCCAACGGCCCGATCGCCACGTGGTGAAGTGGTACCGATGGTTGAACCAGATGGCGCGATGCGCGCGGCCGATAGCGCTGAGTGCCGCGAGCGCCGTGATCATCGGGCCGACGATACCGGCGGGGTGCGGCAGGTTGGCGGCCAGCGCCATCCAGACTGCAGGCCAGGCCACCGCGTCGACAAGCGCGAGCAACCGCCGGCCGGGCCAATGCGGCGCGTCAGGCAGCGGTGCGCGAGTGAGAACGAGCCACATGATCGCTTTCGACTGCGCGGCAGCAGGTTGGTTCGACCCACCCTGCCGCCACGTGCCGAACCCGGCGCGCTACGCAGACGGTCGTCGAAGCGGCGTCGGGAGCCAGCGCTTTCCGGCGAGCCTCGTCGACGCCGTGTTCACGAGCACGCGCTTCTTCATGCTCTCGACGCCGTCGGCCGTCAGGCCCGGCGCGGCCTCCTTCACGGCCTGAACGATCTGCGCCTTCGAGACATGGTTGAGGAAGCCTTCGGCGGTCGGCGTCCACCAGTCGGCCATGTCGATCCCTACCACGACTAGGTTGTGCAGCAGCCCTTGCGCGTCGATCAGTGCAGCCAGTTCTTCGGCCCGCCCGCTCGAATAGCGCCCCACATTGAGCGGCGACACAACCAGCGCCGCTAGCGGAGCCGAAACCAGCTCCTTGATGTGTTCCATCATGATGAACTCCGGTTGACAATCCCTAAATCGGCTGTGCGCGCCACGCTGTGCCCAAGCTGAACCGCCCGGGCGAGACGCCGCAGTCAGGGCGGGACTCCGGGCCACGGGATGGCACCGGTTCCGGCTCAGCCCCGTGCCCGCGGTCCGTGGCGGTGCCTGATCGATACACATGCCTTCCAAGCCCTCGTGAACGGCCCACCCCTGCTCCAATATCCGAGGGAGCCGTTCGTGGCTGTTGATGTCCCTCGGCGTTGGCTCGGGTGCGCTGGTTCCTGCCCCGCATTCGTCGGTCGCCACCCGTGCGACACCGAGAGCGGCGCGACGGCGCACCGGTGCAAGGGCTCCGTGGAATAAATGGAAGGGGCCTGCGCGGGCCGCAGCGCCAGCGAAGGCCGGCGGGGGAAGGCCGCCGTTTATGCCGCGAAAGGCCCTTGCGCCAGGGCGCGCGCCGCTACGGTTCGCACGGGTGGCGGCCGACGAAGACGGGGTAGCGACGCCGGGCCGACGAGGGAAGCGGCGGTGCGCGGCAGTGCGCGGCAGTACGCGGCCGACGTGCCGCGCCCTTGGGGCGCGCCGATCAAAGGACGCCGACAGGACACTGCCACATCTGGGACGACATGCGCGTCCACGGGACGCCTCGAAACGTCTGGAAAAACCATGGGCTGGACAATTCCAAAGCCGACGCGTTCAACTCGATTTATATGCAGAACCAGCGCATAACCTGTCGACAGCCTGTGGATCAATATGGGAAGCCGGCTGGCCACGTGCCTACTGGCGTGAAGGCGAACCATGAGAGGTAAGCCATGGACCCTTCCGACGACTGCGGCGCTCTGCAGTTCGAGTGCCCGCGTTGCGGGCATACCGAGACGGATGACTACGAGGTCATCGAATCCGGCACAGCGATGGACTGGCGCTGCGGGTCCTGCCTGCGCCTGTTCAGCGTGTTGCTCACGGAGTGTGAGCACTGCGGCTGCGAGAGCGTGCACCCCGCGTTGACTGGCGCGGAGCAGGCCAACCTCAACGACGTTCGCTGCCAGCACTGTGGCAAACCGAGCCTGCGTCATGAAGAGCTCACGGAATCGAGCGAAGTTCTCTGAGGCCGAAGGCCCGATCGTCGTACGGAGCGACGACGGCACGGTGAGCTACAGGCTTCAGCCCACCCGGCATGGCCTGTGCGTGGAGCGGGAGCGCAAGCAGGTGTGCGGTCGTGCACGGCTCGTTCACACCGCGATCTTCAGGGACAGCGCCTGCTTTCTGCGTTGGTGCGAAGCGGACTCAGTGCGCTTCGACTATCCCATCGTGTTCTCCGACATCAGGCGCAAGGGCGGCGCCCTGCTCGAGAATCATGAGCGAACCGCGCACGCTGACCGCGATCACGCAGGACGGTGAGTTCTTCCGGCGCACCGCCGACCTCGCAATGCGGGTCACGAGTGAACTCGACTCCAGCGAAGTGTCCGCGGTGCTCGCCGAGGCCAGTGATCTGTGCGGCGCAGACGCCGCAGCCTTCGCCAGTTTCGTCAAGGACGACGAGGCCTACGTGTCGTACCGATTCATCCTGGCATGCGACCCGACCTGGTGCCTCGAGTACGAGAGCAACGCGTGCTACATGCATGACCCCTGGTGGGATTACACGAGGCACCACTCAGAGGCGACGCTGGCAAAGCACATTCCTGTTCGCACGGCTCAGCAAAACGAAGTCGTGGCCCTGGCGCGTCGCTTCGGCTTCGCATCGGCGATCCTGATTCCTGCACAGAGCCCGCAGGGTTTGACCCGCCTCGGCGCACTGTGCCTCGGCTCGGCGAAGCCGGAGTACCTCGATGAGCAGACGCTTACTGCTGTGTCGGTCGCGGTCACCGGCCTCGTGGTCCGGCTGCACGCGTGGCAGATCGCGAAGCTGAGAGACGAACTGGTGACGCGAACCAAATTGTCCCAAGACGACCTGGCGCTGCTGGCCCAGCAACGTCAGGGACGAAGCTCGAAGGAGATCGCATCGCTGATGAACATGACATCGCAGGGTGTCGACTCCCGGTGGCAGCGCCTGAACGCCAAGCTGGGCGTCTCGTCGCGCACCACGGCGGCGCAGCTGGCGGCAGAGTACGGCCTGATCTGACGGCTTGGCTGTCGTGTTGGGCCAGCTCACATCGGCAGCAGGCTACATGGCGATCTTCATCGCCCCTGCGCTGCTGGCGGTCAGTGCTGTGATCGCCCAGCCCCTGCTGACGTTTGGTGTCGCGTTTCTGCTGTTTCCACTGGCGCGCCTGGTATTCGGCGTGCATCGACCGGGTGAGCCTCCCGTGTGGGGCGGGCGACTCGCATTCGTGCTTGAGCGGCTGCCGATGGTCTACGCCTTCGCGCTTGTCGGCGCGTTGGGGACCGTGCTCGTCCGCTGGCTCACCTTCGCACCCTCATCGTTCGAGGGCCTCAAGTGGGCGCTGAGTCTCTGGGTGACGCTAATCTTCGCCACCTGTGTGGCCCACGAATTGGTGCACCGCTCAAGCAGCGGGGATCGGTTGATGGGACACGTGCTCGCCGGGCTGGCTGGCTACCCGTTGCTTGGATACGAGCACCTTCGACATCACCGTCTTGCGGGCAACACGGCAGCCGCGGAATGGCCGAGGCGCGAAGAGTCGGTATGGCGGTTTGCAGGGCGGCGGCTCTCGCGCATCACCGCCGAGACTGTGGGGAGGTGCGGCCTCGCGTGGCATGGAGAGGCGCGGTTGCCCACCGTACGCGGGCTCCGGTTGGCGCTGGTTGCCATGGCAGCAAACTGGGCGATCTTCGGCGCCGCGGCCGGCTGGGTTGGCATTGCGATCTTCGGGTTCGTGGTCGTCCTCGTTGCGTTCGCCATCCAGACCGTCACATACATCCAGCACTGGGGCCTCGGCGACGACTGCTTCTCAAGCGCGCGCAAACACGAGTGGGGCTGGGAAGACGACTGCCGCTTCCAGTCCTGGGTCACCCTGAACCTGAGCCTGCATCAGGCCCACCACGACACGCCTGGCGTGCCGTACTTCCGCGTCATGCTGGCCGCGGCATCGCCCCGCCTTCCTACCGGCTACCCTCTGCTCATGTTCGCCGCCTTGGTACCGCCACTGTGGCGCCGGGTGATGGAACCAGCCCGAACGTACTGGATGGCCCACCCCGCACAGCCACTCTCATCAGGGCGGCGCGTCACCTGTGCCGCGGTCTATCGGCGCGTCTGACTCTCGGATGCGGTCACCGATGTGCGCGAGCGTCGCGAGCTCGCGCGCTGCATCAGCAAGTGCCTGCGGTCCGAGCCCTTGAAGTGGAAACCGCCGATGTACCTCTGTGCGTCGGTAGTTGGAGCGGGTTGATCGCAGGTAGCAAGGGTCGTAGTGCCCCTCCATGACGCTCTCGAACAGAGCATCGGTCGCGCCCTGCTCTGCCAAATTCTGCCAGGCCGAGAGCAACTGTCCTCCAACCAGCGGCTTCAGCGGCACCAGCTTCCGGACCATTCCAACCGGATCGGCGGCGAAGTGCGGATAGTCCTCGCGCCAAAGCTGCACACGCTCAGTCATCGGGGCATCGAGATGAATCACCTCCGACCGGTGCATGCAGTCGAACAGGCTCTCGGGCAACTGCAGGTTGCCGATCTTCTTGCTTTCAGCCTCGATCCAGACCGGCCTTGATGCATCGAAGCGTCGCAGCTCGTGGAGCAACAGGCTGTCGAACGACTTCTGAGTCGGTTGAGGCACGCCGGGCAGATCTCCAAGCAACGAGCCGCGATGCGCGGCCAGCGCCTCCAGGTCCAGCACCTGCTCACCCTGCGCTGCCAGCGCACTGAGCAGGCGGGTCTTGCCGCAGCCGGTGGGGCCCGCAAGCACACGGTACTTGAATCGGGGCGGTAGCGCTTCGAGCGACTCGCGCGCCCATTGCCGGTACCGCTTCCAGCCTCCGGCCAGAACATCGACCTGGAAGCCGATCGTCCGGAGGTTGTCGGCCCACAGGCGGCTGCGCTTGCCGCCGCGAAAGCAATAGACAAGGAAGCGGTCGGTTTTACCGTACTTGGAGATGAGCGGCTTGATCTGGTCGGCGATGTTGCGCAACGAGTACTCCACGCCGATAAGGTAGGCGCCGTGCTTGTCGGACTTGTGACGCGTGCCGACCTCGGCGTACTGGGCATCATTGACCACGGGCAGATTGACGGCCCCGGGAAGGTGATCCTCGGCGTATTCGTGCGGTGAACGTGCGTCGATGACGAGGGAGTAGTCCTCGAATTCGCGGACCCCGATCTGTTCAGGCGACACCATGCCGCTGGATGCAACAGGGCTCATGCACATCCCGCGGGACTGTGCCCGTGCGCTGAAAAATCGATTCGATCCATCGCGTCTTCGCGCATCGTCGCCTCCTACATTGACTCCCACGGTGCCAAGCATCAGAGGACTGCCAAGCGGCATCCGGTGTGCGGCGCGTCGCCAAGGAGTCGAGCATGGACCACTCGTCAAGGGTCGCGCGCCACGGCGCGGCCAACAACGGACAGCGTACTTCATCGTGGCTCGGCGCCGTCGCCGCTATGGTCTTCGCGACGGCCTTCGCGTTCCCCACTTCCGCTCGCGCCGTCGATGGATGCCTCGTGCTGCTGTGCCTCACTGCACCGAGCTGGCGCGCGATCCCGCAGTGCGTCCCGCCGGTGCATCAGGTCTTCCGGGATCTCGCGAAGGGCAAGCCCTTCCCGACCTGCAACATGTCCGGCGCCGGGAACAGCGCGAACCACACTTGGTCGAGTGCTCCGGCGTTTTGCCCGCCGCAGTACACACGCGTCATCGACGGTGAGAGCGCGCCGATCTACCAGTGCGACTACTCAGGGGCCATCTCGATCTCGATCAACGGCGCACCCTTCTCTAGGACTTGGTGGAGCTTCGGCGGTGACTCGGTGACCGAGTTCAGCCCTGCGGCCAAAACCCAGCTCCGCACCTGGGACACGCGCTTCGACGACGACTACGCGAAGTGGTTCGCGTCCCTGCCGCCGCCGGCACCCGACACACCGTGAGCGAGGCTCAAAGTGGACGACGCCACCTTCCTCGCCCTCGCGCTGGTCTGCGCGCCGCAGATCCATCCGGACACGGCTCGTGCCATCGCCCGCGTCGAGAGCAGCTTCAACCCGTACGCGATCGGCGTGGTCGGCGGCGCTCTGCAACGCCAGCCGCGCACTCGAGCCGAAGCGCTGGCCACGATCGAGGCGCTGCAGGCTGACGGCTGGAACTACAGCGTGGGCTTGGGCCAGATTAACGTCGGCAACTTCGCGCGCCTTGGCCTGACACCGCGGACCGCGCTCGATCCCTGCGCCAGCCTTGCGGCGATGCAGGCCGTGCTCGGCGAGTGCTACGCGCGGGCCGCCTCGGCCCACGCGGCGCAGCACGCCCTGCGCTTTTCACTGTCCTGCTACTACAGCGGCAACTTCAGCACCGGCCTGCGCCACGGTTACGTCCGCAAGGTCGTACGGGCCTCAGCCTCACTTCCGGCCGCTGGCTCTGCTCTCCCCAACCGCAAGGAGCGCTCGTGAACCAAGAACTTCGCTCGAACCGCTCCGCCGTCCTCATCGGCGCCTTGGCCCCTGTCCTTGCCCACGCGCAGGGCTTCGACAAGATCAACACGACGGTCACCAACGTCAACGCAATCCTAGTCACGATCTCGATCGCGGTGGTGACCATCGCGATCATCTGGGCCGGCTTCAAGATGATCTTCCAGGGCGCGCGCCTGGCCGACGTGGCGAACGTGCTGATCGGCGGCACGCTGGTCGGCGGTGCCGCGGCCTTTGCCAGCTACATCGTTAACTGACGGAATCGCAGCGATGCTCGGCGAAGCCATCTACAAGGGCGCGACCCGTCCGGCCATGAAGCTGGGCATTCCGCTGGTGCCGCTGGTGATCCTGTTCGGCACAGGGATGCTGCTGGTCATGTGGGGCGGCATCCTCGTGAGCTGGTGGGTTGCGCTCGCGGTGCTGCTGGCCGTCGTACCGGCGCTCGGCTGGATGCGCCACGTCACCAGCAAGGACGACCAGCGCTTCCGGCAGATCTTCATCGCGGTCAAGCTGCGCCTGCACGACCGCAACCGGCGCTTCTGGAAGTCGCGCAGCTACGCGCCGAACCTGTACCGCGGGGCACGCGATGCTTGGCACGTCTAGGCGCGCCGCCTCGGCGGGCGTGGCCGGCGTCTTTGCACGCCCCCGTCCGTCGCCTCGGTACTGGAAGCAGGCAGCTGCTGAGAACCCGCTCGCCCGCTTCGTGCCGTTCTCGTCGCTGGTCAGTCCGCACGACGTGATCACGCGCGGTGGCGACTACCTGCGAGTCTGGCGGATCGACGGCGTGCCTTTCGAGTGCGCGGACGAGCACCTGATCGCCGAGCGGCACGAGGCGCTGTGTAGCCTGCTGCGCAACCTCGCCGGCGGCCAGTGGGCCGTCTGGACGCACCGGCTTCACCGGGTCGTGCGTGACCAGCTCGAACACCCCGCCGAGCCGGGCTTCGCACGCGACCTGTCGGTGGCGTACCAGGCTCGGCTGAGCCAGCACCGCATGATGAGCAACGAGCTGTACCTCACGCTCGTCTATCGGCCGAACGTGTCGCGCGTCGGCCGTGCCCTGCAGTCGCGCCAGCGTTCGCGCGAAGCCATCGCGTCGGCGCAGGCCGAGGCGCTGCGCGTCATGGAAGAACGGTCGGCGTTCGTCGCCCGCGTGCTGCGAGGCTTTCGGCCGGAGCTACTGGGCGTTCGCGAGGACCGCGGCCGCCGGCACTCGGAAGTCGCGGAGTTCCTGGGCTACCTCGTCAACGGGCGCTGGCGCCCGGTGCCCGCCGCCGCCGCCCCGCTGTACCGGACCCTGCCGACCACCCGCCTGTCCTTCGGCGGCGACAAGCTCGAACTGCGCCAGGGCGGCGGCACGCGCTACGCGGCCCTCGTGGACATCAAGGAGTACGCCGACGCGGTGCAACCCGGCATCCTGAACGCGCTGCTCTACGAGCCAAGCGAGTTCATCGAGACGCAGAGCTACTCGATCCTGCCGCGGCGTGAGGCGATGCGGGCTTTGGAACTCCAGCGCGACCAGCTCATCGCCAGCGACGACGTGGTGGCCAGCCAGGTGGCCGAGATGGACGTGGCGCTCAACGAACTCGGCGACGGCCAGTTCTGCATGGGGGAGTACCACTACAGCCTCGTCGTGTTCGGCGAGGACGTGGCCGACGCCGGCCGCGGCGCGGCGCAGGCCATCGGTGCCGTCGGCGAGGCATCGAGCCTGCAGATGTCGCCGGTCGATCTGGTCGCCGACGCCGCCTGGTTCGCGCAGATGCCCGGCAACTGGCAATGGCGACCGCGGGACGCGAAGCTGTCGTCGCGCGCCTTCGCGGCACTCGCCGCCGGCCACAACTTTGCGCGCGGCAAGCGCGATGGCAATCCGTGGGGCGAAGCCTTGGCGCTGATGCGCACGCCCTCGGGTCAACCGTTCTACCTGAACCTGCACGCCAGCCCCGATGGTGAGGACTCTGCCGACAAGAAGCTGCCCGGCAACACGCTGATCATCGGCTCGACCGGCGTCGGCAAGACCACGCTCGAAATGTTCCTGCTGACGCTGACGCGTAAGTGGGAGCCAGCACCGCGGCTGGTGCTTTTCGATCTGGACCGCGGATGCGAGATCGCGCTGCGCGCGCTCGGCGGTCGCTACCTGACGCTCGAAGCCGGCAAGCCCACCGGCTGCAACCCGCTACAGCGTGAGCCCACGCCGGCACGACTGCAGTTCTGGGAGCAGCTCATCCGCACCTGCATCGAGACCCCGGCGCTGCCGCTGATGCCTTCGGACGAGCGTGCCGTCTCCGATGCCATCAAGGCCGTGGCGATGATGCCGCCGGCCCTGCGCCGCTTCTCAACCGTACGGCAGAACCTGCCGAAGACCGGCGAGAACAGCCTCTACGAGCGGCTTGGCCGCTGGTGCCAGGGCGGCGCGTTGGGTTGGGTCTTCGACATGGCAGACGATCGGCTCGGTGAGTTGTACGACGCCGGGGTGATCGGCTTCGACACCACCGAATTCCTCGACCTGCCCGAGGTCCGCACGCCGGTGATGCTGTACCTGCTGCAGGTGATGGAAGAGCTGATCAACGGCGAGCGGCTGATCTACGTGATCTCCGAATTCTGGAAGGCGCTCGACCACCCCATCTTCAGTGACTTCGCGAAGCAGAAGCAGAAGACGATCCGCAAGCAGAATGGCCTGGGCATCTTCGATACGCAGAGCCCGTCGGACGTGCTGCGGCACCCCATCGGCCGGACGATGGTCGAGCAGAGCGTGACCAAGATCTTCCTCGCCAACTCCGAGGCGGTGCGCGAGGAGTACGTCGAGGGCTTCGGCTTGAGCGAGGCCGAGTACGACATCGTGCGCAGCCTCGGCGCCCAGGGCGGGCGGCGCTTCCTGGTCAAGCAAGGCCACGCCAGCGCGATCTGCGAGCTCGACCTGTCGGGACTCGACGACTTCATCACCGTGCTCTCGGCGACGACCGACAACGTGGCCCTGCTCGACGACATCCGTGGACGGCACGGCAACGACCCGTTTCAGTGGCTTCCCGTGCTGCTCCGTGAGGTTCAGGATCGCAAGTCCAGGAACTCGAGGAGTGCCGCATGAGCTTCGTTCGTTCAGCCGTGGTCGCCGCGGTGCTGGTCTTCGTGACCGGCACCGCATCCGCCCAGTTCGTCAAGGGCAACGAGGCGGTCAAGGTCATGCCTGATGGGACCAAGAAGGTCGAGACCGCGCCGCTGCCGGCTACCGGGCCTATTCGCTCCGCGAAACCCTGCGCAGCGGCGGACAAGTGCCATGGCGGAGCGTGGCTCATGGTCGAGACCAAGGATGGCCTGGTGGAGTGCACCGAGGCGTATGCGCGCCCAGGAACTTGCCGCGCATCGAGCTATGGCAACACGAAGCTGATGCGCGTCTGGGTCGTGAAGTGTGGCGACACGTGGGTGCAATGCCAGCTTCCTGACCTTGGGAGCAAGTGCGTGAATATGTTCGCTCGTCCGCCTGGGAACCTGCCATTCCCCGCGGCTCAGTAGGACCGAACCAACATGTTCAACTGGGTCGGTGGACAGCTCGACGGCATCCTGAGCACTTACGTGCTCGGAGTCGTCTCGACGCTGATGACGGCGCTCGCGCCGATTGCGCTGACCGCAATGACCCTGTGGGTTGCACTCTATGGCTGGGCCGTGCTTCGCAACGAGGTGTCCGAGACTCTGCCAGTATTCATGTGGAAGGTCTTCAAGATCTTGCTGGTCCTGGCCTTCGCACTTCAATCGGGCCTCTACATCGCCAACGTCTCAGACACCGCCAACGCTTTGGCCATGGGAGTAGCCTCGACGTTCCTACCGGCTGGCGTTGACCCCGCAACGGTGACCACACCGTACGCCCTGCTCGACAAGTTCAACGACGATGCGAGCGCGCAGGTGTCGGACATCATGAAGGAAGCCAGCATGTTCCGGGTGGACCTCTTCTTGGCGGCTGCCATCTTCTCGATCGGCTCGGTCGTGTTTCTCTGCATCGCGCTGTTCGTGGTCACGTTGTCGAAGTTGTTCCTGACCTTCGTGATCGCGGTCGGACCGCTGTTTGTGCTGTGCCTGGCGTGGCGACCTACGGCGCGTTTCTTCGACAGCTGGCTTTCGATGGTGCTCAACGCGGTGGTGTTGACCTGGTTCGCGTTCTTCGCGCTGGGCCTGAGTACCTTCATGGGCGTGTCCATGTTCAAGGCGATTCAGGATGGGGGCGGCTTCCTCGGTGGCACGTTCAACGTGCTCGGCGAAGCAACGCGCTACTGCGTTCTGATGATCCTCATGGCCATCATCTGCTTCCAGGCCCCGAGCCTCGCGTCAGCCCTCACCGGTGGTGCCGCCGTACAGCAAGGGATTCAGATGATCCAGAACGCGATGATGGTCTCGGGCCTGCGTTCGGCATCCGCTGCGCGCGGTTCAGGCGCCGGCGCGGCGGCTGGCGGCGTCGTCCAAGCCGGCACCGGGCTCCCATACGCGGCCGGCCGAGCTACAGCCGCCGCTGCATTGACCGGCAGCCGCTTCGCCGGAACGATGGCCACCGGTGCCGCAGCCTTCGCCCGCCAGGGATTCACCGCGGCTCGCACTGCCGCCTACCGGCTGGCCGCCCTGCGCGGCCGGAGCTGAACCTCAACCGTCAAGGAGTACGCCATGCGCCTTCGTCTCCACAAGCTCGCCGCCGCTGCCTGCCTCGCGGCCGCCGCGCTCGGCACCACGCCCGCGCGCGCCAGCGGCATCCCGGTGATCGACATCGCGAACCTGATCCAGACCATCCAGCAGGTTCTTAACGACATCACCGAAATCCAGAACCAGGTGCAGCAGATCACCCAGCTGCAGGACCAGCTGAACAGCATCAACGGCTTCCGCAACCTGGGCCAGGTGTTCAACAACCCGATGCTGCGCAACTACGTGCCGGCTGAGGCCTACACCTTCGTCAATGCGGTAAACACCGGCGGCTATTCCGGCCTGACTGGTACCTCGAAGGCGCTGCGCGACGCAGGTATGGTCTACAACTGCATGGACCTGGCCGGCGCCGAGCGCACGCGCTGCCAGGCCGCGCTCGCCGCGCCGTACCAGACCAAGGGCCTGCTGCAGGACGCGATGAAGTCCGCCGCGGGGCGCCTCGCGCAGATCAACTCGCTGATGAGCCAGATCAACGCCACCGCCGACCAGAAGGCGGTGCAGGAGATCCAGGCCCGCATCGGCGCTGAGAACGCGCTGCTCGCGCACGAGGTCTCGCAGCTGCAGATGCTGCAAGGCATCGCCGACAGCGAAGAGCGCATCGCCCGCTCGCGCGACCGCGAGCGCCAGTACCAGATGCTCGGCCGCACCGGGAAGGTCGCCGACTACCTGCCGTAGCTGAGTAGCTCATGAGTGCCGTCCTGACGGCCGGCGGCAAGCCGGCCGGAGCCGCTGCATTGCCCGGTGCCGTTCATCGTGAAGTCGCGCGGGGCGATGAGTCCGATGCCGAGTTCGCAGCTAACCGCTCTTGGGAGCTCGACCGCGCGCTGATGATCGAACGCTCGGAGCGCCGCGCCTGGTGGGTCGCCATCGCCGGCATGGTGCTCGGGCTGATCGGCATCGCCGCCGTGTTTGTGCAGGGTCCATTGCGGCGCGTGGTCGAGATTCCGATCGTCGTCGACCGGGTCACCGGCGAAGCCACGATCCAGCAGCGCCTGAGCGTCGAGACGATCCCGCCGATGGAGGCGCTCGACAAGCACAACCTCGCGACCTTCGTCCGGGCCCGCGAGGGCTACAGCTGGATGTTCCTGCAACGCGACTTCGATCAGGTCGCGCGGATGGCCGTGCCGGCGGTCTTCGGTGACTACAACCGCCAGTTCGAGGGCGACGCGGCGCTGCAGAAGAAGCTCGGCGCCAGCGAGGACTGGCGCATCCAGATCGTCGGTGTACGCCTGTCCGCGACCGGCCGCGCGGGCAACAAGGGCGAAGCGCAGGTCACCTACGACAAGGTCGTTCGGCTGGTGGACCGCAACCTGCCCGAGGTCACGACGCGCCATGTCGCCAGCGTCGTCTACCAGTACCAGCCCAGGGTGCTGGCAAAGGAGAAGGACCGGCTGGAGAACCCGTTCGGTTTCGTCGTGGTCGCGTACCGCTCTGACCCCGAGATCAACACGACCGGTCCAGGAGCGAAGCCATGAAACTCGCCGGCGCAGTTGCAGTGCTCTGCGCGTTCTCCACCCTCGCGGTGGCGCAGGCACCGAACGGCACTCAGGCTGGCCCCGCCGGCGATCCACGCCTTCGCGAGGTCGTCTACGACGCGAAGGCTGTGGTCACGGTCCCGGTCAAGCGCGGCGTGGTCACGCTGGTGATGCTCGATTCCGACGAGGTCATCGCGGAGGTTGCTTCGGGCCTCGGTGGCGACTGCGCGAAGGCTGAGGCGGCCTGGTGCATCGCAGCCCAGGCTGGAGGACGCAACCTCTTCGTCAAGCCGAAAAGCACGGCCAGAGCCGCGAACACGGTCGCCGTGGTCACCGATCGTCGCTCGCACGCTTTCCGCTTCGTCGTGCTCGCCGACGGCGACCCGAAGCCGCCGGTGTACCGCCTGGTCGTCAAGGCGCCGGTGACGCGGGCCGCAGCGCCGGCTCGGCACGCCTTGAGCGACGGGTTGCCGCCCGCGCTTCTGGCCCCGCTTGCCGCGCTCCCGCCCCCTCCGGCGACTCCCACGCCGCAGCAGGTCGTCGCCGAGCGACTGCAAGGCAAGCCGCAGGTGCTCAACAGCAGCTATTCCATCGCCGAGGGCGACGCGTCGGATGACATCGTGCCGGCGCTGGTCTTCGACGATGGCCGCTTCACCTACCTGCGCTTCCCGGGCAACCGCGAGGTGCCGGCGGTCTTCCACGTTCTGGGCAACGGCAGCGAGACGCTCGTCAACGCGCGCATGGAAGACGATCTGCTCGTCGTCGACCGCGTCAGCCGGCGCCTGATGCTGCGCGCCGGCTCGGCCGTTGTGGCGGTCTGGAACGACGCCTTCGACCTCGACGGCGTGCCGCCGGAGCGCGGCACCACGGTGCCAGGCGTGCGGCGCACGCTGAAGGCCGACAGCACGTCGGCTCGCCAACAGGCCGGCGATCAACGCAGTGAGGTGGCGCCATGACAGATCCCGTGCGTCCTGAAGAACGTTTCGACAAGGGTCCTGTCGAAGACCCGAACAGCATCGCGCCGCTCCCAGGCGAAGCCGGCATCCCGAACGTCGCCGAGCGCCAGCGCCTGGCCGTCTCGAAGAAGGGCCTGCTGGCACTTGGCCTGTTCGTACTGACCCTGATCGTCATCGCCGCCTTCACGATCCAGAAGTTCGCCGCCAGCGGCAAGAAGCTCGATGATGAGTCCAAGCGCGTCAGCGACCGGCCGACCGCGGCGACGGCCGAGCCTCGACGGCCCGAGATGCCGGTGATCGCCACCGCTTCCGCCAGCACGCCAGCAGTGGGCGGGCCTCGCATCCCGGCGATCGTTCCGATCACCGATGAGCTGGCCGAGCCGATAGGGGTACGGCGCACCGGAGCGGGTGCCCCCGGCGGGGGTAACACCAAGGTGGTTGCTCCGGATGACGCCCCCGTGCTGCTGGTGACTTCGCGGCCGACGCCACCCAGCGCCGCCCCTGCACTGCCCGCGCGGCACACCGAGCCGGTCGCAGCCACAGGTGGAGAGCCGCGCGACGTCGGCCCGAACGATCCGATCGCCAACACCGCGCGCAACCTGCAGGGCTACCAGCGGCAGCTGCACGCGCTGCTCGACACGCTGACCCGCAGCACGGCGCTCGCGACCGGACAGGTCACCGGGCCGGTTCCGACGGGGGCACTCCTTGGAGGGCCCCCGTCTGGGATCACCCCGCCCGGTGTGCAACCCGGCGGTGCCACCCTCCCCGGCGCTGGCCTGTTCGGCGGCCAGCTTCAAGGCTCGGCTACACCCCGGGTCGCGTCAAGCATGTTGGGCAACCGCAGCCTGACGCTGCCCAAGGGCACCGCCTTCACCTGCGCCCTCAAGACCAAGGTCGTCAGCGCCGTCTCCGGCCTCGTGGGCTGCCAGGTGCAGCGCAACGTCTACAGCGACGACGGCCGGGTGCTGCTGATCGAGCGCGGCTCGCACCTCGACGGCGAGTACCGCATCGCTTCGTTGCGGCCCGGCACTGTGCGTATCCCGGTGCTCTGGACGCGAATCCGCACGCACAATGGCGTCACCGTCGACATCGAGTCGCCCGGCACCGACCAGCTCGGCGAGTCCGGCATCGACGGCTACGTGGACAACCGCTGGGCCGAGCGCATCGGCGCGGCGATGCTGCTGTCGCTGATCGACGACTCGGTCAAGCTGATCATCCAGAACCAGGCCAACGAGACGAATGCGACAGGGGCCGACACGATCGTCCTGCCCTCAACGACGTCCAACTCCAGCAAGCTGGCCGAGAAGGTGCTGGAGAGCACCATCAACATCCCGCCGCTGATCTATCGGAACCAGGGCGGCATCGTCGGCATCTATGTCGCCCGCGACGTGGACTTCTCGTCGGTCTACGAACTGCAGCCGGTGCCGCGATGAGTACCGTGCTGGACGCCCACCGCGACGCGGGCAACCTGTCCGACGCCTGGCAAGGCGACGCCACGTCGGTCATCGAGTTCCTCCGTCCGCTGCGCGAGCAGCTCGACGCCGACGGCGTGCTCGAGGTCTGCGTCAACCGCCCGGGCGAACTGCTGGTCGAGACCGTCAAGGGCTGGCGGGTCGTGCCGGCGCCCAAGATGACGCAGGAGCGCTGCCTGTCGCTCGCCACGGCGGTTGCCACATACTGTGATCAGCAGGTCAACCAGGAGCGCCCGCTGCTGTCGGCCACGCTGCCGAGCGGCGAGCGCATCCAGTTCGTCATCCCGCCGGCGGTCACACGCGGCACCGTCTCGATCACGGTCCGCAAGCCGTCGCACCTGATCAAGCGGCTCGACGACTTCGAGCGCGATGGTCTCTTCGAGCGCACAGCCACCATGACGCGCACCGCATCGAGCAAACTGCTGCCCTTCCAGCAGGAACTGGTGGCGCTGAAAGAAGCCCGGCGCTACGCCGAGTTCCTGCGTCTGGCGGTACGCCGGCACCAGACGATTGTCGTTAGCGGCAAGACCGGCTCGGGCAAGACCACCTTCATGAAGGGCCTGGTCGAGGAGGTGCCCAAGCACGAGCGCCTCATCACGATCCAGGACACCGCTGAGCTAATGCTGCCGAACTACCCGAACGTCGTCCACCTCTTCTACAGCAAGGATGCCCAGGGCACGGCCCGCGTGACGGCCAAGTCGCTGCTCGAAGCCTGCCTGCGAATGAAGCCCGACCGCATCTTCCTCGCGGAGGTGCGCGGCGACGAGTGCTTCTACTTTGTCCGCCTCGCCGCTTCCGGCCACCCGGGCAGCATCACCAGCGTCCACGCCGGCAGCTGCGCCCTGGCGCTGGAGCAGATGTCGCTGATGATCCGCGAGAGCGGCGGCGGCCACGGCTTGCGCATGAACGAGATCAAGTGGCTGCTCGGCATCGTGATCGACGTGATCGTGCAGTTCGATCGCGACGAGCGCGGGCGCTTCATCTCCGAGCTGTTCTACGAGCCTCGGCGACAGCGGCTCGGTCGTTGGGACGATGCGATGGGAGAGCGGGCGTGAGCAGCATCGCCGCGCTGTCGATGGCCTCCTGGCCAATGCCGCGCAAGGTGGCCGCGGCGCTGTTTGGCATCGTCTGCATCGTCGGGCTGGCCTGCGCCGCGATCTACCTGTCGGCCGTGCTGTTCCTGCTGCTGAACAAAGCCGACCCGAGTCAGGCGCGCTTCGGCAGCATCACGCACTACTGGGTGCTCTACGCCGACGATGCTCGGCTGCGGAAGTCGCTCGTCGCGTCGATGGTCGTGAGCGGCGTCGGGCTGCTGATCCCGCTGCCAGCGGCCTTGATCGCTGCGGCACGCCCGCGCCGGGCGCTGCACGGCGATGCCCGCTTCGCGTCGGCCACGGAAGTCGAGCGCGCGGGACTCACTGGCAACGTCGGCGGCTCACCCAGCATCCTGCTCGGCCGATACGGCAAGCGTTTCCTGGCGCTGCCGGGTCAACTCTCGGTGATGCTGTCGGCGCCGACCCGCAGCGGCAAGGGCGTCGGCATCGTCATCCCCAACCTGCTCAACTGGCCCGATTCGGTCGTGGTGCTCGACATCAAGGGAGAGAACTTCGACGTGACGGCTGGCTTTCGCGCGGCGCACGGCCAGGCGGTGTACGCCTTCTCGCCTTTCGACGACAGCGCGCGCAGCCACCGTTGGAACCCGCTGAGCACGATGCGCACGAGCCTGCTGCACCGCGTCGGCGACCTGCTCGCCATCGGCCAGGTGTTCTTCCCCAACGATGGCGGCAGCACGTCGTCCGAAGCCTTCTTCAACGACCAGGCGCGCAACCTCTTTCTCGGCATCGGGCTGTACCTGCTAGAGACGCCGGAGCTGCCGCGCACGATCGGCGAGATGCTGCGGCAGTCGTCCGGCAAAGGGCAGCCGCTGAAGGACCACTTCACGGCCGCGATCAAGCAGCGGGCCGAGGATGGCAAGGCTCTATCCGATGAGTGCGTCGATGCGCTGCAGCGCCTGCTGTCGAACTCCGAGAACACGCTGTCGAGCATCGTCTCGACCTTCAACGCGCCACTGGTGATCTTTGCGGACGCGGTGGTCGATGCAGCGACCTCCGCCGACGACTTCCGGCTTGAGGACGTGCGGCGCCGACGCATGTCGATCTATGTGCGCATCCCGCCGAACCGCCTGGCCAACGCCCGGCCGCTGCTGAACCTGTTCCTCTCCCAGCTGGTCAGCCTGAACACGCGCACGCTGCCGGTACAGGACAAGGCGCTGTCGGTGCAGTGCCTCCTCGTCAACGATGAATTCGCCGCGATGGGCCGAGTCGGCATCATCAGCTCAGCCGCCGCCTTCCTCGCCGGCTACAACCTGCGCCTGCTGACCGTCGTCCAGGCGATGTCGCAGCTCGACGCGGTCTATGGCGAGAAGGAAGCCCGCACCTTCGTCACCAACCACGGGCTGCAGATCCTCTACGCGCCGCGCGAGCAGCGCGACGCCGACGAGTACAGCGCCATGCTCGGGCACTTCACCGAGCGGGCCACGTCGCGCGGGCGCAGCCGCTCGTTCAGCGGACACGGCCATACGACCGTCAGCCGCAACGAGTCGGAGCAGCGACGCGCGCTGCTGCTGCCTCAGGAGTTCAAGGAGCTGGGCTCCGAGCGACTCGTGATCGTGATGGAGAACTGCAAGCCGATCCTCGGCGAGAAGATCCGCTACCACCGCGAGAAGGTATTCAAGGCCCGGCTGCTGCCGCCGCCCGAAGTGCGGGCGATCGACATGGACCTGCACTTCGCCAAGGTGCAGCGCCGATGGACCTGGGCGCCCGACGAGATCGGTGCCGGTCAGGGCCTGCGGCTCGAACAGCTCGCGCTGGACATGCCGAACCTGCCGGACTTCGCGGCGGCGGAGAGCGACCTCGACGTCAAGGCGGTGGTCGATCAGTTCTTCGGCGGCACGCTCGTTTCCGGACCGGCTGTCGGTGTCATCGAGGGGTGCGCGTCGAGGCGCTCGATGAGCCGGCCGAAGTGACGCTGGGCGGCGAGCCCGGCCAAGAGCCTCGTTCAACCGAAGAGGTGATTCCATGACCCGACCCATCACGCTGCTGGCTTGGCTTCCGTGGCTCCTGCTCGTCACGTCGTGCAGCTCGCCGCCGAAGCCGCCCACGGTGGACGAATCGCGCCGGCGGCCGGTGAACGCCGCGATGGCGGTCGATCTGCAGTCGTGCCGCAGCGACCTGGAGAACACGCGCATACTCGCCAAGGAGAGCGTCCGCAGCGCCGAAGCCAGCAGCCAGGCGATGGCACGCATGGTCCATCACCAGCAACTGCTGGTCCGCGGCATCGCGACGAACGCTCCCGCCCAGCGGAACCTGCTCGTGCCGGTGCTCTTCGCCTTCGGCAGTACGCAAGTCAACGTGCCGGACGCGGATGCCACTCGCATCGTCGACGAAGCGCGCACCGCGCCGCTGGTTGTGCTGCGCGGTCGTACCGATGGCACGGCGGAGTCTCCTTCAGAGAGCGCTATCGCCCGCCAGCGTGCCGCGGCCGTCGAATCCTGGCTGGTGCAGTCCGGTGTCGATCGCGCGCGCATCCGCACGACCTGGCAGCCGGTCGGCGACCACGCCGCCGACAACTCGACACCCGGCGGCCGCGCGCTGAATCGCCGCGTCGAAATCGAGATCTACCGCGCGGCACCCATCGTGACGGCCGCGGGCGCTCCCGACACGACGCTCGCCCACCGCTTGGCGAGTGATTGACCGGGCCACGAAACGGAGGCAACGATGGACGACTATCGCGAAGCGCGTCACTGGCCCGCCAAGGGGGGCACCGTCGAGCCTGGTGACCGCGCGGCGGTGGCCAAGGCGACCTTCCAGGCACCTGACCCCTCGGAAGGCCCGCGCTTTGAGCTGCGCGACGCGACCACCGACCTGATTTACCACGCGAAGATTTTCGACGACATGATCGTCAAGGCCGATCGGGTGGGCGCGCTTCGCTTCACCGCCATCGACACCGAGGGCCAGCGCAGCTTCGTGCACAAGGCCGACGGCGCCTGGCAGCGTCCGCCGTGGCTCGAGCCCGCGACGCCAGCGCGGGGTCCCGAAGCACCGGCGGCGCGGGACAAGGAGTCGAGCCGGGGAACAGCGAATGTCGTGCCGCTGACGCCTGCCGCGCCGGCACCGCAGGTCGAAGCGATCGTGGCCCGCATGGACGCCGAGGCCGAGCGAGGCGCCCTGGTGGCCCAGCTGGAGGCTGCTCTGAACGAGCGCTACGTGATCAAACGCGCGATGGTCTCGATCGGTGACAAGCCGGTAGGTCAGACCGAGTACCGCTTCCGCGGTGACACCACGCGCGTGGCGTTCACCGAGTCCACCCTCCGCCTCGCCACCGACACCAACAGCCCCTCAGTCGCCCGATCGATGGTCGACGTCGCCGAGGCGCGCGACTGGAAGGCGCTGCGGGTCTCCGGCCACGAGGAGTTCCGGCGCATGGTGTGGTTCGAGGCCTCGCTACGCGGTGTGAAGACGATCGGCTACGAGCCGATGCTGAGCGACATGGCCTGGCTGCGCAGCGAGCGCGAGGGGCGGCAGGTCAATCGCATCGAACCCGCGGCGCGAACGGATGCGCCGGCAGCGGCCGGCAAGGCATCGGCCCGCGGCAGCGGCAGCCGCAAGACGGTGCTCGCGGCCATCGAGGCCGTGCTCGTTGCCCAGCGCGTGCCGGAGAATCGGCGCGAAGCGATCATGGCTGCGGCGGCCGACAACCTGGCCAAGCGCCTGGCCGCCGGCGAGGTGCACAAGGTCAAGGTGTACGACAAGGCCGCGCCGCAGCAGCAGCCGGTGGTTCGCCCAGCGCCGGAACAGCAGCGTGCGCGTGAGCGCACGGCGCATGTCCGGTAGCCAGACCTCAGGGCAGCGTACCGTGGGCGCGTACCTCTTCGGTAGCGCGCCCTCAGGGCAGCGTACCGTGGGCGCGTACCTCTTCGGTAGCGCGCCCTCAGGGCAGCGTACCGTGGGCGCGTACCTCTTCGGTAGCGCGCGGGTGACGTCCGAGGACGAGGGCTTCGCGGACGCGCTGGCCGCCGCGCATGCCGACCGCCTGCGGCCGAAGTGCCTGTGCCTGGTGCATGGCATCGAGATGTACGTCGCCCGCCTCGCGGGCACGGATGCTGGTTTCATCGTCAAGCGCATGCCCGGCACCGGCAGCCGGCACGCGCCGGACTGCGCCTCGTATGAGCCGCCTCCCGAGGCCTCTGGCCTCGGCCAGGTGCTCGGCACGGCGATCAAGGAAGACCCGGCCACCGGCGAGACGGCGCTGAAGCTCGGGTTCTCGATGTCGAAGCTCGGAAACCGGGCGACCATGCCAGCGCCCGGCACCCCATCGGACAGCGTGGCCTCAGACGGCAGCAAGCTGTCTCTGCGCGGGCTCCTGCACTACCTCTGGGACCAGGCCGAGCTGACCCGTTGGCAGCCGGGCTTCGTCGGCAAGCGCAGCTGGGGCACGGTGCGCAAGCACCTGCTGCTGGCGGCTGAGAACAAGGTGGCGCGCGGCGAGGCACTGCGCAGCCGGCTCTACATCCCGGAGCCGTTCTCCATCGAGCAGCGCGACGCGCTCAACGCCCGCCGCATCGCGCAGTGGAGTCACGCTGTCGCGGCGCCGGGCAAGCCACAGCACCTAATGCTGCTGATCGGCGAGGTGAAGGAAATCGTGCCCGCGCGCTATGGCTACAAGGCGGTGATCAAGCACGTGCCTGACCAGGCCTTCGCGCTCGACGATCCGCTCTACCGGCGCCTGGGCCGGCGCTTGGGCTCGGAGCTGGCGCTTTGGGCGTCTGCCGACACCGTGCACATGGTCGTGATCGCGACCTTCGGAGTCAGCGAGGCCGGCATACCAACGATCGGCGAGATGTCGCTGATGCCGGTCACGCCGCAGTGGCTGCCGGTCGAGGATTCGTTCGAGCGTCAGCTCGTCGAACGCCTCGTCGTCGACGGGCGAGTCTTCATCAAGGGGCTTCGCTACAACTTGCACCGCGGCCAGTGCCTCGCGACCGCCACGCTGACGGACACAGGCGGCGCCGGGTCGCTGATGTTCGTCGTGCCGCCTGGGCTCGAGGAGACGGCCGTGGCCGATGGCGTCACCGGCGTAAACCCTCGCGGCGACGCGCCGGTTTGGGTGTGGCGGCGGTCAAGCGAAGCGATGCCTCAGCTACCAGCTCCCGTGAAGCCGATATCGAGGTCGCGCGGATAGGCCGACTCCGGCTACCGTCCGATAAACATAGAGAAGTTGCTTCCTCGAGGCAGTCGGGTCAACTTCTCTGCTATGGCAAAGGCAAGCTTTAGACTGGTTGCAGGTGTTCGGCGACGTGTAGCTGGACGACCGCCTTTGGCCGGAAGCGGACGGGCACGATGCTGTGGATGCGAGTCAGGGAGGCGCGGACTTCGACGAGGAGATCGCCAAGCTCCGCCGGTTGGGCGCGCAGCTGTGCGAGAAGCATCTAGACCGCGCCGGCGGCGCGCGAACGGCGCTCTTCGCGCCGAGCTCGAGTCGAGTTGAACGTCCTCCGCTTCGATGATGATCGCCTGCGCTCCTGTATTGGGTCCTAGGAGCAGTTGCTCGTCGCTCGCAGGCGCCGCGCGCGGCGCGTCGCCCCGCGAGCGGCCCGTGCTCGCGCGTGGCGAACTCGAAGCTATCCCTTCTAAAGGATGTGGCCCTTGAGCAGAGGGCAAGCGGGCCAGTTGGGGTTCAAGACGATCAGGAGGTGGCGAGCTCGGGTGGCGGCGACGCGAACAAGCCTGCGGCTCTTCGGGTAAGGCGGCTGGTCGCCCCGCCAGATAAAGCTCGATTCGAGCCCCCCGTCGCCGAATCGGGGCTCCCGCAGCAGGATCACGGCGTCGAACTGCTTGCCTTTGGCCTTGTGCCAGTTCATCACCTGAACTCCACGCGGCGGCTCGGCTCCGTCGAGGATTTGCTCCTGCGCGAGCGCGCTGTCCAGAGCGGCCCGCGCGCGCGTGTAGGCGCCGTCGCGGAGCCACTCCGCGGAAAGGGCCGCGGAGATTCGGTGTCCGCGCTGAAAGGCCACCATGAAGTCGAGCTGTCGTGCCGCGCGCTGCAGCGCGGCTTCGCCGGACTCGCGCAGCGCGCGCTTCGCCATGAGCCAGTCCGCGGGCGGGTCTCCGGTGAATGGCGAGCTCCGAAGCGCCGCGAGCGCCGCGCGGAAGGCTTTGACGATGTTCACCTTCGGAGGCTTCCCCGCCCTGATCTGCTGCGCGCGCAGCAGATAGTTCGCGACCTCTGCCTTGCCGGTGCCGGTGGCGCGCCTCGCGTTGGCGAGCAGCTCAATGCACGTGGCCACGTCGTCGTCTTCCCGCGCTGGGTCCTTGGGCTCGAGCAGAAACGCCGCGAGCCTGGCGGTGAGCAGAGCCTCGGCCTCGTCGAAATGCAGCTTGTGCGGGACGCGCTTTCCGTCCGGCGCGTCGACGGCGTTGAGCGCGTTGGAGGCTTTCAAGGCGTTGCGAGTGGTGTCGGCGAGAACCGCGATCGTGTTGGGCCGCGCGCCGCTGGAAGACTCGGCCGCCTTGATCGCCGCGCCGATGGCCCGGCGCAGCAACGCGTTCCAGTTGACGCTCTTCGGCTCGTATCCGATCTGCGCCACTCCCTTGTAAGGCTTCCCTCGCGGGCGCGCGGTGAGGATGTCGTTGGCGAAGGCCAAGATCTCGGTGTCAGGGCTGCGGCCGTTGTCGCTCCCGAGATCGACTTCGAACGGATCGAGCGCGGCACGGATCTCGACCACGCGCTCGGGGCCGACGCCCGGCAGGAAGTCGGCGTAGATCTGCTGCTCGAGGTCCGCCAGGCACAGGATCTGCGCGTTGGGAGCGAGCAGCTCGACGCAGCGCCAGGCGTCGCTCCCCGTGTCCTGCGCTTCGTCGACGATAATGAGCGGATGGGCGGCGCCGATCAGGCCGGGAAGGTGCCGGCAGCGCGCCAGAAGCTCCGCGGCGTTGGGCGCGAAGAGGTCGAACGCCACGCGGCCCTCCTCGCGGAACATCCGCTCCCTCTCGGCCACCCACTCGTTCCATCCCTCGTCGCCGCGCTTGATGCCGCCGCACATCGCCTTCTCGTCCTGCGGCAACAGGAGGTCCAGCCACTTGGGCGCGCCCAGCAGGTATCCGTGGGTTTTGAGCACGCTCCAGAAGAACGCATGGAAGGTCTGCACAGAGAGCAGGGACAGATGCTTCTTGGGCACTTCCAGCCGCGCGGCGTCGAGCACGCGCGTCACCGCCGCCCGCGAGAAGCTCAGGAACAGCACCTTCTGCCCCGGCCGCATGCCGATTTGGATCCGCGCCAGGGCCTTCCGCAAGGCGACGGTCGTCTTGCCGCTGCCCGGCCCTCCCAGCACGAGGCCGTGACCAGGGCACGCGACCACGCTCGCGCGCTTGGGGCAGTTCGGATCGATGGCCACCGCCTCCCCTAGGCCGGGTCGCTCGCGTCCGCCGCGGTCGCCGCTTCGTCGTCGGGATCCGGCGTTTCCTTGATCTTGGGCATGGCGGAAAACACTTGGGACAGGAACTTCATGACCGACGGCGGCAAGTCCGCGTAGTCGCATTCCTCGAAGAGCCGCGCCGCCCAACCGGCGCCTTTCCCGCTGCGCAGCGCCACGGCCGCGAGCTTGCGCACGGCCGCCTCGTCGGCCGGCTTCGCCGCCGGGATGCCAAGCTCCACGCCCTCGCCGCCGTCACGCAGCTGCTCGAGAAAACTCCACAGCGTGCCGGCGGGCATCTCCTGGGCGACTAGGTTCTCGAAGCCCTTGTGTTCGGTCTCGAAGTCAACGTCGTAGCTTGCGGCGAGCGCGGCCTTCGTCTTCTCCGAACGCTTCTTGTCCAGATCGTAGAAGCCGAACGTTTTGAGCCCCAGCGTCTTGAAGAACTTGCCGAACTTGGGCATGTTCGACTCGCCACCGGCGTGGAAAAACGTGGCGCCCAGGATGTCGAGAGGCTGGCCGCCGGTGGCGGCGGGGTCTTCGGCCTCCATGCGTGCGGCGGCCACCGGCAGCGCGTGGAACTCGGTGAGCCCTTCGACGACGATGGCGCCCTTGCCGAGCATGCATTCGCATAGGCCCCAGCGGGCGAACTGCTTGAACTCCTTGTCGGTGAGCCCGGAGGCGTCTGACACCTTCTGCGACGACACGACGCCCGCTTGTCGCGACAGCAGCAGCGTGTGCGAGGGCTCGAAGCGTTCGATCACGAAGGGCGAATGCGAGGTGACGAAGGCCTGGCTCGTTTTGGTGAGCAGGTAGTGCGCGATGCGCCGCTGGGTGGGCGGGGGCACGGCGATCTCCGGCTCCTCCATCGCGAAGATCACGCTGTCGGGTTTGAGCTCCGCGATGACCGACAGCAGCGCGAGAACGAGCGTGTTCAGGGTGCCCGTTCCGGCGTGCGCGAACGGGACGTGGTCCTGGTCGGCCGACAGCGCCAGGAAGAACGACATCGTCTTGCGCAGGTGGTCGCGCGTGAGCTCGGAGACGTGCAGCTTCGTGGCGTTGCCCGGCGCTTCGAGGGGGATGTAGCGCGCCAGGCGCTGCTCGATGTCGCGCAGCACGGGCGCTATCTCGGTGGCGTCGGACTCGACGTCGAGCTCGCGCAGGCGCCGGATGGACCTCTCCCAGAGCGTCGTCCGGATGCCTTTGGTGCGCAGGATGATGTCGAGAAGCGTCCCGCGCTCGAGGCTCAGCGCGCGCGAGCCGGTGCGCAGCGCGCGAAGGTAGAGAAACCCGAACTCCCGCTTGATCTTGCGCGAGACCGGCGTGAGCTCGCCCTCGTCGGCGTCGGGGCTGCGCGAGAAATAGGTTTTTGCCTCGAACTCGTCCTCCTCCGGGTTGTAGGCGCCGATCGTCTCCAGGCGCAGGCACGGGATCGACGTCGGCGGGTTGGCGAGGTCGGCCTCGGCCTCCCCGAGCACCCGCCGCTCCTCCACGTGCCAGAACTCCAGGTGCCCGCCGCACAGGTTCAGCACAGCCTCGCTGGGCTCGACCAACACGACCTCGATCCGGAGCGCGATGGGTTTGGGCTCTTCTCCGTCCGCCGCCGGCTCGAGGTATTGGGCGTTGTAGAAGTCGAACTCGTCGATCGCCGGAGTGCGGTTCAGCCTGTCCGGGCCCAGCGCCAAGTCGAGCGCTTCGCAGATGGTGCTCTTGCCGACGTTGTTGGATCCGACGAACAGCGTGTGCCCGTCAAACAGGAGATCGGCGGATTGGACACCGCGGAAATTGGTGATCGAAAGCTTTACGACCTTCACGCGTCCTCCCCCTGGGTATGGGCGCTCGCCGCGTTGTTTTGTGCGCCCAGCGGACATTCTGCCCCGATGGGTTCGCGGCCCTCGGGGAGCCGCCAAGAGGCGGGCTGAAGCCCGCGCCTTCACAGAAAGCCTCGCTCCGCGAAGGACTAGACGCTGCCTCCGGCGACGACATGTGGTCGAGAACGCTGACATCCACCAGCACGAGCGCGGCTTTAGCTTCTTCGTGAGGGCCTCGTCCGCCCTGCTCGGCTCGGCGACTCCCGAGGGGTGGTTGTGAGCCAATAGCAAGGAGGTCGCATTGAGCGTCAGGGCCCGCTTGACCACCTCGCGCGGATAGACGGAAGTCTGTGTGAGCGTGCCTTGGAACATCTCTCGGCACTCGATGACGCGGTTCTGCGGACCTAGGAAGATGACGGTGAACACCTCCGGTTCGTGGTCGCCCATTTTCACCGGCAGGTAGTCCTTGGCGCATTCGGGGCTCCTGACGACGTCTTTGGGCCCGACGCGCTTGTCGAGGATCGGCTTGGCGGCGAAGACGATTTCGCCCTTCGTGGAGGGCTGGTATTCGCCGAGAGGGGACATCCCGCGACTTGCCGCGAACGACCGCTCCCGCTGCACTGCTGACCCTCGCTGCGGCCCCGCACACCCGCCACGTCACCCTATTCGAGCCAGTCCGGCAGTCCGTGCGTCGTACACAAACTGCGTGATCGACCCGTCCCGAATGCGCTCAACCGCCTCGCCGATCACCTGCTGCGGCACGACGAACCACTCCCTCGGCTTCACTGGCCTGCCGAAACGATCCTCGATCGTCAGGTCAAGCTGTACGGAGCCGAACAACCGATGGAAGATGTTCTCCATTCGGGATCGGTTGAGGTTGTGCAGCTTGTACTTGGCCACGATCTCGACCGGGGCCAGCAGGTAAGTCGCTTTGGTTCTCCGCGTCGGCGATGCGCGTCGCGACCTTGCCGCCTGTGACACCGATTTTGTGGATCAGCATGCGGTGCTCGGACACGAATGGATGCTTCGATAGGCTGCGAAGCACATAAATTGTGTCAGTCTCAATGTCATCCCGGCTCGGCGGTGTCGCCGAACTGCGGATCAAACAGCGGCCCTGCATCAGGTTCGCTCAGGCGCCGCCCGTTGCCGTCCTTCGTCAGCGCCTTCTGCAGCGATCGCATCAGCAGATTGCTCTCGGTCCCATTGCCGTAGATGAGGTGCAGCCGCGCATTGGGCTGGCCGCCGCTGGTCTGGAACTCATCGCCCGTCTCTGCCACGTAGGCGAACTGCCCTCCGACGATGAAGAAATTCCCCTGCTCGACGCTGGCGGAGCACCGTGATGTCCGACTGGCTGGATGGATCACTGCCGACGCCCAACTTAAGCCTCCGCGGCGCGCAGCTCAGCCATCGACGCCACGCGTGCGCCGTTGACGAAGGCCACGTCGTCGCGTACCTCGATCAACATCGCGCCGAAAGCGCTGTTCCACACATAGCGCTGCCCACCCTCGCTGGCGAGTTCGAGGTTGGGCTGATCGGCGGGCTGTGGGCCGAGTTGCACCTCGGGAACTAGTGGCAGGTTCGGGGCGTTGATTGGAGTCGGGTGCCGAGCGGTGGTGTGCTTCAGTGGCTCGGCTCACAACTGTACGTCCATCCAGTATGATGCGCTAGCCTACCGCGCCGGGCTTGTCCTCGTCGGGGCCTGCGTGCGTGCGGGCTGCTCCGGCACATGGGTGACGGCTCGCGCCGCATTTCCGGCCGCGAACGCCTCGATCGAGCGGGCAAGCTGCTTGTCTTCCTGGCGGCCGGTAGCGGCTAGCGCGGCTGCAAGCTCGCGCCAGGCAGCGTGGGCGGCATCCTGGCTGGCCCGCGCGCCAGCGCCCTTGCTCGCGGCCGGTTCAGGCTTCAGGAGCCTGCCATCGGCGCGCGCGTTCACTTGCCAAAGCGCCGGATAGTCACGCGACGCACCTCGCGTTGCTTGACGCGTCGCCTCAGCCTCTATGCCCCGCTCGCGCAGCTTCGCCGCGAACGTCTCGCGCCAGCGGTGCAGGTCCGCCTTACGCGGATTCAGGCGCCGGCCATGCTTCGACTCGGCGCGAACGCTGATGTGCACGTGCGGGTTGGCCTGGTGGTCGTGCAGGACCATCACGAACTTGTGGTCTGCCAGCTCGGACTTGGCGAACTCGCGCGCTGCCCAGAGCACGCTCGCCGGGTCGGTGCCGCGCGGCATAGACAGCATGATGTTGAAGGCCTCTCGCCGGGGACTCGTGTCTTCGATCAGGCTGCCGCCGTAGCGCCAGTCGTCGGCCAGCTCGGCCAGCGTGCCCTTGCCGCGCATCGTCTGGCTACGCTCGTCCTCGATTTCGAGCCGGCCGTTCTTGCTGATGTAGCGGAAGTGCGCCGCGATGGCCTTCATGCCGCGCCCGCCGCCCGTCACCTTGACCATCACCTGCGGTGCGCGGCGCACGACGGTCGCCGCGATGCGCTCGCGGATCGCGGCGGCGCGCTGCCGTGCAACGAGGGCGCTGAGTTTCGGCTGCGGATTGGTCTTGACAACCCGATTGCCCGGATAGAACAGGCGGTCCCCCCCCACTGGATCAGGACGCCATCGATGTCGTGCGGCTCGGCCATGGCGATCTCCTTCAGGTCATGCAGCAGCGCGTGGCTCCCGTTGGGCGCCGACGCGGATCGGCCCTGGCGGCCGCAGTTCGGCCAGCAGGCCAGCGGCCATTGCCAGGTGCTCCCGTACATCGCTGCCGAGCGTGTCGAGCATCTCGCGGTACTCCATCGCGGCTCGCACTTGGCCCTGGCGCAACAGAGTCGTCAGGTGGTGCAGGTTCCGGGTCAGCGTCGAGAGCTCGGCGCAGGACGCGTTGAGTGCCGCGAGGAGGTCCGGGCGGGCTGCTAAGCCGCCCACCAGCAGCGGTACCTCGGCCAGCAAGCCGGCGACATAGGAACTGCGCGACAAGCCGGCTCGCGCCGCGCCCGCTGCAAGCTGCGCTGCCCCCGCACTTGTCAATCGGATTGACAGCTTCACCGAGCCGCCTGCGGCAGGCGGGCTGATGGGCTCGCCGGCGGGGTCAGTGGTCGCGATCACGCCCAGCTCGCGCTCGACCGCACGCCGCACCACGACTGACACGTGGACTCGCTCGGCCGCAGCACGCGCCACCAGCGCGGCCTTCAGGCCGTGCAGGTCAACGCTGATGCGATCACGTGCCGAGGGCGCCAACCCGAGACTCCTGACAAGCGGAGCGTGTCAGACATCGGCGCCACCGCGCCTATCCTGCACTCACCTTCGCATCTAGTCTCGGCTCGACTCGAGGTCGAAAGACCGACGAATTTGGCCGGAGATTCGTCGGTCTCGACGAGACCCGGCGCGCCTGTCAAACCGTTTGACAGCGTCGACGACGCGCACGGCAAATGAGAGGGGCGCCACGTGAGCGCCCCTGTCGTAGGGGTTCGACACCGTTAACGACTGACGAACCCGCGCAACTTGAGTGCCGTGGCCGGCGCCAGCCGGCGTGGGCCACCGGTCAAGGGCCGTACGTACAGATGGCCCTCCTTGCCAGGGGCAACCGAGACCACCAGTTGGAAGTCCTGGCCGTCCATCTCCACGTGCAGCCGCTTGTTTGTCTTCGGCTGCGGTCGCGCTCGTTGTGCAGGGTGTTTGGCCGCTTCGCCTGGTTCACTGTCGACTCGCGCTGCATCGACGGTCTGCATCATTGCGCAAGCCCCGGGCCGGGCCGAACCCGGCACGACACCGGTCAGCTCCGCCTTCATCGCCGCCACGCTGTCCCGGGTGATCGACTCGCGGTCCGAGACCCACGCTTCGATGTACTGCGGATGCTCGCCGTGCAGTCGCCGCAGTTCGTACAGCTCCATCATCCCGCGGCAGCGCCCTTCCCTGTACGCCTGCAGCAACCAGCCGGGCGCCTCGATCAGCGCGGTCGCCAAGGTCACCCACTGCCGGCTCTTGCCGAGGTTCTTGGCGATGTCGGCCTGCTTGTCGCCGAGCGCCAGGCGCTTCTGCACGAACAGCGCCAGTTCGAGCGGCTTCAGGCCCTCGCGCTGCTCGTTCTCGATGACCTGGTCGTAGCTGTCGGCCGTGGTGTCGATGAAGGCCGGGATGGTCTCCAGGCCCGCAAGCTTCGATGCCCGCAGGCGCCGCGCGCCGAAGTTCAGCAGCCAGCGACCGGCGTGCTGCAGGCTTGGCCGCACCGAGATCGGCTGCCGCACCCCACGCTCCCGGATCGTCTCGGCCAGCTCCTGCAGGCCGTTGGCGTCGAACTCGTGGCGCGGTTGATCGGGGTCTTCGTCGATGGCTTCCACCGGCAGCAGCAGCGGCTGCCCGGACGACGTGGGGCTGGGCGCATCGAGCGCAGCCAGGTCATCAAGTTGCAGCGGCATCGGCGGCCTCTGTGCGCTTCGTGGCAGTGGCGACATCGGTCAGGATGTCGGCGATTCGCGAGAGGCTCGGTTCGATCTCGCGCCAGGCGTCGCGCGCGGCGGTCTTCTTCATCTCCCACAGCACGGCGCCTTCGGCCTGGGCTTCAGCGACGCACGAACGGCGCGGGATCGACGCGAACGCGCCAGGCCCATCGCCGATGCGGATCATCAGGGCGTGGTACTGCCGCACGACCTGGGTGAAGTTCGCCCGCTGGAACGGTGTCGGCTCCACCATCGTCGGCAGCAGCCCGATCAGCGCGAGCTTGGGGTTCAGTACCGCCTTGATCTTGCGCAGGCCGACGCGGTCGTGGTTCAGCAGGCCGCTGACGCCATCCATTGCCTCCTGGTTGAGCTGGATCGGCGACAGCACGAAGTCGGCCGAAGCCACCGCGGCGATGACACGGATGTCGGGATTCGGGTTCGTGTCGATGACGCACACGTCGAAGCGTGCGTCCACGGCCGCGAGGACGGCACGGACGTTTCGGGCGAACGGCGTGTGCAGCGCGGGCTGGCGCTCCAGACCGAGCAGTGCGCGGTCCCCGGGAACCAGCACAAACGGCTTGTCGGGAATGGCGGGCGGTGTTCCGGTGAGCAGTGCCTCGGCCGTGCACGCGCTCGGCGTCGGCTTCCCCGACAGGCGTAGCGGCTTGGTGAAGTTGGCCTGGTGATCGAGGTCGATCGCGAGCACTCGGCGGCCGCGATGGACAAGGTGGTGCGCCAGCAGCGTGGCGACGGCGCTCTTGCCGACGCCACCCTTCTGGTTGCACAGGACGAGGGTCTTCATGGGCTGGCGCTCCTTCGCGAACGGATCGCGGACCACCGACCCGGGAGGTGGGCGCGGTGCGTGCGATGGAGCCCTGTCCGGCGCCGCGTCCTCGATGGGCCGGAGCCGGATCCCCCGAGCCGGCCGAGGCGGCAGCGGAGGCCGGCGAACGTTTTGCAGCCCGCAGCGGGAGCACCGCGCGCGATCAATGATCGGCGTGGGATTGCGGTGTGGTGGCGATGACTTTCAGAGGAAAGTCATCGGTACCGGATCAGTCGCCCACGGGCCAGCGCAAGCCCCAGCGCGCGATGACGGCCTGCAGGCGACGGTCGCCATCAGGGACCAGCGTGTGCAGGTCGGCGCGGCCCCAGCGCAGCGCGTCGAGGCAGCGCAGCATGTCGTCGCTGATCGCGACGTCGACCGCGCGCAGCTCGAACACGTTGAGCGGAAGGCCCGCCCGTTGTAGGTGGCCGCCAGGAAGCGCGCGACGCGGACGATCTGCACGGAGTCGCGCTCCTCGGCCAGGCGCAGCAGGCGGGCAAAGGCCTGCGCGCCGGTGGCGGTGGCGGCGCGCGACCGGCTCTGAAACTCGTCGCGCGCAGCTTCGATCTCTTCATGTGGACTCATGGCGCAGCTCCGCAGCATTCGTTGAGGACCGGCCCGATCGTCGGGCCGGTTTCGACAAGATCGAGCGATGACTTCAGCCTCGAAGTCATCGTCCTGAGTCACGTCATCACGACGCCGCCTTGATCTGCCGCATCTCCTCGGCCAGCATCCACAGCGCCCGGTTCAGGCTCACGCCACGGTCGATGCTGCCGACCGGTCGGGTCTGGAGCCTGCGGCCCTGCACGCTGCGGCCCGGCTGCCCGCCGCGCATCACGTTCTCCTGCACGCGCTGGAACGTGGTCCAGAGGTTGTGCCCGATGTCCTCGACGCGGCGCGCCTCGTTGAGTTGCTCGGCCGTCACCGGCGCCGGCCGATGGCCGCCCGTCTCGTCGACCGGTCGCTCACCGAAGCGCAGCGCCAGCGCGGCGGTGCCGAATGCGATTTCCTCGCGCGGCTCAAGCGGCAGCGCCTTCATTGCCTCGGTGTGCTGCTCCACGGCCTCGAACTTGTCGAGCACGCGGAACGCGCCTTCGATCACGTCGCCCTGGATGTTGCCCTTGTGCGGAATGCGGATGTCCTCCACCACCTCGCCCACCACCAGGCCGTTGCAGCAGACGAAGCGGAACATGCCGGCGAGCATCTGGTAGCTGCTGGCCCCGTCGTGGCTGTTGATCAGGATGATCTCGTTCGCCTCGGGCCGGGTCTGCACCTGCCCCGCGTGGCGCATGCGGATCATGTGCTTGGTGAACTCGGCCTTGCCCTCGATGCGGCTGGCACCCTGCGCGACCATGTAGGGCTCGAACCCCTCCTTGCGCAACCCGCGCAGGACTTCGATGGTCGGGATGTAGGTGTAGCGCTCGGAACGGCTCGCGTGCTTGCCTTCGGCGAAGACCGAGGGGGCTGCGGCGCGCATCTGCTCCTCGCTCAGCGGGACGTCGCCGCGCAGAACGCGAGTATTGCGCGCGAAACGCGTTGCGAGGTTGCCCCTCGATTCGGTATGCGTTGAGTACATGTCGGTTCCTTCAATCGTTAGGATGGATGAAGGGACGAAGCGCGAGAGAGCACGGCTTCGCCCCGGGTCGTTCAGAACGGGATCGGGTCGCCGTGCTCGTCGAGGTCGGCCTGTGCGGTCTTGGCGGGAGCCTTGCGGCCCTTCGTGCCCTTCGCGGCCTTGGCGGTCGCGGGCTCGGCGTCCGCCGCAGGCTGGTCCTCGTCCGGCCCGTTGCCCTGCTTCGCGCGCAGGGCGTCGCCCGCGGCCTTGGTGTCGAGGTAGTCGAGTTCCTCGGCCGTGAAGGCCATCGAATAGACGGTCTCGCCGTCGCGCTCGTAGTTGTTGTTCTGCACCCGGCCGACCACGTTTACGTGGCTGCCCTTGGCCAAGTACTGCGCCGCGTTGTCGGCCTGTTTGCCCCACAGCGTCCACAGGATCGCGGTCGCCTCATCGCCCCGGTTGTCGCCCGAACCGCGCCGGGTGTTGCTGATCGCGGTCAGCGTCGCCTTGCTGATCGGGCCGTCGCGCCCCTCGACGGAAACGAGCCGGACGTTGCCGGCCAGATGTGCATTGCGCTGCTCTACACGAACGAAAGCCATGATGAACTCCTCATCGAAGGACCAGCCGCATCCCGCCTCGGGCTACTGAAAACTGATCCTTCGCTCGGACTCCTCGCTCCCGCCCTGGGGCGGGCGGGGGGTGGGGTGGCTGTTCAGGCGGTCGCCAGCACGAGAAACAGTGAGCCGGTTTCCCGGCCCACCGCATTGAAGATCCCCCAGCAAGTCCCCCTCACCCAGGACGGGGGCGCGGTCTGGGGGATCGCGGTGGGCTGAACCGGCTCATCGCGCAGCGACCGCGCACCACAGGGCCCGAGCAACCGCGGCCGGCGTGACGGCGCAGCAGGCGCGACTGCTGCCCGCGAGCGGCCCGCCCATGTTCATGAGGGCCGCGGCTCTGCGACTTACGTGCCACCAAGCGAATCGACTCGCGCGGGGGTCGAGCCGGCCCGAGCACTCTTTGCGTTCTGGCGGCCCGGCTTTGGGGCGTGGCGGGTGGCCAGGGTGACGATCTGGCACGAGCGCAGCTCACGGGAGCGGAGCGCAACGCAGTGGAGCGCAGCGCAGTGCGCGAGCAGCGGGCCAGTTCGTCAAGCGGGACCGTCGGTCGCGTGCCCGCGACGGACATCAGGGCCCGCGATCCCCGCCCACGGGAAGGGCCGCCCTCGTCACCCGCCCAGCGCAGCGGGCCGAAACGTGTTGCGCGAGGGATGGAAGCCCGTCAAGGGCGAGACGCGCAGTGGCGGGATGCGTAGCACGACAGCCCAGCCGTGCGAAGCAGGGACCGCCCAAGCTCGGCGTTGCGCTCGAGGCAACAAGACAGACCGATGCTGGAGGTGCTGAGCGCGATGTTGGTGATGGCCTTGAGGTTGGCCTCGACGAAACCCGTGCCCCGATTCGCGACATAGAGGCAGCCATGGCCATCGTCGGAATCAAGGACCACCGCGATCTCGCCATCACTCCGAGACGCATCGTGCGCGTCGTGGGCGTTCTGGATGAGCTCGATCAGGAAGCGATTGCCGTAGTCGTCGGAAACAAACTGCGACATGTTTCGAACGCTCTGGTAGATGCTCGGATCGCTGCGGCCTGCGACGTAGTGGTCGATCCGGTGGCGCATGAGTTGCTCGATGCGCTGCGCACATGAAAGCTCCGCGACATCGATGGTCGCCTCGTCCGAATTAGTCACAACCCTCTCTCCCCCGGCCGCATTTCGCCTTCTGAACGACGAGCCGTTCTTGCCCGCCGAGGGTCACCCCGCAGCCGGGCACGCACGCCGCCAGCCAGGACCGCGTCCCGGCAACAACTGGGAGTGCAAGCGTTCTCTCAGTTGGCTGCGCCGGACAGGCCGCCACGACCCCACCGCCCGAGGACGTGGCAACACTCGAGGGCTAGACTGGCATCGCTTGTCCCCCTGTCCACACCCACGCCACGCTGCTTGCACTAGCGATGCATCGTTGCTACGCGACGCGCAGGCTCCCATCCCGCCGGCACGTCAGGCTGCTTCTGCCCCGTGAATCCTGAATCACCTCGGTCGGCGTCTTGAGGTGGACGACGGCCACGGCGCGTAGCGCGTGGCCAGGGTCTTCCTCACACCTGCCGCGGTCATCACCACCTCAGGCTCGACTCGCCGACTCAACCACTGGAACGACTCTCGAGCGTGACCAAACCCATTGCATCTCCGGCCACAACTGAGGCGCCCGACCGCTCTCGCCCATGGCGTCCATCAGGCTTGATGAACGAATGCCTGCTTTCACTCTCCAACGCCACCCGACGGGCTACGCGCCAAAGGTCCGGTCTGGGTCGTTTGCACGCGTGCGACACGGACGCTTCGAGGTTCGCGATGTGTGTGAAGCGGCCCTCTGTAGGTCAAGCCAACGTACCACAGCGTTGTGCGGCAGCAGCGCGATCATGGCACAGCGGCGAAGCTTCCGATTCTGGTCATGCGACCCTGCCGACCGACCCGTGCTTCGGCTCGATCGCTGCGCTGTGTGTTCCAGCTGCATCGTCGCACCTAGACCACACCGGCTGGTTCCAGAAGTTGCCCGGGCAACCGCCACGCGGTTTACCCCGCGGTTTACCCCTGGGGCCCTACGAAGCAAAACGGGTTAGCCCCTCGTGAGGACTAACCCGTTGATTTAAATGGTCGGGGTGGCGGGATTCGAACTCGCGACCCCTTGCACCCCATGCAAGTGCGCTACCAGGCTGCGCTACACCCCGACGAAGCCGTGCAGTATAGCCAACTTGCGCTGCCGGCCGCGGCTCAGCCCGAGAGCAGCCCGCGGATGGAGAGCAGTTCGCTGCGCACCTGGTCCATCGACCAGGGCTCGGTGCGCGGCCGCACGCTGAGCTCGGCCACGCCGCCATCGACGCCGGCCGCCATGGCGGGCATGGCATGCCCGCCGTGGGCTGCCCGCAGCGGCAGGCCGGCAGGCACCGGCGCCGCGGCCTCTTCCGCCGAGGAGATCCGGTCGGCACCCTCCTCCACCGCAGCAACGTCGGCGTCGCGCGTCGTGGCGGCCAGGACGTCGCCCAGCCGGTTGCGCGCGCCGCTGATGGTGAAGCCCTGCTCGTACAGCAGCTCGCGGATGCGGCGGATGAGCAGCACCTCGTGGTGCTGGTAGTAGCGCCGGTTGCCCCGGCGCTTCATCGGGCGCAGCTGGCCGAACTCCTGCTCCCAGTAGCGCAGCACATAGGGCTTCACGCCGCAGAGCTCGCTCACCTCACCGATGGTGAAGTAGCGTTTCGGCGGGATGGCCGGGAGCGGTTTCTCCATTGAAATCAAGGCGTTTCAGGAGGGCGTTGGAACTCTACTCGAACTGATCATCGGCCGCCGGGTCGCCCTGCACCAGGGCCTTGAGCTTGTGGCTGGCGTGAAATGTCACGACGTTGCGCGCCTTGATGGGAATGGCCTCGCCGGTGCGCGGGTTGCGGCCCGGCCGCGGCGCCTTGCGGCGGATGTTGAAGTTGCCGAAGCCCGACAGCTTCACGTCCTCGCCGGACGCGAGGCTGCCGTGCAGCAGCTCGAAGAAGGCCTCGACCATGTCCTTGGACTCGCGCTTGTTCAGGCCCAGCCGCTCGAAGAGCAACTCGGCCAGCTCGGCCTTGGTCAGCGTCGGCGTCTCCAGCGTGGGCAGCAGCAGCGGTGCGGCGGGCGCGGCGGCGTCGTCTTGGCTCATGGCACGGTGTGGTGGAGGTTCCCGGGCATGCTAGCCGCGCGGCCGCGCGCCCAGGCCACTCAGTTGCGTGATGACGCGACGAACGACCGCTTCGATGCGATCGTCGGTCAGCGTGGCGTCGTCGTCGCGCAACTCGAGCCGCAGCGCCAGGCTGTGCTCGCCGGGCCCGATGTCGGCGGTGGGCTGCGCCGGCTGCCAGACGTCGAACAACCGCACCGAGCGCAGCAGCGGGTCCGCGTCGGCGATGGCCTGCACCACGGCATCGTGCGGCAGCGACTGCGGCGCCACGACGGCGAGGTCGCGCCAGGTCGACAGCTGCTTGGGCAGCGGCTGGAAGGCCGGCAGCGGCCGCTGCAGCAGCGCGTCGAGGTCCAGTTCGAACACCACCGGGGCGGAGGGCAGCTCGTAGGCCAGACGCCAGCGCGGGTGCAACTCGCCCACGAAGCCGACGCGGCGGCCGTCCAGTTCCACCCACGCGGCGCGGCCGGGATGGAGCGCCGGATGCGCCGCGTCGCCGGCGGTCGGAACGAACCGGGCCGTCGCCGGCACCAGCAGCGCCTCCACGTCGCCCTTGACGTCGAAGAAGTCGACGTGCCGCTCCTTCGTCGCCCACTGCAGTTGCTCGGCCGGCCCCCAGGCCAGCCCGCCGACACGCATCGGCTGGCGCACACCGGCCACCGAGAACGGCCCGTCGACGGCGTCGGCATCGCGGTGGAAGACCCGACCGACCTCGAACAGCCGCACCCGCTCCGCCCGCCGTGCCAGGTTGTGGCGCAGCGCCTGGACCAGGCTGCCGACGAGGTTGGACCGCATCACCGCCAGCGGCGCGGCGATCGGGTTCAAGACGCGGATTGGCTGGTCGTTGCCGGCCAGCTCACGCTCCCAGCGCTCCTCGACGAAGCTGAAGGAGATCGTCTCCTGGTAGTCGCGGGCGGCGATGGCATGGCGCAACGCATGGCGTGACCGCCGGCGCTCGTCCTGCGGCAGGGCCGTCACCGGCGCCAACGGCGGTGTCGCCGGCAGGCGGTCGTAGCCCAGCACCCGGATCACTTCCTCGATCAGGTCTTCCTCGATCCGCAGGTCGAAGCGGCGGCTGGGCGGCGTCACCCGCAGCACGCCGTCGCCTTCTTCGAAGGCCAGTCCCAGCTTGCGCATCACGCCGGCGCAGTCGGCCTGGCTGACCGGCATGCCGATGACCTTGGCGGCCCGCGCGACCCGCAGGGTGACCGGCACGGGCCGTGGCATGGCCGGCTGCTGGTCGTCGATCGGGCCGGCCTCCCCGCCGCAGATCTGCAGGATCAGCGCGGTGATGCGCTCGATGGCCCGCACGCAGCCCTCGGGGTCCACGCCGCGTTCGAAGCGGTGGCCGGCGTCGGTCGAGAAGCCGTAGCGCCGCCCGCGGCCGGCCACGGCTTCCGGCCACCAGAAGGCGGCCTCGACGTAGATGTCGCGGGTGTCGTCCGACACCGCGGTCGCGTCGCCGCCCATGATGCCGGCCAGCGACTCGACGCCGCGTTCGTCGGCTATGACGCCCACCTGTTCATCCAGCTCGACGGTGTTGCCGTTGAGCAGCTTGAGCGACTCGCCCGGGCGGCCCCAGCGCACCGTCAGCCCGCCGTGGATCTTCGCCAGGTCGAAGATGTGCGAGGGCTGGCCGCACTCGAACATCACGTAGTTGGAGATGTCGACCAGCGGCGACACCGACCGTTGGCCACAGCGCGCCAGGCGCTCGACCATCCAGGCCGGCGTCGCGGCCCTGGGGTTCACGCCGCGGACGATGCGGCCGGCGAAGCGGCCGCACAGGTCGGTGGCCTCGACGGTCACCGGCAGCCGGGCGTCGTGGCGCGGCGGGACCGGTGGCACCACCGGCAGCGTGAGCGGTGCGCCGGTCAG
The DNA here is from genome assembly GCF_024666615.1 of Aquabacterium sp. J223. Lineage (NCBI taxonomy): Bacteria > Pseudomonadati > Pseudomonadota > Betaproteobacteria > Burkholderiales > Sphaerotilaceae > Aquabacterium > Aquabacterium sp. J223. The sequence goes on along the minus strand of NZ_CP088297.1, from coordinate 1,786,357 downwards.
CGCCGACACTTCGCGCGCGACGCCCTGCACCGACAGCGCATGGCCGAGGTTGGGCGTGAGCTTGAGCGTGAACACCGCGTCGTCGAGCGTCAGCCAGTCGCGCAGGTCCTGGCCCACAGGGGCGGACGGGTCCAGTTCGAGCAGGCCGGCGTGGTCGTCCGTCAACTTCAGCTCGCGCGCCGAGCACAGCATGCCCTGGCTCTCGACGCCGCGCAGCGTGCCCTGCTTGATCCTGAACGGCTGGCCGTCCTCGCCGGGCGGCAGCTCCGCGCCCACCAGCGCCAGCGGCACCTTGAGGCCGGCACGGGCGTTGGGCGCGCCGCAGACGATCTGCAGCGGACCGTCCTTGGAATGCGGGCCGGCCTCGACCTGGCACACCCGCAGGCGGTCGGCGTCGGGGTGGGGCTCGGCGGTCAGGATCTCGGCCACCACCACGCGGGAGAACGGGGGCGCGGCGCGCTCGAGTGCTTCCACTTCCAGGCCGGCCATGGTCAGCGTGTCGGCCAGCGCCTCGGTGGTCAGCGGCGGGTTGCAGTACTCGCGCAGCCAGCTTTCGGGGAATTGCATGCGGGTCTCGCGGAGGAAGGGTCAGCGGAACTGCGACAGGAAGCGCAGGTCGCCGTCGAAGAACAGGCGCAGGTCGTTGACACCGTAGCGCAGCATGGTCAGCCGGTCCGGGCCCATGCCGAAGGCAAAGCCGATGTGGCGCTCGGGGTCGAGCCCGAAATTGCGCACCACGTTCGGGTGCACCTGGCCGGAACCGGCCACCTCCAGCCAGCGACCCTTCAGCGGGCCCGAGTCGAAGGCGATGTCCACCTCCGCCGACGGCTCGGTGAAGGGGAAGAACGACGGCCGGAAGCGCAGCTGCAGCGCCTCGGTCTCGAAGAAGCGGCGGAAGAAGTCGAGGAACACCGACTTCAGGTCCTTGAAGCTGACGTTCTCGCCGATCCACAGGCCCTCGCACTGGTGGAACATCGGCGAATGGGTGGCGTCGCTGTCCACACGGTAGGTGCGGCCGGGCGCGATGACGCGGATCTCGGGCATCGGGTCCACCCCGGCGTACCGGGCCGCGTGGGCGCGCGCATGACGCACCTGCATCGGGCTGGTGTGCGGCCGCAGGTTGAGCCACCGGCCCTCGGCGTCCTTCAGGTCCACGTAGAACGTGTCCTGCATCGAGCGCGCCGGGTGGTTCTCGGGGTTGTTCAGGGCGGTGAAGCTGTACCAGTCGGTCTCGATCTCCGGGCCGTCGGCGACCTCGAAGCCCATCGACCCGAAGATGGCCTCGATGCGCTCCATCGTGCGCGAGACCGGGTGCAGGCCGCCCGTGCCGCGCTGGCGGCCGGGCAGCGTGACGTCGAGCGACTCGGCCTGCAGCTGGGCTTCCAGCTCGGCGTCGGCCAGTGCCTGGCGCCGCGCCTGCAGCGCCGCTTCGACCTGCTGCTTGGCCGCGTTGATCTGCGCCCCGCGGGTCTTCTTCGCCTCGTGCGGCAGTGCGGCCAGGCCCTTGAGCAGTTCGGTCAGGCGGCCGGCCTTGCCCAGGTAGCGGGCCTTCGCGTTCTCCAGGTCGGCGGGCGTCGTCGCCGCCTGGAAGTCGGCCTGCGCATCGGCGAGCAGTTGGTCGAGGTCGTTCATCGTCGGTGATCAGTCGGTTGCCTGATCGGCTCAAGGACGCGCGGGCAGCCCCGCGCGGGCAGACATGAAAAAGGCCGGTCCCTTGCGGTGCCGGCCTTGAGGGACGCACCGGGCCGAGGCCCGACGACGTCGCGTGCCGCCCGGCGAACCGGGTGGCACGCATGGCGGACTCAGGCCGCGAGCTGGGCCTTCACCTTGTCGACGATGCTGCCGAAAGCGGCCGGATCGTGCACGGCCATGTCGGCCAGGACCTTGCGGTCAAGGTCGATCTGGGCCTTCTTCAGCCCGGCCATGAACTTGCTGTACGTCACACCGAGCTCACGGGACGCCGCGTTGATGCGGGCGATCCAGAGCTGGCGGAAGACGCGCTTCTTGGTGCGGCGGTCACGGTAGGCGTACTGGCCCGCCTTCATCACCGCCTGCTTGGCGATGCGGAAGACGTTCTTGCGACGGCCACGGTAACCCTTGGCCAGGGCCAGCACCTTCTTGTGACGGGCGCGTGCGGTGACACCACGTTTGACGCGAGGCATGCTTTCTCTCCTTGTGTCTCAGGTGGGGATCAAAGGCCAGCGAAGGGCAGCATCGCGGCGATGTGGCCCAGGTCGGTCTCGTGCACGTTGGCCGCGCCGCGAAGCTGGCGCTTGTTCTTGGTCGTCTTCTTGGTGAGGATGTGGCGCTTGAAGGCGTGACCACGCTTCACCGTGCCACCCGGGCGCACCCGGAAGCGCTTGGCAGCGCTCTTCTTGGTCTTCATCTTGGGCATCACTGCTCCTTTTTTTGCTGCTCGAGACAGGCGTCCGCGGGTGTCCGCGTCCTTGTCGGCCTGCAAGAGCTTCTGTGCGATGCCCAGGGGTGACCACCCCTGGGCATCGTTTCCTGTTGGCGCGAAGGCGTTACCGCTTCTTCGGCGCCAGCACCATGATCATCTGCCGGCCTTCCAGCTTGGGCATGTTCTCCACCACCGCCACGTCGGCCAGGTCGTCGCGGATGCGCTCCAGCAGCCGCATGCCGATCTCCTGGTGCGTGATCTCGCGGCCGCGGTAACGCAACGTCACCTTGCCCTTGTCGCCGTCTTCCGCGATGAAGCGGCGCAGGTTGCGCAGCTTGATCTGGTAGTCGCCTTCGTCGGTGCCGGGCCGGAACTTGACTTCCTTGACCTCGATGATCTTCTGCTTGGCCTTGGCCTCGGCGGCCTTCTTCTGCTCCAGGTACTTGAACTTGCCGTAGTCCATCAGCCGGCACACCGGCGGATCGGCCTGCGCCACGATCTCCACCAGGTCGACGTCGTACTCGCCTGCGAGCCGCAATGCCTCTTGGATCGGCACCACGCCCAGCGGCTCGTTCTCGGGCCCGTTCAGGCGCACCTGCGGCGCCATGATCTCGCGGTTGAGCCGGTGCTTGCGCTCCGCGTTGGGCGTACGACGGTCAAGGAAGGTAGCGATGGTGAGGACCTCTCAGCGAGACGAAGGCACCGCCCCTGACACAAATGAAAACGACAACGCGCCAGGGACGTTTCAGCTCTTGGCGGCGATGTCGCTGGACAGCTTCTCGATGAACTGGTCCAGCGGCATCACACCGAGATCCTGATTGCCCCGGGCGCGCACCGCGACGGCCCCGCTTGCCTTCTCCTTGTCGCCGACGACCAGGATGAACGGAACCTTCTGCATGGAATGCTCGCGGATTTTATACGTGATTTTCTCATTGCGCAGGTCGGCCGTTGCTCTAACACCTTGTTTTAGAAGCGTTTTCAGCACGTCCGCCACATAGTCCGCCTGCGCGTCGGTGATGCCGGCCACCACCACCTGCACCGGCGCCAGCCACGTCGGCAGCGCGCCGGCGTGCTGCTCGATGAGGATGCCGATGAAGCGCTCCATCGAGCCCACGATCGCCCGGTGCAGCATCACCGGCACCTGGCGTTCCCCGCTCTCGGCCACGTACTCGGCGCCCAGGCGGCCCGGCATCGAGAAGTCGACCTGGATCGTCCCGACCTGCCACTGGCGGCCGATCGCGTCCTTCAACGTGTACTCGATCTTCGGCCCGTAGAAGGCACCGTCGCCGGGCGCGATCGAGAACTCGACGCCGGAGCGCCGGAGGCTCTCCATCAGGGCGCCCTCGGCCTTGTCCCAGCTCTCATCCGAGCCGATGCGCGCCTCGGGCCTCGTGGCGACCTTGTAGATGACGTCGGTGAAGCCGAAGTCCAGGTAGACCTTCTGCAGCAGGGCGGTGAAGGCGGTGCACTCGTCGAGGATCTGGTCCTCGGTGCAGAAGATGTGGCCGTCGTCCTGGGTGAAGCCGCGCACCCGCATGATGCCGTGCAGCCCGCCGGTGGGCTCGTTGCGGTGGCACTGGCCGAATTCGCCGTAGCGCAGCGGCAGGTCGCGGTAGCTCTTGATGCCCTGCTTGTAGATGAGCAGGTGCCCCGGGCAGTTCATCGGCTTGAGCGCGTAGTCCCGCTTCTCGCTCTCGGTGACGAACATGTTCTCGCGGTACTTGTCCCAGTGGCCGGTCTTCTCCCACAGGCCCTTGTCCAGGATCTGCGGACCCTTGACCTCCTGGTAGCCGTTGTCGCGGTAGACGGCGCGCATGTACTGCTCCACCTGCTGCCACAGCGCCCAGCCCTTGGGGTGCCAGAACACCGTGCCCGGCGAGTGTTCGTCGAGGTGGAACAGGTCGAGCTCGCGGCCGAGGCGCCGGTGGTCGCGCTTCTCGGCCTCCTCCAGCATGTGCAGGTACTGCTGCAGCTCGTCCTTGGTCGCCCAGGCGGTGCCGTAGATGCGCTGCAGTTGCTCGTTGCGGTGGTCGCCGCGCCAGTAGGCGCCGGCCACCTTCATCAGCTTGAAGTGCCGCAGGCGGCCGGTGGACGGCACGTGCGGACCGCGGCACAGGTCCTCGAAGGCACCCTCGCGGTAGAGCGACACCTCCTCGCCGGGCGGGATGGCGGCGATGAGTTCGGCCTTGTAGTGCTCCCCGAGCGACTTGAAGTACGCCACCGCCTCGTCGCGCGGCAGCACGCGGCGGCGGACCGGCTCGTCCTTCTTCGCGAGCTCGGCCATCTTCTTCTCGATGGCCGCAAGGTCCTCGGGCGTGAAGGGCCGCTTGTAGGCGAAGTCGTAATAGAAGCCGTTCTCCACCGTCGGGCCGATGGTCACCTGCGCCTCGGGGAAGAGCTCCTTGACGGCGTACGCGAGCAGGTGGGCCGTGGAGTGGCGGATCAGCTCCAGCCCGTCGGGGTCCTTCTCGGTGACGATGGCGAGCGTCGCGTCCTGCTCGATGCGGTGGCTGGTGTCGACCAGCCTGGCGGACTCGCCGGTGCCGACGCGGCCGCCGAGGGCGGCCTTGGCCAAGCCGGGGCCGATCGACGCGGCGACGTCGGCCACCGTCGGTGGCTGCTCGAAGCTGCGCTGGGAACCGTCGGGCAACTGGATGTGGATCATGGTCGAAGGCAGGACAACAAAAAAGCGCGGTGGGTGACCGCGCTTTTCGTCAGGGGCCCGCGCAGGGTGCGACAGGCGGAAGGGCGAACGAAGGCAACGCGGCGGCTAGACCTCGGCGACGACGGGAGTCGTAGTTCGCGGTGTCATAACCAGGCTGCCTTTCTCGTCCTTGTGGGTGAAGGAAAGCCGCGATTGTAGCGAGGGCCGGGCCCGCCCGGCGGGCCCTGGCGGCGGTGGCCGACGCCGGGCTCGCCGCTTGCTATGAGGCCGCTGTTGCCTGGGACTCCCGGGAAACTGCGGTTGCCTTCCGGCGCCGAGCTCCCTCTTGAAATTCACAAGGCCCGACCCCATGACGCGTGACGATCCGGCCCGCCGTTGCCATTGCTTGCACCATGGTGACCGGCGTGACGTCGTCCGGCAAGGCCGGCGCCGCGTTGTCGGGGCTTGTCCGGATCTGGTCGTTCCTTCGTCCGGCGCCGAACCGTCGTTCGGCACTGATTCGTGATGTACACCGCCATGGCCTCGTCCCCTCTGCCCCACTCAGCCCCGCAACCCCTGCCCGCCGCCGCGGAGGCCGAGACCCCGCTCGCCCCGCCGCTTCAGCGCGGCCACATGACGCCGGCGCCCTGGTTCGGCTTCTGGCGCGGGCTGGCCTTGGGGCTGCTCGGTCCCTTGCTCGGCAGCCGCTACCGGCCGGCCACCACCAGCGGCCCACGCCCGGCATGGCAACGGGCCGCCGAGCGACGCCGGCTGGCGCTGCTCGCCCTGGTCGCCATCAGCGCCGGCGGCGCGCTCTGGGCCCTCGGTCCGCTGCCCGAGGAGGCAGGGGCCGGCGCCTATGTGGAGCGCACGCTGTTCACGCTGCTCTTCGCCTGGGTCTCGGCCGGCTGCGTCACCGCGGTGATGGGCTTCGTGGTGATGCTGCGCGGCGACCGCCACGGCCTGTACGCCGCCGGCCTGCCCCGCACGCCGCTGCCGGTGGACGCCCGCACCGCGCTGCTGATGCCCATCTGCAACGAGGACGTCGCGACCGTCTTTGGCGGCCTGCGCGCGACCTGCGAGTCGCTGCACGCCACCGGCCAGTCGCACGCCTTCGACGTGTTCGTGCTGTCCGACACCCGCGACCCGGCATTGCAGGCGGCCGAGCTGCGCGCGGTGGCGGCCCTGCGCGACGCCATGGCGTCGCTCGGCGACACCGCACCGCACGTTCACTACCGCCACCGCCGGCTGCGCACCAAGCGCAAGGCCGGCAACGTGGCCGACTGGTGCCGCCGCTGGGGCCGCGCCTACCGCTACATGGTGGTCATGGACGCCGACAGCGTGATGACCGGCGACAGCCTGGTCACGCTGGTGCGCGCGATGGAATCGCGCCCCACCGCCGGCATCCTGCAGACCGCGCCGCAGCCCTGCGGCACCGACACCCTTCACGCCCGCGCCCAGGCCTTCGTCAGCCGCGTGACGGGCCGGCTGTTCACCGCCGGCCTGGCCTACTGGCAGCTGGGCGAGAGCCACTACTGGGGCCACAACGCCATCCTGCGCGTCGCCCCGTTCATGCAGCACTGCGCGCTGGCCAAGCTGCCCGGCCGGGGCGGCCTGGCCGGCGAGATCCTGTCGCACGACTTCGTCGAGGCGGCGCTGATCCGCCGTGCCGGCTACGAGGTCTGGCTGGTGCCGGACATCGACGGCAGCTACGAGCAGCTGCCGCCCAACCTGGCCGACGAGCTGCAGCGCGACCGCCGCTGGTGCCAGGGGAACCTGCAGAACGCCCGGCTGATCGCCGAGCCCGGTTTCGCCCGCGTGCACCGCACGATGTTCGTCACCGGTGCGCTGTCGTACCTCGCGTCGCCGCTGTGGCTGGGCTTCGTGCTGCTCGGCCTGGCCGGCCTGGGCGGCGGCGAGGCGTCCGGCGACACCCTTCGGGTCGGCCCCGCCGGGGCGCCCTGGATCCTCTGGGCGCTGACGCTCGGCCTGCTCGTGCTGCCGCGGCTGCTCGGGCTGCTGACCGTCATCGGCCGCGGCGAAGCCGCCCGCTTCGGCGGCGTGGGCGCGCTGGCCCGCGGCGCGCTGTTCGAACTCGGCCTGTCGGCCCTGCAGGCGCCGGTGCGCATGGTGGCGCACAGCCTGTTCGTGCTGGGCGCGCTGACCGGGCTCAAGCTGGAATGGAAGTCGCCCCCGCGCGATGCCGCGGCGCTCGGCTGGCGCGACGCGTTCTCGCGCTTCGGACTGCCCACGCTCGCCGTGGTCGGCACCGCCGCGGCCGCCAGCCAGCTCGGCCAAGGCGACCCGCTGCAGGCGCTGCCGCTGGCCGTGCCGCTGCTGCTGGCGGTGCCGCTGGCCGTCTGGTCCAGCCGCGCCGCCGTCGGCCTGGGACTGCGCCGCCAGGGCCTGCTGCTGGTGCCCGAGGAATCGGCGCCCGCGCTGCCGCTGCAGCACGCCCGCCACTATGCCGCGCTGCCGTGGGCGGAAGGCAGCGCCGCGGTCCGCCGCGCGCGCACGCCGTTGCCCCTGTCCGGCGGCGCTGCGGGAATGGCCATGGCGACGGCGTCCCGCCGATGGGCCGACGCCGCCCGCCGCAGCCCGGTGTGGGCGCGCGCGCTGGTCGCCTGTGCGGTGGTGCTGGCCCCCACACAGTTGCTGACGCCGCAGCTCTTCGTCGTGCCCGGCGTGCCGCCGATCGCCAACGCCGACGCCTGGCGCCAGCTGCAGCTGGAGCGGTTCGAGCGCCTGCAGGCCGAGTCGTCGACCTCGCCGCGCCTGCAGCGCGCGAGTTACGGCAACGCGCGCGAGACCTCGGCCGCCACCCGCGCCGCCGGCCGCGGCGGCAAGGCGACCACGCGCCGCGACAGCCCGCTGCGCACCTGAAGGCACCCGCCCTTCACCCCGAACGCCCGGCATCGCCGGGCGTTCGTCCTTCTGTCCAGCGGGCTGGCCGGGCCCCGCACCTTGAGAAATGGTTGAACGGCCCCTGAAGACAGGCGCGGGGCAGCGGCCGAACACTTCCGTCCATGCCGGCATCGCCGTCCGGATCGACGACAAGGAGTTCCCATGTCCCGCCTGCGTGTCCACCACCGTGTCCACCTTCCTGCCCCGCTGCGGGTTCTGGTCGTTGCGCTCCTGCTGGCGCTGACCGCCCCATTCGCCACCGCGGCCTACCCGGATCGGCCCATCCAGCTGGTGGTGCCGTTCGCGGCCGGTTCCCCACCCGACGTCCTGGCCCGGGTGCTGGCGGAGGGGTGGCGGCGCTCGGGCTTCGCCGAGGTGGTGGTCGTCAACCAGCCCGGCGCGGGCGGCAGCCTGGCGGTGTCCCGCGTCGCCAAGGCGCCGCCCGACGGCCACACGCTCGTGGTGGCCGGCGATGCGGCGCTGGTGGTCAACCCGGCGCTGTCCCCCGAGCCGGCCCTGTCGCCGCTGCAGGACCTGACGCCGATCTCGCAGCTCGTGGTCACGCCCACCCTGCTGGTGGTGGGCAAGGACCATCCCGCCCGCAGCGTCGCGGAGCTCGTCGCCGCCGCGCGTGCGCAGCCCGGCACCGTCAGCTTCGCGTCGGCCGGCGCCGGCACCTCGTCCCGCCGCAACGGTGAGCTGCTGCAGCGCGCGGCGGGCCTGACCCTCACCCACGTGCCATACAAGACCAGCCCGTTGACGGACGTGGCCGAGGGCCGCGTCACGCTGTTCTTCGCCAACCCGGCCACCGCCGCACCGCTGGTGGCCGCGGACCGCCTGCGCGTGCTGGCGGTGGCGGCCCGCGAGCGGCTGGCCGCCTGGCCGCAGGTTCCGACCATGGCCGAAGCCGGCTGGCCGCAGGTGGACTCGCTGGCCTGGTTCGGCCTGGTCGGGCCGGCCGGACTGCCACCGGAAATCGCCGTCCGCCTGCGCGACGAAGCCGCCCGCGTGCTGGCCGACCCGCCATCGCTGCAACGGCTGGAAGGCCTCGGCGGCCGGGCGGTGGCGTCGACGCCGGCGGAGTTCCGCTCGCTGCTCGAGGCCGAGGTGCCGCGCTGGCGGGCGTTCGTCAGAGAGGTGGGCCTGCAGGCGGATTGAGGTCGCGCCATGGACCTCGACGCACTCGACCTCTCGCTGGCGGCCTTCGCCGTCTGCAACGGCCTGCGCCTGGCGGCCTACGTGCCGCAGATGGCGAAGCTGGTCTGCCAGCCGCAGGCGGCCGCCGGCTTCTCGTACGCCACCTGGGCGTTGTTCACCGCGGCCAACAGCTCCACCGCGCTCTACGCCGCCCTGACCCTGCACGATTCGGCGCTGGCCTGGGTTCACGGCGCCAGTGCGCTGTGCTGCCTGGTGCTGCTGGGGCTGGCGGCGTGGCGCGCCCGGCGAGCGCCGACGCCCGCTCAGCGCGCCGGCACGCCCGCCGCTTCCAGGTCCTCGAGGAAACGCGACGCCCAGGGCTCCACCCGCATCGGCGGCAGCATGGCGCGCAGGCGCGCGATGCTGTGGAACGCCCCGCCGCGCAGGACGGTGGCGTAGCGGGCCGCCTCGTCCGACTTGCCCAGGCGGCGCGCCGCCACGGCGGCCACCAGGTAGCACGCCGGATAGTCCGGGTTGGCGGCGATGCCCAAGCAGGCGCGCTCGAAGGCCTCCGCATCGCGGCCCAGCATCGACAGCGCGCAGGCCTCGGTCCAGTGCCAGGTGGCACGCAGCGGCTCGCGGGGGCTGAGGGCGAAGGCGCGACGGCACAGCTCGGCGGTCTCTTCGGGATGCCCCTGCACCGCCCGCACCAGGCCCAGCATGCCGTGCGCCGGCGCGTACGACGCGCTGATGTCCAGGCAGTGCCGCAGGTTGGCCGCACCGCGCTCGAGCTCCCCGCGGGTGTAGGTGACCAGGCCCAGGGTGTAGCAGGCGTCGGGGTCCGACGGTGCCAGTACGGTGGCCTGCTGCGCATGCGCCACGGCGTCGTCCAGCAGTGCGCCGCGGTCGCGTTCCGACCAGCCGTACTGCGCCGCCCGCCACTCGCAGTAGCCCAGGGCGTTCCAGGCGGCCCCCACCGAGCCGTCCCGCTGCACCGCCTCCAGCGCCCAGCGCCACGCCCGGTCGTTGGTCTGGCGCGTCTGCGGCCGGCAGTACAGCTCGACCCAGGCCCGCCTCGACAGCTGCAGGGCGCTCACGCCGTCGGCCGGCGACGCGTCCACCGTGCTCGACGCATGGTCCGACAGCTGCAGGCGGGCGGCGCGCGCGAGCCGGCCGACGACGTGCTGGGTGAGCGCCGGCCATTCGCCCACCGGCAGGCGCATGGCCTCGCTGGCGACCACGGCCTCGGACCGCGCATCGACCAGTTCGCAGCCGATGTGCAGCTCGTCGCCCAGCTGCGCCATCGTGCCGTCCAGCACGTAGCGGACGCCCAGGTCGGCGGCCACCTGGCGCGGGGGCACCGGCCGGTCGGCATACGACAGCATCGTGCCGCGGGCGATGGGCGCCAGGTTGGGTTGGCGCGACAGCTCGAGAACCAGCCCGGCCAGCAGCGTCTCGCGCAGGAAACCCAACGCCGCCGACAGCCCGAGGTCGCGGAACGGCAGCACGGCGATCGTCTGCCGGGCGTCGAGCGGTGGAGGCGCCGGCGTGGCGGACGCCACCGCGTCCGGCAGGCGCGCCACCGGGGCCACCAGCCGGTAGCCCTTGCGCGGCACGTTGGCGATGAACTCGCCCGTGGCGGCATCGGCCTTGAGCATCGACCGCAGTTCGCCCACCGCCTGGTACAGCGACTGGCCTGTCACCACCACCCCCGGCCACACCGCATCGAGCAGTTCGTCGCTGCGCAGCACGTCGCCCGGCCGGGCCGCCAGCACGAGCAGCAGGCGCATGGTCCGCGGCTCCAGCTTGCAGGTGCGCCCGTCCAGCGCGATCGAGTCGGTGGCCGGATCGACGCGCCAGCGACCGACCCGCAGCGGCGTCGGATCGACGCTGGCGCGGGAAGCGTCCTTGTCGCGGGCCATCGGCATGTCGAGGTCGCCGGATTGCGAGAACCTTCAGCTTACCTTGAGGACCGTGGCGGGCGAACGGCCGCACGATCCGCGCCATGCTGCACGCGCTCGACCACTTCACCATCCGCTCCGGCGACCTGGACCGCACGCAGGCCTTCTACGGCAGCCTGCTCGGCCTGCACGCCGGCCCCCGCCCACCCTTCGCCGTGCCCGGGCGATGGCTGTACGCCCAGGGCCGGCCGCTGGTCCACGTGCTGGACGCCAGCGGCAGCGCGCCGGCCGGCCGGATCGACCATGTGGCGCTGCGGGCGCGCGGACGGGCGGCGCTGGAGGAGCGGCTGCGCCGCAGCGGCGTGCCCCACCGGCTGCGCGCCCTGCCCGACGGCTCGGCCCTCCAGCTCTTCGTCGAGGACCCCGACGGTGCCCTGCTGGAGCTTGTCTTTCACGCCCGGGTGGACCGCTGATGACCCGACGTCGCCACCTCGTCGCCCTGCTGGCGGCGCCGGCACTGTGGACCCCGGCTCGGGCCGAGCCGCAGCGGCCGCGTCCGTCCACCAGCACCATCGTCATCCCCCTTCGCGCCGGGAGGCGCGTCGGACATCGCCGTGCGCGCGATCGCCGAGGGCCTGGCCGGCGAGCTGGGCCGCACCATCGTGGTGGAGAACCGTGGCGGTGCCGGCGGGCTGACCGCGGCGTCGCACGTCGGCCGCTCACCGGCCGACGACGGCTCGCTGCTGCTCTACGGCAACCAGGGCCAGGTGCTGATCGCGCGCCACCTGCTGCCCGGCAACGACACCGATCCGCAGGCGCTGTTGGTGCCGGTCGCGCTCACCGTGCGCACCCAGTTCCTCCTCGTGGTGCCGGCCGACTCGCCGTTCAAGAGCGTGGCCGACGTCGCCGCCGCTGCACGGGCCCGCCCGCTGCAGTTCGGCGTCCCCGGCATCGGCACGCCGCCGCACCTGGCCACGCTGCTGCTCGGCGAGGCCACCGGGTCGAAGCCCCAGGTGGTGCCGTACCAGGGCTCCGCTCCGGCGCTGGTCGACCTGATCGCCGGCCGGCTGGACGCGTCGTTCGACAACGTGGCCTCCAGCCTGGAGCATGTGCGCGCCGGCCGCCTGCGGGCGCTCGGCATCTCGTCGCGGACACGCTCGCCCGCGGTGCCCGAGGTGCCGCCCATCGCCGACGGGGGTGTCGAGGGTTACGCCTTCCAGGCGTGGCAAGGGCTGTTCGCGCCCAAGGCCACCACCGAGCGAACACTGCAGGCTCTCGAAGACGCCACGCTGCGCAGCCTGCGGTCGCACACCGTCCGGCAGCGGCTGGAGGGGCTCGGCCTGGAGGTCGCCGCCCAGGGCCGTGCCGAGTTCCAGGCGTTGATCGCGCAGGAGTCGCGGTTCTGGGAGGCGATGGTGCGCAAGGGCCTGTTCAAGACCGGCTGACGCCGGGGCGTCTCAGCGCCGCCCTTGCAGCTTGGCGAAGGCCGCCGCCATGGCGCTCTGGCCGGCGGGCTGCGCGGCGGCGCGCGAAGGCGCCCGTTCCTGCCGGCCGGCGGGCCTGAAGCCGTTGGCGTCCCGTGCACCGCCGCCGGGGCGGCCGGCCGGCGCGTCGAGCTTCATCGTCAGCGCGATGCGCTTGCGCTGCAGGTCCACCTCCAGCACCCGCACCTTGACGATGTCGCCCGCCTTGACCACCTCGCGCGCGTCGTTGACGAACTTGTTGGCGAGCTGGCTGACGTGCACCAGCCCGTCCTGGTGCACGCCCAGGTCGACGAAGGCGCCGAACTGGGCGACGTTGCTCACCGTGCCCTCGAGCACCATGCCCTCCCGGAGGTCGGCGATGTCCTCCACGCCGTCGTTGAAGCGCGCCACCTTGAAGTCCGGCCGCGGGTCGCGGCCCGGCTTCTCCAGCTCGGCGAGGATGTCCCTCACCGTGATGGCGCCGAAGCGCTCGTCGGCGAAGGCCTCGGGCTTCAACGTGCGCAGCACGTCGGCGGCGCCGATCAGCTCGCCGATCGGGCGGCCGGCGGCGGCGATGATCTTCTCCACCACCGGGTAGGTCTCGGGGTGCACGCCGCTCATGTCGAGCGGGTTCTCGCCGTCGCGGATGCGCAGGAAGCCCGCGGCCTGCTCGAAGGTCTTCGGCCCCAGCCCCGGCACCTTCAGCAGTTGCTGGCGGCTGCGGAAGGCGCCGTTGGCGTCGCGCCAGCGCACGATGCTGGCCGCCACCGTGCCCGACAGCCCCGACACCCGCGACAGCAGCGGCGCCGACGCGGTGTTCAGGTCCACGCCCACGCCGTTGACGCAGTCCTCGACCACCGCGTCCAGCGTGCGCGCCAGCGCGCCCTGGTTGACGTCGTGCTGGTACTGGCCGACGCCGATGCTCTTCGGGTCGATCTTCACCAGCTCGGCCAGCGGGTCCTGCAGCCGGCGCGCGATCGACACCGCGCCGCGCAGGCTGACGTCGAGCTCCGGCAGTTCCTGGCTGGCGAACTCGCTGGCGGAGTAGACCGACGCGCCGGCCTCGCTGACCACCACCTTCTGCACGGTGGCGCCGGGGGCCAGCGACTCGAGGCGCTTGATGAGGTCCGCCGCCAGCTTGTCGGTCTCGCGGCTGGCGGTGCCGTTGCCGATGGCGATCAGGTTCACGCCATGCTGCGCGCACAGCTGGGCCAGGGTGTGGATGGAGCCTTCCCAGTCGCGCCGCGGCTCGTGCGGGTAGACGGTGGACGTGCCCAGCACCTTGCCGGTGTCGCTGACCACCGCCACCTTCACGCCGGTGCGGATGCCGGGGTCCAGGCCCATGACCACGCGCTTGCCGGCCGGCGCGGCCAGCAGCAGGTCGCGCAGGTTCTCGGCGAAGACCTTGATGGCCACCTTCTCGGCCTCTTCACGAAGGCGTGAGAACAGGTCGCGCTCCAGGCTCAGCGAGAGCTTGACCTTCCACGTCCAGGCGATGGCCTTGCGGATCAGCTCGTCGCCGGGGCGCTGCTGGTGGCGCCAGCCCAGGTGGTGGGCGATGCGGCCTTCGGCCACCGACACCGAAGGGGTCGCCTTCGCGCCCGTGGGTTGCCCGGCCGCGACCTCCTCGCCGACCACCAGCCTGGCGTCCAGCACCTCCTGCGTGCGGCCGCGGAAGACCGCCAGCGCCCGGTGCGACGGCACGCGGGCGATCGGCTCGTCGTAGTCGAAGTAGTCGCGGTACTTGGCCACGTCGGGCACCTGCTCGTCCTTGCCCTCGGCCTTCCTCGACGTCAGCCGACCCTCGGCCCACAGCCATTCGCGCAGGCCGCCGACCAGCGCCGCATCCTCCGCCCAGCGCTCGGACAGCAGGTCGCGCACGCCGTCCAGCACGGCCAGCGCGTCGGCGAAGCCGCCTTCGGCGTTGACGAACGCCGCGGCCTCGGCCTGCGGGTCCAGCGACGGGTCGGCGAAGAGCTTGTCGGCCAGCGGCTCCAGCCCCGCCTCGCGGGCGATCATGCCCTTGGTGCGGCGCCTGGGCTTGTAGGGCAGGTACAGGTCTTCGAGTTCCTGCTTGGTCGGCGCGGCGTCCAGCGCGGCACGCAGTTCCGGCGTCAGCTTGCCCTGGTCGGCGACGCTCTGGATCACCGCGGCGCGGCGCTCCTCCAGCTCGCGCAGGTACCCCAGGCGGGCTTCCAGCTCGCGCAGCTGGACGTCGTCCAGGCCCTCGGTGGCCTCCTTGCGGTAACGGGCGATGAAGGGGACGGTGGCCCCACCGTCGAGCAGCTCGACGGCGGTCTTGACTTGGCGCGGCGCGACCTTCAGCTCGTCCGCGATCTGCAACAGGATCTTCTGGTCCAACTTCGACGTCCGGGATGGCAAAGGCGCGGCAGTTTAGCGATCGCTGCCGGCGGCCCCGGCGCCCGGTGGGGAAGGGCCGCGCTCGTCCTTCAGCACCACGCCGGTGGCCTGCAGGCGCGCCGCCGCCTGCGCCAGCCACCACAGCGCGTCGGCCGCGTGCGCGGAGCTCAGGCCCTGCGGCCGGACGTTGGAGATGCAGTTGCGTTCGGCGTCGCTGCGGCCGCGGCGCGGCGCCCAGGTGAGGTAGACGCCGAGGCTGTCCGGCGAGCTCAGGCCGGGCCGCTCGCCGATGAGCACCGCCACCAGCCGGGCCCCCAGCGCCTGGCCGATGTCGTCGCCCAGCGCGACGCGGGCCTGGGTGGCGATGACGACCGGGCCCAGCGTCCAGCCGGCCGGCGTGCGCTCGCGCACCGCACGGGCCAGCGGCAGCGCGTGGCGCTGCACCGCCAGCGCGGACAGGCCGTCACCCGCCACCAGCAGCAGGTCGCACGGCGGCGCACCGGCGGACTGCAGGCGCTCGATCTCGGCTTCGTCGAGCCGTCGACCGAGGTCGGGCCGCAGCAGGTAGGTCGCCCGGTCGGGTGCGGCGCTGCGGGTCGTCAGCACCTCGAAGCCCGCGCCGCGGAAGTCGCGTTCCAGCGCCGCCGCGTCCAGCGGTTGCAGCACCGCGTCGCGGGCCTGCGCATGCGCCAGGCCGAAGCGCAGCAGCTCGCCCGTCGGCACGCTGACCCCGCTGCGGCCGAGCGCGATGCGCGCCGGCGTGTGGCGGCGCAGTGCCTGCCAGGGATCGGCGGTGACGGCCGACCCGTCGCCCGCCGGGAGCGCCGGCCGATCGCCCGAGGGGATGCCGGGCCGGCTCGGGGGCGGCCGGCCGCCCGGCCCGCCAGGGTGCCGTGAGCTCGAACCCTTCATGACCCGTCCCCCAGCGTCTCCATCGCCAGCAGCAGCGGATGCGACGCCGGCAGCGCGCGCAGCTCGCCGGCCGCGTCGGTGATGTCCATGCGCTGCAGCCAGGCCTCGAACTCCGGGGCCCGCTTCAGGCCCAGCAGCCGGCGCAGGACCAGCGCGTCGTGGAAGGAGGTGCTCTGGTAGTTGAGCATCACGTCGTCGGCGCCGGGCACGCCCATCAGGAAGGACAGGCCGGCGGTCGCCAGCAGCGTCATCAGGGCGTCCATGTCGTCGCCGTCGGCCTCGGCATGGTTGGTGTAGCAGACGTCGCAGCCCAGCGGCACGCCGAGCAGCTTGCCGCAGAAGTGGTCCTCCAGCCCGGCGCGCACGATCTGCTTGCCGTCGTAGAGGTACTCCGGCCCGATGAAGCCGACCACGGTGTTGGTCAGCAGCGGGTCGAAGGCTCGGGCCACCGCGTAGGCCCGCGCCTCCAGCGTCTGCTGGTCCACGCCGTGGTGCGCGTCGGCCGACAGCGCGCTGCCCTGTCCCGTCTCGAAGTACATGCACTGGGTGCCGACGGTGCCGCGCTTGAGCGACAGCGCCGCGTCGTGCGCCTCCTTCAGCAGCGACAACGAGACGCCGAAGCCGGCGTTGGCCTTCTGCGTGCCGGCGATGGACTGGAACACCAGGTCCACCGGTGCGCCGCGCTCGACGGCCCGCAGCGTGTTGGTCACGTGCGTGAGCACGCAGCTCTGCGTCGGGATGTCGAAGCGCCGGATCAGCGCGTCCAGCCGCTGCAGCAGGTCCACCAGCTGCGGCACGCTGTCGCCGACCGGGTTGATGCCGATCACCGCATCGCCCGCGCCGTACAGCAGCCCGTCGAGCAGCGAGGCGGCGATGCCGGCCGCATCGTCGGTGGGGTGGTTCGGCTGCAGCCGCACCGCCAGGTGGCCGGGCAGGCCGATGGTGTCGCGGAAGGCGGTCACCACCCGGCACTTGCGGGCGACGAGCATCAGGTCCTGCAGCCGCATCAGCTTGCACACCGCGGCCGCCATCTCCGGCGTCAGGCCGGGGCGGATGCGCGCCAACGCCGCCTCGTCGGCCAGGTCCGACAGCAGCCAGTCGCGGAAGCCGCCCACCGTCAGGTGGCCGACCTCGGCGAAGGCCGCGGCGTCGTGGCCGTCGAGGATCAGCCGCGTCACCTCGTCGTCTTCGTAGGGGACCAGCGCCTCGTGGAGGAACACCGTGAGCGGCAGCTCGGCCAGGCACAGGCGCGCCGCCATGCGCTCCACCGACGACGCGGCCGCGATGCCGGCCAGCACGTCGCCCGAGCGCAGCGGCGTGGCCTTGGCCATGACCTGCCGCAGGTCGGCGAAGGCGTGGCGCTGACCGGCGACGACGTGCGAATACGGCATGGGGGAGCACCGAGTCGAGGTCATGGCCACCATGCACGCAGCGTGCCGCCTCCGGCAAGCGGCCCGTCGGCGCAGGTACATTGCGCGCGCCCCACGCCGCACACCATGGCCACCCTCCCGCCGAAACCTCAACGCCCGCGTGTCCAGCTGCCCGGCGAGACGCCGGCCGGCCACCTGGACGAGGACGGGCTGCGTCAGCTGCTGGGCTACCAGGTGGCGCAGGCGTCGGTGGTGACGCTGGACGTCTTCCACGATGCGGTGGGCAAGCCCTTCGGCCTGCGCACGGTGGAGTTCACCGTGCTGTCGCTGATCCGCGCCAACGGTGCCGTGTCGCCCGCCCAGCTGGCCAAGGCCCTGGCGCTCAGCCCGTCCTACATCACCGGTGCGCTCGACCAGTTGCAGCAGCGCGGCCTGGTGCTGCGCGAGGCGAACGAGCAGGACCGCCGAGGCCAGCACCTGCACGCCACCGTGCAGGGGGCCGCGCTGGCGGACGAGGCGCTGCAACGGTTGCTGCAGGCCGAGCGCGACGCCTGCGCCACCCTCACCACGGCCGAGCAGCTGATGCTGGCCGAGCTGCTGCACAAGCTCGCCCGCGGACGCACGCGCACCTCGCTGCGGCGCGTCACGCCGGCCTGAGCCCCGGACCGCCGCACCGCCGCGCGAGGGCGGTGGGGCGGCGTCACGGCGCACGCTGAGCGACTGCGGCGCCGGGCCCCAGGGAACTGCACGTCGGATCCGATTTGCCGGAGCCGGTGATTCGCCACTTGCCGACTTCCCCCGGTGTTTCGCCGACAGACCGGTTCGCCGCGGCCTGCGTCGAGGGTATGCACCAACTCGACCGGATCCAATTCGTTCACCAAGATAAACACTTCCCGGGCGTTCCGGGTGCTGCAGCACCCCCCAACGAGGACCACCATGCGAACCCATTTGTCCCTGACCGGGAGCGCCGCCGCCTGCGCGCTCCTGCTCGCCGGCTGCGGCGGCGGCGACGACCCCGCGCCCCTGCCCCAGCTCTCGGCCGCCACCGGCGCCACGCTGTCGTCGTGCGCCGACCTGGGCGCACGCTTCACCGCCGCGGGCCTGACCATCACCTCCGCCGCCGCGCAAGCGGCCGGCGCGCTGACGGTCGCCGGCACGCCGATCGCGGCCCATTGCCTCGTGCGCGGTGAGTTGAACCGGCGCACCAGCCCGCAGGATGGCCAGACCTACGCCATCAACTTCGAGATGCGGCTGCCCAACGCCTGGAACGGCCGCTTCTTCCACCAGGGCAACGGCGGCACCGACGGCGCCGTGAGCCAGGCCGTGGGCGCCTTCGGCGGCGGCCCGCTGACCAACGCGCTGCACCAGGGCTTCGCGGTCATCAGCTCCGACGCCGGCCACAACGGGGCGCAGAACGCCAACGGCGCCTTCGGCGTCGACGCGCAGGCGCGGCTGGACTACGGCTACCAGGCGGCGATGAAGCTGACGCCCATCGCCAAGGGCCTGATCGCCGCCGCCTACGGCAAGGGGCCGGACCGCTCGTACTTCGGCGGCTGCTCCAACGGCGGACGCCACACCTTCGTCGCGATGACGCGCATGCCCGAGCAGTACGACGGCTATCTGGCCGGCGCGCCGGGTTACCGGCTGCCGCTGGCGGCGATCGCCAACATCTACGGCGCCAAGCGGTATGCGACGGTGGTCGACAGCGGGGCCAACGCTGCCACGCAGGCCGGCCTGAGCACCGCCTTCACCGCGGCCGAACGGGCCACCGTGGCGGCGGCGGTGGTGGCCAAGTGCGATGCGTTGGACGGCGCCAGCGACGGCCTGGTGCAGGACACCACCGCCTGCCAGGCCGCCTTCAACCTGAACACCGACGTGGCCACGTGCGGCGGTGGCACCACCACCAACTGCCTGTCGGCGGCGAAGAAGACGGCCATCGCGCCGATCTTCTCCGGCGCGGTGGACGGCCAGGGCCGGAAGTTCTACGCCAGCTTCCCGTACGACAGCGGACTGGGCAGCGGCGGCATCCCGTTCTGGGAGTTCGGTGCGTCGCTCAACCTGGACACCGGCGGCGTCGGCGTGATCTGGGGCGTGCCGCCGGCCAACCCGGCCACCTTCAACGGCCCGAACCTGGCGCTCAACGGCTTGATCGACGACATGCTGGCGGCGGTGCAGGCAACCAACGCCACCTACACCGAGTCGGCCCTGTCCTTCATGCAGCCGGTCAACCCGACCAACCTGGCGACGCTGAAGAACCGGGGCGCCAAGGTGCTGGTCTACCACGGCGTCAGCGACCCGATCTTCTCGGTGGACGACACGGCGGTCTGGTACGA
Organism: Aquabacterium sp. J223; assembly: GCF_024666615.1. Taxonomy (NCBI): domain Bacteria; kingdom Pseudomonadati; phylum Pseudomonadota; class Betaproteobacteria; order Burkholderiales; family Sphaerotilaceae; genus Aquabacterium; species Aquabacterium sp. J223. The sequence continues at coordinate 1,766,931 of NZ_CP088297.1, read as the reverse complement.
CGGGTTGCGCGCGGCCAATGGCGGCGATGCCAGCAACTTCGCCCGCTTCTTCCGCGTGCCGGGCATGGGGCACTGCTCCGGCGGTCCGGCCACCGACCAGTTCGATGCGCTGACCCCGCTGGTCAACTGGGTCGAGAAGGGCGAGGCACCGGCCAGCCTGGTGGCCACCGCCCGGGGCGCCGGCAATGCCGGCGGCGTCAACGCCGAGGTGCCGGCCGGCTGGGCGGCCAACCGCAGCCGGCCGCTGTGCCCGTACCCCCAGGTGGCACGGCTGCGCACCGGCGCGACCAACCTGGAGTCGGCCGACAGCTTCTCCTGCCAGTAGCGACCGCGTCGGCGTCGTGACGACAAAGGCCGCCCGAGGGCGGCCTTTGTCTTGGCGCGCGGCGAGCCGATCAGTGGCGACGCCGCCGGACCACGGTCGCCATCGCCGCCAGGCCGAGCGCCATCAGCGCGTAGGTCTCGGGCTCCGGGATGGCGTTCACCGGCGGGATGCGGTCGGGGATGTCCGGCGCCTGCAGCGACTCGTTGCTCAGCGCCGTGTAGTCGAAGCCGTAGAAGTCACCCGATGCGTTGCGGTTCACGGTCACCACCAGCGCCCCGGTGGCGTTGATCGAGGCGATCACATCGGGCGCCAGGTCGAAGACCCGGATGCGGGTGCTCGGGAACCCGTCGTTGAAGGCCCAGTTCTGCGCGATGCCGTTGTAGGTGGTGGCGACCGCACCGAAGGTGGTGGCCTGGAAGTCCGCCATGTCGAAGATCATGGTGCCCTGGGTCCAGCCGCTGCCCAGACCCGAGAAGGTGAAGGTAGCGACCGTGCCGGGCTGCGGCCCATAGCCGGGATGGGTGGTGCTGTAGGTGTCGGTGTATTGGGCGCCGTCGGTGGCCGCCGTTTCCGCCGCCGACCGGCCGTCGTAGTTGGCGCTGAACCCGTTGAAGCTGTGGTTCGCGTTGTCGGCGATGCCCGCGCCGTAACCGTCGTTGTCGCCGATGACCCAGACGGCCGCATGGACCGGCGCCGCCACGGCCAGCACCGCCGCGCAAAGAGCAAGTTGTTTCTTCATGGAGGACTCCCAAGGTTGCACATCACCGCGGCCGCCCGCGGACGGTGGCAGCAGCGATGCGGACCTTGGCACATCGGGTAGGAAGGAGCAGCCCCTCCCCTTGGGAGGTCACCCGGCGGCATCGGCAAACGATGCAGGTGTCGAGATGTGTGGCGGGTTCGCGCAACGAGCGCTGTAAGCCTGTAAGCGTTCGGTTACGCCGTACCGGCGTCAAACGAAGTGCCTGCGCATCTCCCTAAAACAAAAGGCGATCGGCGGGTTGCCGATCGCCCTGTGGCGCAGGGGCTAGGCGCTCCCGTGATCAGAGCCAGCTTCGGTCAGCACAGGGAACCCATGCACGTTCGTTCATGGGCCGCGCAGCGCATCGCGCAGTTGCCGGCCCACCTCCGGCCGGTCGGCGAAGGGGTCGCTCGGGTTGCGCAGCTGGACGATGTCCTCCAGCCGCGTCTGCACACCCTTCAATGCCTTGGGGTGGCTGACGATGTAGAAGCGGTCCTCGCGGACCGCCTCGAACGTCAGGCGGGCGATGTCGGCGGCGGTGAGCTTGCCGTGGGTCACCGCCTTCTCCGCCATGGCGCGCGCCACCTGCTGGCTGCGGGTGGGCGGGGCTTCTCGGGCCAGCGCAGCGGGCCGGTGCCGTTCGCTCTGGTGGATGCCGGTGGGCACGAAGAACGGGCACAGCACCGAGCAGCGCACGCGGTCGGTGACGAGCGACAGGTCCTGGTACAGCGTCTCGGTCAGCGCCACCACGCCATGCTTGGTGACGTTGTAGACCGCCATGTTGGGCGGGCTCACCAGCCCGGCCATGGAGGCGGTGTTGACGATGTGGCCCTCGTAGGCCGGGTCGGCCTCGGCCGCGGCCAGCATCATCGGCGTGAACGTGTGCACCCCGTGCACCACGCCCATCAGGTTCACGCCCAGGGTCCACTGCCAGTCGCGCAGGCTGGCTTCCCAGGCCAGTCCGCCGACGCCACCGACGCCCGCGTTGTTGAAGACGAAGTGCGGCGTGCCGAAACGGGCCCGCGTGGCCTCGGCCAGGGCCTGCACGCGGTCGGCCTGCGACACGTCCAGCGCGAAGGGCAGCACCTCGGCCCCCAGCGAGCGCACCTCGGCCGCCGCGCGCTCCAGCGCCTCGGCCTGCAGGTCGGCCATCACCACGCGCATGCCCTCACGCGCGGCCAGCCGGCTGGCCTCCAGCCCGAAGCCGCTGGCCGCGCCGGTGATCACCGCCACCCGGTCCTTGAACTGCCGCATCACACCGTCTCCTCAGGTTTGATCTGGTAGCCCAGGCGCGGCAGGTGCACGTGTACCGTGCCGGCCTGCGGGTCCTCGCGTTCGATCACCGCCTCGTCCGCGTCCAGGCCGACCAGCGTGCCGACGATGGGATCGGCGCCATAGTCGGTGGCCGCCGCCCGCACGCGCTGCCCGGCGGCGAAGCCCAGGCCCTCGGCCACCGCGCAGGGCACGAAGCGGCCGCCGGCCGCACGCGCCACGGCCAGCGCTTCGTCGCTGCCCATCGGCGTGGGCTGCCCATGGCCGAGCGCCCGCATGCGTTCCAGCCAGGCGCCCAGCCGCGCGTGCGGTGCCAGGATGTGCGCCACCGGCGGCAACCGCTGCACGAACCACAGGCAGTGCGCCACCGAGAAGTCCGCGATCGTCGGCCGCGGACCGAACAGAAATCCCGGGCCGTCGGCCAACTGGCCATCGAGGGCGGCCAGGTACTGCGGCAGCAGCACGGACGCCTCGGCGGTGGACAGCCGCTTCATGCCGGCCGTCATCGCTGCGCGGTCGGCACCGAAGGCCTTGGCGGCCTCCGGCGGCGCGCCGGCGAACATGGCCGCCACGCCGGCCGGCTGCATCACCCATGGCACCACGGTCCAGAACAGGGTGGCGTCGGCCCACTGCGCCAGCAGCGGCGACAGCGGCGCCGAGGGCGGGTACAGCGGCGGCTCGGGCCGCCGGCGGTCCAGCACCCGGGCGACCAGCGCCGTGTCCAGCCAGACGTCGGCGCCGGTCTGCAGGAAGGGCGTGCGACGGTAGCCGCCGGTGAGGGCCACGACATCGGGCTTGGGCAGGATGCGCGGCACCGTCACCGAGCGCCAGGCCAGCCCCTTGAAGCCGAGGATGAGGCGCACCTTCTCCGAGAAAGGGCTGCCGTCGTAGTGGTGGAGGATGAGCTCGTCCATCGCCGTCCCGCGTTCAGACCAGCTTGACCAGTTGCTTGCCGAAATTGCGGCCCTTGAGCAGCCCGATGAAGGCCTCGGGTGCGGACTCCAGGCCCTGGGCGATCGACTCGCGGTACTTCAGCTTGCCCTGCGCCACCAGCGTGCCCAGCTCCTTCAGCGCTTCGGGCCAGACCTGCATGTGCTCGCTGACGATGAAGCCCTCGATCCTCATGCGGTTGACCAGGATGAGCTGCGGCGCGGCCATCGGGATCGGCTGGCCGTTGTAGCCGGCGATCATTCCGCACATGGCGATGCGCGAGAAGGCGTTGGCCCGCAGCATCACCGCGTCGAGCACCATGCCGCCGACGTTCTCGAAGTAGCCGTCGATGCCGTCCGGGCAGTGTTCGCGCAGCGCCTTGGCCAGCGACCTCGCATCGGCGTGCTGCTTGTAGTCGATGCAGCCGTCGAAGCCGAGCTCCTCGACCACGTAGCGGCACTTGTCGGCGCCGCCGGCGATGCCCACCGCGCGCGCGCCGCGCACCTTGGCCAGCTGGCCCACCACGCCGCCGACGGCGCCGCTGGCGGCGCTGACCACCACCGTCTCGCCGGCCTTGGGCGCGATGACCTTCACCAGGCCGTACCAGGCGGTCACGCCCGGCATGCCGACCGCGCCCAGGTAGGCCGACAGCGGCACGTGCGTGGTGTCCACCTTCTGCAGCACGCCGCGCTGGTCGGCGCCCACCAGCAGGTACTCCTGCCAGCCGCCCATGCCGACGACGTGGTCGCCGACCTTGAAGTGGTCGTTCTTCGAAGCCACCACCTCGCCCACCGTGCCGCCGATCATCACCTGGTCCAGCGGCTGCGGATCGGCGTAGCTCTTGCCCTCGCTCATGCGTCCGCGCATGTACGGGTCCAGGCTCAGGTAGTGGTGGCGCACCAGCACCTGGCCGTCACCGACCTCGGGCAGCGGCTGCTCCACCAGGCGGAAGTTGGCCGGGCTCGGCTCGCCCTCTGGGCGCGAGGCAAGGACGAACTGACGGTTGACCGAAGTGGACATGGGGATTCCTCGAAAGGGCGTGGCAGCTCAGTCGCCGCCGACGGGTGGGTCGATGCGGCGGCCACCGACGGTGGCCGTCTTCATGTACTTGAAGGTGCCGGTGGCGTGCGCCACCAGGCGGCCGTGGTCGTCGCGCACGGCGGCCTCGCAGAAGGCCATCGACGCGGTGCGGTGCAGGCGCCGGCCCTCGGCGACGAGCCGTCCGGTGCCGGGGCGCATGAAGGTGGTCTTCATCTCGATGGTGACCACCGCCGGTGTGCGCTCGCCGCCCTCGGTGGTCGGGCTGCGCGCGGCGTGGGCCATGGCCACGTCGAGCAGCGTCATGGTCACGCCGCCGTGCGCCATGCCCAGCGAGTTGCCCAGTTCGTCGCGCAGCGTCAAGGCCAGCCGGGCGGTGTCGACCTCGAAGTGCTCCAGCGACAGGCCGAGCAGTTCGACGAAGGGGATGCGGGTGGGGAAGTCCATCGGCCGCCCTCAACCCGCCACGGCGTCGACCGGGTAGTCGATCACCCGGCGCTCCTTGCGCATGCCGGCCACCGCCCGGCCCACCGCCTGGTGCTGCGGGTGCTGCTGGTAGGCCGCCAGCGCCCCGGCGTCGGCGAAGGTCGAGACCAGCACCACGTCGGCGTTGGCCTCGAAGCCGTCCCGCCGCACGCCGACGTCGAATTCGAGGATGCCGGGCACCAGCTGGCGGCAGTCCTCCAGCAGGGCCTGGAAGCGGGGGATGTCGGCGCTGTCGTGCAGCGTCCAGACGACGACGTGTCGGATCGGCATGGGCGAAGGCGAAAAGGGGTGAGGGGGGCGAAGGGGATCGGGGGCGGGCGTCAGGAACGCCGGCTGCGCAGCACCCACAGCAGCACGCCCAGCGCGCAGGCCACCGCGCCGGCGCCCTGCACCCAATGGGCGAGCAGCAGGTCGCGGTCGACGATGAACCAGCCGAGGCTGAGGGCGATCAGCCCGCCGTAGAGCAGCACCCAGATCCAGGTGTCGAGGGTGGCCGTCTTCATGGCGCGGCCGACGGTGCTTGTCCGGGCCGAGCGCCGGGCCGCTCCCAAGCCGGCCCGCATCCCCTCGGGGGATCGGACGACGTACCCGTCGAACGAGGGGCGAACACTAGAGCCACGCGTCCTGCACCTCCCGCGTGGTGGCGTCGCGCGCGGCGACCACCTGCAGCCACGGCTCGCACTTGGGCAGCTCATGCCGGAAGAAGTAGTCCTTGGCGGCCAGCTTGCCACGCAGGAAGTCGGCGTCGCCGCCGGTGGCCCCGCCATCGAGCGCGGCCTGCGCCGTCAGCGCCAGCTCCAGCCAGATCCACGCCAGCACCGTGTGGCCGAAGGCCTGCAGGTACGGCACCGCGTTGCCCAGCGCCTCGGCCGGCACGCCGGTGGACCAGGCGGCCTTGGTGACCGCGCCCAGGCGCTGAAGCGCGGCGGCGAGGCGGTTCGCATCGTCGGCCAGCGGCGCGCACTGGCCCGCGCGCGCCAGCGTCTGCGACACCCGGTGGGCCAGCACCGACAGGCCTTCGCCGCCGTTCATCACCACCTTGCGGCCCAGCAGGTCCAGCGCCTGGATGCCGTGCGTGCCTTCGTGGATCATGTTGAGCCGGTTGTCGCGCCAGTGCTGCTCCACCGGAAAGTCCCGGGTGTAGCCGTAGCCGCCCAGCACCTGGATGGCCAGGCTGTTCGCCTCCAGGCACCACTCGCTGGGCCAGCTCTTGGCGATGGGCGTCAGCACCTCCAGCAGCAGGCCCGCTTCGGCCTTGGCGCCGGCGTCACCGGTGTCCTGCTCGTCGACCAGGCGCGCGCAGTAGAGCTCCAGCGCAACCGCCCCTTCGACATACGCCTTCTGCGCGAGCAGCATGCGGCGCACGTCGGCATGCTGCACGATGGGCACCTGCGGCTGCGTCGGGTCCTTGCCGGCGGGCGTCGCCGGCCGGCCCTGCGGCCGCTGCCGCGCATAGTCGAGGCTCGCGTCGTAGCCGGCATAACCCAGCATCGTCGCGCCGAGGCCGACGCCGATGCGCGCCTCGTTCATCATGTGGAACATGGCCTTCAGGCCCTCGCCCGGCCGGCCGACGAGGTAGGCCACCGCGCCCGCCTTGCCACCGGGGCGGAAGCGGCCCTCGCCGAAATTGAGCAGCGTGTTGGTGGTGCCGCGGTAGCCCAGCTTGTGGTTCAGGCCGGCCAGCGCCACGTCGTTGCGTTCGCCGGTCAGCGCGCCCTGGTCGTCGACCAGCCACTTCGGGCAGATGAACAGCGAGATGCCGCGCACGCCCGGCACCAGCCTGCCGTCGGCGCCCGGGATCTTGGCCAGCACCAGGTGCACGATGTTCTCGGTGATCTCGTGCTCGCCGGCCGAGATCCACATCTTGTGGCCGCGCAGCCGGTGGCGCGGGCCGAGCGGGTCGCGCTCGGCGCCCTCGCCATCCGGCTCGGCCCGGGTGGTGATGTCCGACAGGCTGGAGCCGGCCTGCGGCTCGGACAGGCACATGGTGCCGAACCAGCGGCCGGCGAATTCATTGGCCGCGAACACCCGTTGCTGCGCCGGCGTGCCGTGCGCCATCAGCAGGCCCGCGTTGCCGCGGGTGAGCATGGCGTAGCCGCCCATGCCGACGCTGGCGTGCGAGATGAAGGCGTTGGCCGCCATCGCCACCGTGCAGGGCAGCTGCAGGCCGCCGAGGGCCTCGTCCTCCATCGCCGCCAGCAGGCCGCTCGCGGCATAGGCCCGCATCGCCTCCACCGTCGGCTGCGGCAGGTGCACCCGCTCGCCGTCGAACGTGGGCTCCTCGGTGTCGGCCAGGCGGTTGAACGGCGCGAACCTCTCGCGCGCCAGCCGCTGCGCCAGGTCGAGCACCGCCGAGAAGGTCTCGCGCGAGTGCTCGGCGAAGCGCGGCCGCTCGGCCAGGCGCTCGACCTGCAGCCAGTCGTGCAGCACGAACTCGGCGTGCCGCCGGTAGTGCTCGGCGAAGCCCACGTCGCGCCCCGGTCAGAGGACTTCGAAGACGCCCGCCGCGCCCATGCCGCCGCCGATGCACATGGTCACGCACACCCGCTTGGCGCCGCGCCGCTTGCCCTCGATGAGCGCATGACCGGTGAGCCGCTGGCCGCTGACGCCGTACGGGTGCCCGAGCGCGATGGCGCCGCCGTTGACGTTGAGCCGGTCCATCGGGATGCCGAGGGTGTCGGCGCAGTACAGCACCTGCACCGCGAAGGCCTCGTTGAGCTCCCACAGGTCGATGTCCTCGACGCTGAGGCCCAGGCGCTTGAGCACCTTGGGCACCGCGAACACCGGGCCGATGCCCATCTCGTCCGGCTCGCAGCCGGCCACCGCGAAGCCGAGGAAACGGCCCAGCGGCTTCAGGTTCTTCTGCTGGGCGTAGGTGTCGCTGACCAGCGCACAGGCGCCGGCGCCGTCGGAGAACTGGCTGGCGTTGCCGGCCGCGATGACCCCGCCCGGCAGCGCCGGCCGGATGCCGGCCACCGCCTCGACGGTGGTGCCGGGGCGCAGGCCCTCGTCCACCGCGACGGTGACCTGCCTGCTGCGCAGGCCCATCACCTTGTCCACCACCCCGGCCGTCACCGTGATCGGTGCGATCTCGTCCCGGAAGCGGCCGGCCTCCTGTGCCGCGCAGGCCTTCTGCTGGCTGGCCGCGCCGTACTCGTCCATGCGGCGGCGATCGATCTTGTAGCGCTTGGCCACCTGCTCGGCGGTCTGCAGCATCGACCAGTAGATCTCGGGCTTGTGCTCGTTCAGCCAGGGGTCGTGGCCGAAGTGGCGGTTGGCCTCGTTCTGCACGCAGGAGATCGATTCCACGCCGCCGGCGACGTAGACATCGCCCTCGCCGGCGACGATGCGCTGCGCCGCCATGGCGATGGTCTGCAGGCCGCTGGAGCAGAAGCGGTTGACGGTGACGCCGCTGGTGGTGACCGGCAGGCCGGCGCGCAGCGCGATCTGCCGCGCGATGTTGCCGCCGGTGGCGCCTTCGGGCGTGGCGCAGCCCATCAGCACGTCGTCGACGCTGGCCGGGTCCAGCCCGGCGCGCTCGACGGCGGCCTTGACCGCGTGGCCGCCCAGCGTGGCGCCGTGCGTCATGTTGAAGCTGCCCTTCCAGCTCTTGGCGAGCGGGGTGCGGGCGGTGGAGACGATGAGGGCGCTGGTCATGTGATGTCCTTCAATTGAAGGTCTTGCCTTCTTCGGCCAGTCGGGCCAGCAAGGGGGCGGGCTGCCAGAAGGCGCCGTCGTCGTGCGGGTTGCGCGCCAGGCGCTTCATCGTCTGCACCACGTTCCACAGGCCCTGGCGGTCGGCGTAGTGCATCGGGCCGCCGCGCCACAGCGGGAAGCCGTAGCCGGTGAGGTAGACCATGTCGATGTCGCCGGCCTTGCTGGCGATGCCCTCCTCCAGGATCTTCGCGCCCTCGTTGACCAGCGAATAGACCAGCCGCTGCACGATCTCTTCGTCCGAGATCTGGCGCGGCACGATGCCCAAGGTCTTGCGGTGCTGTTCGATCATCTCCACCACGGCCTGCGACGGGATGGCGTCGCGCTTGCCGGGCTGGTAGTCGTACCAGCCGGCGCCGGTCTTCTGGCCGAAGCGGCCCATCTCGCACAGCAGGTCGGCGGTCTTGCTGTAGCGCAGGCCGGGCTGCTCCACGTAGCGCCGCTTGCGGATGGCCCAGCCGATGTCGTTGCCCGCCAGGTCGCCCATGCGGAAGGGGCCCATGGCGAAGCCGAACCGCTCGATGGCCTCGTCCACCTGCTGCGGCGTGGCGCCCTCTTCGAGCAGGAAGCCGGCCTGCCGCGAGTACTGCTCGATCATCCGGTTGCCGATGAAGCCGTCGCAGACGCCCGACACCACCGCCGTCTTGCGGATCTTCTTGGCCACCTGCATCACCGTGGCCAGCACGTCGTGCCCGGTCTTCGCGCCGCGCACCACCTCCAGCAGCTTCATCACGTTCGCCGGGCTGAAGAAGTGCAGGCCCACCACGTCCTGCGGCCGCTTGGTGAAGCCGGCGATCCGGTCCACGTCCAGCGTCGAGGTGTTGCTGGCCAGGATGGCGCCGGTTTTCATCACCTCGTCCAGCGTCCTGAACACCTGCTCCTTGACGCCCATCTCCTCGAACACCGCCTCGATCACCAGATCGGCGTCCTTGATGTCGTCGTAGCGCAGCGTCGGGGTGAGCAGGGCCATGCGCTGCTCCAGCTTCTCGGCCGTCAGCTTGCCCTTCTTGACCTGGCCCTCGTAGTTGCGTCGGATGGTGGCCAGGCCGCGGTCCAGCGCCTCCTGCTTCGTCTCCAGGATCTGCACCGGGATGCCGGCGTTGAGGAAGTTCATCGAGATGCCGCCACCCATGGTGCCGGCCCCGATGACCGCCACGCGGCGGACCTCCCGCACCGGGGTGCCCTCGGGCACGTCGGGGATCTTGCTGGCCGCCCGCTCGGCGAAGAAGGCGTGCCGCAGCGCCGCGCTTTCCGGCGTCAGCATCAGCGCCTGGAAGAGGGCCAGCTCGTCGTCCATCGCGGCGTCGAAGGGCTTGCGCACCGCACCCTCGATGGCGTCGATCGCCTTCAGCGGGGCGGGGAAGTGCTTGGACTGCGCCGCCACCATGTTGCGGGCGAACTGCAGGAAGGCATCCGGTGCCTCGTGCCGCACCGGGAGGTCGCGCACCCGGGGCAGCGCCGCACCGCCGGCGGCGTGGCGGGCCGCCGCGTCACGGGCGAAGGCGACGGCGCCGGCCAGCAGGTCGCCCTCGACCACCTGGTCGAAGAGCCTCTGGCCGGGCAGCGCGGCCAGCTGTTCGCTCTTCACCGTCTCGCCGCTGACGATGAGGTTGAGCGCCGTCTCCAGCCCCAGCACCCGCGGCAGCCGCTGGGTGCCGCCGGCGCCGGGGATGAGGCCGATCTTCACCTCCGGCAGCGCGATCTGGGCGCCGGGCGCCACCACCCGGTAGTGGCAGGCCAGCGCCAGCTCCAGCCCGCCGCCCATGGCCACGCTGTGCACCGCGGCGACCACCGGCTTGCTGGCCGATTCCACCGCCTTCAGCGTGTCGAGCAGCGACGGCGCGGCGAAGGACTTGGGGCTGCCGAACTCGCGGATGTCGGCGCCGCCGGAGAACGCACGGCCGGCGCCGGTGATGACGATGGCCTTCACCGCGGGGTCGTCGACCGCGCGCTGCACGCCCTCGACGATGCCGCGCCGGGTGGCATGGCTCAGGCCGTTGACCGGCGGGTTGGCGAGCGAGACGACGGCAACGTCGCCCTGCAGCTGGTAGTCGGCACTCATGGTCGTTCCCCTGATGACGGCGCCGCGTCGGGCCGCGGCGCCGTTCACATTAGCACGGTCGTTCGATTCTCATCGGCACCGTGCGGCCGGTCTGTCCCGGCAGCGACAGGCGGCGGGCGACCCCTCAGGCCGTGGGCAGCCGGTGGTCCCTGAACTGCTCGCGCAGCCGCAGCTTCTGCACCTTGCCGGTGGCGGTGTGCGGCAGCTCGTCGACGAAGACCACGTCGTCGGGCACCTGCCATTTGGCGATGCGGCCCTCGAAGAAGGCCAGCAGGTCCTCGCGGGTGGCGGACTGGCCGGGCTTGCGCACCACCACCAGCAGCGGGCGCTCGTCCCACTTGGGATGGGCGACCGCCACCACCGCGGCCTCGTGCACCGCCGGGTGCGCCATGGCGATGTTCTCCAGCTCGATGGAGCTGATCCATTCGCCGCCGGACTTGATGACGTCCTTGCTGCGGTCGGTGACCTGCATGAAGCCGTCGGCGTCGATGGTGGCCACGTCGCCGGTGGGGAACCAGTCGCCGCGGCCGGGGATGGTGAGCAGCGGCGAGGCGTCCTGCCCGAAGTAACGCTCGATCACCCACGGCCCGCGCACCACCAGGTTGCCGGACGCCTGGCCGTCCCACGGCAGCGGCGCGCCGTCGTCGCCGACGATCTCCATGTCGATGCCGTAGATCACCTTGCCCTGCTTCTCCAGCAGGCGCTGCTTCGCCTCGGCCGGCAGCACCTCGTGCTTGGCCTTGAGCTTGGCCAGCGTGCCCAGCGGCGACAGCTCGGTCATGCCCCAGGCGTGGATCACCTCCAGGCCGAAGTCGCGCTCCAGCGTGTGCATCATCGCCGGCGGGCAGGCGGAGCCGCCGATCACCGTGCGCTTGAAGCTGCTGAACTTCAGCCCGTTCTGCTGCACGTGGGTGAGCAGCCCCAGCCACACCGTCGGCACCCCGGCGGAGAAGGTGACCTGCTCGGATTCGAAGAGCTCGTACAGCGACTTGCCGTCCAGGTGCGGCCCCGGCATCACCAGCTTGCAGCCGGTGAGCGCGGCGGTGTAGGGGATGCCCCAGGCGTTGACGTGGAACATCGGCACCACCGGCAGCACCACGTCGCGTGCCGACAGGCACATGGCGTCGGGCAGCGCGGCGGCATAGGCGTGCAGCACCGTCGAGCGGTGGCTGTACACCGCGCCCTTCGGATGCCCGGTGGTGCCCGAGGTGTAGCAGAGGCTGGACGCCGTGTTCTCGTCGAAGGTCGGCCATTCGTAGGCGCCGTCCTCGGCGTCGACCAGTTCGTCGAAGCACTTCAGCCCCGGGATCCGGCTGTCGGCCGGCATGTGCGCCCGGTCCGTCATGGCGATGAAGTGGCGCACCGACGTCATCGCCGGGGCGAGTTTCTCCACCAGCGGCAGGAAGGTCAGGTCGAAGCACAGCGCCGCGTCGGCGGCGTCGCCGACGATCCAGGCGAGCTGCTCCGGGAACAACCTCGGGTTCAGCGTGTGGCAGACCAGGCCGGAACCCGAGGTGCCGTAGTAGATCTCCAGGTGCCGGTGGCCGTTCCAGGCCAGCGTGGCCACTCGGTCGCCGGCCTGCAGGCCGAGGCGGGCCAGCGCCTGCGCCACCCGGCGGGCGCGCCGCTCGACCTCGGCCCAGGTGGTGCGGTGCAGGTCGCCCTCGACACGTTTGGAGACGATCTCGACGTCGCCGCTGTGCCGCGCCGCGTGCTGCACGAGCGAGGAGATCAGGAGCGGCATCTGCATCATCCGGCCGGCGAGTGCGGGCATGGGCGGTCCTTTGGAGGGGGTCGTCGATCGGTCGATGATCGGCCGGCCGCGGGCGCCCGTCGCCCCTGCCTTTCCCGTAAGCCCTGTCGCGAACAGGACAGGCCCTTACCCCCCGGCCTGCCCGGCCAAGGCGCCCTCACTACACTGCCCGGACCATGAAGCCCGACGCCCCGCCCCACCCCCAGGACGACGACCGCTACCCGGTGAAGAAGACCGACGCCGAGTGGCGGGCGCAGCTCGACCCGATGCAGTACCAGGTGGCGCGGCACGCCGCCACCGAGCGCGCCTTCACCGGCAAGTACTGGGACCACTGGGACGACGGCCGCTACAAGTGCGTCGGCTGCGGCACCCCGCTGTTCGAGTCGGCCACCAAGTTCGACGCCGGCTGCGGCTGGCCCAGCTACTGGGAGCCGGTGAACGCCGACGTGGTCGAGCGCGTCGTCGACAAGAGCCACGGCATGGTGCGCGTCGAGGTGCGCTGCCGCAACTGCGGCTCGCACCTCGGCCATGTCTTCCCCGACGGCCCGGCGCCCACCGGCGAACGCTTCTGCATCAACTCCGCGGCCATCGACTTCTCGCGCGAATGAAGCTCCTCCTCGACTTCCTGCCCATCCTGCTGTTCTTCGGCGTCTTCAAGGTCGCCGAAGGCCGGCCGACGCGGCGGCGGCCTTCGCCAACGAGCACTTCTCCTCGCTGGTGGCCGGCGGGGTCATCGCGCCCGGGCAGGCGCCGGTGCTGCTGGCCACCATCACCGTCATCCTGGCCACGCTGGCGCAGGTGGGCCTGCTCGCCCTGCGGCGGCAGCGGATCGAGCCCATGCTGTGGATCAGCCTCGGGCTGGTGGTGCTGTTCGGCGGCGCCACCGTCTGGTTCAACAACGACACCTTCATCAAGTGGAAGCCGACGGTGCTGTACTGGCTGATGGCCGGTGCGCTGGCGGTGGGCCAGTGGGTGATGGGTCGCAACGTGCTCAAGCTGCTGCTGGGCGCGCAGCTGAAGCTGCCCGAGCGCGTGTGGGCGCGGCTGAGCGTGGCGTGGACGCTGTTCTTCGCCGGGCTGGGGGTGGTCAACCTCTGGGTGGCCTACCACTTCTCCACCGACGTCTGGGTCAGCTTCAAGGCCTTCGGCGCGCTGGGGTTGATGATCGCGTTCATGGTGGCGCAGGGGGTGTACCTGAGCCGCCATGTCGTCGAGGACGAACCGGCCGCCACCGGTCCCGGACGGCCGTGACCGCGGGCGCCGCCTTTCCCTCGGCCGCCGAGATCGAGGTCCGGCTGCGCGCCACGCTGCAGCCGTCGGACCTGCAGGTGCAGGACGACAGCGCCGCGCACGCCGGCCATGCCGGCGCGGCCAGCGGCAGCCACTTCACCGTGCGCCTGACCAGCGAGCGTTTCACCGGGTTGTCCCGGCTGGCGCGGCATCGCCTTGTGTATGATGCCTTGAGCGACCTGATGGCCCGCGGCATCCATGCCCTGGCGATCGAGGCGCGCAGTCCGGCAGACCGCTAGAGCCCCCCGCTTCGATGACGAACGAACAGGCTCGCGTCGTGCCGGCCGGCCCACCGGGCCGCACCGGGCGCCCTCCTCGGCTCGTCCATCCGGGCTCCCTTTTCACTCCCTGGCTGAAAGGTCTTCCCTTCATGAACCCGACGTCCCTTGGCCTGCGGGCCGCCGTGTGTGCCGCCGCCATCGCCCTGCTTGCGCCGGTGGCGGTCCAGGCGCAGAACATCGCCGTCGTGAATGGCAAGAGCGTGCCCAAGGCACGGGTCGACGCGCTGATGAAGCAGGCGGCCCAGGCCGGCCAGCCGATCCCGCCCGAGATGGAGAGCCGCGCGCGCGACGTGGTCGTGATGCAGGAGATCTTCGCCCAGGAGGCGGAGCGCCGCGGTCTGGCCGCCACGCCCGAGTACAAGCAGCAGATGGAGCTGGCGCGCACCCGCGTGCTGATCGACCAGCTGCGCAGCGACTTCATGAAGAACAACCAGCCCAGCGAGGCGGACATGAAGGCCGAGTACGACAAGGTCAAGGCCGAGGCCGGCGGCGGCACCGAGTACAAGGCGCGTCACATCCTGGTCGAGAAGGAAGAGGACGCCAAGGCGCTGATTGCGCAGCTGAAGTCGGGCGCCAAGTTCGAGGACCTGGCCAAGAAGAGCTCGAAGGACCCGGGCTCGGCGCAGAACGGCGGTGACCTGGACTGGGCCAGCCCGGGCAACTACGTCGCCGAGTTCAGCAGCGCGATGACCAAGCTGAAGAAGGGCGAGGTCACCGAGCAGCCGGTGAAGAGCCAGTTCGGCTGGCACGTGATCCGGCTCGACGACACCCGCGAGCAGTCGTTCCCGGCGTTCGAGGAGGTCAAGCCGCAGCTGCAGCAGCGCCTCACCCAGGTCCGCCTGCAGAAGTTCCAGGAAGACCTGCGGGCCAAGGCCCGCACGGACTACAAGTTCTCCTCGCAGTGAACCTGGCGCCGGCCTGGCGGCCGGCGCCCAGCGTTCAGAAGTGGCGCGCGATCTCCGGGTCGAACCGGCCGTCGATCAGCACGAAGAGGATCCGGCACGGCCGGCCCGAGCGGTTGGCCCAGGCGTGGTTGGTGCCGCGTTCGACCAGGAAGTCGCCCGCCTTCATCTGCACCTCCTGCTCATCGAGCACGAGGGTGATCTCGCCGTCCAGCACCAGCGCGTAGTCGATGGACTCGGTGCGGTGCATGAAGGGGTGCTTGGCCCGGCCGTCACGGTTGGTCGACGCCTGGTCGGTGCCGAGCGCGCCCCAGGCCACCTTGGCGCCTTCGGCATCGATCTTCTGCAGCCAGTCCCCCTCCGGCCCGAACTCGATGATGCGCACCGAGGTGCCGTTGGGCGGCGGTTCCAGCTTGAGCTTGCGCTGCACCGTCGGGTCGGGATCGTTACCGACGTACGCCGGCGTGCTGTCGGTGTTCCACAGTTCGGTCAGGCAGTAACCCACCCGCTTCGGGTTGGTGTTCACCGACGGGGCGGGACCGTCGCTGCTGACGATGGAGCGGCCCTGGTCGTCGTGGCCGGTCACGATGCGGCGCACGTGGCCCTGCGGGCGGGGGAGACGGGTTCGGTCATGGGGGCGGTTGCGGAAGAGGTGGATGCGATCGGGCTGAGTGTCATTGCGCGGAGATGCCGGTCTCCTTGACGATGCGGCCCCACTTGGCCACCTCGCGTTGCAGGTAGGCCGCGAACTCCGCCGGCGTGCCGCCGGTGCGTTCCAGGCCCGCGGCGGCGAGCTTCTCGCTCAGGTCGGGCTGACGCAGCACCTCGTTGGCCGCCGCATTGAGCGTGGCCACGATCTCGGCCGGCAGGCCGGCCGGGCCGAACAGGCCGGTCCAGGTGTAGTCCTCGAAGTCGGGGAAGCCGGACTCGGCCACCGTGGGCACCTGCGGCATCGACGGGATGCGCTGCAGGCTGGTCACGGCCAGCGCCCGCACCCGGCCGGCCTTGACCAGCGGCACCGCCGGCGGCAGCGCCACGCTGGCCACCGGCACCTGGTTCGCCATGGCCGCATTGAGCGCCGGCGCGGCGCCCTGGAAGGGCACGTGCACCGCATCGAGCTTGCCCAGCACCCGCAGCACATGGTCGGCCGTGAGGTGCGGCGTGCTGCCCACGCCCGCGCTGCCATACGACACCGGCTTGCCCTTGTTCTGCGCCAGGAAGGTCTTCAGGTCGGGGGCGGGATCGCTGGGGTGGACCACCAGGATGTTCGGGCTCGCGGCCAGGTTGACGATGGGCGTGAAGTCGCGCAGCGCGTTGTAGCCGGGGTCCTTGTACAGCGTCTGGTTGACGGCCATCGAACTGGTCGTGACCAGCAGGGTGTAGCCGTCGGCGGGCACGCCGGCCACGTACTTGGCCGCCAGGTTGCCGCCGGCACCGGTGCGGTTCTCGATGACCACGGACTGCTTGAGCCGCTCCTGCAGCGCCTGGCCGACCAGCCGCCCGACGATGTCCGCCGGACCGCCGGGGGCGAACGACACCACCAGCCGCAGCGGCCGTTGCGGCCATGCCTGGGCCTGGGCCGGCCGCCACACCGAGGACAGCAGCGGTCCGAGCACCGCCGCCAGCGCATTGCGTCGTTTCATGTCTCGTCCTCGACCGTGTTGGCCAGCACACCGAGGCCTTCGATCTCCACCTCGATGCGGTCGCCGGCCTTCATGAAGACGGGCGGCGTGCGGGCATAGCCCACGCCGGCCGGCGTGCCCATGGCGATCACGTCGCCGGGTTCCAGGGTGAACACCTCGCTCAGCAGCACCAGCGCCTGCGTGACGCTCACCATCATGTGCCCGGTGTTGTCGCGTTGCATGACCTGGCCGTTCAGCCGCGACTCGATCGACAGGCCGGTGGCGCCCGGCGGCAGGTCGGCCGCGGGCACCAGCCAGGGCCCGAAGGCGCCGGTGCCGTCGAAGTTCTTGCCCACCGTCCACTGCGAGGTGCGGCGCTGGTAGTCGCGCAGCGTGCCGTCGTTGAAGCAGGCATAACCGGCCACCGCCGACAGCGCCTGCGCCGCGTCGAGGTGGCGCGCGCGCCGGCCGATCACCACGGCCAGTTCGGCCTCGAAGTCGAGCCGGTCCGAGGCACGCGGCCGGATGAGCGGCGCGTCGTGCGCGATCAACGACGTGGCGGCGCGCAGGAAGAGGGCGGGGTACTCCGGCGGTGCGTTGCCACCCTCCGCCGCATGGGCGGCGTAGTTCAAGCCCAGGCAGATCACCTTGCCCGGCCGCGGCACGGGCACCTGCCATTCGACCCGCGCCGGATCGACCTGGACCGCCCCACCGGGCGGCGCCCATGTCACGTCCGTGTCGGCCAGGTGGCGCAGCAGCGCCGGCACGTCGTCGCCGTCGACGGCCGACTGAAGGTCGAGCAGGTGGTCCCCGCGGTCAAGGAACCAACGGCTTTGGCCGCCCAGGCGGGCGCGGCAGTATCGGCGAGGGGCCATGTTGTCGATCAAGTCTGGTTGCGAAGGGAGATTGTCGACAACAATAGCCGATAGACTGCAGTGCCGATATCCCCGTACTAACCCGGTGACCCCGAGCAAAGCCGTCCCACCGCCCACCGCCACGGTTCCCGAGGCCGCCGTGCCGACCCTGGTCCGCACCACCTATGAACGTCTGCGCGCGGACGTGCTGAGCGGGCGGCTGGAGCCGGGCCGACGGCTGCTGACGCACGAGCTGCGGCAGCGCTACCAGGTGGGCGCCAGTCCGCTGCGCGAGGCGCTGAACCGGCTCGCCAGCGAGGCCTGGGTGGTGCACAGCGACCAGCGCGGCTTCAGCGTCGCGGGTGTCAGCGCCGAGGCGTTGACCGACCTGGTGAACACGCGGATCGCCGTCGAGTCGCTGGCGCTCGAACAGGCCTTCGCGCATCACAGCGCCGAATGGGAGGAGGCGCTGCTGATCGCCTTCCACCGGCTCATGCGCAGCCCGCGGTCCACCGACCCCGACAGCTTCGAGGAGAACGCCGAGTGGGAGGCTCTGCACCGCGGCTTCCACCGCACGCTGTTGTCCGGTTGCGGATCGCCGCTGCTGCTCGGCATCTGCGAGCAGCTCTACGACCAGGCCTATCGCTACCGCAAGCTGGTCGCGCCCAAGGCCTACAAGCAGCGCAACGAGGGCGACGAGCACCGCGCGGTGTTCAACGCCGTCATGGCCCGCCGGCTCGACGACGCCAAGCGGCTGCTGGGCGACCACTACCGCACGACGGCCGACCTGTTCCTGCGGCGCGGCTGACGCGCCGTCGCCGGGGCCGGGCCGCTGAAGGGCCCGGACCCACCCCGTCGCCGCCTAGACGCCGACCAGCCGCCCTGCGTCGATGACCAGCTGGCGCTCGCACTTGAGCGCGATGCCCCGGTCGTGCGTGACCAGCAGCAGCGTGGTGCCCGCCTCGCGGTTGAGCTCGAACATCAGCGACATCACCTGCGCGCCGGTGGCATGGTCCAGGCTGCCGGTGGGCTCGTCGGCCAGCAGCACGGCCGGCCGCACGACGAAGGCCCGGGCCAGCGCCACCCGCTGCTGCTCGCCGCCCGACAGCAGGCGCGGCGTGTGCCGAAGCCGGCCCGCGAGGCCGACGCGCGCCAGCATCTCGCCGGCCAGTGCGCGCGCGTCCGGCCGGCCGAGCAGCTCCAGCGGCAGCATCACGTTCTCCAGCGCGGTCAGGTGGGTGAGCAGCTGGAAGCTCTGGAAGACGAAGCCCAGCTGCGTGGCGCGCACCGCGGCGCGGGCGTCCTCGTCGAGCGCGAACAGGTCGTGACCGGCCAGCAGCACCCGCCCGTCGCTGGGTGTGTCCAGGCCGGCGATCAGCGACAGCAGCGTGCTCTTGCCCGAGCCCGACGCGCCGACGATGGCCACCGTCTGGCCGGAATCGATGCGGAACTCGACGTCGTCGAGAATCGTCAACACCCCGGTCGCGTCGGCCACACGTTTGCTCAGGCGCTCGACGACGATGATGGGATCGGACATGGACACGTTGCCTTCTTGTTTGCCGCACCCCGCCGCCGGTTGGACCCGGCGGCGTTGGCTGGCGCACTGTAGCGTCGCGGGCCTGGCCCTCGCCGGCGCTCGGCCGCAGGCCGCCGCCGGCCCGGCGCGCATCCTCGTCGTCGGCGACAGCCTGTCGGCCGAATACGGCCTGGCCCGCGGCAGCGGCTGGGTGGCGCTGCTCGAACAGCGGCTGGCGCAGACCAAGACGCCCGCCAGCGTGGTCAACGCCAGCATCAGCGGCGACACCACCGCCGGAGGACGGGCCCGGCTGCCGGCGCTGCTCAAGCAGCACCAGCCCACCCACGTCGTGATCGAGCTCGGCGGCAACGACGCGCTGCGCGGCCTGCCGCTGGCCGGCACCGAGGACAACCTCGCCGCCATGGCCCGCGCCGCGCGCGAGGCCGGCGCCCGCGTGCTGCTGCTGGGCATGCAGCTGCCGCCCAACTACGGCCGCCGCTACGGCGAGGACTTCGCCGCGCTCTACGCCAAGGTGGCGAAGTCGCAGCAGGCGGCGCTGGTGCCCTTCTTCCTCAAGGGCGTGGCCGACGTGGCCGACGCCGAGCGCTACTTCCAGCCCGACCGCATCCACCCTCGCGAGATCGCGCAGGCGAAGATGCTGGACAACGTCTGGCCCGCGCTGCAGGCGCTGCTCGGCCGCACCTGACACCGACGCCCCAACCGCCATGACCGCCCTGCACCGCCTCGTCGGCGCCCACCTCGGCGACGCCGAGGCCGACCGCCTGTTCGACCGCGTCGAGATCGACCCCGCCCTGCAGCGACCGCCGGCCGCCACGGTGCCGCGGGCCGAACTGGCGCAGGCGTTGACCCTGCTGCTGTTCCACGACCTGGTGCAGCGGGTGCCGAGCGCCCGCGCGCACCTCGACGACCTGGCGCGCGAGAACCGGCGGCTGGTCTTCGACCATGGCGCGCTGCGCACCGTGAAGGCGGCCTGCGGCCGGCTGCCGCCCGGTGAGGCGGCGTTCGCCCGCGTGTTGCGGCCGCTGGGCTGGCGCGTTGCCGGGGAGTACCCGCTGCCGCGGCTGCGCATGACCGGCCGCGCCTGGTGCCATGCCGACCACCCGGAGACCATCGCGCAGTTCTTCGTCTCCGAGCTGCACCCCGAGCGCTTCTCGCCCGAGTTCCAGCTCGCGGTGTCGCGGGTCATCGGCGGCTCGCGCGACCCGCTGGAACCGCAGGACCTGGCCCTGCTGCAGGACCTGGCGCGCGACGCCGCCCTGCCCTGGCCCGCCGCCCTGCGGCTGCTGCCGCGGCTGGCCGCCTGCTTCGACCGCCACCACGGGCTGTTCGACCTCGCCGACTACCAGCGGCTGCGCGCCGAGTCGGCCGAGATGGCCTGGATCGCCACCGAGGGCAATGCCTTCAACCACGCCACCGACCGCGTCGCCGACCTGCAGGCGGTGGTCGCCGCCGAGCGCGCGGCGGGCCGCGACGTGAAGGACACCATCGAGGTGTCGCGCTCCGGCCGGGTCAAGCAGACGGCCTACCGCGCCGCACCGGTGCGCCGCGCCTTCATCGACGGCGACCGCGTGGTGTGGCAGGCCGTGCCGGGCTCGTTCTACGAGTTCATCGAACGCGGCGTGCACACCGGCGCCGACGGCCGCCAGCGGCTGGACCTGGCGTTCGACGCGGCCAACGCCACCGGCATCTTCGCGATGACGGGCTGAGCCCGCACCCGGCCGGGCGGTCAGCCGGCCCCCGCGCTGCCGCCCTGGTTCAGCAGGTGCTCGCGCACCCGGTCGGGCTGTTGGCCGGCGGCGGCGACCGCCTCCTCGAGCTGCTCGACCGTGACGCCGAAGTGCTGGGCCCACCAGGCGGCGTTGGCCTGGTCGGCAGGGTCGACCTGCGACGGGGCGGTGGACTGCGGGTCGTTCATGGCGGGGCTCCTTGGCTGCCCTGCCCCGGGCAAACGGCGTGCGTCCTGCGCCGGGCCGGCCTCAGTCGTCCGCCGCCGGGTCCAGGCCGGGGAACAGCACCTCGGTGAAGCCCAGCTTCGTCAGGTCGGTCATGCGCGTCGGGTAGAGGCGGCCGATCAGGTGGTCGCACTCGTGCTGCACCACGCGGGCATGGAAGCCCTCGGCCACGCGGTCGATCGGCGTGCCGTGCTCGTCGGTGCCGGTGTAGCGGATGCGGGTGAAGCGCGGCACCTCGCCGCGCAGGCCCGGCACCGACAGGCAGCCCTCCCAGCCGGCCTCCATGGCGTCGCCCAGCGGCGTGATCACCGGGTTGACCAGCACCGTGCGCGGCACCGCCGGTGCCCCGGGGTAGCGCTCGCTGCGTTCGAAGCCGAACAGCACCAGCTGCCAGTCCTCGCCGATCTGCGGCGCCGCCAGGCCGACGCCGTGCGCCGCGTGCATCGTCTCCTCCATGTCGGCGATCAGCGCCTTCAGCCAGGGCGAGCCCAGCCGGTCGGCGGGCACCGGCTGCGCCACGCGCAGCAGGCGCGGGTCGCCCATCTTCAGGATCTCGCGGACGGTCATGTGGTGCTCTCTTCCTGCGCGTCGACCGGGGCCGTCAGCAGCGCCTGCAACCCCGCCTCGTCCAGCACCGGCACGCCGAGTTCACGGGCCTTGTCCAGCTTGCTGCCGGCCTCTTCGCCGGCGACGACGTAGTGGGTCTTCTTCGACACCGAGCCGGCCACCTTGCCGCCGGCGGCCTCGATCAGCGCCTTGGCGTCGTCGCGGGTCAGCGTGGGCAGGGTGCCGGTCAGCACCAGCGTCTTGCCGGCCAGCGGCTTCGGGCGCAGGTCGGCCTCGCCGTCGTGCTCGGGCCAGTGCAGGCCCACCGCGCGCAGCTGCTCGACCACCTCGCGGTTGTGCGGCTGGTCGAAGAAGGTGCGCACGCTCTGCGCCACCGCGGGGCCGACGTCGGGCACCTCGAGCAACTGCAGCTCGGTGGCGTCCATCACCCGTTCCAGCGTGCCGAAGTGGCGCGCCAGGTCGCGCGCGGTGCTCTCGCCGACATGGCGGATGCCCAGGCCGTAGAGGAAGCGCTGCAGCGTGGTCGCCTTGCTCTTCTCCAGCGCGGCCACCAGGTTCATGGCGCTCTTGTCGGCCATGCGGTCCAGCGCGGCCAGCGTGGCCACGCCCAGGCGGTAGAGGTCGGGCAGCGTGCGCACGATGCCGCCTTCGACCAGCTGCTCGACCAGCTTGTCGCCCAGGCCTTCGATGTCCAGCGCGCGGCGCTGGGCGAAGTGCAGGATGGCCTGCTGGCGCTGCGCCGGGCAGTACAGGCCGCCGGAGCAGCGGTGCTCCACGCTGCCGCGCTCGCGCAGCACCGCGCTGCCGCAGCGCGGGCACTGCGACGGCATGCGGAAGTTGGGCACGTAGGGGCGCCGCGGGGGCGGCGGCGAAGCCGCCTGGGGGTCGACGTTCATGCGGCCCACCACCTCGGGGATCACGTCGCCCGCGCGGCGCACGACGACGCGGTCGCCGAGGCGCACGCCCTTGCGCCGCAGCTCGAAGAGGTTGTGCAGCGTGGCGTTGCTCACCGTGGTGCCGCCGACGAACACCGGTTCCAGCTTGGCCACCGGCGTCAGCTTGCCGGTGCGGCCCACCTGCACCTCGATGCCGTTGAGCCGCGTCACCTGCTCCTGCGCCGGGTACTTGTGCGCCACCGCCCAGCGCGGCTCGCGCGACTTGAAGCCCAGCTGCTGCTGCAGCGCGCGGTCGTCCACCTTGTAGACCACGCCGTCGATGTCGAACGGCAGCGCGTCGCGCTGCGCCGCGATGCGGGCGTGGAAGGCGGCCAGCCCCTCGCCGCCCTCGGCCACCGCATGGTGCGCGTCGACCGGGAAGCCCAGCCCGGCCAGCGCCGCCAGCAGGCCCGACTGCGTGGCCGGCACGTCCCAGCCCTGCACGTCGCCCAGGCCGTAGGCGAAGAAACTCAGCGGCCGCTGCCGCGCGATGCTGGCGTCGAGCTGCCGCACGATGCCGGCGGCGGCGTTGCGCGGGTTGACGAAGGTCTTGAGGCCGACCGCCCGCTGGCGCTCGTTCAGCGCCTCGAAGTGATCGCGGCGCATGAAGACCTCGCCGCGCACCTCGAGCACCGCGGCGTGCGCGCCCTTCAGCCACTTGGGCACCGCCTCGATGGTGCCGACGGTGTGGGTCACGTCCTCGCCGGTCTCGCCGTCGCCGCGGGTGGCCGCCTGCACCAGCCGGCCGCGCTCGTAGCGCAGGTTGATGGCCAGGCCGTCGAACTTGAGCTCGGCGGCATAGGCCAGCGGCGGTGCGTCGGCCGGCAGCTTGAGGGTGTTGCGCACCGAGGTGTCGAAACTCAGCGCGCCGGCCGGCGTAGTGTCGGTCTCGGTGCGGATGGACAGCATGGGCACGGCGTGGCGCACCGGCTTCAAACCCTCAAGCACCGCGCCGATCACCCGCTGCGTCGGCGAGTCCGGCGTGATCAGGTCCGGGTGCTCGGCCTCCAGCGCCTGCAGTGCCTGGAACAGGCGGTCGTACTCGGCATCGGGGATCTCCGGCGCGTCATGGACGTAGTAGCGCTCGGCGTGGTGCTGCAGCAGCCGGCGCAGCGCCAGCGCGCGCTCGGACGGGGAGGCGGCATCGCTCATGGAGGAAGGATGCCATGGGCGCCGGCCCGCTCAGGCCCGGCCGCGCCACGCCGCCTCGATGGCGGCGACGTCGATCTTGCGCATGGTCATCATGGCCTCGAAGGCCCGCCTGGCCGCCGCGCGGTCGGGATCGGTGAAGGCCGCGGTCAGCACCCGCGGGGTGATCTGCCAGGAGATGCCCCAGCGGTCCCGGCACCAGCCGCATTCGCTCTCCTGCCCGCCGTTGCCGACGATGGCGTTCCACAACCGGTCGGTCTCGGCCTGGTCGTCGGTCGCCACCTGGAACGAGAAGGCGATGTTGTGCTGCACGCCCGGCCCGCCGTTCAGGCCGAGGCAGGGGATGCCCATGACGGTGAACTCCACCGTCAGCACGTCGCCTTCCTTGCCGGAGGGGAAGTCGCTCGGCGCCCGGTGCACGGCGCCGACGGCGCTGTCGGGGAAGGTGGCGGCGTAGAACCGGGCCGCGTCCAGGGCGGTGCCGTCGTACCAGAGGCAGATGGTGTTCTTGGCAAGCATGGGCAGGGTCTCCAAGCGGTGGCCCGCCATGCTACGAGCCTCGTCGCGGACCGAGCAGTTCGGCCGTGACCGCCTCGGCACGGGAGACCCCCGCCAGGATCATGGCCTGCACCAGCTCGGCCTGCAGCAGTGCCATCACCGCCGCGGCGCCGGCCTCGCCGCCGGCGGCGAGGCCGTACAGCGGCGCGCGGCCGACGAAGACCGCGCGGGCGCCGCAGGCCAGCGCCTTGAGCACGTCGGCGCCACGGCGGAAGCCGCCGTCGACGAACACCGGCACCCGCCCCGCCACCGCGTCGACGATGGCGGGCAGCATGGCGATGCTGGACGGCGCCGCATCGAGCTGCCGGCCGCCGTGGTTCGACACCACGACGCCGTCGAAGCCCTCGTGCACCGCCCGCGCCGCGTCGTCCGGGTGCAGCAGGCCCTTGACCACCAGCGGGCCGTCCCAGTGCCGGCGCAGCCACTGCAGGTCGGACCACAGCAGCTTGCGGCTCATGGCGCGCGACAGCATCACCGCCTGCGCCTGCGCGGAAGCCTGCGCGTCCTCGGTCTCGCTCAAGTTGGCGAAGTTCGGCGCCCCGCCGCGGGCCAGCCGCCACAGCCAGCCGGGCCGGCGCGCCATGTCGAGCGCCATGCGCAGCGTGGGCCGGAAGGGCAGGCTGAAGTCGTTGCGCAGGTCGCGTTCGCGGTTGCCGCCGACGGGCACGTCGACGGTGAGCACCAGCACCCGGAAGCCCGCCGACCGCGCCCGCCGCATGATGTGCTCGGCCACCGCGCGGTCGTGCATGACGTACAGCTGCATCCACTGCTCGGCCTCGGGGGTCACGTCGCGCGCGGCCTGGCGCACGGCTTCGAGCCGGCTGTTGGACGCGGTCGACAGCGTGTGCACCCAGCCGCTGCGCGCGGCAGCGCGTGCCATCAGCACATCGCCGCCGGGGCGGATCAGGCCCGTCAGCCCGAGCGGGGCGACCGCCATCGGCACCGGCCAGCGGCGGCCCAGCACCTCGACCGACGGGTCGATCTTCTCGATGTCCAGCAGCGTGCGCGGCAGCAGCGTCAGGCGCCGCAGGTCGTCGAGGTTGCTGGCCAGGCAGACCTCGTCGCCGGCCGCGCCGTCGACGTACTCGTAGGCGAGCCGGGGCAGGGCCCGCCGGGCGGCCTGTCGCCAGTCCTCGACGTTGACGCGGTGTCGGCGGGCGCTCACCCTGGACGCGGTCAGGACTCCGGCGTGTAGCCGGAGGCGGCGACCACCGGGCCCCAGCGGGCGCTGTCGGCCTTGACGATGGCGGTCAGTTCCTCGGGCGTCGACGCCGGGCCTTCCATGAACAGCTTGTTCAGCGTCTCGCGCACCTCGGGCGCGCTGTAGGCCTGCTTGACCGCGGCCTGCAGCGCCTGCACCACACGGTCCGGCGTGCGCGCAGGCGCGAACATGCCGAACCAGGCGCCGAAGTCGGTGTCCTTCATGCCCTGTTCGAGGAACGTCGGCACGTCGGGCAGGAAGCGCGATCGGCTGCTGCCGGTGACCCCCAACAGGCGCACCTTGCCGCTGGGCACCAGGGCGGCGAGCTCGCCCAGGACGTTGACGCTGCTGGCGATCTGGCCGGCGGCCACGTCCTGCGACGCCAGGATGCCGCCCTTGAACGGCACGTGCGTGAAGGCGAAACCATTGGTGCGCCCGATCAGCGCGCCCAGGAAGTGCAGCGGGCTGCCGGTGCCGGCGGTGCCGTACGACGCCTTGTCGGGGTTGGCCTTGCACCAGGCAGCGAAATCGTTCAAGTTGCGGACCGAGGCCGGCACCATCGGCCCGACCGCCAGCGCCATCGCCGAGGTGACCATCTGGCTGACCGCGCGGAAGTCCTGCATCGGGTCGTAGGCCAGCTTCCTGAAGACGTGGGGGTACAGCGTGATCACCGGGTCGGGCGTGACCAGCAGCGTGCGGCCGTCGGCGGGGGCGGCGCGGACCACCTCCGCCGCCAGGCGCCCGCCGGCGCCGGGGCGGTTCTCGACCACGGTGTTGGTCGCCTTGTTGGCGTACAGCCGCGCCGTGTTGTCGGCGCCGCCGCCGGGGGCGAAGCCGACCACGATGCGCGTCGCATCGCCCTGCGCCCAGGCCGTGCCGGCGAGGCCCGCCGCCGTGAGTCCCGCCAGCGTGCCGAGCAGCTCGCGTCGTTGCATGGGTCGTCTCCTTGTGGGTGCCATGGATATTCAGGATCCATTGGAGCCGGGAGTCTAGAAGCCAACTCCCATGATCACCAGGCTGCCAGGGCGGGACTTTCCCTGGTCTGGCAACACTAACCGGATCCGACTGATGGATCGGAGGGCGGTGCAAAGCCCCTGTGGGCGCCACCCCGCTGCCGGGCCGCCACCCCGCTGACGAAGGCCTCGAACGCGTCCAGCAACGGCGCACCGTCGAAGGCCGGTTCGAGCACCGAGAGGGCCTGCACCGTGGCCTCCAGCGTGGACACCTGGTCCGGCCGCCGCGCCGCCCGGATGGCGCGGTAGCGGGTCGGCGGGGGCGCCGGCAACGACAGCCGGGGCAGCGCCGCCAGGGCGGGGTGTTCGAGCAACAGGCGCAGGCTCTTGCGCCAGGTGGCGTCGACCACCACCAGCCGCGGGGCTGCCTCGGCCGGGCGGTCTGCCTCCACGACCGCCGGTGCCGGCGCGGCCGGCACGTCGGGGTACAGCAGCCACGTCTGCCGCCCCGGGCGGTGCAGCAGCCCTTGCAGCACCTCGGGCGCGAAGCGCTCGCCCACCACCACCTCGCAGCGCGCCAGCGACAGGCGCAGCAGGGCCACGCTGTTCTTCGCCTGGCGCTGTTCCTGCGGGTGCTGCAGCACCAGCACCTCGGTGCGGTGCGGGGTGGGCCGCGCCAGCGCGCACAGGCAGGTGGCCTGCGGGCGCCGGCAGCGCCCGCAGGTCGCGCGGCGGACGGTCGGCGGATGGTCGGGGACGGTCACGCGGGCATGGTGGCATGCACGCCCGGCCCCTCGGCCGATGCCCGCCGAACGGGCGTGGCCGCCGTCAGCGACGGACCGCCGCCTGCCGCCCGCGCCCCGTTGCCGCGTAGAACGCGAGCGCGGCGCCGAGGATCGCCACGGTGCGGAACGACGGCCGCGGCAGCCACCTCATTGCGTTCAGCACCAGCGCCGGCGGGGCGTTGCGCTGCGGCGCGGAGGTCGCCCCGTCGTCCCCGTCGTCGCCCGCGCTGCGCGCCACCTCGCGTCCGGCGAAGTGTTCGATCAGCGCCTTGACGAAGGGCACCATGTCCTGCGGCCCGCGGCTGGTGAGCCAGTTGCGGTCCTGCACCACCGGGCGGTCGAGCCAGGTGGCGCCGGCGTTGACCAGGTCGTCGCGCACGCCCGGCCAGGACGTCATGGTGCGCCCCTCGGTCAGGCCGGCGGACGACAGCAGCCACGGCCCGTGGCACAGCGTGGCGATGGGCTTGCCGTCGGCGTCGAAGTCGCGCACGAAGCGGCGTGCGGCCTCGGACTGGCGCAGCAGGTCGGGGTTGATGAAGCCGCCCGGCACGAGCAGCGCGTCGTAGTCGGCGACGCTGGCCTCGCGCAGCGTGCGGTCGACGCCCACGCGCGCCGCCGGCTCGTGCAGGTTGACGCCGCGGATGCGGCCCGGGCGCAGCGACACGATCTCCACCCGCGCGCCCTGGGCCCGCAGGGCGGCGACGGGCACGGACAGCTCGACGCGCTCGAAGCCATCGGCCGCCAGCACCGCGACGCGCCGGCCCTTCAGTTCTTGACCACCTGTCATGGTTGACTCCTTGGAGGTTCGGTGGCGGGGCCTACCGGCGGCGCGAACGCCGCAGTGCCATCACCGCGACGACGCACAGGCCGGCGATGGCGGCCTTCCTGACGACGCCGGCGCGGTCGTGGCGCCACCGCGCCGTCAGGCCGAGTTCCTTCGGCAGGTTGGGCAGCCGCAGGCACATCAGGTCGCCGGCGAGGTCCTCGACCACGTTGACCCGGTCGGCCAGCAGCAGCGTCAGCCAGTGCGGCAGGCGGCCTTCGCTGTACCGGTAGGCGCGGTCGCGCAGGGCGCCGCTCAGGCCGCGTGGCGGGCACGAGGTGCCGAACACCGGCGTCAGCTTGCCGTGCTCGGTCGACTTGTGGATCTTGATGCGCGCCGGCTGCTGGGGCAGCGGCGGGTAGAGCGACTCGACACCGATCTCCGGCGCCTTGTCGCGCGGCACGCCGGGGCGCCGCGCCGGGTCGAGGTCCGAGCCCCAGCCGTCGATCTCGCCGGCGAGGTCCAGCGTGCGGCGCTGCTCGGTGGTGGGCGAATGGCCGCCGGGCACCGGCCGTTGCAGGATGTCCCGGGAGGAAGAACCGACTCTCTGGTCCATGACGCGCTCCTAGCAGGCGGTGGAGGGAATGACCATCGGCTTGATGCACTCGTCGAGCTTGCCGGCGAAGACGGCATAGCCCTCGCTGATGTCCTCGAGCGCGAAGCGGTGGGTGATCACGTCCTTCGGGTTGATGTGCCCCGCCTCGATGTGCTCGATGCAGCGCGGCAGGTTGCGCTTGACGCTGGCCTGGTTGGTGCGGATGGTCAGGCCCTTGTTCATCGCGTCGCCGATGGCCACCAGGTTGAACGGTGGCCCGTAGGCGCCGATGATCGACACCACGCCGCCCTTCCGCACCGAGTCGATGGCCCAGTTGACGACGTTGGCCGTGCCGGCCTGCAGCTTGAAGGGCCGGATGCCGAGGAAGCGGTGCAGCGCGTCGCCGCTGGCATCGCAGCCGACGGCGTCGATGGCGGCGTCCCAGCCCAGCCAGTCGGTCTCCTTCTTGAGCGTCCAGACGGGGTCGCGGACGTCGCGGAAGTTGAGCGTCTCGCACTGCGCGAACCTCCTCGCGAAGTCGAGCCGGTAGTCGTACTGGTCGACCACCATCACCCGTCCGGCGCCCATGAACCAGGCCGACTTGGCGGCGAACAGGCCGACCGGCCCGGCGCCGAACACGACCACCGTGTCGCCGCGCTTGATCTCGGCCATCTCGGCGGCCTGGTAGCCGGTGGGGTAGGCGTCGGTGCACAACGCCGCGTTGTCGTCGTCGATGGTGTCCGGGATCTTCATCGGCCCGGCGTCGGCGAAGGGCACGCGCACGTACTCGGCCTGGCCGCCGTCGTAGCCGCCGGTGGTGTGCGAGTAGCCGTAGATGCCGCCGACCGCGGTGGCGTTCGGGTTGACGTTGTGGCAGTTGCTGAAGAGCTGCTTCTGGCAGAAGTAGCACTCGCCGCAGAAGATGTTGAACGGCACCAGCACGCGGTCGCCGGGCTTCAAGGTACGGACCTCCCGGCCCACCTCCTCCACCACGCCGACGAACTCGTGGCCGAAGGTCTGGCCGACCCGGGTGTCCGGCATCATGCCGTGGTAGAGGTGGATGTCCGAGCCGCAGATGCAGGCCCGCGTCACGCGCACGATGGCGTCGCGTGGATGCTCGATTTCGGGGATGGGCTTGTCGATGACGCGGATCCGGTAAGGACCGCGGTAGGTCATGGCGCGCATGGGGAACTCCGGGGCGGCTGGGGGAACCGTCGGTGCGGCAACACGGGGGCCCAAGAACCGGTCCGCGTGCCGGACGCGGGTTTGATCCGGAGTGCGGCACGGGCAAGGCCCGGGCACCGCGTCCGCCCGCCGCCGGTGCTGCCACGCCCTTGTCACCGCGGGCCGGCAGCATGACGGCCCTTCGCCCGCCGGACGCCCCGCCCCATGCACGCCTGCCATCCTCACCGTCGCCGCCTGCCGCCGTGGGGGCTCGTCGCCCTGGCCTGGGCCGGCCTGTCGGCGCTGCCGCCGGCCGCGGCCCAGGCCCCGGCCTGCCAGGCCCTGCCCCGCGGCACCAAGAGCCTCGTCGCCACCTGCACCCTGCCGGCCGGCACCGCGCGGCCATGGCGCTTCAGGGCGCATTTCGAAGGCAGCCACGACGACAGCGAGGTGACCATCGACTCGGCCGTGCTGGACGGACGGCCGCTGGCCTGCGCCGACGGCAGCAAGACCGCCTCGCGCTTCGAGGACGGCGACGTGACGCTGGACTGCGGCTTCACCGCCCCAGCGGGCGCCGCCGCCCGGCGCCTGGTGGTGACGCTGTCGCTGCACCACCTGCAGCTCGACCGGACCGAACTGCAGGCCGACTGACCGCCCCGCGCGGCGCGGGCGGCTCAGCCCGCCGCGGTTGCCGACCGCAGCGCGTCGGCCAGCACGCGCGCCAGGTCGTCCACCGCGTAGGGCTTGGGCAGCAGCGTGAAGCCGTGGTCCGGCGTCTGCGCCAGCACCGCGCTGTAGCCGCTGGACAGGATGACCGGCAGGCCCCGCCAGCGGCGCCGCACGTGGTGGCCCAGTTCGATGCCGCTCATGCCGGACATCACCACGTCGGAGAACACCGCGCGGAAGCGGCCGGGCTCGCGCTCCAGCGCCTGCAGCGCCTGCTCGGCGCTGTGGGTGACCAGCGGTGCATAACCCAGCGCCTGCAGCGTCTGCTGCACCGATTCCGAGACCTCGACGTTGTCCTCGACGACGAGGATGCAGGCGCCCTCGCCCATCGCCAGCGCGTGGCGCTCGGGGGCGCCTCACCGGCCAGGGCCGGCGGCTCGGCGCGCGGCAGGTAGAGGGTGAAGGTGGCGCCGCGGCCCAACTCGCTGTGCACGTCGATGTCGCCGCCCGACTGCTTGGCGAAGCCGAACACCTGCGACAGCCCGAGCCCGGTGCCATGGCCGTCGGTCTTGGTGGTGAAGAAGGGCTCGAAGATGCGCTTCAGGTGCTCCGGCGCGATGCCGCAACCGGTGTCGGACATCGAGATGGCCACCAGCCCGCCCTGCCCGCCGCCGTCTGCCGGCACGACCCGGATGGTCAGCCGGCCCTGGCCGTCCATCGCGTCGCGCGCGTTGACCGCCAGGTTGACCAGCGCGGTGTCGAACTGGCTGGGGTCGGCGTAGACGAAGCACTGGTGCGGCGGCAGGTCGAAGGCGATGTCGATGCGCGCGCCGGCCAGGCTGGCGATCATGTCGCCGACGGCGCGGGTGTTCTGCGCGGCGTCGAAGACCACCGGCTGCAGCGCCTGCCGGCGGGCGAAGGCCAGCAGCTGGCCGGTGAGCTTGGTGGCGCGCGTCACCGAATTCGAGATCGACTCCATCAGCCGGCCCCGCCGGTCCTGGGGCAGGTCGACCCGGCGCAGCAGGTCGATCGACGTGCGGATGACGGCCAGCACGTTGTTGAAGTCGTGCGCCACGCCGCCGGTGAGCTGGCCGATGGCTTCGAGCTTCTGCGACTGGCGCAGCGCGTCCTCGGTGGCACGTTCGCGGGTCACGTCGCGGGCCACGGCGTGGATGTAGCCGCCCTCGGGCACGGCGGTCCAGCTCAGCAGTCGGTGCTCGCCGTCGTGCGTGCGCCAGCGGTTCTCGAAGGCCAGCGTCGGGTGCCCGCCGGAGAGCTTGTCCACCTCCCCCGCGGTGGTGGCCTGGTCGTCGGGGTGGAGGAAGTCGGACAGCGGGCGCCCGACCATGACCCCGGCCGGCCAGCCGAGGATGCGCGTGGCCGCCGGGTTCACCGCGGTGATGGTGCCGGCGACGTCGCAGACCAGCATCAGCTCCTGCGACAGCGCCCAGATGCGGTCCCGGTCGCGGGCGGTGGCCACGTGCTGCAGGCGGCTTTCGTGCACGTCGGTGTTGGTGCCGATCCAGCGCAGCGCCTGGCCGTCCGCCGAACGCAGCGGCAGCGCGCGCACCAGGTGCCAGCGGTACTCGCCGTCGGCGCGGCGGATTCGGAACTCGGTCTCGAAGTCGGCACCGGTGCGCAGGCTGTGGGCCCAGCGCTCGGCCGCCGCGGGCCGGTCGTCGGGGTGCACGGTGCGGGCCCAGCCGTCGCCGTCCAGCGAGCCGCGCGCGGCGCCGCTGTATTCATAGACCCGGTCGTTGAACCAGTCCAGCTTGCCGGACGCCGGCGAGGTCCACACATGGTTGGGCAGCGACTGCGCGAACAGCCGGAACTGCTCGGCGCTCTGCGCCTCGGCCTGCTGCGCGGCGCGGCGCTCGTTGGCGTCGCGCAGGCGTTCCAGCACCTCCCAGCAGCGGTCGACCACGGTGGCGACCAGCTCCACCTCGTCCTGGGTCCAGCGCCGTGGCGTCGACTGGTGCACCGCCATGCCGGCGACGAAGCGGCCCTCCTTCTGCAGCGGCACGCAGATCACCGCCTGGATGCCGGTGGCGCGGTAGGCGGCGAGGTCGGTGCCGCGTGTGGCCGGGTCGTGGTCGACGTCGTGGTTGACGAAGGGCTCGCCGCGCAGCATGAGCTGGTGCACGGCCCGGCCGAAGTCGGTGAAGCGGTAGCGGCCGACCATGGAGGCCACGCCGTCGCTGTAGTCGCCGATGACATCGAAGGTGTTGCCGTCCTCCAGCACATGCGCATAGGCGCAGCGGTTGGCGCCGAGGTGGCGGCCGAGCGCTTCCGCGGTGACGCGCATCACCTCGGCCGGGTCGGACAGGCTGCGGGTGGCCTGCGACAGGTCGTCGAGGAAGGTCAGCCGCCGCTCGCTGCGCACGCGGGCGGTGGTCTCGGCGAAGGTGACGAGCACGCCCTCGATGTCGCCGCCGTCGCCCAGCACCGGGCTGTAGGAGAAGTTGAAGTGGCAGTCCTCGGGATACCCGTAGCGCTCGATGGTCAGCTGGAAGTCGTCGAAGCCGATCGGCTGCCCCTGCAGCACCCGCTGCCACATCGGGCCGACGGTGGGCCAGATCTCCTGCCAGGTGGTGCGGGCCGAAGCGCCCAGCGCGGCGGGGTGCTTGTCGCCCAGGATGGGCCGGTAGGCGTCGTTGTAGACCTGCAGCAGCTGCGGCCCCCAGGCCAGGTACATCGGCAGCTGGCAGTTGAGCAGCAGCGACACCGCGTTGCGCAGGCTGGCCGGCCAGCGCGACGGCGGCCCCAGCGCGGTGCCGGCCCAGTCGTGGCGGCGCACCCGTTCGCCCATCTCGCCACCGCCGCGGAGGAAGGGATCCGTGGCCGAGGAAGGGTCCGGCGGCTGCATCGCCGGACAGGATAGCCGATGGCCTGGCGGCCACCCGGGACAGGCCGGCCTCGTGGCCGACGGGGACCCGCCGGGCCCGTGCGGACGGGCCGGCGGCCCCGGGGCGTCAGCGGTTCAGCATCAGCCGCTGGACCCACAGCGTGGAATGCGACACCTCCTGCGTGTGCACCGGCCGTTCGTGGCGCAGGCCGATGGCGATGCGGCCGGTCCAGTAGATCGGCCGGCCGGTGCCCGGCAGCACCATCGGGCCGACGTGGCCCGGCGGGATGGACAGCGCGGTGGCATGGTTCGGACGGATCATTTTTTTCCCCTGACATCGGTAAAGCCAAGGCCCTCACTATCCGGCGGCACGCGTTGTTGTTCCTTCCCGCAACCCCGGGGGCCGGCCCCGCGTAAGCTGGTGCCCGCCTGCCCGCCCTTCGAGACATATCGCACATGACGGACTTCGATCTGGTAACGCTCGGCGCCGGCTCCGGCGGCATCGCGGCCGCGCGCCGCGCCGCGCTGCATGGCGCCAAGGTGGCCATCGTGGAGGGTCGCCGCGTCGGCGGCACCTGCGTGCTGCGCGGCTGCGTGCCGAAGAAGCTGCTGGTGTACGCCGCGCAGCACGCCGACGACCTGGCCGAGGCCCGCGGCTACGGCTGGGAGCTCGGTCCAACGCCCACCTTCTCGATGGCGCGCTGGCAGCAGGCCAAGGCGGCCGAGACCGCGCGGCTCGAAGGCGTGTACCGGCAGTTGCTCGCGGCCTCCGGCGTCGAGCTGATCGAGGGCTGGGCGCACCTGCAGCCGGGCCGCGACGGTGCGCCGCACGCCGTGCGCGTGGGCGAGCGCCGCCTCACCGCGCGACACGTCATCGTGGCCACCGGCTCGCGGCCGTCGGGCGACACCCTGCCCGGCATCGAGCTGTGCGCCAGCAGCGACGACCTGCTCGACCTGGCCGAGCTGCCCGCCAGCGCCGCCTTCATCGGCGGCGGCTACATCGCGGTGGAGTTCGCGAGCCTGTTCGCCCGCCTCGGCGTGCCGGTGTGCCTGTACTTCCGCGACAGCCTGCCGCTGCGCGGCTTCGACCCCATGCTGCGCGCCGCGGCCGCCGCCGCGCTGCAGGCCGCCGGTGTCGAGCTGCACCCCGGCGTGGTGCCGCAGCGGGTGATGAAGGGCGACGGCACGCTGCTGCTGGCCTTCGGCGACGACCGGGTGCGCGAGTTTCCCTGGGTGCTCAACGCCACCGGCCGCAAGCCCAACGCCGCCGGCCTCGGCCTGGCCTGCGACGGCCGCGGCGCCATCCCGGTGGACGACCGGCTGCAGACCGAGGTGCCCGGCGTCTACGCCATCGGCGACGTCACCGCCCGCAAGCCGCTGACCCCGGTGGCCATCGCCGAAGGCCGCGCGGTGGCGGACATGCTCTTCGCCGGCAGCGACCGCACGGTGGACCTGCGCCGCGTGGCCAGCGCCACCTTCATGCTGCCGCCGATCGGCACCGTCGGCCCCACCGAGCCCGAGGCCCTGGCCGCCGGCCACGACCTCAAGGTCTACGAGACCGACTTCCGCCCGATGCGCAGCGCCTTCGTCGGCAGCGACGCGCGCAGCCGCATGAAGCTGCTGGTCGATGCGCACGACGACACCGTGCTGGCCGTGCACATGATCGGCCCCGACGCACCGGAGATCGTGCAGAGCCTGGCGGTGGCGCTCACCGCGGGCGCGACCAAGGCCGACTTCGACCGCACCATCGCCGTCCACCCGACGGCGGCGGAGGAATTCGTGCTGATGCGCGAGCCGATGCGCACGGTGAAGGCCTCGTCCGGCGGACCGGCCACCGGCTGACGCGTCCCTCGGCCCACCGTTCCACCGGTGCGGCCAGCACGCAGACCGTCCAGCAGGCCCAGGCCGACCAGGCGATGTGGCTCACGAAGTGAGCCCCCGCACCACCTGCACCAGCGACCCCGCCGTGCCCAGCACCAGCAGCGCGGCGAGGAAACGTCGCGCCCACCGCGGCGCATGCCGGCGCCGGAGGAAGTACACCGGCAGGAAGGCGAAGAACGACACCGCATGGCCGGAGGGGAAACAATGCCCCGGGCCGCCGTCGCGCAGCACTGCCCAGTGCGGCACGTACGGCACCGTGCCGCCGAAGGGCTGCAGGTCCCAGGGGCAGCTGGTGTGGCTGATGCGCTTGGCCGACGGCACCGCGAGCAGGCAGACCAGCACCACCGCCCACCAGAAGCGCCGCGCGCCGGCCGAGGGGCCGGCACGGTGGCCGCCGGCGGGCCGCCAGGCGTCCCAGGTCAGCGACGCCAGCGCGGCGCCGGCCAGCCAGCGCGCGCCGTCGTGCAGCCCGCGCTCGGCCCAGGCGGCATGGCGCCAGGCGAAGCCGGCCGCCGAGCCGAACCCGCCGCTGACCACCAGGTCGCCGGGGCCGGCGTCCCACAGCAGGATCGCCGCCAGCGCCAGCAGGCAGGACCGGGCGTCCCGCCGCCCGCGCGACGGCGCCGCGCTCAACCCGCCGGCACGCGGCATGGCGCGGTCAGGTCGAGCGCCGGCTCGTGCAGCGCCGTCCGCAGGTCGAGCAGGCCGAGCAGGCTGTGGAAGAGCTGGTCGTGCGACAGCGGCCGCGCCGCCGCGGCCTGCAGCGCGGGCCGCAGGCAGCCGTCGCGCAGGCCGGCTGCGCGTTCCAGCCCGGGGCTGGTCCACCAGACCATCGGCACGCGCTTCTGCACCTCGGGCGCGATGGCGTAGGGCAGGCCGTGCAGGAAGAGGTTGTGCTCGCCCAGCGACTCGCCGTGGTCGGAGACGTAGACCAGCACCGAATCGACCCGGCCGGCGTGCGCGCGCAACGTGGCGACGGCCGACGCCAGCACGTGGTCGGTGTAGCGCAGGCTGTTGTCGTAGGCGTTGACCACCTCCTGCACCGAGCACCGGCGCAGGTCGTCGTGCCGGCATTCGGGCTGGTACGGCGCGACGTTCTCCGGGTGCCGCGCGAAGTAGGCCGGGCCGTGGCTGCCCAGCATGTGCAGCACCCACAGGTGGGTGCCGGCCGCGTGCGACAGCCGGGCCCCGAGGTCGTGCACCAGGCCCTCGTCCAGGCAGCGGCCCTCGGGGCACAGGCCGGGGGCCAGCGCCGCGGCCACGGTCTGCGTCGGCAGGCTGTCGCACACACCCTTGCAGCCGCTCTGGTTGTCGCGCCACTGCACCTGCGCGCCGGCGCGGGCGACGACGTGCAGCAGCGACTCCTCGCGGCGGATGCGCGCCTCGTCGTAGCGCCGCCGCCCCACCGGGGCGAACAGGCAGGGCAACGAGGTCTCGGTGTTGGTGCCGCAGGCGGTGACGTCGGGGAAGTTCACCACGTCCAGGCGGGCCAGCTCCGGCGTGGTCTGGCGGCCGTGTCCGTTGAGGCCCCAGCTGGCCGCGCGGGCGGTCTCGCCGACGACCAGCAGCACCACCAGCGGCCGATCACGGCCGGACCAGGACGGGCCCCGGCGCACGTCCAGCCCGATGGGCTGGCGCGGCTGGCGCGCGGCCTTGGCGTCGGTGAGCAGCACCGCACCGGAGGACCACAGCAGGTTGGCCGGCGTGATGCGCCAGCGCACCTCGCGCTGGTTGCGCAACAGCGACGACAGCGGCTGGAAGCCGGCCCAGGCCAGCGCCACGGCGGCGATGGCCGCGCCGGCCACCAGCAGCGCCCGCTGCCGCAGGGCGCTCGGCCAGGGCCGGCGCAGCACCTGCACCCGCCACAGCAGCACCATCGGCAGCGCCGCGAAGAGCAGCAGGTGCAGCGCGAGGTCGAGCGAGAGCAGCTCTCGGGCTTCGGCGACGTCGGTGCGCAGCACGTTGCGCAGCATGGTGGGGTCCAGCACCACGCCGTAGCGCCGGCCGAAGTAGGACGCCGCCGCCGCGGCCGGCAGCAGCAGCGTCAGCAGCGGCCGCACCGTGCGGCGTGTGGCGACCAGCCCCAGCAGCAGCACGTGCAGCGCGAACAGCAGCAGCAGCAGGTCGGCGGTGAAGGCCCAGCCGCCCGGGTGCAGCGGCCCGCGCTCGTCGAGGCCGGCCTGCAGCACGGCGGCGTTGGCCGACAGCGTCCAGAACGCCGACGCCGCCAGCACGAGCCGGTCGGAGGTGGCGTGCAGGCGTGGCAGCGGCATCGGCGCCATTTCGCCCGCGGCCGCTGAAGCCAGGCTGAAGCCGGTGCTGCTACCGTGCGCGCTGGACCGACGGACCCGCGAACCCGTGCGACTGCTGCTGGTGGAGGACGACGAACTGCTGGGCGACGGCCTGCGCGACTTCCTGCGCGGCGAGGGCCACGTGGTCGACTGGTGCCGCAGCGTGGCCGAGGCGCGGGCCCTGGCCGACGAGCCCTTCGACGCCTGGCTGCTCGACTGGCAACTGCCGGACGGCAGCGGCCTGGACCTGCTGAGGTCGCTGCGCGCCGCGGGCCTGGCCACGCCGGCCTTGATGCTGACCGCCCGCGACCGGCTGGCCGAGCGGCTGCAGGGGCTGGACGGTGGTGCCGACGACTACCTGGTCAAGCCCTTCGCGCCGGAGGAGCTGGCCGCCCGGCTGCGCGCGGTGCGGCGGCGGGTCGAGGGCCGCGAGGACGTGCTGGCCATGGCGGGCGACGTGCGCATCGACTTCGCCCGGCGCAGCGTCACCTCGGCCGGCCGTCGGGTGGAGCTGACCGCCCGCGAATGGCGCGTGCTGGAAGCGCTCGGCCGGCGCGCCGGCCGCATCGTCACCAAGGGCGAGCTCGAACGCCTGGTGCTCGGCAACGAGACCGACCTGATGAGCAACGCCCTGGAGGTGCACGTGTCGGCGCTGCGCCGCAAGCTGGGCCGCGGGCTGATCGAGACCGTGCGCGGCCTGGGCTACCGGGTCGACGGGACATGACGGGCCGGAAGCTGCCGTCCATCGGCGCCCGCCTGTCCCGGGCGCTGGCGCTGTGGTCGCTGGCCTGGGGCCTGGCAGTGGGTGCCGCCGTGTGGACGGCGGCGTCGACCGAGGTCGACGAGCTGCTCGACGAGGCGCTGCAGTCGACCGCCGGGCTGATGGCCGCGGTGGCCGACGGCGACGAACCCGCCGACCCGGCGCCGGGCGGCACCGTGGCCCACTTCGCCTGGCAGGTGATCGATGGTCAGGGCCGGCTGCACCGGCGCTCCGACCTCGCGCCCACCGTCCCCTGGCAGGCCGCCCCACGGCCGGGCTTCAGCGACGCGCCGCAGTTCCGGCTCTTCGGTGTGGCCCTCGGCACCGACGGCCGGATGCTGTACGTGGCCCAGACCCGCGAGGAGCGCCTGGAGGCGCAGGCCGAGGTGGCGCTGGCGGCCGTGCTGGCGGCGCTGTCGGTGGGGCTGGTCGGCCATGTCTGGCTGCGCTCGCGCGTGAAGGCCGAGCTGATGCCGCTGGACAGCCTGGCCTCGGCGCTGGGCCGGTGGGACCCGACGGCGCCGGTCGCCGACGGGTCGCCGGGCCACGCCGAACGGCGCGAGCTGCGGCCGGTGCACGACGCGCTGGACGGCCTGGCGTCGCGGCTGCGCATGCGGCTGGCACACGAGAAGGCGTTCGCCGCGCACGCCGCGCACGCGCTGCGCACGCCGCTGGCCGGCATCGACGCGCAGCTGGCCGTCGCGGTGCGCGAGGCGCCGCCCGAGCTGCGCGACCGCCTGCTGCGCATCCGCGAGGGCGCCGCACGCCTGCGCTCGGTGGTCGGGGCGGTGGTCGAGCTGTTCCGCAGCGGCGCCGAACCGCTGCGGCGCACCACCGACCTCGCCCCGCTGCTGCAGCAGCTGGCCGTGCCGGGCGTGCTGGTGCAGGCGCCGCCCTCGCTGGCCTTGAAAGCCGACCCCGACCTGGTGGCGGCCGCGCTGCTGAACCTGCTCGACAACGCCAAGCGCCACGGCGCCACCGAGGTGCGGGTGACCGTGGTCGAGGGAACGCGGCTGCGGGTGGCCGACAACGGTCCCGGCGTGCCGGTCGAGCGCCGCCGGCAGATGCAGGCGGCGCTCGACACCCAGGCCTACGACGACGGCCTCGGCCTCGGCCTGACCCTGGCCGACCGCGTGGCCCGGGCCCACGGCGGGCGGCTGCGGCTGCTCGACGGGGACGACGGCTTCGTGGTCGAGCTCGGCCTGGCGCCGGCCTGACGCTCGACGGCGTCTCAGCCCTCGGCGAAGCGCAGCGTCACGCAGGCCCCGCCGGCGGGCGACGCGCCGAGGGCTACGCCGGCGCCGTGCAGGGCGGCGATCTCGCGCACGATGGCCAGGCCGAGGCCGGTGCCGTCGCCGCGGGCCTCGCGCCCGCGCACGAAGCGCTCGAACACCGCCTCGCGCTCGGCCTCGGGCACGCCGGGTCCGGAGTCGCAGACCTTCAGCGCCGGCGGCGCGGCCTCCACCTCCACCCACACCCGGCCGCCGCGCGGCGTGTAGCGCAGCGCGTTGTCCAGCAGGTTGCCCACGGCCTCGGCGATCAGCTCCGGCTGCGCCGCCACGTGCACCGGCGTCGGCGGGCCGATGAGCTCCAGCTCCACGCCCTGGTCGAGCGCCCGGTCGAGGAAGCCCTGACCGACATCGCGCACCAGCGCCTCGAGGTCGGTGGACTCGGGCCGCAGGTCGCCACGGGTCTCGGGGTCGAGCCGGCCCAGCGACAGCAACTGCTGCACCATGCGCGCGCTGCGCTGGGTGCTGGCGTCCAGCTCGCGCAGCACGCGGCGGGTGGCGGCCAAGTCGGGCGCCTCGGCGGCCCGGGCCAGGCCCAGCTGCAGGCCGGTGAGCGGCGTGCGCAGCTGGTGGGCGACGGTGGCGGCGAACTGCCGCTCGCGCGTGAGCATGGCGCGGATGCGCTCCAGCAGGTCGTTCAAGGCGCTGCCGAAGGGCAGCAGCTCGCGCGGCAGGTCGACGGCCGGGATGGGCGCCAGCGAGGCGTGCGAGCGCTCGTTCCAGCGCGCGGCGATGGCGGCCAGCTGCGTCAACGAACGCCGCACCGCGAGCACGATGGCGCCGGCGGCGGCGGCCATCAGCAGCACTGTCGGCAGCAGCATGAGCAGGATGTCGTCGCGGGCGCGGTGGCGCTTCTTCTGCGTCTCGGCCACCAGCGCCAGCACGCTGTGGCCGTCGCCGTCGTCGACCACCACCTGCGCCACGCTGATCGGCAGGCCCTCCATCACCGTGTCGTAGGCCAGCGCGCCGTTGGGGTAGTGCCGCACCCGCTCGCCGCGCAGCGGGATGCCGGGCCGGCCGGCGAGG
This sequence comes from Aquabacterium sp. J223, assembly GCF_024666615.1. Classification (NCBI taxonomy): domain Bacteria; kingdom Pseudomonadati; phylum Pseudomonadota; class Betaproteobacteria; order Burkholderiales; family Sphaerotilaceae; genus Aquabacterium; species Aquabacterium sp. J223. Next base: position 1,726,746 of record NZ_CP088297.1, on the reverse strand, counting down.
TGGCGGCCCGAGTGCACCACCGCATAGGCGGTGCGGTCGATCTCGTCGTAGGCGAGGATGGACTCGGCCTGCGGCGTCAGGTCCACCCGCGGCCGCCCTTCCTCGAAGCGCACCTGACGCGACAGCGAGTGCGCGGCGTCGAGCAGCCAGCGGTCGAAGACCCGGTCGGTGAGCCGCTGCGCGGTGAAGCTGCCCAGCGCCGCGGTGGCCGCCACGATGGCCAGCAGCGGCACCATCAGCCGCCGCAGCAGGTCCCGCGTCAACCCGAGGCGGTTCATGTCAGTGGCGACGCGAGCCTGGGGGTTTCATTTCAGGCCGGGTCCGTCCTGCTCGTCCAGCGCCAGCCGGTAGCCGAAGCCGCGCACGGTGAGGATCTGCAGGCCGGCCGGCGCGATGCGGCGGCGCAGGCGCGAGACATAGACCTCGGCCGCGCTGTCGCCGACGTCGAGGTTGCGTTCGGCCAGGGCGTCGATCAACACCCGCCGCGGCACCACGTGCGGGGCGCGCCGCATCAGCAGGCCCAGCACCTCGAACTCGCGCGGCGACAGCTCCAGCCGCCGGCCGTCGACCAGCACCTGGCCCTCGGCACCGCGCCAGCTCAGGCGGCCGTACTGCAGCAGCTCGCCGCGGGCCGCCGCGGCGCGGCGGGTCAGCACCTCGACCCGGGCGTCCAGCTCCTCCGCCGCGAAGGGCTTGACCAGGTAGTCGTCGGCCCCCGCGTGCAGGCCCTGCACCCGGTCCGCCACACGGTCGCGCGCGGTCAGCACGAGCACCGGCGTGAGACGGTCGCGCTGGCGCAGCCGGGCCAGCCAGTCGAGGCCGTCGCCGTCGGGCAGCCCGCGGTCCAGCACCACCAGGTCGAAGCCGCCGTCGCGCACCGCCTCGTCCGCGGCGGCCAGCGAGGTGCAGCCCAGCACGGCCCAGTCGCGGGCATGCCAGCGCAACGCCAGTTCGCGGGCGATGACCGCGTCGTCCTCGATCAGCAGCAGTCGCATGGGCGCAGCGTGACGAAAACCGCAGGGCCGCGCACGCCGCGCGCAGGGCGGCGGCGGTGGCGGTGGGGCGATAGGTGACTGCAAGGTTGTCTTCCTAGCATCGCGGCCTTTCCTTGGGCTCCCGCCCGGCGGGCGGCGTCGTCCGACGCCTGTGTGCCATTGTCCGATGCGCCTTGTCCTCGTCCCCGTCCTGCTGTGGTGCTGCGCGTCGGCCATGGCGCAGGCCTGCCCGCCGCTGTCGGCCGACGAGGCCGGCCGGCTGACCGCGGCGCAGGTCGTCCAGCGGGTGCCGGCGTGCCATCCCGACGTGCTGGCCGCGCGGCGCGCACTCGACGCCAGCGCCGCCGACGTGCAGGTGGCGGGGCAGCGGCCCAACCCCCAGCTCACGCTCGGTGCCGCGTCGGTGGGCCGCGACCTGGGGCGCAGCAGCCTGTGGAACAAGCCCTTCGACCACCAGGTCCGCATCGACCAGCTGATCGAGCGCGGCCGCAAGCCGGCGCTGCGCGTGGCCGGCGCCGAGGCGCAGCGCGAGGCGGTGCGCGCCGACGTGGCCGAGGTGGGCCGCCTGGCGCTGCTGGCCACGCTCGGCCTGTACCACGACTGGGTGGCCGCCACCGCGCGGCGTGACGGGCTGGAGGCCGCGGCCAAGCTGGTCGAGGAATCGCAGCAGGCGCTGGACCGCCGCGTGCGTGCCGGCGATGCGGCCCCGTTGGACGCCAGCCGCTTCCGCGTCGACGCGCTGCGCGTGCAGGCCGACCGCGTGCAGGCCGAGGCCGACCTGCGCCGTCTGCGCCAGCCGCTGGCGCTGGCCCTGGGCGCGCCCGAACAGGCCGACCGCCTGGCACCCGCGGCCATGGCCGACGGGCCCGATGGCGAACCGCCCACGCCGGCGCCGCTGGCGCAGCGGCCGGCGGTGGTGGCGGCTCGCGCGCGGCTGGAAGCGGCGCGGCGCTCCCGCGAGCTGGCGCTGGCGCAGCGCACGCGCGACGTGGCCGTCGGCCTGCAGGCCGACCGCTACCCGACCACGCCGACCAACAACAGCGGCAACGGCAACACCGTGTCGGTGTTCGTCAGCGTGCCGCTCTTCCTGCGCCACGCCTACGAAGGCGACATCGCCCGTGGCGAGGCCGACGTGGCCGCGGCCGAACAGGCGCTGCAGCGCACGCAGGTCGAAGCGGCCGACGAAGCGGTGCGCGCGCAACTGGCTTGGCAGGCCGCGAGCCAGCGCCGTCGACTGGTGCTGGACGAGCTGCTGCCCGCGGCCGAACGGGTCGCGGCCGGTGCCGAGCTGGCCTACCGCCGCGGTGCGAGCGGCGTGCTGGAGGTGCTGGACGCGCGACGCAACCTGCGCGCCGCGCAGCAGGAGCGGGTCGGCGCCGAGGCCGAGGCGGCCAAGGCCTGGGCCGCGCTGCAGGCGCTGACCGTCACCGCGCCGCCGCCTGTCACGGCCACCGACCCCATGACCGGCGCGGCGCCCTCGCCCGCCCCTGCCCGTTGAGAGCCCTGCCATGAGCGCTTCGACCTCTCCGCTGCGCCCGCTGGCCGCGGCCCTTTCGTTGGCCCTGGCGGCCGCGCTGGCCGGCTGCAGCGGCGCACGCCCGCAGGACGACCCACCGCCGCAGGCCGAGCCGGCGGTGTCCGAGACCGTGGTCAGCTTCCCCGGCCAGAAGGACCCGCCGGGCATCCGCATCGCGACGGTGAGCACCGACCGCGTCCAGCCCCTGCAGGTGCCGGCGCGCCTGACCTGGGACGAGGACCGCACCGCGCGCCTCTGGCCGCCCTTCGGCGGTCGCCTCGACCGCGTGCTGGTGCAGCCCGGCCAGGCGGTGCGCCGCGGCGACCGGCTGGCCGAGCTGGCCTCGGGCGACGTCGGGCAGGTGCAGGCCGACGGGCAGAAGGCCGAGACCGACCTGCGGCTGGCGCAGGCCGCGGCCGAACGCGCGCGCGAACTGGCGGCCGGCGGCGTCATCGCGGGCAAGGAGCTGCAGCAGGCCGAGGCCGACCTCGCCCGCGCCCGCGCCGAGCGCGACCGCAGCCGTGCGCGCCTGAGCCAGTACGGCGTGGCCGCCGGCCAGGTCAACCAGTCGCTGGCCATCGCCGCGCCGCTGGCCGGCACGGTGGTCGAGCGCAACGCCAGCCCGGGCACCGAGGTGCGGCCCGACCAGGCCCGGCCGCTGTTCGTCGTCAGCGACACCACGCGGCTGTGGGTGTCGATCGACGTCAACGAGACGCAGCTGGCGGCCTTCCAGCCCGGCCGGCCGGTGACGCTGCGTGCCGCGGCCTGGCCCGACGAGCGCTTCACCGCCACCATCACCTCGGTGGCCGACGCGGTGGACCCGGCCTCGCGAACGGTCAAGGTGCTGGGCCGCATCGACAACCCGGACCGGCGGCTGAAGGCCGAGATGTACGTCACCGCGACGGTGGAGCAGGCGGTGAGCGCGCCGCTGGTGCCGGCCGACGCGGTGTTCCTGCGCGGCGACCGCAGCGCGGCCTTCGTCCAGCTGGCCCCCGGCCGCTACGAGCGCCGCGACCTGGTCGTGCGGCCGGCCGGCCCGACCGCGTGGGCGGTGCAGAGCGGCCTGCAGCCGGGCGAGAAGGTGGTGCTGGGCGGCGGGCTGTACCTGGACCAGCTGATGACCTCGGTCCGGCGCTGAAGGCCGGCGATGAACAAGTTCATCGAGTTCGCGCTCAAGCAGCCGCTGTTCATCTGGCTGGGGCTGGCGCTGTTCGTCGGCGGCGGCGTGCTGGCCTTCAACAACCTGCCGGTGGAGGCCTTCCCCGACGTCAGCGACACGCAGGTCAACGTCATCGCGCTCTACCCCGGCCGCGCGGCCGAGGAGGTGGAGAAGCAGGTCACCATCCCGATCGAGATCGCGCTGACCGGCATCCCGAACACGGTGCGCGTGTTCACGCACACCCAGTACGGGCTGTGCTTCATGATGGTCACGTTCGACGACAAGCCGACCGACCAGCTGGCGCGCCAGCAGATCCTGGAGCGGCTGCGTTCGGTGGACCTGCCGGAGGGCGTGCAGACCACGGTGCCGCCGCCGTCCACCGCCATCGGCGAGATCATGCGCTTCCGCCTGCACGGCGACGGCTACACCACCCGCGAACTGCGCGAGACCCAGGACTGGGTGGTGGAGAAGGCGCTGCGCCAGGTGCCCGGCGTGGCCGACCTGGTGACCATGGGCGGCGCGATCAAGCAGTACGAGGTCAACCCCGACCTGCAGCGGCTGCGCGACCGCAAGCTGACGCTGGCCCAGCTCTTCACCGCGCTGCAGCGCGCCAACGGCAACGCCGGCGGCGGCGCGATGAGCCAGGGGCGGCAGCAGTTCCTGGTGCGCTCGCTGGGCAGCTTCCGCAGCTCGGCCGACATCGAGCGGGTGGTGGTGGCCGAGGTCGACGGCACGCCGGTGCTGGTGCGCGACGTGGCGCAGGTGCGCGTCGGCCAGTACCCGCCGCAGGGGCTGGTCGGGCAGGACGATGCCGACGACATCGTCAACGGCGTGGTCGTGATGCGAAAGGGCGAGAACCCGTCGAAGGTGCTCGACGCGCTGCACGCCCGCATCGACCAGCTGAACGCCCGCGGGCTGCCGGCCGGCGTGCAGATCGTGCCGTACTACGACCGCTCGTGGCTCATCGGCAAGACGCTGCACACGGTGTTCCAGAACCTCACCGAAGGCGCGCTGCTGGTGATGTTCGTGCTTTTCCTGTTCCTGCAGAACCTGCGCGCGGCGGCCATCGTGGCGGCGGTGATCCCGCTGTCGCTGCTGGCCACCTTCCTCGGCCTGACGGTGGTCGGCATCCCGGCCAACCTGCTGTCGCTGGGCGCGATGGACTTCGGCATCATCGTCGACGGGGCGGTCATCGTGGTCGAGAACATCTTCCGCCGGCTGGGCGAGCTGGACGCGCGGCAGATGAAGAGCAAGACCCAGCGCATGCGCGCGGTGCTGAAGGCCACCGTGGAGGTGGGCCGGCCGACGCTGTTCTCGATGATCATCATCATCGCGGCGCACCTGCCCATCTTCACCCTGCAGCGCCACGAGGGCCGCATCTTCTCGCCGATGGCCTGGAGCGTGACCTCGGCGCTGGTCGGCTCGCTCATCCTCGCGCTGTCGCTGGTGCCGCTGCTGTGCCTGCTGCTGCTGAGGAAGCAGGTGCCGCACGGCGACAACCGGCTGGTGCGCGCCTGCAAGCGGGTGTACACGCCGGCGCTGCACTGGGCGCTGTCCCGGCCGATGCCGGTGCTGGCGGCGGCGGTGGGCGCGCTGGCGCTGGCCGGCGGCCTCGCCGCCACGCTGGGCTCGGAGTTCCTGCCGGAGCTGGACGAGGGCACGGTGTGGGTCAACACCAAGCTGCCGCCGTCGGTGTCGCCGCAGGAGGCGCAGGCCATGGCGCGGCGTGTGCGCGAGCTGCTGCACCGGGTGCCCGAGGTGGCCACGGTGGTGACCAAGGTCGGCCGGCCGGACGACGGCACCGACCCCAAGATCTTCAACGGCCTGGAGGCCTTCGTCGGCTTCAAGCCCGAGCGCGAGTGGCGCCACGGCATGAACAAGGAGCGGCTGATCGAGGCGATGGACCAGGAGCTCGACGACCTGCTCGGCCTGGAGACGTCGTTCTCGCAGCCCATCCGCGACAACGTGCTGGAAAGCATCTCGCAGATCGACGGCCAGGTGGTGATCAAGATCAAGGGCGACGACCTGCAGCAGCTGGGCGCGCTGGCCAGCCGCATGGTCGGGCTGGCGCGGCAGGTGCCGGGCATCTCCCGCGCCTTCGTCGACCGCGAGGGCACGCTGCCGCAGATGCGCATCGACATCGACCGCGACGCCGCGGCGCGCCACGGCGTCAACGTCGGCGACGTGCAGGACGCCATCGAGACCGCGCTGGCGGGGCGGGTGAGCTCCGAGCTGTGGGAGGGCGAGCGCCACTTCTCGGTGGTGGTGCGGCTCAACCCCGGCGCGCGCACGCTGGACCAGCTGCCCGGCCTGCTGGTGGCCACGCCCGGTGGCGCGCAGGTGCCGCTGTCGCAGCTGGCGCACATCGGCATGGTCAGCGGCGCGATGAACATCGCCCGCGAGAACGGCCAGCGGGTGGCGGCGGTGGGCCTGTTCATCCGCGGCCGCGACATGGGCTCGGTGGTGGCCGACCTGCAGGCGCTGACGGCCAAGGAGCTGAAGCTGCCCGCGGGCTACGAGCTGGTGTGGTCGGGCGAGTTCGAGAACCAGCAGCGGGCGATGAAGCGGCTGTCGTGGGTGGTGCCGCTGTCCATCCTGGTCATCTTCCTGCTGCTGTTCGACGCCTTCAAGTCGTTCCGCAACGCGCTGCTCATCGTCGCCAACATCCCGTTCGCGATGATCGGCGGCATCGTGGCGCTGGCGCTGACCGGCATCCCGCTGTCGGTGTCGGCCGCCATCGGCTTCATCGCGCTGTTCGGCCAGGCGGTGCTCAACGGCGTGGTGATGGTCACCTACTTCGAGCAGCTGCGCGGCGAGGGCCTGCCCATCGACCGCGCGGCCATCGAGGGCAGCCTGACGCGGCTGCGCACGGTGCTGATGACGGCGCTGCTGGCCATGCTGGGCCTGCTGCCGATGGCGCTGTCGCGCGCCATCGGCGCCGAGACGCAGCGCCCGCTGGCGGTGGTGGTCATCGGCGGGCTGGTGTCGGCCACGCTGCTGACGCTGCTGGTGCTGCCCACGCTGTGGGCCTGGGCGGCGCGGCGCGAGCCGGCGCCCGCCCCGGCCGAGCCGGTGTGGCCGGACCAGGCGCCGGCAGAGCGTTGAACCGACGCTTGGGTCCGGCGCCCTAGCCCGGCGACGCCAGGTCGCGGCGCCGGTCCGCCTGCACCGCGGCCACGGCCGCCTCGTCGATCAGGCCCAGCGCCAGCGCATGCCGCGCCGCCGCCACGCTGTCGGCCACGCCGAGCATCGGCACGCCGGCGTCCTGCACCCGGTCGGCCAGGCGGTCCACCGCGGCCTGCCGCCGCGCATTCACCCGCGGGCTGCGGATGTAGACGGCGCGGATGCGCTGCGGCCGCTGCAGCGCGATGTCGGCGTAGATCTCCGGGTCCTGCTCGCTGCTGTCGCCGATCAGCACGAAGGGCAGCGCGGGGTAGGTGCCCAGCACCCGCTCGATGGCCGCCTGCTTGTGGCCGTGGTGGTCGTGCAGGCTGGCCAGGCTGTGGTCGCCGTAGTCCTTGAGCAGCAGCGGGCCGAGCGGGATGTCCTGCGCCTGCAGGTACTCGACCAGCGGCGTGTACAGGTTCCACGGGCTGCTCGAGACATAGAACAGCGGGTTGCCCTCGTCGCCGCCGGCGCCGGCCTGCAGGGCCCGGTACAGCGCGGCCACGCCCTCGAACGGCTGGCGGGTGTGGGCGTTGGTGCGCGCCAGCGTGAGCAGCATGCGCAGGCGGCTGTGCACATGGGTGCGCACCACGGTGTCGTCGATGTCGCTGATGACGCCGAAGCGGGCCCGCGGCGAGGGCAGCATGACCAGCGCCTGCGTGGCGTCGGCGCCGCCGGCGGCCGGGTGGTCGGACTGCAGCCGCAGTTCCACCTCGTGCAGCCCGCCCTCGTCGGGCAGCGGCGGCACCGGCCGCAGGTCGACCTGGAAGTAGCCCTCGTCGTCGGCCACCACCTGCTGCTGCAGCTCGCCGTGGCGCACGCTCAGGCGCGCCCCCGGCACCTCGCTGGAGGCCATGCGGCGGACGAACTGCAGCGCGTTGCGCAGCGCGCTGTCGCCCGGCTGCGCCGGCGGCGGCGGCTGGCCGTGCAGCACGCGGCCGGCCAGCTGCAGGCGCGCCGTCGTGCCGAAGCCCAGGTAGGGCTGCACATGCGCCGGCCGTGGCACCGTGCGCCCCGCCGCCCGCCGCTGCCGCCAGCGGTCGCCCCAGGTGTCGGCATGGCGCGCCGCCATGGCGAGCAGTCGCGACCAGTCGCTCACGGCTCGCTCCCTCGCACGCCGGGATAGAGGTGCGTCGCCGGCAGGCCGAGCCGGCGGCAGGCCTGCACCGGCGGGCTGGACGGCAGGCACAGCCGATCGGCCGTGCGCGCCAGCCCGCGCAGGAGGCGCTCGGCGCCGCGGCCCATCGCCGGCGCCTGGAGCCCGGTGCGCCGCCGGACCTCGGCCGGCACCTGCTGCAGCGCCCCCTGGATCAGCAGCGACTGCAGGGGCTTCAGCGGCGCCGGCAGCAGCGGCGCGGCGCGCAGGATGGCGAGGAACTCGTGCAGCACCGGCGAGGGCCGCAGCCGCGGCAGCATGCGGTCGAGCAGCGCCGGCCAGTCGGCCTCGCACGACAGCACCGCCGTGGCGCCGTACAACCGCGCCGCGGGTGCGCCTTCGGCCAGGTAGCGGTCGCGCTCGGCGGCCGACAGCGGCCGCACCCAGCGTTGCCAGGCGTCGACGAAGCCGATGGCCGCGGTGGCCTGCACCCAGTCGAGCAGTTCGGGCTCGCGGGCGTCGTAGGCGATGCCGTCGGGGGTGATGCCGCGCACCGTCGCATGGGCGCGGTGCACGGCGTCGACCAGGCGCAGCGCCCGCGAGCGCGGCCCGTACACCGTGACCAGCGTGGCCAGGCCGGTGCGCTGCAGCCGCCGCACCGGCGCGTCGCGGAAATTGCTGTGGCCCCACACGCCGCTGCGCACCCGCGGCTCGGCCAGCTCCAGCAGCACGGCCGCGATGCCGCCGACCGTCAGCGTCACCGGGTTCTTGCAGACCCGCCAGCTGACGCCGTCGGCCGGGCACAGCGCCGGCTCGCCCCGCGGCTCGGCGAAGTCGACCGTGGGCGTGCCGGCCGGCTGCAGGAAGCGGGCGTAGGCGCGGTCGATGGGAAGGAGCAGCGGGCGGGCGAGCACGGAGGACGACACGCAACCCACGTTCCCGTGCCCGCCCCGGCGCCGGGGCGGGCCCGGGGGCGCGGGCAGGCGCTACAGTGCCTTCACCACGAGGAGCATCCCATGGCAAAAGGCGAACAGCGCAGCAACAAGATGGTGAAGAAGCCGAAGAAGGACAGCGGCCCGGTGAAGGAAGCCGGCGGCGCCGACCGGCCGATGCCGCCGGTCACGACGGTGCTGCCCAAGGGCAAGCTGAAGCACAAGGCCTGAGCGCGGCGCCGCCGCGTCAGGCGGGTTCCGCCACCCGCCGCAACTGCTGGCTCAACGCACCGAAGCGGCGCCGGTACTGTGCCGGCGTCAGCGCCACCTTGCGGCGGAACAGCCGGCCGAAGAAGCTGGCGTCCTGGTAGCCCACCTCGACGGCGATGGCCTCCACCGGCAGGTCGGTGGATTCGAGCAGCTGTTTCGCCTCTTCCAGCCGCACGGTGTGCAGGTACTCCATCGGGCTCATGCCGGTGGCCAGCGTGAAGCGCCGCTTGAAGGTGCGTTCCGGCAGCCCGGACAGCTCGACCATGCGGCGCACCGGGTTCTCGGCCGCATAACCCGACGCCGCCCACACCTGGCAGCGGGCGACCACCGGGTCGTCGGGTCGCTGGCCGTGGGTCAGCGAGGCGTAGGCCGTCGCGTTGGCGTCGGCGCCGCCGAGCAGGTTGACCCGCGCCACCTGCATGGCCTCCTGCGGCGAGGCGAAGCGGGCGATGACGGCCAGCGCCAGCAGGTGCCAGGCGGCGCCGCTGCCGGCCATCAGCAAGCGCTGCCCCGGCCCGGCCGCCACCAGGCCGCGCTCGGCCTGCCAACGGGTGCGCGGGTGCTCGCGCGCCAGCGCATCGCAGTAGGCCCAGTGCGAGGTGGCGTCGTAGCCTTCGAGCAGGCCGGTGCGGGCCAGCAGCAGGGCGCCGGAACAGGCCGAGCACAGCGTGGCGCCGGCCTCCCAGGCGGCGCGCAGCCAGCGCACCTCGTCGTCGTAGCGGTCGCCCACCGCGGCGCCGGGGGCGATCATCAGGTCGGTGACGATGGCGATGTCCGGCGCCGGGCAGTCGCGCAGCGCGGCGTCCGGCGCGATGCGCACGCCGTTGCCGGCGGCGAAGGGCTGGCCGTCGCGGCTGACGACCAGCGGCCGGAACGGCGACGCCACCGGCTCGCGGCCGTGCAGCACCTCCCAGTCGCGCCGGGTGCCGGCCAGCACGTCGTAGAAGCCGAACAGCGTGGCGGCCGACACCTCCGGCGTGGCCAGCAGGGCGACGGTGATGGGCTCCGGTCGTTTTGGCACGATCGTCCGCTCCCTTGCATGAACGGCCCTGGCGACGCCGCGGGCGTGGCGGGACATTGGCGACCCCGAACGATTATGAAGAGGAACGCCATGGACGCCGCCGTCGACGACGACACCACCAGCACCACCAGCAGGACCAGCAGGACCGCGAGACCCTGCCGCACCGACGCCCGCGGCCTGGCCGTCGGCACCCGGTCGCAGGCCGCCGTCGACCACCTCGAGGCGGCGCTGCAGGCCATGCTGTCCTACTTCGGCGACCCGCTCGCCGCCCTGGACGCCGCCACCGCCGAGGACCCCGGCTGGGCCCTGCCCACCACGCTGAAGGCGGGCCTGCTGCTGACGATGGGCGAACACGGCCCGACCCTGCAGGCGCGCCAACTCCTGCGCGGCGGCGCCGAGGCGGCGGCACGGGGCACCGAACGCGAGCGCGCGCACGCCCACGCCGCCGCCGCCGCGGCCGCCGGCGACTGGGAGGCCGCGTGCGACGCCTGGGAGGCCATCCTCGTGCGCTGGCCGCTGGACGTGGCCGCCCTGCTCTTCGCCCACCTGTTCGACTTCTACCGCGGCGATGCGCTGAACCTGAAGCGGCGGCCGCAGCGGGTGCTGCCGCACTGGGCCGACGGCCTGCCGCTGCGGGGCTTCGTGCTCGGCATGCTGGCCTTCGGCCTGGAGGAAAGCGGGCACCACGCGCAGGCCGAGGACGCCGGCCGTGCCGCGCTGGCGGTGAACCCCCGCGACCCCTGGGCGGTGCATGCGGTGACCCATGTCTTCGAGATGCAGGGCCGGCACCACGACGGCGCGCGATGGCTGCGCTCGCGCCACGCCGACTGGGCGGTGGACAACGGCTTCGCCTTCCACCAGTGGTTCCATGCCGCCCTGTTCCAGATGGAAGCGCTGGACACCGAGGGCGCCCTGGCCACCTACGACGCACACCTCGCCCCCGCCACCGACATGGCGCTGCAGCGGGTCGACGGCACCGCGGTCCTCTGGCGGCTGAAGCTGCTGGGGGTGGACGTCGCCAGCCGCTTCGACGCGCTGCGGCGCACCTGGTCCACGCAGGCGCCGGACGCCGGCTTCTACGCCTTCAACGACCTGCACGCGCTCATCGCGCTGGCCGGCGCCGGGGACGTGGCCGCGCTGCAATCGGCCGGCGACTCGCTCCTCGACGCGCTTCGTTCACCGGCCAGCGGCGGCCCGACCAACCGGCGCATGTCGGCCGAGGTCGGACTGCCGCTGGCGCTGGCCTTCACCGACCACGCCAGCGGCCGCTGGTCCGACGCGGCGCGAGGGCTGCTGCGGTGCCGCGACCGGGCCCACGGCTTCGGCGGCAGCCACGCGCAGCGCGACCTGCTCACGCTGACGCTGCTCGACGCGGCGGTGCGCGCCGGTGACCGCGCGCTGGCGCGGCACGTGCTGCACGAGCGCTTCCCGGCCAAGGCCGGCACGCCGCTGACGGCGCTCTGGCTGCAGCGCATCGGGCGGTTGGCCTGAGCCGTCTGCTTCACAGCGCCGGCAGGTGCCGCTTGGCCGCGCCATGCACGGCGGACAGCGGCACCCCGGCGTCAAAGGAGGCAAGCGCCCCCTCGTGGCGCACCGCCAGGGCCAGCAGGTAGGCGTCCGTGATCTGCCGGTGGCCGTGCAGGCGGCCGACGTCGATCACCGACTCATCCAGCAGCGAGACGTCGTCGGGCCAGAACTCGTGGTCCACGGCCTGCGTCAGCGCCTTCAGTCCGTCAGCCACTTGCGCCGGGGTGGCGCGGTGCGTCGTCGAGTAGGCGGGCGAACTCATGATGCGCACCACGCCGTTCTCGACGATGGGGCAGGTGGCGATGCGCCGCGGGGCCGCTTCCAGCCATTGGTTGGCTCGACGCGAGAAGACGTGGGCGTCGTCAAGCAGCGCGATCAGCACGTTGACATCGAGCAGCGTGCGCACGCCGGCCACCGGTCGACGCCTGTCGTCAGACGCCCTCGGCGTCCTGCAGGTTGCGCACGTGCTCGACGGTGACGACTTCGTCCCGCTGCGGCAGCACCGCGAAGCGGCCGCCCTTGCGCGAAGCCGAACGCCGGGCCGGTGCGACGGGGCGCTGCAGCGACTCGCGCGCGAGGGACGAGATCACCGCGCCGACCGAGCGACGCTCCAACGCCGCATGCGCCTTGGCTGCCAGCAGAACGTCCTCGTCGATGTCCAGTGTGGTGCGCATGGTATCGGCAAAAATGATGCGTTGATGCGACCGCATCATAGCAGCCGGCCGGGGGATGCTCCGTGCGCCGACGCCCGCTCAGCTGAACACCCGCCTCGCCGTCACCGAGCCCGCCGCCAGGTCGCGTTCGGCGAGCCGGGCGTACAGGCCCTGCAGTTCGCGGCCGATGGCGGCGAAGGCGCCGAGGGTGATCGGCTGGCCCTGGTCGTCGACGAGCAGGGCGTCCATGTCGGCGGCCAGGTGGCGGGCGGCGTCCTGCCAGGCAGTGAAGGGCTCGGCGGCCTCGGCGGTCTGCGGCACGTCCAGCGACAGCGTGAGCGTGCGCAGGGCGGCCTCGTTGGGGTCCTCGGCCAGGGCGGCCTGGGCGTCGAAGGACAGCACCAGCACCGGCGGCGCGCCCTCCTCCGCCCCCGGCAGCACCAGCCGGCCCGGCACCGAGCCGGGCACGAAGCCCCGCTGCAGCGCGCACTGCTGGATGTAGCCCACCGACCAGGCGGCCGACCGCGCCTTCAGGTGCACCGCCAGCTGCGCGTCGTGCGTGTTGGCGAAGGCGTCGAGCTCGCGGGCGCGGGCCACCTCGTCGAGCATGTCGGGGAACTGGACGAAGGCGCCGATGGCCTCGGCGAAGCCCTGCACCTTCTGCACGAACTCGGAGAACTCGATCTCGTTGAGCGCGCCGTGCCGGTTGGCCAGCTGCACGCCGGCCTGGAACTCGGCGTAGCGCTGGCCGGGCGCGGGCGGCTCCCAGGCCTGCGTGTCCACGTTCAGGCCCTCGATGGCGTAGGGCTTGGTGCCGGCGCGGCGGCTGGCGGGCAGGTGCATCAGCGCCAGCTCGCCGGTGACCGGCTGCTCCACCGTCAGCGGCGCCAGCGCGTCGATCAGCGGGTCGAGCCGTGCCGGCCGGCGCGGGGCCGGGGCGGCGGGCAGGGCGGCGGCGGCGTCACCGACGCTGTCCGGCACGACCGCCTCGTCGCCGACCGGTGCCGCCTCGGCGAGCGGTGCGCCGACGCCGGGCGGTGGCCCACCGAGGGAGGGCTCGACCCGCGCCGCATCGGCGGCCCGCTTCGGCTGCGCGCGCCGCGAGGCGACCACCCCCTGCACCGCCAGCACCATGATCACCGCGGCCGCCACCACCGCCAGCCAGAGCGTCAGGTCACCGTTCATGCGGCTTCCGCCATGCTCAGGGCCGCGTCCATGTCCACCGCCACGATGCGGCTGACGCCCTGCTCCTGCATGGTCACGCCGATGAGCTGGCGCGCCATCTCCATGGCGATCTTGTTGTGGCTGATGAAGAGGAACTGCGTGCTGGCGCTCATCTCGGTGACCAGGCGGGCGTAGCGCTCGGTGTTGGCGTCGTCCAGCGGCGCGTCCACCTCGTCGAGCAGGCAGAACGGCGCCGGGTTGAGCTGGAAGATGGCGAACACCAGCGCGATGGCGGTGAGCGCCTTCTCGCCGCCGGACAGCAGGTGGATGGTCGAGTTCTTCTTGCCCGGCGGCTGCGCCATCACCTGCACGCCGGCGTCGAGGATCTCGTCGCCGGTCATCACCAGCTTGGCCTGCCCGCCGCCGAACAGGCTGGGGAACATGCGGCCGAAGTGCTCGTTGACCTGGTTGAAGGTGCTGCCCAGCAGGTCGCGCGTCTCCAGGTCGATCTTGTGGATGGCGCCTTCCAGCGTGGTGATGGCCTCCAGCAGGTCGGCGTTCTGCGCGTCGAGGAAGGTCTTGCGCTCGCGCGAGGTCGTCAGCTCGTCGAGCGCGGCCAGGTTCACCGCGCCGAGCGCCGCGATCTCGCGGTTGATGCGGTCGATCTCGCTCTGCAGGCCGTGCAGCCGCACGTGGCCGTCCTCGATCGACTGCGCCAGCGCGGCGAGGTCGACCTCGGCCGTCGTCAGCTGCTCCAGGTACTGCGCGCCGCCCAGCGACGCCGCCTGCTGCTCCAGCTGCAGCTGGGTGATGCGGTCGCGCAGCGGCTGCAGCGCGCGCTCCTCGGTCATGCGCTGCTCGTCGGCGGCGCGCAGCTTGGTGCTGAGGTCCTCGTACTCGTTGCGCACGGCGGCCAGCGCGGCCTCGCGCTCGGCCTTCAGCGCCAGCGCCTCCTGCAGGCCGGTGCCCACCGTCGCCTCGTCGAAGGTGGCCAGCTCGGCCTGCAGCTGCTCGCGCTGGCGGCCGGCGTCGGCGCGCTGCTGCTCGGCGGTCTCGATCGCCCGCTGCAGTTCGCCGCGGCGGGCGGCCAGCGCGCGGGCGCCGAACTGCGCCTCCTGCGCCTGGCGCTCCAGCGCGCGCAGCTGCTCGCGGGCGTCGGCGAGCCGGCGTTCGGCGGCGATGACGTCCTCCTCCAGCTCGGCGTGGCGCTCCTGGGTGGTGGCCAGCGCCAGGTCCAGCTCTTCGAAGCGGGCCTCGCCGGTGGCGCGGCGCTCCTGGATCGCCTCGAGCTGCGCGTCGATCTCGGCCAGTTCCTCGTCCAGCCGGGCGCGCTGGCCGGTGGCGGCCTCGGCCTGCTGGGTCAGGCGCAGCAGTTCGACGTGCAGCTGGTGGGCGCGGGTCTGCGCCTCGGCGGCCTCGCGGCGCAGGCCGGTCAGGCGGCCGCTGGCCTCGGTGTAGGCGGCCTCGGCGCGGATGGCCGCGGCTCGCGCCTCGTCGGCGATCAGCGCCTG
Organism: Aquabacterium sp. J223; assembly: GCF_024666615.1. Lineage (NCBI taxonomy): Bacteria > Pseudomonadati > Pseudomonadota > Betaproteobacteria > Burkholderiales > Sphaerotilaceae > Aquabacterium > Aquabacterium sp. J223. The sequence goes on along the minus strand of NZ_CP088297.1, from coordinate 1,711,737 downwards.
GCCGCGCTGCTGCAGCACGAGGTTCTCGATCTCCTGCGCGCGCTGCAGCAGGCCGTCCTGCTCGCTGTCGGGCGCGTGGAAGCTCACCGCATAGGCGCTGACCGCATGGCCCTCGCGGGTCATCAGCAGCTCGCCGTGGGCCAGGCCGGCGCGGGCGGCCAGCGCGGCGTCCAGGCTGTCGGCGGTGTAGACGCCTTCCAGCCAGTCGTTGAGCAGCGCCTTCAGGCCGGCCACGTCGGCCGGGTGTTCCAGCCGCAGCAGGTCGGCCAGCTTGGGGTGCTTGGCCGGCGCCGGCGGCTGGCCGGCCGCCGGGGGCGTGTAGAAGGCCAGCTTGGCCGGCGGCGCGTCGGCAGCGAAGGCCTTCACCGTCTCCAGCCGGCCGACCTGAAGAGCGCCCAGCCGCTCGCGCAGCGCGGCCTCCAGCGCCGTCTCCCAGCCGGGCTGGATGTGCAGCTGCGTCCACAGCGCCGACAGACCGTCCAGGCCGTGGCGCTGCAGCCAGGGCTTGAGCTTGCCCTCGGTTTGCACCTTGGCCTGCAGCGCGCGCAGCGCCTCCAGGCGGGCCGTGATGTCGCTGGCCTTGGCGGCTTCGCGCTGGGCCTCGTCCTGCTTCGCCCGGCGCTGTTCGTCCAGCTGGGGCAGCTGCTCGCTCAGCTCGTGCAGCCGTTCGTCGGCGACGGCGCGGGCCTCGTCGGCCTCGGCGCTCTGGTGCTTCAGCTCGGCCAGGCGGTGTTCGTCGGGCAGCGCCAGGCCCTTGCGTTCGGCGCTCAGCCGGTCGTGGCGCTGGTTCAGCGCGCGGGCCTGCTCGTCGAGGTTGCGCGACTCGGCGGCCAGCAGCTGGATCTGCTGCTGCACCTGGCCGACGGCGCCGCGCTGCTCGTTGGCGCGGCCCTGCGCGGCGCGCAGCGCGTCCTCCAGCGCCGGCCCTTGGCCGGCCTGCTCCTCGGCCTGCGCGGCCAGCACCTCGGACTGGGCCTCGGCCTCCGCCATGCCGGCGGCCAGCTGTTCCAGTTCGTCGGCGGCCTGCGCGTGGCGGTCGTCCCACTGGGCGACCTGGCGCTCCAGGTCGGCCAGCCGCTGTTGCGCGCGCTGCCGGCCCTCGACCACGTAGCGGATGCGCTCCTCCAGCCGGCTGACCTCCAGCGCCGCCTCGCCCAGCGCGCCCTGCGCCGCGTGCAGCCCGTCGCTGGCGGCGTAGTGGGCCTGGCGGATGGTCTCCAGCTCGGCCTCGACATGGCGCAGCGCGGCGGTGCGCTCCTCCAGCGCGGTCTGCGCTTCCAGCACGGCCTGCTTGACGCGCTGCTCCTCCGTCGCCGCGTCGCGGTGCTTGAGGAACCACAGCTGGTGCAGCCTGGTGGTGCCCTGCGCCTGCAGGGCGTGGAAGCGGCTGGCCACCTCGGCCTGCTTCTCCAGCTTCTCGAGGTTGGCGTTGAGCTCGCGCAGGATGTCCTCGACGCGGGTCAGGTTCTCGCGCGTGTCCTTCAGCCGGTGCTCGGTCTCGCGGCGCCGCTCCTTGTACTTGGAGACGCCGGCGGCCTCTTCGAGGAACAGCCGCAGCTCCTCCGGCCGCGACTCGATGATGCGGCTGATGGTGCCCTGGCCGATGATGGCGTAGGCCCGCGGACCCAGGCCGGTGCCGAGGAACACGTCCTGCACGTCGCGGCGGCGCACCGGCTGGTTGTTGATGTAGTAGCTGCTGGTGCCGTCGCGGGTCAGCACCCGCTTCACCGCGATCTCGGTGAACTGGTTCCACTGGCCGCCGGCGCGGGCGGCGGTGTTGTCGAAGACCAGCTCCACGCTGGCGCGGCCGGCCGGCTTGCGGTTGCCGCTGCCGTTGAAGATGACGTCCTGCATCGACTCGCCGCGCAGCTCGCTGGCCTTGCTCTCGCCCAGCACCCAGCGCACCGCGTCCATGATGTTGGACTTGCCGCAGCCGTTGGGGCCCACCACGCCGACCAGTTGGCCGGGCAGCTGGAAGGTGGTCGGCTCCGCGAAGGACTTGAAGCCGGACAGCTTGATCTGGTTCAGGCGCATGGGCCGGCGGGGCGCGGTGGCGCCCGGCGATGGCCGCCGGGCCTGGCGCTGGTGGATTCGGGACGAAAAAAGGCGCCCCGACGAGGGGCGCAGCGCCGGCGCAGTTTAGCAGCCGCCCCCCACCGGCCGGCCGCCGCGGCGCCGGGCGGGAACCGCGTTTGCGGCAGGCCCTGGACCGGGTGCGACGACCCTTGCCATGATGCCTGCCATGCGCCTTCATCGCCTGCTGCCCACCGCCCTCGCCGCGCTGCTGGCGCTGGCCGCCACGCTGGCCCACGCCCAGACCGTCGCCCCCGCGCCGCGCGGGCCCTGGCAGGACACGCTCGACGCCTTCGCCGCCGCCGACCGCGCCAGCCAGCCCAAGCCCGGCGGCGTGCTGTTCGTCGGCAGTTCGTCGATCCGGCTGTGGGACGGGCTGGAGCAGCAGTTCGACGCCTCGCACCAGGTGCTCAAGCGCGGCTTCGGCGGCTCCCGGCTGGCCGACTGTGCCGACCTGCTCGACAAGCTGGTGCTGCCCTATGCGCCGCGGCTGGTGGTGGTCTACGCCGGAGACAACGACATCGCCGCCGGCGCGAAACCCGAGGACGTGCTGGTCAGCTTCCAGCGCTTCGTCACCGGGGTGCGGTCCGCGCTGCCGGCCACCGACATCGCCTTCCTGTCGATCAAGCCCAGCCCCGCTCGCGAGGCGCTGCTGCCCACCATGCACGCCGCCAACGCGCTGATCGAGCGCTGGGCCGCCACGCAGCAGCGGGTGGCCTACCTCGACGTCTACTCGCGCATGCTCGACGCCCAGGGCCGGCCGCGGCGCGAGCTGTTCGCCGCCGACCGACTGCACCTGAACCGCGACGGCTACGCGCTGTGGCGCGAGGTCATCGCGGCGCACTTGAGCGCAGCGGCGGCCGGGCCGCCCGCCACGCCGACACGCGCGCTTTCGCCCTAGCCGCCCGGCGGTCGACCTCGGCGCTGGCGAAGGCCACGCCATAGAGCAGGCCGAAGCTGAGGACCAGGATGGCGGCGTCGGCCGCCCAGCCGTGCTCGCCGGGCGGGCCGAACAGCGCCAGCGCCAGCAGCGCGGCGACCAGGTGGGCGCAGAACACCGGCAGCGAGGCGCGGCCGAGCAGTTCCAGCGCCGGCACGCCGCGCGGCAGCCACGCCACCAGCGCCGGCCCCCAGCGCAGCACGATGAGCAGCAGCGCCAGCAGGTTGAGCAGCCGCAGCGGCGCCACCTGCCACTTGTCGAACAGCAGCGCCACCGTGGGGTCGGCCGGCACCTGGCCGAGCCCGTGCCGCACCGCCAGCCCGACCGCCGCCCAGGCCACGGCCGCGCGCAGCAGCCAGGCCGGGATGCGCGGCGCCAGCGGCCGCCCGGCGGCGTGCTGCGCGCCCATCCACAGCCCCAGCACCCAGACGAACTGCCAGGCCAGCGGCTTGAAGGAGCCGGTCTCGGTCAGCGGCACCGTCACCGGCAGGCCCGCGTACAGCCAGCCGCCGAGGCCGAACTGCTCGGCCAGCCACAGCGCCAGGCTGAGGGCCAGGATCACCGGCCAGCCGCGCGGCCCGGCATGCAGCAGCAGCAGCGGGCTGCCGATCATGAACACCACGTACAGTGGCAGGATGTCCAGCATCGGCGGGTTGTAGAGCAGCGCCAGGCTGGCGGCCAGCGCATGCCACGGCCGGTCGAGGTAGTAGTTGAGCAGGTTGGTGACCGCCGGCTCGTGCAGCCAGACGCCCACGGCGGCGACCACGCTGAACAGGAACACCAGCAGCGCCACCTGGCACAGGTAGAGTTTCCAGGCCCGGCGCCACAGCGCCGTCGCCATCGCCTCCTCGCCGCGCTGCAGTTGCCGGCGGTGGTAGACCAGCCCGGCCATGTAGCCCGACAGCAGCACGAAGCCCTCGGCCGCCGACACCATGCCGAACGGCTGCCCCAGCGGCGACGACACCGCCGTCGGCAGGTGGGTGACGGTCATCAGCACGAGCATCAGCCCGCGCAGCGCGTCGATCTCCCAGCGCCGTTCCGTGGCCATGGGCTTCAAGGCCGACGCCTAAAATCCGCGGCTTTGCGCGGCGCTGCCATGGCTTCCAGGAAATCCAAACGTTCCGACACAGACACCCCCCGGAAAGCCCCCGGGGCAAACAGCGCGCCGCCCCCGCCACGCCGCCCTCGCAGCCGTCGAAGGAACTGCACGTGTTCCCCAACCCGGCGCCGGAACGCGACTACGTGATCCAGTTCCAGGTGCCCGAGTTCACCTGCCACTGCCCGCTGACCGGCCAGCCCGACTTCGCGCACTTCACCATCGACATGGTGTGCGACCGGCTCTGCATCGAGCTGAAGAGCCTGAAGATGTACTTCTGGAGCTACCGCAACGAGGGCGCGTTCCACGAGAAGGTGACCAACACCATCCTGGACGACATCGTGCGGGCCACCGACCCGCGCTTCGTGCGCATCACCGCCAAGTGGTACGTGCGCGGCGGCATCTACACCAACGTCGTGGCCGAGCACCGCAAGAAGGGCTGGATGCCGCAGCCGGTGGTGGAACTGCCGAAGCACGCCAACGAGACCGGGCTGCTGGGCTGACGGCCCGAGGCCGACCCATGGGCCAACTTGCCGACCGGCCGCCGTACCAGAAGTACGCCGTGCGCGTGGCGCGCAGCCGCATCGACGGCTACGGCGTCTTCGCCGACGAGCCCATCCCGCCGCGGCTGAAGATCGGCGAGATCCGCGGCGAGACGATCCCCGTGGCGGAGGCGCGCCGCCGGGCGGCCGGCCAGCAGCGCATCATGATCGTCGAGGTGTCCGCGCGCACCGCCGTCGACGCCTCGCAGTCGCGCGACCCGATGCGCTTCACCAACCATTCGTGCGCGCCCAACGCCCGGCTGCAGATCCGCGACGGCCGCATCGAGTTCTACGCGCTCAAGGCCATCGCCGTCGGCGAGGAGGTCACCGTGGACTACGGCGAGACGCACCACGAGGGCCGGCTGGCCTGCCGCTGCGGCGCGCCGGGGTGCGTCGGCCGGCTGTAGCTCAGCCCCCGTCGGCCACGATCCAGCGCGCCGCCTTCTCCGCGATCATCAGCGTCGGCGCGTTGGTGTTGCCGCTGGTGATGGTGGGCATGGCGCTGGCGTCGACCACCCGCAGGCCGTGCACGCCGCGCACGCGCAGGCGCGAATCGAGCACCGCCATCGGATCGCCGTCGCGGCCCATCGCGGCGGTGCCCACCGGATGGAAGATGGTGGTGGCGATGTCGCCGGCCAGCCGTGCCAGGTCGTCGTCCGACCGGTACTGCACGCCGGGCTTCCACTCCTGAGGTGCGAAGCGGGCCAGCGCCGGCTGCGCCGCGATGCGCCGCGCCACGCGCAGCGAATCGGCGGCGACGCGGCGGTCCTCCTCGGTGGCCAGGTAGCCCGGCGCGATCGCCGGCGCTTCGCCGGCGGTGCGGCTGCGGATGAGCACCGTGCCGCGGCTGGTGGGGTTGAGGTTGCACACGCTCGCCGTGAAGGCGGGGAACGGGTGCAGCGGCTCGCCGAAGGCGTCCAGGCTCAGCGGCTGCACGTGGAACTGCAGGTTGGGGTGCGGCCGCGACGGGTCGCTGCGGGTGAAGGCGCCGAGCTGCGACGGCGCCATGCTCATCGGCCCGCGGCGCAGCAGCGCGTACTCCAGCCCGATCGCCGCCCGGCCCCACCAGCGGGCCGCCAGCGTGTTCAGCGTCTTCGCGCCCTGCACCTTGAACACCGCCCGGATCTGCAGGTGGTCCTGCAGGTTGGCGCCGACGCCCGGCAGGTCGCGCACCACCTCGATGGCGTGCCGCTGCAGCAGGCCGCCCGGGCCGATGCCCGACAGCTGCAGCAGCTGCGGCGAGCCGATCGCCCCGGCACTGAGCACCACCTCGCGCGCCGCCCGCACGACGACCCGCCGGCCCTCGTGCAGCAGCGACACCCCGGTGCAGCGCAGCCGGCCGTCGGCCTCGCGCTCGACGAGCAGGCGGCGGGCATGGGCGTTCGTCCACACCGTGAGGTTGGGCCGCTTCAGCACCGGCCGCAGGAAGGCCTTCGCCGTGTTCCACCGCCAGCCGCCCTTCTGGTTGACCTCGAAGTAGCCGACGCCCTCGTTGTCGCCCTGGTTGAAGTCGTCGCTGACCGGGATGCCGGCCTGCACCGCCGCGGCGGCGAAGGCGTCGAGGATCTCCCAGCGCAGGCGCTGCTTCTCGATGCGCCACTCGCCGCCGTTGAAGTGGTGCTCGGCGAAGGCCTCGGCCCGCTCGGCGGCGGCCAGCGCCCGGCGTGCCGCGGGGTGGTCGTCGAGCCGGTGGTGGCCCTCGTGGGCGCGGAAGTCGGGCAGGCAGTTCGACCAGCGCCAGGCGTCGTCGCCGGTGATCGCGGCCCAGCCGTCGTAGTCGCGCGCCTGGCCGCGCATGTAGATCATGCCGTTGATGCTGGAGCAGCCGCCGAGCGTGCGGCCGCGCGGGTAGCGCAGCCGACGGCCGTTGAGGCCGGGCTCGGCCTCGGTGCTGAAGCACCAGTCCACCTTCGGGTTGCCGATGCAGTAGAGGTAGCCCACCGGCACGTGGATCCACGGGTGGCGGTCGCGGTCGCCGGCCTCCACCAGCAGCACCCGGCGCCACGGGTCGCGGCTCAGCCGGTTGGCCAGCAGGCAGCCGGCGGTGCCGCCGCCGACGACGACCCAGTCGAAGGTGGTCGCGGTGTCATCGGTGCTGCGGTCGTGCATGGGGGGCGCCTCCTCGCCGGCCGTTACTGTAGGCCGCGCCTGTCCTCGGCTGGGAGGACAGACGACACGGCCACCGTGGTCTACCGTGGCTTTCTCACCCTCAGGAGAACACGACATGGAGACACGACGGACGGGACGCGCCGCGCAGGCGGCGGCCCTGGCATTGCCCTTGGTGCTCGCGGCCTGCGGTGGCGGCGGCGACGACGCCGGCACCGCCACCGCGACCCAGGCCTGCGAGCGCATGGCGGCGCAGGCGTTGCCCGCCACCCGCATCACCCAGGCCACGCTGGTGGAGGCCGAGACCACCCGGCCGGCCGGCGTCACCAGCGGGCCCTTCCTGCCGCAGCACTGCATCGTGCAGGGCCTGGTCAACGAGCGCACCGGCGTCGACGGCAAGTCCTACGCCATCGGCTTCCAGCTGCGGCTGCCCACGGACTGGAACGGCCGCTTCTTCTACCAGGGCGGCGGCGGCAACGACGGCGTGGTCGCGCCCGCGATGGGCAACAACACCGGCGCCACCGGCGCGCAGGACAACGCGCTGCTGCGCGGCTTCGCGGTGGTGACCACCGACGCCGGCCACCAGGGCGCCAACCCGCTGTTCGGCCTCGACCCGCTGGCGCGGATCGACCATGCCTACAACGCCTACGACGTGACCACCCGCACCGCCAAGGCGCTGATCAACGCCCGCTACGGCCGCGCGCCGGACCGCAGCTACTTCATCGGCTGCTCGGGCGGCGGCAACCAGGGCCTGACGCTGGCGCAGCGGTTCCCGCAGCACTTCGACGGCATCATCGCCACCGCGCCGGCGATGAGCGTGGCCAAGGGCGCGTCGATCTCGGTGGCCTGGATGACGCAGCAGTTCCACGCCATCGCGCCGAAGGACGCCAACAACCTGCCCATCGTCAGCCAGGCCTTCAGCAACGCCGACCTGACGCTGGTGGCGGACACCATCAAGGCACAGTGCGACGCGCAGGACGGCCTGGCCGACGGCCTGGTGTCCCACCCCGCGGCCTGCAGCTTCGACCCCGCCGTGCTGCAGTGCGCCGGCGCCAAGACCGCCACCTGCCTGAGCGCGCCGCAGGTCACCGCGCTGAAGGCCGCCTTCGCCGGCCCGAAGAACAGCGCCAACCAGCCGCTGTACCACCCGTGGCCCTGGGACCCGGGCATCGCGGCCGGCGGCTGGCGCGCCTGGACGCTGGGCACCTCCAGCACCTCGACGTCGAACGCGCTGTACACGCTGCTGATGGAGCCGACCATCGGCTACGAGTTCGTCACCCCGCCCGACACGACGATCCGGCTGTCGACCTTCAACTTCGACACCGACCCGCCGCGCATGGACGCCTACGACTCGATCTACGGCAACTGGCGCGACACCACCCTGGCGGGCTACCGCCAGCGCGGCGGCAAGCTGATGATCTTCCACGGCATGGCCGACCCCATCTTCTCCGCCACCGAGTCGCAGCGCTGGTACGAGCAGCTCACCACCAACAACGGCGGCGCGGCCAACACCCAGGCCTTCGCGCGGCTGTTCCAGATCCCCGGCATGACGCACTGCTCGGGCGGCCCGGCCACCGACGCCTGGGACGGCCTGACCGCCCTGGTCGACTGGGTGGAGAAAGGCCAGGCGCCGGCGCGGGTGCTGGCGCGCGGCACCACCGCGCTGCCCAACGTCAGCCGGCCGCTGTGCCCGTACCCGCAGCACGCGCGCTACACCGGCACCAGTCCGAACGACGCGGCCAGCTTCACCTGCCAGTGAGGCCCGGGGGGCCCGACGGCCTCACGCCACGGCGGCTGCACGGGCGCCGTGCAGCCGCCAGCGCCGCCAACTCGCCCAGGCCAGCGCCGCGGCGCCGGCCAGCGTCCAGGCCATCCATGCCGGCCAGCCCGAACGGTCCGGCCAGGTCAGCCAGGCCACCAGGGCGAACACCGCCGGCACCGACAGCCGATCCGTCCAGCCGAAGCCGGAGCGGCGGTCGAACAGCGCCGCCAGCGCCACGGCCAGCCCGCCGGCGGCGGCGAACGCGGCCAGGCCGGCGGGCGAGCCGGCCGCGCCATCGCCCACGCGCCACATCCACAGGCCGAACACCGCATACACCGCGCCGCCGACCGACATCGTCGGCGGCAGCCAGGCGTCGGTGTCGTCGTCGGCCTCCTTGGCGTCGCGGCGGATGACGCTGTAGAACGGCCCCGCCAGCACGCCGAAGGCGGCGAAGAACCACAACATCCCGGCCACCAGCAGCGCCATCGCGCGGCCCAGCGCCGGCAGCGTGAGCACGGGCACCAGGCGGTGCGCGAGCAGCACCGCCAGCAGCGGCAGCATGGCCAGGGCGCACCACAGCAGCAGGCCCGCGGCACCGCCGACCACGCGCATCAAGCGCGACTCGTCCAGACTGGACCGGCCCTGCGCGCAGCGCCGCCAGAGCTGGTCGCAGGCCAGCCGCCACAGCGCATGGATGGCCAGCCACCAGCCGAGCAGCGCCAGCACCAGCACCGCCAGGCCGAGCAACAGCGGCACCAGCGTGCGCGCCTGCACGCCGCTCAGGCCGGGCAGCAGCGACAGCCCGGTCGCCAGCCCCCCGGCCAGCCAGGACAGCACCGCCTCCAGCCAGCGCCAGTCGGCCTGCGCCAGCAGGCCGCGCAGCCACTCCCCGGTGCTGCGCAGCAGGTCGGACTCCAGCCACAGCGCCACCGCCAGCGCCACCGGGTTGAGCAGCTGCCCGGCGGCCAGCGCGAGCGCCCGCCGGCGGTGCCAGCGCTGCAGCCGCTGCAGCAGTTCGATCGCCAGCGGGTCGAACAGCGACAGCCGCGAGAACGCCGCCGCCAGGGTCGGCCAGCACCAGGCGGCGAAGCCGCAGCGGGTGTCGAAATAGCGCACGTGGTCGTGGACCAGCGAGCATTCATTGGTCACCTCCACCTGCTGCACGAAGGGCAGGTCGGCCAGCTGCGACTGCCGGCCCATCGGCACCAGGTCCAGCGTGGCGTGCACGTCCCACCAGGTCACCTGAGCGCCAGCGGCGCCGGAGAGCGCGAAGCCCTGCAGCCGCTGGTCCAGCGCCTCGCGGTACTGGCGCAGGGCCATCAGCAGCGCGCCTTGCGCCCAACCGGCCAGCAGCAGCAGGCCGATGACCAGGCCCACCCACCAGCGACCACCGTCCGGCACCCAGTGCAGCCAGGGCTGCGCCGCCGCCAGCGCCGCGGCCAGCCACAGCGGCGTGGCCCAGCCGGCGGCGGCGAGGCCCTCGCGGCGCTCGCGCACCAGGCGCAGCAGCTCCAGCTTCTCCAGCCCGGAGCCGACGCTGACGAAACCGCGCACCTTGGGCTGCGGCCAGGCCTGCAGCGCCGCATGGGCGATGGCGCCGCCCTGCGAATGGGCCAGCACCACCACGGTGTCGCAGCGGTCGGCCAGCCATTGCAGCGAGCGCGCCACCCGCTGCACCAGCGCCGCGCGCTGGATGTCCTGCTCCAGCAGCACGAAGCTGTCGCCGAGCGTCAGCGTCATCGCCCGCACGGTGGCCAGCAGGGCCTGTCGCCAGGGGCCGAAGGGAATCAGCCACAGCAGCATGGCCAGCGCGATGGCGAGCTGCATGGCCAGGGCCACCGGACCGCTGACGATCCAGCGCAGCAGGATCTGCAGCGAGCGCCAGGCGCCGGGCGCCTCGTCCTCCGGCGCGGCACGGCCGCCGTGGAAGTGCCAGAACACCAGCAGCGGCACCCGCGACAGCATCCAGGCCAGCAGGCGCAGCGTCTGCGGCACCTGCACGCTGTCGCCCCACCACGCCTCGGCGAAGACCCAGCGCTCGCGGCCCGGCGTGCCGTCCGCTCGTCGGGGGGCGTCGACCTCGACCTGCGCGAAGGCGGGCGACTCGGCCTCGTTGCGCAGCGCCCGCATGCGCGCGCTGCGCACCCGCACCTGGCCGCGCGGCCGGTCCGGCCGCGGCCCGGACAGCCAGTCGCGCAGCCAGTCGATCAGCGGCTCGCCGAAGCCGAGCAGCGCATCGGCCTCGGCATGGTCGCCGATGCCGTGGACCAGCAGCACGCCGATGTCGCCGGCGCCCTCCAGCGCATCGGGGTCCGGTTCCGGCAGGTCGCTGTGGGGGATGGGCATGCGGCACTGTCCCGACGACCGGCGCCGGCTGTCAATCCTGCGTCGGCACCGCGCTTGCCCGTGCCGGGCACCATGGCCCGCAACCCCGGCAGCCTGCGCATCGGCATCTCCGGCTGGCGCTACGAGCCCTGGCGCGGCGTCTTCTATCCCGAGGGCCTGGTGCAGCGGCGCGAGCTGGCCTACGCCTCGCGCATGGTCAACAGCATCGAGCTCAACGGCTCCTTCTACTCGCTGCAGGACCCGGCGTCCTACCGCGAGTGGCACGACGACACGCCCGACGACTTCGTCTTCGCGGTCAAGGGGCCGAAGTACATCACCCACCTGCGGCGGCTGAAGGACGTGGCGACCCCGCTGGCCAACTTCCTCGCCAACGGGCTGTTCGAGCTCAAGGCCAAGCTGGGGCCCATCCTCTGGCAGTTCCCGCCGATGCTGCCGTTCAAGGCCGACCGCTTCGAGGCCTTCTTCGAGCTGCTGCCGCACGACACCCGGGCCGCGCTGGACCTGGCGCAGCGGCACGATGGACGGGTCGCCGACCGCCTGAGCCTGGCCATCGACAGAAAGCGGCCGCTGCGCCATGCGGTGGAGATCCGCCACCCCAGCTTCGTCGACCCGGCCTTCGTCACGCTGCTGCGGCGCCACCGCATCGCGCTGGTGGTGGCCGACACCGCCGGCAAGTGGCCGCTGCTGGAGGACCTGACCGCCGACTTCGTCTACCTGCGGCTGCACGGCGACCAGGCGCTCTACACGAGCGGCTACTCGCCCGAGGCGCTGGACCGCTGGGCCCGGCGCATCGGCGCCTGGCGCGAGGGGCGGCAGGTGGACGACGCGCACGTGGCCGCGCCGGCGACGAGGCACCGCGCCGGCCCGCGCGACGTCTACGCCTATTTCGACAACGACGTGAAGGTGCATGCACCGTACGACGCAGCCTCGCTGGCGCGCCGGCTGGGCCTGCCGTCGCCGCTGGGCGACATGGGCCGGCCGGTGTGGCCGCAGGGCTGGCAGGCGCCGGCGCCGCGGGCGCGTGCGCCGGGCTTCCGCCGCCGCCCGGCCCGGGCCCCCGATGCGCCGGGATAATCCGGCCATGAACCCGCTGCTCCAGCGCCTGCAGCCCTACCCCTTCGAGCGGCTGCGCGGCCTGTTCGAGGGCGTCGTGCCCTCGCCCGCCCACCGACCGATCAGCCTGGGCATCGGCGAGCCGAAACACCCGGCGCCGGCCTTCATCCGCGAGGCGCTCGACCGCCACTTCGACCTCACCGCCAGCTACCCGGCCACCGGCGGGCTGCCGGCCCTGAAGGCCGCCTGCGCCGGCTGGGTGCAGCGGCGCTACGGCGTGGCGCTCGACCCCGCCACGCAGGTGCTGCCGGTGAACGGCTCGCGCGAGGCGCTGTTCTCGCTGGCGCAGACCGTCATCGATCCCACCCGCGATGCCGGCCGCGGCGGCGCGGTGGTGGTCTGCCCCAACCCGTTCTACCAGATCTACGAAGGCGCGGCCTACCTGGCCGGGGCCACGCCGGTGTTCGCCAACAGCGACCCGGCGCGCAACTTCGCCGCCGACTGGTCGCAGGTGGACGACGCCACCTGGGCGCGCTGCCAGCTGCTGTACGTCTGCTCGCCGGGCAACCCGGCCGGCGCGGTGGTGCCGCTGGACGAATGGCGCCTGCTCTTCGAGCTGTCCGACCGCCACGGCTTCGTCATCGCGTCGGACGAGTGCTACTCGGAGATCTACTTCCGCGACGAGCCGCCGCTGGGCGCGCTGCAGGCCGCACGGGCGCTGGGCCGCGGCTTCGAGCGGCTGGTGGTGCTGACCAGCCTGTCCAAGCGCAGCAACGTGCCGGGCCTGCGCTCGGGCTTCGTCGCCGGCGACGCGGCGGTGCTGAAGGACTTCCTGCTCTACCGCACCTACCACGGCAGCGCGATGAACCCATCGGTGCAGATGGCCAGCGTGGCGGCCTGGAACGACGAGCAGCACGTGGTCGAGAACCGCGCGCAGTACCGCGCCAAGTTCGCCGAGGTGACGCCGCTGCTGCAGCAGGCGCTGGAGGTGGCCCTGCCCGATGCCGCGTTCTACCTGTGGGCGAAGGTGCCGGACGACGTCTGCGGCGGCTCCGACACCGCCTTCGCCCGCGAACTGCTCGCTCAATACAATGTGACCGTGCTGCCGGGCAGCTACCTCGCCCGCGAGGCGCACGGCCACAACCCCGGCGCCGGCCGCGTGCGCATGGCGCTGGTGGCCGAGACCGCCGAATGCCGCGAGGCCGCCGAACGCATCGTCGCCTTCTGCCGCGAACGCGCCGCCCGCTGACCCCCTTCGCCTTTTTCCCCGACATCGCCATGACCACCGTCAACGTGCAGCAGCTCCAGTCCACCATCGACCTCGCGTGGGAGAGCCGCGCGCAGATCACCGCCGCCAGCGCGCCCGACGTGGCCCGCGCGGTGGAGGAAGCGGTCTCCGCGCTGAACAACGGCAACCTGCGGGTGGCCGAGAAGGTCGGTGGCCAGTGGACCACCCACCAGTGGCTGAAGAAGGCGGTGCTGCTGTACTTCCGCCTGCACGACAACCAGCTCATGCGCGCGCTGCCCGACGGCATGGCCGGCGGCGCCTACCCGCAGTTCTTCGACAAGGTGCCGGTGAAGTTCAGCCACCTGACGGAAGACCAGGTGCGCGAGGCCGGGGTGCGCATCGTGCCGCCGGCGGTGGCCCGCCACGGCAGCTTCATCGCCCGCGGCGCGGTGCTGATGCCCAGCTACGTGAACATCGGCGCCTACGTCGGCGAGAACACCATGGTCGACACCTGGGCCACCGTCGGCTCGTGCGCGCAGATCGGCAAGAACGTGCACCTGTCCGGCGGCGTCGGCATCGGCGGCGTGCTGGAGCCGCTGCAGGCCAACCCGACCATCATCGAGGACAACTGCTTCGTCGGCGCCCGCTCCGAGATCGTCGAGGGCGTGATCGTCGAGGAGAACTCGGTCATCTCGATGGGCGTGTACATCGGCCAGAGCACGCCAATCTACGACCGGGCCACCGGCGAGACGACCTACGGCCGCGTGCCGGCCGGCAGCGTGGTCATCAGCGGCACGCTGCCGCGAGACGGCGGCAAGTACAACCTGTACGCCGCCATCATCGTCAAGCGGGTGGACGCGCAGACCCGCGCCAAGACCAGCCTGAACGAGCTGCTGCGCGCCTGACCGGCGCCGGCGCCGAGGACACGCCCATGGACACCGCCGCCCGCACCGCACCACCGCAGCCCGCACCGCCGGGCAACATGGAGAAGGTGCTGCGGCTGATGGCGGAAAAGGGCGCGTCCGACGTGTACCTGTCGGCCAACACGCCCATCCTGATCAAGATCAGCGGCCAGATCCTGCAGCTCACCGACCAGCCGCTGACGCACCAGCAGCCGCGCCAGCTGCTGGCCGAGCTGCTGACGCCGACCCAGCTGGAGGAGCTGGAGGACACCGGCGAGCTCAACGTCGGCATCGGCCTGACGAAGGTGGGCAGCTTCCGCCTGTCGGCCTTCAAGCAGCGCGGCAGCGTGGCGGCGGTGTTCCGCTGCATCCCGGTCGTCATCCCGTCGCTGGACTCGCTGGGCGTGCCCGCCACGCTGAGCCAGCTGGTGCTGCAGAAGCACGGCCTGATCCTGATGGTGGGCGCCACCGGCACCGGCAAGAGCACCACGCTGGCGGCCATGCTGGAGCAGCGCAACCAGCAGATGCCGGGGCACATCCTCACCATCGAGGACCCGATCGAGTTCCTCTTCACCAACAAGCGCTCGGTGGTCAACCAGCGCGAGGTGGGCCGCGACACCGAGAGCCTGCAGGTGGCGCTGAAGAACGCGCTGCGCCAGGCGCCGGACTGCATCCTCATCGGCGAGATCCGCGACCGCGAGACGATGAGCTCGGCCATCTCCTACGCGCTGTCCGGCCACCTGGTGCTGGCCACGCTGCACGCCAACAACAGCCACCATGCGCTGGGCCGCATCCTGTCGTTCTACGCGCCGGAGGCGCGGCCGGCGCTGCTGGGCGACCTGGCCTCGGGGCTGAAGGCCATCGTCTCGCAGCGGCTGCTGCGCGCGGTGGCCGGCGGCCGGGTGGTGGCGGCGGAGGTGCTGCTCAACACCAAGCTGATCGCCGAGCTGATCGAGAAGGGCGACCTGGCGGGCCTGAAGGAAGCGATGGAGAAGTCCACCGCCGAGGGTTCGCAGACCTTCGAGGCCGACATCGCCCGCCTGATCAACGGCGGCGCGGTGACGCGCGACGAGGGCCTGGCCTTCGCCGATTCGCCGACCAACCTGATGTGGCGGCTGGAGAACGAGTCGACGCCGGCCGCGCGCACCCCGCCCAAGGCGGAGGAGCCGGAGGCGGCCAGCTTCACCGAGATCGTGCTCGACGTGCCGGGCGACCGCACGACGACGCGCGCCGCCGCGCTGAACACGCGCCTGTGACCCCTCGGCCCCCGGCCCCGGGGCCTGCACCGCCGATGTCCGACACCCTGCTCCTGCTCGAGGCGCTGATCGCCCGTCCCTCCATCACGCCGGACGACGCCGGCTGCCAGGCGCTGATCGGCGATCGGCTGCGCGCCGTCGGCTTCGACTGCACCTCGCTGCCCTTCGGCCCCGACGGCGCGCGCGTCAGCAACCTGTGGGCGGTGCGCAAAGGCACCGCGGCCGGCCCGCTGCTGGCCTTCGCCGGCCACACCGACGTGGTGCCCACCGGCCCGCTGGCCCAGTGGCGCAGCGACCCCTTCGTGCCCACCCACCGCGACGGCCGGCTGCACGGCCGCGGCGCCGCCGACATGAAGGCCTCGCTGGCGGCGATGGTGGTCGCCACCGAGCGCTTCGTCGCCGCGCGGCCCCACCACGCCGGCGCCATCGCCTTCCTGCTCACCAGCGACGAGGAAGGCCCGTCGGTCGACGGCACGGTGAAGGTGGTCGACTGGCTGCAGCAGCAGGGCCTGCGGCTCGACGCCTGCATCGTCGGCGAACCGACCTCGGTCGACCGGCTCGGCGACACGGTCAAGAACGGCCGCCGCGGTTCGCTGTCCGGCCGGCTGACGGTCAAGGGCATCCAGGGCCACGTCGCCTACCCGCAGCTGGCGCGCAACCCGCTGCACCAGCTGGCGCCGGCGCTGGCCGAACTCGTCGCCATCGACTGGGACCGCGGCAACGCCCACTTCCCGCCGACCACCTTCCAGGTCTCCAACGTGCACGCCGGCACCGGCGCCGGCAACGTCATCCCCGGCGAGGCGGTGGTCGACTTCAACTTCCGTTTCTCCACCGAATCGACCGCCGACGGGCTGAAGGCGCGGGTGACCGACCTGCTGCAGCGCCACGGCCTGGAGTTCGACATCGCCTGGACCCTGTCCGGCCAGCCCTTCCTGACCACGCCGGGGTCGTTGAGCCGGGCGCTGGTGGCGTCCATCGAACAGGCGACCGGCGTCCAGGCCGAGCTGTCGACCACCGGCGGCACGTCGGACGGCCGCTTCATCGCCCGCCTGTGCGACCAGGTGGTGGAGTTCGGGCCGCTCAACGACAGCATCCACAAGGTGGACGAGCACGTGCGGGTGGCCGACCTGGAACCGCTGACGGCGGTCTACCAGGGCGTGCTCGAGCGGCTGCTGGCCTGACCACCGCATGACCCGGCTGATCGACGTCATCGAGGCCCAGGCCCAGCGCCTGAAGGCCGCTGGCGTCGCCTTCGGCCATGGCACCACCAACGCCTTCGACGAGGCGGTCTGGCTGGCGCTCTGGCGGCTGCAGCTGCCGCTGGACGACCTCGACGGGGTGGCCGACCGGGCCCTGGACGAGGGCGAACGGCAGGCCATCGAAACGCTGGTGGGCGAACGCATCGCCAGCCGCCGGCCCGCCGCCTACCTCACCGGCGAGGCCTGGCTGCAGGGCGTGCCCTTCACCGTCGACGAACGCGCCATCGTGCCGCGCTCGCTGATCGCAGAACCCTTGGTCGACGGCACGCTGGACGCCTGGCTGAGCGACCGCACCCAGCGTGTGCTCGACCTGTGCACCGGCAACGGCAGTCTGGCGGTGCTGGCCGCCATGGCCTGGCCCGAGGTGCAGGTCGACGCCGCCGACCTCAGCGCCGACGCGCTGGCCGTGGCGCGGCTCAACGTCGCGCGCCACGGACTGCAGGACCGCATCGCCCTGCTGCAGGGCGACGGCCTGGCCGCCGTCGCCGGCCGCGGGCCGTACGACCTGGTCCTCTGCAACCCGCCCTACGTCAACGCGGCCTCGATGGCCGCGCTGCCGCCCGAGTTCCAGGCCGAGCCCGGCCTGGCCCTGGCCGGCGGCCCCGACGGCATGGACTTCGTCCGCCGCCTGCTCGCCGACCTGCCCGCGGTGTTGAGCGCGCACGGCGTGCTGGTGCTCGAGATCGGCCACGAGCGCCAGCACTTCGAACGCGCCTTCCCCCGCCTGCAGCCGGTGTGGCTGGAGACCAGCGCGGGGGAGGACCAGGTGCTGCTGCTGGAGCGCGACGCGCTGTCGGCGGCGTGAGCCGCCTCACATCCTCGGCTGCCCGTTCGACGCCGTCACGCCGCCGTCCACCGGCAGGTTGACGCCGTTGACGAAGCGGGCGTCGTCGCTGGCGAGGAAGGCGACGACGCCGGCGATGTCGGCGGGCTCGGCCGGGCGCTTCAGCGGCAGGCGGTCCATGAAGCGGGCCATCAGCGCCTCGTCCTTCAGCATGTCCTCGGTCATGTTCGACCGCGTCAGCGACGGGCACACCGCGTTGACGCGCACGCCCCGTTCGCCGAAGTCCATGGCCAGCGACCGGGTCAGGTTGACCACCCCGCCCTTGGCGGCGTTGTAGGCCGCCATCGCCCAGTCGCCGCCGAGGCCGCTGACCGAGGCCATGTTGACGATGCAGCCGCCGCGCTCGAGCAGTTCGGGCAGCGCCGCGCGGCAGCCGTGGAAGACGCCGGTGAGGTCGATCTGCAGCGCCTGGTCCCAGTCGTCGAGGCTGACGTCGAGCGCGTCGCCCTCGGGTGCGACGCCGGCGTTGTTGACCATCACGTCCAGCCCGCCGAAGCGCTCGACCGCCGCCCGCACCAGCGCCTGCACCTGGCCCCAGTCGGCCACGTCGCAGGGCTGCACCAGCAGCCGGGTTTCGTCGCCCAGCCGGTCGGCGACGGCCTGCAGCTTGTCGCGCCCGCGGCCGGCCAGCACGACGCTTGCGCCCTCGGCGAAGAAGCGCTCGGCCACGCCCTCGCCGATGCCCGAGCCGGCGCCGGTGACGATGACGACCCGTTGGTTGAACCGCTGCTGCATGACCCGTCTCCTGAGCTGAGGCCCGGTCACAGCAGCCGGCGTGCCCTACCCCAGCACCTCGCAGCGCTTGACGACGCCCGGCGCCGGATCGGTGCCGAACCCCTCGTTGGTGCAGGCGGCGTGGCCGGCGACGTTGCGCACCACCCAGCGGCCGTCGATGCCGTAGCGCACGCTGCGGGTGCCGCTGACGTTGAAGCCCTGCCATTCCTGCGCCACGGTGGTCCAGTTGGCGGCGGTGGCCAGCGGCATGGCCTCGCAGACCTTGGCCCAGCCGTACGCCGGGTCGTTGCCGAAGAAGGCGTTGCTGCACTGGCCGGCGCCGGCCACGGTGAGCTGGGTCCAGGCGCCGTTGACGCCGTAGCGCACGGTGTGCGGCGTGGTGCCGAGGTCGAAGCTGCCGTACTCGCTGGCGATGCGCGTCCAGCTGGCCGCAGGGCTGCCGCTGCTGCCCGAGGCCAGCTCGCACTGCTTGGTGGTGCCGTAGGCCGGGTCGTTGCCGAACCAGTCGTTGGTGCACTGGGCGGCGCCGTTGACGCTGCGCACGACCCAGTGGTTGCCGGTGCCGTAGCGCACCGTGCCGCTGGCGCTGAAGGCCTGGCCCTCGCGCACCAGCAGGGTCCAGGTGGTGGCCGGTGCGGGCGCGGCCACCGCCGCCGCCAGCAACGCGCCGGCATCGAGCAGGCCGGCCCCGCACTGGCCGCTGCCGCAGTCCGACCCGGTCCCGCTGGGGAAGCGCCGGGCGCTGGCCTGCAGCCGCTGCAGCACCTCGGCCGGCGACAGCGTCGGCTGCACCGACAGCAGCAGCGACACCGCGCCCGTCACATGCGGCGCCGCCATGCTGGTGCCCTGGTAGAGCGCGTAGCTGTCGGCCAGCGGCGTGGTGCTGCCGCTGTTCAGCGTGGACAGGATGCCGCTGCCGTCGCCCCCCGCCGGGCGCGGCGATGCTGACCTTCGCGCCATAGTTGCTGTAGCTGGCGCGGCCGCCGCGCCGGTTGACGGCCGCCACCGCGACCACGCCGTTGCAGTTCGCCGGCTGGGTGTTGGCCACGTCGGCGTTGTCGTTGCCGGCCGACACCACCAGCACGGCGCCGCGGGCCACGATGTCGTTGACCGCGCTCTGGAAGGCATAGGAGCAGGCGCCCGGGCCGCCGGCGCTGAGGTTGATCACGCGCGCCGCATACGGGTTGGCCGGCGCGCCGGCCACCGGGATGCCGGCGGCCCAGCGCAGGCCGTCGATGATGTCCGACGAATAGCCGCCGCAGCGGCCGAGCACCCGCACCGGCAGCAGCGGCGAGGCCCAGTTCAGGCCGGCGACGCCGCTGCCGTTGTTCGCCGCCGCGCCGACGGTGCCGGCCACGTGCGTGCCGTGCCAGCTGCTGGCGCTGCCGTTGCAGCCGTGGTCGCCCGGGTCGGCGGCGTCGCCGTCGCGGCCGCCGCCGTCGTTCGCGGTGGCCGGGTCGGTGACGAAGTCCCAGCCCGGCAGCAGCCGGCCGGCCAGCTCGGCGTGCGGCCGCACGCCGCTGTCGACGATGGCCACCGACAGGCCGGGCGCGCCGGTGGTCACGTCCCAGGCCGCCGGCGCGTTGACGCCGGCGGCGGCCTCGAACAGGTCCCACTGCTGGCCGTACATCACGTCGTTCGGCCCCCGGTGCGCCTGCAGGAGGACGTCGGGCTCGGCGTAGAGCACGTCGGGGTCCTGCGCCAGGCGGCGGGCGATGGCCCGCGCCTCGGCCAGCGGCACCCGGCGGCCCAGGCGCGCCACGTCGGCCTGGCCGGACATGCCGCGCAGCGTGGTCAGCCGCTCGCCCAGCACGCCGCCCAGCCGCTGCAACCGCGCCGCGCGGCCGGCGGCATCGGGGTCGCGCAGGCGCACGATGAGGCGGTCGACCGTGGGCGGCTCGGCAGCGGCCTGTGCCGTGCGGCCGGCGGGGTCTTCACGGCCGCCGGCCAGCACGGGCAGGACGGCAAGGGCGAGGCTGGCGCCAATGACGGCGCGCCAGTGCAGAGGGCTCACGGGGAACTTCCTTGCGCCGCGGTGCGGACCGCGGTCGCATTCACAGGGGGATGGCGACGGCACCCGGGGGACCGGACGCGGCGCGGATGCTAGAGACCTGCCCGCCGGGAGGGGCAAGTGTTGGTAACGCTGGGGTCTTTCTTCAGCCGCGCGGCCGGCGCTCGCGCCCGCGCGGCGGCCGGGGCGGCGTGCAGCGGGCGCACCTCGCCGGCGGGCCCCGCCTCGTAGCCGGGCAGCGCGTCGATGGCGGCCCGCACCTCGGGCCGCTGCAGCACCGCCCGCACCGCCTGCACCTTCGGCGTGTCCAGCGCCTCGGTGGCGCAGAGCAGGCCGTAACGTTCGCTCGCCAACGGCAGGAACTCGAGCTTGAAGCGCCGTGCCGGCGTCTCCACGCCCAGCCCGGCGTCGGCCATGCCGCTGGCCACGTAGGCGGCCACCGCGGCGTGGGTGTATTCGCACTGGCCGTAGCCTTGCACGGCAGCGGGCTCGAGGCCCTCGCGCGCCAGCATCAGGTCCAGCAGCAGCCGGGTGCCGCTGCCGGGCTGTCGGTTGACGAAGCGCACGCCGGGCCGCGCCAGGTCGCGCACGCCATACAGGCGCTTAGGGTTGCCCGGCGCCAGCATCAGGCCCTGGCGCCGGGTGGCGAGGTGGATCAGGCTGACCTCGCGGCCGGACAGGCTGGCGCGGTGGCGCGCCGCCACCTCGGCCTCGAACTCGCCCTCGGGCAGCGCCACGCCGCAGAGGTCGCACTGGTCGTCGCGCAGCGCCGCCAGCGCCTCGGGCACCGCCAGGTAGCGCAGCTCCACCGGCTGGCCCTCGCGCAGCAGGGTGTCGTGCAGCTGCTCCACCGCGAAGCCGTGGCTGGCGAAGAGCCGCAGCGGGGTGTCGCCGGCCGACAGCACCTTGCCGATCTCCAACTCCAGCTCGCTGGCCAGGCTGTCCAGCAGCGGCGACAGCCGGGCGGCGATGCGCCGGTCGGCCCAGACCAGCGTCTGGCCGAGCGGCGTCAGCGTCGAGCCCTTGCCGCGCGCCATCACCAGCAGGGGCGCGCCGAACAGCGCCTCGCCCTGGCGCACCAGGCCCCAGGCGTGGCGGTAGGACACCCCGGCGCGCTGGCAGGCGGCGAGCAGGCTGCCGTCCTCGTGCACCTGCACCAGCAGGTCGATCAGGCGCGGCACGAGCGTGGTGCCGCGCTCGTCGCGCAGCGTCCATGCCGGGCGGATCTGCACCTGGGGTCGCATGTCCGGAGTTTATGTGCACGGCAGCACATGACATCGGCTGCGCGGTGCCTATTGAGCCGGTGCCGCGCAACGGCTAGATTGCGCGGACCCACCCGCCGAGCCGTTATGCCAAGCACCGCATATGACCACCCGGGCCCCCTGGCGCCGGACGAACTGCTGCCGCAGGCCGGCGCGCGGTCCACGCCGCCCGCCACCCTGCCGCCGGCCTGGGCCGATGCGGTGGCCGCCGTGATTGCCGAGCGCCGCCACCTGGACGGCGCGCTGCTGCCCATCCTGCACGGCGTGCAGGACGCGCTGGGCCATGTGCCCGCCGACGCGGTGCCGATGATCGCCAAGGCGGTGAACCGCTCGCGCGCCGAGGTGCACGGCGTCATCACCTACTACCACCACTTCCGGCAGACGCCGGCCCGGGCGCACGTGCTGCAGGTGTGCCGCGCCGAGAGCTGCCGCACGATGGGCGGCGAGGCGCTGCTGGCACAGGCCGAGGCGCTGGGCCGCGAACACGGCTGCACGGTGGAGCCCATCTACTGCCTGGGCCTGTGCGCCCAGTCGCCGGCGGTGCTGCTGGACGACCGGCCGCAGGCGCGGGTGACGCCGGCCAAGCTGGCGCGGCTGATGGCGTCGTTGAAGGAAGCGACATGAGCGGCACCAGGGTCTACGTGCCGCGCGACAGCGCGGCCCTCGCGGTGGGCGCCGATGCGGTCGCCGCGGCCATCGAAGCGGAAGCGGCGAGCCGCGGCCTGGCCGTGCAGGTGGTGCGCAACGGCTCGCGCGGCCTGCTGTGGCTGGAGACGATGGTCGAGGTGGCGACGGCCCAGGGCCGCGTGGCCTACGGCCCGGTGGAGGCCGAGGACGTGGCCTCGCTGTTCGAGGCCGGCTTCCTCGACGGCCGGCCGCATGCGCTGGCGCTCGGCCCCACCGACGACATCACCTGGCTGAAGCGCCAGCAGCGCCTGACCTTCGCCCGCTGCGGCCTCACCGACCCGCTGTCGCTGGCCGACTACGAGGCGCAGGGCGGGCTGAAGGGCCTGCGCGCGGCGCTGGCGCTCCAGCCGGCGGCCATCGTGCAGCAGGTGCTCGACGCCGGCCTGCGCGGCCGCGGCGGCGCGGCCTTTCCCACCGGCATCAAGTGGCGCACCGTGGCCGCGGCGAGTGCCGAGCAGAAGTACGTCGTCTGCAACGCGGACGAGGGCGACAGCGGCACCTTCGCCGACCGGATGCTGATGGAGGGCGACCCCTTCATGCTCATCGAGGGCATGGCCATCGCCGGCCTGGCGGTGGGCGCGACCAAGGGCTTCGTCTACATCCGCTCGGAGTACCCGGACGCGATCCGCACCTTCGACGAGGCCGTGCGACGCGCGCGGGCCGCGGGGGTGCTCGGCGCGTCGGTGCTCGGCTCCGGACGCGCCTTCGACCTCGAATGGCGCAAGGGCGCCGGCTCCTACGTCTGCGGCGAGGAGACGGCGATGCTGGAGAGCCTGGAGGGCGAGCGCGGCATCGTGCGCGCCAAGCCGCCGCTGCCGGCGATCGAGGGCCTGTTCGGCCGGCCGACGGTGATCAACAACGTGCTCACCTTC
The DNA here is from genome assembly GCF_024666615.1 of Aquabacterium sp. J223. Taxonomy (NCBI): domain Bacteria; kingdom Pseudomonadati; phylum Pseudomonadota; class Betaproteobacteria; order Burkholderiales; family Sphaerotilaceae; genus Aquabacterium; species Aquabacterium sp. J223. Next base: position 1,688,763 of record NZ_CP088297.1, on the reverse strand, counting down.
GCCGCGGTGCCGACCGTCCTGGCCGAGGGCCCGGCGCACTACGCCGGCTTCGGTGCCGGCCGCTCGCGCGGCACCCTGCCCTTCCAGCTGGCCGGCAACATCCGGCACGGCGGCCTGTTCGAACTGCCCTTCGGCCGCACCCTGCGCGAGCTGGTGTTCGACTTCGGCGGCGGCACCGCCAGCGGCCGGCCGGTCAAGGCCATCCAGGTCGGCGGGCCGCTGGGCGCCTACGTGCCCGAGTCGCAGTGGGACCTGCCGCTGGACTACGAGGCCTACGCCGCGGTAGGCGCGGTGCTGGGCCACGGCGGCGTGGTGGTGCACGACGACAGCGCCGACCTGGCGCAGCTGGCGCGCTACGCGATGGAGTTCTGCGCCATCGAGAGCTGCGGCAAGTGCACGCCCTGCCGCATCGGCTCCACCCGTGGGGTCGAGGTCATCGACCGCATCACCGCCGGCCGTGAACGAGAGCAGCAGGTCATCCTGCTCAAGGAACTCTGCGACACCATGCTGCACGGCAGCCTGTGCGCCATGGGCGGCATGACACCGTACCCGGTGCTCTCCGCCCTCACCCATTACCCGCGCGACTTCGGCCTGACCCAAGCCGACGCCGCCTGAAGGAGCCGCCATGCGCATCCACGAGATCGACCTCGGCACGCCGAAGCGCGAATCCACCGCCCTGGTCACGCTGACCATCGACGGCCAGCCGGTGACGGTGCCGGCGGGCACCTCCGTCATGCGGGCCGCCGCCGAGGCCGGCACCAACATCCCCAAGCTCTGCGCCACCGACAGCCTGGAGGCCTGGGGCTCCTGCCGCATGTGCCTGGTCGAGATCGAGGGCCGCAAGGGCTACCCGGCCTCCTGCACCACGCCGGTGGAGAACGGCATGGTGGTGCGCACCCAGAGCGCCAAGCTGCAGGACCTGCGGCGCAACGTGATGGAGCTGTACATCAGCGACCACCCGCTGGACTGCCTGACCTGCAGCGCCAACGGCGACTGCGAATTGCAGGACATGGCCGGCGAGGTCGGCCTGCGCAACGTCCGCTACGGCGTGGGCGAGGCGGCCGGCGCGCACCACCTGAACGACACGAAGGACGAGTCCAACCCGTACTTCACCTATGACCCGAGCAAGTGCATCGTCTGCAACCGCTGCGTGCGCGCCTGCGAGGAGACCCAGGGCACCTTCGCGCTGACGATCTCGGGCCGCGGCTTCGACTCGCGGGTGTCGGCTGGCCAGGACCAGCCCTTCATGGACAGCGAGTGCGTGAGCTGCGGCGCCTGCGTGCAGGCCTGCCCCACCGCCACGCTGCAGGAGAAGTCGGTCATCTCGCTCGGCATGCCGACCAAGAGCGTCATCACCACCTGCGCCTACTGCGGCGTGGGCTGCGGCTTCAAGGCCGAGGTGCGCGGCGAGGAGGTCATCCGCATGACGCCGTGGAAGGACGGCCAGGCCAACGAGGGCCACTCCTGCGTCAAGGGCCGCTTCGCCTGGGGCTACGCCACCCACAAGGACCGCATCACCAAGCCGATGATCCGCAAGAAGATCACCGACCCCTGGACCGAGGTGTCGTGGGAGGAGGCGATCGGCTACGCCGCCAGCGAGTTCAAGCGCATCCAGGCCCAGCACGGCCGCGACTCGATCGGCGGCATCACCTCCAGCCGCTGCACCAATGAAGAGACGTACCTGGTGCAGAAGCTGGTGCGCGCGGCCTTCGGCAACAACAACGTCGACACCTGCGCCCGCGTCTGCCATTCGCCCACCGGCTACGGCCTGGGCCAGACCTTCGGCACCTCGGCCGGCACGCAGACCTTCAAGTCGGTCGAGCAGTCCGACGTGATCATGGTCATCGGCGCCAACCCGAGCGACGCGCACCCGGTGTTCGCCTCGCGCATGAAGAAGCGGCTGCGCGAGGGCGCCAAGCTCATCGTGGTCGACCCGCGCCGCATCGACCTGGTCGACGCGCCGCACGTCAAGGCCGACGTCCACCTGCAGCTGCGGCCGGGCACCAACGTCGCCGTCATCACCGCGCTGGCGCACGTGGTGGTCACCGAGGGCCTGCTCGACGAGGCCTACATCGCGCAGCGCTGCGACGACAAGAGCTTCGCGCAGTGGCGCGAGTTCGTGGCACGGCCCGAGAACTCGCCCGAGGCGATGGCCGAGGTGACCGGCGTGCCGGCCGAGGCCATGCGGCGCGCGGCGCGCCTGTACGCGACGAAGGGCAAGAACGCCGCCATCTACTACGGCCTGGGCGTGACCGAGCATGCGCAGGGCTCGACCATGGTGATGGGCATCGCCAACCTGGCCATGGCCACCGGCAACGTCGGCCGCGAGGGCGTGGGCGTGAACCCGCTGCGCGGCCAGAACAACGTACAGGGCAGCTGCGACATGGGCAGCTTCCCGCATGAGCTGCCGGGCTACCGGCATGTCAGCGACACCACCGTGCGCGCCGAGTTCGAGGCGGCCTGGGGCGTGCCCATCCAGGCCGAGCCGGGCCTGCGCATCCCGAACATGTTCGACGCCGCGCTGGACGGCAGCTTCATGGGGCTGTACTGCGAGGGCGAGGACATCGTGCAGTCCGACCCCAACACGCAGCACGTCACCGCCGCGCTGTCGGCGATGGAGTGCCTGGTGGTGCAGGACATCTTCCTCAACGAGACCGCCAAGTACGCCCACGTCTTCCTGCCCGGGGCGTCGTTCCTGGAGAAGGACGGCACCTTCACCAACGCCGAGCGCCGCATCTCGCGCGTGACCAAGGTGATGAAGCCGCTGGCCGGCTACGCCGACTGGGAGGTGACGCAACTGCTGGCCAATGCGCTGGGCTACCCGATGCACTACGAGCACCCGTCGCAGATCATGGACGAGATCGCGGCGCTGACGCCCACCTTCCGCGGCGTCAGCTACGACAAGATCAAGCGCCTGGGCAGCGTGCAGTGGCCCTGCAACGAGGACACGGACGAAGCCGGCACGGCCATCATGCACGTCGACCACTTCGTGCGCGGCAAGGGCCGCTTCATCATCACGCAGTACGTGCCCACCGACGAGAAGGTCACCCGCCGCTACCCGCTGCTGCTGACCACCGGCCGCATCCTCAGCCAGTACAACGTCGGCGCGCAGACCCGGCGCACCGCCAACAACCTGTGGCACCACGAGGACCGGCTGGAGATCCACCCGCACGACGCCGAGGAGCGCGGCATCCGGGAAGGCGACTGGGTCGGCATCCAGAGCCGCGCCGGCGAGACGGTGCTGCGCGCGCAGTTGAGCGAGCGCATGCAGCCCGGCGTGGTCTACACCACCTTCCACTTCCCCGAGAGCGGCGCCAACGTCATCACCACCGACAACTCCGACTGGGCCACCAACTGCCCCGAGTACAAGGTGACGGCGGTGCAGGTGATGCCGGTGGCCCAGCCCTCGCAGTGGCAGCAGGAGTACGGACGCTTCAACCGCACGCAGCTGGACCTGCTGGCGTCGGCCAAGCCGGCCGAGGCGGTGCCGGCCAAGTGAGCCTGGACGACGTCCCCGGCGCCCGCCGCGTGCAGGCCCTCGCCCGCCGCGACGGCGCGGTGCGCGCGGTCGGCGACTGGGTGGCCGACGAGGTGCCGGTGGCGCTGCAGTACAACGGCGTGAGCCATGCGGTGATGCTGTGCACCCCGCTCGACCTGGAGGACTTCGCCGTCGGCTTCTCGCTCAGCGAGGGGCTGGTCGACGGCGCCGCCGACGTGTTCGGCGTCGAGGCGGCCGAGGCCGCCGAGGGCTGGGTGCTCGACCTGGAGATCGCCAGCCGCTGCATGGTGCGGCTGAAGGAACGCCGCCGCACGATGGCCGGCCGCACCGGCTGCGGCCTGTGCGGCACCGACAGCCTGGCCACCGCGCTGCCCGGCGTGGGCGGCGGCGTGGCGCAGCCGGCGCGCTTCGACGCCGCGGCGGTGGCCCGCGGGTTGCGCCAGCTCAAGGAGCACCAGTCGCTGGCCCGGGCCACCGGCGCCACCCATGCCGCCGGCTGGTGCCGCGCCGACGGCCGCATCGACCTCGTGCGCGAGGACGTCGGCCGCCACAACGCGCTCGACAAGCTGGTCGGCGCCCTGGCCCGCCAGGCGCTGCCGGCCGCCGAGGGCTTCGTCGTCGTCACCAGCCGTGCCAGCTACGAGATGGTGCAGAAGACCGCGCGCGCCGGCGTCTCGCTGATGGCCGCCATCTCCGCGCCCACCGCACTGGCGGTGCACACGGCCGACGACGCCGGCCTCACCCTGCTCGGCTTCGCCCGCGGCGACGACTGGGTGGCGTACAGCCATGCCGAACGACTGATCTTTCCGGCCCCATGAGCAACGACTCGACCCAGCATTTGGTCCGCATGGCCAACAGCATCGGCGACTTCTTCGTCGCCATGCCCGACCCGCAGGAAGTGGACGACGGGATCGCCGGTCACATCCGGAAGTTCTGGGAGCCGCGCATGCGCCGGCAGCTCTTCGCGCACCTGGACGCCGGCGGCGAAGGCCTCAGCCCGGCCGTGCTGCAGTCGCTGCGGGCCCACCGCGAAGCGCTGTGCCCCTCCCCGCCCGACGAGGTGCCGCCGCCGACGGGCGGCTGACGATCCGCGGCCCGGCATGCCCGGTGGCACACCACCCGTGTCGCCGGCATCCCTCAACGCGCCTCGTCGTCCAGTGCATACGCGGCCCGTGACAGCTCGGCGGCGGTCTTCAGCCCCAGCTTGCGCTTGATGCTGGCGCGGTGGGTTTCGATGGTGTGGACGCTGCGGTGCAGGGCGCGGGCGATTTCGCCGGTCTTCAGCCCGCGGCCGATGAGGCGCAGCACCTCGGCCTCGCGTTCGCTCAACCCCTTCAGGCCGCCGGGGCTCGCCTCGGCCGCGCCAGTGAGGCGCTCCAGCAGGTCGCTGGCGATGGCCTCGCTGACGTAGACCTGCCCCTCGCGCACCGCCCGCAGCGCGGCGACGATCTTGCGCGTGGCCTCCTGCTTCATCACGTAGCCGCGGGCACCGGCGCGCAGCGCGCGCTCGGCCTGCAGCCGCTCGTCGTGCATGGACAGCACCAGGCTGCGCACCTGCGGGTGCCGGGACCTGGCCAGCCGGATCAGCTCCAGCCCCGACCGCTGTTCGAGCGACAGGTCGACCACCATCAGCTCGACGTGCCGCGTGGCCAACACCGTCAGCGCCTCGTCGACGCTGCCCGCCTCGCCGCAGACCGTGAAGTCGCTCTCGCGGCCGACCAGCTGGCCGATGCCATGCCGCAGGATGGGGTGGTCGTCGACGATCAAGACCGGCGTCATGCGCGCTCCCCGTCGTGGCGCTCGTTCCCCGGCCACGCCAGCACGACGCGCCAGCCACCCTCGCCGTCCGGCCCGGCCTGGAGCGCGGCACCGATGAGCTGGGCACGGTGCCGCATCAACCGCAGGCCGATGCCGCCGGTGGCCGCGGCCGCGCCACCGCCGGCGCCGTTGCGGACGTGCAGCGCCGGCATCGGCCCGTCCTGCATGAGTTCGATCTCGATGGCCGCGCCGGGTGCATGCTTCAGCGCATTGGCGAGCGCCTCCTGGGCGATGCGGTAGACGTGAATGGCCATCGCGTGGTCTGGCAGGTCCACCGCACCCGACACCCGCAGGGTGCAGCGCCGACGCGTCTGCCGCTCGGTGCTGTCGGCAAGGGTGCGCAGCGCGGCGGTCAGGCCGTCGTCGTCCATCGCCACCGGGAACAGGCCATGCGCCAGGCGGCGCGCCTGCGCCACCGCGTCGCTGACCATGGCCTCGATCTGCTCGGCGCTGCGCTGGGCCTGCGCCGCGCCGGCAGCCTCCAGGTCGCGCGCCAGCAGCTCGGCCTGGATGGCGGTGGCGGTCAGGTGCTGGCCCAGCCCGTCGTGCAGCTCGCGGCCGAAGTGCTGCTGCGACTGCTCGGCCAACTGCAGCAGCTCCTGCTCCAGTCGCGCGCGCTCGGCCATCTGCACCTGCAGGGCGTCGTTCGCCTGCGCCAGGTCGCGGGTGCGTTCGGCCACGCGCTGCTCCAGCACGCGCCGGGCATGGCGCAACGCCTCGGCCGCGGCCACGCGGGCGCTGACGTCGACGCCGGACACGATGGCGTGGGTCATGCGGCCGTCGCGGTCGCGCAGCGCGCTGGCGGTCCACGACACCGTGATCGGCGGACCCTGGCGGCAGCGCAGGCCGCTGTCCAGCCGTGCCCGGTCGCTCACCCGCAGGCGCAGCAGCTCGGCATGGCCGGCCACCTTGTCGTGTTGCGCCTCGGGGATGAGCGCGTCCTCGAACAGCCGACCCACCACGTCGTGCGCGGCAAAGCCGGTGGCCTGCTCCAGGCTGCGGTTGATGCGCAGGATGCGGCCCTGGGCATCCAGCACGACGACCAGCGCGCCCTCGGCATCGAGGATGGCATCGCCGAAGTCGCGGTCGCGGATGGCCTGGGCGCGGGCCGCGTCGCGCTCGCCCTGCGCGGCGGCCAGCAGCAGGCTGGTGACGGTGATGACGTTGGCGAACACCCACCAGCGCACCAGGCTGCTGGTGAGGTCGCCGTCGACGAAGGGGCCCGTGCCGCGCACCGTGCCCCACACCGCCGCCACCGTGACGGCCAGCGTCAGCAGCGTGGCCCCGCGCAGACCGAACCGCAGCGCGGCCCACACCGCCATCGGAAACAGCGCCAGCGACGCCGGGTAGTAGCCGGCCCGCACCAAGGGCCCGAACACCAGCACGCACAAGGCGAGCAGCACCAGCGCCAGCAGCACCGCCTGCGCCAACGCGCGGGGCGCCAGCCGGCGCGGCCGCTGCCACCAGGCCAGCAGCCAGGGCGTGAGCACCACCACGCCCGCCGCATCGCCCATCCACCACTGCAGCGCCACGTCGCGCAGCGCCTCGGTGGGCAGCGTCCCGTCCAGCCACAGCGCGGTGGGGCCGATGGCCGCGCTCAACGCCGCACCGGCGGTGCCCAGGGCCAGCAGCGCCACCACGTCGCGCACGCGGCCGAGGGCGTTGTCGAAGCCCACCCGGCGCAACGCCCACCAGCCGAAGAAGGTCTGCACCAGGTTGCCCAGCGAGATGCCGAGGATGGCCGCCACCGACGCCCCCGTGCCGGCATTGGCGATGAGGTCGCCCAGCACGATGCCCCAGGCCGGGCGCGGCCCCCAGCGCAACAGCACGAACAGGCTCAGGCCGGTGGGCGCCCAGACCAACGTGACGTTGGGCGCCAGGCTGGAGTAGGCCAGCCCGAGGCGCGCCGCCGCGCCGTAGGCCAGCGCCAGCAGCAGGCCCTGCGTCAACGCGCGGGGCAGTGCCCCGGGCAGGGACGGTGTCAGCGGCACGGGCAGCGTGGTCATGGCCGGCAGCGTCGAAGCAGCAAGCGGGCCAGTGCGGGCTTACCCCAGCGCGTCGACGGCGAACACCGCGTTCACCTCCACGGCGGCGCGCCGCGGCAGGCTGGCCACGCCCACCGCGGTGCGGGCATGCCGGCCGGCCTCGCCCCAGAGCGCGACGAACAGGTCGGAGGCGCCGTTGACCACCGCCGGCACGAACTCGAACGCCGGCGCGCAGTTGACGAAACCGCCGACGTTCACGCAGCCGCGCACCCGCTGGAGGTCGCCACCGCAGGCCAGCTTCAGGCAGGCCAGCAGGTTCAAGGCGCACAGCCGCGCCGCCTGCTGGCCCTGCGCCAGGTCGAACTCGCGGCCGACCTTGCCGACGAAGGGCACCGTGCCGTTCCATTCGTTGACCTGGCCGGCCAGCCAGACCAGGCCGCCGTGCAGCCGCCAAGGCACGAAGTTGGCGATGGGGGTGGGTGGCACCGGCAGCTCAAGCCCCAGTTCGGCCAACCGGTCTTCCACAACACTCATGCCGCCAACCCCTTCATCAGCGCTGCCGAGTCCGTCATGAAGCCGTACAGCAGCTGGACGTTGAACTCGGTGGCCTGCATGCAGAACGGCGGCGAGGTGGTGCCCACGCAGTCGCGCAGCATCAGCACGTCGTAGCCCAGGAAGCTGGCGTCCTCCAGCGTGGTCATCACGCACTGGTCGGCGTTGACGCCGGCGAAGAACAGCGTGCAGACGCCCATGTTGCGCAGGATGCTGTCCAGCGGCGTGTCCCAGAAGCCGCTGAAGCGGTGCTTGGTGACGTGGATGTCGCGCTCGCCGGGGTTCAGCTCGTCGACGATGGCCGCGCCCCAGGAGCCCTCGCGCAGGATGACGTCGCCGCCCGGGATGCGCTCGCCCAGGCCGGGCGGCGTGCCGTCGTGGGTGTGGGCGTGCAGCAGCGACGGGTGGATGTTGAGCAGGTCGCGCCGCACGCCCCAGTTCAGCCAGACGATGGGCACGCCCTGGGACCGCAGCACCGGCACCAGCACCTGCAGCGGCGCGATGGGCGCACGGTCGGGCGTGATGTCGATGCCGCGGTGGTGCAGGTAGCCGCCTTCGCTGCAGAAGTCGTTCTGCATGTCGACGATCACCAGCGCGCTGCGGTGGGCGTCGATCACCACGTGCTGCGGCTGGGCGTCCAGCGCCACCGGGCGCACCGGCAGGCGCTCGGCGCGCGAGAGGTCGCAGCGGGTGGCGTCCACCCGCCAGCGGTTGGCGGCATGGGCGCCGAGGACGTGCATCGCGGCCACCGTCACTTCACCGTGCCGATGACGCCACGCACGAAGAAGTTCATGCTTTCCAGCTGCTCCATCGGCATCGGCTTGCCGGCGGGCAGGATCTCGTGGCCCTCCTGGCCGGCCAGCGGCCCGGACCAGACGACGAACTTGCCGTCGAGGATGTCCTGCTTCTTCGCCAGCACGGTGGCGCGCGCCGCCTGCGGCACGGCCGCGCCGAAGGGGTCGAGCACCACGGTGCCGTCCTTCAGGTCGCCGCGCACATGGCTGGGCTTCCAGGTCCCGGCCTGGATCTCCTTCGTCAGCTTCAGCATGGTCGGGCCCCAGTTCCAGGAGGCGCCGGTGAGCACCGCCTTCGGCGCCAGCTTCGACACGTCCACGTCCTTGCCGACGACGTGGATGCCGCGCTTCTCGGCGGTCTGCGCGATGGTGATCGGGCTGTCCACCTGCTCGCCGATGACATCGATGCCGGCGTCGACCAGCGAGTTGGTGGCCTCGGCCTCCTTGGCGGGCAGCAGCCAGCCGCCGGTCCACACCACGCTGGTGGTGGCCTTGGGGTTCATGGCCTGCGCACCGAGCGTGAACGCGTTGATCGAGCGCACCACCTGCGGGATCGGGAAGGCGGCGATGAAGCCCAGCTTGCCGCTCTTGCTCACCGCGCCGGCCGCCATGCCGGCGAGGTACATCGCGTCGTCGGAATTGGCCCAGTAGGTGCCGACGTTGTCGCCCAGCTTCAACCCGCCGGCGTGCAGGAAGGCCACCTTGGGGTACTTCTTGCCGAGCGAGACGGCGTAGTCCAGGTAGCCGTAGCTGGTGGCGAAGATGATGCTGGCGCCGGAACGGATCATGCGCTCCATCACCTTCTCCACCTCGGCGGTCTCGGGCACGTTCTCCACGTGCAGGGTCTTGGTGCCCGGCAGGTTCTTGGCCACGTACTGGCGGCCGATGTCCATCGAGGTGTTGTAGCCGTAGTCCTTCTCGGGACCGACGTAGATGTAGCCGAGGGTGGCGGCCGCCACCGGCGCTGCCAGCGCGGCGGACAGGGAGAACAGCACGGCGAGCGAACGGAAGGTCTTCATCGGAGGCTCCTTGGGGTGATCGAGGGACTGGAACGCGGGTCAACGTTCGAGCACGGAGCGCAAGCCGGCCGGGGCGCCGCCGCCATCCTTCATGCGCAGGCAGGTGACGGTGAAGACGGCCAGGCTGACGAGGTAGGGCAGCGTGTGCAGCAGGTGGGCGCTGACCGCGGCATCGGCGGCCTGCAGGCGCAGCGACAGCGCCTCGGCCAAGCCGAACAGCAGCGCCGCCGGCAGCGTCAACCAGGGGGTTCCAGCGGGCGACGATGACCAGCCCGACGGCGACGATGCCGCGGCCCGCCGTCATGCCCTCGGCCCAGGTGCGGGTGTGGTCCACCGACAGCGCGGCCCCGCCCAGGCCGGACAGCAGGCCACCCACCGCGACGCCGGCGGTCATCACCCGCCACGGCACGATGCCCGCGGCGCGCGCCACGTCCGGGCTTTCGCCCACCGCACGCCAGCGCAGGCCGGTTCGGCTGCGGTACAGCCACAGTGCGACGAGCGGGACCGCCGCCAGCGCGATCACCATCGTGGGCGTGACGCCGCCAGGCCCGGCATCGAAGCCGGCCATCGGCCGGCCGACCCATCTGGCGCCGGCGTAGGCGCTGATGCCAGAACCGAGCAGCCACACCGCCAACCCGCTGGCGAAGGGGTCGGCCTTCACCGCCACCGTGAGCGCGGCGTACACCGACGACAACAGGGCGCCGGCCAGCGCACCCGCGCACAGTCCCAGCCACGGGTTGCCGCTGGCCGACGCGGCGCCGAAGCCGGCCACCGCGCCGACCAGCATCTGCCCTTCGACGCCGAGGTTGATGCGCCCCACCCGCTGCGTCAGGCATTCGCCCAGCAGCACCAGCAGCAGCGGCGTGGCGCTGCGCACGGTGGAGACCGCCAGGCCGTTGAGCAGCGCGTCGGCGGCCTCAGCCACGGCCGGCCCTCCAGCCGCCCACCGCCAGCAGCGAGACGAACAGCAGGCCCTGCACCACCAGCGTGGCCGACGACGGCACCTGCGTGGTCATCTGCAGGCCATCCCCCCGCCGCCAGCAGCGCACCGACCAGCAGCGACAGAACGACCACCGGCCCGATGCGCCGGCCCGCCAGCCAGGCGACGAGGAAACCGCTCAGGCCCGCCCCCTGGGCCAGGTCGGGCTGCAGGCGGCCCTGCACCGCGCCGGTCTCGGCGATGCCGGCCAGGCCGGCCAGCGCACCGCCCAGGCCCATGGTCAGCAGCACCTGGCGATCGAAGTTCAGCCCGGCCAGCGGCGCCAGCCGCGGGTTGCTGCGCAGCACATCGAGCACCAGCCCCCAGCGCGTGCGGGTGAACAGCGCGTGCAGCGCGATCGCCAGCGCCAGCGCGATGAACAGCCCGGCGTGCACCCGTGAATCGCCCAGGCTGGGCAGGCGAACGGCGTCGGGGAACTCGATGCTGGCCGGCCAGCCCTGGCTGTGCGGGCTCTTCCACGGGCCGTAGACCAGCCAGGTGATCGCCAGTGCCGCCACGTAGTTGAGCATCAGCGTGGCGATCGTCTCGTTGACCCGCGCGCCCACCCGCAGCAGCGCTGGCAGCAGCGACCACAGTGCCCCCCGAGGGCGCCGCGAGGCCAGCACGATGGTCAGCGACGAGCAGCCCACCAGCACCGCGCCAGTGCCGGCGATGGCGCCGGCGCACAGCTGCCCCTCCGCGCCCACCGAGATCAGCCCCAGCCGGGCCGGCACCACGGTGGCCAGCGCGCACAGCAGGATGGGCGTGGCGCGCACCAGCGATTCGCCCGCGGCATAACCGCTGCCGGCGGCCGCCTCCGCGATCTCGCGCAGCAAGTGCAGCGGCTCGCGGCCGATGGCCACGAAGAACAGCATCGACAGCAGGATGAACAGCGCGCCGACGCTCAGCGCGTGCAGCCCCGGGGCAAGGTCCCGCCTCATGCCGCGACCTTCATCGACACCGGCGTCGACGCCGGCTGTCCGCTCATCCATGCCCCCAGCGCCTGCGCGCTGGTGCGCGAGGCGTCGGCCACCGTCACCAGCCGGCCGTCGAACATCACCGCGATGCGGTGCGCATGGCGCAGCAGGTCGTCCAGGTCCTCGCTGACCCAGAGCACCGCGCAGCCCTGCGTTGCCAAGCCGAACAGCGTGTCGTAGACCTGCGCGCTGGCGGCCACGTCCAGGCCCATGGTCGGGTAGCAGGCGACCACCGCCACCGGCGCGTCGTGCAGCTCGCGGGCGATGACCAGCTTCTGCAGGTTGCCGCCGGACAGCGCCCGCGCCGACGCCCGCGCATCGGCCGGGCGCACGCCGAAGCGCGCGATCAGCGCGTCGGCATCGTGCAGCAGCGCCGACCGGCGCGGCATGAAGGGCAGCGTGCGCAACCGCTTGAGCGCCAGGTTGACCGCCAGCGACAACTCGGGCGCCACCGCGTTGCGCGCCGGCTCGCTCGGGATGACGCCGAGCTGCGGCGTCGGCCGCGACGGCAGGCGTGGCGCCCGCAGCAGCGTGCCGTCGAGGATCACCTCGCCGGCCTGCAACGGGCGCAGACCGGCCACCGCCTCGGCCAGGTCGGTCTGACCACTGCCCGACACGCCGGCGACGCCGACGATCTCGCCGGCCCGCACCTCGAGGGTGGCCTGCCGCGCCCGGCCGGCGCAGACGCCGGCCAGGGCCAGCCGCACCGGCGCCCGGTCGTCCGGCGCCCGCGGCGCCCGCACCGGCGGCGGCGCCTCGCCCACCATCCAGTTGACGATGCGTGCATCAGTGGCGTCCTCGGCCGCCACCTGGGCCACCACCCGACCGGCACGCATCACCGCCACCCGGTCGGCGCAGGCCCGCACGTCGGCCAGCTTGTGCGTGATGAGCACGACGGCCACGCCGCGCGCGGTCAGGCCGCGGATAAGCGCCCACAGCCGCTCGGCCTCGGCCGGGGTGAGCACCGCGCTGGGCTCGTCGAGGATGACGCAGCGCGCCTGGCGCGCCCCGCCCTGCGGCGAACCGATCGACAACAGCACCTTGGCGAGCTCGACCAGCTGCAACTGGCCCACCGCCAACGAGGACGCCGACGCCTCGGCGTCGAGTCCCGGTGCCAACGTGTGCAAGTGGTCATCGAGCGCCCGCAGCCGCCGGCCACGGCGTCCCAGCCACCATGGCGAAGACGGCACCGCCAGCGCCAGGTTCTCGCGCACCGACAGCGCCGGGACGAGGCTGAACTGCTGGAACACCATGCCGATGCCGAGTGCCATCGCCTCCCGCGGCGACGCGATGCGCACCTCGGCGCCGTCGACGTGGATGCTGCCGGCGTCCGGCGTCAGCACGCCGTAGAGCAGCTTCATCAGCGTGCTCTTGCCGGCGCCGTTCTCGCCCAGCAGGGCCAGCACCTCGCCGCCGCGGACGTGCAGGTCCGCGGCGGCCACCGCGGTGACGGCGCCGAAGCGCTTGTCGAGGCGCTGCAGGCGGAGATCGATGGGGGCGGCGGGCACCGACGTCATGGCCCGCCAAGGCTAGGTCCGGCCCGGCCGCCGGTCGATCGCGCGCCGCGGGGTTCGCGGGTCGCGGTTCGGCTCAGGCGGGGTGGTGGGTTCCACCAGGCCGGGCTTCCCAATCAACCGCGATCGAGCACACTGCCACCCGATCCTGCGCCCGCGGCGCACTTCGTCGGGACACTGCCATGGAAAGCTCCGCCGTCGACCTCAACACCCATGTGCGAACGCCGCTGTCGGCCGCCCATGTGCAGCGGCTGCGCGAGGTCGGCGAGGTGGTGCGCTTCGAGGCGGGCGAGACGATCGTCGCCTTCGGCTCGCCCAACGAGGCGTTCTTCTACCTGCTGGAAGGCGAGGCGGCGGCCTGGGACGAGGTCACCGGCCAGCGCTACGGCAACGCCACGATGGGCCCGTCGCAGTTCACCGGCGAGATGAGTTTCCTCACCGGCGGCACGGCGCAGCTGACCATCCGGGCGGTGACGCCGGTCACCGCCCTGCGCGTGCCGCGCGCCGCCATGCTGCAGGCCCTGGCCGACCTGCCGGAGATGAGCGACATCGTGATCACGGTGCTGGCCGGGCGGCGGCGTCGCCTGATCGAGAGCGGCCAGGCCGGCCTGACGCTCATCGGGCCCGAGGTGGACCGCGCGGTGCGCCGGATCGAGGCCTTCGCGGCGCAGAACCGCATCGCCTACCGGGCCCTCGCGCTGGGCAGCGCCGAGGCCCTGCAGCTGGCGCAGCGCTGCGGCGTGCCGTCGGACCGCGGCGCGGTGGTGCTGGGCGAACGCAGCGTGCTGCCCGATCCCACCCCGCACAGCCTGGCGCGGCGCCTGGGGCTGGACCTGGCCGTGGAGGACGGCGCGACGTTCGACACGGTGATCGTCGGCGCCGGCCCCGCCGGGCTGGCGGCGGCGGTGTACGCCGGCGCCGAAGGCCTGTGCGCGCTGGTGGTCGACGAGACCGCCGTCGGCGGGCAGGCCGCCACCTCGTCGCGGATCGAGAACTACATGGGCTTCCCCACCGGCATCTCCGGCGCCGACCTGTGCGCGCGCGGCGAGATCCAGTCGCTGAAGTTCGGCACGCGCTTCGCGGTGCCGCGGCGGGTGACGGCGCTGCACCGCGAGGGTCACGCCTTCGCCGTCACGCTCGACGACGGCGTGGTGGTGCGGGCGCGTTCGCTGGTGGTGGCCACCGGGGTGCAGTACCGGCGCCTGCCGCTGGACCGGCTGGCGCAGTTCGAGGGCGCGGGCGTGTCCTACGCCGCCACCGAGCTGGAGGCGCGGCACGTCGCGGGCCGCACCGCGGTGGTCATCGGCGGCGGCAACTCCGCCGGCCAGGCCGCGATGTTCCTCAGCCGCCGGGCGCAGCGCGTGCACCTGGTGGTGCGTGGCGCCTCGCTGGCGGCGTCGATGTCGGACTACCTGATCGAACGGATCCGCAGGAACGACGCCATCACCCTGCACCACCATGCCGAGGTGACGGCGCTGCACGGGTCGCAGACGCTGGAGGCGGTGACGCTGCGCGAGGCCGGCGTCGAGACCCGCGTGGAGACCGCGGGCCTGTTCGTCATGGTCGGCGCGCAGCCCAACACCGGCTGGCTGTCCGGCCTGGTCGAGCTGGACGCCAAGGGCTTCGTCGTCACCGGCGAGGGCTACGCCACCTCCTGCCCCGGCATCTTCGCGGTGGGCGACGTGCGGGCCGGGTCGGTCAAGCGCGTGGCGGCGGCCGTGGGGGAAGGATCGGTGGTCATCTCCAAGGTCTGGGCGCACGCCGCGCAGGGCGGGCGGCACGCCTGACCGACGCGGCGGGCGACGTGGCGCGGCCTGGCGATCAGGGCTGCTTCGTCGCCAGGTAGTGGGCCAGCGCCCCCAGGTCCGCGTCGGTCATGCCGGCCAGGGTGGCGGCCATGATGGTGTCGCGGCCCGGGCCCGGGTGGTCGCGGAACTCCTTCATCGACTGCAGCAGGTAGGCCTCGTTCTGCGCCGACAGGCGCGGCACCTGGTTCTGGCCGCGGTAGTCCGGCAGGTGGCAGGAGCCGCAGTTGGCGCGCTGCGACAGCGCCGCACCGCGCTGCTGCAGCGCCGGCTGCGCCACCACGCCGGCCGCCACCCGCGGGCGCTGGGCGGCGAAGTGGCGGGCCAGGGCGGCGATCTCGTCGTCGGTCATGCCCTCCAGCACCGGCTTCATCGCCGGCACGTCGCGCAGGCCCTCGCGCATCATCAGCAGCTGGTTGTCGATGAACAGCCGCGGCTGGCCGGCGATGGACGGGAAGCCGGGCACCGGCGCGTTGCCGTCCTCGCCGTGGCAGGCGGTGCACGTGGCGGCGCGCGGGGGCGCCTGTGCCACGGCCTGAGCCGCCACCAGCGAAGCGGCCAGCGCCAGCCCGGCCGCCTCAGCGCGCATAGGTGATGCGGTAGATGGCCCCCAGCTGTTCGTCCGTCACCAGCAGCGAGCCGTCGGGCTGCTGCAGCAGGTAGGTCGGGCGGCCGCTGAAGCTGTCGTCGGCGCTGTTGAGGAAGCCGGTCATGAAGGGCTGCACCTGCGCGCCCCGGCCGTCGGCGCCCACGCGCACGGTCACCACGTCGTAGCCCGACTTGCGCTCGCGGTTCCAGGAGCCGCGCCGCGCCACGAAGGCCACGTTGCGGTACTCGGCCGGGAACATGTTGCCGGTGTAGAAGTGGATGCCCATCACCGCGGTGTGCGGGCCCAGCGTCGTCACCGGCAACTGCACGCCGGCGCAGGCGTTGTCGCGCGGGAACTCGCGGTCGCGCACGCCGTTGGCGTGGCAGTAGGGGAAGCCGAAGTTCAGGCCGCTGCGCGGCATGCGGTTCAGCTCGTCCTCGGGCGAGTCGTCGCCCATCCAGTCGCGGCCATGGTCGGTGAACCACAGATCGCCGGTCGTCGGGTGCCAGGTGAAGCCGACGGTGTTGCGCACGCCGCGGGCGATCACCTCCATGCCCGAGCCGTCGGCGTTGTAGCGGCGGATCTGGGCGTACTCCTCGGTGGGCTCGCAGATGTTGCACGGCGCGCCGAAGGGCACGTACAGCTTGCCGTCGGGGCCGAAGGCGATGTACTTCCACTGGTGGTGGCGGGCGCTGGGCAACTTGAAGGCCGCCGTCATGTCCACCGGCTGGGCGTTCGGATTGCGCTCGATGCCGTCGAAGCGCAGCACCTTGTCCAGCGCCATCACGTACAGCGAGCCGTTGCGGAAGGCCACGCCGGCCGGCTGCGACAGCCGGTCGACCACCACCCGCGAGGTGCGCTGGCCGCCCTGGTCGGTGACCTCGTAGACGCGGCCGATGGTCCGGGTGCCGATGTAGATCTTGCCGTCGTCGCCGCGGGCCATGGCACGCGCGCCCGGCATGCCATGCGCCCACAGCTCGGCCTTGAAGCCCGGCGGCAGGCGGAAGCTGGCCATCGGGATCTCCGACGGCGGGGTGACGCGCAGCGGCGTCGGGATTGGCGCCAGGCGGGAGCCGGCCTGCGACGGCAGCCGGCCTTCGCTGCCGGGCGCGCCGCCGGTGGCGGGCGCGGCGGGCGTGGGCGCGGGCGCGGTGGCGACAGGGGCGGCGGGCGGCGGCATGGACTGGCAGGCCGCCAGCGACAGCACCAGGGCGGCGAGCGCGAACCGGATCGGCATTCTTGGGATCTCCCTTCGAGTGGCAGCGGGCGGAGGGCGGCCTACGCCCTCCGCGGCGCGCCCACTGTAGGCCCGGGATCCGTACACATACTCAGTAATGCCCCGGGGGCACCTCGGGGTGGGCCAGGGCCGGCCGCCGCCGCGATCAGACGCTGGTGAGGAACGCGCGGATCGCCTCGTTCACTGGCTCGGGGTGCGTGACCGGGCCCATGTGGCCGAGTTCGGCGAAGGTGCGGACGGTGACCCGCGGCAGCGCACCGGCCAGCCGGCGCGCCACGCCGTGCGCCGCCGTGGTGGAGCGGCCGCCGGTCATCAGCAGCACCGGCAGGTCGAGCGCGCGGAAGGCGGCCAGCGGCGTCGGCTCCGTCATCAGCGCATGGGCCCAGCGACGCACCTGCGTCACCGACTGGGCGATCGCCGGCCGGCGGTGGGCCGGTGTGGCGGCCCAGGCGCCGGGCGCCATCCAGTAGTCGATGAAGGCGGCGGCCGCAGCGTCGCGGTCGCCGGCGTCGAGGGCGGCCGCGGCGGCGGCGATGGCGGCGCGGATGCCGTCGGCCTCGTTGGGCGGCGCGCCGTCGGCCTCGATGAGGCCGAACAGCGTCGGCTCGTACACCGCCAGCGCCCGCACCGCGCCGGGCCGGGTCAGCGCAACCTTGAACGCCACCGCGGCGCCGTAGGAATGGCCGACCAGCACCACCGGCGTGGACAGCGCGTCGAGCACGGGGGCGAGCAGGTCGGCCTCGTCCTGCAGCGAGATGACGCGGTCCGACGGCCACGCCGGGCTCTGCCCCGCGCCCCAGCCGTCCACCGCCAGCACCCGGTGGGTGGGCGCCAGCAGCCTCATCAGCCCGCGCCACTGGCTGGACGTGCTGGCGTTGGCGTGCAGGCAGACCACCGCCGGGCCCTCGCCCTCCTCGCGGACGAAGGGGCGCGGCCCGGTCACGAGACGACCCCCTGCGCCGCGCGCTTCGGGGTTCGCGCTCGGGAGCGGGCCAGCGCTCATGACACCCGTGCCAGCGCCTGTTCGAAGTCGGCCTTCAGGTCGTCGGCGTCCTCGATGCCCACCGACAGCCGGACCAGGCCGTCGGCGATGCCCATCGCCGCCCGGCGCTCGGCGCCCATCTCGTAGAAGATGGTGTGGGCCACCGGGATGGCCAGCGTGCGGTTGTCGGCGAGGTGGCTGGAGACGATGACCAGCTGCAGCGCGTCGAGGAAGTCGAAGCAGTCGAGGCCGGCCTTGAGCTCGAAGCTCAGCAGCCCGCCGAAGCCGCCCTTGAACAGCGCCGCGGCGCGCTCGTGCTCGGCATGCGAGGACAGCCCGGGGTAGTGCACCCGGTCGATCTGCGGCTGCCCGTCGAGCCAGCGCGCCAGCTGCAGCGCGTTGTCGCAGACGCGGGCCATGCGCAGGGCCAGCGTCTCGGCGCCGGCGGCGATGCGGTGCGCGTCCTCCGGCCGCAGCGTGGCGCCGAAGTCGCGCAGGCCCTTCTTGCGCAGCTGCAGCATGCCCCAGCCGGCGGCGTCGCCCTTCCGGTAGGGCGGCAGGATGTTGGGGTAGCGGGCCCAGTCGAAGAGGCCGGTGTCCACCACCGCACCGCCCATGGCGTCGCCGTGGCCGCCGATGGCCTTGGTCAGCGAATGCACGACGAAGCCGGCCTGCACGTCCTTCGGCTTGAACAGCACCGGCGTGGTCAACGTGCTGTCGACCACGTAGAGCAGGCCGCGGGCGGCGCACAGCTCGCCGATGCCGGCCAGGTCGGCCACCTGGGTGCGCGGGTTGGCGATGGTCTCGGTGAAGACGATGCGGGTGGTGGGCCGCAACGCAGCCTCCACCTTCGCCACGTCGGTGGCGTCGACGAAGCTGACCTCGATGCCGAGGCCCTGCAGCGTCTGCATCAGGCTGTTGGTGTTGCCGAACAGGAACTGGCTGGTGACCACGTGGTCGCCGGCCTTCAGCAGCGCCGCCGCGATGGCGCCGATGGCCGCCATGCCGGTGGAGAACACCGCGGTGGCGCGCGCCTCCTCCAGCAGCGTGACCTTCTGCTCCAGCGCGGCGCCGGTGGGGTTGCCCTGGCGGGCGTAGACATAACCCGGCTTGTCGCCCTGGAACACCGCGGCCAGGTCGCGCGACGACGGGTAGCTGTAGGCCGCGGCCAGGTGCAGCGGCTTGTGCACCGCGCCGTGCTCGATGGGCTGCAGCCGGTCGGCGTGCAGCAGGCGGGTGGTCAGGCCCTGGTGGCGCTTGGTGGACATCGCGGATCGCTCTTCAACGGGGTGCACGGCATTATCGGCCTGGCCCTGCCATGGGGTCCCGTATGCTCGCGGCCCACACGACACAGGGAGCATGGCCGATGGCGGCAGGCACGGCAGCGGGCGCGGCGCAGGTCGCGCTGACGGTCCTCGGATGGGCGCTGGTGGCGGCCAGCCTGGTGCCGCTGTCGCGGGCGCAGCACTGGTGGGTGCGCGCACTCGACTTCCCGCGCCTGCAGATCGCGATCCTGCTCATCGCCGTCGGCCTCGCGCACGTCGCCTGGGTGCCGCACGGAGCCGGCGCCCTTGTCCTGCGCGCGCTGATGGTGGTGAGCCTGGGGGTGCAGGCGCGGCGCATGCACCGCTACACGCCGCTGGTGCGCCGGCAGGTGCAGGACTGCGAGGTGCGCGACC
This sequence comes from Aquabacterium sp. J223, assembly GCF_024666615.1. Classification (NCBI taxonomy): domain Bacteria; kingdom Pseudomonadati; phylum Pseudomonadota; class Betaproteobacteria; order Burkholderiales; family Sphaerotilaceae; genus Aquabacterium; species Aquabacterium sp. J223. The sequence goes on along the minus strand of NZ_CP088297.1, from coordinate 1,669,334 downwards.
CGCGACGTGAGCTGCGGCTGCTGTTCGCCAACGTCTTGCAGACCAACCGCTGCTTCGAGGGCCTGCTGGCCGAGATCCGCCGCACCGACCCCGACGTCGTCCTCGCGCTGGAGACCGACGGCTGGTGGCAGCAGCAGCTGGACGTGCTGCGCGCGACCCACCCTCACGTGGTGCTGCAGCCGCAGGACAACACCTACGGCATGCTGCTGTATTCGCGGCTGCCGCTGATCAAGCCGGAGGTGCGGTTCCTCGTCGAGCCGGACATCCCGTCCATCCACCTGCACGTGCGACTGGGCAGCGGCACCGAGGTGCGGCTGCACTGCCTGCACCCGCGTCCGCCGGCACCGCAGGAAAGCGACAGCTCGGTGCCGCGCGACGCCGAGCTGCTGGTGGTGGGCAAGGCCATCCGAGACCAGCCGGGCCCGGTGGTGGTGATGGGCGACATGAACGACGTCGCCTGGTCCCACACCAGCAGCCTGTTCCGCAAGGTCAGCGGCCTGCTCGACCCGCGCATCGGCCGCGGCTTCTTCAACAGTTTCCACGCCGACCACTGGTTCCTGCGCTACCCGCTGGACCACTTCTTCCATTCCAACGACTTCCGGCTGGTCGAGTTCTGCCGGCTGGCGCGCTACGGTTCCGACCACTTCCCGGTCTACATCCACCTGCTGCACAAGCCCGCGGCCCAGGCCGACCAGCCGGAGCCGCAGGCCCCCGCCGAGGACCGGGCCGAGGCGCGCGAGAAGATCGACGAGGCCGGCGCGCAGGGGGTGCGCGTGCCGGACTGAGCGGGTCGGTGCCGTGTTGCGGGACGGCATTGCACGGCCGCCCGGCTTCCCGCAAAATACACACACCGTCGTACACACAAGAAGGTGGTGCCATGGACTCTTTGACGACCCGCGTCTTCAACAACGGCAACAGCCAGGCGGTCCGAATTCCGGCCGAGTTCAGGCTCGATACGGACCGGGTGCGCATCTCTCGCAACGAGCAGGGCGACCTGCTCATCCAGCCGCTGCGCGCCGAACGGGGGACCGCCCTGCTCCAGGCCTTGCAGACCTTGAACGAGGCGGACAGCACGTTCGTCGCTGCCCTCGAGTCGGAACAGGCGTTGGCGCTGCCCGTGCAGGACCGCGAAGCGCTGTGATCTACCTGCTCGACACCAACATCCTCATCTACCTGATCAAGCAGCAGCCGCCCGCCATCGCCGAACGGGTGAATGCACTGGGCGATGACGACCGGCTGTTGATGTCGTTCATCACCTGGGCCGAACTGCTCAAGGGCGCCGAGCGCAGCACGCGCAAGGCGGAGGTGCTGCGACGGCTCGACGCGCTGGCCCGGCAGGTGCCAGTGGCCTACCCCACCAGCCCTGCCATCTGCCGCCACTACGCCGAGCAGTCGACCCGCTTGAAGGACGCCGGCACGCCCATTGGCGCTAACGACCTCTGGATCGCCTGCCATGCGCTGGCCGAAGGGGCCGTCTTGGTGACCCACAACCTGCGTGAATTCCAGCGTGTGGCCGGCTTGAGGACGGAAGACTGGGTGGCCTGAGCCTGCCATGCATGTCCTTCTGATCGACGACCACCCACTGTTCCGTGAAGGCCTGGCGCGACTGTTGCGGGACATTGAATCCGGGACGCAGGTGTCGCAGGCAGGCGACTGCGACGAAGGCTTCCGCCTGCTGACCTCGGCGCCCAACCCGGTGTCGCTGGTGCTGCTGGACCTGGCCCTTCCCGGCCGCCATGGACTGGACGCGCTCAAGGACCTCCGGGCCCACTCGCCTGAGGTGCCGGTGGTGGTGCTGTCGGCCGTCGACGAGCAGTCGGTGGTGCTGCAGTGCCTGGACCGAGGGGCTGTCGGCTACGTGCAGAAGTCGGCCACACCGGAGGTGCTCGCGCAGGCGCTGCGCGATGCGCTTGCCGGCCGCATCCACCTGCCACCGCTGACGGCGGCGCCGACAGCCCAGCCCGACCTGTCACGCCTCACCCCTCGGCAGCGAACGGTCTTGAAACTGCTGCTGCAGGGCCAGCCCAACAAGCGCATCGAGCAGGCGCTCGGCCTGGCCGCCCCCCACGGTGAAGGCGCATGTGAGCGGCGTGCTGCGCGCCCTCGGCGTCACCACGCGGACCCAGGCCGTCATCGTCGCCGGCCGGCTCGGCTTGACCTGGACGGCCGACGATGGTCAGCCGTCTTCTGGCTAGGCAGACCGCACCCGGCCGAGCACCTCGACGAGCTGGCGCAGCCGCAAGGGTTTGTGCAGCAGCGGGAGGCCGGCCGCATGGATGGCGCGCAGGTCTTCTTCGGCCAGGTCGCCCGACAGCACGGCGGCCGGCAGTTCCGGGTCGCCCAACGCGGTCCGCAACTCGGCGATGGCCGACACCCCGTCCCGGCCCTTGCCCAGCCGGTGGTCGGAAATCACCAGGTCGGGAAGCCGCTGGTGCTGCTCCAGCTGATGCAGCGCCTCGTCGGCACTGGCGGCGACGATGCGCGGGCAGCCCACCGCGTCCAGCGCCAAGCCCAACGCCTGGCGAACCGCGGCATCGTCGTCGATGACGATCACGAAGGCGCCGCGGGCGTGGTCGGGCAGTTGGGCGTCGAGGGCGTGCGCTGCACCGTCAGGGCCGGCCGCGGGCGCTGCGGGTGCATCGGCCATGGGCAAAGCCAACGTGAAGCGACTGCCGCGTCCCGGTAACGAACACACCGTCACCCGGTGGCCGAGCAGCGCGGACAGCCGGCTCACCACCGCCAGGCCCAACCCCAATCCCCGCTCGCGCTCTGGCGCCACCACCGCGGCTCCCAGTTGCGTGAACTCCTCGAAGATGCGCTCGCGGTCGGCGTCGGCGATGCCGATGCCGGTGTCCCACACTTCGATCTTCAGCGTGCCGCCCCGCGGCCGGCATCCGATCAGCACCCGCCCACCGGCCGGCGTGTAGCGCACGGCGTTGCCGACCAGGTTCAGCACGATGCGCTCCAACAGCAGCGCATCGGTGTCGCCGTAGCGAACGTTGGGCGACCGGTGCCAGTGCAGCGCGACCCGGTTTCGCGCGGCCTGGGGGCGGGTCTGCGCTACCACCCGCGAAAGCACCTCGTCGATCGAGGTCCGGCCGCGCCGCACCGCCACGGCGCCGGCCTCCAACCGCGACATGTCGAGGATGCCCTGGAACAGCTGGCCCATCGCGCCCGCGGCGTCCTGCAGTTGCTGGACGAGCAGCGGGTCGGGCTTTTCGTCGACATGGCGCGACAAGACGTCGGCCAGCAGCGCGATGGCCTGCATCGGCTGGTGCAGGTCGTGGCTGGCGGCGACGATGAAGCGGGTCTTGGCCAGGTTGGCCCGCTCGGCTTCCAGCGTGCGCCGGTCCAGCGCGACGTTCAGGTCCTGTAGCGCCAGGGCCTGCGCACGGATGCGCTCGTGCGCCCCGGCCAGCCGGCTCACCAGCGACGTCATGCGACGCGCCGGCACCATGACCACCAGCAGCGTGGCCGCCAGCACGAACACAGTGGCGACGATGCTGCGCTGGATGGAAGTGCGCACCGGCCGCCAGGCTTCGTCCCACGGCTGCTCCAGCACCAGGGTGGCCTGCAGCGGCGGGAAGGAGGCAGTGGTGATCACGCCATCTCCGCTGCCACCGCGATTCAGCCGTAGCAGGTCGACCTGCTGAGTGGGCGCGGCCACACCCGGGTGCAGGTCGTTCCAGCCGACTGCCGCGAAGGTCTGCTGCTGCTCGCTGTGGACGACGATGCGGCCATCGCGATCGACGAGGTACAGCGCGCTGCGCGGGCTGGGCAGCAGTCGGCGCAGCTCCGCCGACAACGGGTGCAGCGCCGTCTCCACGCCGAGGTACAGGTTGGGCCGGCCGGAGACGGCAGAGCGCCCGCCGAGGACGATGCGCACCCTCGGCGCCGAGCCGTTGTGACGGAATACCGGACCGAAGCTCGGCGCGTCGACTCGATCCGGCTCGGGCCAGTCCGGCGCATCGGTGTCGGCATGCACCAGTCCATCGTTGACCACGCGACCGGCCTGCAGCAGCAGGTCCTGCGCAGGGGCATGCAGACGCGCAGCAGTGAAGGCGTTGTCGCTCTTCAGCAGCCGGTAGACCTCCTGCTCGCGCAGCGCGCCGTCAAGCCGCGACCAGCCTTCGAGCTGGCGCAGCGAGCCGCGCAACTGCCCGACCTGCCGGTCCAGCGCCGCGCCGAGTTGCTGTGTGGCCGACCACACCACCAGCCGGTGTCGCTGCTGCAGCGCCGCTTCGGTGTCGCGCCAGACGGCATGGGCCTGGTAAGTGCCCAGCGCTGCCATCATCGCCAGCACCAGCAAGGCCGCGGCCAGCAGGTAGCGGCGGAACAGGACGGCCAGGTCCGACGCCCGCGGCCGGGCGGCTCCATCACTCGATGACACGGTCCGCGCGCAGCAGGAAGGCCGGCGCGAACGTGACGCCCAGCCGCCGAGCAGCCTGCAGGTTGACCGTCAGGCGGTAGTCCTGCACCTCCTCGACCGGCACGTCGCCCGGGCGTCGGCCGGCCAACAGCTGTTGCACATGGTGAGCCGCGCGGCTGCAGCCCTCACCCCCGACGATGGTGAAGTGCATCAGCCCCCCGGCATCGGCAAAGCTGCCCGCGAAGCCGATCGTCGCAATGCCCAACTTCGACGCTACGGCGGCGTGCACCCGTGCGTTGGGCAGCCAGTCCGGCAGATACACCGCATGCCGGATGCCCTGCTGCGCCAGGCGCTGGTAGGCCGCTTCCACCCCCTTGTCGCCGTCCACCCAGACATAGCGAGCCTGCACCCGTCGCGGCTTGACCCGGTCGTGCACCAACTGCTGCCGCAGCACATGCCCTGGGTGGTGCTGGTTGGCGACGATGCCCACCTGCTCGATGCCCGGGAAGGCCTGCAGCAGCAGTTCGATCAACTTGAACACATGTTCCTCGCCGCCATTCGAGATGCCGGTGAGCAGGCCGCCAGGCCGGGCATGGCTGCGCACCAGCCCCAGGTCCAGCAGGCTGCCACTGCCCACCGTCACCAGCGGCGTGTTCGGTGCCGCTCGGGCCAGCGCCAGCATCGGGTTGACCCCGCCGGACACCATCAGCGCCGGCTTGGCGGCCGCCAACTGACGCGCCGCTTCCTGAAGCCCCGGCTCGGTGCCGTTGGCGTACGCCACCTGCATGCGGTAGTCGCGCCCCTCCAGCACGCCGCGCTCGGCCAGCGCACTCTTGAGCAGCTTGCCGCAGGTAAATGGGTTGCCGGGCGAGAGGAAGGAGAGGTAGCCGATGAGCGGGACGTCGGCGGCCAGCGCCGGTGCAGGACACACGGCGCATGCAAGCCACATCACCCGCCCCATCAGTGAGCTGATGGCCAACGGAGCGGCCGCGACCTGTTGTTTCGAGCCCATGGCTGGATTGTTGCCCCGGCCTGGATGCTCAGCTTGGGGGGTCACCGATACCTTTGAATCATTGATCTTGTGGAGGCGGTACCGCGACAGTGGCCCTGCCCTTGCGAGAACGCCAGGCGTCCACCTCAACGCCGATTCAGATGCTCGACCACGACCGACTGCTGGACCTGCAACGCACGCTCTTGGAAGGCGAAGGCCAGGACGGCGCACTGGAACGTTTTCTCGAGAAGGCCAGGCACGCCTTCGACGCCAACGCTGCGGCGTTGTTCTCACCACAGCCGGTGGGGGCGCAGGACGTGCAGTTCATGTCGCAAGGCCTGGCCGCCGAACAACTGTCGTCCATCGCGCAATGGACGCACCACGATCCTTGGATCAAGCGCCGCCAGGCGCTCGGGCTGCGCATGGACATCGGCTTGATCGCCATGGGCTCCAGCTACCTGGCGCCGCAGGAACTGCGGCGCACCGAGTTCTATGGCGAATGCGGACGACAGGCCGGTGTATTCCACATCGGCACGGCGGTCATCGACGACGGCACCCGGCCCGGGGGCCTGCCGCGGGTGCACTTCACCCTCGTCCGCCCTGAGGACCGCCACGACTTCGACACCGACACCACCGCCAAGGCACTGCAGTTGTTGGCGCCGGCGGTCCGCGCCAGCCTGCTGGTGCGGCGGAACCGGGCGTGGCAGGCGGAAAGCAAGGCCGGCGTCATCACAGCCCTGGACGCCCACCCGGTGCCCACCTTCGTGCTGGCTGCGGATGGCGAGGTGCTGTTCGCCAACGCCGCGGCCCGGGAGCTGATGCGGCGGACCAACTGGCTCACCGTGGCCGCGGGGCGGCTTCGTCGTGTCTTCCAGCTAAATGCACACGCCTTGTCGGCGGCGTTCACATCCTGCGCCGCCAACGGCACTGCGCGCATCGGCCTGTGGGCGCTCGACGGGCAGGCGATCGCCACCGGCGAACTGCTGATGACGCACAGCACCGACGACCGGCTGCGCACCCTCTGGCCTGCCCTGTCGCATGTGGTGTCGGTGGCGGTGGACCAGCCGGCCCAGGCCGAGGACCGGCTGCTGGCGGTGGCCCAAGCCTATGGTCTGTCGAAGGCGGAGCAGGCCGTGCTGCGGTTGCTGCGCGACGGCCACCCGCCCGACCAGGTGGCCATCCGACTGGGCGTCAAGGTCTCGACCGTGCGAACCCACATCAGCCAGTTGCTCGCCAAGTCGGGCGTTCACCGCGTGCAGGACGTGCTGGCGCTCTGTTCGCGCCGATGAGCGTCGGCGTGGACTTCGACACGGTGCTGGACCTGCACCGCAGCCTGCTGGAAGGCGAAGGTCAGGACGGTGCCCTCACGGCCTTTCTCGCCAAGGCGCGCCGAGCGTTCAATGCCAACGCGATCGCGCTGTTCTCGCCGGATGCGGTGGGATCGACGGACGTGCAGTTCCTGTCCCAGGGATTGGCCGCCGAGCAGTTGGCCACCGTCGCGCAGTGGACGCATGACGATCCCTGGATCAATCGCCGCCTTGCCATGCGGCTGCCCATGGACACCGGCATGGTCACCTTGGGTTCCAGCTACCTGGCACCCCATGAATTGCGCCGCACCGCCTATTACAGCGACTGCGCACGCCAGGCCGGCATCTTCCACATCGGCTGTGTGCTGGTCGACAACGGCAACCAGCCCGGCGGCCTGCCCCGCATGCACTTCTCGCTGGTGAGGCCGGAAGACGCTGACGACTTCGACGCGCAAACCACCACCAAGGCCCTGCAACTGCTGGCCCCGGCGCTGCGCGCCAGCCTGCTGGTGCGCCGCAGCCGGGCCTGGCAGTCGCAGGCGAAGGCCAGCGTCATCGCGGCGCTGGATGGCCATCCGGTGCCGACGTTCGTGCTTGGCGTGGATGGGGAGGTGCTGTTCGCCAACCACGCCGCACAGGCGTTGATGCGGCGGAGTCAGCACGTGCGCATCACGGGCGGGCGGCTGCGGGGCGTCTTCCAGCTCAACGCCCATGGGTTCGCTGCCGTGCTCGCGTCCTGCGCGGCCAACGGCGCCTCTCGCGTGGGCCTGTGGGCGGGAGATGGTGAGGCCGTGGCTACCGGCGAGTTGCTTCTGACCCAGAGCCAGGACATTCGGCTGCGGTCCGTGTGGCCAGGGATGGCGCAGGTGATGTCGGTGACGGTGGACTCGCTGGCGTCCGTGAAGGACCGTCTGCAGGCCGTGGCCGACTTCTACGCATTCTCCAAAGCCGAACAGGCCGTGTTGACGCTGTGCAGCCAAGGCCTGTCGCCCGACCAGGTGGCCGTGCACCAAGGCGTCAAGGTGTCCACCGTGCGCACGCACATTCGCAGCCTGCTGGAGAAGACCGGCGAGCGGCGATTGGCGGATGTGGTGGGGCGCCTGACACGCAAATAGGGGGTGGTCGGCGATAGCCGCACCGCTCTCGGTCGTGCGGCTTGAGGAGGCGTGCCGCACGACTTCCGACGATGCTGGTATATCGACAACGATTCTGGAGGAATCACGTGCACCGGCCATCACAGCGCATCAAATTGATCCTGGCCTTCGTGCGCCGCATGGCGCTGCAGGGCTTGGCCGCCCTGACGCTGCAGGCTGGCCTGCTGACGTCGGCGTTGGCAGTGCCGCTGCTGTACCAGTACGCCGGCACGGTCACGCAAGTGCGGTCGACCTACGAAGGCCTCGTCATCTCGCTGCCGAGCTTGCCCATCGAAGTGGGCCATGCCGTGTGGGGGACGATAACCTTCGATCCATCGGATCCGCCCATCTCGCCGCACGGTGACAGTTACGTCGTCTACGGGCCACAGGCGGTCAAGTTCACCTTGAACGTTGCGGGTCTGGCCTATGCCACGTCGGAGAACCTGTCGTACGTCTTTCCTTACGCTCACCTGCTGTCAATCCTCGGCAACGCGGCAGGACCTGAGATGGATGGCGTCCCGCCCATCGTCGCCAACCTGCTAGTGGATGGCTCACCGGCCGTCTCGCCTTCAGGCATCACCGATAGTGGCCTTCTGGCATTGAACCGCGGAACCCTCAACTTCGCCGAGCTCGTCGACCCGCTCACCAGCACGCTGCGTCGAGTGCACGAAGTGAACTTCCGCATCAGTTCGGTCGCGCCCGTCAGTCCCATACCGGAGCCGGCGTCCTTGGCCTCGTTGTTGGCAGGTCTCGCCGCCCTGATCCTTCGCCGCCGCTTCAAGCACTGCCTGCGCGCCGCCGCTTGGCCTGCCATCCCGGGCCTGCTGCTGGCCCGTCAACGCCAACGCGGTGCCGATCACCGGTTCCTTCAGCGGGCAGGTCACGAGCCTCAGTGCGTCTTCCTATTCCGTCTTTTTGGGCCAGTCCTTTAGCTATCCCGCCCCCGATGGCTGGGTTTCGGTAGGCGATGGCGTCGCCGGCACCTTCAGTTTCGACCCCCAAGCCGTGCCATCGGCGTTGGACGTTTATGGAGCCACCTACAACGCACCCGCCGCGCTTTTCCAGATCACGGTCAACGGCAACACCTTCACCCCGGTGGCGCCGACGACACGGATTTCTCGACTTCCTCCGACGCATTTGGAACTTGGGCGGGGTGACAGCAACGCGGTCACCGGACCGTCATGGGATGGCATGCAGCCTTACTCCGCATGGATTTCCGCTCTCAACCTTTCCCTCTTGGCGTCTCTCCCCCAGCTCGACGCAGAGCTGTTCGGTGCACTCGACCGCGGCGTGGTTTCTTTCCTCCAGTTCAGCCCCTATGGGTATGACCAACGTCAGCTTGACTTCGCCATTGACCATGTGCGTTTCGACATCCCACCGCACCGATTCCCGAGCCCTCCACATGGGCAAGTCTTCTGAGTGGCTTCATGATCCTGGGAATGGCAATAGACCTTCGCAGGTGGAAGGCCGGCAGGGCATGCCGGACACAACGGGGAGCAACGTCCTCGCCCTGAAACGAGTGGAGGGCCTGGTCACCTTCGACGACCGCAAGTTCGACCGGCGCGCACGGGCGCTGGAACTGGCGCCAGGAGTCATGGTCTTGTCGTGACGCCGCGGCGAGCGGCCGCCGTGTTCACACCCGCCCCCACCCCCGCTTCACCGCGGCCTTCACCCGCTCCCATGCGCTGCCGGGGTGGTCGCGCTCCCAGGCCGAGCGGGCGTGCGGCTCCACCTCGTCCCACGACCGACCGTGGTGCTGCGGGTCGGAGCCCCAGGTGCTGCCGTGGCGGTAGGCCGGCTCGTAGTCCTCCCAGCGCCCGCCGCTGCCGGCGTAGTTCGATTCGAAGTCCTCGCGGAAGAGCAGCGCCTCGTCGGTGTGCACCACCGCGCCGGGCGTGGCAGCGGTCACGGTGTCGGCGGACGTGGGCGCGGACGGGGCGGTCGACGGGCCGCTCGCGCGGGGATAGACCCGCACGCCGCCGTCTGCCACGCCGGTGTCGCTCATCGGCCCGGCGATGCGTTCGTCGTCGTCCTCGTCGTCGATGTCCACCGCCCCGGCCTGCTGCAGGGCCTGCTGGACGACCGTGGCCTGCGCCGCTTCGTCCACCTCCACGCGCACCACCGCGCCGCCGCGCTGGACGGCCCTGGCGTAATGGCCCACCTGCGTCACCTCGTCCGGCCCGAACAGCTCGGCGAAGAAGCTGCGCACGTGGGCCATCACGCCGTCGTCGTCGACCGGCTCGAAGGCCTTGTCGCCCGCCGGGCGGGTCAGGTGCACGTGGTCCTCCTGGATGCCGCGGGCGGCGAGGCTGCGCGCCGCCTGCTCGGCCGCGGCGTAACGGTCGAAAACGCCAACGACGGTGTGTCGCATGTCGGTCTCCTTGCTGGGGAACGTGGATGGACCGGTGGGTGCAAGGCAGGTGCCCGGGCGCGCGGCGGCGGCGCCGATAATCTGCCCCTTTTCATGTCGGCCTCGGCCGACAACCGAGACCCATGATCCAGCTCAAGCAGCTCACCCTGCGCCGCGGCGTCAAGGTGGTGCTGCAGGACGCCACCGTCACCCTCAACCCCGGCGAGAAGGCCAGCCTGGTCGGCCGCAACGGTGCCGGCAAATCCAGCCTGTTCTCGCTGCTCGCCGGGCGCCTTTCGCCCGACGCCGGCGACGCCGAGATCCCGCCGCACTGGCGCATCGGCGAGGTGGCCCAGCACATGCCGGAGACCGAGGACGGCGCCACCGACTTCGTGCTGCAGGGCGACGTGACGCTGATGGCCGCGCAGGCCGCGCTGGCCGAGGCCGAGGCCGGCGGCGATGGCCATGCCATCGGCGACGCGCACGCCGCGCTGGCCGACGCCGGCGCCTTCGACGCCCGCCCGCGCGCGCAGGCGCTGCTGCTCGGCCTGGGCTTCAAGGCCGACCAGCTGGACGCGCCGGTGAACAGCTTCTCCGGCGGCTGGCGCATGCGGCTGCAGCTGGCCCGCGCGCTGATGTGCCCGGCCGAGCTGCTGCTGCTGGACGAGCCGACCAACCACCTGGACCTGGACGCGCTGGTCTGGCTGGAGGGCTGGCTGCAGCGCTTCGCCGGCACGCTGCTGGTGATCAGCCACGACCGCGAGTTCCTCGACGCCATCACCACCGTGACGCTGCACCTGGAAGACGCAAGGCTGACACGCTGGGGCGGCAACTACAGCGCCTTCGAAGGCATGCGCGCCGAGCGGCTGATGCAGCAGCAGGCGGCCTACGAACGCCAGCAGGACCGCATCGCCCACCTGCAGCGCTTCATCGACCGCTTCAAGGCCAAGGCCACCAAGGCCAAGCAGGCGCAGAGCCGGGTCAAGGCGCTGGAGCGCATGGAGCGCATCAGCGCCGTGCTGACCGCCGCCGACTTCGCCTTCGAGTTCCGCGAGCCGCCCAGCCTGCCCAACCCGATGCTCAGCCTGAAGGACCTGTCCTGCGGCTACGGCACGACGACCATCGTCAAGGACATCAACCGCAGCGTGCTCGCCGGCCAGCGCATCGGCATCCTCGGCGCCAACGGGCAGGGCAAGTCGACGCTGGTGAAGACCATCGCCCACGAACTTCCGCCGCTGGCCGGCGGCATGACCGAGGGCAAGGGCCTGGCGCTGGGTTACTTCGCGCAGCAGGAACTCGACCTGCTGAAGGAGGACGACACGCCGCTGCAGCACATGACGCGGCTGGCGCGCGACCGCGGGCCGGCCGGCACCGAGCAGGCGCTGCGCAACTTCCTCGGCCAGTTCCAGTTCGCCGGCGACATGGTGCACCAGGCCGTCGGCACGCTGTCCGGCGGCGAACGGGCGCGGCTGGTGCTGGCCAGCATCGTCTGGCAGCGGCCCAACCTGCTGCTGCTCGACGAGCCGACCAACCACCTCGACCTCACCACCCGCGAGGCGCTGTCGATGGCGCTCAACGAGTTCGAGGGCACGGTGCTGCTGGTCAGCCACGACCGTGCGCTGCTGCGCGAGGTGTGCGACGAGTTCTGGCTGGTCACCGGCGGCGGCGTGCAGCCCTTCGACGGCGACCTCGACGACTACCAGCGCTGGCTGCAGGACAACGCGCGCGAGGCGGTGAAGGCCGCGCGCCTGGAGCGCAACCAGGAGCGCGCCGGGCGCGCCAGCGCGCCGGCGCCCGCGGCCGCCGTGGCCGCCCCGCCGGCACCGCCGGCCCGCGACGCCCGCCGCCAGCAGGCCGCCGACCGCCAGCGCCGGCAGGACGAGGCCCGGCCGCTGAAGGCCGAGCTGAAGCAGGTCGAGGCCCGCATGGCCGCCTGCAGCCGCGACCGCGAGGCCGCGCTGGCCCTGCTGGCCGCCGGCGCCCGGTCGCCGGCCGAGCGGGCCGACGCGGGCCGGCGGCTGAAGTCGCTGGACGACGAACTGGCGGCGCTCGAAGGCCGCTGGCTCGAATTGGGCGAGGCGCTGGAGCAGCTCGGCTGACGCAGGCGCCTCCCGGCCGGACGCCGGGCGCGGGGTCGATCCGGAGGCTGACCGTGTGCGCAATCTGCACGCCGTGACCGGTCTTTCGTGATCGGTGTCACGCCGCGCGCGGTCCCCAACGAGAGCTTCTTACAGCACCACCAAGGGTTGACGATAGGTTGATTGCTGCAGTGCAGAACTGCAGCCCCGCACGGTGCGTGCGGGCCCGTTCACCTGCCGGAGCCCCTGAGCATGGCCCACGCCGCCCTCAACCCCGACGACTTCCTGTCCCACATGCGGGACGTCCAGCGCTGCGAGGCGTCGCTGCGCGAGCTCAACCTGATGTGGCGCGTCATCGAGGCCGGCGCCAAGATGAACTGCCCGGAGGAGGCGCGCAGCATCCTGCCGATGATGGCCGCCACCCGCCAGGGCTTCCAGCGGTTGGAGCGCGACCTGGTGGCCAGCCTGGTGCAGGAGAAGGTGGCCAACGTCATGGGCGAGGTGGGCACCCGCGCGCGCCATGTCATCGACCTGCTGGTGCGCAACCTGTACGAGCGCACGGCGGACGTCGGCTTCCTGGCCAGCAACCGCGTGCTGGCCGAGCACCTGGCGGGCCTCACCGACGACCGCGAGCGGGTCGAGCGACGGCTGCGGTCGTACCGCGAGAAGTACACCGTGTACGACGAAGTGCTGCTGCTCAGCCCCGACGGCGAGGTGATGGCGCAGATGGACGACACCGGCGAGCGGCTGTCGCACAGCGCGGACCCGGTGCTGGCGGCGGCGCTGGCCAGCGACCGCCATGTCGAGCGCTTCGGCATCACCGACCTGCGCCCGGGCCGCGGCGAGGCCCTGGTCTACGCGCAGCGGGTGTGCCACCCGCAGCACGGCGGCGCGGTCGGCGTGCTGTGCCTGGTGTTCGGCTTCGACACCGAGATGGCGGGCATCTTCGCCAGCCGCGGCGACGCCGAAGGCCGCTCCATCCTGCTGCTGCTCGACGGCGACGACCGCGTGATCGCCAGCGCCGACGAGGCATGGATCGCCCGCGGCACCCGCGTGCCGGTGAACCGCGACCGCCAGCCGCGGCTGTGCCTGCACGGCGGCCGCGAGTACCTGGTCACCACCTGCGCGGCGCAGCCCTACCAGGGCTACCCGGGGCCGGCCGGCTGGCAGGGCCAGGTGATGATCCCGGTGGACGTGGCCTTCCATGGCGAACTGGGCGGTGTCCTGAAGACGCTGGCCCCGCACGTGGCCGACGGGCTGCTGTCGCATGCGCGCAGCTTCTGCCCGCCGCTGTACGAGGTGGTGACCGAGGCCGACGCGGTGCGCCGCGTCGTCTGGAACGGCCAGGTGATGACCGCCGGGCGCGGGCGCGACCTGCACAAGCTGAAGTGCGTGCTCGACCAGATCAGCGAGACCGGTGCGCGCACCGACGAGCTCTTCGACGCCGCCATCCGCGACCTCTACGACACGGTGCTGGCCTCGCGGCTGTCCGCCGCGCGGTCGCTGTCGCACCTGCTGGTCGACCTGCTCGACCGCAACCTCTACGAGCGCGCCAACGACTGCCGCTGGTGGGCCCGCACACCGGAGCTGCGCCAGGCACTGGCCGACCGGGCGCCGTTGGCCGACGACACCGGGGGCGGGGTGGCGGCCATCCTCGAGAACATCAACGCGCTCTACACCGTCTACAGCCGGCTGGTGGTGTACGACGCCGAGGGCCGCATCGTCGCGGCCAGCCGGCCGCGGCTGGCCGACGGCAGCAGCGTCGTCGGTCGCCGCATCGACGCCGAGGACCTGGCCGCGGTGCTGCGCCTGGCCGATGCCCAGCACTACCACGTCAGCCGCTTCGGCCCGTGCCCGCTGGACGACGGCCGCAGCACCGCCGTGTACCACGCCGCCATCCGGGCGCTGGACGACGAACGCCGCGTGCTCGGCGGCATCGGCATCGTCTTCAACGCGACCGTCGAGCTGGACGCCATGCTGCGCAGCATCGAGTCCGCGGCGCCGGGCATCCAGGCCAGCTACGTCGACCGCCAGGGCCGGGTGCTGGCCAGCACCTCGCCCCGCAACCCGCCCGGCAGCCGGGTGGACATCGGCGCGGTGGGCCAGCTGCCGCGCGGCGCCAGCGACCGTTCGATCATCGAGCGAGACGGTTGTTATGCGCTGGTCAGCGCGACGGTGAACGCCGGCTACCGCGAGTTCAAGACCCGCGACGGCAACGCCGACGACGTCATCGCCCTCACCTTCCAGCCACTGGGCGCGCTGCGCGACGCGGGTGGTGTGCGCCGCCGCGCCGACACCGCCATCGCCGACGACCCGCTGAACGGCGGCGAGGAGTTCGCCACCTTCTTCGTCGGCCAGGTCCTGATGGCACTGCCGGCGGCGGCGGTGCGCGAGGCGCTGCCCGCCCGCCAGCTGCTGCCGGTGTCGCTGGGTCAGCAGCCGCCACGGGTGGGCCTGCTGCCGCGGCGCCGCGACGGCCAGGTCGAGGGCCATGTCTGGGTCTACGACCTGCATGCCCTGCTGGGCGGCGATGCGGCGACCGGCGACGACGGCCAGGTCATCGTGCTGGAACACGCGGGCCTCCACTTCGGCCTGACGGTGGACGAACTGCACGGCGTGCCGGCGTTCGATCCCGCTGCCGTCATCCCCGCGCCCCGGGTGCAGGGCGGCGCCCTGGTGCAGCGACTGGTCAAGGCCAACCGCGGGGCCCTCCTGATCCAGGTGCTGGACGTGGCGGCCATCGCCGGCGCGCTGCGCCTGGACAGCGGTCCGCACGACGGCCCGACCGGGCCGGGCGCGACGGCGCCGGCCGAAACGGCGATTCGTCACGCGTCTCGGTCCCCGACCGGCCTGGCCCTTGCGTAACGTGCCGTGATGACCGCCGTCGCCGCCTCCCCCGTCCACCGTGCGCTGCCCGTCGACGCCGGCGACCTGCTGTCGCAGCTGCGGCGCGAGGGCGGGGTCTTCGTCGCCGACCATGCCGGCCTGCGGCTGGCCAGCCACTTCCAGCCGATCTACAGCCTGTCCCACGGCCGGGTGGTGGGCCACGAGGCGCTGCTGCGCGCCAGCGATGCGCAGGGCCGGCCGGTGCCGCCGCCGCAGGTGTTTGACCTCGGCGACGACCTCGACGAGCTGTGGCGCCGCGACTGGCTGGCCCGTGCGGTGCACCTGGCCAACCACGCGGTCGCGCCACCGGCCGACCAGTGGCTGTTCCTCAACGCCCACCCGGCCCTGTTCGGCGGCTGGCGCGAAGGCGAGGTGCGGTCGTTCACCGACACCGTCATGCACCGCTTCGGCATCCCGCCGCAGCGGCTGGTGATCGAGGTGCTGGAAAGCGCGCTGGCGACGCAGCCGCAGCAGGTGGAGGCCTCGATCCGGAACGCCCGCGAGCACGGCTGCCTCATCGCGCTGGACGACTTCGGCGCCGGCCATTCCAACTTCGACCGCGTCTGGCGGCTCAAGCCCGAGATCGTCAAGCTCGACCGCAGCCTGGTCGCCCGCGCGGCGGGCGACCGCGCCGTGCGGCGGATGATCGTGCAGCTGGTGTCGCTGCTGCACGAATGCGGCGCGCTGGTGCTGATGGAAGGCATCGAGACCACGGAGGAAGCGTTCGTCGCGCTGGAGTCCGACGCCGACCTGGTGCAGGGTTACCTCTTCGGCCGTCCGCAGGCGGCGCTGGCCGCGGCCGAACGCGCGCCGAACGCGCTGGAAGCGGTGTGGCGCGACTTCGAGGGCCGCTGGCGGGACGACCAGCTGGCCGGGGCCGACCGGCTGCAGCCCTACCGCGAGGCCCTGCAGTCCGCCGCGCTGCACATGATGGCCGGCGTGCCGCTGCCGACCGCCTGCGCCGCCTTCCTCGACCTGCCTGGCGCGGAGCTGTGCTACATGCTGGGCGCCGACGGCCGGCAGATCGGCGACAACTGCTGGGCCGAGCGCGTCCGGCAGGCCACGCTGGGCCGCCCGGCCAGCCTGGCCTTCGCCCCGCTGCGCGATGCGCGCGGCGCCCGCTGGAGCCGCCGGCCCTACTTCCGGCGGGCGGTGCAGCAGCCGGCGCAGGTGCAGACCACACGGCCCTACCGCACCCTGCACGGCGGCCACCTCAGCGTGACGGTCTCCATCGCCTTCGCACCGGCCGCCACCGCCGCGCTGCAGGTGCTGTGCGGCGACGTGGCCTGGGACACGCTCTGACCGCCACCGGCCGGCGGTGGCCGGACTGGGCCATCATCAGGGCCCCACAGCCCCGGCCCGCCGCACCATGATCCTCGAAGTCGCCGACATCCGAATCCGCCCGGGCGAGCAGACCGCCTTCGACGCCGCGATCGAACGCGGCCTGACCACGGTCATCGCCAAGGCCGCCGGCTACCGCGGCCACCGCGTGCTCAAGGGCATCGAGAGCCCCGAGCGCTACCTGCTCACCATCTGGTGGGACAGCGTCGACGCCCACAACGTCGGTTTCCGCCAGAGCCCGGCCTTCGCCGAATGGCGCGCCATCGTCGGCCCCTTCTTCGCCCACGCGCCGCAGGTGGAGCACTTCGACCGGTTGACCGAGTCGGGCGAGCGCTAGCGACGCCGCGCGCCGGTTCCGGCCGTGCACCTCCTTGACGCCGCCGCCACCGAGGCGGCCCTGCCCTTTCACCGCCTGATCCCCGCGCTGCGCGAGGCCTTCGCGGCGGGCGACACGGTGGTGCCGCCGCGGCAGGTGCTGGCCCTGCCCGGCCTGGTCGGCGCCCCCGGGGTGACCTCGCTGGTCATGCCCGCGTGGCAAGGCCGGCACTACGCGGTCAAGACGGTGAACATCGCGCCCGGCAACGCGGCGTCGGGCCTGCCCGGGCTGCATGCCGTGGTGACGCTGTTCGACGCGCAGACCGGCGTGCCGCTGGCGGTGCTGGACGGCGGCGTGGTGACGGCCCGGCGCACCGCGGCGGCCTCGGCGCTGGCCGGGTCGTGGCTGGCGCCACGGGGCCGGCCGCTGCACCTGCTGGTCGTCGGCGCGGGGGCGGTGGCCCGCCTGCTGCCAATGGCTTGGCGCGAAGTGCGGCCGCTCGCGACGGTCAGCGTCTGGGCGCGCCGGACCGAGCAGGCGCGGGCGCTGGCCATGCACTGGCGGTCGCTGGGCCTCATCGCCGAGGCGGCGGACCGACTCGACGACGCGGTGGCCGAGGCCGATGTGGTCAGCACCGCCACCCTGGCCGCGGAGCCGCTGATCGAAGGCCGCCGGCTGAAGCCCGGCGCGCACCTGGACCTCATCGGCGGCTTTACGCCCGCCATGCGCGAGGCCGACGACGACTGCTTCCGCGGCGCCGGCCTGTGGATCGACCAGCCCGAGGCGCTGGCCAAGAGCGGCGACCTGCTGGGGCCGATGGCGCGTGGGGTGTTCGGCGCCGGCGACGTGCGGGGAACGCTCTCATCGCTGGCCCGCGGCGAGGCCCCGGGGCGTCGGTCGGACGAGGAGCGCACCGTCTTCAAGTCGGTGGGCACCGCGCTGGAGGACCTGACGGCGGCGCGCCTGGCGATCGAGCGGCCAGCGGGCTGACGGGCGCGGGCCGGCTGTCGGCCGCCGATCCGGCCGGCGCGTTGCCACCCTGATACGGCCCGCCGCCGCGACCCCGGAGCCTGCCATGCGCCGCCGTCCTGCCCTGCTGGGCCTGATCGCCCTGCTGCCACCGCTGCTGATGCTGGCGCCCGCGACAGCGCAAGACGGCGGCCTGCGCGAACGGCTGAGGGAACGCCGCGAGCAGCGGCGCGAGCAGGCGACGCACCCCGGGCCGCTGGCCGCCGGCACGCACACGCTGCAGGTCGAGCACGGCGGCGAGCGGCGCGAGGTGATCCTGCACGTGCCCGCCCGCGTCGACGCCGCCCGCCCGGCACCGCTGGTCCTCGCCTTCCACGGCGGCGGCGGCCATGCCGCGTACATGGCCGACGACGGCCGCTACGGGTGGGTCTCGAAGGCCGAGCGCGAGGGCTTCGTCGTCGCCTTCCCCAACGGCCACAGCCGGCGTCGCAGCGGCCGCTTCGCCACCTGGAACGCCGGCGGCTGCTGCGGCGAGGCGCGGGATCGGAACGTCGACGACGTCGGCTTCTCGCGCGCGGTGGTGGCGGCCGTGGCCGCCCGGGTGGCCGTCGACCGGGGCCGGGTGTTCGCCACCGGCATGTCCAACGGCGGCATGCTGGCGCATCGGCTGGCCTGCGACGCGGCGGACCTGTTCCGCGCCGTCGCCGCGGTGGCCGGCACCGACGGCACCACCGAGTGCCGCCCGTCGCGTCCGGTGTCGGTGCTGCACGTGCACGCCCGTGACGACACCCACGTGCTGTTCGACGGAGGCGCGGGCGCCGACGCCTTCCGCGATCCGAGCCAGGTCATGGCCTTCACCTCGGTGGCCGACACGATGGCGCGCTGGGTGCAGCGCAACCGCTGCGCGCCGACGCCGCAGCGGGTGCTGTCGCGGCCGGGCGCGTTCTGCGAGGCCTACAGCGGCTGTGCCGGCGGCAGCCGGGTGCAGTTGTGCGTCACCGAGGACGGCGGCCACTCCTGGCCCGGCGCGCCGAGCGTGCGCCGCGGCAAGGCGCCGGCGTCCAGCGCGCTCGACGCCAACGAGGTGATCTGGGACTTCTTCGTCACCTCGGCCGCGGTCCGCTGAACGGGCTCAGGGGTAGTCCACCGGGCGCGGCTGCTGCGCCGGCGGCGCGGGCTGCGCCGCCACCTTCTCCGGCAGCGGGATGAACTCGGTCTCGCCGGGCACGGCGGCGAAGCGGCCGGCCTGCCAGTCGGCCTTGGCCTGCTCGATGCGCTCCTTGCGGCTGCTGACGAAGTTCCACCAGACGAAGCGCGGGCCCTCCAGCGGCTCGCCGCCGAAGGCGATGAGGCGGGCGCCCTGGTCGCCGGCGCGCAGCACCACGGGCACGCCGCGCGTGAAGACGGCGAGGCGGCCGGCCTCGAGCGGATGCCCCTCGACCTCGAGCGAGCCTTCGAAGAGGTGGGCCGCGCGCTCCACGTGCTCGGCGGGCAGCTCGAAGCGCGCCCCGGGCGCCAGCCGCAGGTCGAGCTGGAACATCGGCGAGGACACCGCCACCGGCGAGCGCAGGCCCTGCAGGTCGCCGAGCACCAGCCGGCCCTGCACGCCGGCACCATCGTCGAAGGCGGGCAGCGTGTCGGCGGGGTGGTGGTGGAAGGCGGGCTCGACCTCTTCCCGGTCCGCCGGCAGCGCCACCCACACCTGCGCGCCGTGGTACGGCAGGCCGTCGGGCGCGCCGCGCAGTTCCATCGGCGTGCGCTCCGAATGCACGATGCCGCGGCCGGCCGTCATCCAGTTCACCGCGCCGGGCTTGATCGGCTGCACGCAGCCCAGGCTGTCGCGGTGCAGGATCTCGCCCTCGAACAGGTAGGTCACGGTGGCCAGGCCGATGTGCGGGTGCGGCCGCACGTCCATCGCGCGGCCGGGCGCCAGCCGCGACGGCCCGATGGCGTCGAAGAAGACGAAGGGGCCGACGGTGCGCCGCTGCACATGGGGCAGCGAGCGGTGCACCACCATGCCCTCGCCGAGGTCGGCACTGCGCGGGACGATGACGGTGTCCAGCGACGGCGGCAGCAGGTCGGACATGGCGGGCTCCTGGCAGGTGATGGGTTCAGGGCCGGCGTGGCGGGGCGGTCTCGTCGGCGACCCAGCCGGCGTAGCGCGGCTCGGCGTCGACGGGCTGCCACCACAGCGCCGGCAGGTCGTAGGGATGGGCCTCGCGCCAGGCCGTCAGCGCGGCGTCACGGCAGGCCTCGGGGGTCTTGGCCAGCAGCCGCCACTCCCGGTCCTGCTGCACGGCGCCCTGCCAGCGGTAGACGCTCTCGATGGCGCTGACCTGCACGCAGGCGGCCAGCCGCCGCTCGACCAGCAGCGCGGCCAGTCGGCGGGCATCGACCTCGCTGCCGACGGTGGTGAAGAGGGCGACGAGCGGCTCGGGCATGGCGGGGGCCAGTATGCGGCGAAGACCGAGGCACAGGTCCGCAAAGCGCCGGCCAGGGACATCGACCCTCGCCACAATGGCCCGCATGCCGTACGCCCCGACCGCCGACGACAGCGCCGCCTACCAGGCCCTGTGCGCCCGCGACGCGCGCTTCGACGGCCGGCTGTTCGTCGGCGTCACCTCCACCGGCGTGTACTGCCGGCCGGTGTGCCGGGTGCGCACCCCACGGCTGACCCATTGCCGCTTCTTCGGCCATGCCGCGGCGGCCGAGGCGGCCGGCTTCCGCCCCTGCCTGCGCTGCCGGCCGGAACGCGCGCCGGGCCGCACCTGGTCGACCGCCGACGCCACGCAGGCGCTGGCCGCGCAGGCCGCGCCGCTGCTGCAGGCGGCGGCGCACGACGGCGAGCCGCAGCCGGTGGCGCGGGTGGCGCGGCGGCTGGGCGTGACCGACCGGCACCTGCGCCGGCTCTTCACCGCCGCGCACGGCGTGACGCCGATCGACTACCTGCTCACCACCCGGCTGCTGATGGCGAAACAGTTGCTGGCCGACACCGACCTCGGCGTGGCCCAGGTGGCGCTGGCCGCCGGCTTTGGCGACGGCCGCCGGCTGCACGAGGCGCTGGCCCGGCGCTACCGCCTGTCGCCCAGCGACCTGCGGCGAGGGCATGGCGGCGCGGGGCCGGCCGGCGGTACGGCGCTCACGCTGCGCCTGGGCTTCCGCCCGCCGCTGGACGCCGCGGGCCTGCTGCGCTTCCTCGGCGCCCGCGCGCTGCCCGGCGTCGAGGGGGTGACGGCCGACGGCCAGTGGCGCCGCACGCTGCGCCTGCCCGCGCCCGATGGACAGGGCGCCATCGACGGCTGGCTGTCCGCGCGCTTCGACGTCGAACGCCATGAGCTGGTGCTGGACGCCGCGCCCGCCTTCGCGCCGGTGCTGGGCCGGCTGGTGCGCCGGGTGCGCCAGGCGCTGGACCTGGACGCCGACCCGGAGCCGATCGACGTCGCCCTGGCCGCCCTGCCCTTCGCGCCGGTGCCCGGCCTGCGCCTGCCCGGCAGCGCGGACGGCTTCGAGACGGCGGTGCGCATCGTGCTCGGCCAGCAGATCAGCGTGGCTGCCGCACGCACGCTGGCGCTGCGGCTGGTCGCGCGCTTCGGCACGCCGGTGGCCACGCCCTTCGCGGAGCTCGACCGTGCCTTCCCCACGCCCGCGGTGCTGGCCGCCGCCGACGCCGACGACCTCGGCCGCCTGGGCATCGTGCGCCAGCGGGTGGCCGCGCTGCAGGCCCTGGCACGGGCCGTGGCCGACGGGTCGCTGGTGCTCGACGCCGGGGGCGCCGACCTGGACACCACCCTGGCCGCGCTGCTCGCGCTGCCCGGCATCGGCCCGTGGACGGCCCAGCTGATTGCGCTGCGCGTGCTGGGCTGGCCCGACGCCTGGCCGGCCTCGGACCTCGGCCTGCTGCGCGCCTTCGGCGTCACCACCGCGGCGGCGGCCACCGAGGCCGTGCAGGCCTGCCGGCCCTGGCGCAGCTACGCCGTCATCCGCGCCTGGCAGGCGCTGGACCACAGGACCGCCACATGACCGCTTCGCTGAACACGCACCTGATCGCTTGGTGCCAGGTTGACACCCCCTTGGGGCCGATGACCCTCGCCGCCGCGCGGCACGGCCTGGCTGGCGCCTGGTTCGACGGCCAGCGCCACCACCCCGGGCCGCTGCGCGCCCCCGAGGTGCCGGACCACCCGCTGCTGGTCGAGGCGGCCCGCCAGATCACCGACCACTTCGCCGGCCGGCGCCGCCGCTTCGAGCTGCCGCTGGACCTGCACGGCACCGCCTTCCAGCAGTCGGTGTGGCAGGCGCTGCTGGCCCTGCCCTGCGGCGCGACCGCCGGCTACGGCGCGATCGCCCGCGCCATCGGCCGGCCGTCGGCGGTGCGTGCGGTGGGCGCCGCGGTCGGCCGCAACCCGGTGTCCATCGTCGTGCCCTGCCACCGGGTGCTGGGCCACGACGGCGGCCTCACCGGCTACGCCGGCGGGCTGGACCGCAAGCAGGCGCTGCTGCTGCTCGAAGGCGTGGGCGCAGCGCTGCCGCCGGCGCACCGGCGCGCGCTGGCCCCGGCATGAAGCGGGTCGACGTCATCGAACTGCTCGCGCTGGCCTCGCTGTGGGGCGGGTCCTTCCTGTTCACCCGCATCGCGGTGCCGGAGTTCGGCCCGCTGCCGCTGGCCACGCTGCGCATCGTCGGCGGCGCGCTGTGCCTGCTGCCGCTGCTGCTGTGGCAGGGCCAAGCGCCGGCGTTGTTGACGCACTGGCGGGCGCTGCTGGCCGTCGGCTTCTTCAACTCGGCGCTGCCGTTCACGCTGTTCAACGTCGCGGCGCTGTCGCTGCCGGCCGGCATGCTGGGTGTGTTCAACGCCACCACGCCGCTGTGGGGCGCGCTCATCGCCTGGGCCTGGCTGGGCGAACGGCCCGGCGGCTGGAAGGCGTTGGGCCTTGCCATCGGGTTCGCCGGCGCCGCCGGCCTGGCGCTGACCAAGGCGGGCGCCGGTGGCGGGCAGGCCGGCCCGTGGGCGGTGCTGGCCTGCCTGGCCGCCACCGCGGCCTACGGCCTGGCGGCCAGCATGACCCGGCGCTGGACGAACAGCGTGCCGGTGATCGTGCTGGCCACCGGCAGCCTGCTCGCCAGCGCCATCGTGCTGGCGCCGGCCGCGGCGCTCACCTGGCCGGCCCGCCTGCCCGGCGCGCTGGCCTGGGGCTCGGTGGCCGCGCTGGCGCTGCTGTCCACCGGCGTGGCCTACGTCCTCTACTTCCGGCTGCTCGCCCGCAGCGGGCCGGCGACGGCGCTGTCGGTGACCTACCTCGTCCCCGTCTTCGCCACGCTGTGGGGCGGACTGCTGCTGGACGAGCCGGTGACCGCCGCCATGCTGACGGGCGGTGCGGTCATCCTCGCCGGCACGGCGCTGGTCACCGGGCTGGTGGTGCCGGGACGGCGCCGGGCCAAGGCGGCATGAGCACGCCGGGCCGCTCCCAAGTGCGAATCCCGGAGCGCGTGACGCGGAGGGTCGTCCAGTGAGGTCGTCGCGGCGCGGTCTGCTGAAGTGTGCGGCGGCGCTGCCGCTGCCCGGCTGCGCCGCCCTGGCCGGACCGCCGGCACTGCCCGGGGTGGCCCGCGAGCGCCGCTTCGTGCTGCTCGGTGAGTTGCACGACCGCGCGGCCCACCACCGGCTGCGAGCGGCCTGGATCGCGCAGCTCGCGGCGGCCACGCCGACGCGGCTGCGCATCGTCTTCGAGCAGATGGACCGCGGCCGCGACGCCGCGATCGCACAGGCGCAGGCGCGCGGCGCCGACGCCGACGCCATCGCCGACGCCGCCGCGCTGGACCGTGCCGGCTGGCGCTGGCCGCTGCACCGGCCGCTGGTGGAGGCGGCGCTGGCCGCACGGGCCGAGATCGTCGGCGGCAACCTGTCGCGCGAGGCGGCGCGGGCGGTGGTGCGCGACGCCGCGGCCGTGCCCGACGACCTGGCACCGGCGCTGCGCGACCCCGGCTGGACCGATGCCCTGGCGCAGCGGCTGGTCGGCGAGATCGCCGACGCCCACGGCGACGCCCTGCCCGCGGCGCTGGTCCCCGGCCTCGTGCGCGCGCAGCGGCTGCGCGACGCCGCGCTGGCTCAGGCCATGAGCCAGGGGCTGGCGCCCGGCCGCCGCGCGGTGCTGATCGCCGGCAACGGCCATGTGCGCGACGACCTCGGCGTGCCGCACCAGCTGCGGCGGCTGGGCGTGGCGCGGTCGGACATCGCCAGCGTGCTGCTGCTCGACGAGGGCGTGCCCGCCATGCCGGCGGATGCCGTGCTGCGGCTGCCGGCCTAGGCGCCGGCCCAGGCGCGCAGGCGGCGCAGGTAGTCCGGCACCAGCCAGAAAATCACGCCGGTGACCACCGCGTTGGCCAGGCCGACCGCGAGGAACACCTCCGCCAGCCCGAGGCCCGTGGCCAGCAGGGCGCCGGCGATGACCGCGCTGGCCACCATGAACAGCGCGTTGAGGATGTTGTTCGCCGCGATGATGCGCGCCCGGTGCGAGGCCGGCGTGCGCAGCTGCACCATGGCGTACATCGGCACGCTGTAGACGCCCACCGACATCGACAGCAGCAGCAGGTCCACCACCACCCGCCAGTGCGCCGTCACCGCCATGAAGGCGGCGATGTCCATCAGCGGCCCCTGGCCCAGGCCGCGGGTGGCGAAGTACAGGTCGATGGCGAACAGGCTCATGCCGGCGGCGCCCAGCGGCACCATGCCGATCTCCACCTGCCCGCGCGACAGTCGCTCGCACAGCAGCGCGCCGGCGCCCACCCCGACCGAGAACACGACCACCAGCAGCGAGGCCACGTGCTCGTCGCCCCGCAGCACCTCCTTCGCGAAGGCCGGGAACTGGGCCAGGAACACCGCGCCGAAGAACCACATCCAGGAGATGCCGAGCAGCGAGCGGAAGACCACCGGGTCGCGCCGGGCGAGCCTGAGGTTGGCCCAGGTCTCGGTGATCGGGTTCCAGTGGATGACCAGCCCGGGCGACGGCGCCGGGGAGGCCGGCACGAACTGCACCGCCAGCCGGCCCAGCAGCGCCAGCGCCAGACCGCCCGCGGCGGCGGCCTGCGGCCCGATCCCCGGCAGCGCGACCAGCACGCCGCCGGCGACGTTGCCGAGCAGGATGGCGACGAAGGTGCCCATCTGCACCATGCCGTTGCCGCCGGTCAGTTCGGCCGGCGCCAGGTGCTGCGGCAGGTAGGCGTACTTGACCGGGCCGAACAGCGCCGAATGCACGCCCATCAGGAAGATGCAGGCCAGCAGCACCACCACGCCCTGGGTCCACAGGCCCCACGCCGCCAGCGCCATGATGGCGATCTCCAGCGTCTTCACCGCCCGCATCACCGCCGCCTTGTCGTGGCGATCGGCGATCTGGCCGCTGGTGGCGGAGAAGAGCAGGAAGGGCAGGATGAACAGCGCCCCGATCACCAGCCCGGCCATCGCCGGCGGCAGCCACGCCACCTGCAGCTGGTAGGTCAGCAGCACGGTGACGGCGAACTTGAACAGGTTGTCGTTGGCCGCGCCCAGGAACTGCGTGCAGAAGAACGGCGCGAAGCGCCGCTGGCGCAGCAGCGCGAACTGGTCGGGGCGGGGGCTCGGGGCGGTCATGGCGGCGAGGGGGTGGCCTCGCCATTCTCCCCGTCCCAGGGGGACAGCTTGCCAAAGGCAGGCAGGGGCGGGCTCTCGCTTAGCGCGCCAAAGCGGATCCGGGTCCCCGGTCCGTGCTGGTGGCCCCGCGCGGGGCGGGCCCCTGGGCCCGGGGGGCTCAATGAATCGCGTTCGACCAGGGGTTGTCGCGGTCGAAGGAAGCGAGGTCGATGTCCACCGCCGTGGTGCCGGCGATGCCCCGCGGCCCTTCGATCAGCTGGCGCAGCACCGCCTCGCCGGTCTCGGGGTCGAGCGGCTTGCTCAGGTAGTGGTCCATGCCGCTGGCCAGGCAGGCCTCGCGCACCAGCTCCAGCGCATGCGCCGTCAGCGCGATCACCGGCGTGCGCCGGCGGCCGCTCACCTCCTCCAGCGCGCGGATCTCGCGGGTGGCGCGGTAGCCGTCCATGCCGGGCATCTCGCAGTCCATCAACACGGCGTCGAAGGCCCGGCTGCGGTACAGCTCCACCGCCTGCGGGCCGTTGCCCGCGTGCACCACCAGCAGCCCCATGCGCTTGAGGATGGCCTCGGAGATGTACGCGTTGACGTCGTTGTCCTCGACCAGCAGCACGGTGCCGGCCAGCGGCGCCCGACCGACCGGTCGCTCCAGCGACTGCAGCGGCATCGGCGAGCTGTTGGTCAGCGCCGCCTTGGGCAAGGCGAGTGCGACCGTGAACACGGTGCCCGCGCCCGGCTCGCTGGCCAGCGTGATGGCACCGCCCATCGCCTCGACCAGCTGCCGCGAGATGGCCAGGCCGAGGCCGGTGCCGCCGTAGGACCGGTTGCTGCCCGTCTCCACCTGGTAGAACGGCTGGAACAGCTCGTGCATCTTGTCGGCCGAGATGCCGATGCCGGTGTCGCGCACCTGCACCTCGACGCGCACCTCTTCGCCCAGGTCCTCGGCGACCAGACGCACGTCGACCACTCCGTGGTGGGTGAACTTGATGGCATTGCTGACCAGGTTCATCAGCACCCGGCGCAGCTTCTCCTGGTCGCCGACCACCTGGGCGGTGCCGCGGTCGACCTCCGCCACCCGCACCCGCAGCAGCAGGCCCTTGGCTTCGGCGGTGGCCTTGAACACCTCGCAGGCCTCCAGCACGCAGGCCCGGACGTCGAACGGCCGCGGCCGCAGGGCCACCTTCTTGGCATCGATCTTGGCGAAGTCGAGCAGGTCGTTGAGCACGCCCATCAACGTGTCGGCCGACAGCCGGGCCAGGTCGATCAGGTGCTGCTGGTCCTGCGGCAGCTTGGCGCGGTCCAGCAGCGCCAGGGTGCCGATGATCCCGTTCATCGGTGTACGGATTTCATGACTCATGTTGGCGAGAAAGCTCGATTTCGCCCGGTCGGCGGCCTCGGCCTTTT
This sequence comes from Aquabacterium sp. J223, assembly GCF_024666615.1. Taxonomy (NCBI): domain Bacteria; kingdom Pseudomonadati; phylum Pseudomonadota; class Betaproteobacteria; order Burkholderiales; family Sphaerotilaceae; genus Aquabacterium; species Aquabacterium sp. J223. Next base: position 1,642,575 of record NZ_CP088297.1, on the reverse strand, counting down.
CCTTCGCCTTGCGCAATTCAGTAATGCTGCGCCGGCGCTTGACATGCCAAAACAATTTGCGTTCACGCCAGCTGACCAGCCGGTTCAGCGTGTAGCAGGCGACGTTGGCCGCCAGCAGGTGCACCGCCATGCGGCTGTACAGCCGGGCGTCCACCGGCGCCAGCAGGGCGATGCCGCAGAACACGCCGAGGTTGAACAGCCCCAGCACCAGCGTCTGCCAGGCGCTGAGCCGGGTGAAGCCGTAGATGACGATGGTCAGCAGCACACCAGAGGCGGTGAGGCTCCAGTACTGCATGTTGGCCGCCTCGCCCTGGCGGCTGGTGAAGGCGATGTAGGCGGTGAGCGCCGACGTCGCCAGCAACACGCCCATCTTCATCGGCGCGTAGTTGCGCAGGAACCACAGGCGGTAGCGCAGGGACGAGACGGTCAGGGGCCGTCAGGCCGGCGATGAGGAAAAGGCGCAGCGGCTGCGGGAAATCCAGGAGGGATTTGCCCGCCACCAGATCCCCGACGAAGAAGACGACAAACGCAAAAGCGGCGAGTCCGGCGCTGATGGTCATGAATCTGACCCCAACGCTGCGGTAAAGCCTGCTGTATTCTTGTTCGAGTACGGGATTTTCGAACGCTCCGCGGCCACGCAAAGCCGAACGAAGCCATCCCGTCAGGGAGTTCATGGTTGTAGAAGTGGGAGGAGCTGTGGAGCTTGATTCAACACTGACGCTCGCGCGTCCGTACCGTCGTCCCTATTCGGTACCTGCGCTGCGCCAGGACACGCTTCCCTTCGTGGTCCGGCTGGCAGAGTCCCGCGACGACATTCTGAAAGCGGTGCATCTGCGTGCGCAGGCCTATGGCCGACACCTGCCTGAGGTCGGCCAACTGCTGATGCAGCCGGAAGCCGACGACTGGCGCGACGACGTGCTGTTGCTCATCGCCGAGTCGAAGCTGGATCGCAGCGTCCTGGGCTCGATACGGCTGCACCCGAACTGGCTGCATCCGCTGCGCATCCAGGGCGAATTCGAGATGCCCGCGCACCTGCGGGGCCGGCGACTTCTCGAATTGATGCGGCTGACCGTGCGCAACGGATTGGCCGGAAAGCTCGTCATGGGCGCGCTGGCCAAGGCCAGCTTCGAGATCTGCGCCTGGGCCGGCATCGACGCGATGCTGGTGGCCGGCCGTTTCCCGGTGAGCGCGATGTACGAGGCCATGCAGTTCGACGACCTGCTCCACGGCGCCACCGTCCCGCTGTCCTACGCGGCCGGCGTGCCGCACGGCATCTATGCGCTGCCCATCGCGGAGGTCGAGACGCGGCTGCGCAAGGTCGGTCATTGGCTCTACCCGTTCATCGCCCATACCGAGCATCGCGATATCCAGTTGGACTACCGCTCGGAGGCGCTTCAAAAGTGGTGCCGCTGAAGGCCCCATCGATCTCGATCCGGGTCCCGCCGCTGACGTAGTCCAGCCCCATCTGCGCCAGCCACTCGGTGTCGCCCACCGTCTGGGGGCGATGCCGATCAGGCCGAGGTCGGCGCCGAGCGTGGCCACCGCCTGAAGCAGCGTGTGGGCACGCAAGTCCTGCCGCGCCCGCTCGACGAAGCTGCCGTCCAGCAGCAGGGCGCAGGCCGGGCTGAGGCCGATCTCGGCGAAACGGGTCTCGGCATCGACGTCGGCCAGGGCGCCGCGCAGGCCGGCCTGGTGCAGCGAGTTCAGCAGTTCGGACGCGTCCGGGTGGTGCCGCGAGACGGCGATGCACAGGCTGTCGTCCAGGCCGACGCCGGTGGCCAGGCGGATGGCCTGCGGCACGTCGGCCAGGCCGAGGGTGAGCGGCGCCCGCAGCAGGACGAAGGACTCTCCGCCGCCCACCAGGCCGGGCGCCCGGCGCAGGGCGCCGAAGAAGGCCTCGCGGGTGGCGACCGGGCCCGCCAACAACTCCAGACCGTCGGCCACCGCGGCACCGCGCAGCGAATGCAGCGGCCGGCCGAAGCGCGCCGCGCGGCGCAGCACGGCGGGCAGGGTGTTGACGGGGAGGTGGTCGGCGCTGCGCGTCGACTTGCTGTGGTCCATGAAAATCCTGCAACCGAGGGTGTCCGCGCAGGTTAGAGGCACCGCGGCCGATCGGCCGGATGACGCCGCAGGGCGACGTGACATTGTCCCGGATTCACCCCGGCGCAGGGGCTTACCCGGGGCAGTCGGCGGGCCTGGGTGGCCGACCGCGCGCGCCGGCTCACGCCACCCGCCACCCGACGGTGCCGGCGTCCAGCGCACGACCTTCCGACTGCAGCTTGAGCAGGTGCGCCAGCAGGGACCGCTGCGCCAGGCCGTAGCGGTCGGCCGGCACGTCGTCGTAGACCTGCGCCACCAGCCCGGCCAGCGGCTGCGGGAGCGGGCCGAGCGCCGCCAGCACCTTGGCCTCGCGGCGCAGCCGGTGCCCGATCAGCGCGTCGATCACTTCGGCCGGCCGGCCGATGAGGAAGCCGTGCCCTGGCGCCAGCCAGTCCAGCGGTTCCTGCCGCAACGCCTGCAGCGACGCCAGGTACGCCGCCATGTCGCCGTCGGGCGGGTTGATGACCACCGTCGAGCCCTGCATCACATGGTCACCGGTGAAGAGGGTGCGTTCTTCCTCCAGCAGCACGCACAGGTGGTTGGAGGCGTGGCCGGGCGTGTGCCGCAGCACCAGCGTCGTGCCGGGCCCCGGCCGCAGCCGCTCGCCGTCCGCCGGCTCGCGGTCGGGCGCGAAGTCGATGTCCTGCCCGTCGGGGTGCCCCGGCCGACGGCCCAGCACGGGCACCCCGGCGGCGCGGGCGATGGCCGCCGCCGCCGGCGAATGGTCGCGGTGGGTGTGGGTGGCCAGGACGGCGATCAGCGGGCCCGGCGCATGGCGCTGCAGCGCCTCCACATGCGCGGGGTCGGCCGGCCCGGGGTCGACCAGCAGCCAGCGGTTGGCGCCGGGGTCGCCGACGAAGTAGCTGTTGGTGCCCGGCCCGGTCATCAGGCCGGGGTTGGGCGCCGTCAGCCGCAGGATGCGCGGCGACAGCCACACCGGCTCGCCCGGCCGGATGCGCGCCGAGGCGGTGCCGCGACCCAACGGGTCCAGCCGCGCCACCTCGGCATAGGCGGGCTCGTGCGGCATCACCGGTCGCGGCCCGCCGTCGTCGAGGCCGATGAACGGCTGGATCAGCGCCACCCGCGGCTGGGCATGGGCGGCGTCCACCGCGGCCTGGGCGTCGGGCCAGCGGGCCAGCGCGCGCAGCGTGTGGCGCGTCGGGTTGGCCAGCTGCAGCGCCTCGGCCTCCCGCAGCGCCTGGGCGATGGGCATCCAGCGGTGGGCCACCGTCTCGCCGTCGTCGTGCAGGGCGGACTGGCCGGGTGGGGCGACGGTGACGAAGAAACGGGTGTCGAATCGCTTGGGCAGGCCGGTCGGGGTGAGCCAGTGGGCCTGGTAGCCCAGGCGGTCGGGCGCCAGCCGCAGGCCCAGGCGCCGGCAGGCGGCGGCCAGCCCCTGCGCACCCTGCGCTGCGGCGCGCCGCAGCGCGCCCAGACCGTCCGGCCCCAGCGCCTCGGCCTGCAGCAGGCGGCCGTCGGCGTCGCGGGCGATGAGCAGTCCGGCCTCCTCGAAACACTCCCGGATGGCGGCGACGTAGGCGTCCAGGCCATGGCCCGGCACGCCGAGGCGCCGGCTGGCCTCGGCATCGTCCAGGCCGTCGCACAACCCGTGCAGCGCGCGGTCGCCGGGTTCCACCGTGCCGCCCGGGAAGACAAAGGCGCCGGCATGGCGGTCGCCCGCCCGTTCCGCACGGCGCACCAGCAGCACCTCGGTGCCTTGCGGCCCGTCGCGCAGCACCGCGACCGTGGCCGCCAGGCGGGAAACGGCCGGTGCGGCGGCCTCGAAGACAGGTTCGGACGGCATGGCGGGCGAGCTTACCCGCCGCGGCCCGGGCCTGCCGCCGCGGGCCCTCCCGGCGCGACGGCCCGGACGCCAGGCGGCCGCCGATACCATCGCCGCGTGAGCGCCTCCTCCCACCGCCCGTGCCGCCGCTGAACGGGTCCGTCCCGGGCTGGCGGTCGTGGCCGCGCCGGCTGGGCGACTGGACCGGCGAGCTGTCGGCCGCCACGCTGCGCGCCGACGGCCTGGCCGGCCTGCTCGGCGCGGTGCTGGCCCTGCCGCAGGCCATCGCCTTCGCCCGGCTGGCCGGATTGCCGCCGCAGGTCGGCCTGGCGACGGCCATCGTGCCGTGCGCGGTGGCGGCGCTGGCGGGCGCCAGCCGGCACGTGGTGTCGGGCCCGACCAACGCGCTGTCGCTGGCGCTGCTGGCCACGCTGGCGCCGCTGGCGCTTTCCAGCGGACAGCCCTACCTGCAGCTGGTGCTGGCCGTCACCGTGATGGTCGGCCTCGTGCAGCTGGCGGTGGCGCTGCTGCGCCTCGGCACGGTGGCGCACTTCATCTCGCCGGCGGTGCTGCTGGGCTTCACCAGCGGCGCCGCCCTGCTGATCGCCTGGCACGCCGGCCCGGACCTGCTCGGCATGGCGGACGGCGGCGGGCCGCGACCGGCGGCGCTGGCCGTCGGCGGTCTCACGCTCGGGGTGTCGCTGCTGGCGCGGCGGTACGCGGCGCGCTCGCCCTTCCTGCTGATCGGCCTGCTCGCCGGCACGGCGCTGGCGGCGCTGCTGGCGGCGCTGGCGCCGGGCCTGGCGCCGGCACCCACCGTCGGGCCGCTGCCCGCGGGCGGCCTGTCGTGGCAGTGGCCGCAGGTGCCCTGGTCGGCGCTGCGCGAGCTGGTGCCGGTGGCGCTGGCGCTGACCATCGTCGCCCTCGGCCAATCGGTCTCCATCGCCAAGGCGGTGGCCGAGCGGTCGGGCCAGGCGGTGGACACCAACCGCGAGTTCTTCGGCCAGGGCCTGTCCAACGTCGTCGGCGGGCTGTGCGGCTGCTATGTGTCGTGCGGCTCGCTCAACCGGTCGATGCCCAACCTGGAGGCCGGCGCCCGCACGCCGCTGGCGGCGGTGTTCTCGGCGGCGCTGCTGCTCCTGCTGCTGCTGGTGGCGGCGGACGCGCTGGCCTGGCTGCCGCTGGCCGGCGTGGCCGCGGTGCTGCTGCTCACCGCCTGGTCGCTGCTGGACGCGGCCGGCTGGCGCCGCCTGCGGGCGCTGTCGCGCGGCGACTTCGCGGTCGCCCTGGCCACCGCGGCGGCGACGCTCGCGCTGCGCATGGAGATCGCCATCCTGCTCGGCACCGGGCTGTCGCTGGTGGCCTACCTGCACCGCACGTCACGGCCGGCGATGCGCCTGATGGGCTTCGACCGCATGACGGCCGACCGCCGCTTCGTCGTGCGCGACGACGTGCCGGCGCCGCTGCCCGAATGCCCGCAGATGACGCTGCTGCGCATGGAGGGTTCGGTCTACTTCGGCGCCGCGCCGCACGTGGCCGAACGGCTGCGCAGCCTGCGGCTGCGGCCCGACGCGGCGCCCCACCTGCTGGTGATGGCCAAGAGCATGAACTTCATCGACCCGGCCGGCGATGCGGTCTGGCAGGCGGAGCTGAAGGCCCGCCGGGCGATGGGCGGCGACCTGTACTTCCATGCGCCGCGGCCGCAGGTGCTGCAGGCCTGGCAGCGCAGCGGCTTCCTGCAGGCACTGGGCCCGGACCATGTCTTCACCGACAAGCGCAGCGCCATCGCCGCCATCTACCGGCGCATCCCGGACGAGGCCTGCCGCCGCTGCCCCGCACGCTCGACCTGGGAGTGCGCCACGCGCGCCGGCAGCGCGGAAGGCCCCTACGGCGACCTCTGACCCGGGGCGCTACGCCTCGCTGTCGATGAGCCCCGCGCGGATGGCCCAGCGCACCAGCGCCGGCAGGTCGGACAGGCCGAGCTTGGCCATCAGCCGGCTGCGGTAGGTGTCCACCGTCTTCGGCGACAGGTGCAGCTGCTCGCCGATGGAGGCGCTGGAGTGCCCCTTGACGACCAGCAGCGCGATCTGCCGCTCGCGCGCGGACAGCGGCGCCAGCGGGTCGTCGGGGTCCTCGGTCAACGCGCGCATCGCCAGGTCGGTGACCTCGGGCGACAGGTAGCGGCGGCCCTCGCACACCGCCTGGATGGCGCGCAGCAGTTCGGCCGACGAGGAGCCCTTGAGCACGTACCCCGCCGCGCCCAGCCGCACCGCCTCGCCGACGTGACGCGGCGCCGCCGACATCGACAGCACGATGCAGGGCGTGCGGGCGTCGCGCCGCTTCAACTCGGCCAGCACCTCCAGCCCGTTGCGCTCGCCCAGGTGCACGTCGAGCAGCACCGCGTCCGGCTCGCCGCGCACGATGGCGGCCACCGCCTCGGTGGGCTCGGCGGCCTCGCCGACGACGGTGTGACCGGCCGCCTGCAGCACCGAGCGCAGGCCTTCGCGCACCACCACATGGTCCTCGACCAGGAAGAGTCGGCTCATGTGCGTCCCTCGTCAGTCCAGTGCGCCCGCCGACGCCCGAGGGGACGACTTGACTTGACACCGCTCATGTTGATCCTTCCTCATGCCAGCTCACGCGGACGATGGTGCCACCACCGATCGCGTGCCGAACCTCGAAGCGCCCGCCGATGGCGGCGGCTCGTTCTCGCATGCCCACCATGCCGAGGTGGCCGGGCCGCACCGGCGGCGCGCCGTCGCCGGACAGCGGCACGCCCATGCCGTCGTCGACCACCTCCAGCTGCAGGCCCTGCGCGTCGCCGTTCAGCACCACCCGCACCAGGCTGGCCTGGGCATGGCGCAGCGCATTGGCCACCGCCTCGCGGGCGATCATGAACACCGACTGCTCCACCGGTGCCGGCCAGCGGTGCCCGTCGAGCGCGGTGTCCGCCTCCACCAGCACGTCGACCGACCCGGGCCGGGTGGCCACCGGCCCGCGGTAGAACTCGTTCTCCAGCGCGGCGAGCAGGCCCTGCTCCTCGAGCAGGGGCGGGCGCAGCTCGGTCAGCACCTGCCGCACCTCGCCGACCGCGTGCTCGATCAGGCCGCCGATGTGGCGCGCCAGCTCCGCCGTCCGGTCGTCCGCCTGCGGCGGCCGGGCCCGCTCCAGGGCCTCCCACGACAGCCGCAGCGCGGCCAGCGTCTGGCCGAGCTGGTCGTGCAGCGCCTGCGCCAGCCGGCGGGTGGTCAGGGTGTCCTGGTCCATCAACCGGCGGGCCAGGGCCGACAGTTCCTCGCGGTGCCGCTGCTGCGCCTGCTCGGCGCGCACCCGCTCGGTGACGTCGCGCGCCTGGCCCAGCACGTTGCGCGCGCGGCCGTCGCGGCCCCGCAGCGGGGCCAGCCGCCATTCGGCGGTGACGCGCCGGCCGTCGCGGGCCTGCACCTCGAGCTCGAAATCGAGCGGCTGCTCCCGATGGCGCGCCGCCGCCACGCGGGCCCCCCACTCCGGGCCGCCGCCGGCATGGGCGCCGGGCAGCAGCGTCTGCAGGCCCTTGCCCTCGACCTGCGCCGCGGTCCAGCCGAACGCCGCCTCGCAGGCCGGGTTCCAGTACAGCACCTCGGCGTCCTCGCCGAGCACGAACACCGGCGACGGCAGGCTCTCCACCAGTTGCTGCAGCCGGTCGGCGTCGCGCACGAGGCGGGTCAGCACGTCCTGCCCGGTGAGCGCCGCCCCGGGGCGGGCGTCGGCGTCCAGGCCGTCGAACTGCTGCACCAGGGCGTCGAGCAGTGCGGCTTCGCCCATGGCCGAGCGCTTGCCGCGGCCCAGTCGCTCCGCGGCGCGCTCCAGCGCCACCTGGTAGGGCTGGCTCAGGCGGCGCGACAGCAGCAGGCCGAGCAGCGCGAAGGCGGCCACGCTCACCACCGTCCACCCGAGCAGCGGGCGCAGGGTGCGCCGGGTGCCGGCGGCGACCGCGTCCAGGTCGTGCGCCACCAGCACCTGCCAGCCCAGGGTGGACGCCGCGGTGCGCGGCGACAGGGTCCGCACGGCGACCAGCCAGTCGTGGCCGCCCTCGGCCCTCACCCGCTGCAGCGTGGGCTCGCCGGGCCGGACCGCGGTGGCGACGCCGGCGGTGAGCGCCGGCCAGGGCACGCCCGGCCCGCCCGGCAACTGGCGGCCGGTGGGCGACCGCACGGTGGCGTGCAGCGTGCGCTCGGCCCCGAGGTCGCCCTGCACCTCGTCGCGCAGCCGCTGGAACCAGTCCCACAGCAGGTGGGCGGTGACGACGCCCGCCAGCCGGCCCTGCGCGTCGCGGACCGGCACGCCGATGTCGGCCAGCACCGGCGGTCCGCCGTCGCCGGGCGGCAGGTAGCGGGCCAAGGCCACGGCGGGATGCAGGTCGCCGACGAACACCGACTCGCGGCCGCGCAGGTACACGGGCCGGCCGGCGATGCTCTGGCCCTGCAGGATGCCGCCGGTGGCGGCCAGCACCCGTCCCTCGGCGTCGGTGACGCCGATCCAGGCGTAGCCCTCGATGCGCAGGGCCACCGCTTCCACGCGGGCACGCAGGTCGGCCGCGTCCGCCAGCGGCTGGCGGCCGAGCTGGTCGGCCAGCACCTCCATGTCGGCCACCCGCCGGTCCAGCGCCCGCTCGACCAGAGCGGCCAGGGCACGGGCGCTGCGCTGCGACAGCGCCTCGGCGTCGGCCACCGCCTGCCGGCGCAGCGCCCATTCGGCCGCGGTCAGGCCGATCAGCGCGAAGACCAGGGCCAGCAGACCGGGCAGCAGGGCCAGTCGCCAGCGCAGGGTGAGGAGGGCAGGCCGCATGAATCGAGCGGATCAGTGTAGTGAGCCCGGCCCCGGCGCGCCCTCGCCGAAAGTCCCGAGGAACCGCGGTGGCGCCCGCCGTCCTCCCCCGTCCTCGCCGTCGCCGCCGTCAGCGGCTGGTCGGCATGGCGAACTGCGCGCCGCCGGGCAGGCCACCGCCCTCCGGCCAACGCTGCATCACCGACTTCTGCCGGGTGTAGAAGCGCACGCCCTCCTCGCCGTAGGCGTGCTGGTCGCCGAAGAGGCTGCGCTTCCAGCCGCCGAAGCCGTGCCAGGCCATCGGCACCGGGATGGGGACGTTGATGCCCACCATGCCGACCTCGATGCGGCGGGCGAACTCGCGCGCCGCCCGGCCGTCGCGGGTGAAGCAGGACACGCCGTTGCCGAACTCGTGGGCGTTGATCAGCGCGACCGCCGACGCGAGGTCGGGCACCCGCACGCAGCACAGCACCGGGCCGAAGATCTCCTCGCGGTAGATGCGCATGGCCGGCGTCACGTGGTCGAACAGCGTGCCGCCGGTGAAGAACCCGGCCTCGCGTCCCGGCACCGCCAGGCCCCGGCCGTCGACGACCAGCGTGGCGCCCTCCTCCACGCCCAGGCCGACGTAGCCTTCGATGCGTTCCAGCGCCTGGCGGCTGACGATGGGGCCCATCTGCACGCCGGGCGTCATGCCGTCGCCCACCTTCAGCGACCGGGCCCGCTCGGCCAGCCGCTCGACCACCGCATCGGCCACGTCGCCGACCAGCACCGCCACCGAGATCGCCATGCAGCGCTCGCCGGCCGAGCCGTAGGCCGCGCCGACCAGCGCGTCGACCGCGCCGTCCAGGTCGGCGTCCGGCATCACGACCAGGTGGTTCTTCGCGCCGCCCAGCGCCTGCACCCGCTTGCCGGCGGCCGCGCCGCGCTGGTACAGCGCATGGGCGATGGGCGTGGAGCCGACGAAGCTCAACGCCTTCACGTCCGGGTGGTCGAGCAGCGCCTCCACCGCCACGCGGTCGCCCTGCACGACGTTGAACACGCCGTCGGGCAGGCCGGCCTCCTTCAGCCAGCGCGCCATCAGCAGCGCGGCCGAGGGGTCGCGTTCGCTGGGCTTGAGGACGAAGGTGTTGCCGCAGGCGATGGCCAGCGGGAACATCCAGCACGGCACCATGCAGGGGAAGTTGAACGGCGTGACGCCGGCCACCACGCCCAGCGGCTGGCGCAGCGTCCAGTTGTCGATGCCGGTGGAGACCTGCTCGGTGTGGCCGCCCTTGAGCAGCTGCGGGATGCCGCAGGCGAACTCCACCACCTCGATGCCGCGCATCACCTCGCCCTGCGCGTCGTCGAAGACCTTGCCGTGCTCGGCGGTGATGACGGCGGCCAGTTCGTCCTGGCGCGCGTTGAGCAGCCCGAGGAAGCGCTGCAGCACCCGCGCCCGGCGCACCGGCGGCGTGTCGGCCCAGGCGGGGAACGCCGCCAAGGCAGCCTGCACCGCCCGGTCCACCTCGTCCACCTCGGCCATCAGCACCTCGCGCGCCACCGCGCCGGTGGCCGGGTTGAACACCGGCAGCCGGCGGGCGTCGTCGCGGGCCGGCTGCAGCGCGCCGCCGATCCAGTGGCCGACCGGGCTGTGCAGCGTGCGAAGGACTTCGGCGGTGTCGGGTGCGCCCATGACGGTCTCCTGTGGTGTGGACGCGCAGTCTAGGCAGCGGACCCCTCGCGGCGGAAGCCGTTCGCAGCGGCTTCACCGTTCAGAAAGATGAACAATGGGCGATGACCCAGACCGCCGCGCCCCTGTCCGACCTGCACCTGCTGACCGTGCTGGCGCAGACCCGCAGCTTCACCCAGGCCGCCCGGCGGCTGGGCATGTCGAAGGCCTCGGTCAGCCAGCGGGTGGTGGCGCTGGAGCAGGCGGCCGGGCTGCCGCTGGTGCGCCGGAGCACCCGGTCGGTGGCGCTGACCGAAGCCGGCCTGCGGCTGGTGGAGGAGACGCAGGCGCCCTTCGCGCGCATCGAGCAGGCCTTCGGCGCGGTCCGCGACAGCGCCGGCGCCGTGCGCGGGCTGGTGCGCCTGTCGGCGCCGGTGGCGCTGGGCCGGCAGTGGATCGCGCCGGTGCTGCCCGGCTTCCTGGCCGCACAGCCGGAGGTGCGGGTCGAGATGGCGCTGAGCGACCGCCTGGTCAACCTGGTGCACGACGGGTTCGACCTTGCGGTGCGGCACAGCAGCCATGTGCCCGACAGCCACGTCGCCTGGCGGCTGGCCGACAGCCGGTCGCGGCTGGTCGCCAGCCCGGCCTGGCTGGCGCGCGAGGGCGCCCTCGCCGCCCCCGCCGACCTGGCCACCCGCACCTGCCTGCTCTACCTGCGCGAAGGCGGCGTGCCGACCTGGTTCTTCGAGCGCCGCAGCGGCCGCCGCAGCGAACGGCTCGGTGTGCCGGTGGCCGGCCGCTTCAAGGCCGACAACAGCGAGGTGCTGCGCGAGGCCGCGCTGCAGGGCCTCGGCGTCGCGCTGCTGCCCGACTTCAGCGCCGACGCGCACCTGGCCCGTGGCGAGCTGGTCGAGCTGCTGCCGGACTGGACGCCGGTGGGCTTCTTCGGCGACGCGGTGCACCTCATCCGGCCCTACGGCGCGCAGGTGCCGCGGGCGGTCAGCGCGCTGGTGGCGCACCTGCGGCAGGCGCTGGCCGGCGGGTTCGGCGCCACCGCGTCGGCCGGCCGAACGGCGACGACGCCCACGCCAGCAGCACCGCCGCCGACCACACCACGGCCGGCGGCGCGTGCCCGAGGCCGAGCGCCATCACGAGCATGAAGACGGCGAAGCCCCGCAGCCCGCGGGCGAAGCCGTGCAGCAGCCGCTGCGCCGCCGCCGGGCCATGCAGGGCGAGCGCGAAGCAGGGCAGCACCGCGCCGGCGATCGGCAGCGCCACCAGCGCACCGCTGACCGCGGTCGGCAGCCGCCCGGCGCCGCCCATCACCGCCGCGGCCAGGGCCACCGCGGCCAGCACCCGCCAGGCGATCTCGCGCGCCGGCAGCAGCGGCGCCGCGGCCGCGGGCAGGTCGCGCCCCGGCATGGCGTGGGGCGCCGCCCACGGCGCCAGCAGCGCCAGCGCGGCCGCCGCCACGCCGGGCAGCGCCGCCTGTTGCAGCACCCAGGCGGCCAGGGCATAGGCGGCGGTCGCCAGCGCCAGGCACATCGGCCAGGCCAGGCGCGACGCCAGCCAGGCGAAGCAGACGCCGTGCAGCAGCGTGGCCGGCAGGCAGGCCAGCGTCGCCCAGGCGATGGCCTGCACCCGCGCCGGCGGCTGGTCCAGCAGCAGCAGCGCCATCAGCGGCGCGACGATCACCGGCAGGCCGGTGATCATCCCCGCGACGGCATGGCCGCCGCGCCGCGAGGCCCAGGACGCCAGGGCCACCGCCAGGGCGACCAGGGCCACCTTCAGCGCCAGCACCGCCCGTCGCTCAGTCCGGCGTGCCGCAGCCGCCGCCGCCCGGCGTCTCGATGACGAACACGTCGCCCGGCTGCATGCGGGTCTCGCCGAGGTGGCCGAGCGCCTCGACGCGGCCGTCGGCGCGCTGCACCCAGTTGCGGCCCACCGCGCCGGGCCGCCCGCCGGCCAGGCCGAAGGCGCCGTGCTCGCGGCCGTTGCTGAGGATGGAGGCCGTCATCGGCTTCAGGAAGCGCACCCGGCGCACGCCACCATCGCCCCCTGCCATCGGCCGGCGCCGCCCGAGCCGGGGCGGATCTCGTAGCTGTCCAGGCGCACCGGGTAGCGGAACTCCAGCACCTCGGGGTCGGTGAGGCGCGAGTTGGTCATGTGCGTCTGCACGACCGAGGTGCCGTCAAAGCCGCCGACGGTGCGGCCCGCCGCGTCCTGCACGAGCCCGGCGCCGGAGCCGCCCGAGATGGTCTCGTAATACTGCACGCGCTCGTCGCCGAAGGTGAAGTTGTTCATGGTGCACTGGCTGGCGGCCATGACACCGAGCGCGCCGTACAGCGCGTTGGTCACGCAGCTTGAGGTCTCGACGTTGCCGGCGACCACCGCCGCCGGCGGCCGCGGGTTGAGCATGCAGCCCTCGGGCACGATGACCTCGATCGGCTTCAAACAGCCGGCGTTGAGCGGGATCTCGTCGTCCACCAGCGTGCGGAAGACGTACAGCACCGCCGCCATGGTGATGGCCTTGGGCGCGTTGAAGTTGTTCGGCAGCTGCGCGCTGGTGCCGGTGAAGTCGACCACGGCGCTGCGGCTCGCGGCGTTCACCGTCACCCGCACCTGGATGCGCGCGCCGTTGTCCAGCGGCAGGGTGAACGCGCCGTCGCGCAGGGCGGTGATCACGCGCCGCACGGACTCCTCCGCGTTGTCCTGCACATGGCGCATGTAGGCCACCACCGTGTCGCGGCCGTGGTGCGCCACCATGGCCTGCAGCTCCTCCACGCCCTTCTGGTTGGCGGCGATCTGCGCCCGCAGGTCGGCCAGGTTCTGCACCGGGTTGCGCGCGGGGTGCGGGCCGGACGCCAGCAGCTCGACGATCGCCCCGTCGCGCAGGCGGCCGCCGTCGACCAGCTTGACGTTGTCGAGCAGCACGCCCTCCTCCTCGATGCGGCGGGAGAACGGCGGCATCGAGCCCGGCGTGATGCCGCCGACGTCGGCATGGTGGCCGCGCGAGGCGACGTAGAAGCTGGGCCGGGCATCGCCGTCCTGGAGGTAGACGGGGGTGACCACCGTGATGTCCGGCAGGTGCGTGCCGCCGTGGTACGGGTCGTTCAGCACGTAGACGTCGCCGGGCCCCATCCCGGGGTTGCGGTCGATCACCGTGCGGATGGACTCGCTCATCGAGCCCAGGTGCACCGGCATGTGCGGCGCATTGGCGATGAGCTGGCCTTCGCCGTCGAACAGCGCGCAGGAGAAGTCCAGCCGCTCCTTGATGTTGACCGAGTGCGCCGTGTTGGACAGCCGCAGGCCCATCTGCTCGGCGATGTTCATGAAGAGGTTGTTGAACACCTCCAGCATCACCGGGTCGGCGGCGGTGCCCGCGGCATGGCGCTGCGCGCGGGCGCCGACGCGCTGCAGCTCGACGCTGCCGTCGGCCTGCACGGTGGCCTGCCAGCCCGGGTCGACCACGGTGGTGGCGTTGCGCTCGGCCAGCACCGCCGGGCCGGTGATGCGGGCGCCGGGGCGCAGCGCCTCGCGGCGGTACAGGCCGGCCTCGCGCCAGCCTGCGGGCCGGTCGTCGGCGGCGCAGTGCATGCGGATGGCGTCGGCCGGTGCCGGCCGGTGCGGGGTCGGCTCGGCGCCGCCGGCGGGGGCGGGCCACCGCCTCGCCGGGTGCCACCGCCTCCACCGTCGCCGATTCGATGACCAGGCCGCGGTCGGGCATGAGGAAGGCGAAGCGCCGCCGGTAGGCCGTCTCGAACTGCTGGCGCAGCGCGGCCAGCGCGTCGTCGGCCGGCGCATCGGCCGGCAGGTCGCAGGGCAGCGCGGTGTCGGTGCCGTCGTAGCGCAGGTTCAGCCGGCGGGTGCAGCGCACCTGCGCCGCCGCCACGCCCTGCGCCTGCAGTTCCTGCGACGCGCGCTCCGCCAGCGCGTCGGCCTCGGCCGCGGCACGGGCCAGGCCGTCGGCATCGAGCGGCCACTCGAGCGACCGCTCGCGCATCGCGATGCGGTCGGCCAGCCCCATGCCGTAGGCCGACAGCACGCCGGCCAGCGGATGCGCCAGCACCCGCGTCATGCCCAGCGCGTCGGCCACCAGGCAGGCGTGCTGGCCACCGGCGCCGCCGAAACACTGCAGCGTGTAGTCGGTGACGTCGTAGCCCCGCGCCACCGAGATGCGCTTGATGGCGTTGGCCATGCCGGCCACCGCGATCTGCAGCGCGCCGCTGGCCACGTCCTCGGCGGTCACCGGCTGGCCGGTGGCCTGGCCCATCGTCTTTGCCAGCGCGTCGAAGCCGCGCTGCGCCGCCTCGCGGTCCAGCGGCTGGTCGGCCTGCGGGCCGAACACCGCCGGGAAGTGCGCGGGCTGGATGCGGCCGAGCAGCACGTTGGCATCGGTCACCGCCAGCGGACCGCCGCGGCGGTAGCTGGCGGGGCCGGGGTTGGCGCCGGCCGACGCCGGCCCGACGCGCAGCCGCGCGCCGTCGAAGCGGACGATCGAGCCGCCGCCGGCGGCCACCGTGTGGATGCTCATCATCGGCGCGCGCATGCGCACGCCGGCGACCTCGGTCTCGAACGCCCGCTCGAACTCGCCGGCGTAGTGGCTGACGTCGGTGGAGGTGCCGCCCATGTCGAAGCCGATGACCTTGCCGTGGCCCGCCTGGCATGCGGTCCTCACCATGCCGACGATGCCGCCGGCCGGCCCGGAGAGGATGGCGTCCTTGCCCTGGAAGCGCGCCGCCTCGGTCAGGCCGCCGGAGCTCTGCATGAAGTACAGCCGCACGCCGGGCATCTGCTGGGCCACCTGCTCGACGTAGCGGCGCAGGATGGGGCTGAGGTAGGCGTCGACCACCGTGGTGTCGCCGCGCGAGACCAGCTTCATCAGCGGGCTCACCTCGTGCGAGGCCGACACCTGGGTGAAGCCGATGTGGCGGGCGATGGCGGCGGCCGCGGCCTCATGGGCGGTGTGGCGCCAGCCGTGCAGGAAGACGATGGCGCAGGCGCGGATGCCGGCGTCGAAGGCGGGCTGCAGCGCCGCCCGCAGCGCCGCCTCGTCCAGCGGCTGCACCAGCTCGCCCTGCGCGCCGACCCGCTCCTGTGCCTCCACCACCCGCTCGTACAGCAGTTCGGGCAGCACGATGCGGCGGTCGAACAGCCGCGGCCGCGCCTGGTAGGCGATGCGCAGCGCGTCGCGGAAGCCGCGTGTGGTGACCAGCACCGTGCGGTCGCCCTGGCGCTCGAGCAGCGCGTTGGTGGCCACCGTGGTGCCCATCTTCACGCACTCGACCCGCTCGGGCGTGATCGGCTCGCCCGCCGTCAGGTCCAGCAGCCGGCGGATGCCCTCGACGGCCGCGTCACGGTACTGCTCGGGGTTCTCGCTCAGCAGCTTCAGCGTGTGCAGCGCGCCGTCCGGTGCGCGGCCGACCAGGTCGGTGAAGGTGCCGCCGCGGTCGATCCAGAACTGCCAGCGTCGGTTGGTGGATGGGGTCGGCATGGGGATTGGGAGGAAAGGGTGCGGTCAGCGCGCGGGGCCCATCAGCCAGTCCGGCACGACGGTCACGATCGCGGGGAAGGCGGTGATGAGCGCGATGCACACCACCAGGCAGCCGAAGAAGGGGATGGCGGCACGGGCGATGACGTTGCTGTCCCGGCCCGTCATGTTCTGCAGCACGAAGAGGTTGAAGCCGACCGGCGGCGTGACCTCGGCGATCTCCACCAGCAGGATGACGAAGATGCCGAACCACACCAGGTCGAAGCCGGCCTGCTGGACCATCGGCATCACCACCGCAGCGGTGAGCACGATCATCGAGATGCCGTCCAGCGCGGTGCCCAGCACCAGGTACACCACCACCAGCACCGCGATCAGCGCATAGCCCGGCAGGTGCAGGCTGCCCACCCATTCGGCGAGCTCGCGCGGGATGCCGGTGAAGGCCATGGTCTTCGTCAGGAAGGCCGCGCCGGCGAGGATGAACATGATCATGCAGCTGGTGCGGGCCGCGCCCAGCAGGCCGGCGCGGAAGCTGGCCCAGTTGAGCGAGCGGCTCCACAGCGCCAGCACCAGCGAACCCAGCACGCCGAAGGCCGCGCATTCGGTGGCCGTCGCCACGCCGGACACCAGCGCCCACAGGATGAAGACGATGAGCGCCGCGCAGGGGATGAGCTGGCGCGAGCGGCGCAGCTTCTCGGCCAGCGTGGTGGGCGGCTCGGCCGCCGGCATGCGCTGCGGGTGGCGCAGGCTCCACCAGGCGATGTAGCCGGAGAACAGCCCCATCAGCAGCAGCCCGGGCAGGAAGCCGGCCAGGAAGACGCGGATGATCGAGGCGTCGGCCGCCACGGCGTAGACCACCATGGTGATCGAGGGTGGGATGAGGATGCCCAGCGTGCCGGCGGTGGCCAGCGAGCCGAGCGCGATGCGCTCGTCGTAGCCGCGGCGGCGCAGCTCGGGCAGCGCCACCTTCGAGATGGTGGCGCAGGTGGCGGCCGACGAGCCCGACACCGAGCCGAAGATGCCGCAGCCCAGCACCGTGGTGTGGAACAGCCGGCCGGGGATGCGGTTGAGCCACGGCGCCAGGCCCTCGAACATCTCCTCGCTCAAGCGGGAGCGGAAGAGGATCTCGCCCATCCAGATGAACAGCGGCAGCGCCGCCAGCTCCCAGCTGGCGTTCGATTCCCAGAACGCCGAGAACAGGTTCATGCCGGGCTGGGTGCTGGTGAAGAAGGCCTGGCCGACCCAGCCGACGATGGCCAGCGTCATGGCGATCCACACCCCGCCGCCCAGCAGCAGGCACATCATCAGCAGCAGGCTGCCCCCGACCGTCAGCATGGTCATGTCCGCCCCCCGCCCGACGGGGACGTCGCTCGATCCCCCGCGGGGACGGCGGGCCGGCTTGGGAGCGGCCGGGCGCTCGGCCCGCCGGCGATGGTCGACACAGCGCGTCTCATGACTGTCCTTCAGAGGTCGGAGGAGAAGTCGCCGGCGGCGTGCCGCTCGGCCGTCAGCCGTTCGTAGGTGGGCATCGACCCGCGCGCCACCCCCACCCATTCGTCGATCACGGCGACCAGCAGCAGCAGCGAGCCGGCGGCGAAGCTGGACTGCGGTATCCAGATGGGGATGGGCAGCAGGCCCTGCGCCATCTCCTTGAAGCGCCAGCTGTCGAACGTGAAGCGACAGGCCCACCAGGCCAGGTAGGCCACCGACACCGCGGCGATGCCGAGCGTCGCCAGTTCGGCCCGGCGCCGCGCCGGCGGCGACAACGTTTCCAGCAGCAGGGACACGCGGACGAAGTCGCCATGGCGGAAGGCGCCGGCCATGGTCAGGAAGCCGGCCGCGGCGCACAGCCAGGCGACGAGGTCGTTGACCGCGCCGGTGCCGATGCCGAGCTGCCGGCCCACGCTCTGCCAGACCATCAGCAGCGCGATGAGCGCGATGCACACCGCCCCGGCCACCGCGCCGGCGGCGTACAGCCCGTCGAGGCCGCGGCGGAGCCGTCCGGCCCGCCGGGCCGACGTCGCCGCCGGCGACGACAGGGTGCTGGCATCGGCGGCCATGGCGGCGGCGGCGGCGGCGCTCACTTGCGGGCCGCGGCGGAGAAGGCCGACAGCACGCGCTGGCCGTCTTCGCCGGCGGTCTGCAGCCATTCGGCGCTCATGCGCTGGCCGATGGTCTTCAGCTCGCGCTTCAGGCCCTCGCTGGTCAGGTCCACCGTCATGCCCTTGGCCGCCAGCTCCTTCATGTACTCGGCGTCCTTCTGCTCGCTGAGCTGCCAGCCGCGCCTGGCGGCGTCGGCGGCCACCTTCAGCACGGCGTCCTGGGTCGCCTTGTCCAGCCCGTCGAAGGCGCGCTGGTTGACCACCACCGCGTTGCGCGGCAGCCAGGCGTTGACGTCGTAGAAATACTTGACGTGCTCGTACAGCTTGCTGTCCACGCCCGACGCGCTGGAGGTGAGGAAGTTCTGCACCGTGCCGGTGGCCAGGCCCTGCGGCAGCTCGGCCAGCTGGATGGTCACCGGCTGCGCGCCGACGATCTCGGCGATGCGCGCGGTGGCCGGGTTGTAGGCCCGCATCTTGGTGCCCTTGAGGTCGCTCATCGACGCCACCGGCTTGGCGGTGTACAGGCCCTGCGGCGGCCACGGCACGGTGTAGAGCAGCTTCAGCCCCTGCTCGCGCAGCACCTTCTCCAGCCCCGGGCGCGAGACCTCGTCCAGCCGCCGCGACTCGTCGTAGCTGGTGGCCAGGAACGGGATGGAATCGACGCCGAACAGCGGGTTCTCGTTGGCCGCGCTGGACAGGATGAACTCGCCGATGGCGGTCTGCCCCGACTGCACCGCGCGTTTGATCTCGTTGGCCTTGAACAGCGAGGCGCCGGGGTGGACCTGGATCTTCAGCTTGCCGGCGCTGGCCTTCTCGGCCTCGGCGGCGAACCATTGCAGGTTCTGCACCTGGAAGGTGTTGGCGTTGTAGCCGGAGGGCAGGTCCCACCGGGTCTGGGCCAGGGCGGTGGTCGCGGCCAGGGCCAGGGCAGCGCACAAGAGCTTCTTCATCGCGGACTCCTTTCGGAAGGTGGACAGGGCGGGAGACGGCGGCGGTGGTCAGGCGCTGCCGAGCCGGCGGTTGAGCAGGTCGGTGACCAGCATGGCGCCCGGCGCATGGGTGATGCAGAAGGCCGGCCGGGCGGCGGCCACCGCGGCCTGCGGCGTGACGCCGCAGGCCCAGAACACCGGTAGCTCGTCGGCCATCACCTCGACCGCGTCGCCGTAGTCGGGCCGCGACAGGTCGGCGATGCCGATCAGCGCCGGGTCGCCGAGGTGCACCGGCGCGCCGTGCACCTCCGGCGTGCGGCCGGTGATCTGCACTGCGCGGATGGCGTCGGCCGCCTTGAGCGGGCGCATGCTGACCACCATCGGGCCGAAGAAGGCGCCGGCACGCTGCGTGGCGACGTGGGTGCGGTACATGGCCACGTTGCGGCCCTGCTGCACATGGCGCAGCGGGATGCCGGCGGCCAGCAGCGCGTGCTCGAAGCTGAAGGAGCAGCCGATGACGAAGCTGACCAGGTCGTCGCGCCACAGCGCGCGCAGGTCGGTCGGTTCCGCCACCAGTTCGCCGTGGCGCCAGACGCGGTAGCGCGGCACGTCGGTGCGGAGGTCGAGGTCGGCGCCGAGCGTCGGCAGCGTGGGGTCGCCGGGCTCGGACACCGCCAGCAGCGGACAGGGCTTCGGGTTGCGCTGGCAGTAGCGCAGGAAGTCGCCGGCGTCGGCGGCCGCCAGCACCACCAGGTTGCCCTGCACCTGCTCGCGCGCCAGGCCGCTGGTGTGGCCGGTGAGCCGGCCCTGCCGGGCCGCGTGCCGCACGGCCAGGCCGCTGGACGCTTCATCGAGGACGGGGGTCTGGGACAAGCCGCTTCCTTGCTCGAACCGGTGGAGGAGCGGTCCGTGGCGGCATTGTGGAAAGTCGGTCCGGCCGGGCCAAACGCGAAATTTCTTGCTCAGCTCATCACTTTTTCGATGGCTTCCGGTCCGTGCCGACATAGGCCACGGCGGCGTCCAGCACCGACTGCACCACCACCGAGCCGGGGTCGTCGCGGAAGCTGGCGTAGATGGTCAGCGGCGTCAGCCCGGTGTCGCAGCGCAGGGTCTTCAGCGGCAGGTGGCGGGCCAGCCGCTCGGCCGCCGCGCGCGGCAGCGTGGCGATGCCGAAGCCGCCCTCGACCAGCTGCGACATGGCCGAGATGGAGGAGATGGAATGCACCCGCGGCAGCGCGGTGCCGGCGCGACGGAACAGCTCCAGCAGCGCCACGTGCGGCTGCGAGCCGCGCTGGAAGGTCATCAGGTCGAAGCCGGCCAGTTCGTCCAGCGTGTAGCGACGCCGGGTGTGCAGGGCCCGGTGGCCGACGAAGCTCATCTCCATGTCCGGCAGCGGGCGCACCCGCATGCCGGCGCCGCCGGCCGGCAGCGCGGCGAAGACCAGGTCCAGCGAGCCGCGCGCCACCTGGTCGGTCAGCACCGGCGTCATCTCCACCGTCAGGTCGAGCTGGAAGTCGGGGTGGCTGCGGCGCATCTGCTGCAGCCAGCCGGTGAGCCAGCTGTGCACCACCGACTCGATGGCGCCGATGCGCAGCTGCACCGGCGCCGCCGGCGCGTCACCGCCCATCTCGGACTTGATCTGCCGCTGCAGCGTCAGCAGCTGCTGCGCGAAGGCATGGAAGCGCAGCCCGGCGGCGGTGACGCGGAACTGCCGCGACCGCCGGTCGAGCAGCGCCGCGCCGAGTTCGGCCTCCAGCCCGGCGATGCGGCTGGACAGCGCGGACTGGGTGATGTGCAGCTTCTCCGCCGCCCGCGTGACGCTGTTGAGCGAGACCGCCCAGTAGTACGCCTCGACGAAGCGCAGGTTCATCGCCGCAGGCGCACCCGGGCCGCCGGCATCAGAACAGCCGCTCGGCCAGGAAGGCCAGGCTGCGGCCGTGC
The DNA here is from genome assembly GCF_024666615.1 of Aquabacterium sp. J223. Classification (NCBI taxonomy): domain Bacteria; kingdom Pseudomonadati; phylum Pseudomonadota; class Betaproteobacteria; order Burkholderiales; family Sphaerotilaceae; genus Aquabacterium; species Aquabacterium sp. J223. The sequence continues at coordinate 1,621,778 of NZ_CP088297.1, read as the reverse complement.
GCCAGGGCGGCGCTGGCCGGGTGGTAGCTGCCGCGCGCCCAGCAGTTGAAGCCGTGGTGCGCGCCGGGGTAGACGAAGACCTCGGCGGGCTTGCCGGCGAACGCCTGCCGCACCTTCTCCACCGCGGACAGCGGGATGTTGTCGTCCTGCTCGGCGTAGTGGAACTGCATCGGCGCGGTGATGCCCGCGGCCTTGTCCAGCTGGTCGTGGATGCCGCCGCCGTAGTAGGCCACCGCGGCGTCGACGTCGGTGGTGGCCGCGGCGCCGAAGGCCAGCCGGCCGCCCAGGCAGTAACCGATGGCGCCCACCTTGCGCCCGGCCGCCTCGGGCCGTGCGCGCAGCGCGGCGACGCTGTCGCGCACGTCGGCCATCAGCTGTTGCGGCTGCAGCGCCTTCATCATCGACATCGCCCGGTTGCGGTCTTCGCCGTCGTAGCCCAGTTCGACCCGCGGCTGCTGGCGCCAGAAGATGTCCGGCGCCAGCACGACGAAACCGTCCAGCGCGTACTGCTCGGCCACCGCGCGGATGTGCTCGTTGACGCCGAAGATCTCCTGGAACAGCACCAGGCCCGGGCCGGTGCCGGCCGGCGGCAAGGCGAGGTAGGCGTCGAAGGCACCGCCGTCGGACGACGGCAGGCGGATCCATTCGGCGGCGCGGGTCGGGCGGGTCGGGCTCATCGGGCGGTGCTCCTGCTGTGTTGACAAAGCGCAAGCCTAGCCGACGACACGGGCGCGATCGTTGCAGAGGGCGGCCACCGGCGAGGGTGGGCGAGCCTCTCGCGTCGAGATCTCCCCACACCGGCGCGTTCAAGCCGGGCAAGGCGTTGCCGATAGGCGCTTCATACCAACACCCCCTGGACGACGCATGCACCCGACGGCCCGCCCCACCGCCACGCGACCCAGCAGCAGCGCCATGCTGCCCTTCTTTCGCCACCACGGCGTCTGGGCGCCGGGGGTCCGGCTGTTCCGCAAGCTCGGCTTCCGGGCCAAGGCGCTGCTGGTGTCGCTGGCGTTCCTGTTGCCACTGCTGTTCCTGCTCAAGGCCTACCTCGACAACGTTGCCGCGGCGGTGGACTTCGCGCGCAAGGAGCGGGCCGGCGTCGAGACGCTGCGCCTGCTGGAGCCCTGGCTGATCGAGGCGCAACGGCAGCGCCGCCTGCTCCTGGGCGGCTCGTCGACCGGCCCGGACCTGGCGGCCATCCGGGCGCGCAAGGCCGCGGTGCTGCAGTTGGTCGAGCAGCGCCCCGCCGGGCTCGACTTCCGGCCGGCCCTGGTCCCGGCCCTGAAGGCGGACGAGGCGCTCGGCACCGGCGCGTCCACCGCGGCCGCGATGCAGGCCTACGTCGACGGCCTGCGCGACGCCCGCACCTCGGTGCTCGACGCCTCTCTGCTGTCGCTGGACCCGGAGCAGACCACCTACTACCTGATGTCGGTGTCGGCCATCGTCACCTTCGACGTCGTCGAGGCCATCTCCCATGCACGCGGCCTGGCCGGGTCGATGGGCCAGGGCGAGCCCGACCCGGCGCAGCTGCGGCGCCTGTATGCCCTGTGGAACCAGGCACGGGTGCAACTGGGTGACATCGAGGGGCAGCTGCGGCGTGCCGCGGACGGCCATCCGGAGGTGGCCAGGCTGCCGATGGCCGCCGCGCTCGACGCCAGCCGGCGCTTCCTCGACGCGGCGGAACGCGCCTGGTTCGGTGACCGCTTCGACGCCCAGACCGCCATGCTGGACGTGCCGGGGCAGGCCGCCGTCGACGCGCTGCGCGCGCTCTCCTCGGACGGCATGACGCTGCTGGACTCGCTGCTGGCCGACCGCATCGGCCACGACCTGCAGCGCCGCGATGCCACCTTGATCCTCACCGGCGTCTGCCTGCTCACCGCCGCCTACCTGTTCTACAGCTTCTACCTGGTGATGAACGGCGGGCTGGCCGAGGTGCGGCGCCACCTGGAAGCGATGACCAAGGGCGACCTCACCATGGCGCCCCGCCCCTGGGGCCGCGACGAGGCGGCCGACCTGATGAACAGCATGAAGGACATGCAGAGCTCGCTGCGCGGCATCGTGCTGGAGGTCCGGGCGGCCTCCGACGGCCTGGTCCACGCCAGCGGCGAGATCGCCGGCGCCTCGACGGACCTGAGCCGCCGCAGCGAGCAGGCCGCGGCCAGTCTGGAAGAGTCGGCATCGGCCATGCACCAGATCGCGTCCACGGTGGCGAGCACCGCCGACACCAGCCAGTCGGCCGCCGCCATCGCCAGCGCCAATGCGTCGGCCGCCACGGCGGGCAGCGAGACCATCGGCGAGGTCGTGCGCACCATGCACGGCGTGCAGGAGTCGTCGACCCGCATCGCCGACATCATCTCGGTGATCGACGGCATCGCCTTCCAGACCAACATCCTGGCGCTGAACGCCGCCGTGGAGGCGGCACGCGCGGGCGAGCACGGCCGCGGCTTCGCCGTCGTCGCCGCCGAGGTGCGCGCCCTGGCACAGCGATCGGCGCAGTCGGCGCGGGAGATCAAGACGCTCATCACCGACAGCGTGGGGCGGGTGGACGCCGGCGCCCGCGTGGTCGGCTCGGCCGGTGACCAGATGCGGTCGCTGCGCGACAACGCCGAGCAGCTGAAGGCGCTGATGTCCACCGTCTTCGAAGCGACCAAGGAACAGAGCGGCGGCGTGCACTTGGTGAGCGATTCGCTGGGGACGCTGGACCGGCAGACGCAGCAGAACGCGGCGCTGGTGGAAGAGACCGCAGCGGCGGCCGACAGCCTGCGCGAGCAGGCCCTGGCGCTGGCCGCACGGGTGGCGCGCTTCCGGGTCGACCCGGCCTGACGCGGCGCGGGCACGCCGTGCCCGCCGGCAGACCCGCCCTCGTTGGCGACAATGGCGCCGTCGTCGGCCGGGGCGTGCGGCAGGTGCCGCGGCCGCCCGGCCGAGCACCGGGCAGGACGCGTCGAACCCTCCGTGACTTGCGCCGTCCGGTCAGTCGTCATACAACACTGAACGGAAACCGCCCTGGCTGTCACGGCGGCGCCAACCGGAAGCAGCCCATGTCCAGCGTGATCCCGCCACCCCGACGCCGCCCCCGAACGCTGGCGCTCGACCTCGTCGACACCCTGGGCGAGCGCATCCGCGACGGCCGCTGGACGGAGGGCACCAAGCTGCCCACCGAGGCGGCCATCATGGCCGAGTTCGGTGTCAGCCGGACGGTGGTGCGCGAGGCCATCTCCAAGCTGCAGGCCAGCGGCATGGTGCAGACGCACCATGGCATCGGCACCTTCGTGCTCGGCCCGGGCGACACGCCCGGCTTCCGCATCGATGCCGACCAGATGGCCACGCTGCGCGACGTCATCGCCGTGCTCGAGCTGCGCATCGGGCTGGAGACCGAGGCCGCCGCGCTGGCCGCCGTGCGCCGCACCGACGCCAACCTCGCGGCCATGCGCGCCGCCCTCGCCGAACTGGAGTCGGCCATCGCGGCCGGCGCCGACGCGGTGGCCGCCGACTTCCAGTTCCACGTCGAGATCGCGCGGGCGACCCAGAACGCCCATTTCGCCGACCTGATGGCCACGCTCGGCCGCGACATCATCCCGCGCGCCCGCCTTCAGCAGGGGGCGTCGAAGGAGGTGCGCGGCCAGTACCTGCGCCGGGTCAACGCCGAGCACGACAGCATCCTCGTCGCCATCGTGGCGCAGGACCCGGAGGCCGCCCGCGCGGCCATGCGCACCCACCTGGCCAACAGCCGCGAGCGGCGCCGCCGCGCCCACGAGGCCGGCCCGGGCTGACGGCCGGCGACTTTTCTCACCGCCGGGACGGGCCGCCCCCGGCCGCCCGGCCATGGCGCCCATGCCGGGAACCGGACCCGGACACCGGGTTATCCCTTGTTCGTTGCGGGCCGGTCCAAGTTGTACGATGACATATGACGTTGCGGCCATACCGGCCCGCAAGCCCGGAGAACCGCCATGTCCCCCCAAGAGCTCCAGCGCGTGCTGCAGGCTGGCCTGCTGTCCTTTCCCCTCACCGACTTCGACGCCGATCTGCGCTTCGCGCCGACGCCCTATGCGGAGCGGCTCGAGTGGCTGCAGCCCTACGGCGCCTCGGCGCTGTTCGCCGCCGGTGGCACGGGTGAGTTCTTCTCGCTGGAGCCTGCCGAGTTCTCGCAGGTGGTCCAGGTGGCGCTGGACACCTGCCGCGGCCGCACCCCCATCCTGGCCGGCGCCGGCGCCGGCACCACGCTGGCCATCCGCTATGCGCAGGAGGCCGAGCGCCTGGGCGCCCAGGGGCTGCTGCTGCTGCCGCACTACCTGACCGAGGCCAGCCAGGAGGGCCTGGTCGCCCACGTCGAGGCGGTGTGCCGCAGCGTCAGGTTCGGCGTCGTCGTCTACAACCGCGGCGCCTGCCGGCTGACCCCGGCCAGCCTGCTGCAGCTGGCCGACCGCTGCCCCAACCTCATCGGCTTCAAGGACGGCGTCGGCGACATCGAGAAGTTCGTCGCCATCCGCCAGACGCTGGGCGACCGCTTCGCCTACCTCGGCGGCCTGCCGACGGCGGAGGTCTTCGCCGGCGCCTACAAGGCCATGGGCTGCCCGGTCTACTCCTCGGCGGTCTTCAACTTCATCCCGAAGACGGCGATGGACTTCTACAACGCCCATGCCGCCGGCGACGACGAGACCTGCAACCGCCTGATCCGCGACTTCTTCCTGCCCTACATCGCGCTGCGCAACCAGGGCGAGGGCTATGCGGTGTCCATCGTCAAGGCCGGGGCCACGATCGCCGGCCATTCCGCCGGCCCGGTGCGCCCGCCGCTGTCCGACCTCACCGCGGCCGAGGTCGAGCAGTTGCGCGCGCTGGTGGCCAAGCTCGGGCCGCAGTGAACGAGCCCGGTGACAAGACAGGAGACGACGAGATGACTTCGCCCTTCACGCCCGTTGCGCGCCCTGCGTCGACCGCCACCCGGCGACGCCTGCTGGGCGGCTTCTCTGCGGCCCTGCTGGCCGCCGCCCCGCTGTTCGCCGCCGCGCAGTCGTGGCCCGACAGGCCGGTGACCCTGGTGGTGCCCTTCCCCGCGGGCGGCTCCACCGACATGATCGCCCGCAGCCTGCCCGCCAAGCTGCAGGAGCGCTTCGGCCAGACCTTCGTCGTGGACAACCGCCCGGGGGCCACCGGCACCCTGGGCGCCGGGCAGGTCAAGCGCGCGCCGGCCGACGGCCACACGCTGCTGGTCGCGTCGCTCGGTCCCTACGTCATCGCGCCGCACCTGATCAAGAGCGTGCCGTACGACGCGCTGAAGGACTTCGACTACCTGACCGTCGCGGTGCAGGCGCCCAACGTGCTGGTGGTGCCGGCCGCGTCGCCGCAGCGCACGGTGGCCGACCTGCTGGCGGCCTTGAAGAAGCAGCCCGAGAAGCTGACCTTCGCCTCGTCGGGCAACGGTTCGTCCGACCACCTGACGGCGGAGCTGTTCTGGCTGCAGAGCGGCACCTCGGGCCTGCACGTGCCCTACAAGGGCGGCGCGCCGGCCATCAACGACCTGCTCGGCGGCGTGGTCGACGCGTCGTTCCAGAACATCAACGTCGTCACGCAACACGTGGCCTCGGGCAGGCTGCGCGCGCTGGCCATCACCGGCGACAAGCGCAGCCCGCTGCTGCCGCAGGTGCCCACGCTGGCCGAAGCCGGCGTGGCCGACGTCGACGTCTACTCCTGGCAGGCGGTGGCCGCACCTCGGGGCCTGCCGGCCGACGTCAAGCAGAAGCTGCACGCGGCGATGGTGGCGGCGTTGAACGACCCGGTGGTGAAGACGCGGCTGACCGACCTCGGCTTCGAGATCGTCGCCAACACGCCGGAGCAGTTCACCGCCTTCCAGCAGCGCGAGTTCGCGCGCTGGAAGCAGGTGATCGAGACGCGCAGGATCAGCGCGGATTGAGCCCGAGGTGAACAACACCCCCCGCATCCAATCCGTCCGCGCCGTGCCGGTGGCCGGGCGCGACAGCCTGCTGCTCAACCTGTCCGGCGGGCATGCGCCGTTCTTCACCCGCAACCTGCTGGTCGTCACCGATTCCGCCGGCCGCACCGGCGTCGGCGAGGTCCCCGGCGGCGAGGCCATCCGGCAGACGCTGGAGGACGCCGCGCCACTGCTCGAAGGCCAGAAGGTGGGCGACTGGCAGCGGCTGCTCAACGCCATGCGCCAGCGCTTCGCCGACCGCGACGCCGGCGGCCGGGGGCTGCAGACCTTCGACCTGCGCACCACCATCCATGCGGTGACGGCGGTGGAGTCGGCGCTGCTCGACCTGCTCGGCCAGCACCTGGAGGTGCCGGTGTGCGCGCTGCTCGGCGAAGGGCAGCAGCGCGACCGCGTGCCCATGCTGGGCTACCTGTTCTACGTCGGCGACCGGCAGAAGACAGGCCTGCCCTACGCCAGCGACCCCGACGCCGAGGATCCCTGGTGTCGCCTGCGTCACGAGGAAGCGATGACCCCGGCGGCCATCGTCGCCCTCGCCGAGGCCGCGCAGGCGCGCTACGGCTTCCAGGACTTCAAGCTGAAGGGCGGGGTGCTGCGCGGCGAGGAGGAGGTGGAGGCGGTCAAGGCCCTGAAGACGCGCTTCCCGCAGGCGCGCATCACGCTCGACCCGAACGGCGGCTGGTGGCTGAAGGACGCGGTGCGGCTGATGCGGGACCTGCACGGCACCCTCGCCTATGCCGAGGACCCCTGCGGCGCCGAAGGCGGCTTCTCCGGCCGCGAGGTGATGGCCGAGTTCCGCCGCGCCACCGGACTGCCCACCGCCACCAACATGGTGGCCACCGACTGGCGGCAGATGGTGCATTCGCTGTCGCTTCAGAGCGTGGACATCCCGCTCGCCGACCCGCACTTCTGGACGATGCAGGGCGCGGTGCGGGTGGCGCAGACCTGCCGCGACTTCGGCCTGACCTGGGGCTCGCATTCGAACAACCACTTCGACGTCTCGCTGGCCATGTTCACCCATGCCGCCGCCGCGGCGCCGGGCCGCATCACCGCCATCGACACGCACTGGATCTGGCAGGACGGCCAAGGCCTGACCGTCGAGCCGCTGCGCATCGTCGGCGGCGAGGTGGCGGTGCCCGCCGCGCCCGGCCTCGGCGTCACGCTCGACATGGCCCGGGTCGAGGCCGCGCACCGGCTCTACCAGGCGCACGGCCTGGGCGCGCGCGACGACGCCGTCGCCATGCAGCACGTCATCCCTGGCTGGACCTTCGACCCCAAGCGGCCCTGCATGGTGCGCTGACCACGACCACCACCGGAGCGGACGACAACGTGACGAACCCCAACGACCTGACCTCCCCCCGCGACGCGCGGCCCTCGGCCTGATGGCCGGGGCCGCCGCCGGCCTGTTCTCGCCCGCGACGTCGCGGGCGCAGGCCTGGCCCGGCCAGCCGCTGCGCATCGTCGTGCCGTACCCGCCGGGCGGTTCGTCGGACATCATCGCCCGCGCCATCGGCCAGCCGCTGGCCGAGGCGCTGAAGACCACGGTGGTGGTCGACAACAAGCCGGGCGCCAACGGCAACACCGGCACCGACTTCGTCGCCAAGTCGAAGGACGGGCACACGCTGCTGCTGTGCGACGTCGGCGCGCTGGCCATCAGCCCGTCGGTCTACACCCGGCTGCCCTTCGACCCGGCGAAGGACCTGCGCGGCGTCACCATGCTGGCCTACTCGCCCCACCTGCTGGTGGTGCACCCGTCGGTGCCGGCGAACAGCCTGGCCGAGCTGGTGGCCCTGTCGCACAGGCAGCCGCTGAACATGGCGGTGACGGCCATCGGCAGCGCGCCGCACCTGGCCGGCGTGGCGGTGGAACAGGCCACCGGCGCCAAGTGGACCTACATCCCCTACAAGGGCGGCGCGCAGGCCATCGGCGACACGGTGGCCGGCCAGACGCAGGTGCTGATGAACGGCATGCTGGCCACGCTGCCGCACGTGCAGGCGGGCAAGCTCAAGGTGCTGGCGGTGTCCAAGGGCAGCCGGGTGCCGCTGCTGGCGCAGGTGCCCACCGTCGCCGAGCAGGGCGTCGCGGGCTTCGAGTCCGGCACCTGGCAGGGCGTGCTGGTGCCGGCCTCGATGCCGGCGCCCCAGCTGGCGCGGCTGCAGGCCGAGCTGACCCGCATCATCCGCTCGCCGGAGGTGCGCGAGAAGCTGGTCAGCCAGGGCGCGGAGGTGCACACCATGACCCCGGCCGAGTTCGCCGCCTTCTTCGACCGCGAGCGCCGCCACTGGGCGCAGGTGGTCGCCAAGGCGGGCGTGAAGCTCGACTGAGCGACCATCCACCCCATGACCACCCCCACCGACCGCCCCCGCCTGCTGCAGCTCGGCCGCCTGCCGCCCTTCCTCGAGGGGCCGCTGGCCGAGGGCTACGACCTGCACCGCCTGGCCGACGAGGCCGACCCCGCCGCCTTCCTCGCCCGACACGGCGCGTCCTTCACCGGCGCCGTGACCTCGGCCGGCGTGGGGCTGGACGCGCCGACGCTGGCGGCCCTGCCGGCGCTGCGCGTCGTCTCCAGCATGGGCGTCGGCCTGGACCGGCTGGACCTGCCGTCGCTGGCCGCGCGCGGGGTGGCGGTGGGCTACACGCCCGACGTGCTGAACGACTGCGTGGCCGACACCGCGATGGCGCTGGTGCTGGCCGTCGCGCGCCGCGTCGTCGAGGCCGACCGCTTCGTGCGCGCAGGCCGCTGGGCGGCCGGCGACGGCTTCGGCCTCGGCCGCCGGGTCAGCGGCGCGAAGCTGGGCATCGTCGGCCTCGGCCGCATCGGCCGCACCATCGCCCGCCGCGCCGGCGGCTTCGACATGGCCATCCGCTACCACAGCCGCCGACCGGTGGCGGGCGTCGACTGGCCGCACGAGCCCTCGCTGGCCGCGCTGGCGGACTGGTGCGACTTCCTGGTGGTCATCACCGCCGGCGGTGCCGAGACCCGCCACCTGGTGAACGCCGAGGTGCTGGACGCGCTGGGCCCACGCGGCTTCCTCGTCAACGTCGCCCGCGGCTCGGTGGTCGACGAGGCGGCGCTGGTGCGTGCGCTGGCCGAACGCCGCATCGCCGGCGCCGGGCTCGACGTCTTCGAGGACGAGCCGCGGGTGCCGGAAGCGCTGTTCTCGCTCGACAACGTGGTGCTGCTGCCGCACGTCGCCAGCGCCACCGACGAGACGCGGCGCGCGATGGCGCAGCGCGTGCTCGACAACCTGGCCGGCTTCTACCGCGACGGCCGGCTGGTCTCCGCCGCCAGCTGACGCCGCTTCCTCCGAACCCTGCAACCGGACCCGCATGAACGCCAACTACATCGCCGGCGCCTGGACCGAGGGCGTGCGCGCCTACCGCAACATCAACCCGTCGGACACCCGCGACGTGATCGGCGAGTACGCCGTGGCCGACCGGGCGCAGGCGCTGCAGGCCGTGGCCGCCGCGCGCGCCGCGGCGCCGGCCTGGGGCCTGTCCACGCCGCAGCAGCGCTTCGACCTGCTCGACACCGTGGGCAGCGAGATCCTCGCCCGCAAGGCCGAACTGGGCGACCTGCTGGCGCGCGAGGAGGGCAAGACCCTGCCCGAGGCCATCGGCGAGGTGGCGCGCGCCGGCTCCATCTTCAAGTTCTTCGCCGGCGAGGCGCTGCGCCCGGGCGGCGAGGCGGTGGCCTCGGTGCGGCCGGGCGTCGGCGTCGAGGTGACGCGCGAGCCGGTGGGCGTGGTCGGCCTCATCACGCCGTGGAACTTTCCCATCGCCATCCCGGCGTGGAAGATCGCGCCGGCATTGGCCTGGGGCAACTGCGTGGTCTTCAAGCCGGCCGAGGTGGTGCCCGGCTGCGCCTGGGCGCTGGCGGAGATCCTCAGCCGGGCCCTGGCGCAGGCCGGTGCGCCGGCCGGCGTGTTCAACCTCGTCATGGGCCGCGGCTCGGAGGTGGGCGCGGTGCTGCTGGAGGACGGGCGCGTCGACGCCGTCAGCTTCACCGGCAGCGTGGCCACCGGCCAGCGCGTGGCGCAGGCCTGCGTCTCGCGCGGCGCCAAGGTGCAGCTGGAGATGGGCGGCAAGAACCCGTTCGTCGTGCTCGACGACGCCGACCTCGGCGTGGCGGTGGCCGCCGCGGTCAACAGCGGCTTCTTCTCCACCGGCCAGCGCTGCACCGCGTCGTCGCGGCTCATCGTCACCGACGGCATCCACGACCGCTTCGTGCAGGCCGTGGCCGAGCGGATGAAGACGCTGCGGGTGGACGACGCGCGCAAGCCCGGCACCGACATCGGCCCGGTGGTCGACGAGCACCAGCTGGCGCAGGACGTGAAGTACATCGGCATCGGCCGCGACGAGGGCGCGCGGCTGCTGGCCGGCGGCGAGGTGATCGAGCGCAACCCAGACGGCGCGCCCGGCTTCTACCTGCGCCCGGCGCTGTTCACCGACACCACCGCCGCCATGCGCATCAACCGAGAGGAGATCTTCGGCCCGGTGGTGAGCGTCCTGCGCGCGAAGGACTACGACGAGGCGCTGGCGCTGGCCAACGACACGCCGTTCGGCCTGGCCAGCGGCATCGCCACCACCAGCCTGAAGCACGCCACGCACTTCAAGCGCCACGCGCAGGCCGGCATGGTGATGGTCAACCTGCCCACCGCGGGCGTGGACTACCACGTGCCCTTCGGCGGCCGCAAGGGATCGAGCTACGGCCCGCGCGAGCAGGGCCGCCACGCCGCCGAGTTCTACACCACGGTGAAGACGGCCTACACCCAGGCCTGAGGACAACGCGGGCGGGCCCTAGACTGCGGCCATGCCCGCCGCCCGCCGCGACCCCGCCACCGCCGGTGCCGCGGCGGACGGCCGCCTCACCGGCCGGCTGTCGCTGCAGACGGCGCTGGGCGCGGTGCTGGACGAGCGCGGCGTGCGGCTGCTGGAGGCGATCGCCGAACACGGCGCGTTGAACCGCGCGGCGCGCACCGTGCCGCTGTCGTACAAGGCCGCGTGGGACATGCTGCAGGCGATGGACGCGCTGTCGCCGCAGCCGCTGGTCGAGCGCCACACCGGCGGCGCCGGCGGCGGCGGCATGCGGCTCACCGCCCAGGCGCGCCAGCTGGTGGCGCTGTACCGCGCCATGCAGAGCAGCCAGCAGGACGTGCTCGACCGGCTGCCGCCGTCGGTGCTGGACGAGGCGGCGGGCGGCGACGCCGCCTCGCCCGATGCCGCCACGCTGCGCGCGCTGCTGCGCCGGCTGCCGGTGAAGAGCAGCGCGCGCAACCAGCTGCCGGTGCAGGTGCAGGCGCTGCGGCCGCGCGGCGGCCTGGTCGACGTGGTGCTGCACTGGTCGGCGGGCGACGGCGACGCGGGCGACACACTGGTCGCCACCATCACCCCGGACGCCGCCACCGACATGGCGCTGGCGCCCGGCGCCACCGTGTTCCTGCTCGTCAAGGCGCCGTTGGTGCGGGTGCTGTCGCGCCGGCCGCCGGCCCGGCCCGGGCGCAACGTGCTGCCGGTGCAGGTGCGGTCGATCCAGCCGGGGTCGCAGCACTGCGCGCTGAGGCTGGGGGCCGGGCCCCGCCGGACACTGAGCGCGGTGCTGCCGCGTGACGAGGCCCGCGGCCTGGCGGTGGGCGATGCCGCGTGGGCGACGTTCGACGGCGGGCAGGCGGTGCTGCTGAGCTTTGCCTGAGCGGGGCGGCGCTCACATCAGCGCCACGCCCTTCACCTGCGCGACCAGTTCGTCACCGGCCCGCAGCGCCAGGCCGTCGGCGCTGCGGCGGGTGATGCGGGCCAGCAGGGGCTGCGAGCCGACGGCCAGTTCGACCAGCACGGTGTGCGGCCCCGCCTGCAGCGACCGCACGACCGCCGGCAGCAGGTTGAGGATGCTGGTCTGCCGCGGCCGTTCGCGCGCCAGGCTGACGTCGCGCGCCAGCACCCGCGCCCGCACCCGGTCGCCGACGTCCGCCCCGCCGTGCTGCCCGACCCACAGGTCGCCGCCGTCTAAGGCCAGCCGCAGCAAGCCGTAGGCCGCGTCGTGTTCGGCCACCACGGCCTCGATCACCACGCCGGCCTCGTCGGCCTGCGCCAGCGGCAGGTCGGGCCGGGCCAGCAGGGCGGTCACCGGGCCGGCGGCGCGCACCCGCCCCGCCTCCAGCAGGACCAGGTGGTCGGCCAGCCGCGCCACCTCGTCCAGCGCATGGGTGACGTAGACGATGGGCAGCGACAGGTCGCGGTGCAGGCGCTCCAGGTACGGCAGGATCTCCGCCTTGCGCGCGGCGTCGAGCGCGGCCAGCGGCTCGTCCATCAGCAGCAGGCGCGGCGCGGTGGCCAGCGCGCGGGCGATGGCCACCCGCTGGCGCTCGCCGCCCGACAGGGTGGCCGGCCGGCGGTCGAGCAGGGGGCCGATGCCGAGCAGTTCGACCAGCGGCGGCACGCCCCGCGCGGCGCGCCGCTGCGTCGCCGCCCGTATTCGATGTTGGCGCGCACGTCCAGATGCGGGAACAGCGCGGCCTCCTGGATCACGTAGCCCAACGGCCGGCGGTGGGTGGGCACGAAGGCGCCGGTGGCATCGTCCTGCCAGGTCTGGCCCTGCACCCGCACCCTGCCGGCGGCGCGCTCCAGCCCGGCCAGGGCCCGCAGCACCGTGGTCTTGCCGCAGCCCGACGGGCCGAACAGCGCGCTGACGCCGCGGCCGGGCAGCGCCAGGTCGACGTCCAGCGTGAAGCCCGTGCCGCGGGGCAGGGCCAGCGTCGCCTCGATCATGTCGCGGCGGCCTCGCGCGGCGGCCGGTTGACGCGGTACAGCAGCGCCAGCACGGCGACGGCGAACACCACCAGCCCGGCCGAGAGCCGGTGCGCGTCGGCGAATTCCAGCGCCTCCACATGGTCGTAGATGGCCACCGACAGCACCCGCGTCGCGCCCGGGATGTTGCCGCCCATCATCAGCACCACGCCGAACTCGCCCACCGTGTGCGCGAAGCCCAGCACCGCGGCGGTGACGAAGCCCGGCCGCGCCAGCGGCAGCACCACGCTGGCGAAGCGGTCCCAGGGCCCGGCGCGCAGCGTGGCCGCGGCCTCCAGCGTGCCGCGGGGCACGGCCTCGAAGGCCTGCTGCAGCGGCTGCACGACGAAGGGCAGCGAGTACACCGCCGAGGCCACCACCAGCCCGGTGAAGGTGAAGGGCAGCCGGCCCAGCCCGAGCGCCTGCGTGAGCTGCCCGACGGCGCCCTGCGGCCCGGTGAGCAGCAGCAGGTAGAAGCCGATCACCGTCGGCGGCAGCACCAGCGGCACCGCCACCAGCGACGACCACAGCGGCTTCCACCGCGAGGGCGTGCGCGCCAGCCACCACGCCAGCGGCGTGCCGATGGCCAGCAGCACGGCCGTGGTCGTCAAGGCCAGCCGTGCGGTGAGCCGCACCGCCAGCCAGTCGGCGTCCGTCAGCATGTGGACCCCTCGGCCGACGAATACGTCGCCCGGTCCCCCACGGGGACGTGGGCCGGCTTGGGAGCGGCCCGGCGCTCGGCCCACGCGCTCATCGGTACCCGTAGGCGCTGATCAGCGCCTTGGCCGGCGCCGTCTTCAGGAAGTCCAGCAGCGCGCGGGCGGCGGGGTTGCGTTCGCCGGCCTTGAGCAGCACCGCGTCCTGGCGGATCTCGGTGTGCAGGGTCGGCGGCACGCGCCACATCGAGCCGTCGACCGGCCTGCCCGGCAACGCGACCTGGGACAGCGCGACGAAGCCCAGCTCGGCGTTGCCGGTGGCGACGAACTGGAAGGCCTGGCCGATGCTCTCGGCGGTGACCAGCTTCGGCGTCAGCGGCGCGGCCAGCCCGCGGGCCTTGAGCACCTCCATCGCCGCCGCGCCATAGGGCGCGACCTTGGGGTTGGCGATGGCCAGGTGGCGGAAGCGGCCGCTCGCCAGCACCGCGCCCTGGTCGTCGACCAGCCCGGGCTGCGCGCTCCACAGCACGAGCTGGCCGACGGCGTAGGTGAAGGTGCTGCCGGCCACGCCATGGCCCTCGGCGACCAGCCGACGCGGCGTCTCGTCGTCGGCGGACAGCAGCACCTCGAAGGGGGCGCCGCCACCGGCGATCTGCGCATGGAACTTCCCCGTCGAACCGGCGGACAGCTTCAGCGTGTGGCCGGTGGCGGCCTTGAAGTCCTCGGCCAGCCGGGCCATCGGGCCGGCGAAGTTGGCGGCCACCGCGACGATGGCCTCGCCGGCCCGGGCCCCCAGCGTGGCGCAGGACAGCAGCACGGCGGCCAGCAGCCGCGGCGGGAGGGGCATCGGGACGCTCCGGCGAGTCGTTCTGTGGCGTTATATAGCGCGCAATATAGCGTAGGCCGTGCCGAGCCTCTGGCCCACCGCTGCCCCCGCCGCCCGGGGCGGCATGCCGAATGCCGCGCCGTGGTTCCATTCCCAGGAGTCCGCGCATGAGCATCTTCGGCAGCATCCTCAGCAAGATCCTTCCCGGCCGTCGCCAGGAGGCCGCGGCCGGCACGCCGGCGGCCACCGCCGGGGCCACGCCCGCCGGCGGCAGCGGTGGCACCACCGCCCCGGCGCCCACCGCCGCGCCCGTCACCCCCTCGCCGGCGGCGGCGCCGGTGGACGTGGAGGCGCTGCTCAACGACATGGCCGCCCGCAACGGCCAGAAGCTGAACTGGCGCACCTCCATCGTCGACCTGATGAAGCTGCTCGACCTGGACAGCAGCCTGGCCGCGCGCAAGTCGCTGGCGCAGGAGCTGCAGTACAGCGGCGACATGAACGACTCGGCCAGCATGAACATCTGGCTGCACAAGCAGGTGATGCGCAAGCTGGCCGAGAACGGCGGCAAGGTGCCGGCGGACCTGCGCGACTAGGGCCCGCCCAGCCGGCACCCGGCGGGGAGTCCTCCCTCAGCCGGCGCGGCCGGCGCCCTCGGCGTCGGCCAGGCGCTTCAGGATGCGGCGCATCAGCAGGCCGGGGCGGTCGGGGCCGAAGCTCAGCTCCGGCGGCACGCCGTCCAGCCGGTCGTAGGTCTGCTGGATCCAGGTCAGCGCGTCGACGTCCTCCCGGTAGGCCTTGGTCGAGGCCTCCTGCAGGTAGCGGCTGGCCTCGTCGTCGTCGAGCCCGAAGTCGCGGCTGTTGAACCACCAGTAGTGGATGCTGTTCTGCCGCTCGGGCGTGAAGACGTGGGTGATGTTCACGCGGTAGACCTCGCGCTCGCCCGGCCGCGGCTCGCGGTTGACGATGCTGGCGTGGGCGATGTGCCCCGCCGGCGAGAAGAAGCGGCTGTCCGAGTGTCGGTCCACCGGCCGGCCCATCAGCTTCATCGGCACGCCGTAGATCGGCGGCGGCGGCGAGTCGATCAGGGCGCGCGTCAGGTGCACCTGGTCACCCTCCTCCTCGACCTGCAGCTCGGAGCGGGCGTAGGCCGGCGTGCCGACGCTGTCGGCGTGCAGCACCGAGAAATGCGTCTGGTCGAGCAGGTTCTCGTGCATGGCCACGTAGTTGGCGGCCATCGGCAGCTCGCCGGTCACGGTGGCCCAGTCGGGCGCGGCCAGCCACGGCATCGCGGGCACCAGCGCCGGGTCGGCCAGCGCCCGGTCGCCCATCCACACCCACACCAGCGGGCCCTGCTCGACCACCGGGTAGCTGGTCACCCGCGCATGCGAGGGCGCCCGCGCCAGCGAGGGCATGCCCACGCACTGGCCGCTGGGGTCGTAACGCATGCCGTGGTAGCCGCAGACCACCACGTCGCCGTCCAGCCGGCCGCGCGACAGCGGGAAGGAGCGGTGCACGCAGCGGTTGTCCAGCACCACCGGCGTGCCGTCCTCGCGGCGGTACAGCACCACCGTCGTGTCCAGCAGCACCCGCTCGCGCAGCGTGCGGCCGAAGTCGCTGCTGCGGCCGGCGACGTACCAGCAGTTGCGGACCAGCGGCGTGCGGTGGTCGGCCATCGCAGGGCGGGCGGACGGTGCTGTGGCGGGCGCGGTGGCGTGGGCGGTGGCTTCGACGGTGGGAATGGCGGCCATGGGGTGCTCCTGACGGGTCGGACGGCCCTCACTTTATTGAGCCGATGTCGTGGGCAGTGACGCTATTTCGCGCGATCATCTTTCTCGTTCTGGAACAGAAGACTTCCGCATGGACCTCGTCACCAACCTGCGCGCCTTCGCCGAGGTGGTGCGCAGCGGCAGCTTCTCGCAGGCGGCGCGGCAGCTGAACGTCGTGCCCTCGGTGGTGGCCAAGCGCATCGCGCAGCTGGAGAAGACCACCGGGGCGCGGTTGTTCGACCGCACCACCCGCTCGGTGCGGCTGACCGAGGCCGGCGAGCAGCTGCTGCGCAAGGTGTCGCCGCTGCTGACCGAGTTCGACGAGGTGGTGACCAGCCTGCAGCGCGAGGACGGCGCGCTGGAGGGGCACCTGCGGCTGATGGCGCCGACCACGCTGACGATGGTGCACCTGGGCGCGCTGCTGGACCAATTCCTCGCGCTGCACCCGCGGCTGACGATGGAGGTGTCGCTGGTCGACCGCGCCACCAACCCGCGCGACGGCGAGTACGACCTGGCCATCAGCGGCCGGGCCGCCAGCTACGACGGGGTGGAGGAGGTCCCGCTGTGGCCGGCGCGGGTGCTGCTGTGCGCAGCGCCCGCCTACCTGGCCGCGGCCGGCACGCCGACCCACCCGCGCGAGCTGCTGCAGCACGCCTGCCTGGTCTTCAAGCCCTACGGCAGCGCCTGGACCTTCCGCGGCCCGCGCGGGCAGACGCAGACGCTGGAGGTGCAGCCGCGCTTCACGGTGGACGACAACCGCACGCTGCTGCTGTCCTGCGCCGCCGGCCGCGGGCTGGCGGTGCTGCCGCGCTACGTCTGCGCCGGCGCCATCGCCGCCGGCCGGCTGGTGCCGGTGCTGCCCGACTGGCCCATCCCCGACGGCTGGTTCAAGGCCTACGTGCCGCGACGGCGGCTGAAGGTGGCCCGCGTGAACGCGCTGCTGCAGTGGCTCAAGCCCGCGCTCGACCTCGACGCGGTGGAGGCGGAACCCGACCTGCGCTGACCCCCGACGCCGGCTCGCCTGCAGCCGATCGCGGATCGGCCTATCATCGCGTTCAAACTTGCATATGCAAGCGTTCAGCGACGGCCTCCCGGCCCCGGAGAGCGACCATGCCACCCAGCGCCGAAGCGCCACCCCGACAGGACCTGGACCCGCGCACCCGCCGCCTGCTGGAAGGGCCGATCGCGCCGACGCTGCTGCGGCTGGGGGCGCCCAACGTGCTGGTGATGGGGGCGCAGGCGGCCACCGGCCTGATCGAGACCTGGTTCATCGGCCGCCTGGGCGCCGATGCGCTGACCGGGGTGGCGCTGGTCTTCCCGCTGGTGATGCTGATGCAGATGATGTCCGCCGGCGCCGTGGGCGGCGGCATCGCCTCGGCCATCGCCCGCGCGCTGGGCGCGCGGCGGCGCGACGACGCCGACGCGCTGGCGCTGCACGCGGTCGTGCTGTCGCTGGGCTTCGGCCTGGCCTTCACCCTCGCCGCCTGGGCCTTCGGGCAGGTGCTCTACAGCCGCATGGGCGGCGTGGGCGGCTCGCTGGCGGCGGCACTGACGTATTCGCACTGGATCTTCGGCGGCGCCATGCTGGTCTGGCTGTTCAACGCGCTGGCCTCGGTGCTGCGCGGCGCCGGCAACATGCTGACGCCGGCGGTCGTGACCGTGGCCGGCACGGTGCTGCTGACCGGCCTGGCGCCGGCGCTCATCTTCGGCATCGGGCCGATCCCGGCGATGGGCATCGCCGGCGGCGCGCTGTCCTTCCTGCTGTACTACCTCGGCGGCACGCTGTGGCTCGGCGCCCACCTGCTGGCGGGACGCAGCGTGGTGCGGCCACGCTGGCGCGGCGCACGCTGGCGGCCGGACCTGGCGCGCGACATCCTGCGCGTGGGCATGGCCGGCGCCATCTCCACCGTGGCCACCAACGTCGCCATCGGCCTGGCCACCGCGCTGACCGGCGGCTTCGGCCCGCTGGCCGTGGCCGGCTACGGCACGGCGGCGCGCCTGGAGTACCTGCTGGTGCCGCTGGTCTTCGGCCTCGGCGGACCGCTGGTGGCCATGGTCGGCACCTGCATCGGCGCCGGCCAGCGCCGACGCGCGCTGCAGGCCACCTGGATCGCGACCGGGCTGGTGCTGGTCATGACCGAGGCCATCGGCCTGGCGGCCGCCGCGTTCCCCCACCTGTGGCTGGGCCTGTTCAGCCAGGAGCCGCAGGTCCTCGACGCCGGCAGCCGCTACCTGCGCATCGTCGGCCCGACCTACGGCCTGTTCGGCGTCGGCCTGCTGCTGTACTTCGCCTCCCAGGGCGCCGGCCGGCTGAAGTGGCCGGTGATCGGCAACCTGGTGCGGGTGGCGGTCGCCGGCGTCGGCGGCTGGCTGGCGCTGCGCGCCGGCTGGGGCCTGACGGGCGTCTTCGCGGCGCAGGCGGCGGCGCTGGTGGTCTACGGGTTGATCAACGCGGCGGCCATCGCCGGCGGCGCCTGGTTCGGCGCGCTCGGTTGGCCGGCGACCCCCGCGCGGCTGGCGCACCGGCTGAAGCTGGGCTGAGCCGCCGCTGTCTAGACTGTGCGGCGACAACCGAACAGGACGGCACAGACGACATGAGGCACATCCCCCTGCCCGGGCGGGTCGGCGCGCTGGCCGCCCTCGCCCTCCTCCTCGCAGGCTGCGCCCTGCGGCCCCCGGTCCCGCCGCCCACCGGCTTCACGCTGACGTCGCCCGGGCGGGCGGACAACGAACTGGCGACCCGGCCCTACGGCGGCCGCAACCCCGCCAACCCGAACTGCGCCGGCGACAACGTCTCACCGGCGCTGGCCTGGGAGCGACCGCCGGCCGGCACCCGCAGCTTCGCGGTGCTGATGGACGACCAGGCGGGCCGCGCCGGGCTGGGCGTCAACCACTGGGTGGCCTACGGCATCCCGGCCGGCGTGCGGGGCCTGCCCGAAGGCGCGGCCACCGCGTCGGGCAGCGGCTTCATGCACGGGCGCAACACGCTGGGGCTGTCCTACCTCGGCCCCTGCCCGCCCCGCGGCAACGCGCCGCAGCACTACGTCTTCACGCTGATCGCCACCAGCCTGGAGCCCGACGCCCTGGGCCCCGGCCTCAGCAAGGGCGAACTGCTGCAGGCCCTGCAGGGCGGCAAGGCGCTGGGGGCCGCGAGCTTCGTGATGCGCTACGCGCATTGAAGCCGCCGGCCCCTGGGGCCGGGTCGCACCACGCGCCTGGTCGCGTTCTGCGCACGTTCGGCGCAGCGATGGACCGACCGGCGCGAGCGGCGGCGCACGGGCGATCCGCGGCCGCCGGCTGAACGCCTGGCGTTTCAGAACCGGTGCCGGATGCCGGCTTCGTAGCCGGTCGACGTGCGGCCGCCGGCCAGGCCGCCAGGCCCCCGGCGATGGTGAAGGTCGACGCGCCGTCGTTGTCGATGCGCGCGGCCGTGGTGTACAGCGCGGTGCGCTTGGACAGGTTGTAGACATAGCCCAGCCCGAGCTGCCTCGCGCCGTTGGCGCCGATGTTGGCGGCACCGACGCGGCCGTCCATGTCGACCTTGATGAAGGAGCCCTTCACTTCGTGCGGGCCGAAGGTGCCGACGGCCGAAAGCATCCACATCGTCTGCTCGGCGGTGCCGTACTTGAACTGCCGCCAGGCCGCGCCGAGGCGCACGTTGGCGATGTCGTAGCTGGCGCCGACGGTGGCGTCCTTGAACTTGCCGGCCACGGTGTTGGCGTTCTCCGAGGTGGTGTACGCGGCGGAGGCGTTGACCGGGCCGCTCGCGTAGCCCACGCGGCCGGCGTACAGCTTGGCGTTGCCGCTGGCCACCGCCCCGCCCTCGCCGGCCGCCACCATCAGGCCGACGTCGAAGCCGGCGACGGCGGGCGACAGGTACTGCACCGCGTTGTCGCTGCGCACCGTGGTGTTGGGGTTGCTGCCGAAGGTGGCGCCGATCGGGCCCGTCTGGCCGCCGGTCACGACGTTCGCGCTGCGCGCCACGCCGACGTAGGAGAACGGGTCGAAGCGGGTCCAACTGGTGTAGCTGGGGATGAAGTCGCGCCCGAGGCGGACCTCGCCCCATTGCCGGCCCAACAGGCTCACGGTGCTGCGGCGGTCCCAGAACTTCGTGGCTTCGTTGACAGCGCCCGAGTCGACGGACAGGCCGTGCTCCAACCAGAAGGCGGCAGTGAGGCCGCCACCGAGGTCCTCGCGGCCGCTGAAGATCAGGCGGCTGGTGTTGTTGGAACCGCTCACCAGCGAGCTGATCGAGCCGCGGCCCTCGTTGCTGACATGGCGGGCGGCGGCGTCCAGGATGCCGGACACGGTGACGGAACTCTGCGCGGCGGCGGGGGCGCCGACCAGTGCGCAGCAGGTGGCGATCAACAGCGGCTTCATCGGTATCTCCTCGGTGTGGACATGGCGCCGGCACCCGGCCAGCGGGTGAAAACGGCCGCGATCATCCGAGGAGGGCCGGGCTGCGTGAATTGCGCAATGCAGATCGATTGATCCGCTTGGCGCATCAACCGTCGCGGGTCGTGCGGCCCCTGCGCGACGGCGGCTTGACCGCCGAGAACAGGTCGTAGAGCTGCTGCGCCGCCGGCGACAGCGCATGGCGGCGGCGGCGGATCAGGCCCATCTTGCGCGTCACCGCGGGCTCCACCAGCGGCACGCTGACCAGCGTCGGGTGATCGGGCCCCGGCATGGCCATCGACGGCACCGCCGCCACGCCCAGCCCGGCTTCGACCAGGCCCAGCATGGTGGTGACGTGCTGCGTCTCGTAGGTGGCCTGCGGGCGTCCCGGCACGCCGGCCAGCGCCTGGTCGAGCAGCACCCGGTTGCCGGAAGTGCGGCTGACGGCGATGTAGTCGTGCTCGGCCAGTTGGCCCCAGCTGATGCTGCGCAGGCGGGCCACCGGGTGGTCGCGCCGGCAGGCGGCGACGAAACGGTCCTGCGCGAGCGGCTTGAACTCGATGTCGCCCTCCTGCGCGCCGATGAAGTTGAGCCCGAAGTCGGCCTCGCCGCGCGAGACCGCACCCAGCACCTCGTTGGCGCCGGCGTCCAGCACCTTCACCCGCACGCGCGGGCATTGCTGGTGGTAGCGGCGGACGACCTCCGAGAGGTAGTAGTAGACGGTGGACGGCACGCAGGCCACCGTCACCTCGCCCATGCGGGTGGCCGCCGCGCCGCGCAGGGTGAGCAGCGTGCTGTCCAGCTCGTCGAGCAGCTCGCGCACCTTGCGCTCGAACTCGCGGCCCACCGACGTCAGGCTCACCCGCCGGGTGGTGCGCTCCAGCAGCCGCACGCCCAGCGCCTGCTCCAGCTTGTCCACCCGCCGGCTGAACGCCGGCTGCGACAGGTGCACCGACTCGGCCGCCTTGCGGAAGCTGTTCAGCTCGGCCACGGCGCGGAAGGCCACCAGGTCGTTGAGGTCGAAGTTCAGGGCCATCGCGTGCTCCGTCGTCGTGCCGTGGATTGATGTGAAGCGTAGATCAATCGATCCCCAATGCGCAATTCACAAGCAACAGCGACGCGCCCACAGTCGAGTCCATGAACCGCACCGTCCCCTGCGTCCTGATGCGAGCCGGCACCTCCCGCGGCCCCTTCTTCCTCAAGGAATGGCTGCCGGCCGACGGTGCTGCGCGCGACGAGGCGCTGGTCGGCGCCATCGGCGCGTCCGACCTGCTCCAGGTCGACGGCGTCGGCGGCGGCAGCACGCTCACCAGCAAGGTGGCCATCGTCTCCCGCTCGGCGCAGCCGGGCTGCCAGCTCGACTACCTGTTCGCGCAGGTCGGCGTCGGCCAGCGGTCGGTGGACACCCGGCCCAACTGCGGGAACATGCTGTCCGGCGTCGTGCCGTTCGCCATCGAGCAGGGGCTGGTGCAGCCCCACGGCGACGAGACGACGGTGCGGGTCTTCAACGTCAACACCCGCTCGCGCATCGACGTCACGGTGCAGACGCCGGGTGGCCGGCTCACCTACCAGGGGCCGACCAGCATCGACGGCGTGGCCGGGACCGCGGCGCCCATCCTGCTGAACTTCCTCGACGCGTGGGGCGCGGTCACCGGATCGCTGTTCCCCACCGGTCGGCGCACCGACCGCATCGACGGCGTGGACGTGACCTGCATCGACGCCGGCATGCAGCTGGTGATGGTGCGTGCGTCATCGCTGGGCCTGAGCGGGCGCGAGTCGCCGGCCGAGCTCGATGCCGACATCGCCCTGCTGGCGCGGCTGGAAAGCCTGCGCCTGTCCGCCGGCGAGGCGATGGGCCTGGGCGACGTCTCGGGCGCCGTCGTGCCCAAGCCGGTGATCGTCAGCGACGGCGACGACGCCGACAGCATCACCTCGCGCTACTTCACCCCGCGCCGCTGCCACGCCTCGCACGCGGTCACCGGCGCGATCGGCGTGGCCACCGCCTTCGCGCTGCCCGGCACCGTGGCCAGCGGCCCGACGCGGTCCGGCCGCCGCCGCATCGACGTGCTGCATCCGCAGGGCCGCATCGCGGTCGAGGTGGATGTGGACGGCAACGGCGACGACGCGCGCATCCGGCGCGCGTCGCTGGTGCGCACCGCCCGAAAGATCTTCGAAGGAACGCTGCACCTGCCCGAGTACGTGTTCTCGACGCCCGACACCATTGAAGGAGACCCGCCCGTGAAAGCGCTCATCGCCCCCGCCCTGGCCCTTGCGGCCGCCGTCGCCGCGCCCGCCGCCCAGGCCTGGCCGGACAAGGTCATCACCATCGTCGTGCCCACCGCCGCCGGCGGCGGCAACGACGCGATGGCCCGCACCATCGCCCAGAAGCTGGGCCCGCTGCTGGGCCAGCAGATCATCATCGACAACCGCGCCGGCGCCACCGGCTCGATCGCCAGCGAGTACGTCGCCCGTGCCCAGCCGGACGGCCACACGCTGATGTTCGGCTACATCGCCACCCATGCGATGAACCCGGCGCTGCAGAAGCTGCGCTACGACCCGGTGGCCGACTTCCAGCCGGTCGGCCTGGTCGGCTATTCGCCCACGCTGATGGTGGCCAACCCGGCGACCCCGATCAAGGACGTGAAGGACCTCATCGCGCAGCTCAAGGCCAAGCCGGACAAGTTCGCCTACGCCTCGGCCGGCAGCGGCACGGCGCCGCACTTCGCGGCCGAGCTGTTCAAGCTGAACGCCGGCGTGGCGATGGTGGGCGTGCCGTACAAGGGCTCGGCGCCGGCGGTGTCCGACACCCTGGCCGGGCAGACGCAGGTCATGTTCCCCAGCATCTTCACCGCCATGCCGTACGTGAAGTCCGGCAAGCTGAAGCCGCTGGCGGTGGCCGGGCCCAAGCGCTCGCCGCAGCTGCCCGACGTGCCGACGCTGCAGGAGGCCGGCGTGCCCGGCGTCGACGTGCAGCAGTGGTACGGCTTCTTCGCGCCGGCCAAGACGCCCAAGCCCGTCGTCGATCAGCTCAACGCGGCGCTGAACAAGGTGCTGTCCGACCCGGAGGTGATCAAGCGCATCGAGGACCACGGCGCCGACGTCGAGACCAGCACGCCGGAGCAGTTCGGCAAGCTGGTGCGCGACGACCTGGCCAAGTGGAAGGGCGTCGTGCAGAAGGCCAGGCTGACCGCCGATTGACCGGCCACCCCCTGGCGAGAGGAGACACCATGAGCGAACCCGACCTGCGGGCCTGGATCGGCCGCAGCGAATCGGTCCACGACCTGATCACGCCGGCACCGGTCAAGGCGCTGCACGCCACGCTGGACTGGCCGATCCCGGAGGTCGCCGAAGGCCCGCTGCCCCCGCTGTGGCACTGGCTCTACTTCCTGCCGGTGCACCGGCAGAGCGAGATCGGCGCCGACGGACACGCCAAGCGCGGCGGCTTCCTGCCGCCGGTGGCGCAGCCGCGGCGCATGTGGGCCGGCGGCCAGTTCGAGTTCCGCAGCCCGGTGCGGGTGGGCGACCGGGTGGAGCGCACCTCCACCATCGCCGACGTGACCGTCAAGGACGGCCGCACCGGCCGGCTGGTCTTCGTGAAGGTGCGCCACGAGGTGCGTTGCAACGGCGCCGCCGAGCCGGCCATCGTCGAGTTCCACGACATCGTCTACCGCGACGCGAAGAAGCCGTCCGACGTCGAGCCGCCGCCGGTGAAGGCGCCCTTGGTGATGGACACCGACCAGGTTCCCGGATCCGGGTCTCCCGGGCCGGAAACGCGCCCCCTCGGCAGGCAGCGACCGCAGGAAGCGTGGGGGCGCACGATCGTGCCGGACGACGTGCTGCTGTTCCGCTACTCCGCGCTGACCTTCAACGGCCACCGCATCCACTACGACCGCCGGTACGTCACCCAGGTCGAAGGCTATCCCGGCCTGATCGTGCACGGGCCGCTCATCGCCACGCTGCTGATGGACCTGCTGCGCCGCCAGCGGCCGGACGCCGACGTCGCGACCTTCCGCTTCAGGGCCGTGCGGCCGACCTTCGACCTGAACCCGTTCAAGGTCTGCGGCCAGCCGCAGGCCGACGGCCGGACCGTCACGCTGTGGGCGCAGGACCACGAGGGCTGGCTGACGATGGACGCCGAAGCCACGCTGCGCTGAACCGACCGGGAGACATCACCATGCAACCGCTCAAGGGCCTGACCGTCGTCACGCTGGAGCACGCCATCGCGGCGCCCTTCGCCACCCGCCAGCTCGCCGACCTCGGCGCCCGCGTCATCAAGGTCGAGCGGCCGGGCAGCGGCGACTTCGCCCGCGGCTACGACGAGCGGGTGCGCGGCATGGCCTCGCACTTCGTCTGGACCAACCGCAGCAAGGAAAGCCTGACGCTGGACGTCAAGCACCCGCAGGCCAACGCCCTGCTGCAGCGGCTGGTGCTGGAGAAGGCCGACGTGCTGGTGCAGAACCTGGCCCCCGGCGCCAGCCAGCGCCTGGGCCTGGGCCACGACGTGCTGTCGGCTAAGAAGCCGGGGCTCGTCGTCTGCGACATCTCCGGCTACGGCGGCGACGGGCCCTACCGCGACAAGAAGGCCTACGACCTGCTGATCCAGAGCGAGGCGGGCTTCGTCTCCGTCACCGGCACGCCGGACGAACCCTGCAAGGCCGGGCCGTCGATCGCCGACATCGCCGCCGGCATGTACGCCTACAGCAACATCCTGGCCGCGCTGCTGCAGCGCCAGCAGACCGGCCGCGGCCGCCACATCGACATCTCGATGCTCGAGTCGCTGGCCGAGTGGACCAGCTACCCGCTGTACTACGCCTTCGAGGGCCAGGCGCCGCCGCCGCGCACCGGCGCCGCGCACGCCACCATCTACCCCTACGGCCCCTTCCCGGCCGGCGACGGCGGCACGGTGATGCTGGGCCTGCAGAACGAGCGCGAATGGGCGGCCTTCTGCGAGAAGGTGCTGCAGCAGCCCGCACTGACCCAGGACCCGCGCTTCACCGGCAACAGCAAGCGCGTGGCCGCACGGGACGCACTGCGCGCCCTCATCGTCGAGGCCTTCGCGCCGCTGAGCGCCGCGCAGGTGGTCGAACGGCTGGAGGCCGCGCAGATCGCCAACGCCCAGGTGAACACCATGGCCGAGGTCTGGGCCCATCCGCAGCTCCAGGCCCGTGGCCGCTGGCGCGAGGTGGACTCGCCGGTGGGCCCGCTGCCCGCGCTGCTGCCGCCCGGCAGCTGGCCCGAGCCGCCGCGCATGGACGCGGTGCCCGCGCTGGGCCAGCACACCGACGCCATCCTCGCCGAACTCGGGGTGCCGCCGCACGAGGTCGCGGCGCTGCGCGCGGCCGAGGCGATCTGATCCACCCCCCTACCGCAACCTCCTTCGAAAGACCGCCATGGCCGCTTCCATCATCGACTCCAGCATCTTCCAGGGCATCTTCAGCAGCGATGCGATGCGGCACGTGTGGTCCGACGAGAACCGCACCGCCAAGTACGTGGAGATCGAACGCGCGCTGGCCATCGTGCAGGCCCGCCTCGGCATCATTCCGCAGGAGGCGGCCGACGAGATCGTCAGCCACTGCCACCTCGACCAGATCGACATGGCGCGCCTGCGCCAGCAGACCGAACGCATCGGCTACCCCATCCTCGGCGTCGTGACGCAGATCAACCAGCGCTGCCGCGACAAGCTGGGCGAGTTCGTGCATTGGGGCGCGACCACGCAGGACATCACCGACACCGCCACCGTGCTGCAGATCCGCGAGGGCCTGGCGCTGGTCGATGCGGACCTGAAGGGCATCGCCGACGCGCTCGCCAGGCTGGCCGAGGCGCACCGGCTGACGCCGATGATCGGCCGCAGCAACCTGCAGCAGGCCATCCCGGTGACCTTCGGCTACAAGATGGCCGGCCTCCTGTCGGCCGTGCTGCGCCACCGCGAGCGCATCGCCCAGCTGAAGGAACGGGTGCTGGTGGGCGAGTTCGCCGGCGCCGCCGGCACGCTGGCCTCGATCGAGAAGGGCGCGATGGACACCCAGGCCGGCCTGTGCGCCGAGCTGGGCCTGAAGCAGCCCGTCATCGCCTGGCACACCATCCGCGACAACATCGCCGAGGTGGGCACCGTGCTCGGCCTGATCGGCGGCACGCTGGGCAAGCTCAGCATGGACGTCAAGCTGATGATGCAGACCGAGGTGGGCGAGGTCTACGAGCCCTACCACCACGGCCGCGGCTCCAGCAGCACCATGCCGCAGAAGCGCAACCCGATCAGCAGCTGCTACATCCACGCCGCCATCAGCGTGGTGCGCCAGCACACCGCCGCGCTGCTGGACGCCATGGTGGCCGACCACGAACGCTCCACCGGCCCGTGGGAGATCGAGTGGATCTCGCTGCCCGAGACCTTCTGCCTCATCGCCGGCGCGCTGAAGCAGTCGCGCTTCGTCGTCGAAGGCCTGCAGGTCGATGCCGAGGCGATGAGGCGCAACATCGAGATGACCGGCGGCCTGGTGATGAGCGAGGCGGTGATGATGGGCCTGGGGCCCTACATCGGCCGCGAGTACGCCCACGACCTCGTCTACGACCTGTGCCGCCAGTCGCTGGCCGACCGCACGCCGCTGATCGAGCTGCTGGCGGCGCACCCGGAGATCCGGCGCCACGTCGACCGCGCGGCGCTGGAGGCCATGCTGGACCCGGCCAACTACCTCGGCCAGTCCGGCGTGTTCGTCGACCGGGTGCTGGACGCGCACCGCCGGCAGGCCGGCGCCTGAGCCGCGGCGACCCGGCCAGCGATGGGCTCGGCCGCGTCGTTCTGCCCAATGAATCTGCTGCCGGAGGGGACCCGGCCCGCTAGGGCGAAACACAGTTTCGATTGATGATCCGAAACGACGAGATCAATTCCAGGGGCAACCCGGGTCATCACCATGCGACTGGACCGCTTCGACCTGAACCTGTTGGTCACGCTGGAGGCGCTGCTGGAAGAGCGCAACGTGACCCGGGCGGCCGAGCGGCTGCACATCGGCCAGTCGGCGGCCAGTTCGGCGCTGGCCCGCCTGCGTGAGCACTTCAACGACCTCCTGCTCGTCCCGGCCGGCCGCGAGCTGATGCCGACGCCGCTGGCGCGCAGCCTGGTCGCACCGGTGCGCGACACGCTGTTGAGCGCCCGCGCCACCATCCGCCGACGGCCGTCGTTCGACCCGGCGACCGCCTCGCTGAAGTTCACGCTGCGCGCGTCCGACTACGTCACCACGGTGCTGCTGGCCGACGCCGTGCGGCGCATCTCCAGGGAAGCGCCGGGCATCACGCTGAACCTGCTCGGCCTGTCGCACGACCTCTTCGACAGCATCGAGCGCGGCCACACGGACGTGCTCGTCATGCCGCAGACCTATGCGGAGCGCCTGGACCACCCGCAGACCCGGGTCTTCGACGAGGACCACGTGTGCATCGCATGGCGAGACCACCCCGACCTCGGCGACAGCCTCAGCGTCGAGCAGTACCTGGCCATGGGGCATGTCTCGGCGCGCTTCAACTTGCCGGGCGGCGGTGCCTTCGAGGATTGGCTGTTCCCCCGCTACCGCCACCGGCGCCGGGTGGAGACCAGCGTCAGCAGCTTCAGCCTGCTGCCGCAGCTGGTGGTGGGCACGCGGCGCCTGGCGGTGGTGCAGCGGCGGCTGGCCGTGCTGGCCGCGCGCACGCTGCCGCTGAAGCTGTACGAGGTGCCCATCGAAGTGCCGACGCTGGTGGAGATGCTGATCTGGCCGCGGCACCTGCAGGACGACCCCGCGCACCGGTGGCTGCGCGAAGCGCTGCTGGCCTGCGCCCGGGACATGGCCGCGGACCCACAGCCCGGTCATCAGAAGGACTGACCTCCCGGGTTCTTCATGCAGTTTGCTGAGCGTGAGCCGCAGGCCGGCGGCCGTTGCAACACGGTCACACGGAGTAACCCCTGCGCCATGGGCTGACGCACCACACGGTGCGTGTACTGCCAATTTGGCCGGCTCGTGATGGCCATGCCGCCTTACCTCTGAAGCGGCGTTGGACGCGTCTTCATCGGGCCGAACGTATCAATGTCATCGATACGTTGCATGACTCTTATCGATTTCTGACGCTGCTGGGCGCTGCCTATCGTCGCGACCTGTGTCGGCACCGTCCCCCCGGCGGCTGCCGCACAACTCGCCCACAACATCCATGGAGACTCCCATGCAGCGTTCACTCCGGCTTGCGGCCAGTGCAGTCGCCCTCTCGCCCATCGTGTTGGCCATCGGCGCCGCACATGCGCAAAGCCAGGTCCAGGTCTATGGCGTCATCGACGTCGCCGCCGGCCAGTACGGCAGCGTCGGCCCCGGCCCGGCCATCTCGACGGCGACGGGCGCGACCGTCGCCGTGACCGAGGTCAAGGGCGTGCACAACGGCGGCGTCACCACCAGCTTCCTCGGCTTTCGCGGCACCGAGGACCTCGGCGGTGGCCTGAGCGCCAAGTTCACGCTGGAGAGCTTCCTGCTGGCCGACACCGGCACCAGCGGGCGCAGCGCGACCGACAGCTTCTGGGCCCGCGAGGCGACGGTCGGCCTGGCCGGCGGCTTCGGCGAGGTGCGACTGGGCACCAACGGCAACCCGATGTGGCTGGCCACCCTGCCGGTCAGCGCCATGGGCGGCAACTCGCGCTTCTCGCCGATCTTCCGGTACATGTTCAATGGCGGCGTGCGCGGCCTGTCGATCATCGACACGGCGATGACCAACTCGATCCGGTACACCACGCCCAACCTCAGCGGCTTCACCGGCAACGTCGCGCTGCAGGCCGGCGAAGGTCGGGGCTCGCGCTACAACTACGCCGCCAGCCTCGCCTACATGGGCGGCCCGCTGGTGGTGACCGCCGGCCTGCAGAGCGCCCGTCATCAGCCGCCGCCCGCTGCCTCCACCGCGGCCTTCGACCAGGACATGTGGGTGCTGGGTGCGGCCTACAACTTCGGCATCGTGCGACTGAGCGCGGCCTACGCCACGGTCGACAACTCGGCCGCCGCGGGCCTGACGCCCGGGGTGCCGAACAAGAGCCGCATCCCGCAGGTCGGCCTGACCGCGCGGCTGGGCCCGGGCCAGCTGCAACTGACCGCCGGCCGCGACACCAACGAGATCAAGGCGTCGGGCGCCACCAACTACAAGCGCGAGACGGTGAGTGCGGGCTACCTCTACTCGCTGTCCAAGCGCACCGACATCTACGCCATGCTGATGAACGAGAAGTTCTCCAGCGTGCCGGCCACCACGCCGGCCTCCGCGAAGAAGAGCGGCGACAGCTACATGGTGGGCATTCGCCACGCCTTCTGATGCTCGTTCCGACCGCGGGCCGGCCCGGTCGTGTGACGCCCGCCGGGTCCGTGAGGATGCGGCGGGCGTTTATCCTTCCGACGAGTCCCGTGGAGCCGATGCCGTGAACGAGATCCCGCGCCCCGACCTGCTGCGGCGCCGCCTGCTGGCCACCGGCGGTGCGGTGTTGGCACCGGTCGCCGCCGTCGCGCAGGCGCCGGCCGCTGCGACGACGGCCGCGCGCCTGCCGCTGACCGCCCAGACCACCGAGGGCCCGTACTACCTGGACGGCATGCCGCTGCGCAGCGACATCACCGAGGGCCTGCCCGGCGTGCCGCTGGAGATCGTCTTCACCGTGCGCGATGCCGACGGCCGGCCGCTGAAGGGATGCCGGGTCGACGTGTGGCAGTGCGACGCTGCAGGGCGGTACTCGGGCTATGCGGGCCAGGGCGACGACAGGACGGTCGACCTGGTGGGCAAGACCTTCCTGCGCGGCGGCCAGGTCAGCGACGACGGCGGCGAGGTGCGCTTCCGCTCCGTCTACCCCGGCTGGTACCCCGGGCGCACCACGCACGTCCACATGAAGGTGCTGAACGACGGCGCCGCGCTGCTGACCTCGCAGTTCTTCCTGCCCGATGGGCTCAACGAGTTCCTCTACACGCAGACGCCGCAGTACCGGCGGCGCGGCGTCCGCGACGTGGTCAACCGCACCGACGGCATCGCCCTGCGCGCCGGTGAAAGCGTGATCGGCGCGGTGCAGGAACTGCCCGACCGCTACGTGGCGCGGTTGACGCTGGTGGTCGATCCGCAGGGCCGCCCCTCCGACCAGCGCCCGGGCATGCCGATGCCGCCGGCGCTGCGCACCGGCAGCGGCCGGCGCGCGCTGCCGCCGGCGGAGGGCGCCGGCCGGGTCGGCATGCTGGTCCCCGGTCCGACCAAGCCCTGACGCCCGGGTGGCGGCGGGCGCTCACGCCGCCTGGAACAGCTGGCAGACGAGCTGGCGCAGCCAGGCGTTGGCCGGGTCGTGGTGGAAGCGCGCGTGCCAGGTCTGCCGCAACGCCAGCGGCGCCACCGGCACCGGCATCGGCCAGGCGTGCACCGCGCCGTAACCGACGAAGGTGTCGGCCAGCCGCTGCGGCACGGTGGCCAGCAGGTCGCCCTGCGCCAGCAGCATGGGCAGCACCATGAAGCTGGGCGTGAACATCACGAAGCGGCGGGTCACCGCATGCTCCTGCAGGGCCCATTCGAAGATGTCCTCCTCCGCTCCCGGCGTGGTGACGCCGATGTGGCCGGCCGACCGGTAGTCGGCCAGGCCCAGCGGGCCTGCGGCGGCCGGGTGGCGCGGCGAGGCGATGCAGGCCAGCGGATGGCGGAACAGCTGCTGCTGGAAGAGCCCCTCGCGGGCCAGCCGCGCGCTGCCCAGCGCCAGGTCGACGTTGCGCTGCTCCAGCGCCGCGTCCAGCTCGCGCGGGGGCACCCGCACCACGCGCAGCGTGACCTGCGGCGCCAGCGCCTGCAGCCGCGGCAGCAGCGTGGGCAGGAAGACCAGCTCGGCGACGTCGCTCATGCTGAGCGTGAAGACGCGCTGGCTGGTCGCCGGGTCGAAGCCCGCGCCGGGCACCAGGCGGGCGCGCGCGGTCTCCATCACCTGCGCCACGGCCGGGGCCAGCTCCATCGCCTTGGGCGTCGGCGCCATGCCGCGGCCGGTGCGCACGAACAGCGGGTCGCCGAAGTACAGGCGCAGCCGCCGCAGCGCCTTGCTCACCGCGGGCTGTGCCAGCCCCAGGTGCTCGGCGGCGGCCGAGACGCTGCCCCGCCGCAGCAGCGCGTCGAGCACCGGCAGGAGGTTGAGGTCGAAGTCCTTCCAATGCATCGCGGGCATATCGCAGCTGCTTCAGCGGGAATGTACCGACGGCCGGCCGTTGCCTAGACTGGCCGTCACCGCCCGATCCGAGAGGCGGCCCCGGAGACATCCCATGACCCTGCCACCGACCGCCGTCCTCCGCGGCGCCCAGGCCGCCGCGGCCCGCATGGCCGACCGCGACACGCCCTTCGTCTTCGACGACTGGTACGTCGCCGCCTTCGCCGAGGAGGTGGGCCCGCACCTGCTCGCGCGCCGCCTGCTCGGCCGCCGTGTCGTGCTCTACCGTGACACGGCGGGGGCGGTGGTGGCCCTGGACGACCGCTGCCCGCACCGCAGCATGCCGCTGTCGGCCGGACGCCTGGACGGCGACACCGTGGTCTGCGGCTACCACGGCATGCGCTTCAACGCCCAGGGCGACTGCATCGACGTGCCGTCGCAGCCCCAGTGCCCGAAGCACGTCGGGGTCAGGGCCTACCCGGTGGTCGAGCGCGGCCCGGTGGTGTGGATCTGGATGGGCGACCCGGCGGCCGCCGACCTGTCGCGGCTGCCGCCGCAGCCCTGGCTCGAATCGCCGGACTGGGAGACCTCGCAGGGTTTCCTGACGCTGCACGGCAGCTACGTGCGGCTGCACGAGAACCTGCTCGACCTCACCCACCTCACCTTCCTGCACGAGAAGAGCATCGGCACGCCGGACTACGCCAAGGCGCCGTTCGAATCGGTGATCGGCGACGGCCGCTTCGCGCTGCTGCGCGACGTGGTGCCGACCACCCTGCCCCCGGTGTGGGCCGACCCCACCGGCCTGAAGGGCCAGGGCCAGGCGGCGCGCATCGTGCGGTCGGAGTTCCTCGGGCCCGGGCTGCACGAGGTGTCGGTGGCGTTCTACGACTGCCACCTGCCGGCCGACCAGCGCCGCACCTTCCACATCCGCACCGCCCACATGCCGACGCCGGAGACGGCGACGACGACGCACTACTTCATCGTGCACGGCCGCGACTTCGCGCAGCACGACGCGGCGATGACGCGCACCATGCACGACCAGCTGTTCCAGGCCTTCCACGAGGACGTGGTCGGCCTGGCCCTGCAGGAAGAGGCGCTGGCCGGCACGCCGCCGGACGAGCTGTACGAGTTCTCGATCGCCGCCGACGCCCCGGCCGTGGCCATGCGGCGCTACCTGAAGGACCGCGCCCGTTGAACCCCTCGCGCCGGGCGATGGCGCACCGTCATTCCTCGGGCGCCGGCGCCACCCCGTCGAGCAGCCCGATCAGCTCGTCCAGCGTGGCATAGAAGCGCTGGATGAAGTCGCTGCCGACGTGCGCCTCGATCGCCTCGTACACCGCCTCGATCTGCGGCGCCATCGCCGCCGCCAGGGCGCGGCCCTTCGCCGTCGGCGTCACCAGCAGCCGCCGCTGGTCCGATGCCACCCGCTCGCGGGTGACGTAGCCGAGGTCGTCCATGCGCGCCAGCACGCCGGCCAGGCTGGGGCTGGAGATGCGGCAGGCCTCGCCGATCTGCCGCGGCTCCAGGGGCCCCGTCTCGAGCAGCGCGCGCAGGATGCGCCACTGCTGTTCGGTCACGCCGTGGGCGTTGAGGATGGGCCGGAAGTGCGCGATCACGCCCTCGCGCGCCTGCAGCAGCAGCAACGGCAGGTTGCGGTGGGCAAACCCCGATGACCGCAGGGAACCGGTGCGTGCTCGGCGGGTTGACATGGGTCGATCTTAGTGGCTACATTGCTAACATGTTAGCGAATTGACGCCAACGCCCGGACGCCTGCCCATGCCGCTGTCTTCCCTGCAGATCGACGTGCCGCCGTACCGCCTCAGCGGCACGGTCATCGCGGCGCTGCTCAACGACCCGGCCCAGCTCGACGCGCTGGGCAAGGCCGCCCACGAACCGCCCTACAAGGCGCCGCCGAAGGGCCCGGTGCTGGCCGTGCGCCCGCGCCACACGCTGGCCGCCGACGGCGACGACCTCGTCGTGCCCGACGGCGAGGAGGCGCTCACCGTCGGCGCCTCGCTGGGCGTCGTCGTCGGGCGGACCGTCTGCCGCGCGGACGACGCCGCGGCGATGGGCTGCGTGGCCGGTTATGTGATGGCGGCCGAGGTCGCCGTGCCGTTGGCGAGCCACTACCGGCCGGCGGTGCGCTTCATCGCGCGCGACGGTTATTGCCCGCTCGGCACGCGCGTGGTGCCGGCCGAAGCGCTGCCGCAGCCCGAATCGCTGGCGGTGCGCATCGAGGTCGACGGCACGCCGGTCCTGACCGGCACCACGGGCGGCCGCCTGCGCGGCATCGCCCGGCTGATCGCCGACGTCAGCGACTTCATGACGCTGCGGCCCGGCGACGTGCTGCTGCTCGGCGCCGGACACGGTGCGCCGAGGGTGCGCGCCGGGCAGACGGTGACGCTGCACATCGACGGCGTCGGCCGGCTGCACCACCGCGTGGTGGCCGAGTCGGTGGCCGGGTCGGCGGGGGCCAGCGGGGTGCCGGCATGAAGACCGCCCGCGTCGCCCATGCCGGCGCCCTCCACACCGCGGTGCCCCACGTCGACGGCGTGCAGCTCGCCGACGGCCGGGTGCTGCCGGAGGACGCCGTGGTCTGGCTGCCGCCCTTCGAGGTGGGCACGGTCATCGCGCTGGGCCTCAACTACGCCGACCACGTCAAGGAGCTGTCCAAGGAGCTGACGGTCACCACGAAGGACGAGCCGCTGGTCTTCTTCAAGAGCGCCAGCTCGCTGATCGGCCACCGCGGCCAGACCCGCCGGCCCGCCGGCGTGGCCTTCATGCACTACGAATGCGAGCTGGCGGTGGTCATCGGCCGCACGGCGCGCAAGGTCGAGCGCACGCAGGCGATGGCCCATGTGGCCGGCTACACCGTCTGCAACGACTACGCGGTGCGCGACCACCTGGAGAACTGGTACCGGCCCAACCTGCGGGTGAAGAACCGCGACGGCGGCACGGTGCTGGGGCCCTGGCTGGTGGACGCGGCCGACGTGCCCGACCCGCATGCCCTGACCCTGCGCACCTCGGTCAATGGCCGCGTCACCCAGCAGGGCAATACCGCGGACCTGATCAACGACATCCCGGCGCTGATCGAATACCTGAGCGGCTTCATGACCCTGCAGGCCGGCGACGTCATCCTCACCGGCACCCCCGACGGCGTGGTCAACGTCGATGTCGGCGACGAAGTGATCACCGAGATCGTCGGCATCGGCCGGCTGGTCAACACCATCGTCGGCGACGAGCCGTTCGGACGATAAGGAGTTCCCCATGCGCATCCAGCACCTGATCGGCGGCAAGGCCGTCGAGGGCCGCGACTACTTCGAGACCCTCAACCCGGCCACGCAAGACGTGCTGGCCGAGGTGGCCGCCGGCGGCGAGGCCGAGGTCAACGCCGCGGTCGAGTCCGCCAAGGCGGCCTTCCCCAAGTGGGCCGGCCTGCCGGCCACCGAGCGCGCCAAGCTCGTGCGCAAGCTGGGCGACCTGATCGCCCAGCACGTGCCCGAGATCGCGCGCACCGAGACCCTGGACTGCGGCCAGGTCATCGCCCAGACCGGCAAGCAGCTGGTGCCGCGCGCGGCCGACAACTTCTACTACTTCGCCGAGATGTGCGTGCGCGTCGACGGCCACACCTACCCCACGCCCACGCACCTGAACTACACGCTGTTCCACCCGGTGGGCGTGTGCGCGCTGATCAGCCCGTGGAACGTGCCCTTCATGACGGCAACCTGGAAGGTGGCGCCGGCGCTGGCCTTCGGCAACACCGCGGTGCTGAAGATGAGCGAACTGTCGCCGCTGACCGCGGCCCGGCTGGGCGAGCTGGCGCTGGAGGCCGGCATCCCGGCCGGCGTGCTCAACCTCGTCCACGGCACCGGCAAGGACGCCGGCGAGCCGCTGTGCCGGCACCCGGACGTGCGCGCCGTCTCCTTCACCGGCTCCACCGCCACCGGCAACCGCATCGTGCAGGCGGCCGGCCTGAAGAAGTTCAGCATGGAGCTCGGCGGCAAGAGCCCGTTCGTGATCTTCGACGACGCCGACTTCGAGCGCGCGCTCGACGCGGCGGTCTTCATGATCTTCAGCAACAACGGCGAGCGCTGCACCGCGGGCAGCCGCATCCTGGTGCAGAAGGGGATCTACGCCAGGTTCGTCGACCGCTTCGTCGAACGCGCCCGGCGCATCACCGTCGGCGACCCGCTGGACGAAAAGACCATCGTCGGCCCGATGATCAGCCCGGCCCACCTGGCCAAGGTGCGCCGCTACATCGAGCTGGGGCCCAAGGAGGGCGCCACGCTGCTGTGCGGCGGGCTCGACGCGCCCGACGTGCCGGCGGCGGTGCGCAAGGGCAACTTCGTCCAGCCGACGGTGTTCGCCGACGTCGACAACCGCATGCGCATCGCCCAGGAGGAGATCTTCGGCCCGGTGGCCTGCCTGATCCCTTTCATCGACGAAGCCGACGCCATCGCCAAGGCCAACGACATCGACTACGGCCTGTCGAGCTACGTCTGGACCGAGAACATCGGCCGCGCGCACCGCGTGGCCGCGGCCATCGAGGCCGGCATGTGCTTCGTCAACAGCCAGAACGTGCGCGACCTGCGCCAGCCCTTCGGCGGCACCAAGGCCAGCGGCACCGGCCGCGAAGGCGGCACCTGGAGCTACGAGGTGTTCCTGGAGCCGAAGAACATCGCGGTGTCGATGGGCAGCCACCACATCCCGCACTGGGGAGTGTGACCGTGAGCCTCTACGGCCTGCAGAAGTTCCTCTACGCGCTCAACCGCGAGCCGCAGGTGCAGCAGCGTTTCAAGGACGAGCCGGCGGCGGTGCTCGACGGCTACCCGCTGAACGAGGAGGAGCGGGGTGCGCTGCTCGCGGGCGACGTCGGGCTGATCTACGTGCTCGGCGCCAACGGCCAGCTGCTCATGCACTACGCCGCCTTCCTCGGCATGCCGTGGGCCGACTACATCCAGGCCATGCGCGACGGCGTGGCGAAGTACGGGCCGGTGCGCGACGGCATCTACGCCATGACCACTGGCATGGACGAAAAGGTGGCCGGGGTATGAGTCTTGTCTTCGCCGGCGTGTGCAGCCACGCCCCCGGCATCACCGGCCGCGCCAAGCTGGCCGACCCCGCGCTGTGCGAGCCCTTCCACGCGGCCTTCAGGGCCTTCGGCGAGGAGATGCGCGCCACCCGGCCCGACGCGCTGGTGCTGGTCGGCGCCGAGCACTTCGGCAACTTCTTCATGAACAACATGCCCGCCTACGCGATGGGCATGGGCGAGTCCTACGAAGGCCCAATCGAGGACCCGGCCTGGCTGGGCATCGAGCGCACCCGCATCCCCGGCAACCCGGGCCTGAGCAAGCGCCTCATCACCGAGGTGATGCAGACGGTGGACGTCGCCTTCGCCGAGGAGTGGAAGTTCGACCATGGCCTGATGGTGCCCACGCACTTCCTGACGCCGACCTACGACCTCGACATCGTGCCGGTGAACATCAACTGCCAGGGCCCGCCGCTGACGCCGCTGCACCGGGCCTGGGCCTTCGGCGAGGCGCTGCGCCGCGCGGCCGACAGCGTGCCCGAGCGCATCGCCGTCGTCGGCACCGGCGGCATCAGCCACTGGCCGTGCACGCCCGACTCCGGCAAGATCAACGAGGCCTGGGACCGCGACTTCATGCAGCGCTGGGCGCGCAACGACCGTGACGCGCTGCTGGACTACACCGACGCCCAGGTCTACCGCGACGCCGGCCAGGGCGGCTTCGAGATCCGCACCTTCATCAGCATCGCCGCCGCCGCGCGCGGGGCCGGCACCATCCGCCACTTCCAGCCCATCCCGATCTTCTCGGTGACCTGCACCGTCGGCGTGATGGAGGTGGCCTGATGCCGCATGTGGTGATCCTCTACACGCCGCAGCTCGATGCCGAGACCGACGTGGGCGCGCTGTGCCGGTCGCTGGCCGGCGCGCTGCAGACGGTGCACGACGAGGCCGGCCAGCGTGTCTTTCCCACCGCCGGCATCCGCGTGCTGGCCTACCCGGCGGCGCACCACGCGGTGGCCGACGGCTCGGGCGACCACGCCTTCTGCTGGTTGAACCTGCGCATGGGCCGTGGCCGCAGCGCCGCCGTGCAGCAGGCCGCCGGCCAGGCGCTGGCCGAGGCGGCGAAGGCCCACTTCGCCCCGCTGCTGGCGCGCCGGCCGTTGGGGCTGACGCTGCAGGTGGACGAAGGCCCGGAGGTTTTCGACGCCAAGTTCGGCAACCTGCACTCGATCTTCCAGAAGAGGTGAGCATGCTCGAAGCAACGACCACCCAGGCCCTGGCTCGCCGCCTCTACGACGCGCGCAAGACCCGCACCGCGCTGCGGCACTTCTCGGCCGAGCATCCGCAGATGACCATCGAGGACGGCTACGCCATCCAGCGCGAATGGGTGAAGCTGGAGCTGGCCGACGGCCGCCGCATCAAGGGCCGCAAGATCGGCCTCACCTCGCGCGCCATGCAGCTGTCCAGCCAGATCAGCGAGCCCGACTATGCGCCGCTGATGGACGACATGTTCTTCGAGCAGGGCGGCGACATCCCGATCGGCCGCTTCATCGCGCCGCGGGTGGAGGTGGAGCTGGCCTTCGTGCTCGGCCGGCCGCTGTCCGGGCCCGGCGCCACGCTGTTCGACGTGCTGGCCGCCACCGACTACGTCTGCCCGGCGCTGGAGATCATCGACGCCCGCATCGAGCAGTTCGACCGCGAGACCAAGGCGCCGCGGAAGGTGTTCGACACCATCAGCGACTTCGCCGCCAACGCCGGCATCGTGCTGGGTGGCCGGCCGGTGAGGCCCGACGCCGTGGACCTGCGCTGGGTGGGCGCCATGCTGTTCAAGAACGGCGTGGTCGAGGAGACCGGCCTGGCCGCCGGGGTGCTCAACCACCCGGCCACCGGCGTCGCCTGGCTGGCCAACAAGATCGCGCCCTACGACGAGCGGCTCGACGCCGGCGACGTCGTGCTGGCCGGCTCCTTCACCCGCCCGACGACGGCGGTGGCGGGCGATGGCCTGCACGCCGACTACGGCCCGTTGGGCACCGTCTCGTTCCGCTTCGTCTGAGCGAACGCCAGCGCCTGCCGCCACACCCGGAGTTCCACCATGCCGTCCCCCCTCCCTCCCCCTGCAGGACCCCGGCCTGCTGCGCGACGCCTGTCTGGTCGACGGCACCTGGTGCGCCGCCGACGAAGGGGCCACGCTGGCCGTGCACAACCCGGCGACCGGCGCGCTGATCGGCCATGTGCCGGACATGACCGAGGTCGAGACCGAGCGCGCCATCGCCGCCGCGGCACGCGCCTTCGACGGCTGGCGCGCCCGCACCGCCGACGACCGCTCGCGCCTGCTGCGCCGCTGGTTCGACCTCATCGTGCAGCACCAGGAGGACCTGGCGGTGCTGATGACCGCCGAGCAGGGCAAGCCGCTGGCCGAGTCGCGCGGCGAGATCGTCTACGCCGCCTCCTACATCGAGTGGTTCGCCGAGGAGGCCAAGCGGCTGTATGGGGAGGTGATCCCCTCGCCCTGGCCGGACAAGCGCATCGTCGTGGTCCGCGAGCCGGTGGGCGTGTGCGCCGCCATCACGCCCTGGAACTTCCCCGCCGCGATGATCACGCGCAAGGTGGCGCCGGCGCTGGCCGCCGGCTGCACCATGATCGTCAAGCCGGCGTCGCAGACGCCGCTGTCGGCGCTGGCCCTGGCCGAACTGGCGCAGCGCGCCGGCCTGCCGGCCGGCGTGCTGTCGGTGGTCACCGGTGGCGCGCGCGCCATCGGCGGCGCGCTGACGGCCAGCCCGGTGGTGGCCAAGCTCAGCTTCACCGGCTCGACCGAAGTCGGCCGGGTGCTGGCCGCGCAGTGCGCGCCGACCCTGAAGAAGCTGTCGCTCGAACTCGGCGGCAACGCGCCCTTCATCGTCTTCGACGACGCCGACCTGGACGCCGCGGTGGAGGGCGCCATCGCCTCCAAGTTCCGCAACACCGGGCAGACCTGCGTCTGCAGCAACCGCCTGCTCGTGCAGGCGTCGGTGCACGACGCCTTCGCGGGAGAAGCTGGCCACCGCCATGGCCGCCCTGAAGGTGGGCCCGGGCGACGAGCCCGGTGTCCTGCAGGGCCCGCTGATCGACACCGCCGCGCTGGACAAGGTGGAAGAACTGGTGAGCGACGCGACGACCCAGGGCGCGCGCGTGGTCACCGGCGGGCGGCGCCATGCGCTGGGCGGCACCTTCTACCAGCCGACGCTGATCGCCGGCGTGACCCCGGCCATGCGCATCGCCCGCGAGGAGGTGTTCGGCCCGGTGGCACCGCTGTTCCGCTTCACCACCGACGACGAGGCGGTGGCCATGGCCAACGACACCGAATTCGGCCTGGCGGCCTACTTCTACTCGCGCGACCTGAAGCGCGGCTGGCGCATCTCCGAGCGGCTGGCCTACGGCATGGTGGGTGTCAACACCGGTATCATCAGCACGGCGGTGGCGCCCTTCGGCGGCATCAAGCAGTCGGGCATGGGACGCGAAGGCTCCCGCCACGGCATCGAGGACTACCTGCACCTGAAGTACCTCTGCATGGGCGGCCTCGCCTGAGCTGAAGAACAAGACCATGCGCATGCCGCTCAACGCCTTCAAGCAGGCCCTGCGCGAAGGCCGCCCGCAGATCGGCCTCTGGGTCGGCCTGGCCGATCCCTACGTCGCCGAACTGCTGGCCACCACCGGCTACGACTGGCTGCTGATCGACGGCGAACACGCGCCCAATGACCTGCGCAGCGTGCTGGCCCAGCTGCAGGCGGTGGCGCCCTACGGCTCGCACCCCATCGTGCGGCCGCCGATCGGCGACACCGCGCTCATCAAGCAGATCCTCGACACCGGCGCACAGACGCTGCTCGTGCCGATGGTGGAATCGGCCCAGCAGGCGGCGCAGGTGGTGGCCGCCACCCGCTACCCGCCGCGCGGGGTGCGCGGCGTGGGCAGCGCGCTGGCCCGCTCGTCGCGCTGGAACCGGATCGACGGGTACCTGCACGCCGCCGACGACCAGATGTGCGTGCTGGTGCAGGTCGAATCCGCGCAGGCGCTGTCGCAGGTCTCGGCGATCGCCGCGGTGGACGGCGTGGACGGGGTGTTCTTCGGGCCGGCCGACCTGTCGGCGTCGATGGGCCTGCTCGGGCAGCCCGGCCATCCCGACGTGCAGCAGGCCATCACCGGCGGCATCGCCGCGGTGCGCCAGGCCGGCAAGGCCGCCGGCATCCTGACCGCCGACGCGCCGCTGGCCAAGCACTACCTCTCGCTCGGCGCGCTGTTCGTCGCCGTCGGTGTCGACACCATGCTGCTCGCGCGCGCCGCCTCGGCGCAACTGGCGCTGTTCAAGGGCCAGGACGAACCGCCTCCGCCGGCGAAGGGCAGCGTCTACTGAGCGCGACCCGCCCCTGGCCGGCCCGGGCGTCGGCCCGCAACGGCGGCGCCGCCGCGAAGGACCGCCGGATGACCGGCGCCGCCCCCGTCATGCCGGTTTGCCGGCCGCGGTGCAACCAGCGCCTGGCGCCACAACGGTTTGAACGTCCCCATGCCACACATCCGCGACCTGCCGCAGCGCGAGTTCCCGGCGATCGAACAGCGCTACGACGAGCGCGACACGCTGCTCTACGGGCTGGGCCTCGGCCTGGGCCAGGACCCCACCGACCCGGGCCAGCTGCGCCATGTCTACGAAGAGGGCCTGGCCGCGCTGCCCACGCAGGCCGCGGTGCTGGCCAGCCCCGGCTTCTGGATGCAGGAGCCCGACACCGGCATCCAGTGGCAGCACCTGGTGGCCGCCGGTCACGAGGTGGAGCTGACCGCGCCGCTGCCGGTGCGCGGCCATGTCGTCTCGCGCGCCCGGGTGACGCAGGTCTTCGACCGCGGCGCCGGCAAGGGCGCCCTCATCCTCTGGGAGCGCGCGCTCACCGAGGTGCCCGGCGGCCGCGTGCTGGCGCACATCCGCTGCAGCGCCATCGCGCGGGCGGACGGCGGCTTCGGCGGTCCGACCGCGCCGCGACCGGCGGGCCCCGCAATGCCCGAGCGGCCAGCCGACCATCGGCTGGACTGGCAGACGCTGCCCGGCCAGGCCCTGCTGTACCGGCTGACCGGCGACATGAACCCGCTGCACGCCAGCCCGGCGGTGGCGCGCAGCGCGGGCTTCGAGCGGCCCATCCTCCACGGCCTGTGCACGCTGGGCATCGCGGCCTACCTGCTCGGCCGGCACTGCGCCGGGCCGCAGGGGCTGCAGCGCATCGGCGCGCGCTACACCGGCGTGGTCTACCCCGGCGACCTGCTGCGCACCGAGGTGTGGAAGGACGGCGACGCGCTGGCCTTCCGCGTGGTCTGCGTGGACCGCGACAAGGTGGTGCTGGACGGCGGCACGGCCCTGCCCTTCCGCGGCGACGCCGCCTGACGCTCCGGCCCGACCGCCGGACGTGACACGACGGCGCAGCGTTCGTTCGCTGCGCCGTCGGGGTCACGGTGGCGTCAGGCGGACCGGCCGGGCGGCCGGCGCGGCATCACTCGGTCTTGACGCCGGTGACCTCCACCGTCTGCCGCCATTTGGCCACCTCGGTCTCGACGAAGCGGCGCATCTGCGTCGGGTTCATCGTGCCGGCGGCCTCCGCGTTCTGCGCCTTGAGCTTGGCCACCGTGTCGGGGGCGGTCATGATGCGGTTGACCTCCTCGCTCAGCCGCTCGACGACGTCGCGCGGCGTGCCGGCCGGCGCGTACAGCCCGAGCCAGGTGTAGACGTCGAAGTTCTTGAAGCCCAGTTCGGTCAGCGTCGGCAGCTCCGGGAAGAGCTTGCTGCGCTCGGCCGTCGTCACGGCCAGCGCGCGCAGCTTGCCGGCGGCGATGAACGAAGCGGCGCTCATCGAGTCCTGGAACGCCACCGGCACCTCGCCGGCCAACACCGCCTGCGTGCCGGGGGCCGCGCCGCGGTAGGGCACATGGTTCAGCGGCAGACCCGACAGGTGGCGCAGCAGCTCACCGGCGAGGTGCGTCGAGCCGCCCGCGCCGGCCGTGCTGTACGGGATGCCCTGCTGCGTCTTGCCCCACGCCTGCAGCTCGGCGAAGCTCTTCGCCGGCACGACGGTGGGGTTGACGACGAAGAGGTTCGGCGCACGGGCCAGCACCGCGACCGGCTCGAAGCTCTTGACCGGGTCGTAGCGCACCTTCTGCAGGGCGGGCCCGATGACATGGCCGGTGGCGCTGATCAGCAGCGTGTAGCCGTCGGCCGGCCGGCCCGCCACGTACTCGGTGCCCACCTGGCCCGCCGCGCCGGCGCGGTTCTCGACGATGAAGGTCTGCTTGAACTTTTGGCTCAGCTGCTCGCCGACCAGGCGGCCCACGATGTCCGTCATGCCGCCCGGCGGGAACGCGACGACGATGGTCACCGGCTTGGTCGGGTAGGCGCCTTGCGCCACGGCTGCCGAGCTGGCGGCCATGCCGGCGAGCGCGACCAGCGCGGCGCGTCGGGTCCAGGTGTAAAGGGTGTTGGCCATGCTGTTGGGGCTCCTGTGCGTCATACCGTCGTTCACTCGTCGACCTTCACGCCGGTGACCTGCACCGTGCGTTGCCACTTCACCAGCTCGCTGTCCACGTGCTTGCGGAACTGCGCGGGCGTCATGGCGCCGCCGGCCTCGGCGTTCTGCTCGCGCAGCCGGGCGGCCACCTCGGGCGAGCGCAGGATCTGGTTGATGTCCCGGTTCAGCCGGTCGACCACCGCCTGCGGCGTGCCGGCCGGCGCGTACAGGCCCAGCCAGGTGTACGAGTCGAAGTCGCGGAAACCGGACTCGGCCAGCGTGGGCAGGTTGGGGAACAGCGCGCTGCGCTGCGCGGTGGTGACGGCCAGCGCGCGCAGCTTGCCGCTGGCCACCAGCGCGGCACCGCTCACCGCGTCGAGCACCGACACCGGCACCTCGCCGGCCAGCACCGCCTGCGCCGCCGGCGCGGCGCCCTTGTAGGGCACG
This sequence comes from Aquabacterium sp. J223, assembly GCF_024666615.1. Classification (NCBI taxonomy): domain Bacteria; kingdom Pseudomonadati; phylum Pseudomonadota; class Betaproteobacteria; order Burkholderiales; family Sphaerotilaceae; genus Aquabacterium; species Aquabacterium sp. J223. Next base: position 1,578,274 of record NZ_CP088297.1, on the reverse strand, counting down.
TGGTTCAGCGGTGCGCCGCTCAGGTGGCGCAGCAGTTCGCCGGTGAGGTGGGTGGCGCCGCCGGCACCCGAGGTGGAGAACGGCACGCTGGGCTGCGCCTTCGCCCAGGCGATGAACTCGGCCACCGTCCGGGCCGGTACCGAGGGGTTCACCACCAGCAGGTTGGGCGTGGTCGCCAGCAGGGCGATGGGGGCGAAGTCTTTCGCCGGGTCGTAGCGGATCTTCTTCTGCAATGCCGGCGCGATGACATAACCCACCGAGCTTTCCAGCAGCGTGTAGCCGTCGCCGGGCTTGCCGGCCACGTACTCCGTGGCCAGCTGCCCGGCCGCGCCGGCGCGGTTCTCGACGATCACCGTCTGGCCCAGGCTCTTGGTCAGGCCGTTGGCCAGCAGGCGGCCGACGATGTCGGTCATGCCGCCGGGCGGAAACGCCACCACCAGCGTCACCGGCTTGCTGGGGTAGTTGTCGGCGCGCGCCGGCGCCGCAAGGGCCAGCGGCAGGACCAGGCCGGCGGCGGCCGCGCAAAGCGCGCGGCGGCTCGGCACGGACACGCCACGGCAAGGGTCGCGGACGTCGCGCGGGCGGCGATCGGCAGTCGTCACGTCTTGTCTCCTGAGGCCCGACTCATGCGGGCCGGTTGGTGGATGTCGGCGGCTCCCATGGAGCACCACCGCGAGCCAGTCTAGTTTTCGCCCGGCGCCAAGGCGATCGCAAAGATTCGAAGCGGCGCTTCGAATCGGACGAACGCCGATGGCGGCGGCGCGTGCCGCACCGCGGGCCTTCGAGCCAGCCTCAGACGCGCTTCGAATTTCTCGACTGGCCCGGGCGGACGGGCGTTCCTACACTGGAACGATTCGATGTGCTGGAGACGACGGCATGCTGCACACCGCCCTTCGCGGCACCAAGATCCTGGACCTGTCGCGCATCCTCGCCGGCCCCTGGTGCACCCAGAACCTGGCCGACCTCGGTGCCGAGGTCATCAAGGTCGAGAGCGTCGGCGCGGGCGACGACACACGCGGCTGGGGTCCGCCCTATCTCGACGGCAGCGATCCGGCCGACGGCTTCTCCGCCTACTACCTGTGCTGCAACCGCGGCAAGCGTTCCATCGCCATCAACTTCGCCAGCCCGCAGGGCGGCGAACTCGTGCGCCGGCTGGCGCGCGAGGCCGACGTGGTCGTGGAGAACTACAAGGCCGGCACGCTGGCCCGCTACGGCCTGGGCTACGACGACCTGCGGCGCCTCAACCCGGCGCTGATCTACCTGTCCATCTCCGGCTTCGGGCAGAGCGGGCCGATGGCCGGTCAGCCCGGCTACGACTACGTCTTCCAGGGCATGGGCGGGCTGATGAGCTACACCGGCCCGGCCGACGGCATGGCCGGCGCGGGCCCGCTGCGCAGCGGGGTGGCCGTCATCGACCTGATGTCGGGCATGTACGCCACCACCGCCGTGCTGGCGGCCCTTGTTCAGCGGCAGGCCACCGGCCAGGGCGAGTACATCGACCTGGCGCTGCTGGACGTGGCGGTGGCGTTGAACGCCAACCAGGCATCGAACTACCTGGTGTCGCAGCAGGTGCCGCAGCGCAGCGGCAACGCGCACCCCAACTGCGCGCCGTACGAGGTGTTCGCCTGCTCGGACGGTCACCTCATCCTCGCCATCGGCAACGACGAGCAGTTCCGCCGCTTCTGCGAGGTGGCCGGCCTGCAGGCATTGGCCACCGACGCACGCTTCGCCGCCAACGCCGGGCGCATCCGCCACCTGGCCGAGCTGCGGCCGCTGCTCACCGAGGTGCTGGCCACGCGCACCCGTGGCGACTGGGCCGACGCGCTGACCGCCGCCGGCGTGCCGTGGGGGCCGATCAACACGCTGGCCGATGTCTTCGCCGACGCGCAGGTGCACCACCGCGGCCTGCGCATCGAGTGCGAGCACCCCACCCTGGGCACCATCCCCATGGTGCGCAACCCGCTGCTGTCGCAGCCGGGCGCAACGGTGCCGAAGGCGCCTCCGCTGCGCGGCGAGGACACCGTCGCCGTGCTGGCCGAGCTGGGCCTGCCGGACGATGAGATCGAACGCCTGCTGCGCGATCGCGTCGTCGCCCGTCCCGCCGAGCGCCCCGCGCGCTGACCCCCGAACACCCCCGCAGAGGCCGCCTTGACCACCACCCCCGCCGCACCCGTGCACGCCCAGCTGTCGATGGACCAGGGCGTCGCCACGCTCACCATCGCCAACGCCAAGTCGATGAACATCCTCAGCACGCCGGTGATCGAGGAGCTGACCGGCGCGCTGTCCCGCCTGCGCGAGGACCCGGCGCTGCGCGTGCTCGTGCTGCGCGGCACCGGCGACAAGGCCTTCATCGGCGGAGCGGACATCCACGAGATGGCCGACCTCACGCCGGCCACCGGCGAGCGCTTCATCTCCCGCCTGAAGACCTTCTGCGAGGCGCTGCGCCGGCTGCCGGTGCCGGTGATCGCGCGGCTGCCCGGCTGGTGTCTGGGCGGCGGCCTGGAGGTGGCCATGGCCTGCGACCTGCGCATCGGCAGCAGCGACGCGCACTACGGCATGCCCGAGGTGAAGGTGGGCATCCCCTCGGTGATCCACGCCGCGCTGATGCCGCGCCTGATCGGCCAGTCGGCCGCCACCTGGATGCTGCTCACCGGCGAGATCGTCGACGCGGACACCGCGCAGTCGTGGGGCCTGGTGCACCGCACGGTGCCGCTGGCCGCGCTGGACGAGGCGGTGAGCCACTGCGCCCGCCAGCTCGCCGGCCTGGGCCCGCAGGTGCTGCGCCAGCAGAAGGCGCTGCTGCGCTCATGGGAGGAGTCGACACTGGACGACGCCATCGCCGCCAGCGTGAGCGAGTTCGGCCGTGCCTTCGCCACCGGCGAGCCGCAGGCCTTCATGGCCGAGTTCAAGAACCGCAGGCGCTGACGGCCGCAGGGGCCCGATGCGGCCCGGTCGACGCGGCGCCGGGTGTCGCTCAGCCCTGCCCGCGCGCCGACGCCAGCACGCCGGTGGCGCGCGCGACCAGCACGCCGCCGGCGTGCAGCAGGGCGTCGCCGAAGGCCAACCGGCCACCGAGCCTTCGGTATTCGACGCGCGCTTCCAGCCAGGTCCCCACCGGCGCCGGGGCGAGGAAGTCCAGCGACAGGTTCACCGTCACCACCGATCCCTTCAGCAGCGCCAGGTTGTAGCCCAGCGCGTTGTCGGCCACCGCCGCCAGCATGCCGCCGTGCGCGACGCCGTGCAGGTTGGCGTGCTGCTCGCGCAGCCAGAGTCCGAGGGTGCGGCGACCGTCGGGCTCGGGGCGCAGGAACATCGGCCCCATCAGGCGCATGTAGGGGCTGGGCGCGTGGTACGCCTCGAAGCCCGCCGGCGGGGCCGGGTCGTCCGTCATGCGTCGAAGCGCACCTGGCCTTCGGCCACCCGCCGCACCAGCAGCGGTGCCGGCACCCAGTGCCCGCCGTGCACGCGCTCCAGCGCGCGGATCTTGTCCAGCGTCCGCTCCAGGCCCAGCGTCTCGGCCCAGAACATCGGCCCGCCGCGCGACGCCGGGAAGCCGTAGCCGTTGACGTACACGACGTCGATGTCGGAGGCGCGCTGGGCGATGCCCTCCTCCAGGAGGCGCGCGCCTTCGTTGACCAGCGCGAGCATGCAGCGCTCGACGATCTCCTGGTCGGCGATGGGGCGCCGGGTGATGCCGGCCTCGGCCGCGCACTGCTCCACGATCGCGTCCACCGCCGGGTCGGGCAGGGGCGTGCGGCTGCCGGGCTCGTAGCGGTACCAGCCTGCGCCGGTCTTCTGGCCGAAGCGGCCGGCCTCGCAGATGCGGTCGGCCACCTTCGAATAACGCAGGTGGGCCGGGCGCGTCGGCGCCAGCCGCTTGCGCGCCGCCCAGTTGATGTCCAGGCCGGCCAGGTCGCCCATCGCCAGCGGCCCCATGGCCATGCCGAAGTCGGTGAGCGCACGGTCGACCTGCTGCGGCGAGGCGCCCTCCTCCACCAGGAACCAGGCCTCGCGCCAGTAGCCGGTGAGCATGCGGTTGCCGACGAAGCCCTCGCACACCCGCACCAGCACCGGCACCTTGCCGATGTCCTGCGCCATGCGCATGCAGCTGGCGATGACCTCCTGCGAGGTCGCCTCGCCGCGCACCACCTCCAGCAGCTTCATCACGTTGGCCGGGCTGAAGAAGTGCAGGCCGACGACGTCCTGCGGCCGCGTGGTGGCGCGGGCGATCTCGTCGATGTCCAGCCGCGAGGTGTTGGTGGCCAGGATGGCGCCCGGCTTGCACACCGCGTCCAGGCGGGCGAAGACCTCGCGCTTGACCGCCATGTCCTCGAACACCGCTTCGATGACGAGGTCGGCCGCGGCGATGTCGGCGTACGACAGGGTGGGCCGGATCAGCGCCATCCGGCGCGCCATGTCGGCCTCGCTCAGCTTGCCCTTGGCCACCGTCACGCCGTAGTTGCGCCGGATCAGGTCCATGCCGCGGTCCAGCGCGGCATGCTCCCGCTCGAGCAGCACGACCGGGATGCCGGCGTTGGCGTAGGCCATGGCGATGCCGCCGCCCATGGTGCCCGCGCCGAGCACGGCCACCTCGCGGAGGTCGCGCCGCGCGGTGCCCGCCGGCAGGCCGGCCACCTTGGGCGCCTCGCGCTCGGCGAAGAACAGGTGGCGCAGCGCGCGCGACTCCGGCGCTCCGACCAGCCGCTCGAACACCGCGCGCTCGAAGGTCAGGCCGTCCTCGAACGACAGCCGCGTGGCGGCTTCGACGCAGTCGACCACGGCCTGCTGCGCCAGCGCGTTGCGCAGCTTGGGCGCGACGGCCGCGCGGCGCGCCGCGAAGTCGATGCCGGCGTCGGGCAGCGCGCGCGTGGCGGCCAGCGGCAGGTCCCCGCGCGCCGCCGCCTGCGCCGCGAACTCGACCGCCGCCGGCAGCAGGTCGCCTTCGACGAGGCGGTCGACGAGGCCGATCTCGAGCGCGCGACGGGCGTTCACCGCCGCGCCGCTCTGCACCATGTCGAGCGCCCGCTCGACGCCGATCAGCCGCGGCAGCCGCTGGGTGCCGCCGCCGCCGGGCACCAGGCCCAGCGTCACCTCGGGCAGCCCAAGCTTGGCCGACGGCGTCGCCAGCCGGTGGTGGCAGGCCAGCGCGAACTCCAGCCCGCCGCCGAAGGCCACCCCGTGGATGGCCGCCACCACCGGCTTGCGGCCGGCGGCGATGGCCGCGGCGATGTCGCGCGACAGCGGCCGCTCGAACATCGCCGGGGTGTTGAACTGGCGGATGTCGGCGCCGCCGCTGAACGCGCTGCCGCGGCCCAGCACCACCACCGCGTCGACGTCGGCGCTGCCCATGGCCCAGGCGATGCCGTCGTGCAGGCCGCGGCGCACGGTGTTGCCCAGGCCGTTGACCGGCGGGCTGTCCAGCCACAGCACGGCGACGCGGCCGTGTGTTTCCAGCCGCACGGTGTCGGACAGCTCGGGCAGGGGGGCGGGGGTCATGGTGGGTCGCTTTCGATGGTGTTCGGGTCGGCGGCGGCTCAGGCCAGCGCGGCCAGCCGTGCCAGGTGGTGGCGCTGGTCGCCCAGCGTGTGCTCGATGGCCAGCAGGCGCTTGACGTGGCGGCCCACCGGCAGTTCGTCGGTCATGCCCATGCCGCCGTGCAGCTGGATGGCCTGCAGGCCGATGAAGCGCCCGCTCTCCACGCAGCGCACCTTGGCCGCCGAGGCCAGGCGGCGGCGCGTGGTGTCGTCGCCCTGGTCGGCCTGCACCGCCGCCGCCCAGGCCAGCGAGCGGGCCTGCTCCAGCGCCACCAGCATGTCGGCCAGCCGGTGCTGCACGACCTGGAAGCTGCCGATGGGCGCACCGAACTGGCGCCGCGTCTTCACGTGGTCCAGCGTGGCGGCCAGCAGCGCGGCCTGCAGGCCGACCGATTCGGCGCACTGGCCGACGAGGGTCCAGTCGTTGGCCGCCTCGGTCGCGCGCTCGGTCTCGGCGCCGGGCTCGCCCAGGCGAGCGTCGTCGGCGCAGCGCGCACCGTCGAACCACAGGTCGCAGCCCTGGCTGCCGTCGAGCAGCGGGCAGCGCTCGACGCGCAGGCCGGGCGTGGCCTCGTCGAGCAGGAACAGCGCCGCGCCGTCCTCGGTGCGCGCGGACACGATCCACGCCTGCACGCGGCCGCCGTGCGGCACCACGGCGTGGCGGCCGTCGAGCCGCCAGCCGCCGGCCTCGCGCCGTGCATGGGGGCCGGCGCCGCGCGGGTCGTGCGCCAGCGCCAGCGCCGCGCCGCCGGCCAGCGCGTCCAGCCACCGCCGTTGCACGGCCGGCGCGGCACGGCGCAGCAGCAGTTGCGTGCAGCCCATGGCCGAGCCGAGGAAGGGCACGTTGACGCCATGGCGCCCCAGCACCTCCATCACCGCATGGAAGCTGCGGCCGTCGGCCTCGGCCCCGCCGTGGGCCTCGGGCAGGCCCAACGCGGGCAGGCCCATGGCCACCAGCGCGGTCCAGGCGGCGTCGGCATCGCCGGCGTCCCGCACCTGGCGCGCCACGGCGTCGGACAGCAGCCGCAGGTCGTCGTCGTAGTGGGCGAAGGCGTCCATGCTCACAGCCCCAGCGCCGCCTTGGCGATGATGTTCTTCTGCACTTCGTCGGTGCCGCCGTAGATGGAGATCTTGCGCAGGTTGAGGTGGTAGCCGGCCAGGGGGGCGGCCCAGCCGTCCTCGTCCTCGGGCTCGCCGTCGCGGCAGGGCGCGAACTGCCCGGCGCGGAACCGCAGCGCCAGCGCGCCGGCCGCCTCCACCGACTTCTCGGCGATGGCCTGCGCGGCGCGGCCGCCGAGCAGCTTCAGGATGGACGCCTCGGCGCCATGACCGCCGCCGCCGGCGCTGGCCTGCAGCAGGCGCAGCGCGGTGTGCTCCAGCGCCAGCACCTCCACCTCCAGCCGCTGCAGGTCGTGCGCGAACACCGGGTCGTCGCGCAGCGCGCGGCCGTCGACGCGGTGCGCCGCGGCCACCTCGCGCAGGAAGGCCAGCTCGCGCTTGGCACGGCCCACGCGCGCGGCACCGGTGCGCTCGTGCGTGAGCAGGTACTTGGCGCAGGACCAGCCGTCGTGCAGCGTGCCGACCAGGTTGTCGCGCGGCACGCGCACGCGGTCGAGGAAGACCTCGTTGATCTCCACGTCGCCGTCCAGCGTGCGGATGGGCCGCACGCCGACGCCCGGCGAGCGCATGTCGATCAGCAGGAAGGAGATGCCGCGCTGCGCCTTGGCCGCCGGGTCGGTGCGCACCAGGCAGAACATCCAGTCGGCGTACTGCGCGTAGGTGGTCCAGGTCTTCTGGCCGTCGACCACGAAGTGGTCGCCATCGAGCACCGCGCGGGTCTTCAACGAGGCCAGGTCGGAGCCCGCGCCCGGCTCGGAGTAGCCCTGGCACCACCAGTCGTCGCCGCGCAGGATGCGCGGCAGGAAGCGCGACACCTGCGCCGGCGTGCCGAAGCGCATCAGCACCGGGCCGAGCATGCGCGTGCCGAAGGGCGGCACGTCGGGCGCGCCGGCCACCGCGCATTCCTCGTCGAAGACATGCCGCTGCAGCACCGACCAGCCCGGCCCGCCGTGCTCGACCGGCCATGCCGGTGCCGCCCAGCCGCGTGCATGCAGGATGCGGTGCCAGCGCAGGAATTCCTCCTTGCCCAGGCGACGGTGCTGCAACACCGAGCGGCGCAGGTCCTGCGGCAGCTCGGCGGCGAGGAAGGCACGGACCTCCCGGCGGAAGGCGTCGATGTCCTGGCCGGCCACGGACACCTCCTCAGGCGAAGGTCAGCGGCGCGCCGGTGGCCGCCTGCAGCGCCTCGCGGTCGAGCCCGGGGACGACGTCCAGCACCTTGAAGCCCTCGGGCGTGACCTCCAGCGTGGCCAGGTCGGTGTAGATGCGACGCACGCAGCGCAGGCCGGTCAGCGGCAGCGAGCACTCGGACACCAGCCGGGGCTGGCCGTCGCGGGTGGTGTGCTCCATCAGCACCCACACCTGCTTGGCGCCGACCACCAGGTCCATCGCCCCGCCCACCGCCGCCGCCACGCCGGGCTGGCCCAGCGACCAGTTGGCCAGGTCGCCGCGCTGCGAGACCTGGTAGCCGCCCAGGATGCAGTAGTCGAGGTGACCGCCGCGCATCATGGCGAACGAGTCGGCATGGTGGAAGTACGAGCCGCCGCGCAGCAGCGCCACCGGCAGCTTGGCCGCGTTCATCATGTCCGGGTCCACCGACTCGCCGGGTTCGAGCTCGCGCATGCCCAGGATGCCGTTCTCGCTGTGGACCAGGATCTCCTGCTCGGCGCGCCAGTACTTGAGCACGGCCACCGGCATGCCGATGCCCAGGTTGACGGTGGCGCCGTCGGGGATGTCGCGCGCCAGCGCCTCGGCCATCTGTTCTCGGGTTCGCTTCATGCTGCGTCCTTCTGCGAGGGATGGCCGGGCAGGTGCACCACGCGCTTGACGAAGATGCCGGGGGGTGACGATGTGCTCGGGGTCGAGGTCGCCGAGCGGCACGCATTCGCTGACCTGCACGATGGCCGTGCGCGCGGCCATGCACATCAGCGGGCCGAAGTTGCGGCCCGCCTTGCGGTAGACCAGGTTGCCCCAGCGGTCCGCCGCGCGGGCCTTGACGAGCGCGAAGTCGCCGCGCAGCGGCGCCTCCATGACGTAGCCGATGCCGTCGATGACGCGGGTCTCCTTGCCGCGGGCCAGCTCGGTGCCGTAGCCGGTCGGCGTGAGGAAGCCGCCCAGCCCCGAGCCGCCGGCGCGCAGCCGCTCGGCCAGGGTGCCCTGGGGCACGCATTCGTACTCGATGCGGCCTTCGCGGTAGGCGTCTTCGAAGGCGCCCATCTCGGCACCGCGCGGGTACGAGGCGATGAGCTTCTTCACCCGGCCGCGGCGGATCAGCCGGGCGAGTCCGCTGTCGTTGCTGCCGGCGTTGTTGCACACCACCGTGAGGTCGCGGGCGCCCTGCTCGGCCAACGCGTCGAGCAGCTCGACGGCCTGGCCGGCCAGGCCGAAGCCGCTGACCAGGACGGTGCTGCCGTCGCGGACATCGGCCAGCGCCTCGGCGACGCCGGGCACGAACTTGTTGATGCCTGCCATGGGAACCTTTCGCTTGTCAGAGCGCGTTGGCCAGGATGGCGGTGGCCTGGCTGGACAGCACGCCGCCATTGCCGTGCACAAGCGCCACGTCCACGCCCGGCACCTGGCGCTCGCCGCCTTCGGCGCGCAGCTGGGCGACGGCCTCGACGATGAGGAAGATGCTGTACATGCCCGGGTGGGTGCACGACAGCCCCCCGCCGTTGGTGTTCATCGGGAAGTCGCCGCCGGGCGCGATGCGCCCGCCCGAGACGAAGTGACCGCCCTCGCCCTTGGCGCAGAAGCCCAGGTCTTCCAGGAAGAGGATGGGGTTGATGGTGAAGGCGTCGTACAGCTCGACCACGTCGATGTCCGCCGGCGTGAGGCCGGCCTCGGCGAAGGCCTTGCGGCCGGACTCCAGCGCCGGGGTCACGGTCAGGTCGGGCATGCAGGAGATCTGCCGGTGCCAGTGCGCATGGCCGCTGCCCAGCACGTACACCGGCTTGGGGTGCAGCGCGCGGGCGCGGTCGGCGCGGGTGAGGACGAAGGCGCCGGCGCCGTCGGTGACCAGGCAGCAGTCGCGCACGGTGAGCGGGTCGGAGATCATCTTGGCGCCCAGCACGTCGTCGATGGACAGCGGGCCGCGCGAGAAGGCGTCGGGATTGCGCTGCGCCCACTGGCGCGCGGCCACCGCCACCTCGGCCAGCTGGCGGCGCGTGGTGCCGTACTCGTGCATGTGGCGCGCCGCCGCCATCGCATAGGCCGACACCGGGTTGAACGGCTTGTACGGGTGCTCGTAGGGCTGCGGGTCGAGCGCCGCGCGCATGGCGTTGATCTGCGAGCTGCTGGGCGCGCTGCGCGGCGTGCTGCCGTAGCACACCAGCACGTTGTCGCACTCGCCGGCCTCGATGGCCAGCGCGGCCACGCGCAGGTCGGCGATGAAGGACGAGCCGCCGAACATGGTGGTGTCGGTGAAGCGCGGGCGCAGCCCCAGGTACTCGGCCATGCGCATGGCCCACCACGGCGAGGTCAGGCTGCTGGTGATCAGGCCGTCGATCTGCGGCAGGCGCAGCCCGCTGGCCGCGACGGCCTTGTGCGCCGCCTGCGCGATGATGTCCTGCTCGCTGCGCCCGCCGGCGTCGCCCATGCCGGCCAGACCGGTGCCCAGGATGGCCACCGCCCCTCGCAACGACCCCCGGCTCACGACGCGGACTCCGGCACGAAGACCAGCAGCGGCGCGCCGTCCTGCTGAACCACCCGTGCACGCACCGGCAGGCCGATGACCACCGCCTCCGGGGCGATGTCCTCGACCCGCGTCATCAGGCGCGGGCCCTCGGCCAGGTCGACCAACGCGACGTTGTAGTCGCCGCCGTTCGGGCGTCGCACCACGGTGGTGGAATAGACCACGCCGTGCCCGCTGGCCGGTTGCCACTGCAGCGTGTCGGCGCCGCAATGCGGGCACACCAGCCGGGGGTAGAAGTGGTGGCGTTCGCACGCCGTGCACTTGGGCAGCTCGAACACGCCGGCGGCCAGCGCCGCGAAATAGCGGGTGTCGGCGCCGACCTGCGGGGGGCAGGCCGAACGGGGTCGTCATGGGTTGTCTCCTCGAAGGGCGTCGCGGCACCTGGCGTCGACGACAGCCAGGCCGGCACCTTCGGGAGTCAGTGTATTTTTCCGACCCCGGCCAACGCGATCGCAATCTTTCGAAGCGGCGCTTCGATGCTGTCTAACGAGCGTCGTCGCCGGCGGCCTCGATCCCGGCGCGGGTGGCCGCCACCAGCGGATCCTCGAGCAGGAAGTCGGTGAAGGCCTTGGTGAAGGCCGGCAGCTCGCCCTTGTTGCGCACGACGAGGTGCAGCAGCCGCACCGCCCACGGCTCTTCCAGGCTCACGGCGGCCACGCGGCTGAGCGACAGCGCGGCCGCGGCGACGCTGCGCGGCACCAGCGCCACGCCCACCCCGGCCTGCACCAGGGCCAGCACGGCGTCGAAGCCGTGCGCATGCAGCCGCACGTTCAACGGCCGCCCGGTGCGCTGCGCCACTTCCTGCAGGAAGACGAAGTTGCTGCTGGCGCGGCCCATGCAGACGAAGTCGAAGTCCAGCGCCGCGGCGAAGCGGATCCTGCCCTGGCCGGCCAGCGGATGGTCCAGCGGCGCCGCGACGATCAGCTCGTCCACCGCGTAGCGGTGCACGCGCACGAGGTCGTTGTCCACCTCGCCGGCGAGGATGCCGACGTCGGCCTCCTGCGCCGCGATGGCCCCTGCGATCGCCGGGCTGGGCCGCTCTTCGAGGTCGATGTTGACGCTGGGATGGCTGACCAGGAAGCGGCTCACGCTGGGCACGATGAAGCCGTTGAGCGAGCTGCTGTTGGCCAGCAGCCGGATATGGCCCTTCAGGCCGGCGGAGAAGCGCCCCACCTCGTCGTGCATCAGCTCGATGCCGGACAGCAGCTCTCGCACGTGCCGGTGCAGCGCCTCGCCGGCCGGCGTCAGCTCCATGCCCTTGGCGGTGCGCAGGAACAGCGCGGTGCCCATGGCCTGCTCGAGGTTCTTCAGCCGGTAGCTGGCCGACGAGGCGGTGATGTGCACCGTGCTGGCGCCGCTGGACAAGCTCTGGGCCTGGGCGATGGCATGGAACAGGCGCAGGTCGGTCAGCTCGTAACGCATGCTTCTGCGATGCCTCCACAGGGTTGTCGAGAGGCGTCCGCCTCAGCGCTGGTCGCCACCCCGGTCCAGTGTCCAGTGGCGCCGCCGCACCGTCGTCGGCACCAGCGCCGTCGGCAGGCCTGACGCGAGCGGCGATGGCCCCGCTGCGCCTACCGCGGGAAGCTGCTTCCCGAAAACCCGCCTTGCACGGGCTTCTTGCAAGGAGAAACAGTGGGGTGGCTGATGGGACTCGAACCCACGACGACCAGAATCACAATCTGGGACTCTACCAACTGAGCTACAGCCACCGTAGAGAGGCGCGGATTATAGACACAGCACCGCCGCGGCGCCGGCGGGCCGGGGCGCTCAGCGACTGCCGTCGGACGGGGCGTCCGCCACCGGCGCGCGCACCTTGACCTCCGCCTTGTAGCGGCTGCGCAGCTGCTGGTAGTAGGCCTGGCCCTCGGCCTCGGCCAGGGTCTGCAGGTAGCGGTCCTGCAGCGCCTTCAGCTGCTCGGGCTGCACCTGCGGCGGCAGGCTCTGCAGCACCCGCAGGACCGCGAAGCCCTGGCCGCCGGGCAGCGGCGTGCCGAGCAGCGCCGGCCCCTGCGTCAGCGGTGCGCGCATGACGGCGTCGATGACCTCGCGCGGCTGGTTCTGCGGCTGCAGCCGCGACAGCGTCACCGCCGTCGGCAGCCGGTCCACGCCCTCGCCCTTCTTCAGCTCGGCCAGCCGGGCCTCGCCGGCCTCGCGCGCCAGCTTCAGCGCCTCGGCCTGCACCACCGCCTCGCGCACCTGGTCGCGCACCTCGGCCAGCGGCAGCAGCCGCGCCGGCTGGTGCTGCACCACCCGGCCGACGACCATCTGGTTGCGGCCGAACTCGATCGCCGCGGTGTTGCGCTTGTCCTTGACCGCCTCGTCGTCGAACAGCGCCTGCACGAACTTGGCGTTGCCCAGCGGGCCGTCGCCGGTGGGCTGCGCCTCGCGGCGCACCGTCGCGGTCCGCTTCTGCAGCTTCAGCTTGTCCAGCGCCGGCTGCAGCGTGTCGGGCTGCTCCTCGGCCAGGTTGCTGAACTGCTCGGCCGCCTCGGCGTAGCGGCGCTGCGCCAGCTGCTGGCCGACCTCGTCCTGCAGCGCCGGGCGCACCGCCTCGAAGGCCTTGCGCTCGCCGCCGCGGGCTTCCTTGAGCTGGATGATGTGGAAGCCGAAGTCGGTCTCGACGACGTTGCTGATCTCGCCCGGCTTCATCGAGAAGGCGGTGTCGGCGAAGGGCTTGACCATGGCCTCGCGGTTGAAGAAACCGAGGTCGCCGCCCTGCTCCTTCGAGCCGGGGTCGTCGGAGTTCTTGCGGGCCAGGTCGGCGAAGGACGAGGGGTTCGCGCGCACCTGCGCCAGCAGCGCCTCGGCCTTGGCCTTGGCCTTGGCGCGCTCGTCGGCCGGCCTGTCCTTGTCGGCGGCGACGAGGATGTGGGCGGCGCGGCGTTCCTCGGCGACGGTGTAGCGCGCCAGGTTCTGCTCGTAGTACTTGCGCAGCTCGTCTTCCGGGACGGTCACGCCCTTCTTCACCGTGTCGATGTCGAGCACCGCGTACTCGATGGTCGCCTGCTCGGGCGCGCGGAAGCTCGCCTCGTTGGCCTTGTGGTAGGCCTGCAGCTGCTCGTCGGTGGGCTGGACCTTGCCGCGGAAGTCGGCCGTGTCGAAACGCTGCACCTGCACCTCGCGCCGCTGCAGCAGGGCGTCGAGCGCGGTCTTCGGCGCGGTGGTGCCGGCCACCGGCGCGCCGGCCAGGCCCTGCATCACCTGGCGGATGCTCAGGTCCTGGCGCAGCTGCTGGGCGAACATCTGCGAGCTCATGCCCTGGGTGGCCAGCAGCGCGGTGTTGACGGTGTTGTCCGGGTTGCGCAGCGGCGCGAACTGCGGGTCGCTGACAAACACCCGCTGCAGCCGCTCGTCGGTGACGGCCACGTTGAGCTTGCGCGCCGCCGTCAGCAGCACGCGCTGGCGCAGCAGGCCCTCCAGCGTCTGCTGCTTGAACTCGGGCGCATCGAGCAGCTTGGGGTCAACCCCGGGCATCTGCGCACGCATGCGCTCGATCTGGCGCTGGTGCGCCTGGTCCCATTCGGCCTGGGTGATGGACTGGCCGTCCACCTTGGCCACGGTGGCGTTGGCACCTTCGGTGAAGCCGCTGTACCCCTGCACGCCGAAGAAGACGAACGAGGGAAAGATCACCAGCAGGAGCAGCAGCTGCAGCAGCCGGGTGTGCGTGCGCACGAAGTCGAACATGGGGACAAGCCTCTCGCCCGCCGGGCGGATGGATGGTGGGTGCTGACGGGTTCGAACCGCCGACCTACGCCTTGTAAGGGCGCCGCTCTACCGGCTGAGCTAAGCACCCCGGCCGAGCCCGCGATTCTAGAGGACCGACCCCGGACGGACCGCAGGGTTCAACCGGCGGCCGGCGGGACGGCCGCCGCCGCCGGCCGCACCACCAGCGCCACGCCGACGGCGGCCATCGCCAGCCCGGCCAGCATGGCCGGCGTCAGCGTCTCGCCGAAGAGCAGCCAGGCCTCCACGGCCACGCAGGGCGGCACCAGGTAGAGCAGGCTGGTCACCTCGGTGGCCGCGCCCCGCTGGATGAGCAGGAAGAGCAGCGAACTGCCGCCCAGCGTCAGCCCGAGCACCGACCAGACCAGCGCGCCGACCATCTCCGGATGCCAGTCCATGCCGCCGGACTCCAGCAGCGCCAGCGGCGCGGTCACGGCCAGTGCCGCCACCATCTGCAGCAGGCCGGCGCTGCGCACGTCGGTGGGCCCGACGAAGTGCTTCTGGTACAGCGTGCCGACGGTGATCGAGGCCAGCGCCAGCACCGCCAGCGAGAGGTTGAGCGCGTGCAGCCGGCCGCCGTCGAGCTGCCGCCCCACCACCAGCGCCAGCCCGGCGAAGCCGAGCACCAGGCCCAGCCACTGGCGCGGCGACACCCGGCCGGTGCCGCGGCCGCTGACCCAGACCGCGGTCAGCACCGGCTGCAGGCCGACGATGAGCGCGATGGTGCCCGCCGGCATGCCGTGCTTGACCGCCGCCCACACCCCGCCCAGGTAGCCGGCCTGCATCAGCACGCCGGTGACGGCCAGGTGCCACCAGGCCGCGCGGCCCGACGGCAGCGGCGCCCGGCTGGCCACCACCCACAGCAGCAGGCAGACCGCCGACAGCCCGTAGCGCAGGGACAGGAAACCCAGCGGCGGCGCATGCGGCATGCCGTAGCGCGCGACGATGAAGCCCGTGCTCCAGATGAGCACGAACACCGCGGGCATGGACGTCAACAGCAGGGGGAACGCAAGGCGCAATGCAGCGGGGGGTCGCGTCGTCGGTCGTCTTCCTCAGCGCACCTTGGCCCGGATCTCGGGCAGCGCCTTCTGCAGGTAGTAGACCATCGACCAGATGGTCAGCACCGCGGCCAGGATCATCAGCCAGCGGCCCCACAGCAGCGTGTCGATCACGCCGAAGAGGCGGCCGTCGTAGAGCAGGAACGGAATGGCCACCATCTGCACGGTGGTCTTGACCTTGCCGAGCATGTGCACCGCCACGCTGCGCGAGGCGCCGATCTGCGCCATCCATTCGCGCAGCGCCGAGATGGCGATCTCGCGGCCCACGATGACCAGCGCGATGATGGCGTCCACCCGCTGCAGCTGCACCAGCACCAGCAGCGCCGAGCAGACGAGGAACTTGTCGGCCACCGGGTCGAGGAAGGCGCCGAAGGCCGAGGTCTGGTTCAGCCGGCGCGCCAGCCAGCCGTCCAGCCAGTCGGTCAGCGCGAAGGCGATGAAGAGCACCGTCGCCGTCAGGTTGCGCACCTCCGCCGCCAGCGGCAGCTCGAACACCCCGGCGATGAGCGGGATGCAGGCGATGCGCGCCCAGGTCAGCAGCGTGGGGACGGTGAAGAACATGGCGGCGGATTGTGCCCCCCGGGGCGGCTGCCGCCCCAGGGCTAAGGGTCCTGCAGCGTGCGCGGCTTGAAGCGGCGGTCGTCGTCGAAGAGGAAGACCTCGGCGAACTTCCACGGCCGCGGCAGGTGGCGCATGTCGCCGTAGGGCGCCGCGCGGCGCACCGCGTCGATGGCCATCTGCGTCGTGTCCTTGGCCTGGCGCGGGTGGCGCATCACCTCGATGCGGCGCACGCTGCCGTCGGCGTTCAGCTCCACCTCCAGCACCGGGATGGCCAGCAGCGGGTCGGGCGGCGCGCCGGTGTAGGTGATGTTCGGGTTGGCCTGCACCAGCCGCAGCGCGGCCTGGCGCCGGAAGTCCTTCCAGGTGCGGGCGGCCACCGGCGCCGGCATCGCCGCCGGCGCGGGCGCCACGGGCGCCGGCGGCACCACCGCCGGCGCGCCCGGCGTCGGCGCGGTGATGACCACCGGCCGGTCCTGGACCGGCCGATCCTGCACCTGCGTGCCGCCGCAGGCCGTCAAGCTGCCAGCCGCCATCAACAACAACCGCCGCAGCCAGACCCCGGCAGGGGACAGGCCGCGGAGCGGCCAGGGGAGCGGGCTGGCGTTCGAAGCGCCCGGCGCGATCCGGGTCTCCCGGTCGTGTCGGGTTGCCCCCTCGGGGGGCCGCCGCCAGACGGCGGGGGGCTCAATGCAAAGCACGGTAGATGTCCTCCGCCAGTTCCTTCGAGATGCCTTCGACCTGCGACAGGTCGTCGACGCTCGCGTTCGTCACGCCGCGCACGCCGCCGAAGCGCTGCAGCAGGCGGGCCCGCTTCTTCGGGCCGACGCCCGGGATGTCCTCCAGCCGGCTGCCGCCGGTGCGCAGCTTGGCGCGGCGCGCCCGCATGCCGGTGATGGCGAAGCGGTGGGCCTCGTCGCGGATCTGCGCCACCAGCATCAGCGCGGCCGAGTCATGGCCCAGCGCCACCTTCGGCCGGCCGTCGGCGAAGACCAGTTCCTCCAGCCCCACCTTGCGGCCCTCGCCCTTCTCCACCCCGACGATGAGCGAGATGTCCAGCCCCAGCTCCTCGAACACCTCGCGCGCCACGCCCACCTGCCCGCGCCCGCCGTCGATCAGCACGACGTCGGGCATGCGGGCGGCGCCGGTGGCCACGCCCTCGGCCAGCTTGGCGTAGCGGCGGGTCAGCACCTGGCGCATGGCGGCGTAGTCGTCGCCGCCGGTCACGCCCTCGATGTTGAAGCGGCGGTACTGCGCGCTCTGCATCTGGTGGTTCTCGAACACCACGCAGGAGGCCTGGGTCGCCTCGCCCGCGGTGTGGCTGACGTCGAAGCACTCGATGCGCAGCGTGTCGAGGTCGTGCACCTGCAGGTCCAGCGCCTCGGCCAGCGCGCGGGTGCGCTCGCGCTGCGAGCCCTCCTCGGCCAGCAGCCGGGCCAGCGCCAGCTCGGCGCCCTTGATGGCCATGTCGAGCCAGATGCGGCGCTGCTCCCGCGGCTGGTGCTGCACCGCCAGCCGGCTGCCGGACTGCTGCGAAAGCGCCGCCACCAGCGCCGGGTCGATGCGGTGGCTGGTGACCAGCAGCGAGGGCAGCGCGCTGTCCAGGTAGTGCTGCGCGATGAAGGCCTCCAGCACCAGCACCTCGGGATCGCGTCGTCCGGCGTCGGCGGGCGCAGCGCCCTGGCCGGTCTCGGCGGCCGCATCGGCGGCCTCCGCCGCGGCTTCCGCCGCGCCCAGGGCGGTGGCCTCCTCGACGTGCGTGGGGAAGTAGGCCCGGTCGCCCAGGTGGCGGCCGCCGCGCACCATCGCCAGGTTGACGCAGGCGCGGCCGCCCTGCAGCCGCACCGCCAGGATGTCGACGTCGCCCTCGCCGGAGGACAGCGAGCTGGTCTCCACCGACTGCTGGTGCAGCACCCGCGACAGCGCGGCGATCTGGTTGCGCGCCTCGGCGGCGCGCTCGAACTCCAGCGCGTCGGAGAACGCCATCATCTGCGCCTGCAGCTGGTCCAGCACCTCCTGCGTCTGGCCGAGCAGGAAGGCCTCGGCATGGGCCACGTCCTGGGCGTAGTCGGCCGTGCCGATCAACCCCACGCAGGGGCCGGAGCAGCGGCGGATCTGGTAGAGCAGGCAGGGCCGGCTGCGGTTGGCGAACACCGTGTCCTCGCAGGTGCGCAGCTTGAACACCTTCTGCAGCAGCTGGATGGTCTCCTTCACCGCCCAGGCGCCGGGATAGGGGCCGAAGTAGCGGTGCTTGCGGTCGACCGAGCCGCGGTAGTAGGCCAGCCGCGGGTAGCGGGTCGACGGGCCGCCCTCGCCGTCGCGCTCGCGCACGCCGGTGATCTTCAGGTAGGGGTAGCTCTTGTCGTCGCGGAACAGGATGTTGAACCGCGGGTTCAACGCCTTGATCAGGTTGTTCTCGAGCAGCAGCGCCTCGGCCTCGCTGCGCACCACGGTGGTCTCCAGCCGCGCGATGCGGCCCACCATGTGGCCGATGCGGGTGCCGCCATGGTCCTTGTGGAAGTAGCTGGAGACCCGCTTCTTCAGGTTGCCCGCCTTGCCGACGTAGAGCACCTGGCCCGCCGCGTCGAAGTAGCGGTAGACGCCGGGCAGGCTGGGCAGCGCGGCGACCTCGGCGAGCAGGCGCTCGCGGATCGCGGCCGGGTCGGCGGCAGGGCCGGCCGCCGGAGCGGAGGAAGGCAGGACGGCGTCGCTCATCGTCGAGCCGGCCATTGTGCCGGCCGCCCCGCGCCGGACCCGCCGCAAGGCCTGCCGATAATCCCGCGCCATGCGCTGGGACGTCTTCTGCCGCGTCATCGACAACTGGGGCGACGTCGGCGTGTGCTGGCGGCTGGCCGCCGACCTCGCACGGCGCGGCGACGCGGTGCGGCTGTGGCTGGACGACGCCTCGGCGCTGGCCTGGATGGCGCCGCAGGGCGCGCCCGGCGTGCAGGTGCGGCCCTGGGCCGAGGCGCAGGCGGCGCCGCCGCCGCCCGGCGACGTGGTGGTCGAGGCCTTCGGCTGCGACCCGCCGCCGGCCTTCGTCGCGGCCATGGCCGCCGCCGCGCCACCGCCGGTGTGGATCAACCTGGAGTACCTGAGCGCCGAGCCCTTCGTCGAGCGCAGCCATGGCCTGCCCTCGCCGCAGCTCGCCGGCCCGGGCCGGGGCCTGACGAAGTGGTTCTTCTACCCGGGCTTCGGCGCCGGCACCGGCGGCCTGCTGCGCGAGCCCGACCTGGCCGCGCGGCAGGCGGCCTTCGACGCCGACGCCTGGCGTGCCGCCCAGGGCTGGCCGGCCGCCGACGGCGAACGCGACGTGCTGCTGTTCTGCTATCGCAACCCGGCGCTGCCCGCGTTGCGCGACGCGCTGGCCAGCGCCCCCACGCGGCTCCTCACCGCCGCCGGGCCGGCGACGGAACAGTCGCAGGCGCTGCAGGCCGTGGGCGGTTGGCCGTCGGCGCTGCGCCTGCAGCCGCTGCCCCTGCTGCCCCAGGCGGACTTCGATCACCTGCTGTGGTGCGCCGAGCTGAACCTGGTGCGCGGCGAGGACTCGCTGGTGCGGGCCCTCTGGGCCGGCCGGCCCTTCGTCTGGCAGCTCTACCCGCAACACGACGGCGCGCACGGCCCGAAGCTGGCGGCCTTCCTCGACCGGCTGCTCGACGGCGCACCGGCCGCGCTGGCGGCGGCGGTGCGCCGGTGCTTCGCGGTGTGGAACGGCCTGGACGCCGGACCGCTGCCCACGCTCGACCCCGCGCTGCTGGCCGACTGGCGGGCCTGGACCGTCGACTGGCGCGGGCGCCTGCTCGCCCAGCCCGACCTGGTGACGGCGCTGCGCGCCTTCGTCCGGCGCCAAGGCCCCGCGGCGGCAGGTGCCG
Organism: Aquabacterium sp. J223; assembly: GCF_024666615.1. Lineage (NCBI taxonomy): Bacteria > Pseudomonadati > Pseudomonadota > Betaproteobacteria > Burkholderiales > Sphaerotilaceae > Aquabacterium > Aquabacterium sp. J223. Next base: position 1,558,719 of record NZ_CP088297.1, on the reverse strand, counting down.
ACAGGCCGGCCGGTTAGAATCACGGGCTTTGCGCCGCACGCTCCGCGCTTCATGGTGAACCGAATCGGAGCAGGTCCGGACCGGACCCCCTCGGGCTGCAGACCCGGGCCGGCACCTGGTGCGTCCCCTCCAGAACCTTTCGGAACCGTATGAAACTCGCTCAGGAAATCCGCGCCGGCAACGTGATCATGCAGGGCAAGGACCCGATGGTCGTGCTCAAGACCGAGTACAGCCGCGGCGGCCGCGGCGCCGCCACCGTGCGCATGAAGATGAAGAACCTGCTCAACGGCGCGGGCGCCGAGGTGGTGTTCAAGGCCGACGACAAGATGGACCAGATCGTGCTCGACAAGAAGGAGTGCACCTACTCCTACTTCGCCGACCCGATGTACGCCTTCATGGACGCCGAGTACAACCAGTTCGAGGTCGAGGCCGAGAACATGGGCGACGCCATCAACTACCTGGAAGACAACATGCAGGTGGAAGTGGTGTTCTACGACGGCAAGGCCATCTCGGTCGAACTGCCGACCACCGTGGTGCGCGAGATCGAGACCGAGCCGGCCGTCAAGGGCGACACCTCCGGCAAGGTGATGAAGCCGGCCCGCCTGAAGGGCACCGGCTTCGAGATCCCGGTGCCGCTGTTCGTCGAGAACGGCGACAAGATCGAGATCGACACCCGCACGCACGAGTACAAGAAGCGCGTCTGACGCGCCGCGCGGCGACCATGCGAAGGGCACCTCGGTGCCCTTTTTCATGGCCCTGGCGCGGGTCGGCAGGGATCCGCGCCAGGGCCACCTCCGACGAACGGCGGCAGGCATGACGTTGAAAGCGACCCAGCAGGAGATCGCCGACTTCATCGCGGCGGAGTTCCCGCAGACACGATGCGTGGTGCGCGAGGTGGTGCCCGGCGGCGCCACCGTCGTGCACCCGATCGGCCCGGACGAGCTGCGCCCCGGCGGCACCGTCTCCGGCCCGCTGCTGATGGCGGTGGCCGACGTGGCGCTGTACGTCGCGCTGCTGGGCGCGATCGGCATCGTGCCGCTGGCGGTGACCACCAACCTCACCGTCAACTTCCTGCGCAAGCCGCCGGCCGACCGGTCCATCGTCGGCGTGTGCCGGCTGATCAAGGTCGGCCGCCGCCAGGCGGTGGGCGAGGTCAGCCTGTACGCCGAGGGCAAGCCGGACCCGGTGGCCCACGCCGTCGGCACCTACGCCATCCCGCCGCGGTGAGCGGCGAGGCGTCCGCGGCCGCATCGGCATGATGGACGGGTGAAGACCGGCCCCGTCGTTCCCGCGCCGCCCGCCCGTCGGGACATGGCCGACCGCACGCTGGCACTGGCGCAGGCACGGCAGGTCTTCCTCGGCGGCAACGGGCTGCCCGGTCGCTGGCGCGGCCGCGAGCGCTTCACCGTGCTGGCCACCGGCTTCGGCGCCGGCGACCCCCTGCTGGCCACCTGGGCGGCCTGGCGCGACGACCCCCATCGCGCCCGTCGGCTGCACCTCGTCGCCGTGGTCGCCCAGCCCCCGACCGCCGCCGCGCTGGCCGGCTGCCACGCCGGCTCGCCGCTGGACGGGCTGGCCGCGCAGTGGCAGGCCGCGTGGCCGCCGGCGGTGCACGGCCTGCACCTGCTGCGCCTCGACGACGGCGCGGTGTCGCTGCAACTGGCCTTCGGCGACCCCGACGACTGGCTGCCGGCACTGGTGCTGCAGGCCGACGCGTTCTACCTGGACGGTGCCGGCACCGCGCCGACCGGGGACGCCCACCGCGGCGCCTGCAGGCCCTGGCGCGGCTGGCCGCCCCGGGCGCCACCCTGGCGTCCGACGACACCAGCGACGCGCTGCGCGACGGCCTGGCCGCCGCCGGCTTCGTGGTGGCCGCGACGTCCGGGCCCGGCACGGCCGGCGGGATGACCGTGGCCCGGTACGCGCCGGCCTTCCACGCCCCGCGGCCGGCGGGACGGCCGGCACCCCCCGCCGCCCGCGAGGCGGTGGTGGTCGGCGCCGGGCTGGCCGGGGCGTCGGTGGCCGCCGCGCTGGCCGACCAGGGCTGGCACTGCCGGGTGCTCGACCGCCACCCGCACCCGGCCGCCGAGACCTCGGGCAACGCCGGCGGCCTGTTCCACCCGGTGGTCCATGCCGACGACGGGCCGCATGCGCGGCTGCACCGCGCCGGCGCGCTGTGGATGCGCCAGGCGCTGCGGTGCGCCCGAGCGGCCGGCCTGCCGCCCGCTGCCGGCGCGGCCGACGGCCTGCTGCGGCTGGACGCGCAGCGCCGCGCCGCCGATTTGCAGGCGCTCGCCGAACGGCTCGGCCTGCCCCCGACCTGGCCCGGGTGCTGACGCGGGAAGACGCGTCGGACCTGGCCCAGGTGTCGCTGCCCGGCCCCGCCTGGTGGTTCGGCCCGGCCGGCTGGGTCGACCCGGCGGCCTGGGTGCGGCACCGGCTGCGCACCCCCGGCGTGGTGTTCCGCGGCGGGCAGGCCGTGCACGGGCTGCAGCGCGACGCCGAGGGCGGCTGGCGCCTGCTCGACGCCCTCGGCCATGAACTCGACCGCGCGCCGGTGGTGGTGCTGGCCTGCGCGGGCGGGCTGCCGCGGCTGCTGCCGCCGCTGGCGCCGCTGCTGCGCGCGGTGCGCGGGCAGATCACCACGCTGCCGGCCACCGCGCCCGGTCCGCGGCCGTCGCTGCCGCTGGCGGGCGCCGGCTACGTGCTGCCGCTGCCCGACGGCCGGCTGCTCTGCGGTGCCACCACCCAGCCCGGCGACGACACGCCGGCGCTGCGCGAGGCCGACCACCGGCACAACCTGGCCCAGCTGCGGCGCCTCACCGGCTGGGACGGCCCGCTGCCGGACCCCACCACGCTCGACGGCCGCGTCGGCTGGCGCCAGGTGGCGCCCGACCGGCTGCCGCTGGCGGGGCCGGTGCCCCTGGCCTGGGACGACGCCTCCCACGCGCCCGCCGCACGGCTCGACCAGCCGCGTCTGCTGCCGCGCCAGCCCGGCCTGTGGCTGCTCGCCGGCCTGGCCTCGCGCGGGTTGACCACGGCGGCCCTGCTCGGCGAGTCCATCGCCGCCGCGCTCAGCGGAGCGCCGCTGCCGCTGCCGGCCGAACTGCTCGACGCGGTGGACCCGGCGCGGTTCCTGGCCCGCGCCGCGAGACGGCCGGGCTGACGCCCGACGGCCGGTGTCGGCCGGCCGCCGTCAGCGGCCGGTCGGCGTCGCCGCGGCCACCGCGTCGGCGCTCCAGCCGCCGCCCAGCGCGCCGTAGGCCGCGATGCGGCTCTGCACCAGCGACAGCTCCAGCTGCAATTGCTGCTGCTGCAGGGCGAACAGGCTGCGCTGCGCGTCGAGCAGCTCCAGCGAGCTGGCCACGCCGTTGCGCTGGCGCAGCTCGGTCAGCGCCAGGCGGCGGCGCTCGGTGGCGGTCTGCTGCGCCAGCTGGTCCAGCTGCTCGGCCAGCAGGCTGCGGTTGGCCAGCGCGTTGGCCACCTCGCGGAAGGCCGACTGGATGGCGCGCTCGTACTGCGCCACCGCCACCGCGCGCTGGCCTTCGGCGGCGCGCAGGTTGGCCCGGTTGCGGCCGAAGTCGAAGATCGGCAGCAGCAGCTGCGGCGCCAGGCTCCAGGCGCTGGCCTGGCCCAGGTCGGCCAGGTGGCTGCTGGCGGTGCCGACCTGCGCGGTGAGCAGCACGCGCGGGAAGAACGCGGCGCGCGCCGCGCCGATGTTGGCGTTGGCCGCGACCAGCGACGCCTCGGCCTGGCGCACGTCGGGCCGGCGCAGCAGCACCTCCGACGGCAGGCCGGCCGGCACGTCGGTCAGCGCCTGCGCGGACCAGCCGCCGGGCGGCGGCAGGTCGGCGGGCAGCGGCTGGCCGACCAGCAGCACCAGCGCGTTCAGGTCCTGCTGGCGCTGGCGCTCGGCGGAGGCCAGCGTCGCCCGCGCGGCGGCGAGCTGGCCTTCGGCCAGCCGCAGGTCGAGCTCGGAGGACACGCCGTTGTCCGTGCGCAGCTGGGTCAGCCGGAAGCTCTGCTCGCGGCTGGCCAGCGTGTCGCGGGTGACGGCCAGCAGCGCCTCGTCGGCCTGCACCGCGTAGTAGGCCGAGGCCAGCGACGACAGCAGCGTCACCTGCGCCGCGCGGGCGCCCTCCGCGCTGGCCAGGTACTGGGCGGCCGCCTGGTCGGTGAGCGAGCGCAGCCGGCCGAACAGGTCGAGCTCGTAGTTCGACACCGCCAGGCCGGCGGTGTAGATGCTCAGCAGGCCGCCGGTGAACGGGCTGGGCTGGCGCGAGCCGGTCACCGTGGCGTTGACCGTCGGGAAGATGTCGGCCCGGCGGGCCGCCAGCGTGGCGCGGGCCGTCTCGGCGTTGAGTGCCGCGATGCGCAGGTCCCGGTTGTTCTGCAGCGCCAGCCGGATCAGCGCCTGCAGCCGCGGCTCGGTGAAGAACTGCGGCCACGGCAGGTCGGGCGCCGCCGCCGCGGTGGCGGCCACGCCGGAGACCTTGTCGGCCAGCGGGAAGCCGTCGCCCACCGGGGCGGCGGGGCGCTGGTATTCGGGCACCAGCGCACAGCCGGCCAGCGCCGCGGACAGCAGCAGCGCCAGCGCCGCCGCGGCGGCGCGCGATGGGGGTCGGTCACGGTGCGTCATGGCGGGCATTGTGCTGGCGACGGACGGGGTGGGATCTGTCACGGGCGGCCCTCGGCAGGGGTGGCGGGCGTGGGCGGCGTGGCCGCGCCGTCGTTGTCGTCGAGCTGGTGAGCGTGCAGCCGGCGCTGGCGCTCGCTGCCCTTGAAGAAGCGGCGCACGACGACGAAGAACAGCGGCACGAAGAACACCGCCAGCACGGTGGCCGCGATCATGCCGCCCATCACGCCGGTGCCGATGGCGCGCTGGCTGGCCGAGCCGGCGCCGCTGGAGATCACCAGCGGCAGCACGCCGAGGATGAAGGCCAGCGAGGTCATGATGATGGGCCGGAAGCGCAGGTGCGCCGCCTGCAGCGCGGCGTCGAAGGCGCTCTTGCCCTGCGCCTGCAGGTCCTTGGCGAACTCGATGATCAGGATGGCGTTCTTCGCCGCCAGGCCGATGACGGTGATGAGGCCGATCTTGAAGTAGACGTCGTTCGGGTAGTCGCGCAGGAACACGCCGGTCAGCGCGCCGAGCACGCCCAGCGGCACCACCAGCAGCACCGCCGCGGGGATCGACCAGCTCTCGTACAGCGCGGCCAGCGCGAGGAACACCGCCAGCAGCGAGAAGGCGTAGAGCAGGTTGGCCGTCTGCCCGGACAGCTTCTCCTCGCGCGACTGGCCGGTCCATTCGAAGCCGAAGCCCGGCGGCAGCTGCGCGGCCAGGCGCTCCATCTCGGCCATGGCCTGGCCGGTGCTCACGCCGGGCGCGGCGTCGCCGGCGATGCGCATCGTCGGGTAGCCGTTGTAGCGGACGGTCTGCATCGCGCCGGTGATCCAGCGGGTGGTGGCGAAGGACGCCACCGGCACCGACTGGCCCCGGTTGTTGACGACGTTCAGCCGCAGCAGGTCGTCCGGCTGCATGCGGCGCGGCGCATCCGACTGCACGATCACCCGCTGCAGGCGCCCCTGGTTGGGAAAGTCGTTGATGTAGCTGGAGCCGGTCGCGGTGGACAGCGTGGTCGCGATGGCGTCGAAGCCCACGCCCAGCGCATTGGCCTTGTCGCGGTCGATGTCCAGCTGCAGCTGCGGCGCGTCCTCCAGGCCGTCCGGGCGCACGCCGGCGAGCAGCCTGCTCTGCGACGCCATGCCGAGCAGCTGGTTGCGCGCATTGGTCAGCGCCTCGCGTCCCTGGCCGCCGCGGTCCTGCAGCCGGAAGGTGAAGCCGGTGGCGTTGCCCAGCTCCGGGATCGGCGGCGGGCTCAGCGCGAAGATGAACGCGTCGCGGACCTGGGACAGCGCGCCGAAGGTCCGGCCGGCCAGCGCCTGCGCGGTGCTGCCCGCGCCCTCGCGGTCCTTCCAGTCCTTCAGCACCACGAAGGCCAGGCCGGCGTTCTGCCCGGTGCCCGAGAAGCTGAAGCCCAGCACGCTCACCATGCTGTCCACCTCGGGCTGCTTGAGGATGAAGCCCTCCACCTGCTGGATCACCTCCAGCGTCCGGTTCTGCGAGGCGCCGGGCGGCAGCTGGACGTTGACGATGATGTAGCCCTGGTCCTCGTTGGGCAGGAAGCTGTTGGGCAGGCGCAGGAACATCCAGCCCACCGCGACCACGATGGCCAGGTAGATGACCATGAAGCGGCCGCTGCGCCGCAGCAGCCGGGCCACCCAGCCCTCGTAGCCCTTGGCCGTGCGGGTGAAGCCCCGGTTGAACCAGCCGAAGAAGCCGCGCTTCTCGTGGTGGTGGCCGGCCGCCACCGGCTTGAGCAGCGTGGCGCACAGCGCCGGCGTGAGCGACAGCGCCAGGAAGGCGGAGAACGCGATGGCCGACACCATCACCGCCGAGAACTGCTTGTAGATGTTGCCCACCGCGCCGGCGAAGAAGGCCAGCGGCACGAACACCGAGATCAGCACCACCGTCACGCCGATGATGGCGCCGGAGATCTGGCCCATGGCCTTGCGCGTGGCGGCGCGCGGCGGCAGCCCCTCCTCGCTCATGATGCGCTCGACGTTCTCCACCACCACGATGGCGTCGTCGACCACGATGCCGATGACCAGCACCATGCCGAACATGGTCAGCACGTTGATCGAGAAGCCCAGGCCCAGGAGCACGGCGAAGGTGCCGAGCAGCGCGACCGGTACCACGATCGTCGGGATGATGGTGTAGCGCCAGTTCTGCAGGAACAGGAACATGACCAGGAAGACCAGCACCACCGCCTCGACCAGGGTCTCCACCACCTGCTCGATCGAGATGCTGACGAAGCGCGAGGTGTCGTAGGGCACCTCGTACTTCACCCCCGGCGGAAAGAACCTGGACAGCTCCGCCATGCGCGCATGCACCGCCTTGGCGGTGGCCAGCGCGTTGCCGGTGGGCGACAGCTGGATGCCGATGCCGGTCGACGGCTGGCCGTTGAGCCGCGCCGAGGTGGCATAGGCCTGGCCGCCCAGCTCGATGCGCGCCACGTCGCGCAGGCGCACGGCGGAGCCGTCGGGGTTGGCGCGCAGCACGATGTTGCCGAACTGCTCGACCGTCGCCAGCTGGCCCTGCACCACCACGGTGGCGAAGATGGTCTGGCCGGGCACGTTCGGCAGGTCGCCCACCGTGCCGGCGGGCACCTGCACGTTCTGCGCGCGGATGGCGTTGTTGACGTCGGCGGCGGACAGGTTGAAGCCGACCAGCTTCTGCGGGTCCAGCCAGATGCGCATCGCCCGCTCGGTGCCGAACAGCTGCGCCACGCCGACGCCCGGCACCCGCTGCAGCTCCGGCAGCACGTTGCGCGAGGCGTAGTCGCCGAGGGCCACCGGGTCCCACTTGGGATCGTCCGACGACAGGATGGTGAACATCAGGAAGTTGTTGCGCGCCTTGTCCACGCGCACCCCCTGCTGGGTCACCGCCGCCGGCAGCCGGGGCGTGGCCCGCGCCAGCCGGTTCTGCACGTCCACCTGCGCCAGGTCCGGGTTCGTGCCGGGCTCGAAGGTGATGGTCAGCGTGCCGGTGCCGTCGGCCTGGGCCACGGACTCCATGTAGATGAGGCCGCTGGCGCCGTTCATCTCGCGCTCGATGACGCTGAGCACGGCGTCCTCCAGCGTCTGCGCGGAGGCGCCGGGATAGGCGACGTTGACCACGATGCCCGGCGGCGCCACGGTGGGGTACTGCGACACCGGCAGCAGCCGGATCGCCACCGCGCCGAGCACGAGGATGAACAGCGCGATGACCCACGCGAAGATGGGCCGGTCGATGAAGAAGCGGGCCATGGAGGGCGCCCCTTCAGCGGCTGGCGGCCGAGGCGGCGGCCGGCGCCGACGCGGCCGCGACCGACGCCGGGCGGCCGGGCGCCGAGGCCGCCTGCGCCGGCGTCCACGGCACCGCCTGCACCGGCGCGCCGCGCATCATCTGAAGCTTCTGCACGCCGTCCACCACCACCTGGTCGCCGGGTTTCAGGCCGCCCAGCACCACCCACTGGTTGCCCTGTGCCGGGCCCAGCGTCACCGGGCGCGGCGCGGGCTTGCCGTCGGGGCCGATCGCCAGCACGGTGTCGCCCTGCTGGCCGCGGGTGACGGCCTGCTGCGGCAGCAGCACCGCGTTGTCGATCTGCTGCTGCGCCAACCGGCCTCGCACGTACTGGCCGGGCAACAGCGCGCGGTCGGCGTTGGGCACCTCGGCGCGCAGCGTCACCTGGCCCGACGTGGTGTCCACCGACAGGTCGGAGAACAGCAGCCGGCCACCACGCGGCAGTTCGCTGCCGTCCTCCAGCACGATGCGCACCGGCAGCCCGGCGGCGGTGTTGGCACCGGGCAGGCGGCGCAGCCGCTGCAGTTCGGTCGCCGACTGGGTGAAGTTGACGTACACCGGGTCGACCTGCTGGATGAGCGCCATCTGCGTCGCCTCGGCCTGCGTCACCAGCGCGCCTTCGGTGACCAGCGCGCGGCCGATGCGCCCGGAGATCGGCGCGGTGACGTTGGCGTAGCCCAGGTTGAGCTGCGCGGTGACCACGCCGGCCCGGCCGGCGGCCACGTCGGCCTGCGCCTGCAGCAGCGCGGCCTCGGCGTTGGTGAACTCCTGCTGGCTGACCGCGTTGGCCTCGCGCAGCGGTTTCAGGCGGTTGAACTGCGCGGCGGCGCTGGCCTGCGCCGCTTCGGCCCGGGCCAGCGTGGCCTGCGCGCTCTGCAGCGCCGCCTGGTAGGGTGCCGGGTCGATGCGGAACAGCGGCTGGCCGGCCTTGACGTCGCTGCCCTCCCTGAACAGCCGCTGCTGCACGATGCCGGTGACCCGCGCGCGGACCTGCGCGGTGCGCAGCGCCTCCACCCGGCCGGGCAGTTCGGTGAACACCGGCAGGCTGGTCGGGGCGCCGACGGTGACCACCCCCACCTGCACCGGCGGCATGCCGCCTCCGGGCGCCCCGGGGCCGCCCGGCCCCTGGGCCGGCTTGTCGTCGCAGCCGGCCAGCAGCACGGCGATGGCCAGCGTCGCGGCGGTGGAGGAAAGGCGGTGGGGCATGCGATGCATCGGTCTTCCTTGGCAGGCCCGGGGTTTGACCCATGAGGCGTGCGGTGCAGTTTACATACAATCGCGAACGTATGTTGATGGCGGCGGTGTGACCGCCGCGTGACCACCCGCCCCAGACACCATGGTTCGCCGAAGCAAAGAGGACGCGCTCGCCACGCGGGAAGCGCTGCTCGACGCCGCGCAGGCCGAGTTTGCCGTGCACGGCGTGGCGGGCACCTCGCTGGAGCGGGTGGCCACCGCCGCCGGGGTCACCCGCGGTGCGCTGTACTGGCACTTCCGCGACAAGAACGACCTCTTCGGCGCGCTGATGGCGCGCGCCACCCTGCCGCTCGAATGCCTCTTCCAGGACGACGAACCGCAGCAGCACTGGACACTGGACGGGCTCCGCGACGAACTGGTCGACGGGCTGCGGCACATCGCCAAGGACCCGCGGCTGCAGCAGGTCTTCATGATCGCCACCCAGAAGGTCGAGTACGTCGGCGAGCAGGAGGCCCTGCGCGAACGGCACACGGCGGAGCGCGCCACCTTCGTCGGTCGCATCGAGCGGCTGCTGCGCCGCATCGCCGCCACGCAGCCGCTGTCGCTGCCGGCCAGCCAGGCGGCCATCGCGCTGCATGCGCTGATGAACGGCCTGGTCTACAACTGGACGCTGTGCGGCCACGGCTTCGACCTGGTGAAGGTGGGCGGCGGCGCGCTGGCCGCCTTCCTGGCCGGGCTGCGTGCCGACGCCGGCCGCGTCGACGGGCCGAGCACGCGGCGCAGCGCGCCGCTCGCGCGGCGGGCTAGAAGACCAGCCGCCTGACGCCCTGGCCGGTGCCGAGCAGGCACACCGCCGCCCGGTGGTGGGCAAAGATGCCGACGGTGACGACGCCCGGCCATTGGTTGACCTCGGCCTCCATGGCCTCGGGGTCGGCGATCGACAGGCCATGCACGTCCAGCAGCGGGTGGCCGTTGTCGGTGCGCACGCCCTCGCGCCGCACGGCGCGGCCGCCGAGCTGCTCGAAGCGCCGCACCAGCCGCGGCAGCGCCAGCTCGATCACCTCCACCGGCAGCGGGAAGCGGCCCAGCGTGGTGACCAGCTTCGACTCGTCGGCGATGCAGACGAAGCGCTCGGCCAGGTCGGCCACGATCTTCTCGCGCGTCAACGCCGCACCGCCGCCCTTGAGCATGCAGCCGCGACCGTCGATCTCGTCGGCACCGTCGACGTAGACCGGCAGGCGGTCGACCTCGGCGGTGTCCAGCACGCGGATGCCGTGCCGGCGCAGCCGCTCGCTGGAACGTTCGGAGCTGGACACCGCGCCGGCGATGCGGTCGCGGCGACCGGCCAGCGCGTCGATGAAACGGTCGACCGTGGAGCCGGTGCCCACGCCGACCACCGCGCCGTCGACCAGCTCGTCCAGCGCTGCCCGGCCGACCAGATCCTTGAGTTCGTCTTGCGTCATGTGTGCCCCTCGTCCAGCGGGACGCCGGACGATCCCCGCGGGGATCGCGGGCCGGCAGTGTAGGGGCGCCGCCCCCGGGGCGGACCGGCTTGCGGCCCGGGCGCCGCGCCACCATGCTGCCGCCGCCGGCATCGCAACTGCTGGGCCGGCCATGACGACAACCCCAGGGAGCCCGCCGATGTCCACCGCCTCTTCCCGCCGCCTGCCCGGCGGCGCGCGCTCGTTTGCCTGGCTGCTGTCGGGCCTGGCCGCCGGGCTGCTCGCCGGCTGCGCCGCGCGTGCGCCGCTGGACGCCGGGGCCGCCCGGTGCGACGCCGCCGGCCCCGACATCGCCTGCACCACCGAGGGCGCCGTCCGTGGCGTGCGCGAGGGGCCGACGCTGGCCTTCAAGGGCCTGCCCTATGCCGCGCCACCGGTGGGGCCACTGCGCTGGCAGCCGCCGGCGCCGCCGGCGCGCTGGACCGGCGTGCGCGACGGCAGCCGCTTCGGCGCGGTCTGCCCGCAATTGGCCGGCGACGCGGTCACCGGCGACGAGGACTGCCTCAGCGTCAACGTCTGGCGGCCGGCCGAGCCCTCCGCTGCGGCCGCCGCCCGGCCGCTGCCGGTGATGGTCTTCCTGCCCGGCGGCGGCAACCACAGCTACTCCGGCCAGGGCGCCGGCATCTTCGGCGGCGTGTCGTTCGACGGCGAAGCGCTGGTGCCGCAGGGCGTGGTGGTGGTCACCTTCAACCAGCGGCTGGGGGCGCTGGGCTTCCTGACCCACCCGGCGCTGCGCGCGGCCGACGGGCAGGCCGGCAACTACGGCAGCCTGGACCAGATCGCCGTGCTGCGCTGGCTGCAGCGCAACGCCGCCGCCTTCGGCGGCGACCCGCAGCGGGTGATGCTGTTCGGCACCTCGGCCGGCGGCGGCAGCATCTGCGCGCTGATGACGGCGCCGGCCGCGCGTGGCCTGTTCCACCGCGCGGCGATGCAGTCCGCGGTGCCCACCGGCTGCGAACTGGCCACCCGCGAACAGGCCGAGGCCCTGAGCGGCCGGCCGGTGGCCGAGCGGCTCGGCTGCGACGGCCGGCCCGACGCCGCCGCCTGCCTGCGCGCCAAGCCGGTGGCCGAGGTGGTGCGGGCGCTGCCCGGCACCTTCGGCGTGCTGCCACGGCTGTACGGCCCGAACGTCGACGGCGTGGTCTTCCCGGAACAGCCGCTGGCCGTCATCGCCCGCGGTGCGCACGCCGCCATGCCGGTGATCGTCGGCAACAGCACGCTGGAGACCCAGCTCTTCGTCGGCGGCCTGGGGGTGGTCGACAACGAGGCCGCCTACGCCGCGGCGCTGCGCCGGGTGTTCGGCGATGCCGAGGCGCTGCGCATCGTGGGCGCCTACCCGCCGTCGGCGCACGCCAGCCCGCGGCAGGCGCTGGTGCGGCTGACCACCGACGCCTTCTTCACCTGCCAGAGCCGCCGGGTGGCGCGGCTGCTGGCCGGCGCGCAGCGCCAGCCGGTGTACCGCTACCTGTTCGACCATGCGCTGGAGAACGACCCGGAGCTGAAGGCGCAGGGCGCCGTGCACACCGTCGAGCATCCCTTCTTCTTCGGCTGGAAGGGCCGCTACCGGCCGACCGCAGACGACCTGGCGGTGCAGCGGCTGGTGGTCGGCCACTGGGCCGACTTCGCCGTCGACGGCACGCCGCGCCGTGGCTGGCCGCGGGCCTACCCCGGCGACGTGCAGTTGCGCATCGCGGCGCAGCCGGCCAGCCACAGCGGCGACGGCGGCGCGCAGTGCGCCTTCTGGGACACCGTCGTGCTGCCGTCGCCGCACCTGTGAAGGCAGCCTGGCGGCTCGGCCACAATCCGCGCCGCCATGCCGCTTGTACCGTACGCCCTCGCCCGCCCCTTCCTCTTCGGTCTCGACGCCGAGCAGGCGCACGAGGTGACCCTGGGCAGCATCGCCGCGCTGCAGAACACGCCGGGGCAATGCCTGTGGTGGCAGCCACGGGTGGACGACCCGGTGGTGGTGGCCGGTCTGCGCTTTCCCAACCGCCTCGGCCTGGCCGCCGGGCTGGACAAGAACGGCAGCTGCATCGACGGCCTGGGCGCCATGGGCTTCGGCTTCATCGAAGTGGGCACAGTGACGCCGCTGCCGCAGCAGGGCAACCCGCGGCCGCGCATCTTCCGCCTGCCCTCGGCCCAGGCGCTGATCAACCGGCTGGGCTTCAACAACGAGGGGCTGGCCGCCTTCGTCGCCAACGTGCAGCGTTCGCGCAGCTTCCGCGCCGGCGGCGGCGTGCTCGGCCTGAACATCGGCAAGAACGCCGCCACGCCGATCGACCGCGCGGCCGACGACTACGCCACCGCGCTGGCCGGCGTCTACCCGCACGCCGACTACGTGACGGTGAACATCTCCAGCCCCAACACGCAGAACCTGCGCAGCCTGCAGACCGACGAGGCGCTGGCCGCACTGCTCGGCGCCCTGGTGGAGCAGCGCGCGCTGCTGGCGCAACGCCATGGACGCACCGTGCCGCTGTTCGTCAAGATCGCCCCCGACCTCGACGAGGACCAGGTGGACGTCGTCGCCCAGACCCTGCAGGCCTGCGGCGCCGACGGCGTGATCGCCACCAACACCACGCTGTCGCGCGAGGCGGTGCAGGGGCTGCCGCACGCGGCCGAGGCCGGCGGCCTGAGCGGCCGTCCGGTGCAGGAGGCGAGCAACCGCGTCATCCGCCGCCTGCGGGCGGCGCTGGGGCCGCGATATCCCATCGTCGGTGTGGGCGGGGTGCTCAGCGGCGACGACGCCCGGGCCAAGATCACCGCCGGCGCCGACCTGGTGCAGCTCTACACCGGGCTCATCTACCGCGGACCGGCGCTGGTGCGCGAAGCGGCGCGGGCGCTGGCCGCCGCGCGCTGACGCGGCTCAGGCCGGCCGGCGGCCGGCCGCCGCAGCGCGCACCACGTCACTCGAACTTGATGTTGTTCTCGCGCACCACGCGGTTGAAGCCGTCGTACTGCTCCTTGAAGTAGACGCTGAACTGCTGCGGGCTCATGCCGTAGCCGTCGAAGCCCTGCGCGACCAGCTGCTCGCGCACCTCGGGCGCCTTGAGCACCTTCTGCAGCGCCGCGCTGAGCTTCTGCGTCACCTCGGGCGGCATGCCGGCGGGACCGAAGAAGCCGGCCCAGGGCTTGATGCCGAGCTTGTCGTTCACGCCGGCTTCGGTCGCGGTGGGCACCTCGGGCAGCAGCGGGCTGCGCTCGGGCTGCAGCGTCACCAGGGCCTTGACCCGGCCGTCCTTGACGAAGGCCGGTGCCGAGGTGCCCGTGGTCCAGATCATGTGGATGCTGTCGCCCACCAGGTCGGTCAGCGCCGGCACGTCGCCCTTGTAGCGGACGTTGATCGCCTTGCCCTGGCCGAGCAGCTGGATCATGGCCAGCTCCGCGGCGCTGTTGCTGGAGCCGGAGTTGTACTTGCCGGGCTGCGCCGCCACCAGCGCCTGCAGCTCCTTGGCGGTCTTCACCGGCAGGTTCTTGTTGACCACCAGGAACATGGCGAACTGCCCGGCCGAGCTGATCGGCGTGAAGGCCTTGAACGGGTCGTAGGGCACCGGCGTGTTGAACGACGGCACCTTGACGAGGGCCGAGTTGGTGCCCATCAGCAGGGTGTGGCCGTCGGCGGGCGCGCGCATGACCTCCAGCGCCGCCAGGCTGCCCTCGGCGCCCGGCTTGTTCTCCACCACCACCTGCTGCCCCAGCTCCTTGCCCAGGGCCTGGCCGACGACTCGGGTGATGGCGTCGGCCGCGCCGCCGGCCGCGTTGCCCACGATCAGGCGGATGGGCTTGTTCGGGTAGGCCGTCTGGGCCCAGGCGGGGGCGCAGGCCAGCGCCATCAGGCCGGCGAGCAGGGTGCGGCGGGGGGTCATGGCGTCTCCTCGGTAGGTCGTCGGGTTCAGGCGGCGCCTTCGGGCCGCACCAGCACCGCGCCCTGCTCCAGCGGGCCGACGTTGCGCCGGTAGATCTGCAGCCAGCCGCGGTCGAAGGCGGGCTTCGGCGGTTGCCAGCGGGCATGGCGCTGGGCCAGCACGTCGGGCGCGACCTCGAGATCGCAGCGGCGGGCGTCGAGGTCGATGGTGATGGTGTCGCCGTCCTCGACCAGCGCCAGCGGGCCGCCGAGCGCCGCCTCGGGCGACACCTCGGCCACCACCAGCCCCTTGCACACCAGGCCGGAGAGGTGGCCGTCGGTGAGCAGCGCCACGTGCTCGCCCAGCCCGGCGCCGTCGATGCCGAAGACCACGCGCGAGGCACCGCCGCCCATCGCCGGGCCGCCGAAGGCACCGGCGCCGCGCATGACGACGACATGGCCGTGCCGGATGCGGCCGTCGTTCATCGCCGCCAGCGCGGCGTCCGAGGTGTCGAAACAGATCGCCGGGCCGCTGAAGCGGCGCACCTTGCGCTCGCCGATGCCGGGCTTGATCAGCGCCGACGAGGTGGCCAGGCTGCCGCGCAGGAAGAGGATGGCCGGACGCGAGGACACCGGGCGATCGATCGGGCGGATGACCTCGGCATCACGCACCTCGAAGCCTTCGAGGTTGCCCGCCAGCGTGCGGCCGGTCACCGTCATCACGCCGGTGTCCAGCAGCGGCGCCAGCTGCTTGAGCAGCCCGCGCGCGCCGCCGGCGTCCTCGAACGCCTCGATCATGTGCTCGCCGATCGGCCGCAGGCCGGCCAGCACCGGCGTCGTCTCGCACAGGCGGTCGAAGAGGCCGTAGACATCGACGCCGCTCTCGGCCTCGGTGGCCACCGCCTGCAGGTGCTTGACCGCGTTCAGCGAGCCGCCGAAGGCCAGCACCAGCCGCACCGCGTTCTGGAACGCACCGGGGGTCAGGATGTCGCGCGGCTTGAGATCGTCCCACACCATCTGCACGATGCGCTCGCCCGCCGCCCGCGCGTCGGCGTACATCTTGTCCGACAGCGCCCGCACCGGCGCGCTGCCGGGCAGCGCCATGCCCAGCGCCTCGCACACCGAGTGCATGGTGTTGGCCGTGCCCAGGCCCGAGCACACGCCGGGCGAGCGGATGGCCTCGCGGCTCATCTCGACCACCTCGTCCGCCGGCTTGTGGCCGGTGACCACGTGCATCGACTGGATGAACACCTCCTCGATGTCGCAGTGGTGGCCCTTGTAGGTGCCGCTGGCCTGGTAGCCGCAGGGCACGACGATGGACGGCACGTTCAGCCGCGCCGCGGCCATCAGCTGGCCTGGCACCGTCTTGTCGCAGGAGGTGAGCAGCACCATGCCGTCGAGCTGCGCGCCCTCGACCGCGACCTCGATGTCGTTGGTCACCACGTCGCGGGCGCCCAGCATGTAGGCGCCGCGGGCGCCGGCGCCGGTGACGAAGTCGCTGGGCGCGGCGGTGCGGATCTCGAACGGCACGCCGCCGGCGTCGCGGATGGCCTGCTTGACCTGCACCGCCACCTGGTCGAGGTGGCTGTAGCAGGCGGCCAGCTCGGAGCTGGAGTTGACCACCGCGATCTTCGGCTTCTCGTGGTCGGCCTCCGACAGCCCCATGCCGTGCCACTGCGCATTGCGCACCGACCACAGGTAGGAGCCGCGGGGGAAGTTGCTGCGCAGCTTGCGCTTGGGGGCTTCGCTCATCGTGCGGACTTCTTGGTGACGGTGACCGTGCCGGCGTCGCCGTCGACCTCGACCCAGTCGCCGGTCTCGATGACGGACAGCGGGTCGCGGTCGAAGTCGGTCACCGACGGGCACCGGGTGACCACCGCGCCGAGCGCGATCTTGGTGGTCATCTCGTTGAACAGCATGGCCGCCGGCGCCACGCCCATGGTGCGGGTCAGGTGGAAGGCGTTGGACCAGCCGGAACTGCCCTTGGCACCGGGGAACACCAGCACCTTGCCGGCGAAGCTGACGCCGCGCAGCTGGTGCCGGGTCTCGACGATGGTGCCGGTCTTGGAGTCGATGCCGCCCCAGCCGGAGATGCGGTCGGTGGTGACCAGCGCCTCGCCGGCGGAGGTGCCGCCGACCACGGTGCGGCCCTTCAGGACGATGGTCGCCGCGGCTTGGGGTTCGAGGACGGAGCTCATGCCAACCTCCCGTTCCAGCGGCCGGTGCAGGCCGCGTCGATGCAGTCGGCGGTGGTGCCGAACCAGGCCTGCACGCCCATGATGGCCGGCAGGTAGTGGGCGTGCTTGGCCGAATCGAGCGCCGCCACCTTCGTCCCCTTCGGGATGGCACGGCTCATCGCCGAGCAGCTGTCGCTCATCAGCACGGCGCCCGCGTCCTCGATGATCTTGGTGTAGCCGTTCTGGTCGGCCACCGCCTTGATGGCGCGCGGCGTGAAGATCCACAGCGCCGAGTTCTCGTGCACCTTGCGGCCCTTGAGCAGCTGGCACGCCTCCCAAATCTGCTCCAGGCTGTAGTGCGGGCAGCCCAGCATCACGTAGTCGACCTCGCGGTCGCGCGCGGTGTGGTTGAGCTTCTCCCAGGCGGCGCGTCGCTCGGCCTCGCCGTAGCGCAGCCGCATCAACGGGGTGTTGCCGCCGAACGCGGCCTCCACCGTCGGCGCCTCGGGCGTGACGCCGACCAGGTGGTACATCTCGACCCCGCCCGACGACGAGGCCGAGGCGCCGAAGTGCTTCAGCCGCTGCAGGTTGGGCACGTCGCGGATGCCGGCCACCACCGGCACCTTCTCCTGCACGATCTCGCCGATGTGGTACCCCAGCAGGCCCCACTCGAAG
Organism: Aquabacterium sp. J223; assembly: GCF_024666615.1. Classification (NCBI taxonomy): domain Bacteria; kingdom Pseudomonadati; phylum Pseudomonadota; class Betaproteobacteria; order Burkholderiales; family Sphaerotilaceae; genus Aquabacterium; species Aquabacterium sp. J223. The sequence goes on along the minus strand of NZ_CP088297.1, from coordinate 1,541,427 downwards.
GTGGACTTCACGTCCACGTCCAGCTCGATCAGGTGGGTGCCGCGCCGGTTCTCCGGCACGTGGAAGCCCCAGTACGGGATCTTGCCGGTGAGCATGGCGGCGCCGGTGCTCTCGCGGCCCTCGGTGTTGGTGCGCGCGCCGAGCACCGAGTTGCAGTAGACGACCGCCGACGACTCCATCCAGGCGCAGTGCTCGCCGCGCGTCGGCACGTTGCCCACCTGGTAGGGCGTGCAGGTGTTGGTCAGGTTCACGCCGAGGCCGGCGGTGTAGGCCGCGCCCTTGTCGTAGAACTCGATGGTCTGCTCGGGAATCGCCATGCGCTCGCCCTGCCGCGGGTCGAAGCCCAGCTGCAGGTGGGTGCTGTAGACCTTCACCGGCGGGATGGGCACCACGTCGTCGCTGTCGAGGTTGAACTCGCTGAACACCGCGTCCATGCCGCCCTTGCGGGCCGCGAAGTCGCGCATGTAGGGCGTGGTGGCGGCCACCGTGCCGCAGACGTTGTTCGTGTCGACCAGCCGTTCGGCGCCCAGCGCCTGGCCGTAGCGCATCAGCAGGTCCATGGCGCGCTGCACGGCCGGGCCGTCGCGGCCGTCGAGCATCGCCTGTTCGTCGGGGTTGAGTCTCATGGGGATGGGGTCTCGTCGCGGGCGGGCGGCACGCGCCCGCCGATGTCGTGGGCCAAGGTGTGCGCCAGCCGGCGCAACTGCGGCGCGATGTCCTGGCGCAGCCGCTCCTCGGTGAAGACGAAGGCCGGGCCGCCGCAGTTCAGCGCCATGACCTCCTCGTTGGCGTTGACCAGCGGCACGGACACCGAGTTGATCTCGCGGTGGAACTCGCCGCAGGACACCGACCAGCCGTGCTGCCAGGCGTCGGCCAGCGCCATCTGCAGGCCGGCCTGCAGCGCCGGCCAGTCGGTGCCCTTGACCAGGCGCAGCGACTCCATCAGCAGGTCGCGTTCAGGCCCCGGCAGCGCGCTCAGGTAGGCCCGGCCCAGCGCCGAATTGGCGATCGGTGCCCGCGAGCCGACGTCCAGCCGCGCCGTCAGCAGCGTCGAGCGGGGGCGGCAGGCCTCGATCAGCACCATCTCCAGGCCGTCGCGCACGGCCAGGTAGACCGAACCGCCGCAGGCCTCGGCCATTGCCTGCATCAACGGCCGCGCGATGGCCCGCACGTCCAGCCCGGCGAGGAAGACCCGGGCCAGCGACACCACCGCCGGGCCGAGCAGGAAACGCTCGCCGTCGCGTTCGGTCTGCAGCAGGCCGAGCCCGACCAGCGTCTGCGCCAGCCGGGTCACCGTCGGCCGCGGGATGCCGGTCAGGCGCGACAGGTCGCTGGCGCCCAGCAGGCGGCGGTCTTCGGTGAAGCAGTGCAGCACCGCGATGCCACGCTCCAGCGCGCTCACCGTGTCGCGGGCTTCGGCCTTGGGTTCCGTGGGGGTGTCGTCGGGGGAGGGCATGGCGGCGGAGGAAGCGGCAGGTCCGCCATCTTCCACCCGCCGGGAGGGCAGCGCGCGGGCCAACGGGGCCATGGCCGCCACCCGCTTCAGGCGGCGGCCGCCGCCGGCACGCCGGCCTCGGCCGTCGGGGCGCCCGGCCGCAGGAACACGCCCTGGCGTTGCAGGGCGGCCTGCAGCGCCGGCACCGCCACCGCCCGCGGCTGCACGCCGGCCTGGGCGGCCAGCGCGGCGGCGGTGCCGGCGGCCTGGCCGGTGATCCAGCACTGCGGGATCTCGCGCATGAAGCCGTGCGAGTTCTTGTCGCAGCTGACGTGCCGGCCGCAGGCCAGCAGGCCGTCGAGCTGCACCGGCACCAGCGCGCCGTAGGGAATCGAGATGTTGGGGAACTTGGGGCTGACCGCCGGCGTGACGCCGACCTCGTCGGGCAGCGCGGTGCCCTCCGACCAGCGGCTGCGCAGCACGCTGTCCAGGCCCTTCAGCCGCCGCGCGTGGCGCACGCCGATCTGCGGCGCCGACAGCATCAGGTAGGCGTTCTCGAAGCCGGGGGCGCGGGCCTTGAAGAAGTCCAGGTGGGCGCGCATGGCGTTGTGCGAGCGCACCTCCACCTCGGTCAGGTCGTCGACGTCCAGCGCCGAGTAGCCCGACTGGCGCGGCCCCATGAACAGCGCGATGTCGTTGCGCCAGGACACGAACGGACGCTCGAACAGCCCGCAGGCCTCGCGACCGGCGGCCATGAAGGCGGCGTGGTCGTCGGGGCGCTGGGTCTTGAAGTCGATCCAGCGGTTCATGTCGACGCCGCCGAACAGCCAGGAGGTGTTCATGCAGTGGTGCACGTCGGCCTCCTCGATGTCGTTGTCGAAGGCCGCGCCGGCGCGGGCGAAGAGGTCGCCGTCGCCGGTGGCGTCGACCACCACGTCGGCCAGGATGGCCATGCGGCCTTCCTTGCTCTCGAAGGTGACGCCCTTGACGACACCGCCCTCGACGATGGGCTGGCAGGCCCACGAGTGGTAGACCAGCTTGACCTTGCGCTCCAGCACGATGTCCTGGCTGAGCAGCTTCAGCCGCTCGGGGTCGATCGTGGGCGACCAGGTCACCACGCCGTGGTAGGCCGCGGTGCGGTTGGACCAGTAGGCCGCCTTGGCCGGGTCGCGGTTGCCCCAGTCGGCGCGCGACGGGCCGGCCACCGCGTCGGCCGGCAGGCGGTCGAACAGCTCCTCGGCGAAGCCGCGGATGACCAGCTCGCCCTGCCAGTCGGTCATGCGGTCGATCCAGATCACCAGGCCGCCGGTGGACAGGCCGCCCAGGTGGTTGTAGCGCTCGAGCAGGGTGACGTCGGCACCCGCCTTGGCGGCGGCGGCGGCGGCGGCGGTGCCCGAGGGCCCGCCGCCGACCACCAGCACCTGGGTGCGGTGGTAGACGGGGATGTCGCGGGCCGGCTCCTGCCAGCGGCCGAGGTCGGCGCGGCCGCCGCGGGCGCTGCCGCGGTCGAAGATGTCCGAACTGAGGATGCGCTCGTCGCTGCGTTGAACGGTCTTCATGAGGCGATTTCCAGTGAGTGGTTCGATTTTTTGATCAGCATGTCCATAATGTCAACGCAAGCCGCAGAAATCGGCGGGTTTCCGATCGCTGATTGACCGCTATAGCGGACACAGCTAGCATTTTCCGACAACGCCTTGAGGAGACAAACCATGCGCCTTCCCCTGTCCAACGCCCGCCGCAAGTCGCTCGGCCTGCTGGGCGCCGCCGCCCTCGCGCTGCTCGCCGTGCCCGCCGCGGCGCAGGAATTCCCCGTCCGCGGCAAGCCGATCCGCGTGATCGTGGCGTTCCCGCCCGGCGCGGGGGTGGACGCGCAGGCCCGCGCGGTGACGCCCAAGCTGGCGGAGCTGCTCGGCGTGCCGGTGGTGATCGAGAACCGGCCCGGCGGCGGCACGCTGCTCGCGGCGCAGGAGGTGCTGAAGTCGGCGCCGGACGGCCACACCATCTTCTACAGCGCGTCGTCGACCATGGCGCAGAACCCGCACACGCTGCTGGCCGCCACCTTCGACCCGATGAAGGACTTCACCCCCATCTCCATCGGCGCGCGCGGCCCGCTGGTGCTGGTGGTGAACAGCGCGCTGGGGCCGAAGAACGTGAAGGACCTGGTGGCCTGGGGCAAGGCCAACCCCGGCAAGCTGAGCTACGCCAGCTTCGGCACCGGCACCTCGGCGCACATCTTCGGCCAGGTCTTCGCCAAGCAGACCGGCCTGCAGATGGAGCACATCCCCTACAAGGGCGGCGCCGACCTGGCGGCGGACCTGATCGAAGGCCGGGTGCAGATGGCCTTCGACGCCGCGCCGGCGGCGATCCAGAACTCGCGCTCGGGCAAGGCCCAGATCATCGCGGTGGCCGCGCCGCAGCGCAGCGCCTTCCTGCCCGGCGTGCCGACCTTCGCCGAGCAGGGCATCAAGGACATCGACATCGTCAGCTTCCTCGGCTGGTTCGGCCCCGCCGGCATGAAGCCCGAGGTCGTGCAGAAGATCAACGCGGCGCTGGCGCAGTCCATCGCCCAGCCGTCGGTGCAGGAGTTCTACAAGCAGGGCGCCTACACCGCCGAGAGCTCGACGCCCGAGGCGCTGGCCCGCGACGTCAAGCAGGCCTACGACGCCTGGGGCAACCTGGTCAAGCAGGCCGGCATCACGAAGCAGTGATCGGCACCCCGCGGTGAGCGCTCCCACACCGGCGTCCGGCAGCGCGGCGGCCTACGACTTCATCGTCGTCGGCGCCGGCGCGGCGGGCTGCCTGCTGGCCAACCGGCTGTCGGCCGACCCCGGCCACCGGGTGCTGCTGCTGGAAGCCGGCGGCCGCACCGACTCGCTCTGGCACCGTGTGCCGGTGGGCTACCGCTACACCATCGGCACGGCGCGGGCCGACTGGTGCCACGAGAGCGAGCCCGAGCCCGGCCTCGGTGGGCGCCGCCTGGCGCACCCGCGCGGCAAGGGCCTGGGCGGCTCCACCGCCATCAACGGCATGGTCTGCATCCGCGGCCAGGCCGCCGACTACGACGGCTGGCGCGACCTCGGCCTGCCCGGCTGGGGCTGGTCGGACGTGCTGCCGCTGTTCAAGCGGCACGAGGACTTCTTCGCCGGCGCCGACGCGCACCATGGCGCGGGCGGCGAATGGCGGGTCGACGCACCGCGCATGTGGTGGCCGGTGCTCGACGCGGTGCACGACGCCGCCGTGGCCTGCGGCGTGCCGCCCACCGACGACTTCAACCGCGGCGACAACCTCGGCGTCGGGCCGGTGCACGTCAACCAGCGGCAGGGCCGGCGCTGGAGCGCGGCCGACGCGTTCCTGTCGCCGGCGGTGCGCCGCCGGCCCAACCTGGAGGTGGTCACCGGCGCCCTGGCCGACCGGCTGCTGCTCGACGGCCGCCGCGCGGTCGGCGTCACCTGGCTGCAGGACGGTGTGCGCCGCAGCGCCCACTGCCGCGGCGAGGTGGTGCTGGCGGCCGGCGCCTTCGGCTCGCCCTCGGTGTTGCTGCGCTCGGGCATCGGGCCGGCCGATCACCTGGCCGAGCTCGGCATCGAGACGCTGCTGCACCGGCCCGGCGTGGGCGCCAACCTGCACGACCACCTGCAGGTGGCGCAGCGCTTCCGCCTGGCCGCCGGCCCGACGCTGAACGAGGCGATGAACCGCCTCGGCGGCCAGGCCGCCATGGCCCTGCGCTACCTGCTGACCCGCCGCGGGCCGCTGACCATGGCGCCCTGCCAGCTCGGCCTGTTCGCCATGTCGAGGCCCGGGCTGGCGCGCGCCGACATCGGCTACAACGTGCTGGCCTTCTCGCGCAGCGGCGGCTTCGACGCGCCGTTCGACCCGCACCCCGGCCTGACGCTGGTGGTCTACGACCTGCGGCCGACCAGCCGCGGCCGCCTGCGGCTGCACAGCGCCGACCCCGGCGTGCCGCCGCGGCTGCTGTTCAACTTCCTGACCACGGCGCGCGACCGCCAGGTGGTCGCCGATGCGATGCGCTTCAGCCGCCGGCTGATGCAACAGCCCGCCATGGCCCGGTATGCGCCCGAGGAGCTGTGGCCGGGCCCTGCCGTGTCGGACGACGACGACGCCGCGCTGCTGGCCGCCGCGGCCGAGAAGGCCGGCTCCATCTACCACCCGGTGGGCACCGCCCGCATGGGCCGGCCGGACGACCCGCTGGCGGTGGTCGACGCGCAGCTGCGGGTGCTCGGCATCGAGGGGCTGCGGGTGGCCGACGCGTCGGTCATGCCCGAGGTGCCGTCGGGCAACACCGCCATGCCGACGCTGATGGTGGCCGAGCAGGCCGCCCGCTTCCTGCTGCTGCCGTCGCCGTCAGCGACGGCGGCCCCGCCGGCATCGACCCGCGGTGCGCCGCGGGCGGAGGTCACGCCGGCCTGATGCCTCCGGGGCCCGGGGCGCGGCGCCGGCGCCGCGTCCCGGCACCGTCCCGACGCCTTCCTTTTTCTGCCGCCGCGGGGCGTCGCCCCGCGCTTTCCTGTCCGTTCCTGTCCGTTGCTTCCATCCCCCCGCCATGAAACGTCGTTCCCTGCTTGCCCTTTCCGCCGCCGCCGCCCTGACCGCGCTGCCGCCCCATGCGCTGGCCCAGAACTTCCCCAGCAAGGCCGTCACCATCGTCGTGCCGAACGCGCCGGGCGGTGCGGTGGACATCATGGCCCGCCTGCTGGAGAAGACGCTGTCCGAGACCTGGAAGCAGCCGGTGCTGGTGGTCTACAAGGCCGGCGTCGGCACGGTGCTCGGCACCGACTTCGTCGCCAAGTCGGCGCCCGACGGCCACACCATCGGCCTGGTGGTGACCTCGCACGTCATCAACCCGTCGCTGCGCAAGAACATGCCCTTCGACACGCTGAAGGACCTGTCGGGCGTGACCATGCTGGGCAACTCGCCGGTGGTGATGACCGCCACCAACGACCTGCCGGCGAACAACCTGAAGGAGCTGATCGCGCTGGCGAAGAAGGAGCCCGGCAAGCTGACCTACGCCTCGCCGGGCAGCGGCAGCTCGATGCACCTGGCCGGCGAGCTGGTGAAGACCACCGCCGGCATCGACATGCTGCACGCGCCGTACAAGGGCTCGGGCGGCGCCTACCCCGACGTCATCGCCGGCCGCGTGCAGCTGCTGATCGACCCGCTGTTCTCCAGCCTGCCGCACATCAAGGCCGGCAAGCTCAAGCCCATCGCCATCTTCAGCCCGCAGCGCGCGTCGATGGCGCCCGACATCCCCACCGCCGCGGAGACCCTGCCCGGCTTCAACGTGGTCAGCGTGTTCGGCGCCGTGGTGCCCAGCGGCACCCCGCGCGAGGTGGTGCGCAAGATCTCCGCCGACATGGCGCGTGCGGTGCAGACGCCGGAGCTGAAGGCCCGCTTCGCCGAGATCGGCATCACGCCGGTGGGCAACAAGCCGGAGGAGTTCGACGCCTTCATCCGCACCGAGATCGACAAGTGGGCCAAGGTCGTCAAGGCCTCGGGTGCCCAGGCGGACTGACCGGACCGGCCCACCCACCCTGCGAGGGCGCCCGCGGCCGACCGGCCGTCGCGGCGCCCTCGTCGCGTTCAGCGCCCGACGTGGAACTCCCCGCGCGTCGGCCCCGAAGTGCTCAGGCAGATCGGCGAGCGGTACAGCGGCGAGGCGTAGCGCGTGCCCGGCAGCTCGTCGCGGATCTTCATGAACAGCGGCTCCAGGCCGTTGTCCAGCCACACGCCCCAGATGTGGTCGTGGTGGGTCGGCACGTACAGCTTCGGCTTGAACAGCTCGAGGTGCTGGAAGGTGTAGGCCAGCTGGCGCTCGGCGATCGGGTGCGGCGTCCACGGGAAAAGCGCCACGTCCATGCGGCCGGCCAGTTCGGCCGCCAGCCGGCGCTCGTCGGGGTGGATGTCGCCCACGCTGTCGAACCAGGTGATGTTGAAGCCGCCGGGCAGCTCGAGCGTGAAGCCCATGGTGCCCTCGGTCACGATCTTCGGGTCCCAGGAGCCGCGGGCCGACGAGGCCTTGCTCTGCCGTTCCTCGGCCTCGGTCAGCGGGCCGAGGCCGTCGGCCCTGTACAGGTTGGCCAGCGCCGGGATCAGCTCCGGCTGGATGGTGCTGTGCAGGATGTGCGTCGGCCGCACGGTGACGTCGCCGTAGCGCAGCGTCTCGCCGCCGCGCACGGTGACGGTCTGCGCGGCCGGCACGCCCAGCTTCTGCGCGGTGGTGGCGGTGATGGCCGAGCCGACCACGGGCGCGCGGGTGGCCGCGGCCACCGGCGCCACGTCGGTGATGTGGTCGAAGTGCGCATGGCCGATGAGGATGGCGTCGGCCCGCCTGACGTCCTTGACGTCGAAGCCGAGCGGGCGCGTTCGCGCCGGCCGGTCGTAGAAGGTGTCCATCAGGACCACCGTGTTGCGGTAGGCCAGCTCGTAGTTGGACGTGCCGAGCCAGCGCAGCACGGCGGTGTCGCCCTCGGGCATCGGGCCGCCATGGGACGCCGGCAGCAGGCTGCTGCAGGCGGCCTGGCGGGCGAAGTCGGGCCGCTGCGGCGACGGACCGCCGGCCTGCGGCCCGGCACAGCCGGCCAGTGCGGCGGTGAGGGCCAGGGCCGCCAGGCCCGTGGAGGCCGGGCGGCGATCGACGAAGGACATGCGCGTCTCCTGTTTGCGGTTCGAATGCGCACGAGGGTGTCACGCCCGCCCGCGGCGCGACAGCGCCTTTTGTTTATGACGGCAGCGGGGCGGCCGCGACGAAGCGGCGCAGGAAGTCGACGAAGCTCTGCGCCGCCGGCGACAGCGAACGCTGGGGCTGGTGGTGGATGCAGACCTCGCGCAGGAACGTGGGCTCGACCAGCGGCCGCATCTGCAGGCCCCAGGCCTGGGCCAGCGGTGCGCCGTAGGAGGGGCAGGCGGTGACGCCGGCCCCGGCGGCGACCAGGCCGAGCGCCGTGGTCATGTACGACACCTCGTGCACCGGCCGCGGTGGCGGCGTCTCGCCCGCCGCCGCCAGCGCAGGCGCGAGGCGGCGCAGGAAGTCGCGCGCCGGCGCGATGAAGGGCTGCCCCTGCAGCTCGCGCCAGCGCACCCGCTTGCGCCGCGCCAGCGGGTGGTCCGCCGGACAGACCAGCCAGTGGTCGTCGCGCATCAGCACCTGCCGGATCAGCACCGGCTCGACCGGGCTGTCCGGGGCGATGGCCAGCTCCGCCTCGCCGGCGACCACCCGCGCCAGGGTCTGCTCCGGCGCGCTGTCGAGCAGCCGCACCTCGATGTCGGGGTAGGCCTGGGCATAGGCGGCGATGACCCGCGGCATCAGCGTGCAGGCCATCAGCTGCGGCGCAGCCACGCGCAACGAGCCGCGCCGCTTGTCGCGCAGGCTGCCGACGCTGGCGGTGGCGGCCTGCAGCTCCTCCATCACCCGCTGCACATGGGGCAGGAAGTCGCGCCCGGCCTCGGCCAGCTGCACCCGCCGGGTGTGGCGGTCGAACAGCCGCACGCCGAGCTCACGCTCGAGCTCGCGCACCAGCACCGAGAGGGCCGACTGGGTGAGGTGCAGCTGGCGGGCGGCCTCGGTGAAGCTGCCGGTGTCGGCGACGGCGGCAAAGGCGCGCAGTTGGCGCAAGGTGAGATTCATGGCTCCGCTTCATCAATGGATGAAGAGATTTCGCTTGAATCATAGATCGCGAGGCCGTCCAATGGGTGCCCCGTTCGTCCCACCACGAGCCGTCACCATGACCACGACCGAGCTGAACCTCTTTCCCGACGCCGAGGTGCGCGCCAGCAAGCCCGAGGGCATGACGCTGGACGAATGGCGGCTGCGGCTGGAGCTGGCGGCCTGCTACCGTGTCTTCGAGCACCGCGGCTGGGCCGAGGAGATCTTCAACCACATCACGGCGCGGGTGCCGGGCCCCGAGCGCCACTATCTGATCAACCCGTTCAGCCTGACCTACGGCGAGGTGACGGCGACCAACCTCGTCAAGGTGGACATGGCCGGCCGCACCGTGGGCGACAACCCGTACCCGGTCAACCGCGCCGGCTTCGTGATCCACAGCGCCATCCACGGCGCGCGCGAGGACGCGCACTGCGTGATCCACACCCACCACACCGCGGGCGTGGCGGTGTCCTGCAAGGCCGACGGCCTGCGCATGGACAACTTCTACGCCGCCTTCCTGTACGGCCGCGTGGCCTACCACGACTTCGACGGCGTGGTCGTGCACGAGCACGAGCAGGAGCGACTGGTGGCGTCGCTGGGCGACAAGAACGTGTTGATCCTGCGCCAGCACGGGCTGCTCACGGCGGGCCACGACATCCCCACCGCGTTCTACTGGCTGTACGTGCTGCAGCGCGCCTGCGAGGTGCAGCTGGCGGCCGACTCGATGAGCGGCCCGACGCTGAAGCTTACGCAGCAGGCCTGCGAAGTGTCCTCTCGCGACGTGCAGGAAACCGACCCGCAGCGCGACCTCTTCCCCAAGGTCTTCGCCGCCGCGGTGCGCCGCGCCGGCGTGACGCTGCCGCAGCTGCTTTGAACGGCTCACGCCGCACCCACACAACCACAGGAGACGAGATGAACGGATGGCTGAAGCGCCTGGCGGGCGCGATCGGAATGGGGCTGGGCCTGGCCCTGGCCGCGGGCGGCGCCGCCGCCCAGGGCTACCCGGCGCAGCCGGTGCGCTGGATCGTGCCCTATGCCGCCGGCGGCGGCACCGACAACCTCGCCCGGACGCTGGGCGAGGCGATGCAGGCCTCGCTCGGCCAGTCCATCGTCATCGAGAACCGGCCCGGCGCCTCGACCAACATCGGCGTCGCCGCGCTGCTGCAGTCCAAGCCGGACGGCTACACCATCATGCAGGCCGAGAACGCGGCGCTGCTGTTCAACGAGCACCTGTTCGCCAAGCTGCCGTACAAGCCCGACACCGACTTCACCTACATCGGCGCCATCGGCCGCTTCCCGGTGGCGCTGGTGGTGCACCCGTCGTTCCCGGCGAAGACGGTGGCCGAGTACGTGGCCTACGTGAAGGCCAACCCGGACAAGGTGAACTACGCCTCGCCGGGCAACGGCTCGCCGCACCACATGGCGATGGAGCTGCTCAAGCAGCGCGCCGGCATCCAGATGCAGCACGTGCCCTACAAGGGCGCCGCGCCGGCGCTGCAGGACCTGCTGGCCGGCCAGATCCCGACCATGATGCTGGACCTGCCCGGCGGCCTGCAGGCGATGAAGGCGGGCTCGGTGCGCGTGCTGGCGGTGGCCAACCCGAAGCGCGTGCCCTCGCTGCCGGACGTGCCCACCTTCGTCGAGTCCGGCTTCGCCGACGTCAACGCGGCGGCCTTCCATGGCCTCATCGGCCCGGCCGGCCTGCCGGCCGAGGTGGTGAGCCGCCTCAACGGCGAACTGCACAAGGCGATGCAGGCGCCGAAGGTGGTCAAACTGTTCGGCGACTTCGGCATGGAGCCGCTGCCGGGCACGCCGGCCGAGTTCCGGAGCATGTCGCGCGCCGAGGCCGGCCGCTGGGGCAGCGTGATCCGCGCCACCGGCGTCAAACTCGACTGATTTCCTTCCACCGCCCGCCCCGCCTTCCCCAGGAGAGATGACATGGCCGACGTGCCGACCCTCAAGCACATGGACGACGAGACGCTGCAGCGCGTGCTCGCCGAACGCCGCGCGACGCTGCGCCAGCAGGTCTCGCCCGAGGAATGGGCCGCGCGCGAGGACCTGGCCGCCTGCTACCGGTTGTGCGTGCAGTTCCGCATGACCGACCTCATCTACAACCACATCTCGCTGCGGGTGCCGGGGCGGCACGACCACTTCCTGATCAATGCCTTCGGCCTGCTCTACGAGGAGGTCAGCGCCTCCAACCTGATCAAGGTCGACCTCGAAGGGCGGCCGGTGGACGACGGCCGGCTGGAGGCCAACCCCGCCGGCTTCGTCATCCATTCCGCCATCCACCAGGCGCGGCCCGACCTCGATTGCGTCTTCCACACCCACACCCGCGCCGGCGTGGCGATCTCGGCGCGCGAGGAAGGGCTGTTGATGATCTCGCAGCACGCCATGCGCTTCCATGGCCGCGTCGGCTACCACGCCTTCGAGGGCATCGCGCTGGACACCGACGAGCAGAAGCGGCTGGTGCGCGACCTGGGGCCGCACAAGGCGCTGATCCTGCGCAACCACGGCCTGCTGACCTGCGGCCGCACGGTGCGCGAGGCGTTCGAGGAGATGTACTTCCTGGAGCTGTCCTGCCAGATCCAGCTCGACGCCACCGCGCATGGCGGTCGGCTGGTGCACCCGCCGGCGTCGGTGTGCGAACACAGCGCGGCGCAGTTCGCCGCCTCCAACGACTACATCCAGGGCCGCGACTGGCGCGCCCTGCGCCGCATGCTGGACCGGCGCGACCCGTCGTACCGCGACTGACGCACCGCGGCGCGGGCCGGTCTCGGGGGTGCCCCGGAACCGAACGCCCGCATCACGCCCGCGTCACGCCGATCGGCCTGCGGTGGGCCGTGGACGGTGCACCGCGTCGAGGTGCGGGCGACGACCGGGCGTTCGGCTCATCGCAGCGACCGCCGCCGGGCCCGGTTGAAGCGGCGGATGCAGTCGAGGACGAAGTACAGCGGCATGGCGGTTCCGGCGAGGCGCGACGGCGCTGTCGGGCAAGCGCCGTTCCGCCGCCGCCGTTACGCTTGGCCGCCGCGACCACCACCCGGCGAAAGCCCGACCACCCGTGCCGCCCCTGCGCTTCGACCTGTCCACCGCCCAGCTGGTGGTGGAGGCGCTGGCCATGCTGGCCTTCGCCCTGTCCGGCCTCGTCCAGGCCGCCCGCAAGGGGCTGGACGTGGTCGGCCTGTGCGTGGCGGCGGGCCTCACCGCCTTCGGCGGCGGCACGCTGCGCGACGTGCTGCTCGACCGGCGGCCCTTCTTCTGGGTCCAGCACCCGGGCTGGCTCTGGGTGCTGATCGGCCTGACGCTGGTGGCCATGGCCTTCCTGCGCGGCCGCCATTTCCGCGTCACCGAACGCGCGATGCAGTGGCCCGACGCCTTGGGGCTGGGCCTGTTCGCCGCCAGCGGCACGCAGATCGCGCTGACGGCGGGCCTGCCGGCGGTGGCGGCGGTGCTGATGGGCGTGGTGACGGCGGTCTTCGGCGGCGTGCTGCGCGACATCGTCTGCAACGAGGTGCCGCGCGCCTTCAGCGACCACCGGCCCTATGCGGTGTGCGCCTTCGCGGGGGCGTGGGTGCTGGTGGGGGCGCAGTGGCTGGCCCTGCCGGCGCCGGTGCCGCTGCTGGCCGGGGCGTTCACCACCACCGCCCTGCGCGCCCTGGCGCTGTGGCGGGACTGGCGGCTGCCGGCCTGGCGCGGCGGCGCGGACGACCGGCGCTGACCCGGCCGCCCACCGGCGGCGGTCAGTCGGTCGTGCTGGCCTGCGGATCGGCGACGCCGGCGGTCGACGCCGGCGGCGTCCAGGTGCGGCCATGCTCGGCGGCGAACACCGCCTGCGCGGTGGCGAAGCCCTGCATCAGGTGCGGCGCCACGCGCTGGAAGCGGCGGCGCTCCTCTTCGTCGAAGCGGTCCGGCGCCGTGTGCCGGACCAGCACGATGCACTGCATCGAATGGCCCCGGCGCTCCGCGCCCGCCAGGCACAGCACGTCCCGCGGGGGTCACCCGTGGTCCCGGCGGCCGCCGCCGACGGCAGGCACAGCGCCCGGCCGACGCGCTGGTGCGCCGCCGCCAGCAGCCGGTCCAGCCAGCCGTCGGCGGCGCGTGGAACGCCGGCGTCCTGCGGCCACCACAGGCAGTCGGTGCCGCGCACCATGGGCCGGCCGTGCTCGCCCATCGGCGCCAGCACCCAGGCCGCATGGTCGAAGCTCAGCAGCGGCTTCAGCTGCGCCAGCGCCCAGGCCCGGTAGTCGCCCACCGGGAGGCGCAGCGCCGCGTCGTGCCAGGCGGCCAGGGCGGTTGAAGAAACCATGGTGGGGCCGAGTCTGCCCCACGTTACGGCTGGATGCACCGTCCGTTTGAAGGACGGGTCGGCCGGCCGGCCGTCAGAACAGCAGCCGGACGCCGGTCTTGGCCTGCAGGTCCTCGGCGCTGACCTCCGGCGCCATCTCGACCACCTTCAGGCCCTGCGGCGTCACGTCCAGCACCGCCAGGTCGGTGATGACGCGATTGACCACGCCGACGCCGGTCAGCGGCAGGGTGCACTCGGGCAGGATCTTGAGGTCGGTGGTGCCGTCCTTCTTCCGGGCCACGTGCTCCATCACGACGATGACCCGCGGCACGCCGGCCACCAGGTCCATCGCGCCGCCCATGCCCTTGACCATCTTGCCAGGGATCATCCAGTTGGCCAGGTCGCCCTTCTCGCTGACCTGCATGGCGCCCAGGATGGACAGGTTGATCTTGCCGCCCCGGATCATGGCGAAGCTCTCGTGCGAGCCGAAGATCGACGACCCCGGGATGGTGGTGACGGTCTGCTTGCCGGCATTGATGAGGTCGGCGTCGACCTCGTCCTCGGTCGGGAAGGGACCGATGCCCAGCATGCCGTTCTCGCTCTGCAGCCAGACCTCGATGTTCGACCGCACGTGGTTGGCGACCAGCGTCGGGATGCCGATGCCGAGGTTGACGTAGAAGCCGTCCTGCAGCTCTTGCGCGGCCTTCGCCGCCATTTGGTCTTGGGTCCAGGGCATGTCAGGCCTCCTGCCGAGCCGCCCCAAAGGAGGCCTGAGCCCCCTTGGGGGGCAGCGAACGAATGTGAGCGTGGGGGGTGCATGTCTCAGGCTCCTGCTTTTTCGCGGATGGTGCGCTTCTCGATGCGCTTTTCCGGGCTGGCGTTCACCACGAGGCGGTGCACGTAGATGCCCGGCAGGTGCACGTCGTCGGGGTCGATCTCTCCCACCTCGACCAGCTGCTCCACCTCGACGATGGTCGTCTTGCCGGCCATCGCGCAGGCCGGGTTGAAGTTGCGCGCGGTGCGGCGGAAGACCAGGTTGCCGCTCTTGTCGGCCTTCCAGGCCTTGACCAACGCCACCTCGGGGTTGAGCGCCCGCTCCATCACGTAGACGTGGCCGTCGAACTCGCGCGTCTCCTTGCCCTCGGCGATCAGGGTGCCGACGCCGGTGCGCGTGAAGAACGCCGGGATGCCGGCGCCGCCCGCGCGCAGCTTCTCGGCCAGCGTGCCCTGCGGCGTGAACTCCAGCTCCAGCTCACCGGCCAGGTACTGGCGCTCGAACTCCTTGTTCTCGCCGACGTAGCTGGAGATCATCTTCCTGATCTGCCGCGTCTCGAGCAGCAGGCCGAGGCCGAAGCCGTCGACGCCGGCGTTGTTGGAGATGACGGAGAGGTCCTTCACGCCGGAATCGCGCAGCGCGGCGATCAGCGCCTCGGGGATGCCGCACAGGCCGAAGCCGCCGACGGCCATCAGCTGGCCGTCCTTCACCACCCCGTCCAGCGCCGCCGCGGCGCTGGGGTAGACCTTGTTCATCGCCTGCCTCCTGGAATCGAGCGAACGGGCGAGCGTACTGCTTAAGGCATTAAGTAGTCGTTACGTAGAATTGATTAAGCAAGGCCCCGGACACGCCCCATGGAGCTGGACTACAAGACCGCGTTCGAACTGGCGCCGATCGGCCTGGTGCTGTCGCGGGACCGGCTGATGCTCGACTGCAACCAGCAGCTGCTGGCCATCTTCGGCGCCGAGCGCGAGCAGCTGGCCGGCCGTTCCTTCGAGGTGCTGTACCCGACGCACGAGGAGTTCGAGCGCACCGGCGCCCGCATCGTGGCCAGCCTGGGCCGCGACGGCCGCTACGCCGACGAGCGGGTGATGAAGCGGCTGGGCGGGCCGCAGGCCGGCGAGCTGTTCTGGTGCCATGTTTCCGGCCGGGCGCTGGACCCGGCCCACCCGCACGCCGCCGGCATCTGGTGCTTCGAGGACCTGTCGGCCAAGCGCCGGCTGAAGGCCGACCTCACGCCGCGAGAGCGCGAGATCGCCGCGCTGCTGATCGAGGGCCTGACCAGCAAATTGATCGGCCGCCGCCTGGGCATCAGCCCGCGCACGGTGGACGTCTACCGCATGCGGCTGATGCGCAAGTTCGAGGCGGCCACCAGCCACGAGCTGGTCCACCGGCTGCTGGCCGCCTGAGCGGCCGCAGCGGGCTCAGCGTTGGCGGCGGCGCGCCGCTGCGCCCAGCAACGCCAGGCCGAGCGCCATCAGCAGGTAGGTCGACGGCTCGGGGATGGCCGCCACCGCCATCGCCCGGCCGAGGATGGCGTGCGCTTCGGCGGTGGGGTGCACCGCGTCCCAGAAGACGTAGTCACCGGGATCGGCGCAGACGGCGGTGACGGCGAAGAAGTTGCCGGTGACGCAGGACTGGCTGGTGTTGGTGAAGCCATAGGCGCCGGGGTTGGCCTGCACCTGGACCAGCAGGCCGAAGGTGTCGAACACGGTGAAGTGGGCACCGGCCAGCCCGAGGCCGTTCAGCCCGGCCGCCAGCAGGCTGTTGAAACTCTGGGTCTGCAGCGTGGCCAGGCCGGCCAGGGGTCCGCCGGCGAACAGCGGCGTGGCGCCCAGGTCGGGCATCAGCGGCACCAGGAACTGCCGGGCGCCCTCGTCGTACAGCGAGGTGATGGCGCCGAGCAGCTGGGTCACCGCGGTGGGCGCGGTGGTGCCGGACAGCAGCGCGGTGCCGGCGAAGAAGTCGTTGGGGCCGCCCCACACCATGTACAGCGCGCCCGGGTCCGCGGCCGGCACGAGCCCGCGGTAGGCCGACACCTGGGCGGTGATGCCGGTCTGGGCCAGCAGGTCGAGCTCGGGGTAGAGGTTGCCGAGGCCCGTCTGCCCGCCGCCGAAGGCGAAGTTGAAGACCTGGCCGGCGCCCAGGCCCAGCGCACCGGCCAGCACCTCGGCGGCCACCGGCCCGTTGGAGAAGCGGCCGGTGGAGTAGCTCGGGTCCGGCAGCAGCGGCACCAGCGGGTTCAATGCGTTGACCGCGGTGGTCAGCGTGCGCAGGTTGCCGGGGTCGGACAGGCTGTCGCCGAAGACATAAAGCCCGGTATAGGACAGCGCCGGCAGCGGTGCGGCGGCCAGCGGCAGCAGCAGGGCCAGGCCGGTGGCGAGCGCACGCGCCTTGGCGGCGAGCATCAAGCGGATCGAGGGCATGCGTGTCTCCTGGCGGTTGGGGCTGGCCGGGATGCCGGCAGCGTCGGCCAGCGTAGCCGCGCCGCGCAGGCGGCACCCCCCGCAGCTTGGGGATCAGCCGCCCACCGCCAGCGCGCGCAGCCAGTCGGGCAGCGGCACCGACCGTTCGTCGTGCACGCGCGTCCACACCAGCTTGCCGCCGCCCGTGGCCACCGGTTCGCCGGGACGGTCCGCCCGCTCGAGCACGAAGAAGGTCTCGATGCTGCTGCGCCCGGCGCGGCCGAGGTAGTGGCGGGCCAGCACATCGGCCGGATAACGCAGCTGGCGCAGGAAGCTGCAGAAGGCGTTCACCAGCACCGGGCCGGTGCCGTCGGCGTACATGCGTCCGTTGGTGCGCTCCAGCCAGTCGAGGCGCACCGTCTCGAAGTAGCGGAAGTACATCGCGTTGTTCACGTGGCCGGCCGCGTCCATGTCGCCCCAGCGCACCGGGATCACCAGCTCGTGCACCAGCCGCTTGTCGTCGGGCAGGTCGAAGCGCATGGGCGGTTTCCGCCGACCGTTCAGCGCGGCAAGGCGGCCGTGTCGAGGCCCAGCTCGGTGGCCATCGCCTCGACCAGCCGGCGCAGCGCGGCGACCTCGGCCTGCAGCGCGGCAAAGTCGCCGGCGCTGACCCCGTCGGGCGGCTCGCGACGCGCCGGCGCCGTTTGGTCCGGCGAGGCGTCGTCCGCCGCCGCGAGGCCCACCTCGCCCGCGAGCAGGTGCGCCCAGCGCGACTCGCGGGCGCCGGGGGCACGCGCCAGCTTGACCACCTGCGGCGGGTCGTGCTCGGCCAGCTCCTGCAGGAAGGCCTCGACCGACGAGATGTCGGCGAAGCGGTGCAGCCGCTCGGTGTGCAGGCGCAGCTCGGCGGCGGTCTGCGGGCCGCGCAGCATCAGCAACGCGAGCAGCGCCACCGCGGCGCCGGGCAGCCGCAGGGCCCGCGGTGCGTTGTGCTCGAAGCGCACCACCCGATTGCCGCTGCTCTCGACCACCAGGCTGCGCGCCTTCAGCTCGTCGAGGGCCTGCAGCACCTCGGCATCGGCGAGCGCCATCACCGGCTCGCGGGCGGTCTTCTGGTTGCAGCCCGCCACCAGCGCATTCAGCGACAGCGGGTAGCTGTCGGGCACGGTGGCCTGCTTCTCCACCAGCACGCCGAGCACCCGGCACGCCGCAACGCTCAGCATGGAGGCATCCCCAAGGGGACAGGTCGCCGCAGGCGACCAGGGGCGGGCTGTCGCTTAGCGCGCCCGAAAGGATCCGGGTCCCCCGGTCCTTTCGGGTAGCCCCCCGGGGGGCGGCCGCCAGACGGCCGGGGGTCAACATCAGATCCCGAAGCCGTCGTCGGCTGCGATCACGGCGCCGTTGACGAAGTGGCTTTCGTTGGCGCAGAGCATCATCAGCACCGCGTCCAGGTCCTCGGGCTTGCCGACGCGCTTGCGCGGCAGCATGTGGATCAGCTTCTGCCCCTGCTCGGTCTGCCAGTGGTGGTGGTTGATCTCGGTGTCGATGTAGCCGGGGCAGATGGCGTTGACGTTGATGCCGTGCTTGCCCCACTCCAGCGCCATGGCCCGGGTCATGTGCACCACCGCCGCCTTGCTCATCGCGTAGACGCCGATCTGGCCCAGCGGCCGCAGGCCCGCCATCGAGGCGATGTTGACGATGCGCCCGCCGGTGAAGGTGCCGGGCGCCGCGCCGCGCGACCGCGCCAGCATGCGCTTGCCCACCTCCTGGGCGACGAAGAAGGCACCGCGGGCGTTGGTGTCGAAGACGTAGTCGAAGTCCTCAGGGGTCACGTCGGCCAGCTTCTGCGTGGTGCTGACGCCGGAGTTGTTGACCAGGATGTCGATGGTGCCCATGTCGGTCTCGGCATGGGCCACCGCGGCGCAGATGCTGTCGGTGTCGGTGACGTCCATGCCGACGATGTGCGCATCGCCGCCCTGGCTCTCGATGTCGGCGCGCAGCGTCTTCAGCCGCTCGATGCGGCGACCGGCCAGCACCACCGCGGCACCGGCCTTGGCCAGCGTGCGGGCGAAGCGCTCGCCCAGACCGCTGGACGCGCCGGTGACCAGGGCCACGCGGCCCGACAGGTCGATGCAATAGCTCATGGATGGCTCCTCTTGTTGTCGTCGGAACCCGTGCTGCGAGACGGGCCGCGAACGACGATAGCACGGGCCGCCGCGCCGTCCGGCCCACCGGCGGCGCTGACCGCCAGGCGACAGCCGGGCGGCAGGGCGCCGCCTAGAATCCTCGGTTCCTCGCCGTCAGCACGGCAGCAGAGAAACAGGACCGACCATGACGCCACAGGAGATCCTCGACCAGTACGGCCCGCGCGAGTCGATGGAGTACGACGTGGTGGTCGTCGGCGCCGGCCCGGCGGGCCTGGCCACCGCCATCCGCCTGAAGCAGCTGAACCCCGACGCCTCGGTGGTCGTGCTGGAGAAGGGCTCGGAGCCCGGCGCGCACATCCTGTCCGGTGCGGTGATGGACCCGCGGGCGATGAACGAACTGTTCCCCGACTGGAAGGACCTCGGCGCCCCGCTGAACCAGCCGGTCACCGGCGACGACCTGCTGACGCTGAGCGCCACCGGCACCTCCCGGGTGGCGGACTGGCTGATGCCGCGCAACTTCCACAACGACGGCTGCTACGTCATCTCGCTGTCCAACGTGGTGAAGTGGATGGCGCAGCAGGCCGAGGCGCTGGGCGTGGAGATCTTCCCCGGCTTCGCCGCGGCCGAGGTGCTCTACGACGAGCAGGGCCGGGTGACCGGCGTGGCCACCGGCAACCTGGGCGTGGAGAAGAACGGGGAGCCCGGCCCCAACTTCCAGCTCGGCATGGCGCTGCTGGGCAAGTACACCGTCTTCGCCGAGGGCGCGCGCGGCAACCTGGGCAAGCAGCTGCTGGCGAAGTACCGGCTGTGCGAAGGCAGGGACGTGCAGACCTGGGCCATCGGCATCAAGGAGCTGTGGGAGGTGCCGGCCGACAAGGCGCAGCCCGGCCGGGTGGTGCACACCGCCGGCTGGCCGATCGAGGACGACACCTTCGGCGGCGGCTTCCTCTACCACCTGGAAGGCAACCTGGTGACCCTTGGCTTCGTCATCGGCCTGGACTACCAGAACCCGTACATGGCGCCGTTCGAGGAGATGCAGCGCTGGAAGACCCACCCCGCCATCCGCGCCCACATCGAAGGCGGCAAGCGCATCGGCTACGGTGCGCGCGCCATCAACAACGGCACGCCCCAGGCGCTGCCGAAGACGGTGTTCCCCGGCGGCGCGCTGGTGGGCTGCGACGCCGGCTACCTGAACGCGGCGCGCATCAAGGGCAGCCATGCGGCGATCAAGAGCGGCATGCTCTGCGCCGAGGCCATCGTGCCGGCACTGGCTGCCGGCCGCGCGCAGGACGAACTGAGCGCCTACCCCGAGGCCTTCGAGAAGAGCTGGCTGAACGAGGAGCTGCAGCAGACGCGCAACTTCAAGCACTGGTTCAAGAAGCCGCAGCTCGTGGCCAAGGCGATGACCGGCATCGAGCAGTGGCTGCTGCCCAAGCTCGGCGTGGCGTCGCCGCCGTGGACCCTGCACCGCACCAAGCCGGACTGGGAGTACCTCAAGCCCGCGGCCGACTGCCGGCCGATCGCCTACCCGCGGCCCGACGGCAAGCTGACCTTCGACAAGCTGAGCTCGGTCTTCCTCAGCAACACCAACCACGAAGAGCACCAGCCGGCGCACCTGACGCTGAAGGATGCGTCGGTGCCCACCGCGGTGAACCTGCCCAAGTACGCCGGACCCGAGAGCCGCTACTGCCCAGCCGGCGTCTACGAGTACGTGCCGGCCGAGGGCGGCGGCGAACGTCTGCAGATCAACGCGCAGAACTGCGTGCATTGCAAGACCTGCGACATCAAGGACCCGACGCAGAACATCGTCTGGGTCACGCCCGAGGGCGGCGGCGGACCGAACTACGTCGGCATGTGAGGGTTGGCCGGGCGGGCCGGGGCTGCGGCTACACTGGCCGCGCCAGGAGAGCGTGACCGCCGTCGCTTCGCACACCGAAGCCGCACGGGGGCCACCGCCGAAGGCGCAGGACCGCCGGGATCGCTGATCCCGCACGGTCCGAACGCTCAGGCAAAAGGACTGGCAAGGCGCCGCCCCGTTGCACGTGGATGACGACACGGGGGGCGCTCCTCACTGGAGAGAGGCGGCACCGCACACGCGGCGCCGTCCACCGAAGGGGCAAGCGTCGCCGCGAGGCGTCGCCAATCTCTCAGGTAAAGCGGACAGCGGGGGCAGCACGTCGAGACGGCAGCCAGGGCGCTTCAGGCGCTGCGGGCGGCCGTGGTGACACGTCGCCTAGCCCGGGAGTCCGCCCATGTCCACGCCCTCCAGCACCACCAGCACCTCCGACAGCGCCGCGCTCGCCCGCACCCCGCTGCACGCCCTGCACCAGAGGCTGGGCGCGCGCATGGTGGCCTTCGCCGGCCACGACATGCCGGTGAGCTACCCGGCCGGCCTGGTCGCCGAGCACCGGCAGTGCCGGGAGTCGGCCGCGCTGTTCGACGTCTCGCACATGGGCCAGGTCCGCGTCACCGGCCGCGACGCCGCGCGGGCCCTGGAGCGGCTGCTGCCGGCCGACCTGATCGGCTGCGCCGTCGGCCGCATGCGCTACAGCTTCCTGCTGAACGACGACGCCGGCATCCTCGACGACCTGATGGTCTGCCGCCGCGGCGAGGAAGACTTCCTGCTCGTCGTTAACGCGGCCAACAAGGCCGCCGACCAGGCGCTGCTGGAGGACGCCCTGGGCCGTGACATCGCCTGCGAGCCGATGCCCGACCAGGCGCTGCTGGCGCTGCAGGGCCCGCTGGCCGCCACCGCCCTGACACGGCTGGAATCCGGCGTGCAGCGGCTGGCCTTCATGCACGGGGCGCCGTTCACGCTGGCCGGCGCCGACTGCTTCGTCATGCGCTCCGGCTACACCGGCGAGGACGGCTTCGAGATCTCGGTGCCCGCCCACCAGGCCGAGGCGCTGGCCGAGGCGCTGCTGGCCCTGCCCGAGGTCGGCCCCGCCGGCCTGGGCGCACGCGACACGTTGCGGCTGGAAGCGGGCCTGTGCCTGCACGGCCAGGACATCTCGCCCGCCACCACGCCGGTGGAGGCCGACCTGGCCTGGGCGCTGCCGAAGGTGCGCCGCGAGGGCGGCGCCCGCGCCGGCGGCCACCCCGGCGCCGCGGTCATCGCCGCCCAGTTGCGCGACGGGCCGAGCCGCAAGCGCGTCGGCCTGGTGGCGCTGGACCGCGTGCCGGTGCGCGCCGGCGCGCCGCTGCTCGACGCGCACGGTCACGCCATCGGCCAGGTCACCAGCGGCACGTTGATGCCCTCGCAGCCGCGGCCGGTGGCGATGGGTTATGTCGACACGCCGCTGGCGTCCGTCGGCAGCCGCCCCCGCGCCGAGGTGCGCGGCAAGCCGGTGCCGATGGAGGTCGTGGCCCTGCCCTTCTCGGCCCACCGCTACCACCGCGGCTGACCGCCGCCCCCCTCACCTTTCCACCGACCCTGGAGCCTCGCCATGAGCACCCCCTTCCGCTTCACCAAGGACCACGAATGGATCGCGCCCGCCGCCGACGGCGGGCCCGCCACCGTCGGCATCACCGTGCACGCCCAGGACGCGCTGGGCGACGTGGTCTTCGTCGACCTGCCGGAGGTCGGCAAGGCCTTCAAGCAGGGCGAGGTGGCCGGCGTGGTCGAGTCCGTCAAGGCCGCGGCCGACCTGTACATGCCGGTGGACGGCGAGGTCGTCGAGGTCAACGAGGCGCTGCGCGCCGACCCGGCGCTGGCCAACAGCGCCCCGCAGGGCGAGGGCTGGTTCTTCAAGGTGCGGCTGTCGGACGCGGCGCAGCTGGACGCGCTGATGGACGAAGCGGCCTACCACGAGCTGCTGAAGGGCCTCTGAGCCGCCCCGCTGACCACCCCCGACGATCGCTGCAAGGACCCTCGATGCCCACCGTGCCCGCGCTCACCACCGACGGCGAGTTCGTCGCCCGCCACATCGGCCCCGACGCCCGCGACGAGGCGGCCATGCTGGCCACCATCGGCGTCGCCTCGCGTCAGGCGCTGATCGACGCGGTGGTGCCGCCGAGCATCCGCCGGCCGGCGCCGATGGTGCTGCCGCCGGCCCTGGGCGAGGCCGAGGCGCTGGCCGAGCTGCGCGCCATCGCCGGCAAGAACCGGGTGCTCAAGAGTTTCATCGGCCAGGGCTACCACGGCACCCGCACGCCGGGCGTCATCCTGCGCAACGTGCTGGAGAACCCGGCCTGGTACACCGCCTACACGCCCTACCAGGCCGAGATCTCGCAGGGGCGGCTGGAGGCGCTGCTCAACTTCCAGACCATGGTCTGCGACCTGACGGCGATGCCCATCGCCAACGCCTCGCTGCTGGACGAGGCCACCGCCGCCGCCGAGGCGATGACGCTGGCCCGGCGCAGCGTGAAGAGCCGCAGCAACGTCTTCGTCGTCGCCGGCGACGCGCACCCGCAGACGATCGAGGTGATCCGCACCAGGGCCAAGCCGCTGGGCATCGAGCTGGTGGTCGCCGATTCGGCCGAGGCCTGGGAACAGGCGATGGCCGGCGACTGCTTCGCCGCGCTGATCCAGTACCCCGCCAGCAGCGGCTGGGTGCACGACTGGGCGCCGGACGTGCAGCGGCTGCACGCCCAGCAGGCGGCCTGCATCGTCGCCGCCGACCTGCTGGCGCTGACGATGCTGAAGCCGCCGGGCGAATGGGGCGCCGACATCGTGGTCGGCAGCACCCAGCGCTTCGGCATGCCGATGTGCAACGGCGGCCCGCACGCCGCCTACATCGCCTGCCGCGACGCCTTCAAGCGCTCGCTGCCCGGCCGGCTGGTGGGCGTCAGCGTCGACGCGCACGGCCAGCCGGCGCTGCGGCTGGCGCTGCAGACGCGCGAGCAGCACATCCGCCGCGAGAAGGCGACGTCCAACATCTGCACGGCGCAGGTGCTGCCGGCGGTGGTGGCCAGCCTGTACGCGGTCTACCACGGGCCCGAGGGGCTGAAGCGCATCGCCGAGCGGGTGGCGGCGCTGACCGCCATCCTGGCCGAGGGCCTGAGGCGGCTGGGCTTCCGCTCGCGCCACCACGACACCGCCTTCGACACGATCAGCCTGCACGTGGCGGGACAGGCCCAGGCCATCGCCGCGCGGGCCGTCGCGCAGGGCGCCAACCTGCGGGTGGCCTGGCAGGACTACGTCTGCATCAGCCTCGACGAGACGCACACGCCGGCCGACGTCGAAGGGCTGTGGCGCATCGTCGCCGGCGACGGCGTGGCCCTGCCGTCGTTCGAGGCGGTGGCCGCCGCGGCGCCGCCGCTGATCCCGCCCGGCCTGCGCCGCACCAGCGGCTTCCTCGGCCACCCGGTGTTCAACACCCACCACAGCGAGACCGAGATGCTGCGCTACATCCGCAGCCTGTCGGACAAGGACCTGGCGCTGGACCGCACGATGATCCCGCTGGGCAGCTGCACGATGAAGCTCAACGCCACCAGCGAGATGATCCCCATCACCTGGCCGGCGTTCGCGGACATCCATCCCTTCGCGCCGGCCGACCAGCGCGAGGGTTACGCGCTGCTCGATGCGCAGCTGCGCGACTGGCTGTGCCAGGCCACCGGTTACGCCGGCATCAGCCTGCAGCCCAACGCCGGCTCGCAGGGCGAGTACGCCGGCCTGCTGGCCATCCAGGCCTGGCATGCCAGCCGCGGCGAGGCGCACCGCGACATCTGCCTCATCCCCGCCTCGGCGCACGGCACCAACCCGGCCAGCGCGCAGATGGTCGGGCTGGAGGTGGTGGTGACCGCCTGCGATGCGCAGGGCAACGTCGACCTGGCCGACCTGAAGGCGAAGTGCGAGCAGCACCGCGACCGCCTGAGCTGCGTGATGATCACCTACCCCAGCACGCACGGTGTCTTCGAGGCCGAGGTGCGCGCGCTGTGCGCGCTGGTGCATGCGCACGGCGGCCGGGTCTACGTCGACGGCGCCAACCTCAACGCGCTGGTCGGCATCGCCGCGCCGGGCGAGTTCGGCGGCGACGTCAGCCACCTCAACCTGCACAAGACCTTCTGCATCCCGCACGGCGGCGGCGGCCCGGGCGTGGGGCCGGTGGCGGTGGTGGCGGACCTGGTGCCCTTCCTGCCCGGGCACGAGACGGGCGGCGTGCCGACCGGCCATGCCGAACACGGTGTCGGCGCCGTCAGCGCGGCGCCGCTGGGCAACGCCGGCGTGCTGCCGATCAGCTGGATGTACTGCCGCATGATGGGCGCCGACGGCCTGCGCCAGGCCACCGAGGTGGCCATCCTGTCGGCCAACTACATCGCCGCGCGGCTGCGGGCGCACTACCCGGTGCTGTACAGCGGGGGCGCCGACGGCCTGGCCGGAGGCGGCGTGGCGCACGAGTGCATCCTCGACCTGCGGCCGCTGAAGGACGCCACCGGCATCACCGCCGAGGACGTGGCCAAGCGGCTCATCGACTACGGCTTCCACGCGCCGACGCTGAGCTTCCCCGTGCCCGGCACGCTGATGGTCGAGCCCACCGAGAGCGAGCCCAAGGCCGAGCTGGACCGCTTCTGCGAGGCGATGATCGCCATCCGCGCCGAGATCGCCCGCGTCGAGCGCGGCGACTGGCCGCGCGAGGCCAACCCGCTGAAGCAGGCGCCGCACACCGCCGAAGCGCTGCTGGCCGCCGACTGGCCGCACGCCCACAGCCGCGAGCAGGCGGCCTTCCCGCTGCCGGCGCTGAAGGGCCGCAAGTACTGGCCGCCGGTGGGCCGCATCGACAACGCCTGGGGCGACCGCAACCTGTTCTGCAGCTGCGTGCCGGTGGCCGAGGCGGCGGCGTCGGGCGACGACGAGAGCGAACGCGCCGCGGTGGCCGCCGGCGTCGACGAATAACGCGCCTCAGAACAGGCTGGCCTGCGGCGGCCCGGCGCCGTCGGCCGCTGCCGGCGGGCGGAAGGCGCCGAAGTCCATCGGCTCGCGCTCGCGGTCCAGGCCGTGGCGCCGGCGCGCCTTCTGCAGCCTCTGCGCGACGAGCTGCGCCCACACGCCCTCGCCGGTCATGCGGGTGCCGAAGCGCGGGTCGTTGGCCTTGCCGCCACGCAAGTCGCGGATGCGCGCCATGACGCGCGCGGCGCGGTCGGGGAAGTGCTGTTCCAGCCACTGCTGGAACAGCGGGCTCACCTCCCACGGCAGCCGCACCACGATGCCGAAGGCGCTGCCGGCGCCGGCGTCGGCCGCCGCGGCGACGATGCGCTCCAGCTCCGGCTCGTTGAGGAAGGGGATGAGCGGCGACACGCTGACGCCCACCGGCACGCCGGCCCGCGCCAGCGCCTCGATGGCCTTGAGCCGGCGCGCCGGTGCCGCGGCCCGCGGCTCCATCACCCGGGCCAGGGCCGGGTCCAGCGTGGTCACCGAGATGTAGGCGGCGCAGCCCCTGGCCGCGGCCATCGGCGCCAGCAGGTCGAGGTCGCGTTCGATGCCGGCGGACTTGGTGATGATGGAGAACGGGTGCCGCGCCTCGCACAGCACCTCCAGCACGCCGCGGGTGATGCGCAGCCGCCGCTCGATCGGCTGGTAGGCGTCGGTGGCCGAGCCGACGTTGAGCGGCCGCGGCACGTAGCCCGGCTTGCGCAGCGCCTCGCGCAGCCGCTCGGCGGCGTTGACCTTGGCGACGATGCGGGTCTCGAAGTCCAGCCCCGGCGACAGGTTGAGGTAGCTGTGGGTGGGCCGGGCGAAGCAGTAGATGCAGCCGTGCTCGCAGCCGCGGTAGGGGTTGATCGACAGGTCGAAGCTGATGTCCACCGACTGGTTGGCGGTGAGGATGCTCTTGACCCGTTCCTCGATCACCTCGGTGGCGGGGGCGTCCCGTTGCTCGCTGACCTGCTGGTCCAGGCCGCCCCAGCCGTCGTCCTCCACCTCGTGCGACCGGCGGGTGAAGCGGTGCTCCAGCGCCCAGGTGGTGCCGCGGCCCTTGCGGGGCGGGGGCGACGGGATCGATGGCTGGCTGGACGGCATGGCTGTGAATATATACAGCTCCAGCCGTTGGCCACAAGCGGCACGCGGCCGGCCCGGTCATCGCGTGTTGGCGGCGCCGGCCGGGCGCCGGGCATGGCGGCTGCCGAACTTCGCGGCGCCCACGTTCCCCGGCGCGTCAACCAAGGAGTCTTCCCATGGCCAACGTTCCCCCGCTCGCCGCACGCCAGGCCGGCGCTTCCACGCTGCAGGCCATCGCGCTGGTGCTGCTCATCGTCGGCGGACTGAACTGGGCCCTGGTCGGCCTGTTCAACTTCGACCTCGTCGCGGCCCTGTTCGGCCCGATGTCGACGCTGTCGCGCATCGTCTACGTGCTGGTGGGCCTGGCGGCGCTGCTGGCCTTCACCATCTTCCCGCGCTTGAAGAACCGGGTTTGAGCCTGGGCGGGGCGCCGGTGGCGGCCGCCGGCGCCCTGGTCGCCCTGGTCGCGCTAGTACTCGCCGCCGCCCACGCTGCCCGGGGCCAGGTTGTCGAACTTGGTCAGCGGCTTCAGGAAGGTGAGCTTCACCGTGCCGACGGGGCCGTTGCGCTGCTTGGCGACGATGATCTCCGCAATGCCCCCCTTCCTTCGACTCCTTGTTGTAGTACTCGTCGCGGTAGATGAACATGATGATGTCGGCGTCCTGCTCGATGGCGCCGGACTCGCGCAGGTCGCTCATCATCGGCCGCTTGTCGGTGCGCGTCTCGACCGAGCGGTTGAGCTGCGACAGCGCGATCACCGGGCACTGCAGCTCCTTGGCCAGCGCCTTCAGGCCGCGCGAGATCTCGCCCAGCTCGGTGGCGCGGTTCTCCTCGCCGGAACTGGACCCGCTCATCAGCTGCAGGTAGTCGATCACCACCAAGCCGAGGGTGCCGCCGAACTGGCGCGCCATGCGGCGGGCCCGCGCGCGCAGCTCGGCCACCGTCAGGCCGGGCGTCTCGTCGATGAAGAGGCTGGCGTTGCGCAGCCGGTCGACCGCGTCGGCCAGGCGGCCCCAGTCGTCGTCGCGCAGGCGGCCGGTGCGCAGGCCGGACTGGTCGATGCGGCCGAGCGAGCCGACCAGGCGCAGCGCCAGCTGCGAGGCGCCCATTTCCATCGAGAACACCACGACCGGCAGGCCCTCGGCCACCGCCACGTGCTCGGCGATGTTCAGGGCGAAGGCGGTCTTGCCCATCGACGGACGCGCAGCCAGCACGATGAGGTCGCCCTTCTGCAGGCCGGCGGTGTCGCGGTCGAGGTCGTAGAAGCCGGTGCGCACACCGGTCACCTCTTCCGCGCCGTTCTCGTGCAGCTCGGTGACGCGGTCGAGCAGCTCGACCACCAGCTTGTCGATGCCCAGGAAGCCCTGCTTGTTGCGGCTGCCCTCCTCGCCGATCTTGAGGATGTTGGACTCTGCCTCGTCGAGGATCTGCGACACCGCCCGGCCCTGCGGGTTGAAGGCGGCGGTGGCGATGTCGTCGCTGGCGGAGATCAGCTTGCGCAGGATGGCGCGCTCGCGAACGATCTCCGCGTAGCGCCGCATGTTGGCCGCGCTCGGCACGCTCTGCGCCAGCGCGTTCAGGTAGGCCAGGCCGCCGCACTCCTCGGCCTTGCCGAGGCTTTGCAGCTGCTCGTGCACGGTGATCACGTCGGCCGGCTTGGCGGCGGTGATCAGCGCGCCCAGCGCCTTGTAGATGGTGCGGTGCTCGTAGCGGTAGAAGTCGCTGTCGGTGAGCAGGTCGCCGGCGCGGTCCCAGGCCAGGTTGTCGAGCAGCAGGCCGCCGAGCACGCTCTGCTCGGCCTCGATGGAATGCGGCGGCACCCGCAGGCGGGCGACCTCGTCGTCGCGGCGGGCGGACGTGCCCAACGAATCGGGGCTGGCGGAGGACAGGAACGGCGGCGAGGACATGGACTGCGGACGGACGGCGGGGATCGGCATCTTAGGCGGCGGCGCGGCCATCGCCTGTGGACAAGGCCGTGGACAAGCCCTGGAGCTTGCGTGCACGGCGGTGGACAACCGGCTGGCAAAAAGAAAAGGGCCGGTGCAGGACCGGCCCTTCCGATCGCCCGCGGCGAGCGGGCGCATGACGTCGAAGCGGACCTCTCAGTCGGCCTCGGGCACCACGGCGACGGTCAGGTCGACCACCACGTCGGTGTGCAGCGCCACGGTCACCGGGTGCTCGCCGACGGTCTTCAGCGGACCGTTGGGCAGGCGCACCTGGGCCTTGGCGATGTCGAAGCCCTGGCCCTTCAGCGCGGTGGCGATGTCCTGGTTGGTCACCGAGCCGAACAGCCGGCCGTCGACGCCGGCCTTCTGCGCGATCTTCACCGTCTTGCCGCCGAGCTTGTCGCCCTGGGCGCGGGCGCCGGACAGCTTCTCCGCGGCGACCTTCTCCAGTTCGGCGCGGCGCGCTTCGAACTCCTTGATCGCCGATTCGGTGGCGCGGCGCGCCTGCTTGGTCGGGATCAGGAAATTGCGGGCGTAACCGTCCTTGACCTTGACGACGTCGCCCAGGTTGCCGAGGTTGGCGACCTTCTCGAGCAGGATCACTTGCATGGCGTGCTCCTTTAGACCTTGTGCTGGTCGCTGTACGGCAGCAGCGCCAGGAAGCGGGCGCGCTTGATCGCGGTGGTCAGCTGGCGCTGGAAGAACGCGCGAGTGCCGGTCAGGCGGGCCGGCGTGATCTTGCCGTTCTCGCCGACGAAGTCGCGCAGGGTGTCGATGTCCTTGTAGTCGATCGACTCGACGCCGGCGACGGTGAAGCGGCAGAAACGCTTGCGGCGGAACAGCAGCGACTGCTGGTTGCGCTTGGGACGGCGGTCCTTGTTGAACCGACCTTTGCCACGGGGTGGGGGCATGATGACCTCGTTAACTCTTCAAAGATTCGTACAGGGCCGGTGCCGGCGACCGCCGTCAGGCGGGCTCCAGCGCCGTGATGTGGAAGACCCATCCGCGCCCGTTGCGCCCGGCGGTGATGAAACCGGCGAACTCGCCGGCCTCGCCCACCGCCAGCCGCTGCAGCGGCTGCGTGATCGACCCGATCGCCACCGCGCGCAGTTCCAGCGACACCTGGCGGGGCTTGCCGTCCTCCTCGACCTCGGATTCGTGCTTCAGCGCGACGTCGAGGGCGGGCAGTCCGGCCGGGGTGTAACGCAGCGCGCCCCGCTCGATCAACCGGGCCGACAGCAGCAGCCGGTTCACGGGCGGACGGGCGGACGCGGTTCAGGCCGTCAGGCGGCGGCTTCGGTCTGCTGGGGCGCGGGCGCCTTGCGGGCCTCTTCCTTCTCGACCGCCTTCATCATCACCGACGGGGTGGTCTCGGCCTTGTCCTTGGCGACGGTGAGGTGGCGCAGCACGGCGTCGTTGAAGCGGAAGCCCGTCTCCAGTTCGGCCAGGGTTTCCTTGCTGCACTCGATGTTGAGGCACAGGTAGTGGGCCTTGGCGAGCTTCTGGATCATGTAGGCCAGCTGGCGGCGGCCCCAGTCCTCCACGCGGTGCACCTTGCCGCCGGCATTGGCGACGAGGGTCCGGTAGCGCTCCAGCATCGCTGGAACCTGCTCGCTCTGATCCGGATGGATCAGCAGCACGATTTCGTAATGACGCATGCGTTGGACTCCTTGTGGTTTCCGAAGTGGAAGCCGCCCGCTGCATGGTCAATGGCGGTGCGGCAAGGGAAAAGCCCGCGAGTCTAGCACGGCCGCTGCCCGCCCAAGCCCCGTCCCCAGGACCGGCGCGCTGCGTCGGCGGGCACTGACGAGCGGCGGGCGCGGGCGCCGATGTCGGCGACGGCGCGGCCGGGGTGCAATGGCTTCAACGCACCCGCCGCGCCGTGGCGACGGGTGTTCGACGGGCCCCGACGGCCGCCATTCCCGCTCACTTGCACGGCGAAGGAGTACGAGATGAGAGAAGACAGACCCAGCGCCAAGGGCGTCAACGACCTGCGCACGCCCGGCACCTTCCGCGAGGGCGAAGACCTGCGGCCGAACGTGCCCGACCCGACCGCCACCGATGGTCTGGCCGGCACGCGGGACGCCGGGCGGCGGGCCGATGCGCACCGCGACCCGATCACCGGCGCACCCGGCTCGCACCCGGTGGGCACCGGCGTCGGCGCGCTGGCCGGCGGGGTGGCCGCGGGCGCGGCCATCGGCACCGTGGCCGGGCCGATCGGCACCGCGGTGGGCGCTGCCGTCGGCGCGCTGGCCGGCGGGCTGATCGGCAAGGGCGTGGCCGACATGATCGACCCGGCCGCGGAGGACGCCCACTGGCGCGACCACTACGCGACCCAGCCCTACGTCGACCCGACCTTCGGCTACGAGGACTACGGCCCGGCCTACCGCTACGGCGTCGACCGCTACGCCACCGACCCCGACCGCGACTTCGAGAGCCTGGAGGCCGACCTGCACCGCGACTGGGGCACGGCGCGCGCCGGTTCGCGGCTGGAATGGCACCAGGCCAAGCCGGCCGCCCGCGACGCCTGGCAGCGGGTGAAGAACGGCGTGGAGCGCGCCATCCCCGGCGACCGCGACGGCGACGGGCGCTGACCACTACAGCTCACCCCGTCCCTGGGGACAGGTTGCCGCAGGCGACCAGGGGCGGGCTGCCGCTCAGCGCGCCCAAACGGATCCGGGTCTCCCGGTCCGTTTGGGCAGCCCCCTCGGGGGGCGGCCGCCTACGGCCGGGGGCTCCACTTCAGCGCTTGGCCAGCCGCTCCCAGGTGTCGACCACCGTGTCGGGGTTGAGGGAGATCGACACGATGCCCTCGGCCGCCAGCCAATCGGCGAAGTCCGCGTGGTCGCTCGGGCCCTGGCCGCAGATGCCGACGTACTTGCCGGTGGCGCGGCAGGCGGCGATGGCACGCGAGATCAGCGCCTTCACCGCCGGGTCGCGCTCGTCGAAATCGCCCGCCAGCTGTTCCAGCCCCGAGTCCCGGTCCAGGCCCAGGGTGAGCTGCGTCAGGTCGTTGGAGCCGATCGACATGCCGTCGAAATGCTCCAGGAACTGCTCGGCCAGGATGGCGTTGCTCGGCACCTCGCACATCATGATCAGCTTCAGGCCGTCCTGCCCGCGCTTCAGGCCGCGCGAGGCGAGCATCTCGCCCACCTTCTGCGCCTGCGCCAGCGTGCGCACGAAGGGCACCATGATTTCGACGTTGTCCAGGCCCATGTCCACCCGCACGCGGCGCAGCGCCTCGCACTCCATGGCGAAGGCGTCGCTGAAGTCGCTGCTGACGTAGCGGCTCGCGCCGCGGAAGCCCAGCATCGGGTTCTCTTCATCCGGCTCGTAGCGCGAGCCGCCGATCAGCTTGCGGTACTCGTTGGACTTGAAGTCCGACAGCCGCACGATCACCGGCTTGGGCCAGAACGCGGCGGCGATGGTGGCGATGCCCTCCACCAGCTTGTCGACGTAGAAGGCGCGCGGGCTGGCATGGCCGCGGGCCACCGACTCCACCGCCTTCTTCAGCTCGGCATCGACGTTGGGATAGTCGAGGATGGCCTTCGGATGGACGCCGATGTTGTTGTTGATGATGAACTCCAGCCGCGCCAGGCCGACGCCGGCGTTGGGCATCTGCGCGAACTCGAAGGCCAGCGTCGGGTTGCCGACGTTCATCATGATCTTCACCGGGCAGTACGGCATCTCGCCGCGCTGGATGTCGGTGACCTCGGCCTCGATCAGGCCGTCGTAGATGTAGCCGGTGTCGCCTTCGGAGCAGGCGACGGTGACCAGGGCGCCGTCGGTCAGCTTCTCGGTCGCGTCGCCGCAGCCGACCACCGCCGGGATGCCCAGCTCGCGGGCGATGATGGCGGCGTGGCAGGTGCGGCCGCCGCGGTTGGTGACGATGGCGGCGGCCCGCTTCATCACCGGCTCCCAGTTGGGGTCGGTCATGTCGGTGACCAGCACGTCGCCCGGCTGCACCCGGTCCATCTCGGAGATGGAGGTGACCAGCCGGACGGGGCCGGTGCCGATCTTCTGGCCG
Source organism: Aquabacterium sp. J223 (assembly GCF_024666615.1). Lineage (NCBI taxonomy): Bacteria > Pseudomonadati > Pseudomonadota > Betaproteobacteria > Burkholderiales > Sphaerotilaceae > Aquabacterium > Aquabacterium sp. J223. The sequence continues at coordinate 1,508,808 of NZ_CP088297.1, read as the reverse complement.
ATGGCGCGGCCTTCGGCCAGCACCGTGCTCTTGCTTCGGTCGCCGAGCAGCTTGTAGCGCTGTTCCGCCTTGCCGGCGGACTGGCTCTTCACCGTCTCCGGCCGGGCCTGCAGGATGTAGAGCTGGCCGTCGCGGCCGTCCTTGCCCCACTCGATGTCCATCGGCCGGCCGTAGTGCTGCTCGATGACCAGCGCGTAGCGGGCCAGCTCGGTGACCTCGGCGTCGTTCAGCGAGTAGCGGTTGCGCTGCTCCACCGGCGTGTCCACCGTCTTCACCAGCTTGCCGCTGGCCGCCTTCTCCTCGGGCGAGGCGAACTCCATCTTGATCAGCTTGGAGCCCAGGTTGCGGCGGATGACCGCCTGGCGGCCCGCCTTCAGCGTCGGCTTGTGGACGTAGAACTCGTCCGGGTTCACCGCCCCCTGGACCACGGTCTCGCCCAGGCCGTAGCTGGCGGTGACGAACACCACGTCGGAGAAGCCGCTCTCGGTGTCGATGGTGAACATCACGCCGGCGGCGCCGAGGTCGGAACGCACCATGCGCTGCACGCCCGCCGACAGCGCCACGTCGGCATGGGCGAAGCCCTTGTGCACGCGGTAGCTGATGGCGCGGTCGTTGTAGAGCGAGGCGAAGACTTCCTTCATCTTGGCCAGCACCTCCTCGATGCCCACCACGTTGAGGAAGGTCTCCTGCTGGCCGGCGAAGGAGGCGTCGGGCAGGTCCTCGGCGGTGGCCGACGAGCGCACCGCGAACGACGCGTCGGGCGAGCCGGCGGTCAGGCGCTCGAACTCGGCGCGGATGGCCTGCTCCAGGTCGGCCGGAAACGGCTGCTGCTCGACCCAGTGGCGGATCTCGGCACCGGCCTCGGCCAGCGCCCGCACGTCGTCGGTGTCCAGGGCGGACAGCCGCTGGTTGATCTTCTCGGTCAGGCCGCCGTGCTGGAGGAACTGGCGGAAGGCGTGTGCCGTGGTGGCGAAGCCGCCGGGCACCCGCACGCCGGAGGCGGCAAGCTGGCTGATCATTTCGCCGAGGCTGGCGTTCTTGCCGCCCACCACCTCGACGTCGGTCATTCTCAGGTTCTCAAACGGTACGACCAGGGCGGTCGCCGCCAGGCGCGCAGAAGACATGGGAAAGCTCCGTGATGACAAAAAAACTGGGTGCCGTGCCCCGTGGCGTCGTGCGGCCGGGCCCGTCCCTGTTGGACGTCTTCTGGCGGGCGGAGGGCGGTGCGCATGACTGGAAAGCGAACGGCGTGTTGCGGGCCATTCTAGGGGCGATGCCCGGGGCCGGACTGCGGCATCGTGCCGCCGTGCGGCGGCGTTCGCCGCCCGCGGCGACCGGCCGGCGCCCCTGGGATGAATCGCGGCCGGCGGAGCAAACGGCAGGCCGGCGGCCCTGTCGCCGCGCCTATCATGGGGTGGTCACAGCCCGGCCCGCGGACCGCCGCGGGCGACCCTGGCGCCATGCTCAACCGCACCGTCTTCTTCGTCTCCGATGGCACCGGCATCACCGCCGAGACCTTCGGCAACTCCATCCTGGCGCAGTTCGCGGCCAAGCCGCGCCACGTCCGCCGGCCCTTCATCGACACCATCGACAAGGCCTGGCAGGTGATCAAGGAGATCGAGGACACCGCCGCCCGCGAAGGCGCCCGGCCGATCGTCTTCATCACCCTGGTCGACGACGAGGTGCGCCGGATCATCAACGGCAGCCAGAAGGGGCTGGTGCTGGACATGTTCCGCACCTTCGTCGAGCCGCTGGAGGTGGAGTTCGGCATCAAGTCCAACCACCGGGTGGGCCGCTTCTCCGACGTGGCCAAGAGCCAGGAGTACAACGACCGCATCGAGGCCATCAACTTCTCGCTGGCGCACGACGACGGCCAATCGGCGCGCAACCTGGCGCAGGCCGACGTCATCCTGGTCGGCGTCAGCCGCTGCGGCAAGACGCCGACCTCGCTGTACCTGGCGATGCAGCACGGCATCAAGGCCGCCAACTACCCGCTGATCCCCGACGACTTCGAGCGCGACCGCATCCCGGACTCGCTGGCGCCGCACAAGCGCAAGTGCTTCGGCCTGTCGATCGACCCCGACCGGCTGAGCCAGGTGCGCAACGAGCGCCGGCCGGGCAGCAAGTACGCCGCCATCGAGAACTGCCGCTACGAGGTCAACGCCGCCGAGGCGATGATGAAGCGCGAGGGCATCGCCTGGCTGTCGTCGACGCACAAGTCGATCGAGGAGATCGCGACCACCATCCTGCGCGACATCCGACCCGACCGCCTCATCTACTGAGGCTGCTTTCGTACAGGCACACCGCCGCCGCGGCGGCGACGTTCAGCGACTCCTCGCCGCCCGGCTGCGGGATGCGCAGGGTCAGCGCGCAACGGGCCGTCACGCCGGGTTGAACGCCCTGCCCCTCGTGGCCCAGCACCCAGGCACAGGGCCTGGGCAGCGGGACCGAACCCAGCGCGGCGCCGGCGTGCGAGCTGGTGGCCACCAGCGGCACCTGCAGCGCCGCCAGGTCGTCCACCGACAGGCCCTCCACCAGCCGCAGGCCGAAGTGGGCGCCCATGCCGGCCCGCAGCACCTTGGGCGACCACAGCGCGGCCGTGCCCTTCAGCGCCAGCACCTGGCCGACGCCGAAGGCGGCGGCACTGCGCAGGATGCTGCCGACGTTGCCGGCGTCCTGCAGGCGGTCGAGCACGACGGTGGCGGCCGCCGGGTCGATCCGCACGGCGGCGGGCAGCGCCAGCCGGGCGCCGATCGGGGGCGGGGACGGCAGGCCGCTGATGGCGGCCATCAGCGCCTCGGGCAGGCGCACCACCCGGCCGCAGCGCCGGGCCAGCGCTCGCAGGTCGGGCCGTTGTTCCCAGGCCGACTCGGTGATGACGGCGGTGTCGGGCTCCACACCGCGCTGCAGCGCGGCGGCCAGCAGGTGGTCACCCTCCAGCCACACCGCCTGCTGCCTGCGGTAGCCCGCCGAGTCCTGCGCCAGCTTCTTCAAGGCGACGACCAGCGGGTTGTCGCGCGACCGGATGTCGAGCGGCTGGCCGGTCATTCCGCCTCGGGCCTCGGCAGCACCTCGCGCACCGGCGCAAAGCTGCGCCGGTGGTGCGCGCAGGCGCCGTGCGTGCGCAGCGCGAGCAGGTGCTCCGGCGTGCCGTAGCCCTTGTGCTGCGCGAACCCGTAGTGCGGGTGCATCGCGTCGATCTGCAGCAGCAGCCGGTCGCGGTGCACCTTGGCCAGGATGCTGGCGGCCGAGATGGCCTTGACGGTGGCGTCGCCGCCGACCACGGCCTCGCAGGCCATCGGCAGCACCGGCAGCTGGTTGCCGTCGACCAGCACCCGCGCCGGCAGCAGGCGCAGGCCCAGCACCGCGCGGCGCATCGCCAGCAGCGTGGCCTGCAGGATGTTCAGCCGGTCGATCTCCTCCACGCTGGCCTCGCCCACCGCGCAGCACAGCGCCTTGTCGCGGATCTCGTCGTGCAGCGCGTCGCGGCGGGACGGGCTCAACACCTTGGAGTCGGCCAGCCCGCGGATGCGGCGCGCCGGGTCGAGGATGACCGCGGCCGCCACCACCGGACCGGCCAGCGGGCCGCGACCGGCCTCGTCGACACCGGCCACCAGACCGGGCGGCGCCCAGTCCAGCCCGAGCTGGCGGCTAGCGGCCGAGGACCTGCGCGATGGCATCGGTGGCCTGCCGCGCGGTGTCGCGCCGCAGCGTGTGGTGGAGCTCGGTGAAGCGGTGCTCGACCGCCGCCGCGCGCGGCGCGTCGTCCAGCCAGGCCAGCGCCTCGTCGGCCAGGCGGGCGGGGGTCATGCGCTCCTGGATCAGCTCGGGCACGACGAAGTCCCGGCACAGGATGTTCGGCAGGCCGAACCACGGCTGGTAGGCCATGCGCTTCATCAACGCCCAGGTCAGCGGGTTCATGCGGTAGCCGATGACCATCGGCCGCTTGAAGAGGGCCGCCTCGAGCGTGGCGGTGCCGCTGGCCACCAGCGCCACGTCGCAGGCGGCCAGCGCCTCGTGCGACTGGCCGTCGAGGAGCCGCACCGCCGGGGCCCAGCGAGCCTGCAGCGGCTCGACCAGCGCGCGCAGCCCGGGCACCACCGGCAGCACCACCTGCAGCGCCGGCCGCCGCCGCTGCAGCTCGGCCGCCGCCTGCAGGAACACCGGGGCGATGGCCTCGATCTCGGAGCGCCGGCTGCCGGGCAGCAGCGCCACCACGGTGGCGTCGTCGCCGAGCCCCAGCGCGGCCCGGGCCGGACCCAGCGGCCGCTGAACCGGGATGGCGTCGGCCAGGGGGTGGCCGACGTAGCGGGCGTTGACGCCGTGCCGGGCCAGCAGGTCGGGCTCGAACGGGAACAGGCACAGCACCAGGTCGGCCGCCGCCTGCAGACGCGTCACCCGCTTGCCGCGCCAGGCCCAGATCGACGGGCAGACGAAGTGCACCGTCTTCAGGCCGGCCGCGCGCAGCCGGGTCTCCAGGCCGAGGTTGAAGTCCGGTGCGTCGACGCCGATGAAGGCGTCCGGCCGCTCGCGCAGCAGCCGTTCGGCCAGTTGTTCGCGGATGCGCGAGATGCCGCGGTAGTGGCGCAGCACCTCCACGTAGCCGCGCACTGCCAGGTGCTGGTAGGGCCACCAGGCGTCGAAACCGTGCGCGGCCATGCGCGGGCCGCCGATGCCGTGCGTGACCGCCTCGGGCCAGCGCGCCTTCAGGCCGCCGAGCAGCAGGCCGGCCAGCAGGTCGCCCGACGTTTCACCGGCCACCATCGCCAGGCGCATGGATGAACGGGTCGGCACCACCGACCGGTCAGCGGACCAGGCCGCGGGTGGCGCCGGCCACGAAGTCGAGCACCGTCTGCACGTCGCCGTCGGCCACGCCGCCCTGCTCCCCCTTCAGCGCCTGCACCTGGGCCATGGCCTGCTCCAGCGTCAGCCCGCTGCGGAAGATCAGCTTGTGCACCTGGCGGACGACGGCGATGCGCTCGGCGCTGAAGCCGCGGCGCTTCAAACCCACCAGGTTGACCGACCGCACCGCCAGCGGGTTGCCGTCCACGGTCATGAACGGCGCCACGTCCTGCGCCACGTGGCCCTGGAAACCGACCATCGCGTGCGCGCCGATGTGAACGAACTGGTGCACGCCCGTCAGGCCGCCGATGGTGGCCCAGTCGCCGACGTGCACATGGCCGGCGAGCGTGGCGTTGTTGGCCAGCACCGTGTGGTCGCCCAGCCGCACGTCGTGGGCGATGTGCACGTAGGCCATGATCCAGTTGTCGCTGCCGACGCGGGTCACGCCCTCTTCCTTCAACGTGCCGGTGTTGAAGGTGCAGAACTCGCGGATGGTGTTGCGATCGCCGATGACCAGCGCGGTGGGCTCGCCCCGGTGCGCCATGTCCTGCGGCATGGCGCCCAGCGAGGCGAACTGGAAGATGCGGTTGTCGCGGCCGATGGTGGTGCGGCCCTCGATGACGGCATGCGGGCCGACGCGGGTGCCGGCGCCGATGCGCACGTCGGGGCCGATCACCGCATAGGGGCCGATGACGACGCCCTCGTCCAGCTCGGCCGCCGGGTCGACGATGGCGGTGGGGTGGATGTCGCGGGCCATGGCGCGTCAGGTCGTCGGCGGGCGGTCGCTCAGGCCAGCGCCGGGCCGCCCCAGGCGGCCTCGGCACCCCTCGGGGGTTGCGAGCAGCAACGAGCGGGGGCCGCCATTCAACCCACCTTGCGCATGGTGCACATGAGCTGCGCCTCGCAGGCCACCTCCTCGCCCACCAGCGCGCGGCCGCCGAACTTGAAGATGCCGGCCTTGTGCCGCTCCAGCGTGACGTCGAGGACGAGCTGGTCGCCCGGCTCCACCGGCCGTTTGAAGCGGGCGGCGTCGATGCCCGCGAAGTAGTAGACGGTGTCGTCGTCCAGCTCGACGCCCTGCACCGCGAAGGACAGCAGCGCGGCCGCCTGCGCCATCGCCTCCAGCATCAGCACGCCGGGCATCACCGGCCGCTTCGGGAAGTGGCCGAGGAAGAACGGCTCGTTGATGGTGACGTTCTTCAGCGCGCGGATGCGCTGGGCGTCGGTGTCGATCGAGAGCACCCGGTCCACCAGCAGGATGGGGTAGCGGTGCGGCAGCTTCTTGAGGATCTGGTGGATGTCCATCGTCGTCGTGCGGCGGCGGGGGCATGGCGCCTGTGGCGCCGTTCAGCGCCGGTGGCGGGCCACCGGCATCGGGTCAGGCCAGCTTCTTCTCCAGCGCGCGCAGTCGGTCGCGCAGGGTGTGCAGCTGGCGCAGGGTGGCGGCGTTCTTCTCCCAGCGCGCATTGTCGTCCATGGGGAAGAAGCCGCTGTAGTGGCCGCGCTGGTGGATGGAGTGCGAGACCACCGTCGCCGCCGAGATGGTGACGTGGTCGGCGATCTCCAGGTGGCCGAGGATGATGGCGGCGCCGCCGATGGCGCAGTGCGCGCCGATGCGGGTGCTGCCGGCGACCCCGGTGCAGCCGGCCATGGCGGTGTGGCGGCCGATGCGCACGTTGTGGCCGATCTGGATCAGGTTGTCGAGCTTGACCCCGTCCTCGACCACCGTGTCGCCCAGCGCGCCGCGGTCGATGCACGTGTTGGCGCCGATCTCGACGTCGTCGCCGATGCGCACCGCGCCGAGCTGCTCGATCTTTTCCCAGCGGCCGTCGGTGGGTGCGAAGCCGAAGCCGTCGGCGCCGATCACCACCCCGCCATGGACGATGCCGCGCTCGCCGATGCGGCAGCCGTCGGCCAGCACCACCCGCGGGCCGAGCCGCGTGCCGGCGCCGACCACCGCGTCGCGCCCGAGGTGCACCTGCGAGACCAGCACCGCGCCGGCCGCGACCTCGGCGCCCTCGCCGACCACGCACAGCGGGCCGACGCTGGCCGACGGGTCCACGCGCGCGCCGGGCTCGACCACCGCCGAGGGGTGGACCCCCGGCCGCGGCGCGGGCCGGCTGCGGGCGGCCCAGAACTGGGTCAGCCGGGCGAAGTGCAGGTAGGGGTCGGGGGCGACGATGGCCGCGCCGCAGGCGGCCAGTGCCTCGTCGCGCAGCGCCGGCGCGACGATCACCGCGGCGGCCCGGGTGCCGGCCAGCTGGTGGCGGTAGCGCGGGTTGGCCAGGAAGCTGAGCGTGGCCGGGGCGTCGTCGTCCAGCGGCCCGAGGCGCTCGATCAGCCGGCTGCCGTCGCCGGCCAGTTCGCCGCCGGTCTGCGCGACCAGCGCGTCGAGCCGCATCGCGGCCACGCTGGCCGCAGGGAGGCGCGGGTCGCCGGCCATGGCGGCCGGCTACTTGGCGGCGTTGAGGGCGTCGATCACCTTCTTGGTGATGTCGACGCGCGGGCTGGCGAAGACCACCTCCTGCAGGATGAGGTCGTACTTCTCCTGGTCGAAGATCTGCTTGATGACGCGGTTGGCCCGCTCGACCACCTGGGCCAGTTCCTCGTTCTTGCGCTGCTGCAGGTCCTCCTGGAACTCGCGGCGCTTGCGCTGGAAGTCGCGGTCCTGCTCGACCAGGTCGCGCTGGCGGCGGCCGCGCTCGGCCTCGGACAGCGTGGGCGCGTCCTTCTCCAGCTTGTCCGACGCGGCCTTCAGGCGGCCGGCGACGTCGTTCAGCTCGCGCTCACGCTTGCCGAACTCCGCCTCCAGCTTGGCCTGCGCGGCCTTGGCCAGGTTGGCCTCGCGCAGCACGCGCTCGCTGTTGACGTAGCCGATCTTCAGCGGTTCCTGGGGTTGCGCCTGCGCCTGGACGGCGCCGGCCCCACCGGCCATCAGCGCGGCGGCCAGCAGCCACCGGAGGGCCAGCGACGGGCCGAACAGCGACTTCCACGGCTTGCTCATCAAAAGGCGGTCCCGATCTGAAATTGGAAGCGCTGGATTCTATCGTTCGGCTCATTGCGCACCGGCACGCCGTAGCTCACCTTCAGCGGCCCCAGCGGCGAGATCCAGGACAGGCCGACGCCGACCGACGCGCGCAGGCTGTTGCCGGTGATCTTCTGGCCGTCGCCCCAGACGTTGCCGACGTCGGTGAAACCGAAGATGCGCAGGGTCTTGTCGTTGCCGCTGCCGGGCACCGGCACGTACAGCTCGGTATTCAGGTTCAGCCGCTTGGTGCCGCCGAGGTAGGCGCCGGTGTTGTCGATCTCGCCCAGCGAGCTCTGCGAGAAGCCGCGGATGGAGCCGAGCCCGCCGCCGTAGAAGTACTTGAACACCGGGAACGGACGGCCGCCGAAGGCGCTGCCGACGCCGACCTCGCCGTTGAGCATCAGCGTGAAGCGGGGACCCAGCGGGAAGTAGCGCTGCGCCTGCAGGTTGGTGCGCAGGTACTGCGTGTCGCCGAAGGGGCTCATTTCTAGGTTGACGCGGTTCAGGCCGCCGCGGGTCGGGTTGAGGCCGCTGTCGCGGTCGTCGCGCGACCAGCCGATCGTCACCGGCACGATGGTGGTGTCGGCGCCGTACTGCGTGGCGTAGGTGATGTACTTCAGCGGCAGGCCGAAGTTGCCCACCACCCGCGTCTGCTCCACACCGACACCGACGAACACCGTGTCGTACTCGGTGAACGGCACGCCGAAGCGGATGGCCGAGCCCACGGTGGCCAGCGAGAAGGTGTTGGCGATGCTGTTCAGCGGCCGGGTGGTGCGGTAGTAGACGTCCACCGCCCGGGACACGCCGTCCGCGGTGAAGTAGGGGTCCACCGTCGACACCGACAGGGTGCGGTAGGAGCGGCTGGTGTTGACCTCGACGCCCAGGTAGTTGCCCGAGCCGAAGACGTTCTCCTGCTTGATGGCGGCCGTCAGCGCCACCCGCTCGACGCTGGAGTAGCCGGCGCCGAGCATCAGGTTGCCGGTGGGCTTCTCCGCCACGTTGATCAGCAGGTCGACCTGGTCGGGCGCACCGGGCACCTCGTTGGTCTCGACGCTGACCTCCTTGAAGTAGCCCAGGCGGTCGACCCGGTCACGCGACAGCTTGATCTTCTGGCCGTCGTACCAGGACGACTCGAACTGCCGGAACTCGCGGCGCACCACCTCGTCGCGGGTGCGGGTGTTGCCCGCCACGTTGATGCGGCGCACGTAGACGCGGCGTTGCGGCTCGGCGGCCAGCACCAGCATCACCTGCGCCCGCTCGCGGTCGATCTGCGGCCGCGCCTCGACGCGGGCGAAGGCGTAGCCGTAGCTGCCGAAGCGCTCGGCGAAGGCGCGCTGCGTCTCGGCCACGTCCTCGGCCCTGTAGGCTTCGCCGGGCTTGACCCTGACCAGGCTCTTGAACTCGTCCTCCTTGCCGAGGAAGTCGCCTTCCAGCCGCACGCCCGTCACGGTGTAGGGCTGGCCCTCGCGCACCGTGACGGTGATGGTGATGTCCTGCTTGTCGGGCGAGATGGTCACCTGCGCCGACTCGACGTTGAACTCGAGGTAGCCGCGGTTGGTGTAGTAGGCGCGCAGCGTCTCCAGGTCGGCGTTGAGCTTGGTGCGCGAGTAGCGGTCCGACTTGGTGTACCAGCTCAGCCAGTTCGGCGTGCGCAGGTCGAACAGGCCGCGCAGCGTGCCCTCGGAGAACGCCTTGGCGCCGAGGATGCGGATCTCGCGGATGCGCGCGACGTCGCCCTCGACCATGGTGAAGGTGATGGCGACGCGGTTGCGCTCCTGCGGCGTGACGGTGGTCACCACCTCGGCGCCGTACAGGCTCTTCGACAGGTACTGGCGCTTGATCTCCTGCTCGGCGCGGTCGACCACGGCGCGGTCATAGGGCAGGCCCTCGCCGATGCCGGAGTCGCGCAGCGCCTTGAGCAGCGTGTCCTTGTCGAACTCGCGCAGGCCGACGAAGCTGACCGCGCCGATGACGGCGCGCTCGTCGACGATGACGACCAGCACGTTGCCCTCGACCTCCAGCCGCACGTCCTTGAACAGCCCGGTGGCGAACAGGGCGCGCAGCGCGGCGGCGCCCTTGTCGTCGCTGTAGAGGTCGCCGACGCGCAGGCCGAGGGCCGCGAACACCGTGCCGGGGTCGGTGCGCTGCAGGCCCTCGATGCGGATGTCGCTGACGGTGAAGGGTTCGACGGCCAAAGCCGGCAATGCGGGAAACGCGGCCGCGACAACGGCCACGCAAGCGGCCACGGGGCGTAGCGCGCTCGGCGCGAAAAGCGGGTGCATTGAGGGGTGGGTCAGTGCAGGCCCAGCAGGCGGGCCACGTCGTTGGACAGGGCGAGGGACATCAACAGCAGCATGACCAGCGCGCCACCGCGCTGCAGCCACTTCAGCCACACCTCGGACACCGGCCGCCCGGTCACGCCCTCGAAAATGTAATACATGAGGTGGCCGCCATCGAGCATCGGCAGGGGCAGCAGGTTGAGCACGCCGAGGCTGACGCTGACCAGCGCGAGGAAACCCAGGTAGTACGGCAGGCCCTGCTGCACCGACTGGCCGGCGTAGTCGGCGATGGTGAGCGGTCCGCTCAGGTTCTTCAGCGAGGCCTCGCCGATCAGCATGCGGCCAAGCATCTTCAGCGTGAGCGCCGACACGTCCCAGGTGCGCACCACCGCGCGCTGCAGCCCTTCGATCGGGCCCTGCCGCACGGTGACCATTTCCGGCGGCGCGCCGACGAAGGCCTCGATGCGGCCGATGGTGCGCCGGCCCTCGTTCACCACCTTGGGCTGCACCACCCGCTCCTGCCACAGGCCGCGGCGTTCGATGAGCCAGCTCTGCGCCACGGGCTGGCCGTCGCGCACCGCCTCGCGGATGCGCTCGCGCAGGCTCTGCGCGTCCTCCACCGCCACGCCGTCGACCTTGAGCACCCGGTCGCCTGCCTGCAGTCCCGCCTCGGCCGCCGCCCCGCCGTCCTTGACCTCGCCCAGCACCGGCTCGCTGAAGGGGCCGCCGAGGCCGATGCGGCGGTTCACCGCCTCGTCCATGTCGGCGCTCTCCAGCGTGTCCAGCGCCAGCGTGGCGTTGCGCGGGCCGCCGGCACGGCGCTGCAGCTGCAGTTGCAGCGGCTCCGACCGCAGCACCGCCTGGGTGACCTCCCAGCGCAGGTCGGCCATCGAGCGCACCTCCTGCCATTCGCCGTCGGGCGGCGCCACCGCCAGCACCTCGTCGCCGGCGCGCAGGCCGGCGCGCTCGGCCAGGCTGCCGGCCAGCGGCGCGCTCATCACCGCGCGCGGCTCCTCGATGCCCATCCAGTAGGCGCCGGCGTACAGCAGCACCGCGAGCAGCAGGTTGGCGATCGGTCCGGCGGCGACGATGGCCGCCCGCTGCCACAGCGGCTTGTGGTTGAAGGCGAGGTGGCGCTCGGCCGGCGGCACCGGCGCCTCGCGCTCGTCGAGCATGCGCACGTAGCCGCCGAGCGGCAGCGCCGACAGCACGAACTCGGTCGACTGCGGCGTCTTCTGCCAGCGCCACAGCACCCGGCCGAACCCCACCGAGAAGCGCAGCACCTTGACGCCGCAGGCCACCGCCACCCGGTAGTGGCCGTACTCGTGGATGACGATCAGCACCCCGAGGGTGAGGATGAAGGCGAGCACGGTGATCATCGGGTCAACCCTTTCACCAGTTGGCGGGCGTGCACCCGCGCGCGTTCGTCCAGCGCGAGCAGCGCGTCGACGCCGTCGGCATCGGCCGCGCCGGGGCGCACCTGCTCCAGCGTGGCGGCGTTGACGCGGTGGATGTCGAGGAAGCCGATGCGCCCGTCGAGGAAGGCGGCCACCGCCTCCTCGTTGGCGGCGTTGAGCACCGCGGTCGTGCCCTCGGGCGCCGCCAGCGCCTGCCACGCCAGGAAGAGCCCGGGGAAGCGCTCGGCGTCCGGCGCGCGGAAGGTCAGGCCGGCCAGCGTGGTGACGTCCAACGTGTCGGCGCCGGACTCGATGCGCTCCGGCCAGGCCAGGCCGTAGGCGATCGGCACCCGCATGTCCGGCGTGCCGAGCTGCGCCAGCACCGAGCGGTCGCGGCACACCACCATCGAATGCACGATGCTCTGCGGGTGGATCACCACCCGGATCTGTTCGGGCGCGAGGTCGAACAGCCAGCGCGCCTCGACCACCTCCAGCGCCTTGTTCATCATGGTCGCCGAGTCGACCGAGATCTTGCGGCCCATCACCCAGTTGGGATGGGCGCAGGCCTGGTCCGGCGTCACCGCGCCGAGGGTGGCCGGGTCGCGGTCGCGGAAGGGGCCGCCGGAGGCGGTGAGCACGATGTGGTCGATGCGACCGGCCCAGGTGCCGCGGTCCTCGGGCAGGCACTGGAAGATGGCCGAGTGCTCGCTGTCGATGGGCAGCAGCAGCGCACCGCCTTCCCGCACCGCCTGCATGAAGGTGCGGCCGCCGACGACCAGCGCCTCCTTGTTGGCCAGCAGCAGGCGTTTGCCGGCGCGCGCCGCGGCCATGCAGGGCCGCAGGCCGGCGGCGCCGACGATGGCGGCCATCACCGTGTCGACCTCGGGATGCGAGGCCATCCGGCACAGCCCGGCATCGCCTTCCAGCACCTCGGTGGCCAGGCCGTCGGCGGCCAGCGCCTCGCGCAGTCCGCGCGCGGCCGTCGCCGGCACCGCCACCCAGCGCGGGCGGAAGCGCCGGCACAGCGCGAGCAGCGGCTCCAGCCGCTGGTGGCCGCTCAGGCCGACGACCTCGAAGCGGTCGGGGTGGCGGGCCACCACGTCCAGCGTGTTGCCGCCGATCGAGCCGGTGGCGCCCAGCACCACCAGGCGCTGTCGACGGTGCGGGGTCATCGGTCCCGGACCCATCACCAGGCGGCCAGCGCCATCGCGGCCGGGAACACCGGCAGCAGCGCGTCGATGCGGTCCAGCACGCCGCCATGGCCGGGCAGCAGCCGGCTCGAATCCTTGGCACCGGCGGCCCGCTTGACCAGCGACTCGAAGAGGTCGCCGACCACGCTCAGCCCCGCCAGCGCCCAGGCGCCGACCACCAGCCAGGCCGTGCCGCCCTGCTGCTGCAGGCGGCTGTAGACACTGGCCGAATCGACGTTGAAGCGGCGGTCCACCCACAGCCACAGCGCGGCGAGCAGCGCCACGCCCAGCCAGCCGCTGAACACGCCCTCCCAGCTCTTGCCCGGGCTGATGCCGGGGGCCAGCTTGCGCCGGCCGAAGGCGCGGCCGCCGAAGTAGGCCGCGATGTCGGCGGCCCACACCAGCACGAACACCGAGAGCAGGAAATTGAGCCCCACCGACTTGGCCTGCACCATCGCGGCCCAGGCGGCGTAGAGCAGCAGCAGGCCCAGCACCCCGCGCAGCGCCCGCGGCACCCGCGGCCACGACGACACCCCGCCGCGCAGCACCAACGCCCCGCCGACGACCCACAGCAGCGCGACCACGCCCCAGACGGCCGCCGGCAGGCGCAAGTCGTCGGCTGCGCCGACCGAGGCGGCACAGGCCAGCGCCAGGACCACCCCGCCGGCCACGGCCGCCGGCGCGGACCACTGGTTCAGCCGGCCCCACTCCCAACCGGCAGCGCCGATCAGGACCAGGGTCAGCAGCGCGAACGGCCAGGTGGCGGTGCTGGCCAGCGCCGGCAGCAGCAGCGCCAGCAGGACGACCGCGGTGAGGATGCGCTGCTTGAGCATGGGCAGCCGGTCTAGGCGCCGGAGGTCGCCGGCTGCGGCTCGGCGGTCTTCACCAGGCCGAAGCGGCGGTCGCGCCGCGCGTAGGCGGCGAGCGCCTGGTCCAGTTCGGCGGCGTCGAAGTCGGGCCACAGGCAGTCGCTGAAGTACAGCTCGGCGTAGGCCACCTGCCAGAGCAGGAAGTTGCTGATGCGCACCTCGCCGCCGGTGCGGATGAAGAGGTCGGGGTCGGGCGCGTAGCTCAGGGCCATCAGCGACGACAGGCGCGCCTCGTCGATCTCGGCCGGGGCGAGGCCTTCGGCCACCGCCCGGCGGCAGGCCTGCACCACGTCCCAGCGGCCGCCGTAGTTGAACGCCACCGACAGCGTGATGCGGGTGTTGTGCGCGGTCTGCGACTCGGCGGTGTGCCAGGCGTCGCGCACCCGGTCCGACACCGCCTCGCGGTCGCCGACGATGCGGATGCGCACGCCTTCCTTCGACAGCTTGGTCAGGTACTTCGAGACCGCCACCAGCACCAGGCCCATCAGGCCGGAGACCTCCTCGCTGGGCCGCTTCCAGTTCTCCGACGAGAAGGCGAAGACGGTCAGGTACTCCACCCCGCGGTCGGCACAGGCCTGCACCGTGCGCACCAGCGCGTCGACACCCTGCTTGTGGCCGAAGAAGCGCGGCATGAAGCGCCGCTTGGCCCAACGGCCGTTGCCGTCCATCACGATGGCCACATGCCGTGGCACGGCGGCCGACGAAGCGGCCGGGGCGCGGGGGGAATCCAACTGCGGTGTTCCTTCTGCGGGACGGTGCACGGCCGGGCGGCGGGCGGGGCGGGTCAGACCGCCAGGATCTCGGCTTCCTTGCCGCTGATCAGCTTGTCGATGTCGCCGATCGTGCGGTCGGTGAGCTTCTGCACCTCGTCCTGCAGCCGACGCTCCTCGTCCTCGGTGATCGCCTTGTCCTTGAGCAGCTTCTTGGCCTGCTCGTTGGCCTCGCGGCGCAGGTTGCGCACCGCCACCTTGGCGTCCTCGCCGGCATGGCGCACGACCTTGGTCAGGTCCCGGCGGCGCTCCTCGGTCAGCGCGGGCATGGGCACGCGCAGCAGGTCGCCCTGGGCCGCCGGGTTGAGGCCCAGCTCCGATTCGCGGATGGCCTTCTCGATCTTGGCGCCCATGCCCTTCTCCCAGGGCTGGACACCGATGGTGCGGGCGTCGAGCAGGGTCACGTTGGCGACCTGGCTGATCGGCACCATCGAGCCGTAATAGTCCACCTGCACCTGGTCCAGCAGCCCCGGGTGCGCCCGGCCGGTGCGGATCTTCTGCAGTTCGTTCTTGAAGGCGTCGACCGACTTGGCCATCTTGGTCTCGGCGGTCTTCTTGATGTCAGCGGTGGTCATGTTGGTCTCCTTCAGACGTGCACCAGGGTGCCTTCGTCCTCGCCGGCCACCACGCGGGCCAGGGCGCCCGGCTTGAAGATGGAGAACACCTTGATCGGCAGCTTCTGGTCGCGGCACAGCGCGAAGGCGGTGGCGTCCATCACCTGCAGGTTGCGGGCGATGGCCTCGTCGAAGCTGATGCGGGCGTAGCGGGTGGCGTCGGGCACCTTGTGCGGGTCGGCGCTGTAGACGCCGTCGACCTTGGTCGCCTTGAGCACCACCTCGGCACCGATCTCCGCGCCGCGCAGCGCGGCGGCGGTGTCGGTGGTGAAGAAGGGGTTGCCGGTGCCGGCGGCGAAGATCACCACCTTGCCTTCCTCCAGGTACTGCAGCGCCTTGGGCCGCACGTAGGGCTCGACCACCTGCTCGATGGCGATGGCCGACATCACCCGCGCGGTCATGCCTTCCTGGCGCATGGTGTCGGCCAGCGCCAGCGAATTCATCACCGTGGCCAGCATGCCCATGTAGTCGGCGGTGGCGCGGTCCATGCCCACCGAGCCGCCGGCCACGCCCCGGAAGATGTTGCCGCCGCCGATGACCACCGCCACCTCGCAGCCGGTGCGGGTCACGTCCTGCACCTCGCGCACCATGCGGACGATGGTCGCGCGGTTGATGCCGTAGGCGTCGTCGCCCATCAGGGCCTCACCCGACAGCTTGAGCAGGATGCGCTGGTACGCCGGCATGTCTTGGTTTCTCCGCGGACGCCGCGAACCGTGTCGGCCACGGTCCACAGCGGTGCTTCAAGTGTAAGGGCGCCGTCGCCAGCGCCCTGCTCGTGGACGGGGTGGTGCGGGGGCCGCGGTCCCCCGGGGCGCACCCCCTGGCGGCCGGGCCTACTGGCCCTTGGCGGCGGCGACCTGGGCGGCCACTTCGGCGGCGAAGTCGTCCACCTTCTTCTCGATGCCCTCGCCGACCACGTACAGGGTGAAGCCCTTCACGGCGGTCTTCTTGTCCTTGAGCATCGCGCCCACGGTCTGCTTGCCGTCGGCGGCCTTGACGAAGACCTGGTCGAGCAGCGAGACCTCCTTGAGGTACTTCTGCACCGAGCCTTCGACCATCTTGGCGACGATCTCCGCCGGCTTGCCGGACTCGGCCGCCTTCTCGGTGGCGATCTTGCGTTCCTTCTCGACCAGTTCGGCCGGCACCTCGGCCGACGACAGCGCGGCCGGCTTCATCGCCGCCACGTGCATGGCCACGTCCTTGGCGGCCACGTCGTCGCCGTCGAACTCGACGATCACGCCGATGCGGGTGCCGTGCAGGTAGCTGGCCAGCTTGCCGCCGCCGGCGTAGCGCTTGAAGCGGCGGATCGCCATGTTCTCGCCGATCTTGCCGATCAGGCCCTTGCGCACGTCCTCGACCGTCGGGCCGAAGCCGTCCTGGGCGAGCGGGTAGGCGCCGATGGCGGCGACGTCGGCCGGGTCGTTGTCGGCGATCAGCTGGGCCACCGACTTGCAGAAGGCCAGGAACGAATCGTTCTTCGAGACGAAGTCGGTCTCGCAGTTGACCTCGACGATGGCGCCGGTGCTGCCGTTGACCGCGGCGGCGATCACGCCCTCGGCGGTGATGCGCGAGGCGGCCTTGCCGGCCTTGTTGCCGAGCTTGACGCGCAGGATCTCCTCGGCGCGCACGGCATCGCCGTCGGCCTCGGTCAGCGCCTTCTTGCACTCCATCATCGGCGCGTCGGTCTTGGCGCGCAGTTCGGCCACCATGCTGGCGGTAATCGCGGGCATCGTCACTCTCCTGTCGTCGCGCGCCGGCCCTGACGGCCGCGGCGCGCGGGGTTCAATGTGTGAAAAAGGGGCTGGAAGCCAGCCCCTTGGTCTCGTGGGCTCGGGGGCCGTCAGGCCTCTTCGTTCACTTCCACGAACTCGTCGCTGCCGCCGGCGGCCTGCAGCACCTCGTTGGTGGCGTTGGCCCGGCCTTCCAGCACCGCGTCGGCGACGGCGCGGGCGTACAGCGCCACCGCCTTCGCCGAGTCGTCGTTGCCGGGGATGACGTAGTCGATGCCCTCGGGCGAGTGGTTGGAGTCGACGACCCCGATCACCGGGATGCCGAGCTTCTTCGCCTCGGCGATGGCGATCTTGTGGTAGCCGACGTCGATGACGAACAGCGCGTCGGGCAGCGCGGTGAGGTCACCGATGCCGCCGATGTCCTTCTGCAGCTTGGCGATCTCGCGGTCGAACAGCAGCGCTTCCTTCTTGATGATCGGCTCGCCGCCGCCGTCCTTCTGGGCCTGCATGTCCTTCAGCTTCTTCAGCGAGCCCTTGACCGTCTTGAAGTTGGTCAGCATGCCGCCCAGCCAGCGCTGGTCGACGAAGGGCATGCCGGCGCGCTGCGCCTCCTGCGCGACCAGCTCGCGGGCCTGCCGCTTGGTGCCCACCATCAGGATCGTGCCGCGCTTGGCCGACAGCTGGCGCACGAACTTCAACGCTTCCTCGAACTTGGGAAGCGTCTTCTCGAGGTTGATGATGTGGATCTTGTTGCGATGGCCGTAGATGTACGGGGCCATCTTGGGGTTCCAGAAGCGGGTCTGGTGTCCGAAATGGACACCGGCTTCCAGCATTTCGCGCATGGAGACGGGCATGAGAACTCCGAAGGGTTGTGTCTAGAATCCGGCGCAGATCGGCCCTGGCTACGCCTGGGCCGACACCTTTCGGCAGCCGGTTCGCGATTCATCTGCCTCCGCCGCACCCGCGGCAGCGCCGGCGGACTCTTGACCGTTGAACTGTTGAAGCTCAACGGCCAACGCCATGACGCCTGAGGCAAACCCGCGGATTGTAGCAGCCCCGGCCGTCGCGGCCGGGTGGCCGGCACCGGTGCTGCCGGTCCTGCACGACCTTCCGCTGCACGGCGGCGCGGCCAGCCGGGCGCTCGAGCGCCTGGCGGCCGGCGGCCTGCCGGCGCACACGCTGATGCAGCGGGCCGGTGCCGGCCTCGCCCGCCTCGCGCTGGCCATCGCGCCTCATGGCCGCCGCGTCTGGGTGGCGGCGGGGCCGGGCAACAACGGCGGCGACGGCCTCGAGGCCGCCGCGGTGCTGGCCACCGCCGGGCGCCGCGTGCTGGTCAGCCTGCACGGCGATCCGCAGCGGTTGCCCGCCGACGCCGCCGAGAGCCTGCGCAAGGCGGTGGCCGCCGGCGTGGACATCGTGCGGGCCGGGCAGGCGCCGCCACCGGACGAGGCGGACCTGGCCATCGATGCCCTGCTCGGCCTCGGCGGCCGCCGTCCGGACGGTCTCATCGCCCTCGGCGTCGCCGCGCTGCGCCGCCTGCATCGCGCGGGCACCACCGTCCTGGCCGTCGACCTGCCGACCGGGTTGCACGCCGACACCGGCCGCCGGCTGGGCGACGAGGTGGTGGTGGCGGACCACACGCTGTCCCTGCTCAGCCTCAAGCCCGGGCTGTTCACCGGCGCCGGCCGCGACCACGCGGGCCGCGTCTGGCTGGACCGGCTGCAGGTCGATCCCGCCCTGGTGCCGTGCGACGCCTGGCTCGCCGGTCGAACCCGCCTGCAGCGGCTGGACGGGCGTCGCCACGAACAGCACAAGGGCAGCTTCGGCGACCTGCAGGTGATCGGCGGCGCCGCCGGCATGGAAGGCGCGGCGGCGCTGGCCGCGACGGCCGGGTTGAGCGCGGGGGCGGGTCGCGTCCACCTGGTCACCCTCGGCGACGGCACCCCACCGGCCCTGAGGCCGGAACTGATGCGACGCACCGCCGCGCAGGCGCTGGGGCCGCCGCTGCTGGCCGCAACCACGGTGGTCTGCGGCTGCGGCGGCGGCGCCGACGTGGGCGCGCTGCTGCCCGCCGTGCTGGCCGACGCGGCGCGGCTGGTGCTCGACGCGGACGCGCTCAACGCCATCGCCGCCAGCCCGACCCTGCGCGGCGCCCTCGCCGCCCGGCGGCGGCCCACTGTGCTGACCCCCCATCCGCTGGAGGCGGCGCGGCTGCTCGGCGTCACCCCCTTCGAGGTGCAGGCCGACCGCCTGGCCGCCGCCCGTCGCCTGGCGCACGAGACCGGCGCCGTGGTGGTGCTGAAGGGCTCCGGCACGGTGATCGACGCGCCCGAGGCGGTACCGCTGATCAACCCCACCGGCGGCCCGCGCCTGGCGGCGCCGGGCACCGGCGACGTGCTCGCCGGCTGGCTCGGTGGCCTGTGGTCGGCGCACGGCGGTGACACGGTGCCGCAAGCGCTGGCCCTGGCCGCGGCGGCCGTGCAGTGGCACGGCCTGGCCGCCGAGGACGGCGGACCGGCGGCCCGGCTGCCGCTGCGCGCCGCCGACCTGGTGGAGGCCATGCGCGGCCTGGGCGAGACCGGCCTCGGCCCGGCCGCCCCCGGGCGGCCCGGCGCCGGCTGAGCCCACGCCCCCCCGTCAGCGCCGGCGCTTGCGCGACTTGGTGCCGGCCGTGGCCCGGCCGGCACCGCGCGCCCCACCCTCCCGGGGGCCGCGCCGGGCTGGCGCGACGCCGACTTGCGGGCCCCGCGCTTGACCTGCCGGTCGGTGTTCTGCAGCTCGGCCAGTTCGTCGGTGGCCGACCCGCCCGCGGCGACGGGAGCGCCCGTCTTGTCGCGCTGCGCCCGCGCCATCAGCCGCTCGGCGTCGCCTTCGCGGACCATGCGGAAGTCGATCTTGCGACCGTCGAGGTCGACCCGGCTGACCTGCACCCGCACCTTGCTGCCCACGCTGTAGCGGATCCCGGTGCGCTCGCCGCGCAGTTCCTGGCGCACCTCGTCGAAGCGGTAGTACTCCCCGCCGAGCTCGGTGATGTGGACCAGGCCTTCGACGTACAGCCCGTCGAGCGTGACGAAGAGGCCGAAGCTCGTCACCGCGCTGACCTGGCCGTTGAACTCCTCGCCCAGGTGCTCGCGCATGTAGCGGCACTTGAGCCAGGCCTCGACGTCGCGCGAGGCCTCGTCGGCGCGGCGCTCGTTGGCGCTGCAGTGCACGCCGGCCTGCTGCCAGGCCTCCAGCTCGCTGGCCTGCGGCTTGGCGGGCTTGCCGCCGCGCGTGCGCTTGGCGACCTCCTCCAGCTTGCCGCTCAGCAGGTGGTAGCGCTTGCCGCCCAGCAGCGCCTTGATCACCCGGTGCACCAGCAGGTCCGGGTAGCGGCGGATGGGGCTGGTGAAGTGGGTGTAGGCCGGATACGCCAGGCCGAAATGGCCGCTGTTCTCGGCGGTGTAGATGGCCTGCTGCATCGAGCGCAGCAGCATGGTGTGGACCTGCTGGGCATCGGGCCGGTCGCGGGTGGCCAGCGCGATGGCCTGGAACTCCCGCGGTGTCGGATCGTCGCCGATCGACAGCCCGATGCCGAGCGCCTTGAGGTAGTTCTGCAGCACCGTGCGCTTCTCGGGCGTCGGACCCTCGTGCACCCGGTACAGGCTGGGGTGTTCGCCGAGGGCGATGAAGTCCGCGGCGCAGACGTTGGCGGCGAGCATCGACTCCTCGATCAGGCGGTGCGCATCGTTGCGGGTGCGCGGCACGATCTTCTCGATGCGGCCGTTGTCGTCGCAGACGATCTGCGTCTCGGTGGTCTCGAAGTCCACCGCGCCGCGCTGGCCGCGGGCCTTGAGCAGCGCGCGGAAGACCTCGTGCAGGTTGAGCAGGTGCGGCACCAGCTCCTCGCGCTTGGCGGCCTCAGGCCCCCGCGTGTTCTGCAGGATGGCCGCGACCTCGTTGTAGGTCATGCGCGCATGCGAGCAGATCACCGCCGGGTAGAACTGGTAGGCGTGGATCTCGCCGTCGGCGGTGATCAGCATGTCGCACACCATCGACAGCCGCTCGACGTCGGGGTTCAGCGAACACAGCCCGTTGGACAGCTTCTCGGGCAGCATCGGGATGACGCGGCGCGGGAAGTACACCGAGGTGGCGCGCTCGTAGGCATCGTCGTCCAGCGGCTCGCCCGGCTTGACGTAGTGGCTGACGTCGGCGATGGCCACCAGCAGCCGCCAGCCGCTGAAGGCGGTCTTGCCGCGGCCCTGCTTGTGCGGCTCGCAGTACACCGCGTCGTCGAAGTCGCGTGCGTCCTCGCCGTCGATGGTGACCAGCGGCACGTCGGTCAGGTTGATGCGGTGCTTGCGGTCGACCGGCCGGACCTTGTCCGGCAGGCCGGCCGACTGCGCCAGCGTCTCCGGCGAGAAGCGGTGCGGCACCTCGTACTTGCGCACCGCGATCTCGATCTCCATGCCGGGGTCGTCGATCTCGCCCAGCACCTCGGTGACACGTCCCACCGGCTGCGAGTACAGCGACGGGGTCTCCGTCAGCTCCACCGCCACCACCTGTCCGGCGGCCGCGTTGGCGATCGCGTTCTTCGGGATGAGGATGTCCTGGCCGTAGCGCTTGTCCTCGGGTGCCACCAGCCAGACGCCGCCTTCGTGCAGCAGCCGGCCGATGAGCGGCGCCTTGCGCCGTTCCAGGATGTCGAGCACCCGGCCTTCGGGCCGGCCACGCCGGTCGTAGCGCACCACGCGCACGCGGATGCGGTCGCGGTGCAGCACCGCGCGCATCTCCTGCTGCGACAGGTAGATGTCGGGCTCGCCGTCGCCGCGGTGCACGAAGCCGTGACCGTCGCGGTGACCGAGCACGATGCCCTCGACTTCGCTCATGAGGGCGGCGCCCGTCGGGGCGCTGCTTGAACTGCTCTTTTTGTTGATGATATGATCCTAGCTTCAGTCAAAAACGACTGGATTCGCTTCCTAGAGCCCAGGTGGCGGAATTGGTAGACGCACTAGTTTCAGGTACTAGCGGGTAACTCCGTGGAGGTTCGAGTCCTCTCCTGGGCACCAACAACGAAGGCCGCTGCAACCGCAGCGGCCTTCGTCTTTTTACACCGCAAATTTGCGTTGCAGGCCCTCCGGGCGCAGGTTGTCGTACTCCTCGAACGGCTGGTGGATCCACGGGCTGGTGGGCAGCAGTTCGACGTAGTAGTCGGGGGGTGTAGCTGGAGACCGCCTTGGTCCACAGCACCGCGGAGCGCAGTTCGTCGATGGCCGGCATGCTGCGCAGCCGGTCGACCACCGCACGCAGCGTGATGCCCGAATCGGCGAGGTCGTCGACCAGCAGCACGCGACCGGCCAGTTCGCCCTTGGGCAGCGTGATGTACTTGGCCATGTCCAGCCGCCCCTGCAGCGTGCCGGCCTCGGCGCGGTAGGAACTCGTCGACATGATGGCCAACGGCTTGTCGAACACCCTCGACAGCACGTCGCCCGGCCGCATGCCGCCACGCGCCAGGCACAGGATCTGGTCGAACTGCCATCCCGAGGCGTGCACCTTCAGCGCCAGGCGCTCGATGAGCAGGTGGTACTCGTCCCAGGAAACGTAGAGGTGCTTGCCGTCGTCGGTGAGCATGTGGGTCAAGGGTGGCGGGTGTCGGAGGTCACTGGTAGGGGTGGCGCAGCAGGATGGTGTGCTCCCGGTCCGGACCGGTGGACACCATGTCGATCGGCGCGCCGATGAAGGCCTGCACCCGCTCGAGGTAGCGGCGGGCGTTGAGCGGCAGCCGGTCCCACTCGGTGACGCCGGCGGTGCTCTCGGTCCAGCCCGGGAAGCTGTCGTAGATCGGCTGGCAGGCCTCGATGTCGTCGGCGTCCAGCGGCAGGATGTCCAGCCGCTGGCCGCGCAGGTCATAGCCCACGCAGACCTTGATCTCCGGCAGCCCGTCGAGCACGTCCAGCTTGGTGATGCACAGGCCGGAGATGCCGTTGATGATGATCGACCGCTTCAGCGCCGCGGCGTCCAGCCAGCCGCAGCGTCGCGCCCGGCCGGTGACCGTGCCCCGCTCCTGCCCGACGGTGGAGAGGTGGTGGCCGACGGTGCCCGGCTGGTCGATCGGCAGCTCGGTGGGGAACGGGCCGGAGCCGACGCGCGTGGTGTAGGCCTTGGTGATGCCGAGGATGTAATGCAGCAGGTCCGGCCCGACGCCGGAGCCCGCGGCCGCATTGCCGGCCACGCAGTTGCTGGACGTCACGTACGGGTAGGTGCCGTGGTCGATGTCCAGCAGCGTGCCCTGCGCGCCTTCGAACAGGATGTTGGCGCCGTCGCGGCTGGCGGTGTGGATGCGGTAGCCCACGTCGACGAGCATGGGCTTCAGTTGCTCGGCCACCGTCATCGCATGGTCGAAGAGGGGCTGGAACTCCAGCGGCCTCGACTTCAGGTAGCCGCCGAGCGCCACGTTGTGCAACTCCAGCAGTTCGCGCAGCTTGTGGGCGAAACGCTCCGGGTGCTTCAGGTCCTGCACCCGCAGCGCCCGGCGGGCCACTTTGTCCTCGTAGGCGGGGCCGATGCCCTTGCCGGTGGTGCCGATCTTGCCGGCGCCGCTGGTCTCGCGCAGCGCCTCGCGCGCCTTGTCCACCTCGACGTGGAAGGGCAGGATCAGCGGGCACGACTCGCTGAGGAACAGCCGCGAGCGCACGTCCAGGCCGATGCCTTCGAGCCGCTGGATCTCCGACAGCAGGTGCGACGGGTCGACCACCACCCCGTTGCCGATGTAGCAGGCGACGCCCTCGCGCATGATGCCGCTCGGGATGAGCTGCAGCGCGGTCTTGACGCCCTTGATGACCAGCGTGTGGCCGGCGTTGTGGCCGCCCTGGAAGCGAACGACGCCCTGCGCATGGTCGGTCAGCCAGTCGACCACCTTGCCCTTGCCCTCGTCGCCCCACTGGGTGCCGACCACGACCACGTTGCGGCCGCGCTTGGCGGTGCCTTGTTGCATGTCCTGTTTCCTGTTGACGGGCGGGCGGCGCGGTCAGACCGCGCGCACCACCCAGCGGCCGGCGTCCGCGACCAGTTCGCGGTCGCAGTCGAATTCCTGGCCTTCGTCCTCATGCCCGGGCAGCATGCAGACCACCGTCTCGCCGGCCTGCCGCAGCGCCTGCACCGCATGGCGCAGGCCGTCGTCGTCGGCCCACGGTGCGCGCACCGCGGCGCGCAGCGGCCGCGTGGGCGTGGCCTCGGCCAGCGCCTTCAGGTCGAGGCTGAACCCCACCGCCGGCCGCTTGCGCCCGAACACCGCACCGACCTCGTCGTAACGGCCGCCGCGCAGCAGCGCCTCGTTGGCCGCACGGCCGTAGACCGCGAAGCGCACGCCGCTGTAGTAGGCGTAACCGCCCAGGTCGGACAGGTCGAAGCCCACGCGCAGCGAACGCCCGCCGGTGCGCAGCGACGCGGCGAGCGTCGCCAGGTCGTCGAGCGCCGCGTGCACGCCCGGCCGCGCCGGCAGCGTGCGCCGCGCGGCGGCCAGCACCTCCTCGTCGCCGTACAGCGAAGGCAGCGCCTGCAGCGCAACCGCCACGTCGGCCGGCAGCCCGGCCGAGAGCCGCTTCAGTTCGCCGGTGTCCTTGGCCGCCAGCGCCGTGACCAGCGCCTCCAGGCGCGCCGGCGCCAGAGCCACGCCGTCGAGCAGCCCGCCCAGCACACGCGCATCGGCCAGGTCCAGCACGAGGTCGTCGATGCCGGCCACCCGCAGGCAGTCCAGCGCCAGGTCCAGCGCCTCGCGCTCCGCCTCCAGCCCGGCATGGCCGTAGATCTCGGCCCCGAACTGCAGCGGCTCGCGGGTGGCGTGCAGCGCCGCCGGCCGGGTGTGCAGCACCGGACCGCAGTAGCACAGCCGCG
The DNA here is from genome assembly GCF_024666615.1 of Aquabacterium sp. J223. NCBI lineage: Bacteria > Pseudomonadati > Pseudomonadota > Betaproteobacteria > Burkholderiales > Sphaerotilaceae > Aquabacterium > Aquabacterium sp. J223. The sequence goes on along the minus strand of NZ_CP088297.1, from coordinate 1,484,217 downwards.
TCACACCGCGCCGGTTGAGCAGGTGCGCGTCGATGCGGGCGACCTGCGGCGTGGTGTCGGCGCGCAGGCCGAGCGAGCGGCCGCTGAGCTGGTCGACCAACTTGAAGGTCTGAAGGTTGAGCGCCCCCCGGTGCCGGACAGCAGCGACTCCAGGTGCTCGAGCAGCGGCGGCATGACCAACTCATAGCCGTAGCCGCGGGCCATGTCGAGCAGCGCCCGACGCAGCTCCTCGATCTGCCGGGCCTGGGCCGGCAGCACATCGGCAATGTGCTCGGGCAGCAGCCAAGCAGACGACATAGACCTCAGGGGGGACTGAAAGCGGCATTGTACCGGCGGCCCTCGGCGCGCCGGTCCGGCGCGGGCGGCCGGTCAGCCGACGGCGAGCAGCAGCAGCACCAGCCCGGCGATCATGCAGGACAGGCCGACGAAGCGCAGCTGCCCGTCGCTCAACGCCAGCAGCTGGGCGAAGAGCTGCCGCCAGCGTGTCGGGCTGAGGAAGGGCAGCAGCCCTTCCAGCACGAGCAGCAGCGCCAGGGCGCCGAGCAGCGATTCCGGCATGCGGCGGAAGCGGCCGGCCGCGTCAGCGGCCGCTGCCGGACGCGGGCGCGGCGCCGCCGCGGAAGGCGCGGAAGAAATCGGTGCTCGGGTCCACCACCAGCATGTCGGACTTGTTCCGGAAGGCCGAGCGATAGGCCTCCAGGCTGCGGTAGAACTGCGCGAACTGCGGGTCGCGGCCGAAGGCATCGGCGTACAGCGCCGAGGCGCCGGCATCGCCTTCGCCCTTGACCTTCTGCGCGTCGCGGTAGGCCTCGGCCACGATCACCTCGCGCTGGCGGTCGGCGTCGGCCCGGATCTTCTCGCCCTCGGCCTGGCCCTGCGAGCGCAGCTCGTTGGCCACCTGCTTGCGCTCGGACTCCATGCGGCGGTAGACCGCATCGGTGATGTCGGCGACGAAGTCGACCCTCTTGACGCGCACGTCCATGATCTCGATGCCGAAGGACTTGGCCTCGTCCTGCAGCCGCGCCTGCACGTCCTGCATCACCCTCTCGCGTTCGGTGGCGAGCATGCCGCGCACGGTGCGGCGCGTGACCTCCTCGTTGAAGGCCGCCTGCACCACCGGCGACAGCCGCGCCTCGAGGTTGCGGATGTCGACGCCGTTGTTGCGGATGAACTGCCGCGGCTCGGTGATGCGCCACTTGACCAGCCAGTCGATCACCACGATCTTTTTCTCGGCGGTGAAGATGGGCCGGGTCTCCGGGCTGTCCAGCGTCTGGATGCGGCGGTCGAGGAAGACCACGTTCTGGAAGGGCGGCGGCAGCTTCCACTTCAGGCCCGGCTCGACGATGACCTCCTTGATCTCGCCCAGGGCATACACGACCGCCATGCGGCGCTGGTCGAGCACGAAGAGCGTGGAGGACGCCAGCATCAGCAGCAGCAGGGCGCCGGCGACGTACAGACCGATGCGGTTCATGGTTGTTCTTCTGCGGTTGCGCGGTTCAACGGGTCTCGCGGTCGCGACCGCGCTGGTTGTCCCGCGAGCGCGGGTCGAGGGCGCCGGTGCTCGACGTCTCGGGGCCGGGCGTCGTCGGCACCGGCGTGGCGGCCGGGGCGGCGGCGCCGGCCTGCTGCATCAGCCGGTCCAGCGGCAGGTACAGCAGGTTGGAGCCGTTGCGCACGTCGACCATCACCTTGCTGACGTTGCCGTAGACCTGCTGCATGGTCTCCAGGTACAGCCGGTCGCGGGTGACGGCCGGCGCCTTCTGGTACTCGGCGAGCACCGAGCGGAAGCGCTGCGCGTCACCCTCGGCCTGCGAGACGACGCGCGACTTGTAGGCCTCGGCTTCCTGGCGCAGCCGCGCCGCGGTGCCCTGCGCCTTGGGGATGACGTCGCTGGCGTAGGCCTGGCCCTCGTTCTTGAAGCGGTCACGGTCGGCGCCCGCCCGCACCGCGTCGTTGAACGCCGCTTGCACCTGCTCCGGCACCTGGACGCTCTGCACGTTGACGTTGACGATCAGCAGGCCGGCGTTGACGCGGTCGAGCTGCGCCTGAATGGACTTCACCAGGTCGGTGGCCACCGCTTCGCGCTGCTCGTAGAGCACCGAGTCGACGCGGCTGCGGCCGACGATCTCGCGCACCGCCGATTCGGCGGCCTGCTCCACCGCCTCGTCGGGGTTGCGGGTCTCGAAGAGGTAGGCCCGCGCATCCTTCAACCGGTACTGCACGGTGAAGCGGATGTCGACGATGTTCTCGTCCTGCGTGAGCATCGACGAATCGCGCAGGCCGGTGCTCTGCACCACCGAACTGCGGCCGATGTCCTTGGATCGCAGCTGCGTCACGGCCACCGTCTCGTGCGCCTGGAAGGGGTACGGGAAGCGCCACTGGATGCCGGCGTCCGCCGTGTAGGCATAGCGGCCGAAGGACGTGACCACCGCCTGATGGCCTTCCTGCACGATGAAGACGCCGCTGCCCAGCCAGATCAGGGCCACCACGCCGGCGATGAGGCCGACGCCGATGCCCGCGTTGCGCATGTCCGGCTGGAACGACGGGCCGCCGCTGCCGTTGCCGCCGCCGTTGGTGCCGCCGCCACGGCCGCCGCGCTGGCCGAACAGGCCGGACAGCTTGCGGTTGAAGTCGCGCCACAGCTCGTCCAGGTCGGGCGGACCGTCGTTGCGGTTCTGCAGCAGCACGCCGTCGCGGCCACGGCGGGCACGGCCCGGCCACGCCGCGCCCTGCAGCAGCCGCAGGCCCGCACGCGCCACCTCGCGCAGTCGGTGCGGCCAGGACGGCCAGGCGGTCTCCTGGAACGGAGCTTCTGGAGTGCGCATCGGGATGGTTTCAGGCCAAGGGAAAACGGGGCGGCGCGCCGGCGATCGGGTCGCGGGCGGTGCCGGAGGGCGTGTCGCGCAGGCCGCGGGCGTCGGCCGGCGGCGCGGTGTCGGCGGGCTCGGCCAGCGCGGCGGCGGCGATCACCTCGCGCAGGCGGTCCAGGCCCACGCCTTGGCGGGCGCTGATCCACACCCGCGGCACCACCACGCCGGGCTTGCGCTCGACCTCGTCGACCATGGCGCGCGGCTCGGCGCCGCCGGCCAGGGCGTCGACCTTGTTGTAGACCAGCACCTGCGGCACGTCGCCGGCGCCGATCTCGGCCAGCACGCGCTCGACCTCCTGCTGCTGCTCGGCCGCCAGCGGGCTGGACGCGTCGACCACGTGCAGCAGCAGGTCGGCCTCGGCGGCCTCCTGCAGCGTGGCCTGGAAGGCCTCGACCAGCTTGTGCGGCAGGTCGCGGATGAAGCCGACGGTGTCCGACAGCGACACCGCGCGGCCGGCCTGCTCCAGGTACAGCGAGCGGGTGGTGGTGTCCAGCGTGGCGAAGAGCTGGTCGGCGGCATACGCCCGCGCCTTGACCAGGCTGTTGAACAGCGTCGACTTGCCGGCGTTGGTGTAACCCACCAGCGAGACCTTGAAGGTGCCGCTGCGCTCGCGCGACCGGCGCTGGGTGCCGCGTTGGCGCTTGACCTTGTCCAGCCGCTGCTTCACCGACTTGATGCGCTCGCCGATCATGCGGCGGTCGAGCTCGATCTGCGCCTCGCCCGGGCCGCCACGGGTGCCGATGCCCCCGCGCTGGCGCTCCAGGTGGCTCCAGCGCCGCACCAGCCGGGTCGACAGGTACTGCAGCCGCGCCAGTTCCACCTGCAGCTTGCCCTCGTGGCTCTGCGCCCGCTGGGCGAAGATCTCCAGGATGAGCGCCGTGCGGTCGGCCACCGGCACGCCGAGGTGCCGTTCCAGGTTGCGCTGCTGCGCGGGGCTGAGCGCCTGGTCGAAGATGACGCCCTCGGCGTGGTGCTCCTCGACCAGCGCCTTGATCTCGTCGGCCTTGCCGCTGCCGACGAAAAGCGCGGCGTCGGGCGCCTTGCGGCGCGCGACCAGCCGCGCCACCGGCGCGTCGCCGGCGGATTCGGCGAGCAGCGCCAGCTCGTCGAGCGATTCCTCGAAGGAGGCGCCGGGACCGAGGTCCACGCCGACCAGCACCGCGCGCTGCGGGCCGTCGGGCGGGGAGACGTCAGGGGTGGACTTGCTCAATGCTCGGGGCGTCGGCCGTGCGATTCGGGGCTCAGCCGTGCGGCTGGTCGCCGGGCTCGTTGGCGTGGAAGTTCACCGCCCGCCCGGGCACCACGGTGGAGATGGCGTGCTTGTAGACCATCTGCGTCACGGTGTTGCGCAGCAGGACCACGTACTGGTCGAAGGACTCGATGTGCCCTTGCAGCTTGATGCCGTTGACCAGGTAGATCGACACCGGCACATGTTCCTTGCGCAGCAGGTTCAGGAACGGGTCTTGTAGGAGTTGCCCTTTGTTGCTCACGATATTGGCTCCGTGTTGTGGAGTGGAATGGCGGGCACGTTATCACAGCACCTGCCGGGCGACGCCCGGCCTGGCCTTGCCGCCCGCGGCCATTTCGGCCACGAGCGCAAGCGGAGTTGTCAGGAGTCCTTTTCCGCGAAAGGGTTCCGCGAGGACTTCATCTCCACCCGCAGCGGGGTGCCGACGAGCTGGAAGTGGTCGCGGATGCGGCCTTCCAGGTAGCGCCGGTAGGCGTCGCCGATGTGCTCCAGCGAGTTGCCGTGCACCACCACCACCGGCGGGTTCATGCCGCCCTGGTGGGCGTAGCGCAGCTTCGGGCGGAAGGCGCCGGCGCGCGGCGGCGCCTGGTGCGCCACCGCCTCGTGCACCACCCGGGTGAGCACCGGGGTGGGCAGCTTGCGGGTGGCGGAGGCGTGCGCCTCGCCGATGGCCTTCCACAGCGGCCCCAGACCATGGCGCTTCAGCGCCGAGACGTGCAGCACCTGGGCATACCGCAGGAAGGCCAGCCGCTGCTCGATCGAGCGCTGCAGCAACTGGCGCTGGTAGTCGTCCACCGCGTCCCACTTGTTGACCGCCACCACCACCGCCCGGCCGGCCTCGAGGATGTAGCCGGCGATGTGGGCGTCCTGCTCGCTGACGCCTTCCTTGGCATCGACCAGCAGCACGACGACGTGCGCGTCGGCGATGGCCTGCAGCGTCTTCACCACCGAGAACTTCTCGATCGCCTGGAAGACCTTGCCCTTGCGGCGCAGGCCGGCGGTGTCGATCAGCTCGTAGCGCTGGCCGTGGCGCTCCAGCGGCACGCGGATGGCGTCGCGCGTCGTGCCCGGCAGGTCGAAGGCGATCAGCCGCTCCTCGCCCAGCCAGGTGTTGATCAGCGTCGACTTGCCGGCGTTGGGCCGCCCCGCCACCGCCAGGCGGATCGGCTTCTGCGCCCCGTCGTCCTCGTCCGGCGGCTCGTCGAAGGGAAAGTCGTCGAGCACCGCCTCCAGCAGGCTGCGGATGCCCTGCCCGTGCGCCGCCGACACCGGGTGCGGCGCACCGATGCCCAGCTCGTGGAACTCGGCCAGCGCCGGCGACTCCGCCATCCCCTCGGCCTTGTTCACCGCCAGCAGCACCTTCTTGCCCGCCTGCCGCAGGAAACGCGCGATGTCGTGGTCCTGGCCGCTGACGCCGGCGCGCACGTCGACGACGAAGACCACCGCGTCGGCCTCGGCCACCGCCGCCTGCGTCTGCTTGGCCATCTCGGCGACCACGCCGCTGGGCTTCTCCGGCTCGAAGCCGCCGGTGTCGATGACGATGAACTCGCGCTCGCCCAGCCGCCCGTCGCCGTAGTGGCGGTCGCGGGTCAGGCCGGGGAAGTCGGCGACGATGGCGTCGCGGCTCTTGGTGAGCCGGTTGAACAGCGTCGACTTGCCGACGTTGGGCCGTCCGACGAGGGCGATGACCGGCTTCATGGGGCGGTGCCGGTCGGGCGTCCGGCCGGCGCGGAGATCATTCGGCGGCGAAGCTGAAGAGGCCGCCGCCGCGGGTCACCACCAGCAGGCCCCCGCTGTGGCGGGCCAGATGGACGACCTGGGTGCCGTCGGTGGCCAGGCGCTGCAGCGTCTGGCCGCCATCGCGGGACAGCAGGTGCAACTGGCCCTCGAAGTCGCCCACCGCCACGGCGCGCGGCAGGGCCACGGGCGCGCTCAGGCGGCGGTGCAGCAGGCGCTCGGCGGTCCACGCCACCTCGCCGCTGCCGGTGCGCCAGGCGCTGAGCCGGTCGCTGCCGTCGGCGCCGAACAACAGCTGCTCGTCGCCGCCGATGGCCTGGACGCCGCCGACGTTGCGGCTCCAGCCCAGGGTGCCGCGGTCGGCGCGGGCGCAGCCCACCGCCGACTGGAAGGCACGGGCGCAGAACACGTCGCCCAGCCGCACCGGCGGGCCGACCAGGTCGGCCAGCCGCTCGACCTCGTTGGTGCCGCGCGGCGAGGCCATCGGCACCTCCCAGCGCACGCTGCCGCGCAGCGGGTCCAGGCCGACCAGGCGCGGGCCCTGGCCGACCAGCAGCGTGTCCTGCCAGGCGGCGAGCACGCCGGGCTGGCTCAGCGTCAGCGCATCGGTGGGGCGCTGGAAGGTCCACAGGCGCCGGCCGTCCAAGGCGTCGAACGCATGCACGACGCGGTCGACACCGACGACGAAGACGCGCTCGCCGGCCACCAGCGGCGGCGTGCTGACGCGCGAGGCCAGGCGCTGGCGCCAGCGCACCTGGCCGACCTCCAGCACCACCAGCTCGCCGTCGGCGGTGACCACCGCCACGTGCCGACCGTCGCTGCCGACGCCGGCGGACAGCTTGCCGCCGGCGCTGCCGCGCCACTGCTCACGACCGCTGGCGGCGTCCAGCGCCAGCACCGTGCCGTCGCCGCCGGCGACGAACAGCCGGCCCTGCACCTCGGCGGGCTGCAGCGCGAAGTCGACCGCGGCCAGGCGCAGCGACCACGCGGGGCGGACGATGTTCTGCGGCGAGGCCACCGCCTCCAGCGCCGCGGGCTTGGGCTTGTCGGCGCCGAACCAGGTCAGCGGGTTGAAGCTGCTGCAGCCGCCGAGCAGCAGCAGGCCGGCCATCAGCGCGGCCGCGGGCGCCCGACGGCGCGTCGCCGAGGCGCAGACCCGGCCGCTCACTTGGCGCTCCCGGTCGTGGCGGCGGTGGCCTCAGGGTCGAGGCCGAGCGAGGCGAGCTTGGCGTCGACCAGGCGTCGGTACTCCAGGCCGGGGTCGAGCGCCTTCCAGGCCGTCTGGTAGGCGGCGCCGGCCTCGGTGGTCTTGCCCTGCGCCATCAGCAGGTCGCCGCGGCGGTCGGCGACCAGGCCGTCGAAGCCCTGCCCCATCGCGGCGTCGAGCTGCTGGGCCGCCGCGTCGTACTGCTTCTGGTCGATCAGCAGGCCGGCCAGGTGCAGACGGGCGATGGCGCGGTACTCGTCGGCCGAGGCGCTGTCGGCCACCCACCGCAGGGTGTCGCGTGCCGCATCGGCCTGGCCCTTGTCGAGCTGGGCACGGGCGGCCTGCAGGCCGGCCTGCGCCGCGAAGACGGTGCGCGGATAGGTCGCCTTCAGGTCGTTGAAGACCTTGGCCACCCGGTCGGTGTCGCCGGCCTGGGCGGCCCGTTCCAGCTCGTCGGCCATCGCACTGGCCTGCGCCGCCTGACGGGCCTGCCAGTTCTGCCAGCCGGTCCAGGCGGCGAAGGCACCGAGCACCAGGATCACGGTCCAGGTGACGAGGTTGCCGTACTGCTTCCAGAAGGCCTTGAGCCGGTCGATCTGTTCTTGTTCTTCGAAGTCGAGGTGCGTCGCCATGGAGGAAGCGGTCCCGCGGAGGTCGGCAAAGGCAGGGATTATGCGGTGCGCAGGCTGTGGGCCCAGTCGGCCACCGCGGCCAGCGCCAGGCTGCGCTGGGGCGCCTGCGCATCGCGCAGGTCCTTGCAGGCCACCTCGCCGCGCGCCAGCTCGTCGTCGCCGAAGATCAGCGCATGGCGGGCGCCGCTGGCGTCGGCGCGCTTGAACTGCGACTTCATGCTGCCGCCGCCCGCGTGCATGAGCACGGACACGCCCGCCTCGCGCAGCGCGGCCAGCACCGGCATGACCTGCGGCATGGCCTGGGACGAAAGCACGATGGCGTAGACCTCCGGCGCGTTCGCTGGCGCCGGCACGTCCACCTCCTGCAGCAGCAGCAGCAGCCGCTCGATGCCCAGCCCCCAGCCCACCGCCGGCGCCGGCTTGCCGCCGAGCTGCGCGATCAGGCCGTCGTAGCGGCCACCGCCGCACACCGTGCCCTGCGCGCCGAGGCGGTCGGTGACCCACTCGAAGACGGTGAGGTTGTAGTAGTCCATGCCGCGCACGAGGCGCGGGTTGAGGCGGTAGGGCAGCCCCGCGGCGTCGAGCACGTCGCGCACCGCCTGCAGGTGGGCCAGCGATGCGGCACCCAGGTAGTCCGACAGCTTCGGCGCGGCCTCGATCACCGGCTGCATCGCCGGGTGCTTGCTGTCGAGCAGGCGCAGCGGATTGCTGTGCAGGCGGCGCGTGGCCTCCCCGTCCAGCACGTCGGCGTGCGCCTCGAAGTGCGCGATCAGCGCCGCCCGGTGCGCGGCACGCTCCTCGGGCTGGCCCAGGCTGTTCAGCTCCAGCCGCACGTCGCGGCCCTCGACCAGGCCCAGCGCCTTCCACAGCGCGCGCGACAGCAGGATGACCTCGGCGTCGACGTCCGGCCCGGCCCAGCCCAGCGTCTCGACCCCGACCTGGTGGAACTGGCGGTAGCGGCCCTTCTGCGGCCGCTCGTGGCGGAACATCGGGCCGATGTAGAACAGCCGCTTGCCGCCGTCGTGCAGCAGCGAATGCTCGGTCACCGCGCGCACCACGCCGGCGGTGCCCTCCGGGCGCAGCGTCAACGCGTCGCCGTTGAGCTTGTCGGCGAAGGAGTACATCTCCTTCTCGACGATGTCGGTCACCTCGCCCAGCCCGCGCACGAACAGCGCCGTGGGCTCGACGATGGGGGTGCGCACGCCCTGGTAGCCCCAGCGCCGCATGACGTCGCGCACGGTCGCTTCCAGCGCCTCCCAGCGCGCCGACTCCGGCGGCAGGATGTCGTTCATGCCCTTGACGGCCTGCAGCGGCTCGGGTCGGCGGTTCGGGGTCTGCTCTGCCATGGGGTGCTCGAAAGGTCAAACGCGGGCCTCGGCCCGCGTTGATGGTCGCCGGACCGGTTGGGTGCGATTCAATGGGTCTCGGCGGCGGCGGTGCCAAAGCGCCGCTCGATGTAGTCCTCGACCAGCTTCTGGAAGTCCTGCGCGATGCCCTCGCCGCGCAGCGTCAGCCGCTTCTCGCCGTCGATGAACACCGGTGCGGCCGGCGCCTCGCCGGTGCCGGGCAGGCTGATGCCGATGTCGGCGTGTTTGCTCTCGCCCGGGCCGTTGACGATGCAGCCCATCACCGCGACCTTCAGGTTCTCGACGCCGGGGTAGCGGCTGCGCCAGATCGGCATCTGCAGCCGCAGGTAGTCGTCGATCTGCTTGGCCAGCTCCTGGAAGGTGGTGCTGGTGGTGCGGCCGCAGCCGGGGCAGGCGGTGACGCTGGGGTTGAAGTGGCGCAGGCCCAGCGACTGCAGGATCTCGAGCGCCACCACGACCTCCTGCGTGCGCGCCTCGCCCGGCTGCGGCGTCAGGCTGACGCGAATGGTGTCGCCGATGCCCTCCTGCAGCAGCACCGACAGCGCGGTGGCCGAGGCCACCGTGCCCTTGGTGCCCATGCCGGCCTCGGTCAGGCCCAGGTGCAGCGCGTAGTCGCAGTGCTTCGCCAGCGCGCGGTAGACGCTGACCAGGTCCTGCACGCCGCTCATCTTGCAGCTGAGGATGATCTGGTCCGGGTCCATGCCCAGGCGACGCGCCTCCTCGGCCGACTGCAGGGCCGACATCACCACCGCCTGGTACATCACCTGGCGCAGGTCCCAGGGGGTCGACCGCCGGGCGTTCTCGTCCATGAGCGACGCCAGCAGGTCCTGGTCCAGGCTGCCCCAGTTGACGCCGATGCGCACCGGCTTGTCGTGGCGCATCGCCACCTCGACCATCTGCGCGAACTGCTTGTCGCGCTTCTCGCCGCGGCCGACGTTGCCGGGGTTGATGCGGTACTTCGAGAGCGCCTCGGCGCAGGCCGGCACCTCGGTCAACAGGCGGTGGCCGTTGTAGTGGAAGTCGCCGATCAGCGGCGTGTCCACGCCCATGCGGTCGAGCTGCTCGCGGATGTGCGGCACGGCTTGCGCGGCCTCGATCGTATTGACGGTGATGCGCACCATCTCCGAGCCGGCCTGGGCCAGCTCCTTGACCTGGATCGCCGTCTCGATGACCTGCACGGTGTCGGTGTTGGTCATCGACTGCACGCGCACCGGCGCGTCGCCGCCCACCGTGAGCAGGTTCGCCCCCCAGCGCACGCGCGCCTGCCGGCGATGGCGGGGCTTGGGCGCCGCCGCGTCGAGCGGTAGGCGCAGGAAATCGAAGGATGGGTCGCTCATCGTCATGCCCCTACTTCAGCTCGAGCCTCGCCACCGAATCGGCACCGGCCGGCAGGCGCACCGGCTCGCCGCGGAAGCGCAGCTCGGTGACCGACGCATTGCCGATCGTCACCTTGAACGGCGGCGTGCCCTCCAGCACCGGCGCCTCGCCGTCGGCGAGCAGGCGCGACAGCAGCACCCGACCGCTGCCCACCTCCTGCACCTGCACCCAGGACTCGCCGCGCGCGCGCAGCTGCAGCAGCGGGACCGCCGCCGCCGTGGTGGCGGGCGCGCTGGCAGGCGCCGTGGCGGCGACGGGTACCGCGGCCGCGGCGACGGCGGGCGGGGGCGAGACCGGCAGGGCCGCCGGCTGGGGCGCCGGTTGGGGCGACGACGGGGCGTCGGTCGACGGGGCGGGCGCGGCCACTGGTTCGGCGGCCGACGGTTCGGCGGTGGCGGCCGCCGCCGCAGCCGGCGCCTTGCGGGACGCCGTCAGCCGGTCCAGCGTCCAGCCCGCGGGCCAGAGGTACAGCACGACCGCGCCCAGCACGAGCAGGCCGGCCAGCCACCACATCGGCTGCTGCCACTGGGCCGGCGCCTCGCGGTCGCGGCGCGAGGCGCTGACGCTGCGCAGCGGCGCCTCCGCCCGGCCCAGGCTGTCCAGCCCTCGGCCGGAGGCCTGCGGCAGCTGCGCCAGCACCGGCGCCGCGTCGATCTTCAGCGCCCGGCACACCGTCTGCGCCAGCGCGCGGGCGAAGGTGGCGTCGGGCAGCGCGTCATGGCGGTCCTCCTCCAGCGCCTCCAGCTTGGCGGGGGTGACCTTGATGGCCGCCGCCAGCGCGGCGATGTGCAGCCCGCGCGCCTGGCGCGCCGCCTTCAGCATGGCGCCGGCGGTGGTGGCGCCATCGGCCGCCGGCCGCGCCTGACCGACCTCACTCATCGAAGCGTCCTTGCTGGTAGGCCAGCGCCTCGCGCGACTGCGGGTAGCGGTCGAGCAGCCGGCGGCCGAAGTCCTGCACCGCCGGGCCGTTGCCGGCACGGCGCTCGATGCGCGCCGCCAGCCACAGCGTCTGCGCGTTCGACTGTTCGGCCTGGGCGTTCACCCGGCCGATGTAGAAACGGGCCCGCTCCAGTTCGTTGCGCCGCAGCAGCACCTCGGACAGGTTCACCGCGGTCGCCGGGTTGGAGGGGTCGAGCTCATAGGAGCGGTACAGCGACCGCTCCGCATCGTCCCAGCGCCCGTTGCGGGCCTGGCACACGCCCTGTGCCAGCAGCGTGCGCGACGGCTGCCGGTATTGCGGCTGCGCCAGCGCCTGGGCGAACTGCTGCTCGGCCTCGGCATACCGCTGCGACTGGCAGAGGAACCAGCCGTGGTTGTGCAGCACGTCCGGATCGTTGGGCTTGAGCTGCAGGGCGCGGCGGAAGCTGGCCTCCGCCTCCGGCACCTGCCCCAGGCTGGCCATGGCCAGCGCCCGCAGGTTCCAGGCCTCCCACAGGTCCGGCTTGGCGGCCAGCGCGGCGCGGATCTCCTCCAGCGCCGTCTCCGTCTGCCCGCGGCCCAGGTAGGCGGCGGCCAGTTCGTAGCGGGCGCGCGCCCGGCGGTCGGGGTCGCCCTGGGCATCGGGCGTCGCGCTCGGCGCCGGCTCCTCGCGCGGCGTCTGCTGCACGGTGGTGGTGGTGCAGCCGGCGCCGAGCAGGAGCAGCGCGACCAGCAGCGCCGTGCAGCCGGTGGTCGATGTCGGCGGGCGTGACGAGAGGGACGGCATCGCGGCGGCGGTTCAGCGCGGCGCCCGCAGCGACGCGGCGTCCACCGCCCGGATGGGGATGGCCGCGCGACCGCGCCGCTCGGCCACCCGCGTGCGGTCCTGCACCTCGCCGGCGAGCTGCCCGCAGGCGGCGGCGATGTCGTCGCCGCGCGTCTTGCGCACGGTGGTGACGATGCCCGCGTCCTGCAGGCGGCGGGCGAAGGCCGTGACGCGGGCCGCCGGCGAACGGTGCAGCCCGGAGGCGGGGAAAGGGTTGAACGGGATCAGGTTGAGCTTGCAGGGCACCGGGCCGCCGGCGCGGGTGGCCTCGTGGCGGCCCTGCACCAGGGCGATCAGCCGGTCGGCGTGGGCATCGCCGTCGTTGACGCCGTCGAGCATGCAGTACTCGAAGGTGATGAAGTCGCGCGGCGCGCGGTCGAGGTAGCCGCGGCAGGCGTCCATCAGCTCGGCCAGCGGGTACTTGCGGTTCAGCGGCACCAGGTCGTCGCGCAGCGCGTCGTCGGGCGCGTGCAGCGACACCGCCAGCGCCACCGGGCAGTCCTCGCGCAGCCGCTCCATCATCGGCACCACGCCGGAGGTCGACACCGTCACCCGCCGGCGCGACAGGCCGTAGCCGTGGTCGTCGAGCATGACGCGCAGCGCGGGCAGCAGCGCCGCGTAGTTCTGCAGCGGCTCGCCCATGCCCATCATGACCACGTTGGTGATGGCCCGTTCGCCGTCCTTCAGCTTCAGCCGCTGGCGCAGCGTGTGCTCGGCGAACCAGAGCTGGGCCAGGATCTCGCCGGTGGTCAGGTTGCGGCTGAAGCCCTGGTGGCCGGTGGAGCAGAAGCGGCAGCCGACGGCGCAGCCGGCCTGGGACGAGATGCACAGCGTGCCGCGATCGTCCTCCGGGATGAACACCGTCTCCACCGCGTCGCCGGCGCCGACGTCGAACAGCCACTTGGTGGTGCCGTCGGCGGAGACCTGCTCGCTGGCCACCGGCAGCGGCTGCACCACCGCCTGCAGCGCCAGCTTCTCGCGCAGCGACTTGGCGAGGTCGCTCATCGCACCGAAGTCACGCGCCCCGCGCTGGTGGATCCAGCGGAACAGCTGCGTCGCCCGGAAGCGCTTCTCGCCCCGTTGCTCGCACCAGGCGGCGAGGCCGTCGTGGTCGAAGTCGAGCAGGTTGGTCATGGTGGCGCTTGAAGGTTCGGGCCTGGGCCATGGGGCCCAGGTGCGACCCTCAGCGGCTGTAAACGTTCATGCCGGGGAAGAAGAAGGCGATCTCGACCGCCGCCGTCTCCGCCGCGTCGGAGCCGTGCACCGCGTTGGCGTCGATGGAGTCGGCGAAGTCGGCGCGGATGGTGCCCTTCTCGGCCTTCTTCGGGTCGGTGGCGCCCATCAGCTCGCGGTTCTTGGCGATGGCGCCCTCGCCTTCCAGCGCCTGGATCATCACCGGGCCGGAGACCATGAAGTCCACCAAGTCCTTGAAGAAGGGCCGCGCCTTGTGCACGGCGTAGAACTGCTCCGCTTCACCGCGCGAGAGGTGCACCATCTTCGCGGCGACGATCTTCAGGCCGGCGGCCTCGAAGCGGGCGTAGATCTGGCCGATCACGTTCTTGGCGACGGCGTCCGGCTTGATGATGGACAGGGTGCGTTCGATGGCCATGGATGTCCTCTGAGTCGGTTGCGCTTGGGCAAAGCCTTGCATTGTAGCGGGGCGACCTGCGTCGACGCCCGGTTGGGACCGGGCGCCTGACGGGCCTCAGCGGCCGCGGCCGCCGGGGCCCCGGCCGCCACCACCACCGCCGCCGCCGCCGCGCCCGCCGCGCGGGCCCCGGCGAAGGAAGGCGTCGGCGCCGATGTAGCCCACCGCCGTCTGCAGCGGATCCGGCTGCTTGGGCGTGCCCGGCTTGCCGCCCTTGCCGCCGGGCTTGCCCGGGCGACCACCCCGCGGACCACCGGGGCCGCCCGGGCCGCGCGGCGGGTTCTGCACGAAGCGCTTGTCGTAGGTCTGCTGCAGCGGGTTCGGGATCGGGCCGTCCTCGTCGTCGTAGCGGTCGGCGTTGCGCAGCTGGCGTTCCTGCTGCAGCGCCCGCTTGTCGTAGGTCTGCTGCAGCGGGTTCGGGATCGGGCCGATGCGCTCGCCGTCACCATCGCGCTCGCGGCCGTCGCGCTCGCGGCGCTCGCGCGGCGGCCGTGGCGGGTTGGGACCGCCCGGGCCCGACGGGCCGTTCGGCCCGACGAAGACGTTGGGCGCGCCGGGGCCCCGCGGCTTGTCGCGGCCGCGGCGCTGCTCGTTGCGTTGCTTGTCGCCCTGGGGACCGAACCCCTTGCCCTGTCGCGGGCCCTGGCCGGGCTTGCCGCCGTTCGGCCGGCCACCCGGTCGCTGGTCGTTGCCGGCCAGCCGGCGCACCGCGCGCAGGTCCTGCTCGCCCAGTTCCACCCAGACGCCGCGCTTCAGGCCACGCGGCAGCACCACGCTGCCGTAGCGGATGCGGATCAGGCGGCTGACGGTCAGCCCGACCGCGTCGAAGAGCTTGCGCACCTCGCGGTTGCGGCCTTCGGCGATGACCACCCGGACCCAGCGGTTGGCGCCCTCGCCGCCGCCGTCCTCGATGGACCTGAACTGGGCCTTCTGGCCGTCGACCTCCACGCCGTCGAGCAGCTGCTGGCGGGCTTCGGGCCCGAGCTCGCCCAGCACCCGCACCGCGTACTCGCGTTCGATGCCGAAGCGCGGGTGCATCAGCTGGTTGGCCAGTTCGCCGGAGTTGGTGAAGAGCAGCAGGCCTTCGGTGTTGATGTCCAGGCGGCCGACCGATTGCCACTTGCCCTGCGGCAGGCGCGGCAGGCGGCGGAACACCGTCGGCCGCTGCTGCGGGTCGTCGTGGCTGACCACCTCGCCCACCGGCTTGTGGTAGGCCAGCACCCGCGGCAGCGGCGGCGCGATGCGCACCTTGATCAGCTTGCCGTTGACGCGGACCTGGTCGCCGAAGGAGATGCGCTGGCCGATGTGCGCCGGCTCGTGGTTGACCGTGATGCGGCCCTCCAGGATGAGCTGCTCCATGTCGCGGCGCGAACCGATGCCGCCCTGGGCCAGCACCTTGTGCAGCTTGGGCGCATCGGGCTCGGGGGCCAGCACCCGCTTGGCCGGGCCGTCGTCCTCGGCCTCGGCGTCCAGGCCCTCGTCGTCGCCATCGTCCCCGTCCTGGCCGCGGTCGTCGTCCGCGTCGTCCGCGTCATCCGCCTCCACGCGAACGTCGGCCGGGGCACCGGCGTCGCCCTCGGCCACCGGCGCCTCGTCGGCCGGCGTCTCCGCCCCGGTGGCCTCGTCGTCGAAGGCGCCGGTCAGCACCTCAGCGAAGCGCTCGCTGGACTGCGCGATGACGGCCGGCGGCAGCGGCACCGGCGCGGGGCCCGGCCGCGGCCCGCGGTCGGGCCCCGCATTGCGTTCAACGCGCTCGCCGTTGCCGCGCTCGCCGCGGTCCGCCCCGCGCTTGCGGCGCCGGTTGCGACCACGGCCCTGACCGTCCCCTGCGCCGTCGGCGCCGGGCGTCGGCGAGGCAGCGTCGGCGCCCGCGCCGTCGGAGGCAGCGGCGTCGCCGGTCGCCTCGACCGGACCCGCCGCCCCCCTCGCCCGCCGGGCCGCCGGGCTCCGCGGCCGGGCTGCCGTCGGCGGCGCCGACGCCATCCTCGCGCCGGCGGGGCGGGCGGCGCCGCCGCGGCTTGCGCGGCGCGTCCCCCTCGGTGTCGATGGGGCCGGCGGGCGCGGGGATGTCGGGATCGTGGTCGTTCATGTCTGGGCTTGCAGGTCGGTGTCGTGGCCGGCTGGGGACGGGCCGTCGGTGGGCGCCGCGGGCGCCTGCTCTTCTACGGATTCAACGGGGGAAAGGGGTGTGGCGTCGCCGGCTGTCTCGGCGGTCGCCTCGGCGTCGAGCGGCAGCGCCGTCTGCGGCGCCGCCTCGGCCGCGGCCTCGCAGTCCGCATCGGGCAGCAGCGGTGCGAGCACGGCCTCGGCCCGGCCGCCCTCCAGCGCCGGCAACTGGTCCAGGCTGGCGAGGCCCAGGTCGTCGAGGAACTGGCGGGTGGTGGCGTACAGGCCCGGCCGCCCCGGCGCGTCGCGGTAGCCGATGACCTCGATCCAGCCGCGGTCCTCCAGCTGCTTGACGATCTGGCTGCTCACGGTCACGCCGCGGATGTCCTCGATGTCGCCGCGGGTGACCGGCTGCCGGTAGGCGACGATGGCCAGCGTCTCCATCACCGCCCTCGAATAGCGCGGCGGCTTCTCGGGGTGCAGCCGATCGAGGAAAGGCCGCATCTGGGGCCGGCTCTGGAAGCGCCAGCCCGAGGCCAGGCACACCAGTTCGACGCCACGGTCCTGCCAGTCGGCGGCCAGCTCGTCGAGCAGCGCGCGCAGCGTGTCCGCCCCCACCTCGCCGTCGAACAGCAATCGCAGTTCGCGCAGCGGCAGCGGCGACGGGGCGCAGATGAGCGCGGTCTCGAGGACGCGCTTGGCATCCTGTGTGTTCATGCTGTGGCGTGGGGCCTCAACGGCCTGGGGGACGGTCACGGCACCGGGATCGGCCTGCCGGGCAACGCCCAGAACATCGGCACAGGACCAGCAAGGGCGGGCGGTGGCGCGGGTCGCCGGCGGGGCGGGCCTTCAAGCGCTGAAGGCGTTCCGGCCAGGAGAAGGGCCGGGCGACTGACGCCGGATTGTAGCGGCCGCCGAGGCGCCGCCCGTGACGGGCCTCAACCGCGTGGCGCCTCGGCCACGGTGGCCCAGGCCGCGGCCAGGTCGGGCGGCAGCGCTCGCTCGAAGCTGAGGCGCTCGTCCCGCGCCGGGTGGCGCAGCACCAGGCGCTGCGCGTGCAGCGCCTGGCGGGTGAGGCCCAACGTCGGCCGGCCGCCGTAGAGCGCATCGGCCAGCAAGGGGTGGCCACGGGACGCGAGGTGCACGCGGATCTGGTGCGTGCGCCCGCTGTGCAGCGTGCAGCGCAGCGCGCTGACGCCCCCCGGCAGCGCCTCGGACGGTGACCGTGCGGCGAGCCGCTCGACGTCCGTGCGTGCCGGCTTGCCGCCGGCGACGATGGCCATGCGCAGCCGCGACACCGGGTCGCGGGCGATCGGCGCCTCGACGCTGAAGGACGCCGGCGCCACCACGCCGTGCGCCAGCGCCAGGTAGCTGCGGTGCACCTCCCGCGCCGCGATGGCGCGCACCAGCGCGGTCACCGCCGGCAGCGTCTTGCCGACCACCATCAGGCCCGAGGTGTCCTTGTCCAGCCGGTGCACGATGCCCGCACGCGGCAGCGCCGCGGCGCCCGGGTGGTGGTGCAGCAGGCCGTTGAGCAGGGTGCCCGACCAGTGGCCCGCCGCAGGGTGCACCACCAGCCCGGCCGGCTTGTCGAGCACCAGCAGGTGCTCGTCCTCGAAGACGATGTCCAGCGCCAGCGGCTGCGCCCGGAAGGCCCGGCTCTCGGCGGTGGGGACCAGCGTCGCCTCGACCGCCTGCCCGGCCTTGAGCCGCCGCGACGCGCTGGCGGCGGGGGCGCCGTCGACCCGCACATGCCCGCCATCGATCAGGCCCTGCAGGTGGCTGCGCGAGAACTCCGGCGCCATCCCGACCAGCACCTTGTCCAGCCGTTCGCCGTGGCCGTCGACGCCGACCTGCAGCCGACGGACCTCCGGCTCGGCGGCAGGGTCGGCGGCCTCCTCGTCGGGCAGGAGGGCGGGGTCCATATAATTTGATCCGATCTTCAGAGGAGCCCGCGGTCTTGAGTCACCTCATCGAGCGCCGCAGCCGGCGCGCATTGTCCGCGACCCCGCTGCTGCTCGCCGTCGCGCTGGTCGCCGGCTGCAGCAGCACCACGACCAAGCCCGACGACAACTCGCCGGCGGGCATCCAGAAGGCCTACCGCGACGCCCGCGAGGAGATGCTCGCCGGCAACTACCAGACGGCGATCAAGGACCTGGAGCGGCTGGAAGGGCGCGCCGCCGGCACCCTGCTGGCCCAGCAGGCGACCCTCGACCTGGCCTATGCGCAGTTCAAGGGCGGCGAGAAGGCGCAGGCGGTGGCCACGCTGGACCGCTTCATCCGGCTCAACCCGTCGAGCCCGGCGCTGGACTACGCGCTGTACCTGCGCGGCGTCATCAACTTCAACGACGACCTGGGCTTCCTCGGCCGCATCGCCAGCCAGGACCTGTCGGAGCGCGACCAGCAGGCCTCGCGCGACGCCTACCAGTCGTTCAAGCAGCTGGTCGAGCAGTTCCCGCAGTCGCGCTACGCCGAGGACGCGCAGACGCGGATGAACTACATCACCAACGCGCTGGCCAACTACGAGCTGCACGTCGCCCGCTACTACTACAAGCGTGGCGCCTACCTGGCGGCGGCCAACCGCGCGCAGCAGACGGTGCTGGAGTTCCAGCAGTCGCCGGCGGTGGAAGAGGCGCTGGCCATCATGGTGCGCAGCTACGACCAGCTCGGCATCGACACGCTGCGCGACGACGCCCGCCGGGTGCTGGACCGCAACTTCCCCAACAGCCGCTACGCCGAGGGCGACATCACCAGGCCGCGTTCGCCGGGTCCGTGGTGGAAGCTGTGGTGAGGCCGGCCAGCCAGTCCAGCGCGGCCGCCTCGTCGGCCACCTGACCCATCGGCGGCAGCGCCGCCTTCAACCGCCGGCCATAGCCCATCTGGGCCATGCGCGGGTCGCAGACCACCAGCAGGCCGTGGTCGGTCTCGCGGCGGATCAGCCGGCCCGCGCCCTGCTTCAGCGACACCGCCGCCTCGGCGACGAAGAAGTCGTTGAAGGCGTTGCGGCCCTCGGCCTCCAGCTGCTTGACGCGCGCCTCGACCAGCGGGTCGTTGGGCGGCGGGAAGGGCAGCTTGTCGATGAGCACGCACTGCAGCGCGTCGCCCGGCACGTCGATGCCCTCCCAGAAACTTTGCGAGCCGACCAGCACCGCCCCCGGGCCACCCGGCTGGTGCGCGGCGACGAAGCGCTGCAGCAGCGTGCGCTTGGGCGAGGCGCCCTGGACCAGCAGCTCGATGCCCGAGCCGGCGTCGTCGAGCGCCTGCTGCACCGCACCGGCCACCTGCTGCAGCGCGCGCAGCGTGGTCGTCAGCACGAAGCAGCGGCCGCCGCCGGCCAGCGCGCAGCGCGCGGCGAGCGCGGCGACGGCCAGCGGATGGCCCGGCTCGTTCGGCTTCGGGAAGCGTGACGGCACGTACAGCCGCGCCTGCGCCGGGTAGTCGAACGGGCTGCCCACGCGCAGCTTGACCCCATCGTCCAGCCCCGCGCGGTCGCTGAACCAGCTCAGGCGCTCGTCGTCGCCCAGCGTCGCCGAGGTGAAGATCCACGCCTTGTGCCCCGACTGCCGCTGCTGCGTCAGCGCGTCGCGGATGTCCAGCGGTGCCTCGACCAGCCGCGCCTGCATCGGCGTCAGGTCGATCCAGCGCACCCGGTTCGGCGCCGCCTCACCGGTGAAGCGCCGCGCCAGCTGCGCCAGTTGCGCGGCCCGCTGCTGCAGGCGGGTGAAGTCCGGCGCCAGCTCGCTCATCATCTCGGCGGCCGACGCGGCGGCGGCGAAGGCGGCGTCAACCTCGGCCAGTGCCTGCTGCAGGCCGGGCGAGCCGGCGCGCTCCTGCCAGCGCAGCTTGATCGTGCCGCGGGTGTCGGCCAGGCGGCCTGCGGCGTGCAGCCGCAGCTCGCGACCGGCGCGCTCGCAGGCCGCGGCGAGGTCGCTCCACGGCGCCAGGCCGCGGGCGTGCTGCAGGCCGGCGGCCAGCAGGTCGCGGGCGAGGTCCACCGCCTGGCCGGTGGACAGCGTGCTGCCGAGGAACTGCACGCCGGCCTCGGCCAGCTGGTGCGCCTCGTCGAAGACCGCCGCGTCGACGGTGGGCAGCAGCTCGGCCACGCCGCTGTCCTTGAGCGCGATGTCGGCGAAGAAGAGGTGGTGGTTGACCACCACCACGTCGGCCGCCAGCGCGTCGCGGCGCGCCTTCATGACATGGCAGTCGCGAAAGCGCGGGCATTCGCTGCCCAGGCAGTTCTCGCGGGTGGAGGTGACCAGCGGCAGCAGCGGCGAGCGGTCGTCCAGGCCCTCCAGCTCGGCCAGGTCGCCGGAGCGGGTGGCCTGCGACCACTGCTCGATGCGCGCCAGCGCGCGCACGGCGCCGCGGTCGGGCAGCGTGGCGCCCTCGCGGGCCTGGGTCAGCCGGTGCAGGCAGAGGTAGCTGGCGCGGCCCTTGAGCAGGGCCAGCGTCACGGGCAACTGCAGCGCATCGCGCAGCCGAGGCAGGTCGCGCAGGAAGAGCTGGTCCTGCAGGCTCTTGGTCGCGGTGCTGACCAGCGCCCGCTGGCCCGACAGCAGCAGCGGCACGAGGTAGGCGAAGGTCTTGCCGACGCCCGTGCCGGCCTCGGCCACCAGCACCCCACGGTCCTGCAGCGCCTGCGCCACCGCCTCGGCCAGGCGCAGTTGCGCCTCGCGCGGCCGGTAGGCGTCCTCGTGGCGCGCGAGGGGGCCGTCCTCCGCGAAGGCGGCCTGCACCGCCGCCAGCAGCGCACCGGGGTCGAGGGGGTCGGCGATCATCGGAGAACCCTGCGCGCGCAGCGCTGCGGGGTTCGCATTCGGGAGCGGCCCGGCGTGCTCACGCCGGCTGGCGGGGTTCGAGGTCGGCCTCGAGCCGGGCGATGGCATCGCGCAGCTGCAGCCGTTCCTTCTTCAGCCGGCGCATGCGCAGCTCGTCGCCGCTGGGCTGCGCGCAGAGGTCGTCGATGCGGCTGTCCAGCTCGGCGTGGCGCATGCGCAGCTCGATGAGCTGCCTGGCCGGCGAATGCAGGTTATCGTCCACGAACCGGGCCACGGGAAAGCGAATCGGCCAGTTTATATTGGCCCGATGCCTCCCCTCCCCTCGGCCATCGGCTCAGCGCGGCCACCGGCCTGCACCGTGGCGACCGTCCCTACCAGCAGGACCAGGTCGAGATCCTCGTCCATCCCCGGGTGCCGGGCTGCGTGATGGGCCTGGTCGCCGACGGCATGGGCGGCAAGAGCGGCGGCCGCAAGGCCGCCGACCAGGTGGTGATGACGGCGCGCCAGGTGTTCGAGCGCTATGCGCCGGCCGAAGACGAGGCCGCCGACCTGCTGGCCCAGCTGGTGCGCGAGTCGCACCTCATGATCAAGCTCACCGCCATCACCGCGGAGGAAGAGCCGCACAGCACGATCGCGGCCTTCCTGATCGGCCCGCAGCGCGAATGCGATTGGGTGCACGCCGGCGATTCGCGCATCTACCACTTCCGCGGCGCCGAGCTGCTCGGCCGCACCACCGACCATTCCTACGTCCAGCGGCTGATCGACGAAGGCCGCATCAACGAAGAAGAGGCGCTGAACCACCCGCAGGGCCACCTGCTCACCGGCTGCCTGGGCACCCACCAGGACCCGCCGCTGACGCTGTCGCGCACGCCGCCGCTGGCCATCGGCGACACGGTGCTGGCCTGCAGCGACGGGCTGTGGCACTACCTCACCCCCGCACGAGATCGGCTCGGTGGTGCACAGCCTGTCGCCGCGCGAGGCCAGCGAGATGCTGGTGGCCAAAGCGCGCCAGCGCGGCCGCGGCGCGGGCGACAACCTGTCGCTGGCCCTGGTGCGGATCGAAGCGTTGGCTTGAAGGGAACCGGCCGCGCGTCAGCGCGGCGCCGGCGGGATCGGCGGCACCGACAGGGGCGCCGTGGACCGGCCCTCGGCCTCGCGCTCGGCCAGCCGACGGCGCACCTCGGCCTGCAGCGCCTCCGCCTCACGCTGCCGCTCGCGGAAGGCCTGCGCCTGCGCCGCCTGTTCGTCGGGGGGGATGGCCTGCCGCGTGCGGGGCGGCCGCACGGTGAGGTCGCGCAGCGGACCGCTGGCCGCGGGGGCGGCGGCGGGTGCGCCGCCGCCTTCCACCGGCAGTGCCGCGGCCGGCGCCAGGGCCTGCGCGCGTCCGCGCTGCTCGATGCGTTCCAGCCGCCGCGCGGCGCGGCGCTTGCGTTCGGCGTCGTCGAGCAGCGCCCGCTGCTGCTGCAGCGGCTGCAGGGCCTGCCGGCGTTCGGCGCCCGCCGCTTCCAGGCAGGCGGTGACGGCGAAGCGCTGTCGGCATTCCAGCTCGCGGGCGCGGTGGCGCTGCTCGATGGCGGCGCGCTGCTCGTCGATCTGACGCCGGGCCTGCGCCTCCTCGTCGGCGGCCGCAGCGGCATGCGGCGCGATCAGCGCCGTCGTCAGGACCAGGCAGGACAGCGTCGGGCGGCGCAGGCGGCTCATGCCGGCATTGTCACGGTGCCGGCGCCGCCACGCCGAAGACCTGCCGCAGGTAGGCCAGGAAGGTCTCGTCGTCGCAGATGGTCTTGCCCGGGCTGTCGGACAGCTTGGCCACCGGCTGGCCGTTCAGACGCACCAGCTTCATGACCGTGTTGAGCGGCGGCGGGCCGAGGTCGTGCGTCAGGTGGGTGCCGATGCCGAAGCCGAGCTGGGTGCGGTCGGCGAAGTGGCGGTACAGCGCGATGGCGCGCTCGACGTCCAGGCCGTCGGAGAACACCAGCCGCTTGGTGTGCGCGTCCAGCCGCAGCGCGGCGTAGTGCGCCAGCGCCTTCTCGCCCCAGGCCACCGGGTCGCCCGAGTCATGGCGCAGCCCGTCGAAGAGCTTGGCGAAGTAGAGGTCGAAGTCGCGCAGGAAGGCGTCCATGCCGACGACGTCGGTGAGTGCGGTGCCGAGGTCGCCGCGGTACTCCTGCACCCAGGCCTCGAGCGCCGCCTTCTGGTGGTCGCGCAGCCGCACGCCGAGGCCCTGGAAGGTCTGCAGGTACTCGTGCGCCATGGTGCCGATGGGCACCAGGCCGAGGTCGCGCGCCAGCAGCACGTTGGAGGTGCCGCGAAACGCCGCCGGCAGCGCCTGCGCCAGCGTGGACACCACCTCGCGCTGCCAGTCGCCGGCGAAGCGCCGCCTCAGGCCGAAATCGAAGAACTCGAAGGGATGGCGCCGCGGCGGCTCGTCGAGGAAGGCGCGCAGCCGCTGGATCTTCGCCTGCAGCCGGCGCCGTCCCTCGGCCCGCAGGTCGGCGCTGTCCAGCGGCCGGGCGTGCAGCTCGTTGACGATGGCCAGCACGAACACCTCGAAGGCCATCACGTGCACCTGCGGCCCTTCGGCCACGATGTGCAGGTCGTCGCCCTCGGCCCAGGCACGGATGAACTCGCGCTGGAAGCGGAAGATGCGCAGGAAGTCGACGAAGTCCGGCTTGATGTACCGCAGGCCGCGCAGGTAGGCCAGCTCGTCGGCGCGGAAGCTGAGCGCGCACAGCGCGTCCAGCTCGGCGTCGACCGCGGCGCACAACGCGGACAACGGCCGCGCCGGCGGGGTGCGGCAGACGAAGCGGTACTGCGCGTGCGCCTGCGGATGCCGGTGCAGCATCGCCTGCCACATCGTGAACTTGTAGAGGTCGGTCTCCAGCAGGCTGGTGATCACCGGCATGGCCGTCTCCCGTGCACCCGGCCGCCGGCGAGGCGCTGCCGCGCCACGGCCCTTGCGCTGCACGCCATCATCGATTTTAATGCGACTGATTCGTATTTACTTGAGGACGCCATGCAGCCCTGCCTCTCCACCCCGCCCCTCGTGCGATCGCGGCCGGAAGGCGCCGCGCAGCCGGCCGACGCCCGGTCCGCGGACGACGCGGGACCGCCCTGCTGGCGCAGCGACGACCTGCTCCACGGCGGGCGCGAGGTGCACATCGCCCACGCCGGCAGTGTCTACCGCCTGCGGCTGACGGCGCTCGGCAAGCTCATCCTCACCAAGTAGCGGACCGTCGGGGGCATCGGGCCGGCGGCCTGCGCCGGCTCGCGGGCGCGCTTCGGCGGCCATGGGATGGGGGGTCGGTCCACGCACCGGCGCGGCCAGTGCCGTGCCCGCCGTCCAACGGCAAGCGCCGCACGAAGTCAAGTCAGCCGCGGCTGACACCGCTTACAGCGAGGAAGCCCTGATGCGGCGCGGCCTTCTTTCCTACGATGGCACCCATCCGATCAGCGCCCTCTTCGTCCGTCACCCACCCCCTGCAGAAAGCCACGCCATGACCCCCCAGACCACCCCCGTGCCGACCACCGAATGGGTCCACCGCTTCGCACAGCGGCTGGGCCAGCGCAGCCCGATGCTGCGTGACGACGCGGAGGAACTGGGCACGACGCTGTGGCAGGAGATGCGCGTCTTCACCTGCCCCGAGCGGGCCGCCGAGCAGTTCGCCAATTCGCTGTTCGGCCAGCAGTGAGCGGCGGGCCGGCGATGCCATCATCGCCGGCCATGAAAGCACTGCTCTTCTACGAGCTCGCGGCCGACGGCCTGGCCCGCGTGCCCGACCACTTTCCCGGCCATGCCGCGCGGCTTCAGGAGTACAAGGCGCGCGGCACGGCGCTGATGGCCGGCCCCTACGGCGACCCGCCGACGGGTGCGCTGGCGGTCTTCACCACCCGCGAGCAGGCCGAGGCCTTCGTGCAGGGCGACCCCTTCGTGCTCGGCGGCGTGGTCGGCCAATGGCGCATCGAGGAGTGGCAGGAAGGGCTGGCCTGACGGCGGCACGGTCCGGCGGCCCGGCGCCGGATCAGTCGGCCTCGATGCGGGCTGCCTTCACCACCGCCGCCCAGCGCAGGTCCTCGGCGCGCACCATCGCCGCGAAGTCGCGCGGCGACTGGTAGTCGGCCGTGGCGCCCAGGTCGGCCGCCTTGTCGCGGAAGGCGGGCGTCGCCATTACCTTCGCGATCTCGGCGCTCAATCGGTCGATCAATGCCGGCGGCGTGCGCGCCGGCGCGAAGACGCCGAACCACGACGTCGCATCCAGCTTCGGCAGGCCGGCCTCGGCCGCGGTTGGCACCTGCGGCAACGACGACAGCCGCGAACGGCCGGTCACCGCCAGCGCGCGCAGCTTGCCGCTGGCGATGTGCGGCATGTACGGCGGCGGCGTGCCGAAGGTGATGTCCACCTGGCCGCCGAGCAGGTCCTGCAGCGCCGGCCCCGTGCCCTTGTAGGGCACGTGCGTCAGGCCGATGCCGGCCTGCTGCTCCAGCATCGCGCCGGTGACGTGCTGCAGCGAACCGGCGCCCGACGAGGCGTAGGTCAGCTTGCCCGGGTTCTGCTTGGCGTACGCCACCAGCTCGGCCATGGTCTTGACCGGCAGCCCCTCGCGGGCGACGACCACCTGCGGCGCGCTCAGCACGTTGGCCACCGGTGCGAGTTCGTCGGCCCTCCACTGCGGCTGCTTGGTGACATGCGGCGTGATGACGTGGTAGCCGGAGTACTGCATCAGCAGCACATGGCCGTCCGGCTCGGCCCGCTTCAGCGCCACCGCCGCGATCGCACCGCTGGCGCCGCCGCGGTTGTCGACCACCAGCGTCTGCCCCAGCGCCTTGCCCAGCGGATCGGCCAGCATGCGCGCGGCGATGTCGGTGGTGCCGCCGGGTGCGGTCGGCACCAGCAGCGTGATCGGCTTGGACGGCCAGGCCCCGGTTTGCGCGAAGGCGCGCGGCGCGGCCGCGAAACCGGCCAGCGCGACCAGCGCGCGGCGGCGGTCGATGGGGGAATGGCGCATGACCTGTCTCCTGGTCTTGATGTGCGAACCATTCTGGGAAGCCGTCCGCGCCGGCGGAAGCGGTGGAGACGCCAAGGCTCCTTTCGCCGTCCGCGAAAGCGGCGGCCGGCCTTCAGCCGGCCTCAGACCGCGCCGATGACCGATCCGATGCGGATCGAATGCGTCTCAGGGATCTCGCTGTGCGCCAGCACCTTCAGCCGCGGCGCCGCGCGCTTGAGCAGCCGCGCCATCGGCGCGCGCAGCGCGTCGGGCACCAGCAGGCAGGCCGGCAGGCCCAGGTCCTCCTGGCGCTTGGCGGTGTCGGCGGCGCTGCGGGTCAGCGTCTCTGCCACGCCGGGGTCCAGCGCGGCGCCGTGCGGCGAGTTGAGCGCCTGGTTGACCAGCCGCTCCAGCTCGGGCTCGAGCGCGATGACGTCGAGCTCCTTCGCCGAGCCGTAGATCTGCTGCACGATGGCCGGCGCCAGGTGCACGCGGATGCGCCGCGCCAGCTCCTGCGGCTCGGTGACCACGGCGGCGTGCTCGGCCAGGCACTCGACGATGGAGCGCATGTCGCGGATGTGCACGCCCTCTTCCAGCAGCAGCTGCAGCACCTTCTGCACGGTGGCGATGCCGACCATCTTCGGGATCACGTCTTCGATCAGCTTCGGCGCCAGCTTGGTCACGTGCTCGACCAGCGACTGCGTCTCCACCCGGCCCAGCAGCTTGGCGGCGTGCACCTGCATCAGGTGCGACAGGTGGGTGGCGACCACGGTAGGGCAGTCGACCACGGTGTAGCCGGTCATCTGCGCCTGCTCGCGCTGACGTTCCTCGATCCAGATGGCGGGCAGGCCGAAGGCGGGGTCGGTGGTGCCGGTGCCGATCAGCTTCTGCGTCGCGCCGCCGGGGTTGATGGCCAGCCACATGCCGGGGAAGGCCTCGCCCTCGCCCACCACCGCGCCGCGCAGCATGACCCGGTAGACGCTGGGCGTGAGTTCGAGGTTGTCGCGGATGTGCACCGGCGGCGGCAGGAAGCCGACGTCCTGTGCGAACTTCTTGCGCACGCCCTTGATGCGCGCCAGCAGGTCGCCCGAGCGTGCCTTGTCCACCAGCGCGATGAGGCGGTAGCCCACCTCGAGGCCCAGCGTGTCCACCGGCACCAGGTCGTCCCAGCTGGCCTCGACGTTGGCGTTCGCGCCGTCGGCCGCCTGCTGCTGCGCGCGCGGCAGCTTGGCGCGTTCGGCCTCGGCCTTCTGCGCCTTGTCGAGCTTCCAGGCCCCGTAGCCGATGGCGCCGGCCAGGCCGAGGAAGACCAGGTGCGGCATGCCCGGCACCAGGCCGATCAGGCCGATGATGGCGGCGGTGACCGCCAGCGACCGGGTCGAGCCGAAGACCTGCTTGCGGATCTGGCTGCCCACGTCGTGCTCCTTGCCGACACGGGTGACCACCATCGCCGCGGCGACGGAGATGAGCAGCGCCGGGATCTGCGCCACCAGCGCATCGCCCACCGCCAGCAGGATGTAGCTCGAGGCGGCGTCGCCGGCCGACAGGCCGTGCTGCGCCACGCCGACGACGAAGCCGCCGACGATGTTGATGAAGAGGATCAACATGCCGGCGATGGCGTCGCCGCGCACGAACTTCGACGCACCGTCCATCGAGCCGAAGAACTCGGCCTCCTCGCTGACCTCGGCGCGGCGGCGCTTGGCCTCCTTCTCGTCGATCAGGCCGGCGTTGAGGTCGGCGTCGATCGCCATCTGCTTGCCGGGCATCGCGTCCAGCGTGAAGCGCGCGCCGACCTCGGCGATGCGCTCCGCGCCCTTGGTGACGACGATGAAGTTGATCACCATCACCACCGCGAACACGATCAGGCCGACGGCGAAGTTGCCGCCGATCAGGAAGTGGCCGAACGACTCGATCACCTGCCCGGCGGCGCCGGTGCCGGTGTGGCCTTCCATCAGCACCACGCGGGTGGAGGCGACGTTCAGGCTCAGGCGCAGCAGCGTGGTGATCAGCAGCACCGACGGGAAGGCCGCGAAGTCCAGCGGCCGCACCATGTGCGCGGCCACCAGCATCACCATCAGCGCCAGCGCGATGTTGAAGGTGAACAGCAGGTCCAGCGCGAAGGGCGGCAGCGGCAGCACCATCATCGCCAGCACCATGACGATGAAGACCGGGGCGAGCAGGGCCTTCACCGTGTCGGCGTTGCGGCCGAACAGCGTTTGCAGGCGGAGCAGCAGGGCGGGGTTCATGCGGACGGACGGACCATGGGCCCGGCCATTCTCGGCAGGCGGCCCAGGATCTAGAGCCCGATAAGCCGGGGGTTTCGGCCCGGTGTTCGCCCCCCACCCCCACGCCCGGCCGTGACGGATGGCACGGAGCACGGGGGTGGTGGCGGACCGGTCACCCGGCCGCGGGGATGGCGGCGAGGCGGCCCCTCAGTACAACCACGGCATGGTCCTCGACACGCCCGACGCCATGTTCAACCCCACCGTCGACACCCTGCTCGCGCAGGCCCTCGACACCCTCGCCGCCGGCGGCATGCCGGCCCTTCGGCTGGCCACCCTGCTGGTGCTCGGGCTGCTGGGCATCGCCTGCCTGCTGCTGCCGCTGTTCGTCCACCCGCCGGGCTGACAGGCGAACGATCCCGGTCAGACCGGGACCGCGTGGTCCCGCCCGCCGGCCTTGGCCGCCAGTGCGCCCAAGTGCGCCTCGATCCGCTCCGCCAGGTACAGCGCGTCGCGTGACACGCCGGAGAAGCGGCCCGAGCCCCAGGTGTGCAGCCAGGGCAGGCCGAGGAAGTACAGGCCGGGCTGCGGCGTCACGCCGCGGCGGTGCTGGGGCCGGCCGCGGCCGTCGAAGACCGGGGCGTGCACCCAGCGGAAGTCGGGCTCGAAGCCGATGCACCAGACGATGCTGGTGATGCCTTCGGCCACCAGGTCGAGCTCGGTGGTCTCGCCGTCGGGCTGCCACACCGGCCGGTAGACGCCGCCCGGCGGCGCGTCCAGGCCGCGCTGTTCGATGAAGCGGTCGATGCTGGCGTTGATGCCGTTGTAGACGCTGTCCGCCTGGTCCAGCGCGGCCCGCAGCGTCGGCTCGAAGCGCAGCGCCGTGCCCTCCACGCCGCGCAGCGGGCCGACCAGGCGCATGCCCTCGACCGCGAAGCGGCGCAGGTCGATGTCGCGCCCGCCGTCGCGGCCGGTGACGTAGTGGTTGGTGTTGTCGCGCACGCCCTCGCGCAGCGGGTGCTGGTCCACCGGCATGTCGTAGTAGCCCATGTCGGCCAGCCAGTCGACCACGTCGCGGCCGCGGTAGAAGCGCGCGCAGCGCGGCGCCTGGCCCACGGCCAGCACCACCCGGCGGCCGGCCAGGTGCAGGTCCTCGGCGATCTGCGCGCCGGACTGGCCGGCCCCCCACCACCAGCACCGTGCCGGCGGGCAGCGCCGCCGGCTGGCGGTACTCCTCGCTGTGCAGTTGCAGCAGGTCGGCCGGCAGGCGCTCGGCCATGCGCGGCACGATGGGCTGGTGGTAGCCGCCGGAGGCCACCACCACCTGCCCGGCCGTCAGCCGGCCCTGGCTGGTGACGACCTCGAAGCCGCCGCCGGCCAGCGGCGTGGCCTGCTGCACCGCCACGCCCTCGTGCAGCGGCGCGTTCACCGCGGCCTTGAAGCCGGCCAGCCAGTCGAGGATCTCCGGCTTGCGCATGAAGCCGTGCGGGTCGTCGCCCCGGTACTCGTGCCCGGGCAGCGCGCACTGCCAGTTGGGCGTGACCAGGCAGAAGCTGTCCCAGCGACGGGTGCGCCAGACGTGCAGCGCCTGGTGCTTCTCGAACACGCAGTGGCCGATGCCGCGCCGCTGCAGGTGGTAGGACAGCGACAGGCCGGCCTGGCCCCCGCCCACGATGACGACATCCTGATCAAACGCCATGGCTACTCCACGAACGACAACACTTCCACCCGGGCGTCGGGCCGGCCGCTGAAACGATCGGCCTGGTCCTCGATGGCCTGCAGCTGGCCCGCTGCGGCCGAACAGGCGAAGCCGTACTTGGCCCGCACCCGCTCGCTGGCGATGTGCGTGGCCTCGCGCACGCGGCGCAGGAAGTCCGGCAGCGGGTAGGCGGTGCCGGGCACGAAGAAGTCCTTGATCACCAGCGAGGGCGAATAACACAGGCTCTCGCTGTCGTCCGGCCAGCGCAGCCGGTAGTGCATTTCGGGCATGGCGTCACTCCAGGGCGGGAACGGGCAGCGGCAGCCGGTACAGCGCCTCGTGGCGCTCGGCGCTGCGCGACCAGTCGAAGCGGCGGCAGACCTCGGGCACCACCGGGCGGCGGCCGGCGGCCACGCCGCGGCGCAGCGCCAGCGCGATCGATTCGATGTCGAGCGGGTCGGCCCAGTGCACGTCCCGCTCCCCCACGTCCTGCACGAAGTGCTCGGTGAAGGGTGCCAGCCGCGACACCACCGCCGGCGTGCCGCAGGCCAGCGCCTCCAGCGCGGCCAGTCCGAAGCCTTCCAGCAGCGACGGCATGGCCAGCACGTCGGCCGACCGGTACAGCGCGGGCAGCACCGCGTCGGGCAGCGGGCCGGTGAGGACGACGGGCTGTCCGGCGCCGATGCCCAGGCCGGCGGCGGCGGCGGCAGCGCTGAAGGCGGCCACCTCCGCGTCGTGCGGCAGCAGGCTCTGCCCGCCGGCGATCACCAGCTGCGCCTGCGGCAGCCATTGCCGCAGGCGCACGAAGGCCTGCAGCAGGCGGTGGCTGTTCTTGCGCGCCTCGATGCCGCCCACCGCCAGCACCCGCGGCCGGCCGGCCAGGCCGAGGCCGTGCAGGCGCTCGGCGTCCATCGGTTCGGCATGGGGCGAGAAGCGCGACAGGTCGACGCCGTTGGGCACCTGCTCGACGGGCCGGCCATGGTCGCGGGCCAGCCGCTCGCACCACACCGCGCTGACGGCCAGCAGGCGCGCGGCGCCGCGGATGGACCGCGTCTCCCAGGCCTGCACCTGCGCGTCGGGGAAGCGGTCCACGTGGTGCACGGTGCGCAGGTAGCCGGGAACGTCGCCGGCCTCGGCCAGGTCGGCCAGGGCGTTGGCGCCGATGCCGTCGTGGGCGTGGAAGACGTCGAACGCCTCGCCGGCCCGCAGCGCGCGCAGGTGCGTGCGCACGGCATCGATGCGGCTGCGCACGGTCCAGCGCAGGTTGGCGTCCGCCGGCGGCGAGGGGCAGCGTGCCAGCTCGACGCGGCAGGGCGTGTCGCGGAAGAGCCGCTGCCCCGCGGTGGCCGGGGCGACCACCGTCACCGCATGGCCGCGCTGCATCAGCGCCCGGCCGAGCTCCAGCACGTGCACCACGCCGCCACGCGGGTTCACCGAGTGGGTGAGCAGCGCGATGCGCAGCGGCTCAGCCATGGCCGACGCCCGCCGTGATGAAGGGCTGCTCGACCAGGTGCCAGAGCAGGGCCTCGGTGCCCCGGTGCCGCAGGCTCACCTCCGGCCCGGCCCGCACGTCGCCGATGGCGCCGCAGGCGATGCCGCGCGCGGCGAAGCGCTGCTGCACCGCCGCCACCCGCGACGGCGCCACGCTGAGCAGGAAGCCGAAGCTGGGAAAGGCGGTGAGCCAGCGCAGCCAGCCGGCCTCGTCGTCGGGGGTCAGCCCGTCCGGCCGCGGCAGCTCGGACAGGTCGAGCCGGGCGCCGACGCCGGAGCATTCCAGCAGCATCAGCGCGGTGCCGACCACGCCGGCCATGCTGATGTCCTTGGCGGCGTCGCACAGGCCGGCCTCGGCGATGGCGGGCAGCAGCGCCAGGTCGCCGCGCAGGCGTTCGGCCGGCGCGGTGGTGGCGGCGTCCCAGTACGGCCAGGGGTCGTGCCAGCGCCCGCGCAGGTCGACGGCGGCCAGCAGCACGTCGCCCGGCCGGGCGTCGAAGCTGGTGAGCAGGCGCTGTGCTCGGCCGAGCACGGCGACGGCGAGCTGCGGGCGCGGGCTGCGGTGGTTGCTGTGCCCGCCGACGATGGGCACGCCGTAGCGCCGCGAGGCCTCGGCCAGGCCGTCGAGCACCGGTGCGCCCTGGGCCGCGCCGTCGCTCCACAGCGCATCGACCACCGCGACCGGGCGGCCGCCCATGGCGGCGATGTCGCTCAGGTTGACCATCACGCCGCACCAGCCGGCGAACCAGGGCTCGCGCTGCACGAAGTCCTCGACGAAGCCCTCGATGGCGAAGAGCAGGTGGCCGTCGCCGTCGGCGATGGCGGCGCAGTCGTCGCCCACCCGCACGCCCTGCGGCGTGGCGCCGCCCGGCAGCACCGGCGACAGCCGGCGCATGACGTCGGCGATGTCCCGCTTGTGGGCGAAACCGCGGCTGGCGCGCAAGGCTTCGCAGAGCGCATTGGCGTTCATGCCCGCGTTCTCAGGCAGACGTGCGGGTGACGAAGCCGGCGTAGGGCCGGTCGCAGGGCGGGTAGTGCGCCAGGTCGGCCTGCATGCGGTGGTGCGGTCGGCCGTGCAGGTTCATCGCTTCCAACGCGGTCCAGTACAGCCGCTCGAACATGGGCACGTTCTGGCTTTGCACATGGGCCAGGAAGCGGCCGCAGCCCTGCGCATGGGCGCTGCTGACGGCGAGCTTGATGAGCGTGGCGCCGATGCGGCCCAGGTGCCGGAACGACGGGTGCACCGCCAATCGGGAGCCCCACCACACGCCGGGCTCGGCCCGGTGGATGCGCACCGTGCCGACCACCGCATCGGCCGCGCCGCCGACCATCGACAGCGCGACCAGGCACTGCGCATGGTCGTCGATCGCGTCGCGGTCGTCGCCGACGAAGACGCCCTGCTCGAAGCAGAACACCGCCCGCCGCAGCGCCATGGCCTCACGCCGCTCCCAGTCGCTGTCGGCCCAGCGGATGCGGAATTCGCAGGGGGGTGAAGGCCGCGGGCCCGGCAAAGGAGGCGAGCACCGGCGCCTCGAGGCAGGTGAGCGCATGCGTGGTCATGCCAACACCGCCTCAGGCCCCCGCCAAGGCCACCGGCTGCTCGTACTGCGACAGCGAAGAACACGCCCCGCACTTCCCGCATCCCGCCTTGATGTCAGAAGACCGCAGCCCCGCGACCGACAGCATCGAACCCAACGGCTGCAGCACTGACTGCATCCACGCCGCGTCGGGCGCCGGGTTGTCCTCCATCGGCGTGCCGCTGATCGGCACGAAGGGCACGACGAAGGGGTAGACGCCCAGGCCGATGAGGGTCTCGCACATCGACAGGATCTCCTCGCGCGTGTCGCCCAGCCCGGCCAGGATGTAGGTGCTGACCTGGCCGCGGCCGAAGACCTTCACCGCCGCCTCGAAGGCCGAGAGGTAGCGCGACACCGGCACCTCGGCCTTGCCGGGCATCACCTCGCGGCGCACCCGCTCGCTCACCGCCTCCAGGTGCAGGCCGAGGGTGTCGATGCCGGCGGCGTGCAGGCGGGCGAACCAGCGGTCGTCGGCCGGCGGCTCGCACTGGCCCTGCAGCGGCAGGTGCGGCACCGCCGCCTTGATGGCGAAGGCGCTTTCGGCCAGCACCGCCGCACCGCGGTCGTCGCCGGCGGGCGTGCCGGTGGTCATCACCATGTGCTTCACGCCGTCGAGCAGCACCGCCATGCGGGCCACCTCGGCCAGTTGTTCCGGCGTCTTGCGGGCGATGGTGCGGCCGGCCGCCAGCGACTGGCCCAGCGCGCAGAAGCGGCAGGCCTTGCGCCGGCTCTCGTAGCGGATGCAGGTCTGCAGCACGGTGGTGGCCAGCACGTCGGCGCCGTGCAGCGTGGCGATCTGCGAGTAGGGCACGCCGTCGAAGGTCTGCAGGGCGTAGAAGCGCGGCGCCTTCGGGAACTCGATCTGCGCGATCGAGATGGCGCCACGCTGCAGCGTGCTGCGGCCCGACGCGTCCGGCGCACCGGCGACGAAGGGCGAGCCCCAGGCGGTGGACGTGTGCACCGGCACCATGATCGTGTGCCCGTCCACCGTCACCGCCTTGTGGTCCGACGGGCCGGCGCCGCCACGGCGGCTGGGCGCGCCGGCGCCGGGGTCAAGCAGCCGCAGGCCGTGCGACTGCAGCTGGGTCATCAACGCGCGGGTCTCGGCCGAGGGCGTGTTCATCGGGGCTCCTGTTCACGGGCAAGGGGGCGAGGTCGCCGTCCATCGGCACCACCGGCTGCGCCGGGCGGCGGTTGATGGCCAGGCTCAGCAGCTCGGGCCGGGCGTAGTGGCCCACCGAGTCCATCATGCGTTTGCGCTTGGTGACCAGCGCCAGGTCGAGGTCGGCGACCACCAGGCCCTCGCCCGCGGTCAGCGGCTCGGCCAGGTAGCGGCCCTCGGGCGAGACGATGGCGCTGTGGCAGCCGCCGCGCAGCGCCGCCTGCAGCTTCGGGTCGTCGGTGACCGAGCGCACCTGCGCCTCGTTCAGCCAGGCGGTGGCGTTGACCACGAAGCAGGCCGCCTCCAGCGCGTGGTGGCGGATGGTCACCGCCATCTGGTCGGCGAAGATCTGGCCGACCAGCGAGCCGGGGAACTGCGCGCAGTGGATCTGCTCGTGCTGCGCCATCAGCGCATAACGCGCCAGCGGGTTGTAGTGCTCCCAGCAGGCCAGCGCGCCGACGCGGCCGACGGCGGTGGCCACCACCTGCAGGCCGGCGGCGTCGCCCTGCCCCCAGACCATGCGCTCGTGGTACGTCGGGGTGAGCTTGCGGCGCTTGAGCTTCACGCTGCCGTCGGCGTCGAACAGCAGCTGCGTGTTGTACAGGCTGCCGTGGTCGCGCTCGTTGACGCCCAGCAGCACCACCATGCAATGGCGGCGCGCCTGCTCAGCCACGGCCTGCGTCACCGGACCCGGCACCACCACCGCGTGCTCGTACAGCGCCAGGTGCGGCGCGCCCTGCTGGCAAGGCGGCAGCACGAAGCTGAAGTACGGGTAGTAGGGCAGCACCGTCTCGGGAAAGACGGCCAGCTGCACGCCGCGGCCGGCGGCCTCGTCCAGCGCCGAGCACACCCGGTCCAGCGTGCGCTCGGGCCGCTCCAGGTCGGGTGCGATCTGGACGGCGGCCGCGCGCACCACGGCGGGCATGGTCACAGCGTCCAGGTGTCGAGGATGAAGGCGTTGGACTTGCGGTGCAGCAGGATGATGTCCAGCACGTCCAGCGGGCTGATGGGCTTGACGCCCTCGATCAGCGATCCCTCGCCATGGCCGTACAGCGCCTGCAGCGCGAAGCGGCAGGCGTAGACCTTGCCGCCTTCGGCGATGAACTTGGTGATCTGGTTGTTGAAGTTCTGGTGGCCGGGAAAGGCCTCGTCGCCCAGCGTGGGGAAGCCGCGCTGCACGCCCAGCGTGACGCCGGGGCCGTACAGCAGCACCGAGGTGTCGAACCCCTTGCGCTGCAGCCGGGTGGCCTGCAGCAGGTTGACGAAGCCGATGGAACCCTCGAAGGCCACGGTGTGGAAGGTGACGAGGGCCTTCTCGCCGGGCTCGGCCTTGACGTCCTCGAAGACCTTCTCCTCGTAGTCGACGAGGAAGTCTCCCTTGCGGTTGGCGGGCTTGGTGACCTTGGGCATGGCGGGCTCCTGGGTGGTTGCGATGCCCGTTCACCCTCGCATCGCATGTGCCACCGGCCGGCGCCCGATGCGATCAAGCGGCCGATCAACCACCTGCTGTCAGAGGCGGGCCCGCCACACGCCTGCGCACCGCACCGGCGACGGTGTGACCACACGGGCTCACCACCGGCACCAGCGCAGGGCGCCGGCCTGCTATCAATGCACCCGATCAATGGGCCGGCCGCACCGCCGCGGCGTGCCGCCCGGGCCCTGCGTCGGGTCCGGCGCGGCATGCAACATGCGATCAATCCGCCCATGCCGCAACTTGCCACCCGCTGGCGCCGCCGCCTGGAGGCCTCCGACCAGCCGGCCTATGTCGTCATCCCCGAGCTGATTGCCGAGGACCTGCGCGACGGGCGCCTGGCCGAGCGCGACCGGCTGCCCACGCTGCGCGAGCTGGCGCGCGACCTCGACCTGCACTACACCACGGTGGCCCGTGCCTTCGCCGAGGCGCGCAAGCGCGGGCTGATCGACTCGCGCTCGGGCAGCGGCAGCTGGGTGCGGCGCCAGGCCGCGGGCCTGCCGCTGCGCAACGGC
This sequence comes from Aquabacterium sp. J223, assembly GCF_024666615.1. Taxonomy (NCBI): domain Bacteria; kingdom Pseudomonadati; phylum Pseudomonadota; class Betaproteobacteria; order Burkholderiales; family Sphaerotilaceae; genus Aquabacterium; species Aquabacterium sp. J223. The sequence continues at coordinate 1,448,380 of NZ_CP088297.1, read as the reverse complement.
ACCGCCGCGGCGATGACCATGAACATGCCGCCGGAGCCCACCGACCCCGCCCTGCTGGCCCGGCTGCGCGAGGGCGCGGCCGCCGCGCTGCAGGGCGCCGACATGGCCGAGCTGCTGCGCTACCACGACTTCGGCGGCTCGCCGCGCGACCGCGACGCCGCCATGGCCTGGCTCAAGCGCCGGCTGTCGGGCATCACCGCCGGCCAGGTGCTGGTCTGCCCGGGCATCCACAGCGTGTTGACGGCGCTGATCTCGCAGCTCGCCCGGCCGGGCGAATCGATCTGCGTCGACGCGCTGGTCTACCCCGGCCTGAAGGCCATCGCCACCCAGCTCGGCGTGCAGCTGCACCCGCTGCCGATGGACGACGAGGGGCCCGACCTGGACGCCTTCGAGCATGCCTGCCGCACGCTGGCGCCGAAGGCGGTCTACTGCAACCCCACCTTCCTCAACCCGACCACGCTGACCATGTCGGCGCGGCGGCGCGAAGGGCTGGCCGACGTGGCGCTGCGCTACAGCGTGCCCATCATCGAGGACGACGCCTACGCCATGCTGCCGCGCCGGCGCCTGCCGCCGGTGGCCACCTTCGCGCCGGAGCTGACCTACTACATCACCGGCTTCTCCAAGTGCCTGGGCGCCGGGCTGCGCAGCGCCTACGTCTGCGCGCCGTCGGAACGCCTGGCGCAGCGGCTGGCCGGCGCCATGCGGTCGCTGCACGTCATGGCCTCGCCGATCACCAGCGGCCTGGCCACCCGGTGGGTGGAGGACGGCACGGCCGAAGCGGTGCTGGACGCGGTGCGCGCCGAGTCGATCGCCCGCCACGCCCTGGCGCAGCAGCACCTGGGCGCGCACGGCCTCGTCAGCCAGCCGGAGGCCTTCCACCTGTGGCTGCCGCTGGCCTCGTCGTGGAGCGTGGTGGAGTTCGCCTCCTACCTGCGCACCCAGGGCGCGGCGGTGGTGGCCAGCGCCGCCTTCAGCACCGACGGCAGCCCGCCCGACGCGGTGCGCATCTGCCTCGGCGGGCCGCTGTCGCGCGAGGATTGCGACGGCATGCTGCGCCTGATCGCGCAGACGCTGGAGCACCCCAGCATCCGCACGCGACGGTGATGTAGCGGCGAGGGCCGTCGATCAGGGCCGCCGCAGCGCGGGCAGCACCTCTCGGCCGAAGGCCTCGATGAACGCCGCCTGCGACAGGCCGACCTGGTGCAGGTCGATCGACGCCGGGCCCAGCGCCATCAGCTCGCGCAGCCGGTCGGCGTGGGCGCGCAGGTCCGCGCTGACGAAGACATGCCGACGGATGTCGGCCACGGGCATCCCGCGGGTGGCGGCGTCGAAGTCCTCGGGCTGGTGCCATTCGGCGGCGCTGACGCGGTCCACCGCGTTGAAGCGCCATTGCGCATGCGCCTGCCGTTCGGCCTCGTCTTCGCTGGGCGCCCAGCTAAGGTCGAACTTGAAGTGCACCGGCTTGTCCTCGCCCCCGCCTTCGCGGAAGGCGGTGACGAGGGCGCGCAACGATTCGACGTCGGGCGCCAGGGTGAGCAGCCCGTCGGCCCAGCCGCCCAGCCAGCGAGCGGTGGCCTCGCTGGTGGCGGCGCCGACGAGCGCCAGCGGCGCCGGCGGCCGCACCCAGAGCCGCGCGTGCGACACCGTCGGCGGCCCGGCCTGGTGCACGCGCTCGCCGGCCAGCAGTGCGCGCATCGCCCGCGCGCCGCGCTCGAGCCGGCGGTTGCGCTCGGCCTTGTCCGGCCAGGGTCCGACGACGGCCTCGTTGACCGCCTCGCCGCTGCCGAGCGCGATCCAGGGCAGGCGGCCGGGATGGAGCTCGGCCAGCGTGGCCGCCGCCTGCGCCAGCAGCACCGGCGAGTAGCGCCAGCCGCCCGGCACGGTGATGGTGGAGAACTGCAGCCGCCGGGTGGCCTGCAGCGCCGCTCCCAGCCAGGCCCAGCTGAAGCCGGAGTGGCCCTGCTGCGGGCCCCAGGGCTGCAGGTGGTCGGAGCTGAACGCGGCGTCGAAGCCGGCCGCCTCGGCCTGCTGCACGAAGCGCAGCAGCGCCGAGGGCGCGAACTGCTCGTGCGAGACGTGGTAACTGAAGCGCGTCATGCCCTGCCGCGGCAAGGCGCGCGCCGCCCAGCCCGAACACCGGTACCGCACCTCGGACCCGGCCACAGGCCGCGCCCGGGAGGAACCCCAATTGCCTCTGGCTGCGCCATGCCCCCGCCCCTTCGTGCTGCGGCGTCCACCGGCCCGGACCCCCGCCGCCGGACCGACGCCTTGACCACCAACCCGCCCGCGGTCGCCTCCGGCGCGCCGCGCTGGCCGGGGCCCGACGCCGGTGCCGCACCGGTGCCGGCGCCGGCCCCCACCCCCGACCTGCCCGACCGCGCCCTGCCCTTCCTGCTCGGCTACGTGCGGCGGCGGCCGTGGCAGTTCGCGGTGCTGGCGGCCATCATCGTCGGCGGGGCCAGCTGCTCGGTGGGCGTGCAGTACGGCATGAAGCTGATCATCGACGCCATGGCCGAGGGCAACCACCGGGCGGGCGAGGTGTGGCGCTGGCTGGCGCTGTTCATCGGCCTGATCGCGCTGGAGAGCGCGCTGTGGCGGCTGGGCGGCTGGCTGGGCTGCCGCACGGTGGTGGCCACCGGAGTGGACCTGCGGCTGGACCTGTTCGCCCGGCTGACGCGCCACCCGATGCGCTTCTTCGCCGACCAGATGTCGGGTGCGCTGGGCAGCCGGGTGACGCAGACCGCCGGCGCCGCGGCCGGCCTCTTCGGCATCGCCATCTGGCACGTGCTGCCGCCCATCGTCGACTTCCTCGGCGCGGTGGTGGTGCTGGTCAGCGTGGACCCGCGCATGGCGCTGGCGCTGCTCGGTTTCGTGGCCATCGTCGGCACGCTGATCACCCGCTTCGGCCGCCGCGGCCGGCCGCACCACCAGGCCTATGCCGAACAGGCGTCGCGCGTCGGCGGCGAGCTGGTCGACGTGATGGCCAACATCTGGACGGTGAAGGCCTTCTCCGCCCGCCAGCGCGAGTACGAGCGGCTGCAGCGCGAGTTCGGCCTCGAGGCCCGTGCCCACCGCAAGAGCTGGCTGCACATGGAGAAGACGCGGGTGCTGCACGACATCTGCCTGTGGCTGATGGCCGGCGGCATGCTGTACTGGTCCATCCGCGCCTGGACGGTGGGCGCCGGCACCGCCGGCGACGTGGTGGTCATCAGCGCCCTGACCTTTCGCATCCTCCACGGCTCGCGCGACCTGGCGCTGTCGCTGGTCGACGCCTCGCAGCACCTGGGCCTGATCGACGAGACGCTCAGGCTGGTCGCCCGGCCGCAGCCGGTGGCCGACGTGCCCGGGGCGTCGCCGCTGCAGGCGCCGGCGGGCGACATCCGGCTGCAGGGCGTGCACTTCACCTACGAGGGCGGGCAGCCGGTCTTCCAGGGCCTGGACCTGCACATCGGCGCCGGCCAGCGGGTGGGCATCGTCGGGCCGTCGGGCGCCGGCAAGTCGACCCTGGTCGGCCTGCTGCAGCGGCTGGAGGACGTCCAGGCCGGCCGCATCCTCGTCGACGGGCAGGACATCGCCTTCGTGCAGCAGGACAGCCTGCGCCAGGCCATCGGTGTGGTGCCGCAGGAGATCGCGCTGCTGCACCGCTCCGTCCGCGAGAACATCCGCTACGGCCGGCCCGACGCCGACGACGCCGCGGTGGAGGCCGCCGCCCGCGCCGCCCACTGCGACGACTTCATCCGCGGCCTGCCCGAGGGCTACGACAGCCTGGTCGGCGAGCGCGGCGCGCGGCTGTCCGGTGGCCAGCGGCAGCGCATCGGCATCGCCCGCGCCTTCCTCAAGGACGCGCCCATCCTGCTGCTGGACGAGGCCACCTCGGCGCTGGACAGCGAGAGCGAGCGCGCCATCCAGGCCGCCCTCGGCCGGCTGATGCACGGGCGCACCGTCATCGCCGTGGCCCACCGGCTGGCCACCGTGGCCACCTTCGACCGCGTGGTGGTGATCGTGCAGGGCCGGGTCGTCGAGGACGGCCCGCCCGAGCGGCTGCGCCAGGCCGGCGGCCTCTACGCCCGGCTGTGGGCGCTTCAGGCGCAGGGGCTGGAGACGGAGTAGCGCCGCGCCGCCGCCCCCGCCGCGGTCAGTCGGGCTTGATCTTGGCGCGCGCGATCACCGGCTTCCAGCGCTGCTGCTCGAGCTCGATGAACTTGGCGAATTCGGCGGGGGTGCTGCCCACGGCGATGGCGGCCTCGCTTTCCAGCAGCTTCAGCGTCGCCGGCTCCTTGATCGCCCGCGCCGAGGCCGCGGCCAGCCTGTCGACGTTGGCCCGGGCCATGGTCGAGGGGGGCGAGCAGGCCGTACCACTGGGTCATCTCGAAGCCGGGGAAGCCCTGCTCGGCCACGGTGGGCACCTCGGGCAGCTGGGCCAACCGCTGCGTGGTGCCGGTGGCGATGCAGCGCAGCTTGCCGGTCTTGATGAACTGCATCACCGCCGGCGCGCCCACCGCGGCCGCGTCCAGCCGGCCGCCCATCAGGTCGGTGAGCTGTGGCCCGGTGCCGCGGTAGGGCACGTGCACGACGAAGGTCCCGGTCGCCATCTTCAGGTACTCGAAGGCCAGGTGGCCGGCGCTGCCGTTGCCCGCCGAGCCGTAGTTCAACTGGCCCGGCTTGCTCTTGGCCAGCGCGATGAACTCTTTGAGGTTCTTCACCGGCAGCTCGGGCCGCACCACGTACAGGCTGGGCACCTTGGCCAGCAGCGACACCGGCACGAAGGCCTTGGCCGCGTCGTAGGGCAGCTTGTCGAAGATGTACGGGTTCACCGCCAGCGTGCCGATGTGGCCGAGGATGACGGTGTGCTCGTCGTCCGCCCGCGCCACCTCGCCCATGGCGACGTTGCCGGCGCCGCCCGGCTTGTTGTCGACGAAGACGCTCTGGCCGAGCAGCTTGGTCAGCTCGGCGGCCGCCCCGCGGGCGACGATCTCGCTGCTGCCGCCGGGGGCGAACGGCACGACCAGGCGGATGGACTTGTTCGGCCAGGCGGCCTGCGCCCCGGCGAGCGACGGCAGCGTGCCGGCCACGGGGCCGAGCACGGCCAGGCGCAGCGCATGGCGCCGGGTGATGAAGGTCGGCATGGCGTTCTCCTCTAGCGGTAGATCGATGGCGGACGGCCGCGCAGCGCCCGCGCGGCCCCGGGGCCCAGGGCGTCGACGACGGGCTGCCAGCCCTGGGCGTAGGGCGGCATGGCCTCGGGGGCGAAGGTGGTGTGCGGCCAGTCGGAGCCCCAGACCATGCGCTCACCGAACCACGCGGCCAGGCGGCGGATGCGCGGCACCAGGCCGGCGTAGGGCGCCTGCGCACCCAGCCGGTACCAGCCCGAGAGCTTGAGCCAGGCGCCGCCGGCGGCCAGCGCCTCGGCGGCCCGCCAGGCCGGGTGGTCGTCGGGCACGGCCAGGCCGAAGCCGGCCAGGTGGTCGAGCACGCAGGTGACGCCGCTGTCGCGGTGCAGCGCGGCGATGGCGGGCAGCTGCGCGGCGTCGGTGTACCACTGCAAGTGCCAGCCCCGCGGCCGCAGCCGTGGCGCCAGCGCGTCGAAGCGCCGCGCCGGATCGGCCCCGTCGCCCACCGGCGAGACCCGGTTCAACCGCACGCCGCGAACCCCGGCGGCGTGCATGGCGTCGAGTTCGGCGTCGGTGACGGTGTCGTCCACCACCACCACGCCGCGGTGGCGGCCGGGCTCGGTGGCCAGGGCGTCGAGCAGCAGCGTGTTGTCGCTGCCGTAGACGCTGGGCTGCACCAGCACGAGGTGGCGCACACCGTGGGCCTCGGCCGTGGCCTCGATCTGCGCCAGCGGCCGGTCGACCGGCCGGTAGTGCCCGTCCCGCACCGGTGCCGACGCCGCGAAGACGTGCACATGGCAGTCCCAGCCGGCGGGCGCCGGTTCAGTCACGGCTGATCCCCCGTTCCTTGACCACGCGCGCCCACAGCGCCTGCTGGGCGCCGATGAACTGCGCGGGATGGCCGGTGAAGACGTCGCCGCCGAGCGCCCGCACGCGGCCCAGCACCTCGGGGTCCGCCATCGTGCGGGCCACCGCCGACTGCAGCCTGTCGCGCACCGCCGGCGCAAGGCCGGCGGGCGCGAGGACCGGGTTCCACTCCAGCACCTCGTGGCCGGCCACACCGGCCTGCGCCATCGTCGGCACGTCGGGCAGCGCCCGGCAGCGCACCGCCGCGGTGACGGCCAGCGGCCGCAGCCGACCGGCCTGGATCTGGCCCAGGCTGGACGCCACGTTGGCGAAGAACAGCGGCACCTGGCCGCCCATCACGTCGTTCATGGCCGGGCCGCCGCCGCGATAGGGCACGTGCGAGAGCTCCACCTTGGCCAGCTGCTCGAACAGCGCGCCGGCCAAGTGCTGCGCCGAGCCGTTGCCGGACGAGGCGTACATGACGCCCTTCGGCCTGGCGCGGGCCAGCTTCACCACGTCGGCCACGGTCTTCGCCTCGAAGCCGGGGGGTGCACACCAGCACGTTGGGGAACAGCGCCAGCACCGCGATCGGCACGAAGGCCTTGTCGCTGTCGTACGGCAGCTTGGGGAACAGCGCCGGGTTGACCGCGAAGGACGAGGCGTCCAGCAGCAGCGTGGTGCCGTCCGGCGCGGCGCGGGCGACCTGCTGCGCGGCGATGGTGCCGCTGCCGCCGGGCTTGTTGTCGACGACCACCGGCTGGCCCAGGGCCTCGGCCAGCTTCGGGCCGATGAGGCGCGCCATGGCGTCGGCACCGCCGCCGGCCGGGTAGGACACCACCAGCGTGATCGGCTTGCCGCCGCCGATGTCGGCCGCGGCACGGACCGGCAGGGCTAGCGCGGCGGCGGACGACGCGGAAGCGGCGAGGAACTGTCTTCGGGTCGTGGGCATGGACGGCATGGAGCGGCCTCCTCAGGTGATCGTGACGGCGTAATGGAAGGCGAAGGCATCGGCGCGCGTGGTGCGCAGCTCGACACAGCGGCCGGTCAGGTCGTAGGCCTGGCGGGTCACCGTCACGCCGGGGTGGCCGGGCGGCAGGTCGAGGTGGCGCGCCTGGGCGGCGGTGAGGGTGGCGAAGCCGATCTCGTCGGTGGCGCGGGTGACCGCGACGCCGCAGCGCTCGGCGAACGCCGGGTAGAGCAGGTCGCCCCAGTCGGCCAATGGCCAATCGAGCAGCGGCGCGAACAGCGGCAGCGGCAGCCAGATGTCTTCGAGCAGGCGGGGCTGCGCCTGCAGGGAGCGCAGCCGGTGCAGGCGAAGGACCGGGTCGCCGACCGCGACGCCGAGACGCCGCGCCACCTCGGCCGAGGCGACCACCGGCTGGCGGGAGAGCACGCGCGACCGCGGCACCTCCCCGTCGCCGCTGCCGAAGCGGAAGAAGCGCAGCATCGTCGCGCCGGCCAGGCCGCCCCGCACGAAGGTGCCCTTGCCGTGGCGGCGCTCGATCAGGCCCTGCTCGGCCAGCAGTTCGAGCGCCCGGCGCAGCGTGCCCAGCGCCACGCCGTGTTCGGCGGCGAGCCGGGTCTCGGCGGGCAGCGGGGTGCCCGCCGGCCATTCACCGGCCATGACGCGATGCCGCAGCGCCGCGGCCAGCGCGGCGTAGCGGCTCTGCCCGGGCTCGGGCTGCACGAGGGTGAGGCGGTTCGGGGCCATCCCCTCATGCTACTGGTCCTCTATAGGACTAGAGCTACGTAGTAACGCCGACGCGGGTGGTCGGACTGCGGCGGCCGCGGGCCGGGGCGGCCGGGCTCAGGATCGGCGGGACGGGCCCTGCGCGGCCGGATGGTGCGGGTCCAGTTCGTCCGGCACCGTCACCGTCGGCGTCGCCGGCATGGCGCCGCGGCCGGCCAGCGCGGTGCGCAGCTGGTAGACGTAGGCCAGCACCTGGGCCACGGCGCTGAACAGCGCGGCGGGGATTTCGCCATCGAGCTCGGCATGGGCGTAGAGGGCCCGGGCCAGCGGCGGGGCGTCGAGCACCGGCACCTTCGATTCCTTGGCCAGGTCGCGGATGCGCAGCGCCAGCAGGTCGGCGCCCTTGGCCACCACCCGCGGCGCGGCCATCGTGGCCTCGTCGTACTTCAACGCCACCGCGTAGTGGGTCGGGTTCATCACCACCAGGTCGGCGGTGGGCACGGCGGCCATCATCCGGCGGCGCACCACCTCGCGCATGCGGGCCTTGATCTTGGCCTTGACCTCGACGTTGCCCTCGGCGTCCTTCATCTCCTGCTTGACCTCCTGCACGCTCATGCGCAGGCGGCGCGCCAGCAGCTGGCGCTGCAGCGGCACGTCGACGGCGGCGAACAGCGCCATCGCCAGCAGCAGCAGCACCAGGCCCGACTGCAGCGAGGACAGCGCGTGCACGAAGGCCTGCGGCAGCGGCAGGGCGAGCGCGGCGGCGAAGTCGGCCAGGTGGCTCTTCAGCCACAGCGCGCCGATGGTGGCGAGCACGGTGGTCAGCAGCACCGCCTTCAGCGTCTCGGTCAGCTGGTGGGCGGAGAACAGGCGCTGCACGCCCGACAGCGGGTTGAGCTTGCCGAAGTTGGGCGCCAGCGGCTTGAGCGTGAAGTTCCAGCCGCCGGTGACCACCGCCGCCAGCACGGCGACCGCCGCCATCAGCGCGCCGATCGGCAGCACCACCAGCGCCATGCGGCCCAGCAGCGGCGGCAGCCGCTCGGTCATCGCCTGCGGGCTCTGCAGCACCTGCAGGTCGAAGCGCAGCCCGGCGGCCACCAGGTCCAGCAGCCAGCCGCCCAGCGGCGCCGCCGCGGCCACCAGCAGCGCCCCGCAGGCGGCCACCGCCGCGAAGTTGCCCAGTTCCCGCGACCGCGCGACCTGCCCCTCCTCCCGCGCCTTGCGCAGGCGCTTCTCGGTGGGCGGCAACCGCTTGTCGGCGTCGGACATGCACCGATCATCCGATCAGCGCGTCGTACGGCAAACGCAGAAAAGCCGGCCCACGGCCGGCTTCTCAACAACTGACTGGAGCCCCCGCTTGGGGGGCTCGGGGGAGCGAAACGTTCAGCCAGGCTGGCTTGCGCTTCTTCAGAAGCCCAAGCTGGCCAGGAGGTCATCGACCTCGCCCTGGTTCTGCACGACGTCCGTGCGCCCTTCCGGGTTCACCACCGGCCCGTTCAGCAGGGTGGACTCGACCTTCTGCGCCTGCTCGGGCGGGGCGGCCTGCACCAGCAGCTTGACCAGGCTGTCCTCCAGGTCGGTCGCCAGCGCGACGACCTTGGCCACCACCTGGCCGGTGAGGTCGTGGAAGTCCTGCGCCATCATGATGTCGGTCAGGTGCTGGTCGATGCGCGCGGTGGCGGCCTCGACGTCGCTGACGAAGTTCATCACCGCGCCGGAGGCCACGGCCTTGACCGGGTCCGAGGTGATGGCCTGCGCGATGCGCCGGGTCTCGTCGGCGATGTGCTGGTGGTCCGACTTGGCGCGGTCCACCGAGTTGAGCACCTTGTCGGCGGCGTCGCCGGTCTTCTTGGCGATGTAGGACAGGCGGCTGCGCGCGTCCGGCAGGCCGTCGGCGGCCTGCTGCAGCTTGGGCATCACGCCCAGCTGCTGCAGCGTGTCGTGCAGCTGGCGGGTGATGTGACCCAGCTGCTGGAAGATTTCGGGCGAGGCCTGCGCGGCCATTTGCGGTGCCAGGGTGGCGAGGTCGTCCATTTTCATTTTCCGGCGCTCCAGGGCGGGGGTGGTGGGCCTCGGCCCTGTCAGGCGGGAGTCGCCAGCTTCTGCAGGATCTTCTGCACCTTCTCTTCGAGGGTCGCCTTGGTGAACGGCTTGACGATGTAGCCCGCCGCGCCGGTCTGCGCCGCCAGCACGATGTCCTCCTTGCGCGCCTCGGCCGTGACCATCAGCACCGGGATGTGCTTCAGGCTGTCGTCGGCCTTGATGGCCTTGAGCAGGTCGAAGCCGTTCATGTTCGGCATGTTGATGTCGCTGACGACGAAGTCGAACTTCTGGCTGCGCAACAGGTTCAGCGCGATGGCGCCGTCCTCGGCCTCGTCGGCGTTGTTGCAGCCCATCTCCTTGAGCAGGCCGCGCACGATGCGCCGCATGGTGGAGAAGTCGTCGACGATCAGGAACTTCAGGTCGGTGGGGTTCATGGCAAGGCGGTCCGGTGGGGGACGGGGCAGGCAGGCAGCGGATGCGTGGGTTGTCTATCGTCAGCGCGGCGGCGGACTTGAGGGTGCCGCGGGCTCGGCCGGCGCGGCGCCGGTCAGCGCCTCGGCAATCTCTGGCGCGGTGCGGAAGAAGCGGTCCTCGGCGTCGCGGTTCATCACGATGATGGAGATGCGGCGGTTGGTGGCGGCGTTGGGATCGTCCTTGACCAGCGGGCTGGACGCGGCCAGGCCCTGCACCCGCAGCACCCGGTCCTCCGGCAGGCCGCCGGCGATGAGCTCGCGGCGCGAGGCGTTGGCCCGGTCGGACGACAGCTCCCAGTTGCTGTAGCCGCGCTCGCCGGCGCTGAAGGGCTGGGCGTCGGTGTGGCCCTCCAGCGTCAGCCGGTTCGGCACCTCGACCAGCACGCCGCCGATCTCGCGCAGCAGCTCGCGCATGGTGGGTTGCACCACCGCGCTGCCGCTGGCGAACATCGGCCGGTTCTGTTCGTCGACGATCTGGATGCGCAGGCCGTCGCGGGTCATGTCCAGGCGGAGCTGGGACATCATGGAACTGAGTCGGGCCGAGGCGCGCAACCGCTCCTCGACCTTGCGCTTCAGGTCCTCCAGGCGGGCGACCTCGGCACGGGTCTGCTCGGCCTTGAGCGCCTGCAGGTTGATGGTCGACTTGGTCGCCGAGACCTCGCCGCGCTTGACCTGGCCGCTGGTGCGGGTGAAGTCCTGGCCGCCGCCCTTGATGACGTGCGAGGCGTCGCCGGAGCCGGAGCCGCCGCCCATCAGCGACACCTTCAGCGGCGACTGGAAGTAGTCGGCGATGCCCTTCTTGTCGCCGTCGGTGGTGCTGCCCAGCAGCCACATCAGCAGGAAGAAGGCCATCATCGCGGTCACGAAGTCGGCGTACGCGATCTTCCAGGCGCCGCCATGGTGGCCGTGGCCGCCCTTCTTGATGCGCTTGACGATGATGGGCTGGAGCTTTTTCGCGTCACCCGCCATGTGACGCTCCCATGCTCACGGGTGCGTTCGCTGCCCGCCGAGGGGGCTGGCTGACGTCGGGAGCGGCCCGGCGCTCAGCCATCACTTCTTCCCTTTGACGTGGCCCTCGAGCTCCGAGAAGCTCGGGCGCTCGGTGGAGTACAGCACCTTGCGGCCGAACTCGATGGCCACCTGGGGGGCGTAGCCCTGCATCGAAGCCAGCAGCGTGGTCTTGATGCACTGCAGTTCCTTGGTGCCCTCGTCGATCTTCTGCTCGAGCAGGCCGGCCAGCGGCTCGAAGATGCCGTAGGCCAGCAGGATGCCGAGGAAGGTGCCGACCAGCGCCGAGCCGATCATGCCGCCCAGCACCGCCGGCGGCTGGCCCACCGAGCCCATGGTGTTCACCACCCCCAGCACCGCGGCCACGATGCCGAAGGCGGGCAGGCCGCCGGCCAGGCGCTGGATGGCGGCCGCCGGCGCGTGCGCCTCGTGGTGGTGGGTGTCGATCTCGCTGTCCATCAGCGACTCGATCTCGTGCGCGTTCAGGTTGCCCGAGACCATCATGCGCAGGTAGTCGGTGACGAACTCGACGACGTGGTGGTCGCTGCCCACCGTCGGGTACTTCTGGAACAGCGGCGACTTGTCCGGCTCCTCGACGTCCTTCTCGATCGACATCAGGCCTTCCTTGCGGGCCTTCTGCAGGATGTCGTAGAGCAGCGCCATCAGCTCCATGTAGCGCGCCTTGGTGTACTTGCTGCCCTTGAAGCACGCGGCGAAGCCGCCCAGCGTGGCCTTGAGCACCCGCGGCTGGTTGTTGGCGATGAAGGCGCCGATGGCCGCGCCCATGATGGTGATCATCTCGAAGGGCAACGCCTTCATCACCACGCCGATGTTGCCGCCGTGGACGATGAACACGCCGAAGATGCAGCCGAGGGCGACGACCCAACCGATGATGACGAACATGGTGTGGAGACAGGTGACCGTTCGCGCCCTGAAAGGCGCTTTGCCAGCCATATCGGCCGGGGCGGCGGGTCACTTGAGTGTGGTCGGGGGGCGCGCGGCCGGGTGCTGCGGACAAGGGGGCGAAGCGCCGGCCATCTCTGCGTTTGTGCGCACCGGCACCAAGAAAAAGGCCCTCCGCGAGGGAGGGCCCGGCAACGACACCGGATGGGCGCCGAGGAGGAGACACGCAACGAAACACGGGAGTGCTCGACGGGTTCTTCGTCCGCGCGAGCGCCGGCTTGAGGCCGGGGTTGAAACGGGTTGTTCAGTGCAGGCAGAGGGCGCCGGCGGCCTTGCCCTTGCCGGCGCGCGCCGGCGGGTTGCACAGGCCGCAGACGAAGTGCTTGGCGATCTCGTGCGGATGCGTCACGAAGTGGCCGCCGCACTTGGAGCACTTGGTCATCGTCAGCATGCCGTTGTCGACGAACTTGACCAGGCGCCAGGCGCGGGTCACCGACAGCAGCGGCTCCAGGCCCTGGGCGGTGGTCTGCTCCAGGTACAGCTGGTAGGCCTTGATGACGACGTCGATCTCGTCGAGCTCGGCCGTCTTGTTCAGGTACTCGTGCACGTTGAGGAACAGGCTGGCGTGGATGTTCGGCTGCCAGGTCATGAACCAGTCGGTGGAGAACGGCAGCTGGCCCTTGGACGGGCTCTTGCCCGCGACCTCCTTGTACAGGCGCAGCAGGCGCTCGTAGGACAGGTCGGTCTCCGACTCCAGCACCTGCAGGCGGGCGCCCAGCTTGATCAGCAGGACCGCGCGGTCGATCTGCTTGGCTTCGGTGAGGATGCTCTTGGTGCGGGCCATGGTCGTCTCCGGCAACGTGCGGTGTGGTGCTTCAGGCGGCTTCTTGATGGCGGCCGGCCATCAGGATCGACGCATGCAGGCGGCTCACCGCGTCGTTGGCGGCGCTCTTGCCGTGGTTGGTCAGCAGGCCCCAGACCAGGTCGTCGTCCATGCGGAAGCGGCACAGCAGGGTGTTGCCGGAGGCGATCTTCATCATCTGCGCCGGGGTCAGCGCGGCGATCATCTGCGCGGTGTCCTCGCTCACGCCCAGGCGGTACAGCGCCTGCTCGAGGTCCGACCGGATGAGGCTCTGCGCCAGCATCAGGTACGACAGGTTGGCTTCACGGATCTCGGCAAGGATTTGATCGGTGTTCATGCGGCGTCTCTCTTCGTGTCGGTTGGCGTGATCGGTTGTCGTCCTGCTGCTGCCCGGTGTTGTCGTGTGCATCAGCGTGGAATGGATTCTGAAGAGCCGATCAGGCCCGAAACATCGGAGCAGTTCCGTCGCTTGAGTCCAGGTTCTTCTGCCGGCCGTGTAGGAAAAAATCTGACACGGCTGTCTGCCAGGGTGGCCGCGGGGCCGGGCGGACCCGGCCTCAGGGCGGCGCCAGCCGGCCCACCACCCGCAGCCGGCCGCCGTCGGGCCTCACCACCACGCCCTCGGCCGAATCGGCGCCGGCGTCGGTCAGGGCGCTGAGGTTGACCTGGTGGCTCACCACCACCAGCGCACCGGGGCCGCGCCAGCCCAGCAGCAGCGCCCGCGCCTCGGCCACCTGCCGCTCGCGCCGCGCGGCGTCGGCGCCGAAGAAGGAGTCGAAGGCGGGCTCGGGCGTCACCGGGCCGACGTCCATCAGCCGCGCCGTCTCCTGCGCCCGGCACCAGCGCGAGGCCCACACCGCGCCGACGGCGACGCGCTGCTCGCGCAGCCGCCGCCCCAGCGTGCGCGCCTGGGCACGGCCGGTGTCGTCCAGGTTGCGCTGGGTGGCGCAGTCGTCGAGCCGGAAGCCGGGCGGGTCGCCGACGCCGGGCGCGCGGGCATGGCGCAGCAGCAGCACCGCGCCGTCGCGCAGCGCCGCCCAGGCCGCCGCCTCGCCCTGGGCCTGGGCCAACGCAGGGACCGCCGGCAGCCCCATGCAGCCGAGGCCGGCCAGCCACAGCGTGCGCCGCCTCACGCCGCCGGCGCCCGTGCCAGCGCGGCGAGCAGCGCCGCCAGGACCACCGGCTTGACCAGGTGGGCGACGAAGCCGGCGGCCGCGGTGGCCGCCCGGTCCTCGGCGCTGCCGAAGGCCGACAGCACCAGGGCGGGCGGCCGCTCCCGGCCCGGGTGTTCCTGCAGGGCACGCAGCAGCTCGAAGCCGGTACGGCCGGCGTCCAGCTGCAGGTCGGTCAGCAGCAGGTCGAAGCCGCCGGCGCGCACGGCGGGCAGCGCCTCGTCGAAGCGGTGCAGCACCGTCAGCCCGCCGAGGCGCGGCACCAGCGCCTCGCGCAGCGGCTCGGCGATGTCGGGCTCGTCCTCGACGTAGAGCACGCGCAGCCGGCGCAGACGCGCCTCCTCGTCGGCGGACAGCGGGGGAGCCCCCGCAGACCCCGCCGGCGCATCCGTCGGCGCCGCCAGCGGCAGCGTGACGGTGAACCGGGCGCCGCGGCCGGGGCCCTCGCTCTCGGCCGTCACCTCGCCGCCCAGCTGCTGCACGATGCCGCGGGTGATGGCCAGGCCGAGGCCCAGCCCGCGGTCGCCCTCGCGCGGCCGGGTGGACTGGCGGAAGGGTTCGAACAGCGACGGCAGCTCGGCCCGTTCGATGCCGTGGCCCTGGTCCGCCACCGCCACCCGCAGCCGGGGCGACGCGGCGGCGGTGGCCGGCAGCACGGCGGCCGTGACCGTCACCGTCTGGCCCGGGCCGCTGGCCTGGACGGCGTTGCCCACCAGGTTCCACACCACCTGCTCGAAGCGGGTCGGGTCGGCCTGCAGCGGCGGCAGGTCGGGCGGCAGGTCCACCACCACCGGCACCTGGCGGCGTTCGGCCGTGGTGGCCAGCATGTCGACCGCGGTGCGGATGCGCTGCGCCGGCTCCACCGGCTGCAGCTCCATGGACAGCTTGCCGCTCAGGATGCGTGAGACGTCGAGCAGATCGTCGATCAGCCGCGCCTGGGCGTGCACGTTGTGCAGCGCCCGCTGCACCGCGAGCTGCACCCGCTCCGGCGGCAGGCCGCCGCGTTCGAGGATCTGCAGCCAGCCCATCATCCCCTGCAGCGGCGTGCGCAGCTCGTGCGACACCTTGGCCAGGAACTGGTCCTTCAGCCGGTTGGCGCGCTCGGCCTCGGCACGGGCGGCCTCGGCCTCGGCGGTGGCGGCCTGCAGGTCGCGGGTGCGCGCCTCCACCCGCTCGGCGAGGGCGCCGCGCTCCTCGCGCAGCGCCTGCTCCACCGCCTGTCGGGCGACGATCTCGGCTTCCAGGGCGGCCTTGGCCTGCTGCAGCTGCGCGGTGGTGGGGATGGCGAGCAGCTTGGGCACCAGCATCACCAGCGCGGCGGCGGTGAACACCGACGCGCCGGCGGTGACCACCTTCACCCCGCCGGCCAGCCAGTAGTCCGGGTTCCACACCGTCCACACGTCCACCCAGTGCGTCATGCCGCAGCTGACGATGAAGACCGCGAACAGCACGAAGATCCAGTGGAACGGCAGGTCGCGGCGCCGGCGCACGAAGTACAGCAGCGTGACCGGGATGGAGACGTAGGCCAGGCCGATGAGCAGGTCGCTCACCACATGGGTCCACAGCAGCCCCGGCACCCAGGTGAAACAGTAGCCGTGCGGCAGGAGCAGGCCGGGCGCCATCTGGCGGCCGGCCCACCAGCTGGCCCCGATGAGGCCGGCGCACAGCAGCAGGGCGGTGATGCTGCCGGCGTTGGTTCGGTCGATTTTCAAGCGCAAGCCTCCGGTCCCGAGCGTTCCCCTGTGGCGCCATTGTGGCCACGCGGAGCCGGCGGCGGCGCCGTCACCCCCATCGTTCTCAGGGCAGGAACGCAGGGGTCAGCAGGCGCAGCCCCATCGACACCCAACGGTCGCGGCGATCGCTGCCGCCCCAGCGATCGCCCAGGGTGGCGTCGACCTGCACCCGGTCGGGCACCAGCCAGATGCGCAGGCCGAGGTGCCACAGCGGCTTGCCGACCGCGGTCTTGAAGCTCTCGGCGACCAGGGTGAGGCGCGGGTGGAGCACCGTCTCGCTGCCCAGGCCGCCCGTCAGGCGGGTGCCACCGTGGTGGCCGCGGGCGTGCAGCAGGCCGACGTTGGCATGCAGCACGACGCGGTCGCCGCCGAACGCCACGCTGGCGGGCAGGTTGAGCGCCAGGTCGCCGGGCGGGCCGCCGCCGGTGGGCCGGTGCTGCACGTTGCCCAGCATCACGGCCAGGCCCCAGCCGTCGGCGGTCAGCGGCCGCAGCACCGTCTTGGCCTGGACCACCACGTCGGTCTGCGAGGGCTCGCCGTCGCTGCGCAGGCGGCCGGCGCCGACGGTCAGTTCCAGGTTGTCGGCCACGGTGCAGGCCGGCAGCGCCCAGACCTCGTGGCCGTCGTCGTTGCGGCGGCCCCAGGTCTCCAGCTGGCAGGCCTTCGGGTCCACGATGCGGGCATCGTCCACGATCATCGGCCGCGCCGCCTGGGCCGCACCGGGACCGAGGCCGCTGCACAGCCACAGCGCGGCCCATGCCAGGCGAAGGGCGGTGCGGTGGCTGGCGGCGGGGCGGGGCATCGGCGTGTCTCGGCAAGCAAGGTGCCGGCGGGTCCGGCGGGCGGGCGAGCCTACCTCCGCCGCACGAAGCCTCCATGACACGACCGGATTGGCCGGCCGCGACCCCGCTAATCCGGGCATCGCCGACCGCGCCGCCTGCCAGAGTGCCGGCATGATCCCGAAGACCCTGCACTTCATCTGGGTCGGCGACGAAAGCAAGCGTCCCGACAACTGCATCGCCACCTGGGTGAAGCACCACCCGGACTGGACCATCAAGGTCTGGGGCAACGACGACCTGGCCGAGGCCGGGTGGGTCAACGCCGCGCACATGCGGCAGATGGCCGGCCGCGAGCTCAACGGCGTGGCCGACATGATGCGCTGGGAGATCCTCTACAACGAAGGCGGCATCGTGCTCGACGCCGACAGCGTCTGCGTGCGGCCGCTGCCCGAGTGGATGCTCGAGACCGAGGCCTTCGCCTGCTGGGAGAACGAACTCGCCCGGCCGCGGCTGATCGCCGCCGGCTACTTCGGCTCCATCCCCGAGAACCCCTTCGTCGGCCAGCTCATCCTGGACATCCAGGCCAAGCCGACGGTGGTCCACGACATGGCCTGGAAGACGGTCGGCCCGCTGCTGCTGACCGAGGCGTACCACAAGTACAAGTACGCCAACCTGACCATCCTGCCCAGCCACTTCTTCATCCCGGAGCACTTCACCGGCCAGCGCTACGACGGCCCCGGCCCGGTGTACGCCCACCAGGAATGGGGCAGCACCAAGCGCAGCTACGACACGCTCCATTTGAAGGACGTGGCCGATGCGGAGCGGGACGAGCGCCGGGCCGCTCCCAAGCCGGCCCACATTCCCACGGGGGATCGGGCGACGTACTCGGCGCACGAGGGGCAGACAGCATGAGCGCGCTGCCCGTGAACGCCGGCTCGCGGCTGGCGGCGCGCCATGCGCCCTACTTCGTGCAGACCGTCGACGTCGGCCGCGAACTGCAGGGCCGCCCGCGGCTGGACGTCTTCGCGCAGATGTGCGCCGGCCAGCGGGTGCTGCACGTCGGCTGCGTCGACTGGCCGATCACCAACCTGCAGCACAGCCTGCACCTGCAGCTGCAGCCGCACTGCGCCAGCCTGGACGGCTTCGACATCCACACCGAGGCCTTCGCCCAGATGCAGCCCCACCTGACGGGACGGCTGTACAGCGACTGGTCGCAGGTGACCGGCACCTACGACATCGTGCTGGTGCCCGAGGTGCTGGAGCACGTGCCCGACGTGCAGGGGTTCCTGCAGCAGCTCGACCGGCTGGACGCTCGGCACTACGTCATCACCGTGCCCGACGCCTTCTCCTGCTTCCACGGCCACTTCGAGGCGCTGCCCGAGCAGGAGCAGTTCGTCGAGGTGGTGCACCCGGACCACAACTGCTGGTACACGCCCTACACCTTCGCCAACGTGGTGCGCAAGTACACGCCGTGGACGCTGAAGGGCCTGTGGTTCTTCAACCGGATCTCGCTGCTGGCCATCGCCAGCAAATCGGCCAGCAAATCGGCGGGCGAACCGGCCAGCGACCCGGCCTGAAGGCCCCGGCCGTGATGTCGTCGACGGCGCCCTGCCCGCCTCCCGAGGCACCCGACCGCCGCGCCGCCGGCCCGCGCGCGGACGCCTCGCGCGAGCGGCGGCTGGCGCTGTGCGGCCTGACCGCGGCCACGCTGCTGCTGGCGGCCTGCGGCGGCGGCGACGGCGGCACCGATGCGACGGCCACGCCCTCCGCGGCGGCACCGCCGCCGGCGGCCTCCTCGCCGTCCTCGGCGGCATCGTCGCCCTCACCGGCCGCGTCCGCGCCATCGCCGGCGGCCTCCGCGCCGTCGCCGGCCGCGTCGTCGCCCTCCCCGGCGGCCTCCGCACCGTCGCCGGCGGCTTCGGCACCCTCGCCGCCGCCGCCACCACCCCCGCCACCGTCCGCCCCGGCGCCGGCACCGGCGCCGGCGTCCAACTTCACCGGTTCCTTCGCCGGCTTCCCGCTCAACGGCAGCGCGGACGCCTGGAACCGGCTGGTGTCGGTGGACGTGACCACGGGCAACACCACCGTCGGCGGCATCGCCTACCGCTATGCCTACCCGCTGACCGGCGGCAACGGCTGCGCCGTCTCCGGCGGCAGCGGTGCCACCGCACTCTTCGCCTGCTCGGAACTGGCGTTGGGCGAACTGGTGCAGCTGTGCGGCAGCGCCAGCGACACCAACGCCCGCCTGGCGATGCTGCGCATCGGCGGCGGCGTGCTGAACAGCGCCACCCTGACCCACCTGCTGGCGGCCGCGGCCGGCGGCAGCGTGCAATGGAACGGTCTGGCCTGCGACGGCACCGCCGCCACCGGCGAACGCTTCGTGCTGCGGCCCGACGGCAGCGCCGACTGGACGCTTGGCGGCGTCCTCAGGACGCTCAGCGCGGCCGAGGTGACCGCCCTGTTCGACACCAACGGCCTGACCACCGCCGGCACCGACCGCCGGGCGCTGCGCGCCTACCGCCAGACGGTGTCCGGCGTGGACCGCTTCCACCTGCTGGGCTATGGGGCACCGCTGCCCGGCAGTTCGCTGAGCACCGTGTCGCCGCGGCTGTACCCGGCCCCTTGACCCCTCCTCCCCGACCGCTTCCCATGAAGACCGCCTGCGCCCTGATGGCCGTGTACAACGAGGCCGACGTGATCCGCGAATCGGTGACCAAGCTGATCGAGCAGGGCGTCGACGTCTACCTCGTCGACAACGCCTCCACCGACGGCACCGCCGATCGCGTGGCCGACCTGGTCGGCCACGGCGTGGTCGACATCGAGTGCGTGCGCTTCGAGGAGAACGGCCGCGAGGTCTACGACTGGACCGCGCTGCTGAAGCTGAAGGAGCGGCTGTCGCTGCGGCTGGGCTACGACTGGTACCTGCACGTCGACGCCGACGAGGTGCGTCATGCGCCCTGGCCCGGCGTGTCGCTGCGCGAGGGCCTGGACCGGGTCGATGCCGCCGGCTACAACCTGGTCAACTTCAAGCTCTTCAACTTCCGCCTCACCGCCGACACGGTGGTGGACCCGGCGGACTTCGAGGGCTCGATGACGCACTACTCCGGCACCGAGCGCTTCAACCAGCGCCAGGTCAAGGCCTGGAAGTCGCTGGGCGCGGTGGACATCGCCAGCCTCGGCGGCCACCACGTCCAGGTCCCCGGCGCCCGCGTCTACCCCACCCGCTTCATCCACAAGCACTACCCGGTGCGCAGCCTGGAACACGGCCGCCGCAAGATCCTGGCCGAGCGCAAGGCCCGCTTCTCGCACGCCGAGAAGGCCCGCGGCTGGCACGTGCAGTACGACAACCTGCAGGACGTGGCGGCCTCCGACGTGTTCTGGGACCCCGCGCAGCTCACCCGCTTCGACTTCGCCGCCGAGAGCCATGCCCTCTTCGTCGAATCCAGCGGCGTGCTGACCGAGGCGCTGAGCGAAGGCGGCACCCCCGCCGACGAGGCCGGCTTCGGCGCCACCTGGGTCCAGCGGCTGCTCGGCCAGGGCGTGCAGGACGAGCGCGCCCGCCAGCTGATCGGCGTGGCCGGCCGCATCGCGCAGCTGCTGACACAGCAGGACCTGCCGCCGATCGCCGCCAGCCCCGACGACGCCGTCGCCCTGCGCCGCATCGTCGCCTCGCTGGCGCGCAGCCGCTACCTGGTGGGCGATCCGCTGCTGTACGGCCGGCTGCCGCTGCTCCGGTTCTGCTGAGCCGACACGGGCGCCACCATGACGAAGGGGACCGCGAGGTCCCCTTCTTCGTTGGCCTTCGGCCTCAGGCCCTGCGCCTCACGCCCGCTTGCGGAACAGGAAGCAGCCGCAGGCGTAGCGCTGGCCGTCGGCGGCTTCGGGCGCGACGTGCTCGGTGAAGCGGCCGAAGTCGTCGACCAGCGAGAACTCGACCAGGTCGAGGTCGGCGAAGCGGCGCACGATGTCCGACGCGCGGAAGATGCGGTGGGCGTTGAAGACCACGCAGGGCTCGCCCACCGGCACGACGAAGTACAGCAGGCCGCCGGGGGCCAGCACGCGCTGCAGCGCGTCCATGGCCTTGTCCGCGCCGTGGAAGTCGATCGGGTCGCCGTAGCGGCCGAGGCCGATGTGCTCGACCACGTGCATGCAGGACAGGCTTTGCAGGCTGTCGTCGGGAATGTCGAGGGCCAGCAGGTTGGCATGGCCGCTGACCAGGTTGGACAGCGACACCTCGCAGGGCCGGTAGTCGAGGAAGCGCATCGGCTGGAACGCCGAGGCGATGGTGGTGAAGCGGTGGTCGCTGCCGATGTCGACGTGCTCGGCCACCGGGTTGGCCAGCAGACGGCGCGCGGCCCAGGCCGTGTGGTAGACGTAGTGGGCGTCGATGCCGGTGGTCTTGGTGGCGTCGTCCAGGCAGGGCCGCTGCTGCACCGTCCAGCCGGACGGCACGCCCTGGGCGAAGAAGGCCTGGAAGTCGACGCGGAACTGCTCGCGGTCCAGCGCATCGCGGTGCGCCGGCGCCGCGGCCGGGCGCTCCAGCGCCTCGTCCAGGCGCTTCCAGCGCGGCGGCAGCAGCTCGGCGGACGGCGTGTGCTGCAGCGACCAGGGCGCCGGGCAGATGACCTCGTCGCTGCCCGACAGCATCGCCCCCCACCAGGAGAAGCTGGAGTTGGAGATGACGTGGCGGCCGCACAGCGACATCAGGTGCAGGTCGGCCAGGTCGTCGCCGGAGCGCACCAGCGTGTGCGCGATGCCGGCGGCCTGCAGCAGGTGGGCACTGGCGTTGGGCTCGTCGGAGAAGACGAACACGTCGAGCGGGCCGTGGCGGGCGGCCAGCCAGCGCAGGGCGTCCAGGTAGTAGGCCTCGCTGCACAGGCCGTGGTGGCGGTAGTCGTGGCGGCGGATGTGCAGCGCGGTGGGCCGCTGCGCGGCGCGAAGGCGCGCGGCCCAGGGCTGCACCGCCGGCTCCACCGTGGCGGTGAGGTGGGCGCGCAGCGCGGCGACGCCGGCGGCGTCGACGAAGCGCCGGTCCTGCCAGTAGCCGTCGAGCACCAGGTGGCGGATGCCGGCCGGCAGGCCGTAGCGCTCGGGCAGCGGGCCGGTGGGCGGCAGCCTGAAGTCCTGTTCGCGCAGCAGGCGCAGGCCGGCCGTGTCGAGCGTGCCGATGTCCAGCACCTGCGCGTCGGGCGCCACCCGCTGCAGCACCGGCCCGCGGCCGTAGCCGTCGCGCTGGAAGCCCTGCAGGTCGAAGGCCACCGGGCTGCCGCTGACCCGGCCGAGCCAGCGCGCGAAGAAGAGCTGGAACAGCTGGTTGCCGATGCCGCCCTGCAGCCGCTGCACCAGCGTGGTGGCGGGGTCGGCGGTGGCGGCCGGGGCGTCGGGCAGGAGGGTGTCGTGCGGCATCGTCATGAGGGCTTGAAGCGTCAGGCGGCGGCCAGGCCGTAGGTCATCGCGTCGTAGTTGACGTCGCACTGCTCGATGTCCGAGAACGACGGCCGCTGGCGGCCGAAGGCCGGCGAGAAGATGTACCAGCGGTCGCGCCGCTGCAGCGCCTTCCAGGCCTGGTCGATGGCGAAGCGGGCGGTCACCGCGGCCCGCGGCTGCAGGCCGCGCAGCGACTCCAGGTGCGGGACGCAGTCGGCGAAGCAGGCCAGCACGGTGGCGGCGTAGCGGCGGCTCACCAGGTAGGCGGCGGCCGACTGGGCCTCCAGCAGCTTGGCCACGCCGGGGGCGCGCGGCGGCGGCGCCAGCACCGCGGTGCCCATCAGCAGCAGCGCGTCCCAGTCGATGCGTTCGGCGGCCAGGCCGTTGAAGGCTTCGACGAACTCGCCCCAGGGCCGCAGCAGCTCGAAGTCGTCCTCCAGCACCAGGCAGTAGGGCGCGTGGTCCTGCGACAGGAAGTGCGACAGCACCGCCAGGTGCGACTTGGCGCAGCCCAGCGCGCCGAAGTCGGCGTCGGCCACCGCCGGCCAGCGGCGGATGGCGGCCGGGTCCAGGCCCTTGGCCCGCGACGAGGCCTGCAGCGCCGACCAGCGGTCGGTGCGGTGGTCGAGGTTGATGGCGTAGATGCTGAGCACCGCGTCAGCCCCGCGCCGGTCCGCCGGCGACGAAGCGGTCGCGCAGCGTGGAGAAGGCCTGCAGGTAGTGGCCGAAGCCCTGCTGCCGGTAGGCCAGCTTGAGGGCGTCGCTCATCACCGCCTCCATCGGGTGCTCGCGCAGGCGCGACATCGACCAGCCCATGGTGAAGGGGTTGGCCGCGTGGCTCTTCCACCGCGGCTGCACGGTCAGCAGCAGCGAGGCCGCCCGCTCCTGCAGGAAGACCTTGCGCTGGGCGCTGCCCGGGTAGGTGGTCGGTTTCGTCAGCGCCTGGCGCAGCGGCGTGTCGGGGCCCTCGCAGACGGCGAACAGCGCCTCGTTGAGGGTGAGCCATTCGCGCCAGAACGCCGGGCGCGCGACGAAGTAGTTGGAGAACACCACCTGGCGCGAGTCCATCACCAGCTGGCGCAGCGGGGCTGTGCGGCCGATGTGGTCGAGGAAGGCGGAGTAGGCGTCGATCAGGCCGGGGTCGAAGGTCTCGCCCTGCTCGAAGACGTTGAGGAAGAAGGCGCCCATGTCGGGCTGCGGCGAGAACAGCACCACGTCGGCCTCGGCCGCCTGCACGGTGGCGCGCACGTCGGCGGCGGTGAGCAGCGTCTTGGCGCCGAACTTGGGCGAGAAGAAACCGTAGAAGGCCGCCTCGTCCAGCGGGTGGTTGAGCAGGAAGCGGCGCAGCGGCCAATACTCGTACCAGTCCGGCCGCGGGTTGGCCAGGTTGTCGAGCACCTCGTAGCCGGGCTCGATGGCGGCCAGCGTGGCGGGCGAGTAGGCGATCTGGTACAGGTGGACGGCAGGCGTGGGTCCCATGCCCCGATTGGGCCGCGACGGGCCCGGCGGCGATCGGCCGAACAGGGCGCGCTCCGCCCTGCAGATCCGCCGCCGCCGCACGGCGGACGGGCACGCCGGCACAGCCGCGGTGCCCGCGGCGCACCGGCTTCGCGCAATCCGGCGGGTGGCCCCGGCCCTGTCCGAGGGAGCGGACGCTGGCACGGCTCCTGCAATGCATTCCAACATGTATACCAGTTGGTGCACGTTGCCATGACGCCGCTTCGGCCGCTCACGCTTGCCGACTGGCGCGCCGCCTACGCGGCCGGTGCGCGGCCGGCCTCGCTGCTGGCCGACCGCCTGGCGTCGTTGCGCCTGCACAGCCCGCGCGAGGCGTGGATCCACCTGGCCACCGACGCCGAGCTGGCCACCCAGCTGCAGGCGCTGGCCGCGCGCGCCGACGGGCTGGACGCCGCGGCCCGCGCCGCCGCGCTGCCGCTGTACGGCGTGCCCTTCGCGGTGAAGGACAACATCCACATCGAGGGCGTCGTCACCACCGCGGCCTGCCCGGCCTTCGCCGAGGTGGCGCCGCGCACCGCCGCCGCCGTGCAGAAGCTGGTCGACGCCGGTGCGGTGTGGCTGGGCAAGACCAACCTCGACCAGTTCGCCACCGGCCTGGTCGGCGCGCGCAGCCCCTACGGCCGGCCGTCCAGCACCTTCGATGCCACGCGGGTGAGCGGCGGGTCCAGCTCCGGCTCGGCGGTGGTGGTGGCGCGCGGCGACGTGCCGTTCGCGCTCGGCACCGACACCGCCGGCTCCGGCCGCGTGCCGGCCGGCTTCAACAACCTGGTCGGCGTGAAGCCGACGCCGGGCCGCGTCAGCACCGCCGGCGTGGTGCCGGCCTGCCGCAGCCTGGACTGCGTCTCCATCTTCGCGCTGACGGTGGCCGACGGTGCCGAGCTGCTGGCGCTGATGGAAGGCGACGACGCGGCCGACCCCTTCACCGGCGACGTGCCGGCCGGGCCCGCGCGCTGGCCGCAGCGGCTGACCCTCGGCGTGCCGCGCGAGGTGCTGCTCACCGGCCCGGGCTACGACGCCGCCTGGGGCCGCGCCTGCGCGCAGGCCGAGGCGCTCGGCCACCGCCTGCTGCCGCTGGACTTCACCCCGCTGTACGACGTGGCCGCCCTGCTGTACGACGGCCCCTGGGTGGCCGAGCGCCATGCGGTGGTGCAGCCGCTGCTGGACGAGCGTCCCGAGACGCTGGACCCCGCAGTGCGCGCGGTGGTGGCGCAGGCCGCCCGCTTCTCGGCCACCGACGCCTTCCGCGGCCGCTACCGCCTGCAGGCGCTGGCCCGGCAGGCCGCCACGCTGTGGCAGCAGGTCGATGCGCTGCTGGTGCCCACCGCGCCGGCCCACCCGACCCACGCCGAGGTCGACGCCGACCCGCTGGGGGCCAACGCCCAGCTCGGCCGCTGGACCAACTTCGTCAACCTGCTGGGCTGGTGCGCGCTGGCGCTGCCCGCAGGCTTCAACGAGGCCGAGTTGCCCTTCGGCATCACCGTCATCGGACCGGGTGGACACGACGCGGCGCTCGCTCGTTTCGGCAGCACCTGGCAGGCGGCGCTGGCGCTGCCGCTGGGCGCCACCGGCCGCGCCTGCGACGCCACCGTGCCGGCGCGCTGGCCGCAGGCCGCGCCGACCATGCCGATCGCCGTCGTCGGCGCCCACCTCGCCGGCCTGCCGCTGAACGGCCAGCTCATCGAACGCGGCGCCACGCTGGCCGAGGCCACCACCACCGCGCCGCACTACCGCCTCTACGCCCTGCCCGGCACCGTGCCGCCCAAGCCCGGGCTGCAGCTGGTGGCCGACGGCGGCGCCGCCGTCGCCGTCGAGGTGTGGGACATGCCGGTCGACGCGGTCGGCAGCTTCCTCGCGCTGATCCCGCCGCCGCTGGGCCTGGGCAGCCTGCAGCTGGCCGACGGCCGCTGGGTGCATGGCTTCGTCTGCGAAGCGCATGCGCTGGCCGGCGCCGAGGACATCACCCGCCATGGCGGCTGGCGCGCCTACCTGGCCGCGCGCAGCGCCGCCGCCTGACCCCACCCCGCACAACGAACGAGAGGGACCCCATGGACCGACGCGACTTCCTCCAACACAGCGCCGCCCTGTCCGGTGCCACCGGCCTGGGCACGCTCGCCACCGTCGCGCAGGCCCAGCCGGCGCGGCCGCAGGACGTGCTGGTGGTGGCCAACGAGTTCGGCCCCAACTCGCTGGACATCCACACCGTCGGTGCCAACCGGGCCAGCTACGGCGTGAGCTGGCTGGTCTACGACCGCCTGATGACCTACGGCAAGAAGAAGCTGCCCGACGGCCGCACCGTCTACGACATCAACAAGCTGGAGCCCGAACTGGCCGAGAGCTGGCAGATGGCACCGGACGGCAACTCGGTGACCTTCAAGCTGCGCAAGAACGCCAAGTTCCACGACGGCACGCCGGTGACGGCCAAGGACGTGAAGTGGAGCTTCGACCGCGCGGTCACGGTCGGCGGCTTTCCCACCTTCCAGATGGCCGCCGGCTCGCTGGAGCAGCCCGACCAGTTCGAGGTGGTCGACGACCACACCTTCCGCGTCAAGTTCCTGCGCCGCGACAAGCTGACCATGAACGACCTGGCGGTGCCGGTGCCCTGCGTCTTCAACAGCGAGCTGGTGAAGAAGAACGCCACCCCGCAGGACCCCTGGGGCCTGGCCTGGACGCGCAACAACACCGCGGGCGGCGGCGCCTACAAGCTGGAAGCCTGGCGCCCCGGCCAGGAAATCATCTACGTGCGCAACGAGGACTGGAAGAGCGGCAAGCTGCCGGCGCTGCGCCGCATCGTGCAGCGCGAGGTGCCGAACGCCGGCAACCGCCGGGCGCTGCTGGTCAAGGGCGACATCGACATGACCTACGACCTGCCGCCGAAGGACTTCGCCGAGCTGGCGAAGGACGGCGGCAACATCGCGGTCAGCTCCATGCCCATCGAGAACTCGATGATCTACCTGGGCATGAACGTCACCAAGCCGCCCTTCAACAACGAGAAGGTGCGCCAGGCGGTGGCCTACGTGCTGCCCTACGACAAGCTGTACGACACGGCGCTCTACGGCCGCGGCGCCAAGCTCTACGGCGCGCCTTCGCCGACGGTGAAGACCACCGCCTGGCCGCAGCCCACCGGCTACGCGACCAGCGTCGAGAAGGCCAAGGCGCTCATGGCCGAGGCCGGCGCCGCCGCCGGCTTCGAGACCACGCTGTCCTACGACCTGGGCGGGGCCACCATCAACGAGCCGATGGCCGTGCTGATCCAGGAGTCGCTGGCCCAGATCGGCATCAAGGTGCAGCTCAACAAGATCCCCGGGGCGACCTGGCGCGGCGCGCTGCTGAAGAAGGACATGCCGCTGATCATCAACCGCTTCGGCGGCTGGCTGAACTACCCCGAGTACTTCTTCTTCTGGTGCTACCACGGCCAGAACGCGGTGTTCAACACCATGAGCTACCAGAACCCGCGGCTGGACCGGGTGGTGGGCAACGCCCGCTTCGCCGAGAGCAAGCCCATCTACGAGGCGGCGGTGAAGGAAATGATCCAGATCGCCTGGAACGAGGTGCCGCGCGTGCCGCTGTTCCAGCCGACCATGGACGTGGCGATGCAGAAGAACGTGAAGGGCTACACCTACTGGTTCCACCTGCAGCCCGACTACCGCGACCTGTCGAAGGCCTGACGCCATGGGCCTGACGAACGACGACATCGCCGCCCTGGTCGCGGCCACCGCCCGGGCCATCGACCTGCCGATCAAGCCCGATCACCTGCCGGGCGTGAAGCAGTACGTGCGCCTGGCGGCGTCGATGGCCGAGCAGGTCAACGGCTTCCCGCTCGCGCCGCACGACGAACCGGCGACGGTGTTCACCCCCCGCGACCTCGACGCGCCGAAATGACGCCCCCACGCTCACCCGCGTTCGCTGCCCCCCGAGGGGGCGCCCAGGGCCTTCGGGCGGCCGGGCGGCACTGACATGCCAGCCTCCACCGCCCAACAGATGGTGCTCGCCCAGCGCGAGGGCCACACCACCGCCGCCGCGCTGGTCGAGGACGCGCTGGCGCGCATCGCGGCCACCGACGGCCAGGTCAACGCCTTCACCGACCTCACCGCCGAGCGCGCCCGCCGCCGCGCCGAGGCGCTGGACTCGCTGCCGCCCGACGCCGACCTGCCGCTGCGCGGCGTGCCCTTCGCGGTGAAGAACCTGTTCGACATCGCCGGCCTGACGACGCTGGCCGGCTCGAAGATCGAGCGCGGGGCGCCGCCGGCCACCGCCGACGCGGTGCTGGTGCAGCGGCTGGAGGCCGCCGGCGCGGTGCTGGTCGGGGCGCTCAACATGGACGAGTACGCCTACGGCTTCTCGACCGAGAACAGCCACGAGGGCCCGACCCGCAACCCGCACGACCTCTCGCGCGTGGCCGGCGGCTCGTCCGGCGGTTCGGCCGCCGCGGTGGCGGCCGGCCAGGTGCCGCTGACGCTGGGCTCCGACACCAACGGCAGCATCCGCGTGCCGTCGTCGCTGTGCGGCATCTTCGGCCTGAAGCCGACCTTCGGGCGCCTCACCCGCCGCGGCAGCTACCCCTTCGTCGCCAGCCTGGACCACCTCGGCCCCTTCGCCGGCAGCGTGATGGACCTGGCGCTGGCCTACGACGCGATGCAGGGCCCCGACGCGGCGGACCCCGGCTGCGCGCAGCGTCCGATGGACCCGGTGGCCCAGCGCTTGGGCCAGGGCGTCCAGGGCCTTCGCATCGGCGTGCTCGGCGGCTGGTTCCGCGACATGGCCACCGACGATGCCCGTGCGGCCGTGGACCGCGTCGCCGACGCCCTGGGCACCAAGGTGGTGGTGGAGTGGCCCGAGGTGGCGCGCGCCCGCGCCGCGGCCTTCGTCATCACCAACGCCGAGGGCGCCAACGTCCACCTCGACGACCTGCGCCGCCGGCCCGACGACTTCGACCCGCTGACACGCGACCGCTTCCTCGCCGGTGCGCTGCTGCCCGCCAACTGGGTGGTGCAGGCCCAGCGCCTGCGCCGCTGGTTCGCCGAGGAGGTGAACCGCCGCTTCGCCGACGTCGACCTGCTGCTGGCGCCGGCCACGCCCTGCGCCGCGCCCGCCATCGGCACCGAATGGCTGGAGCTGGGCGGCCAGCGCCTGCCGGCGCGCGCCAGCCTGGGCCTGCTGACGCAGCCGGTGTCGTGCATCGGCCTGCCGGTGTGCACGGTGCCGGTGTGGGGCGCGACCCGCGGCGCGGACACCCACCTGCCGATCGGCGTGCAGCTCATCGCCGCGCCCTGGCGCGAGGACCGCGTGCTGCGCGCCGCCGCGGCGCTCGAAGCCGCCGGCGTGGTGCAGGTGCGCCCGCCCGCCATCGGCTGACCTCCGCCGCCGTCCACACCCGATTGCCGTTCCCCTCCCCGCCGTCCCCCTGCCCCGTTCCCCACAGGAGCCCGCCATGACCGATCCCCGCCTCGCCCTCGCCCTCAACCGCCGCCGCGTCCTGCAGGCCGGCGCCGCCCTCGGCACCACCGCCCTGCTGCCGGCCTGGCAGGAGGCCATGGCGCAGGGCACGCCGCTGGTCGTCGGCGTCATCTACGTCGGCCCGCGCACCGACTTCGGCTACAACCAGGCGCAGGCCCAGGCCGCCGCGCTGATCAAGAAGCTGCCCGGCGTGAAGGTGGTCGAGGAAGAGAACGTGCCCGAGACGGTGGCCGTGCAGAAGACGATGGAGGCCATGATCAACCAGGACAAGGCCACCCTGATCTTCCCGACCAGCTTCGGCTACTTCGACCCGCACATGATCAAGATGGCGGAGAAGTACCCCAAGGTGCGCTTCGCCCATTGCGGCGGCCTGTGGACCGAGGGCAAGCACCCGAAGAACACCAGCAGCTACTTCGGCTACATCGACGAGTGCCAGTTCCTGTCGGGCATCGTCGCGGCGCACGTCAGCAAGAGCAAGAAGCTGGGCTTCATCGCGGCCAAGCCCATCCCGCAGGTGCTGCGCAACATCAACGCCTTCACGCTCGGCGCCAAGAGCATCGACCCGGCCTTCACGACCCGCGTGATCTTCACCGGCGACTGGTCGATGCCGGTCAAGGAGGCCGAGGCCACGACCAGCCTGATCGACCAGGGCGTGGACGTGCTGACCTGCCACGTCGACAGCCCGAAGGTGGTGGTCGAGACCGCCGAGAAGCGCGGCGTCTTCAGCTGCGGCTACCACGCCAGCCAGGCCGCGCTGGCGCCCAAGGGCTACCTCACCGGCGCCGAATGGGACTGGGCCACGCCCTACACCGCGCAGATCAAGGCGGCGCAGAGCGGCGCGCCGATGCCCAACGTGCTGCGCGGCGGCCTCAAGGACGGCTACGTGAAGATGAGCCCCTACGGCACCGCGGTGCCGGCCGCCGCCAAGACCAAGGCCGACGCGGTGAAGGCCGAGATGATGAAGGGCACCTACGTCATCTTCAAGGGCGAGCTGAAGGACAACAAGGGCGCGGTGGTGATCCCCAAGGGCAGCAACCTCGACCAGTTCAACGGCGAGCTGGAAAAAATGAACTACTTGGTTGAGGGTGTGATCGGCAGCATCAGCTGACTGCGCCCGCTCCCCTTCCGGGGTTCGTTTCGCTCCCCCCTGCCCCCCTCCGGGAGGGGGGTTCCAGCATGAAGGACAAGCTGCCTGCGGCAGCTTCAACCAGGCGCTGTCATGAACGTGCGTGAGTTGCTGTCGTCGCTGATACCGGCCGGTGCGGCACTGGTGCTGACGGTGGTCGCCTTCTCGCTGGCCGTCGGCCTGGCCGGCTTTCCGCCGGTGGAGGTGTGGTCGCTCATCCTGCAGGGCGGCTTCGGCGATGCCTTCGCCTGGCAGAACACGCTGCAGCGCGCCGCGCCGCTGCTGCTGACCGGGCTGTCGGTCGCGCTGCCGGCGCAGGCCGGCCGGACGATCATCGGCAGCGAGGGCGCGCTGGGCCTGGGCGGCCTGGCCGCCGCGGCCCTCGGCCATGCGATGCAGGCGCAGCCGGCGGTGGTGGTCTGGCCGCTGATGGCGCTGGCCGGTGCGCTGGTCGGCGGGCTGTGGATCGGCCTCGTCGGCTGGCTGCGCGAGGCGCGCGAGGTCAACGAGACCATCGCCAGCCTGCTCATGAGCTTCATCGCGATCGCGGTGTTCAACCAGATGGTGGAGACGGTGCTGCGCGACCCGGCCAGCCTGAACAAGCCCTCGACCCACCCGCTGCCGGAGGCGCTGATGCTGCCGCCGCTGCCGGGGCTGGACGTGCACTGGGGCCTGGGCCTGGGGCTGATCGCCGCGGTCGTCGCCGGTGCGGTGCTGAAGTTCACGCCGCTGGGCCTGGCCCTGCGGGTGGCCGGCGGCAACCCGACCACCGGACTGGGCGTGGGCCTGAGGGTGTCGGCGCTGACCATCGGCGCCTGCGCCGCCGGCGGGGCCTGCGCCGGCCTCGCCGGCGCGGTCGAGGTGGCCGCGGTGCACGGCGCGGCCAACGCCTCGCTGCTGGCCGGCTACGGCACCACCGGCATCCTCATCGCCTTCGCCGCCCGCTTCTCGCCCTGGGGCGTGATCCCGGTGGCGGTGCTGGTCGGCGGCATCGCCGCCAGCGGCAGCCTGCTGCAGCGCCGCCTCGGCCTGCCCGACGCGGCGGTGCTGGTGCTGCTGGGCTTCGCCTTCGTCGCCCTCATCGGCTGCGAGACGCTGCGCGGCCGCCGCTGGCCGCAGCGGCAGCGCCGAGCCGCCGCACCGCCCGCCCCCACCGTGATCGCGGAGCCCGCCCATGGCTGACGTCGCCCAAGCCACCGCCGCCACCGTCACCGGCCTCGGTCTGTGGGGGTGCCGCTGGCCATCCTCGGCGGCGCCATCCGCGTCGGCACGCCGCTGCTGTGGGTCAGCCTCGGCGAGACGGTGACCGAGAAGGCCGGCCGCATCAACCTCGGCCTGGAGGGCACGCTGCTGATGGGCGCGATGACCGCCTTCGCGGTGTCGCTGGGCACCGGCCAGCCCTGGCTCGGGGTGCTGGCCGCGGCGCTGGTGGGCACGGTGCTCGGCCTGCTGCACGGCCTGTTGTGCGGGCTGCCCCGGGTCAACGACATCGCGCTCGGCATCGCGCTCATGCTGGCCGGCTCCGGCCTGGCCTTCTGGCTCGGCAAGCCGCTGATCCAGCCGAGCGCACCGCCGCTGCCCGCGGTGCCGATCGGCACCGCGCTGACCGACCAGCCCGCGCTGCGCGCCGCGCTGGACATCAACCCGCTGTTCGTGCTCGGCCTGGTCGGCGCGCTGGCGGTGCACCTGGTGCTGCAGCGAAGCCGCATCGGGCTGAAGCTGCGCGTGGTCGGCGACAGCGACCCCGCGGCGCGTGCCTTCGGCCTGGCGGTGGGCCGCTACCGCATGGGCGCCACCGCCTTCGGCGGCGCCTGCGCCGGCGTCGGCGGCGCGTCGCTGTCGCTGTTCTACCCCGGCGCCTGGAGCGAGGCGCTGTCCAGCGGCCAGGGCGTGATGGCGGTGGCGCTGGTCATCTTCGCGCGCTGGGACCCGCGGCGCTGCATCTGGGCGGCGCTGCTGTTCGGCGGTGCATCGGCCATCAGCCCGGCGCTGCAGGCGCTGGGCTACAGCCAGGGCTACTACCTGCTGGCCGCGCTGCCCTACGTGGTGACGCTGGCCATCCTGATCGGCATCGGCCGGCCGAGCGCCGAGGCCGGCGCGCCGGGCGAGCTGTCTCTCAACCGTTGAGGTCCGTCATGAGCTTGAACAAGGTCGACGCGAAGCCCTACGCCTGGCCCTACGACGACTGGACGCCGGCCGACACCGCGCTGGTCATCATCGACATGCAGACCGACTTCTGCGGCATCGGCGGCTACGTCGACAAGATGGGCTACGACCTGTCGCTCACCCGCGCGCCGATCGGCCCCATCCAGTCGCTGCTGGACGCGGCGCGCCGCGTCGGCCTGCACGTCATCCACACCCGCGAAGGCCACCGGCCCGACCTGGCCGACCTGCCCGCCAACAAGCGCTGGCGCTCGCGGCAGATCGGCGCCGGCATCGGCGACGAGGGGCCCTGCGGCCGCATCCTCGTCCGCGGCGAGCCGGGCTGGAACATCATCGACGAACTGGCCCCGCTGCCCGGCGAGGCCATCATCGACAAGCCGGGCAAGGGCTCGTTCTACGCCACCGACCTCGAGCTGCTGCTGCACACGCGCGGCATCCGGCACCTCATCCTCACCGGCATCACCACCGACGTGTGCGTGCACACGACCATGCGCGAGGCCAACGACCGCGGCCTCGAATGCGTGATCGTCAGCGACGGCACCGGCGCCACCGACCGCGGCAACCACGAGGCGGCGCTGAAGATGGTGACCATGCAGGGCGGCGTCTTCGGCGCCGTCGCCTCTTCCGCTGCCCTGCTGGCAGCGCTGGCCTGAACCATCCCAAGGAGTATCGAGATGACCACAGGACTGGGCGGACTCAACAAGTCCAAGCACGGTGTCGGCATCGGCCTGGTGCAGCTGCAGCTGCCGGTGGTCGAGACGCCGGCGCAACTGAAGGCGCAGGCGGCGCGCATCGTCGAGCTGGTCGGCAAGGCGCGGCGCAACCAGCCGGGCATGGACCTGGTCGTGTTCCCCGAATACGCGCTGCACGGCCTGTCGATGAGCACCGACCCGGCGCTCATGTGCACGCTCGACGGGCCGGAGGTGGCGGCGTTCAAGGCCGCCTGCGTCGAGCACCGCATCTGGGGCTGCTTCTCCATCATGGAGGCCAACCCGCACGGCAACCCGTACAACAGCGGCCTGATCATCGACGACCAGGGCGCGATCCAGCTGTACTACCGCAAGCTGCACCCCTGGGTTCCGGTGGAGCCCTGGGAGCCGGGCAACCTGGGCGTGCCGGTGTGCAAGGGCCCCAACGGCAGCACGCTGGCGCTGATCATCTGCCACGACGGCATGTTCCCCGAGATGGCCCGCGAGGCGGCCTACAAGGGCGCCGAGGTCATCCTGCGCACGGCGGGCTACACCGCGCCCATCCGCCACGCCTGGAAGATCACCAACCAGGCCAACGCCTTCCAGAACCTGGCGGTGACCGCCAGCGTGTGCCTGTGCGGCAGCGACGGCAGCTTCGACTCGATGGGCGAGGGCATGGTCTGCCAGTTCGACGGCACGGTGCTGGTCGAAGGCGGCGGGCGGCCGGACGAGATCATCACCTGCGAGGTGCGGCCCGACCTCGTGCGCGAGGCGCGCGCCGGCTGGGGCGTGGAGAACAACCCGTACCAGCTCTACCACCGCGGCTACGTGGCGGTGAAGGGCGGGGCGCAGGACTGCCCCTACACCTTCATGCAGGACATGGTGGCGGGGCGGTACGCGCTGCCCTGGTCGGTGGAGGTGACCGATGGCACCTCTTGCGGGTTCGATGCGCCGTCCCGGTCGTACCGGGGGCCGAGGTGAATCCGGTGGTGCCGCAGGCGTCGTTGCCGTGGGTGTTGCCGCGGTTGGGCAAGGCGGCTTGAGGTGATGGCCTCGCGGGCTCTGCTTTGCGGTGCAGCCCGTGGGCCTGCGCGGCCCACACCCGCGGTTCTTTCTTTTGGTGGCCCAAAAGAAAGCAACCAAAGAAAAGGGCCTCAACACAACATCCGATTTCGCTCCCTCACGGCCACCGGGGTCCGCTTGTCGCGGCGTCGCTGCGCTCGCCTACAGCAGCCAGTGGGCGCAGGAGGTGCCTTCGGGCTTGCAAGCGAGCGAAGCGAAGCGGCGCGGGACTCGACACGAGCGCTGCCGGAAGCTGCCGTTGGTGGAACGTCCACCTCACTCACTGACTGCGGCAGGGCCTGGTGGCAGGCAGGAACTGGAGCGATAAGCGGGCCCCGTCATCCAGTTCGAGAGCGCGATCGGATGTTGAGCGCCCTTTTCTTTGGTGACTTTCTTTTGGGCAAGACCAAAAGAAAGTTACCGCGGGCGTGGGCCGCGCAGGCCCACGGGCTCTAACCACAAAGACCCACACATGAGCCAGCTCATCCCTCCCCCAAGAAGCCAGAAGGCGCCGCCAGCGTCGCCATGCTCCGCATGAGCAAGCGCTTCGGCGCCTTCCAGGCGCTGACCGACGTCAGCATGACCGTCGAGAAGGGCAGCTTCCACGCCCTGCTCGGCGAGAACGGCGCCGGCAAGAGCACGCTGGTCAAGGCGCTGATCGGTTTCCAGCCCGCCGACGAGGGCGCGGTCACGGTCGATGGCCGCGAGCACGACATCAGGAGCCCGCGCGACGCGGCGCGGCTGGGCCTGGGCATGATCTTCCAGCACTTCACGCTGGCGCCCGGCATGACGGTGGCCGAGAACCTGGCGCTGGCCAGCGACACCCTGCCGGGCTGGATCGACTGGAAGGCCGAGCGGCGCAAGCTCGACGCCTTCATGGCCACCGCGCCCTTCCCCCTGCCGCTGGACCGGCGTTGCGCCGAGCTGTCGGCCGGCGAGAAGCAGAAGCTGGAGATCCTGAAGCAGCTCTACACCCAGCGCCGCTTCCTGGTGCTGGACGAGCCGACCTCGGTGCTGACGCCACAGGAGGCCGACGAGGTGCTGGGCCGCATGAAGGCGATGACGCAGTCGGGCGCGCTGTCGGTGCTCATCATCACGCACAAGTTCCGCGAGGTCTTCGGCTACTGCGACGCGGTGACGGTGCTGCGCCGCGGCCACCTGGCCGGCGAGGCCCGGGTGGCCGACATCGACCGCGACACCCTGGCCGGCTGGATGATGGGCGCCGACGCCGCCACCGCGGGCAGCGCCGTCGCCCTGCCCACCGGCCTGCCGGCGGCGCTGCAGGCCGAGCTCGATCCCACGGCCGCGCCGCCGGCCGCGGGCCGGCCGACGGCCGCCGCCGGCCAGGCGCCACGGCTGGCGCTGCAGGGCGTGTCGGTGGCCGATCCCGCATCCGGGCGCCTGGTGGTCGACGGCGTCAGCCTCGACGTGGCGCCGGGCGAGATCGTCGGCATCGCCGGCGTGTCGGGCAACGGCCAGCGCGAGCTGATGGCCGCGCTCACCGGCGTGCTGCCGCTGGCCGCCGGCCGGCTGCAGGTCGACGGCCAGCCCTACGCACCGACGCGCAAGGCCGCGCGGCAGGCCCGGGTGGCCAGCCTACCCGAAGAGCCGCTGCACAACGCCTGCGTCGGCCGGCTGTCGGTGGAAGAGAACCTGGCGCTGCGCAACTTCGACGTGGCGCCGCTCAAGGCGGCGGGGCTCTACCTCTCGCGCTCGGCCATGCGCGCGCAGGCGCTGCAGGGCATCGCCCACTTCAAGGTCAAGACCACCGGGCCGCAGGCGCCCATCGCCTCGCTGTCCGGCGGCAACGTGCAGCGCGCCGTGCTGGCGCGCGAGCTGTCGTCCAACCCGCGGCTGCTGCTGGTCGCCAATCCGTGCTTCGGTCTCGACTTCCAGGCCGCCGCCGAGATCCACGCCCGCCTGCGCGCCGCGCGGGCCGCCGGCTGCGGCGTGCTGCTGATCAGCGAGGACCTGGACGAACTCATCGCCCTGGCCGACCGGCTGCTGGTGATGTCGCACGGCCACATCGCGCTCGAGGTGCCGGTCGCCGACCGGGCGGCGGTGGACATCGCCGCGCTCGGCCGCGCGATGGCGGGCGAGACCTCGGCCGGCTCATCGCACGAGCCCCTGGCCCGCGCGGCCTAGCACGACCCCTGGAGGAGCCCACGCCATGCCCGACACCCTGCTCAGCGTCGACGCCCGCCCGGGCCCCTTCGCCTTCCGCCGCGGCCGCACCGCGCTGGTGGTGATCGACATGCAGCGCGACTTCCTGGAACCCGGCGGCTTCGGCGCGCTGCTGGGCAACGACGTGTCGCAGCTCGACGGCGTGGCCGCCCGCTGCGCCGAACTGCTGGGCTGGGCCCGGTCGCTCGGCCTGAAGATCGTGCACACGCAGGAGGCCCACCTGGCCGACCTGTCCGACTGCCCGCCGGCCAAGCGCGCCCGTGGCGGGCTGGCCTGCGGCATCGGCGATCCGGGGCCGCTGGGCCGGGTGCTAGTGGCCGGCGAGGCCGGCTCCGACTTCGTCGCCGAATGCCAGCCGCTGCCCGGCGAGACGGTGCTGCGCAAGCCGGGCAAGGGCGCCTTCTGGGCCACGCCGCTGGAAAGCGAACTGCGCTGGGCCGGCATCACCCACCTGCTGTTCGCCGGCGTGACCACCGAGGTCTGCGTGCAGACCTCGATGCGCGAGGCCAACGACCGCGGCTTCGACAGCCTGATCGTCACCGACTGCTGCGGCAGCTACTTCCCGCAGTTCCACGCCACCACGATCGAGATGGTGGTGGCGCAGGGCGGCATCGTCGGCTGGGCGGCACCGCTGTCCGCCCTGCAGGCGGCGACGCGCGCCGCGGCCCCGCTCGCCGCCTGAGGTCCCGCCATGCTCAAGCTCATCGGCAAGCGCCTGCTCGGCGCGCTGCCCAACCTGGTGGGGGTGGTGGTCATCACCTTCCTGCTCACCCGCGCGCTGCCGGGCGACCCGGCGGCCTTCTTCGCCGGTGGCGCCGCCACGCCGGAGGCCATCGAACAGGTGCGCAAGAGCCTGGGCCTGGACCGGCCGCTGCCCGAGCAGTTCCTGCGCTACCTGGGCGAGCTGGCGCGCGGCGACCTCGGCCAGTCGCTGACCACCGGCCAGCCGGTGCTGGCCGAACTGCTGGCGCGGCTGCCGGCGTCGCTGGAGCTGGTGCTGCTGGCGCTGGTGCTGGCCTGCACCATCGCGCTGCCGCTGGGCGTGGCCGCCGCCGTCAGGCCGGGCAGCTGGATCGACCAGCTCTGCCGGGTGCTGACCACGGCCGGCGTGTCGCTGCCCATCTTCTTCACCGGGCTGCTGCTGTCGTACGTCTTCTACTTCCTGCTCGGCTGGGCGCCGTCGCCGCTGGGCCGGCTGGACCCGCTGTACTCGCCGCCGGCGCCGGTCACCGGCTTCTACCTCGTCGATGCCGCGCTGGCCGGCGACCCGGCGCTGTGGTGGGCGTGCTTCACCCAGCTGCTGCTGCCGGTCATCACGATGGCGCTGTTCGTGCTGGCGCCGATCGCCCGCATGACACGCGGCTCCATGCTGGCGGTGCTGTCGTCCGACTTCGTGCGCACCGCGCGCGCCAGCGGGCTGGGGCCGGTGACGGTCCTGGTGCGCTACGCGCTGCGCAACGCGCTGCTGCCGGTGGTCACCACGCTCGGCATGGTGTTCGGCTTCATGCTGGGCTCCAGCGTGGTGGTCGAGAAGGTGTTCGGCTGGCCGGGCGTGGGCAGCTACGCCATCGACGCGCTGACCGCCAGCGACTACGCGCCCATCCAGGGCTTCGTGCTCACCATGGGGGTGCTGTTCGTGCTGCTCAACCTGCTGGTCGACCTGCTGTACACGCTGATCGACCCGCGCGTGACCGTGGAGGGCTGAGGCCATGTCGTCCGTGCCGATCACCACCGCGGTCGAGGTGCCGCCGCCGACATCCGCCTGGCGCCACGTGCGCCACGTGCTGGGCGAGAACCCGGTGACGCTGCTGGCCACCGGCCTGCTGCTGCTGTTCGTGCTGGCCGGCGTGCTGGGGCCGACGCTGGCACCCTACGACCCGCTGGCCAGCGACGCCGCCGCCGCGCTGCAGGCGCCGTCGGCGGCGCACTGGTTCGGCACCGACGCGCTGGGCCGCGACATCTTCTCGCGGGTGCTGGTGGCCACCCGGCTGGACCTGCTGCTGGCCCTGGGCGCGGTGGTGCTGAGCTGCGGCATCGGCCTGTCGCTGGGCCTGGCGGCGGGCTTCTTCGGCGGCACCTGGGACCGGGTGGTCAGCCGGCTCGCCGACACCATCATGGCCTTCCCGCTGTTCGTGCTGGCCATGGGCATCGTGGCGGCCATGGGCAACACGGTGGGCAACATCGTGCTGGCCACGGCGGTCATCAACCTGCCCTTCTACATCCGGGTGGCGCGGGCCGAGGCCAACGTGCGCCGCAACGCCGGCTTCATCGAGGCCGCCCGCCTGGCCGGCAACAGCGAGACCCGGCTGCTGTGGGTGCACGTGTTCCCCAACATCCTGCCGCCGGCGGCGGTGCAGGTCAGCCTGAACATGGGCTGGGCCATCCTCAACGCCGCGGGCCTGAGCTTCATCGGCCTGGGCGTGCGCCCGCCCACGCCCGAGTGGGGCATCCTCGTCGCCGAGGGCGCGCAGTACATCGTCAGCGGCGAATGGTGGGTGGCCCTCTTCCCCGGCCTGGTGCTGATGCTGGCGGTGTTCACCTTCAACCTGCTGGGCGACGCGCTGCGCGACCTGCTCGACCCGAGGCGGAGGACATGAGGATGCTGCCACGCTCATGTCGTGCTGGGACCGAGCGTCGCGGCAGGCGGCACCCGGCGGCGGCTCCGGCGGGGACGGTCGCCGCTTCGCGCCGACTTCGCTGTGCTGCTCGGTTGGCCGTCGCGCCGCGAAACTCGCTCCGCCCGCTGCGCGGGCTGCGCTCAGACAGCCGCGGCGAGTTGGCCCTTGAAGCGCGCTGCGCGCGCCGACGGCCAACCTGCGCTGCTCGCCGCCCCGCAAGTCGCCTCCACCGGGTGCCGCCTGCCGCGATGGGCACCAAAGGTGTCGTGCCGACGATCAAACACCACGAGCGTTGCCGCGAAGGCGCGGGCGGGAAGCCGGCGACGCGCGTTGAGCGCAGCCGAGCAGCGCAGGGCTTGCGGCCCAGCGCGCAGCGCGGTTCCACCTCTGACTCGGCGCGACTGTCTGAGCGAAGCTGGCGCAGCCAGCGCAGCGAGTTCCGCGACGGGGCCGCAAGACCGAGCAGCGCAGGGCACCCTCGCGCAGCGAGGGCCAGCGATCGCGCGGCGACGGCTTTCCGCCCGCGCCTTGGCCGCACCACCGTCGGCACGAACGGAAGGCTCACGACATGACCGTCGCCACGCTCACCCCCACCGAGCCGTCGAACACAACGACCCAGCCCCCGCTGCTGGCCGTCGACGACCTGTCGCTCGACTTCCGCACGCGCGACGGCACGGTCAAGGCGCTCGACCATGTGAGCCTCACCCTGCGCAAGGGCGAAATCGTCGGCCTGGTGGGGGAAAGCGGCTCCGGCAAGTCGGTGCTGAGCTACGCGCTGCTGGGCATCAGCGACCGCGCCGCGCGCATCACCGGCGGCACCGCGGTGTTCGGCGGCATGGACCTGATCGGCGCCGGCGAACGCGAGCTGGCCGACCTGCGCGGCCGCGAGATCGGCATGATCTTCCAGAGCCCGCGCACCGCCCTCAACCCCATCCGCACCGTCGGCCTGCAGATCGAGGACGTGCTGCGCCGCCATGCCGCCGTGCGGCCCGAGGACCTGCGCCAGCGCGCGGTGCAGGCGCTGCGCGAGGTGGCCATCGCGGACCCCGAGGCACGGCACGGCGTCTACCCCTTCGAGATGTCGGGCGGCATGTGCCAGCGGGTGATGATCGCGCTGGCCCTGGCCTGCCGGCCGCAGCTGCTGATCGCCGACGAGCCCACCACCGGGCTGGACGTCACCACCCAGGCCGGCGTGCTGGACCTCGTCACCGCGCTGGCGCGCGAGCGGCAGATGGCCACGCTGCTCATCACCCACGACCTGGGCCTGGCCGCCGACCACTGCGACCGCATCACCGTGATGCACGCCGGCCAGGTGGTGGAAAGCGCGCCCACCGCGGCGCTGTTCAGCGCGCCGCGGCACCCCTACACCGCGCGGCTGATGTCGTCCACGCCGACGGCCGACGCGGCGCTGCAGACCTTGCAGCCGGTGCCCGGCAACCTGCCCGACCTGCGCCGCGCCCAGCTGCCCGCCTGCCGTTTCGCCGAGCGCTGCGAGCGCGCCGACGAACGCTGCCACCGCGAGCGCCCGCCGCTGGCGTCGGTCGGCGGCGACGCCGACGCCGCCGCCGGCCACCGCGTGGCCTGCTGGCACCCGCTGCCGCCGCCCGGGCCGGCGGCGCCGGTGCTGCCGCTGCAACCCCCTGCCGGAGTGGCCCATGGCTGACGCGCTGCCCACGATGCCCGACCTGTCGGACCTGCAGGCCCCCGGCCCCGCCCGGGCGGCCACCCCCCACCGAGCCGCTGCTGGTCGTCGACCGGCTGAGCAAGCGGTTCCCGGTGGGCAAGGACCGGCTGCTGCACGCGGTCGACGACGTGAGCCTGAGCCTGGCGCCCGGCGAGAGCCTGGGCCTGGTCGGCGAATCGGGCTGCGGCAAGTCGACCCTGGTGCGGCTGCTGGCCCGCCTGCTCGACCCCAGCGAGGGCCGCATCGTCTTCGACGGCGAGGACCTGGCGGCGCAACCGGCCAAGCGCTTCGCCCGGTCGCCCCTGCGGCGCGAGGTGCAGATGGTCTTCCAGGACCCCACCGACAGCCTGAACCCGCGCTTCACCGCGCTGGACACCATCGCCGAACCCTGCCGGCTGCTGGCCGGCATGGGCCGCGCCGAGGCCGAGGCCCGGGCGCGGGAGATCGCCGACCACGTCGGCCTGCCGCAGGTGCTGCTGCCGCGGTTTCCGCACCAGCTGTCGGGCGGGCAGAAGGCGCGGGTGGGCATCGCGCGGGCGCTGGCCGTCAAGCCGCGGCTGCTGATCCTGGACGAGCCCACCGCCGCGCTGGACGTGTCGGTGCAGGCGGTGGTGCTGCAGCTGCTCGACCGGCTGCGCCGCGAGCTCGGCCTGTCGGTGCTCTTCGTCAGCCACGACCTCAACGTGGTGCGGCTGCTCACCGACCGGGTGGCGGTGATGTACCTGGGCAAGGTGGTCGAGTGCGGCCCGTCGCAGCAGGTGTTCCGCGCGCCCGCCCATCCCTACACCCGGGCGCTGGTGTCGGCGGTGCCGGGCAGCGGCGCGCAGCGCGTCGTGCTGCAGGGCGAGATCTCCAGCCCGATCAACCCGCCCAAGGAGGTGTGCCGCTTCGCCAGCCGCTGCCCGCAGGCCGACGCGCTGTGCAGCCGGCAGGCGCCGCCCGCGGTGGCGGTGGGCGGCGGCCACGAGGCGCTGTGCCATTTCGCCGCGGCGCGCGCGCCGCTGGCCGCCTGACGGCCGGCTCGATGGCCCACGCCGCCTACCATCGGCCTCGATGACGTCGTCCGCCAACTCCGCCCCCTCCGTCCTCGACGGCGGCCCGCCGTTGCCGGTGCTGCCGCTGGTCACCGGCGGCAGCCGCGCCAGCCTGGCCGAGCAGGTGTACGCGGCGCTGAAGCGCGAGCTGCACGACTTCCGCCTCATCCCCGGCGACCGCTTCAGCGAGGCGGAGGTCGGCCAGCGCCTGGGCGTCAGCCGCACGCCGGTGCGCGAGGCGCTGTTCCGGCTGCGCAACGAGGGCCTGCTGGAGGTGGAGAGCAAGTCCGGCTGGTACGTTCGGCCGCTGGACTTCAACCGCCTGGACCAGCTGTACGACCTGCGCGTGGTGCTGGAGACGGCCAGCGTGGTCAAGCTGTGCGGCCGCCGCGAGGACGAACCCGCCGCGCTGGCCGAGTTGAAGGCCGCCTGGCTGGTGCCCGTGGCCGAGCGGCTGACCGAGGCCGACGCGGTGGGCGCGCTGGACGAGCGCTTCCACGCCTGCCTGGTGACCGCCGCCGGCAACGAGGA
Organism: Aquabacterium sp. J223; assembly: GCF_024666615.1. Lineage (NCBI taxonomy): Bacteria > Pseudomonadati > Pseudomonadota > Betaproteobacteria > Burkholderiales > Sphaerotilaceae > Aquabacterium > Aquabacterium sp. J223. The sequence goes on along the minus strand of NZ_CP088297.1, from coordinate 1,406,270 downwards.
GATCGCCCGCGTGCACCGCGAGGTCACCGACAAGATCCGCGTCGTGCGTCGGCTCGACTTCACCCGCGTCGACCGCATCGACGCCACCTACGCCGAGCACGGCAAGATCCTGCGCGCCGTCATCCAGCGCAAGGCCGACCAGGCGGTGCTGCTGCTGAAGACCCACGTCGAGCAGAGCAAGTCCGAGGTGCGCAAGATCACCCTTGCGACCCTGCACGAGGCGCGCGCACGGGGGCGCGGCTGAAGGGAAGCACCTTTTCAGGGCACTGAAGGCCTGTGCACAATCGCCGCAGCCGACGTTCCGATCGGCCGCCGAGAACACAGGAGACACCATGGTCCAGCCCCGCAGGACGCTTCTCGCCGTTGCCTGGTGCCTGGCACTGGCCGGCGGCGCCGCCGTCGCGCAGTCCTACCCCACGCGCGCCCTCACCTTCGTCGTGCCCAACCCGCCGGGCGGCGTGGTCGACACCTCGGCCCGGCTGACCGGCGACGCGCTGTCGCGGGTCATCGGCCAGCCGGTGGTGATCGAGAACAAGGGCGGGGCCAGCGGCAACATCGCCTACCAGCAGGTCGCGATGGCGCCCAAGGACGGCCACACGCTGCTCATCTCCTACTCGGCCTACCACGTCGGCAACCCGGCGATGTTCTCCAAGCTGCCGTGGGCACAGAAGGACTTCGTGCCGGTGGCGCTGCTGACCGCCGCCACCAACGTCATCACGGCCCACCCGTCGGTGCCGGCGAACACGCTGCGCGAGTTCATCGACTACGTGAAGGCCAACCCCGGCAAGGTGAACTTCGCCTCGCAGGGCAACGGCTCGCTGTCGCACGTGGGCACCGCGCTGCTGGAGCAGACCACCGCCATGACCATGACGCACGTGCCCTACAAGGGCTCGGGGCCGGCCATGCAGGACGTGCTGGCCGGCCAGGTGCAGGTGTTCATGACCACGCCGCCCAGCGTGATGCAGCACGTGCAGGCGGGCAAGCTCAAGGCCTTCGCCGTCACCGGCAAGAGCCGACACCCCGGCCTGCCCAACGTGCCGACCACCGCCGAGGCCGGCCTGCCCGGCTTCGAGCTGGAGGCCTGGGTCGGCCTCTTCGCGCCGGCCGGCACGCCGCCCGCGGCGGTGCAGGCGCTGACCGAGAAGGTCCGGCAGGCACTGGCCACGCCCGAGGCCCGCGGCGCCGCCGAGAAGGCGGGCATCGAGCTGCGCTACCTGGGGCCCGACGCGCTGGCCGCGCTGGTGCAGCGCGACACGGCCTACTGGGGCGACGTCATCCGCGCGAAGAACATCCGCGCCGACTGACATCCGACTTCCGCGCCGACTGACACCCCCCGCCGTGCAGGCGGGTGCACACTCAAGCAACCCCGGGCCCGTCCCGGGCCCCGGTCTTGCAAGACCTGCCGCTTTGAGCTGTGCCCGCCATGCGCCCCACGTCGTCCGAGTCGCCCCCGTCGCCCGAGCAGGCCACCCCGTCGGCGCGGGTCACCCGCAGCTTCGAGGTCGACTGCCGCCTGGCTTACACCATCGACGAGCCGGCCCACTTCCTCTTCCAGCTGCACGCGCTGGACGGCATGGACCAGAGCGTGGTGAGCGAGTCGCTGCGCATCACGCCGACGGTGCCGCACCATGTCTTCGAGGACCGGCGCGTCGGCAACCGCTTCCTGCGGCTGCGCGCGGAGCCCGGCCCCCTGTCGCTGCGCTACAAGGCGCGGGTGGAGGTGGTGCGGCCGGTGCAGGCGCGCCAGCGCGCGCGCGAACTGTCCATCGACGAACTGCCCGACGAGGTGCTGCGCTACCTCATGCCCACCCGCTACTGCGAGTCCGACCTCATGGGCTCGGCGGCGCAGCGCATCTTCGGCCAGCACGCGCCCGGCTGGCGGCGGGTCAAGGCCATCAGCGACTGGATTCACGAGCACGTGGACTACCGCATCGGCAGCACCGACGCCACCAGCACCGCGCGCGACGTGTTCGTGCAGCGCGCCGGCGTCTGCCGCGACTTCGCGCACCTGGGCGTCACCTTCTGCCGCGCCCTCAACATCCCCGCCCGCCTGGCCGTGGGCTACGCCCGCTTCGACAAACCCCCGCCCGACTTCCACGCCGTGTTCGAGGCCTACCTCGACGGCGGCTGGCAACTCTTCGACCCCACCCGCATGAGCCCCGTCGAAGACCTCGTCCGCATCGCCGTCGGCCGTGATGCGAAGGACGTGGCCTTCGCGACGATCTTCGGGGCGGTGACGACTAGGAAGATCTGGCCTTGTGTGGAGGGGGTGGAGGGGTAGCGCATACGCGGCTGGGGGCGGTGGCCGCGATGCCGGACTTTTTAGTCCGTGTATTGACGGGAGAGGAAGACCCGAAACGATCGGCCGTCCGAGGGATGCCAAGGGTGGCGGTACGACTCGATACTGAGCCTTAGGCCGAAGGGTTCGGCCTATTGTGATCGGTCCATCTAACGTAAGCCGCGTCACTTCATTACATGCCAATGCTCGCTGCCCATAACACCGCTCGCGGACTGCGCATCGTGCCGCAGGGCAGCGGCTGTTCGCTGCAGCGCGGCTTAAGTCCACGCCGCTGGCCATCGCCGCGTGTGGCGTCGGCTGCACACGTTGGCGCCCTCGCTGGCGTTTGGTCCGCCGCTCGCGGTGCGCTCAACGGTCCACGGGTCGGGCGCTCCCGGGCACCAGCCAGGGGTGGTGTCGGCTCGGCTAACCCCGTCTTCCAGCGGACTGCCTTCGGCAGCCGCTGAAGTGCACGTTAGACGCTTAGAGGACGATCAACGAATGAACGCAATCTTTGAGCGTCTTACCCACTTCGCGGAGCATGCACTCGCTCGGCTGAAGGTAAGCAGCGCGCTGAATCCGTGCCTATGGTTATGCGCGTTAGCCTTCCCCTTTGGGCTCGCTGGCGCGATCTTCTCAGCCGGTGCAGTACAGATGGCGTGCCTCGCTCTCATGTTCATTCCGATGCTGATTTTTTCCATCGCGTATCTGTACTTCATGGTGGTGAGCCCCGACAAATTGCGGTCAGAGGAGTACGAACTTAAGAAGATCGCGCTGAATCTCATCGAAGAAAAGGGCGGTGCCATCCCAATCGCTGAGTCCTCAGTTGAAGCAATTGCGAACTACGACTACAAGCCTCTGCCGAAGCTGACACACGGGAGCGCCGCGGAATGAGCACGTGGCCTTACATCATCGTATTCAACGACAAGCTCGGAACGCGAGACGAAGTCACCGGGTTCCTGGATACGCTGCCGGAGGTGACATATTGGTACGCGTGTCTCCCCAGTGCAGTGTTCTGCACTGCGACGGTGAGTGCAGGGTACCTTTCGGACAAGATCAAGGCACGTTTTGGGACGGACGACGGGCAACGCTTCTTCGTGACAGAGGTCCCAGACGACAGACAAGGCTGGCTGCCCAAGAACGTTTGGCACATGCTTCAGAACCCGAAGAATCCGCGATTGCCCAAGTGATGCGCGCCTTGAACAGGTCGGTCGACTCGGACACGTCACGGCAAGGAGCCGCACAGTGCCATTTGAAATCCTGCACGGCGCCGCCCCTTGCCGCAACGTGCCGGTCACCTTTGCGTTAGACCGCACGATCGGTGGCATAGAGCGCACAGCAGAAAAATCAAACGTCCAATGACTTCAAGCGTTAGCCGCTAGAGGAGAACCCCATGAAACTCATCGGCATGCTCGACTCCCCCTACGTCCGGCGCGTCGCCATCTCCCTTCAGCTGCTCGGCGTGGACTTCGAGCACCACTCGCTCTCCGTCTTCCGGACCTTCGACGAGTTCAGCCGGATCAACCCGGTCGTCAAGGCGCCCACGCTGGTGTGCGACGACGGCGAGGTGCTGATGGACTCCACACTCATCCTCGACTACGCCGAGGCGCTGGCGCGGCCGCGGACGCTCATGCCGCAGGGGCTGGACGAGCTCCAGCGCTCGTTGCAGCTGATCGGCCTGGCGCTTGCGGCGACGGAGAAGTGCGTGCAGGTCGTCTACGAACATGGCGTTCGGCCGGCCGAGAAGCTCCATCGGCCGTGGCTGGACCGGGTCATCGGCCAGGCACTGGCGGCCTATGACGAGCTGGAGCGCCGGCTGGCGGCGCGGCCGTTGGTGGTCGACAGCGCGCGCATCGACCAGGCGGGCGTCACCGTCGCCGTGGCCTGGCACTTCACGCAGCGGATGACGCCCGAGGCGGTGCCCGCCGAGCGGTTCCCTCACCTGGTCGCGCTCTCCGCTGCCGCGGAATCGCTGCCCGAGTTCCAGGCCACGCCGCACGGCGACAGCACCTACCGCCGCCACGGCTGACGCCTCGCGCGCTCGCGGCACCACCCGCCTTGGTAGCCCTCATGAACGAAGCCCTCGATCGCCTCGCCAAGCAACTGGACCTTGGGGCCCCCAGCCAGGAGCGGCTGCGCCTCGCGTTCGGCCATGCCTGCACGCTGCGGGTGAAGCACCTGCTCGAAGAACCCGCGGTGCTGGCGTGCCTGGCGGCGCTGGGCCAGTACCTCGACGGCACCCTCCCCCGCGCGGAGCTGGAGGCCACCGCCACCACGGCCATGCGGCTGGCCAACCACCACCAGGGCTCGAAGTCCATCGACGGCTGCGGTCACGCCGCGGTGTCGGCCACGTACGCCGTGGCCAACGCGTTGTGTGGCAAGGCCGTTCAGGCGGCCGAGTACGCGGCGTACGCCTCGGTCTATGGCCAGGGCGGTTATGGCGCGGTCGCGGACCCGGCGTCGTTCCAGCCCGAATTCGCTTGGCAGGTCGACTGCCTCGCCCGGCTGGCCGCTCAGCACGCGCCCGCGTGACGTCGGCCGGGAGGGGCCCCATGAGCGCGCCGCGCTTCAACGTCTTCGGCCGCATCTACGAACTGCGCCGCGAAGCGGGCCGCTGGCGCGCACTGTCGGTCGGCAACGATGGCAAGCTCGGCCCTGCCGGCTTCGAAGTGCCGTCGTTCATCGAGGACGCCGAGCTGGAACAGTTCCTCTTCGACCTCTTCCACGAGAGCGCCACCCCGGGCAACGGCGACGTGCGGCGGCTCCCGAGACGACACGACCCTCAGCGCCTGCCCATGCCCCAGCCCTTCGCCGTCCAGACCCTGACGCCGCAGGACCTCCCGGTCATGCGCCAGCTGCTGGACCTGTTCGGCGAGGTCTTCGAAGACCGGCCGACGTACTCCCACCACCAGCCGGACGACACCTACCTGGCCCAGCTGCTCGGCAGCCCCACCTTCATCGCCATGGCCGCGACGCGGGGCGATGAGGTGGTCGGGGCGCTGGCCGGCTACGTGCTGCCGAAGTTCGAGCAGCGGCGCTCCGAGTTCTACCTCTACGACCTGGCCGTGGCCGAAGCGCACCGGCGCCAGGGCATCGCCACCGCCCTGATCCGCGAACTGCAGCGCCTGGCCGCGGCGCGCGGCGTCTACGTCATCCTCGTGCAGGCCGACCACGGCGACGACCCGGCGATCGCGCTGTACAGCCGGCTCGGCGTGCGTGAGGACGTGCTGCACTTCGACATCCCGCCGTCTGCCGACGGCGGCTGACCGCGGGCCCGCGACCGCATGATGTCGCCGCCCAACCCCTGGGTGCACCCCCTCACCCGCACCGAATGGCGCGAGTGGCTGCGGCTGAACCACGAACGCGCCACTGGCGTGTGGCTGGTGTCGCACAAGAAGGCGACCGGCCGGCCCCGCGTGGAGTACGACGCGGCGGTGGAGGAGGCGCTGTGCTTCGGCTGGTCGCGGCCGAACAAGCAGCGGGTGGAGCGTCTGCTGCAGGCCGGCCTGATGGCCGAGGCCGGGCTGCGCAAGGTGGAACAGGCCCGGCGTGACGGCTCGTGGACGAAGCTCGACGCCATCGAGGAGCTGCAGGTGCCTGACGACTTGGCCCAGGCGCTGGCCGGCCAGCCCGACGCCGCCCGGCACTTCGACGCCTTTCCGCGCTCGGCCAAGCGCGGCATCCTGGAATGGATCGCCAGCGCGAAGACGGCCGAGACGCGGGCCCGGCGCATCTACGAGACCGCCCGCCTGGCCAGCCGCAACGAGCGGGCCAACCAGTGGCGGCCGAAGCGATCAGTCTGACCGTTTGAAACGTGCAGCGGCAACCGAACGTCCGTGCCACTTCATGCCAGTTCCAACCGATGCAGGACCGGCGCCCAATGCTTCTCAACGACCTTACGAAAGCCTTTCGGCGTGGGATGCAGTTCGTTGGCCCAGTCGGCTGGAGAAAGGGCGGAGCGGCTGTCGACTAGTTCCACGCGGCCGGCAGAGCCGGCAACCAGTCTGGACAGCACTGAATGGAAGTGATCGAGCAGAAACACTAAGCACCGGGCCTGAAGCGGCAGCGGTACCTGTGCTGCATCCAGCGCGGGTTTGATCCAGCCTGCTCCGCCGTTCACACCCTTCCCGGTTGGCAGTGAGTAGGCGTAGGTGTGGACAATTATCCGGGCGTGCCCCGGCATGACGAAGAGCGCCCTGGTGATGAGGGTTGCGTAGTTCTCATACACCTTTTGGAAGAGCCACTCGACGGTACCTTCTTCCGCCCCGGGCTTGAAGCATTCCGCCGCACTGGTTGCGGCAGAACAGTCAGCTCGCAGCAGAGGCCGCAGATCGTTGAATCCAGCAAAGTCGTTGCCGCCCGCGCTGATCAGAAATGCGCTCGCTCCGCTCCCATAAAGCCGCAGCATCTCGTTGACCTGGCGCTTGTACTTGCCCTTGACCAGGTCGTACGCCTCGACCCCGTTGCTTCCCTCCACGAGAATATTGTGGCCCTTGTGGGCCACCAACGCGCCAATGCCGGTGATCAGCGATCCACCTGGAAACGGGTACCAGAACCAGGAATCACCAGCAGCAAGAATGTCGGCCGTCTCGTTGGCGTTCTCCAACGCCTGCTTATCCCAAAAAACATTGCCGTCTCGCATGACCGACGCCCCTCGCAACCACTTCAAGCTTGAGGCGTCATGAAACGCCCTTGTCGCCAGCAGTCTGCCGGCAGCTTAGTGAGTTGTCGTCGTCATCGCGTCCTCCGTTTTGGGGAGGACTGACGGTGGAATCTGAGCCAGGATAGTGGCTGGTGCCGTGTCATGGAGCGAACATGCCAAGGGCCGATCTCCTCACACCCGTGGTGCTGGTATTTCTCGCCACGCTGTTCTTTGCAGCGCTGCGCAAAGCCACCGTGCATCCGACGTCACTACAGGGCGCCCTTTCCACACTGGACAGCATCCAAGACTGGACGAAATGGATGGCGGGGGTTCAGACCGCGGCGATTGCCGGGCTCACCTATTTCGTCTTTGAGGAGAAGACAACCAAACTGCACCAACTCTCCGACTGGGGATTCACCTTCCTGCTCGCAACCTACCTGCACCTGGGCGCAGCGCTGTTGGTCGGCGCCTGGGTGCTGTCATCAATGCCATCACAGACCCTTCGCGCGCACACGCACGCTGCTATTGCATTGAGCTCTGCCAACATCGGTCCATCGCACGACGGTGGCACATCACCCTCAACAGCAACTCCACTGATGAAGGAATTCGATGTGTATGAGCAACCCATCTACGTCTGGACCGAAGCGCCCAGGCTTGGGTACCTGCTCGCGCTTCAGCATTGGCTTTGGGTAGAAGGGTTGCTCGCGGCCGCAGGTCTCTTCGCGACACTGCTCTTCTAAAGCAGAGCCAGGCGAAAACGGCCGCCTTCAGTCCCCCTTGAACCCGCTCGCCTTCACGATCTGGCCCCACTTCTGCGCGTCGGCGCGCACCATCTTCAGGGTGTCGGCGGTGGAGGTGCCGGAGACGCTGAAGCCGGACTCGATCAGCTTGGCGCGGGTGTCGGCGGCCTGCACGGTGGCGACGAGCTGGCGGTTCAGCGCGTCGACGATGGGCTGCGGCGTGCCGGCGGGGGCGAAGATGGCGAACCACGCCGAGACGTCCATCTTCGGCATGCCGGCCTCGGTGAAGGTGGGCACGTCGGGCGCCAGCGGCGAGCGCTGGGCGGCGGTGGTGGCCAGCGCTCGCATCTTGCCGCCCTTGACCTGCGCCACGCCCAGCGCGGTGGAGACGAAGGCGCCGGCCACGTCGCCGGCCACGATGGCGGTCACCGCGTCGCCGGTGGCGCGGTAGTGGATGGGCTCGACCTTGAAGCCGGCCATCTCGCCGAACACGGTGGCCGCGAAGTGGCCCGGCGTGCCGGCGCCGAAGGTGGCGAAGTCGGCGCGGTCGCGGGCCTTCTGCGCCTGCACGAACTCGGCCACGGTGCGCGCCGGTGAGTTGGCCGGCACCACCAGCAGGAAGTCGGAGCGGGCCACCTCGGCCACCGGCAGCAGTTCCTTGGCCGGGTCGTACGGCAGCTTGCTGAAAGCGGCCGGCGCGATGGAGATGGCCGACACGTCGCCCAGCAGCAGGCTGTAGCCGTCGGCCGGGCTCTTGGCCACGTTCTGCGCCGCGATCTGGCCGCCGGCCCCGGTGCGGTTGTCCACCGTCACCTGCTGCTTGAGCAGGCCGCCCAGGCCGTTGGCGATGTGGCGGGCCAGCACGTCGGGGCCGGTGCCGGGGGCGAAGCCGACGACCAGGCGCACCGGCTTGTCGGGGTAGGCGCCCTGGGCGCTCAAGCCCAGCGGCAGCGGGGCCAGGCCCAGGGCGGCGGTGGTGGCCAGCCAGCGGCGGCGGTCGAACAGGGTCGTCATGGGGCGAGTCTCCTCTTGTGGATGGTGGGGCACATCGAAATCAACGGGCCGGGCCGTCGCCGGTGGTCAGGGTGAACGGCAGCGCGAACGGCGTCATGAGCTGGCGCAGCGCCGGCTCGTCGGCGGCGTCGGCCAGGGTGAAGTGCAGCGCCACGCCGCCGGCCGTCTCGCGCGCCTGCACCGCCACCCCCGGCGTCAGGCCGGCGCCTTGCAGCAGCGCGTCCATCACCTGTTGCGCCGCCAGCACGCGCAGTGCGGGCTTGTAGACCTTGCCCACCGCGGTGACCGGGATCTGCGGCAGCAGCTCGATGCGCCGGGGCACCGCCGGCCGCTCGGCGATGTGCGGCGTGGCGAAAGCCAGCAGCGCGGCCGGGTCCACCGTCGCGCCGGGCTTCAGCGAGACGAAGGCCATCGGCACCTCGCCGGCGTGCGCGTCGGGCTGGCCGACAGCGGCGGCCATCAGCACGTCGGGGTGGCGCAGCAGCACCGACTCGATCAGCTGCGGGTCGATGTTGTGCGAGCCGCGGATGATCACGTCCTTCTGCCGGCCGGTGACGAAGACGCGGCCCTCGGCGTCGACATGGCCGATGTCGCCGCTGACCAGCCAGACGCCGCCTTCTCCTTCGTCGTGCTCGAAGGTGCCGGCGTTGCGTTGCGGCTCGGTGTAGCCGGGGCTGACCTGCGGGCCGCGCACGCGCAGCACGCCGGGCTCGCCCGCGGCGGCGGGCCGGCCGTCGGGCCGCACCGCCTGCACCTCGGTGAAGGGCAGCGGCAGGCCGCAGGAGCCGGCCACCCGCGGCGCGGCGACCGGCTCGATGCTGATGACGCCGGCCGACTCCGTCATGCCCAGGATGTTGCGCACCGGGATGCCGTGGCGCCGCTCGAAGGCGGTGGCCAGTTCGGCCGGCAGCGGCGAGCCGCCGGTCAGCGCCGCGCGCACCGAGCGCAGCCGCGCCGCGTCCAGGTCCAGCGCCAGCAGGCTGGCCAGCACGGTGGGCACCACCGCCAGCAGCGTCACGCCGTGCGCTTGCACCACCTCGCCGTAGCGGCGCATGAAGTGGCCGTCGCGCAGGCCCAGCCGCGGCGCGAGCACCAGCTCCGCCCCGGCGATGAGCGTGGACAGCCCGTAGACGAAGGCACCGGCGACGTGAAAGATCGGGAAGCCGTTGAGCAGCACATCGCGCTCGGTCAGGCCGAACATCAGCGCGGCGCCGGCGGCGGCGTGCAGCTGGTTGCGCTGCAGGTGGCGCGCCATCTTCGGCGCGCCGGTGGTGCCGCCGGTGTGGAACAGCGCGGCGTCGGCGGTGTCCTCGCGGGCGAAGGCCAGGCGGTCGGCCGGCTGCGCCTGCAGCGCCTCGGTGAACGGGTCGGTGCCGGCGGGCGCCTTGCCGTCGCCCGGCACCGGCTCGACCACCAGCACGTGGCGCAGCGCGGGGCAGGCCGCCCGCACGGTGGCGATGCGCTCGGCGATGTCCAGCTCGGCGCAGGGCCCGTAGGCGACCAGGATGTCGGCCTCGCAGGCCCGGACCAGCGCGGCGATGTGCTCGGCGTTGAGCTGGTGGTTGATCGGGCAGGCGATGCCGGCGGCCTCGGCGCCCCACAGCGCGACGTAGGCCTCGGGCACCGGCGGCAGCAGCAGCGCGATGCGCGGCGGGCGTCCCGGCACCAGCCCGGCGAACAGGTTGGCCGCCTGGTTCACCCGGCCCAGCAGTTCGGCGTAGGTCCAGCGACGCACCGCCAGCGCTGTCGTGGCGGCGTCGTCGACGGAGGTCAGCGCCCAGCGGCCGGGGTGGCGCGCAGCGGCGGCCGCCAGCGCCGCGTGCACCGTGGCGTGCGGCATGAAGGCGGCGTAGGGCGCCTGCTCGATGCGGCGCAGGTCGGCCAGGGAGGCGGGGGAAGCAGTAGGCAAGGGGCGGCGGTTCGTCGCGCGGCAGGCGGGGCGACACGGGGTATGCGATGCCCGGCATCGGGCCGCCGAAGGCTAAGCTGCCGGGCCCCGGCGCGCAGTCCTCCCGGAAGAGGACAGCGCGGCAAGCCTTGCCACACCATGCAACTGATCGACATCGACCCGACCGACCGCGTGCCCGCCGCCACCCAGGCCACCGGGGGGAGGCGGCACTGGCCGGCCTCATCGCCAGCCTGTCCAGCGACCGCTTCGCGCACGAGGGCCTGGCTCAGCTCAACCGCTGGCTGCCGGCCTGCTGGTGGTCGGTCTACCAGCTGTTCCACGACGCGCCGCCGCACCTGCACCTCAACGCCGCATTCACCGGCGAGGACGGCAGCGACGACGCCTGGCAGGTGTACCGCCGCTCGCTGTACCGGGTGGACGAGACCTTCGACGCCGCGCGGGACCACCTGCAGGCCGAGGGGCACCCGATGGTGCTGACGCACTGGCACGCCAACGAGATGCCGCGCCGCCACCGCGCCGCCATCTACCAGCGCCATGCGCTGCGCGAGCGGCTGTCGCTGGTGGCGCCGGCCGACGGCGGCGCGCTGCTGGCGCTGAACCTGTACCGGCACGACCAGCAGCCGGCCTTCAGCGACGACGAGATCGACGCGGTGCGCCGCCTGGCGCGGCCGCTGCTGGCCTGCGCCGAGCAGCACATCGCCTTCAACGCCCGGCTGCGGCCGGAGGCCGCGCTGCTCGCCTCGCTGCCGCGGCGCGAGCGCGAGGTGTGCGAGCGGCTGCTCAAGGGCTGGTCGCACGACGGCATCGCCGCCGACCTGGGCCTGTCGCCGGTGACGGTGAAGACCTACCGCGACCGCGCCTTCGAGCGCCTGGGCATCCACCACCGCAGCGAGCTGTTCGCGCTGGCGCTGAAGACCGCCGGCTGAGGCGCCTGCCGTGCCGGCCGCCCTGCCGTCACTTGCGTTCCTTCGACGCGTGGTAGCGCTGCAGCAGCTTGCGCCCCTTCTCGGCGATCCTGCGCGCCTGGGCCTCGGTGGTCGGCACCTTCTCGCCCCAGGCGTGGGCCGACAGCGCGAAGCGCGTGGGCTCGCCGTTGGGCTTGCGCAGCGGCGGCAGCGTCTGCCGGCCGTAGAACCGCGTGGCCCAGCTGCCCTTGCGGCGCATGTCCTCCGGGGTCATCTCGGACTCGGGCTTGGTCACGCCGGGCTTCAGGTGCGCGCCGTCGGTGCGCGCGAATTCGGCGCGGCCGGCGGCGGTCAGGCCGCCCTTCGGGTCTCGGGTGCGGGGGCGGCGCGCGCGGGACGTGGCGGTCGTGCTCATGGCGGTCCTCGGTGGCAAGGCGGGGTGGCCCTTGAACGGCAAGCAACGTACCGTTCCGCCCGGCTGCGGCGGGCCGAGGCTGGCCTCGGCGGCCGCCGGTCCCCGGGTGCGGCGTTGCTGCGCCGACGCGGCACGGTTGTCGAAACGCAGGGCGGCGGACCGTCGTGACAAAGACGGCCGCATGGCCTTGCGCCACGTCCAACCCCACGAAAGGAACGTTCCATGTCCGACCGCACCGTCCGCCTGCACCGCGTGCTGCGCTGCCCGCCGCAGAAGGCGTACCGCGCCTTCACCGAAGCCGAGGCCCTGGCCAAGTGGCTGCCGCCGCATGGCTTCACCTGCCAGGTGCACGAACTGAGCGCCACCGTCGGCGGCCGCTTCCGCATGTCGTTTCGCAACTTCGGCAGCGGCCACGCGCATTCGTTCGGCGGCGAGTACCTGGAGCTGGTGCCGCACGAGCGCGTCCGCTACACCGACACCTTCGACGACCCCAACCTGCCCGGCACCATCACCGTCACCGTCACGCTGGCGCCGGTGGCGTGCGGCACCGAGCTGCGGGTGGAGCAGACGGGCATCCCCGAGGTCATCCCGCTGGAGATGTGCTACCTCGGCTGGCAGGAGTCGCTGGGGCAGCTGGCCACGCTGGTCGAGCCTGACATCCCCGGCTGACAGGCGAGTGGTTGACCGGGAAACACCGCAGCGCTCAGGGCCTGCCCTGGGCATCGGCGTTGCCGGCTCAGGAGGCGACCGGGACGGATCCACCGCCCCGGCAGCCACCTGGAGCAACCCATGAACACCCTTCGTCAAACCCTGACCGCCACCGCCATCGCCCTGCTCGCCGTGAGCGGCGCCGCCCAGGCGCAGGACCGGTCCAACGTCGGCACCGGCACCGCCGCCGCCCAATCGGAGAAGGACCGCGGCGTGCCCGGCGTCGACGTGGACGTCGGCCGCAACGCCAAGGGCGCCGTCGACGTCAACGTCAACAAGAACAACAACAACGAGGCCCGTCCGGCCGCCGGCCGCCGCGAGATGGACCGCGGGGTGCCGGGCGTGGACGTGAACGTCGGCCGCAACGCCAACGGCGCGGTGGACGTCAACACCGACCGCGGCGGCCAGCGGCCGGCGCGCGCCGACCGCGGCTGAGCGTCAGCCCGACAGCCGCGCCCGCACCCAGTCGGCCGCGCCCTGGGCGCTGGCGAAGTCCTCCAGCGCCCGGGCCGGCACGGCCGCGGGCTGGCGCTGCTGCCAGCCGCGCGACAACGCCCGGCCCGGTCCCACCTCCAGCACGCAGCGCACGCCGCGCTGCGCCAGCTGGTCCTCCACCGTCGCCCAGTCGACGCGGTGGTCGAGCTGCGTGGCCAGCGCCCGGCGCAGCGACGACTCGTCGCGCACCAGCCGTCCGCCGGCGTTGACGGCCACCGGGCAGCGCAGGGAGCGCCAGGGCAACGCCGACAGCCGTCGTGCGAAGGGCGCCACCGCCGACGCCATGAACGGCGAATGCGAGGCCACGGCCACCGGCAGCCGGCGGCATTCGGCCCCCGCGGCCGACAACCGCGCCGCCGCGTCGTCCAGCGCCTGCCACGTGCCCGCCTGCACCGACTGCGACGGCCCCAGGTCGATGGCCCAGGCCAGGCCGAGGTCGGCGCAGCGCGACGCCACCGCCTCGGCCGACAGGCCGCTCACCGCCATCAGGCCACCGGGCTGCGAAACCGCGGCCTCGTCCATGCAGCGGGCGCGTTCGGCGGCCAGGGCCACGATGGCGTGGGCGTCCAGCGCACCGGCGGCCCCCCACCGCCGCCAGCTCGCCCACGCTGTAGCCCGCCACGACGCCGGGCGGCTGCGGCAGCCGCGGCGCCAGCACCGCCCAGGCCGCCAACGACGTGCCGACCACCAGGGGCTGAGCGACGGCGTTGCGCTGTCGCCAGTCCGCGTCCTGCAGCCGCCGGCGCCAGTCGTCGCCGACGAACCGGCCCATCGCCGTCAGCAGCGGCGCCGCGTCGGACTCGCTGTCCAGCCAGGGCAGCAGGTCGGGGTGCTGGCTGGCCTGGCCGGGGAACAGGACGGCATAACCGGGCATGTCAGCCGCGGGTCACCGCATCGACCCAGCAGGCCGCGCCCAGCAGGTCGGCCGCCCCGCCGGGGGACAGCCGGCGGACGACGAAGGCCTGGTGCACCGCCCGCGCGTGCGGCAGCCAGTCGCCCCGGAAGACGCCGCCCCGGTCGAGGAAGCGCGCGGCCGCGGCGCGGGCGAACCACAGCCCTTCGGCCCCGCCGCGGTGCACGAGGTTGGTGTCGTCGAGCCGGGCGATGGTGGCGAACAGCGCCTGCACCCGCGCCGCCCGCGCCGGCGCCCCGGCGGCCTCGGCCGACCGCAGCGTCGGCAGCGTGACCTCGAACAGCGTGGGCCAGCCGAGCGCCGCCTCCTCGCTGGCGCTGCGCAGGCCCAGCGACCGCGCCGCCTGCTGGCCGTGCGAGCGGGCCGGCGCCGCGCGCAAGGCGGCGGCATGCGCGGCCAGCGCGGCGCCGTGGTGGCGCATCAGCCAGCCGCGCAAGGCCTCGGGCGCCAGCGGCCGGCCCTCGGCCTGCAGGCCGCCGCCGGCCGCGCACAGCAGCCCGAGCAGGAACACCGCGCCGCGGTGGGTGTTGACGCCCCCGGTGGCGCGCAGCATGCGCCGCTCGGCGGCCTGGCCGTGTTGGCGCAGGGTGTCGAAGGGATGGCCGTGCGCGCCGGCCTCGGCGGCTTGCGCGAAGTAGTGGCGCAGGGCGAAGAGGCTGCGCATGAACAACGCGGCGTCCATGTCGTCGTGGCTGCCGTTGTCGCGCAGGCTGACGAGGCCGGGTTTGGGTTCGAGCACCAGCTCGCGGTAGAGCGCGCGCACCGCCTCGCGGGCCAGCCACGAGGTCGCGCGGCGGGCGGTGGCCGGCACCACGACGAGGTTCATGCCGGCACCGCCTGCAACGCCGTGGCGTCGCACAGCGACACCCCATGCATCGACTTCACCAGCACCTGCGCCACCCGGCCCTGCAGCAGCGCCGCCCATTCGCGCCAGGGCACGGCGCGGCCGTCTGGCAGCACCAACTCGCCGTCGAGGCGCATCGGCAGGTCGGCGGCCTGCAGCCCGTCGATCACCGCCGGCGCCTGGTCCGCGTGTGCCAGTTCGACCAGCAGGTCGAGGTCCGAGCCGGGATGCACATAGCGCTCGCCGGTGAGGTGCTGCCAGCCGTGCGAGCCGTAGACCCGCACCCTCGCGCAGAGGCTCAGCTGCTGAGCCAGCGCGGCCGCACCCGTCCAGGCCTGCGCCATCGCCACCTCGTGCAGCGACGGGAAGTGGCCGGCGCGCACCACCTCGTCCCGCTGCGCCACCAGCGCCACGCGGCGGCGGTCGAAGCGCGCCGGGGCCGGCAGGCCGAGCGCCAGCGCGCCGGCGGGCAGCGGCTGCGTCGGCCGCGCGACCACCAGCGGCCGGTCCGCGTCGCGCCAGGCGTCGAGCAGCGGCCGTTCGGCGGCCGGCGCCCGGTCGTGCCAGCGCGCCCAGGCGGCCGCCGACAACCAGACCAGCCGGTGGCGCTGCAGCGGCGGCACCGCCGGCCCCTCAGCCCGCCAGTACGCGGGCGATGACCTCGTCGGCCAGCCGGCGCCCGCCGCGGGCCGCGCCATCGGCCGCGCGCGTGTCCTGCGCCGGCAGGTCGGCCAGCGCGGCGCGCAGCGCGGCCTGCAGGTCGCCACGCCAAAGGCGCCGCACCCCGCCCATGGCGACGTAGTTGTCGACGCCGGGCGCGAACACCGGGTTGCGTTCGGCCAGCGCCGCCAGCCGGTCCTCGGCGATCTTGGTCACGCGGGCCATCGCCGGCAGCCGCATGACGCGGATCTCGGCGTCGGGCAGCGCGTCGCAGGCGTCGGCCATCAGGCCGCTGGCGAGGAAGCCGCCCGACAGCGCCTGGTCGTACACCAGCCCCAGCACCCGGTGCCCGCGCCGCCGTGCCAGCGCCACGCAGCAGGCCAGGTGCGCCATGCAGCGGTGGATGCCGAGCAGCTCGTCGCGGTGGCGCAGCCGCTGGCCCTGCGTGTCGACCAGCAGCAGCAGCGGCCGGCCGGGGTGGTCGCGCACCACGTCCAGCACCGCCCGCGCCTGCGCCAGCGCCAGCTCCACGCCGATGGCCGCATGGTCGGTGGTGCCGACGACGGCGAGGTCCTGCCCGTCGAGCCGGGCGGTGCCGGTGAGCAGCTCGCCCTGCTGCAGCACGCGGTGGTCGTCGCCGAAGAGGGCGTGCAGCAGGTCGGTCCAGTGCATCAGGCCGCTCCCGCCGAGGGCATGCGCGCGCGCAGCGCGGCGAGGTCGAGACCGTCCACCGCCGCCGCGTCGAGCCCCAGCCGGGGCCACCAGTCGGCGGCGTCACGGCAGTCGCCGAAGCGCTGCACGCGGTCGGCCAGCAGCGCGTGCTCGGCCTCCAGCGTGTCCAGGTCCAAGGGGCGCGGCCGGTCGAGCAGCCGCAGCGCGGCGTCGCGGAAGGCGGCCACGTCGTCCTCGACGAGGGCGTCGGCGTCGCCGACGAGGAAGCGGTGGCGGCCGCCGGTGGTGCGCCAGACGCGGGCGCGGTCGCGCGCGTCGAACTCCTCGACGCCGTGCGCCGACTCGATGACCTCGGGGCCGGACATCGACAGCCGGCCGAGTTCGCTCATGGCCACGCGGTCGGCGCAGCGCGCGACCAGGCCCATGCCGCCGAAGCAGCCGTTGGCGCCGCCGATCAGCACCACCACCGGCACGCCGGCCGCGCGGCATTCGATGACGGCGCGCATCACCTCGGCCACGCCGATCAGCCCCGCGTTGGCCTCGTGCAGCCGCACGCCGCCGGACTCGGCCAGCAGCAGCACGCCCGCCGGCCGCTCGCGCTGTGCCAGCGCCAGCAGCCCGGTCAGCTTGGCGCCGTGCACCTCGCCCACGCCGCCGCCCATGAAGCCGCCTTCCTGCGCCGCGGCGAGCACCGCCCGGCCCTGCAGCCGGCCGCGGCCGATGACCACGCCGTCGTCGAAGGCGCCGGGCAGGTCGAGCGCCGCCAGGTGCGGGCTGGTGACGCGCTCCGACGGGCCGAGGATCTCGGCGAAGCTGCCGGCGTCGAGCAGCGCGACGATGCGCTCTCGGGCGGTGGCCTCCGCATAACTCACGTTCATGACGCCCCCTTCACCTGCGCCATCGCCTGGTCCAGCCGCAGGCCGACCACCGCCGGCGTGGCGCCCATGTCGTGGATGGCGACGGCCAGCCCGCCGAGGCCGTGGCGCCGGTGGAAGTCGGCCAGCACCGCGGCCCAGATGGCGCCGAAGCCGCGGGCGGTGGTCTGCACCTGGACGGCGCAGTCGGGGCCGGCGGCGGGTTCGAGCAGCACCTCCAGGTTGCCCGAGCCGAGCACGCCGACGAGCACCGGGGCGAACGCGCCCGCCGGTCGGCCACCGTTGAATCGGAAGTCGAGTCGTTCCATCGTGGGCTACCAGTTGCGAAAGCGCGCCGGCGGCCGGTACAGCCCGCCGGAGGCGCGCACCAGGTCGCGCATCGAACGGGCCGCGAGCAGTTGCCGCGTCGCCTGGCGGGGGTCGATGCCGAGGTCCTCCGGCCGGCGGATGACGCCCCGGTCGCGCAGGTTCTCCACCATGCGGCGGTCGCGCGCCAGGCCCACCGCGGTGTAGCCGGCGACGCCGCGGATGGCCTGCTCGCGCTCTTCTTCATTGCGCACCAGCAGCAGGTTGGCGATGCCCTCCTCGGTGAGCACGTGCGTCACGTCCTCGCCGTAGACCATCACCGGCGGGATCGCCATGCCCGCCTGCTCGGCGAGCTCCCAGGCGTCAAGGCGTTCGACGAAGGCCGGCTGCATGTGCTCGCGGAAGGTCTCCACCATCTGCACCACCAGCTTGCGGCCGCGCGGCATGGTGCTGGTCGAGGCCTCGGCGCCGGCCTTCAGCCAGGCCGGCGAAACATGGCGGCGGCCGCGCGCGTCGGCGCCCATGTTGGGCGCGCCGCCGAAGCCGGCGATGCGGCCCTTGGTCGCGGTGGAGCTGTGGCCCTGCAGGTCGATCTGCAGCGTCGAGCCGATGAACAGGTCGCAGGCGTAGTGCCCCGCCGCCTGGCAGAAGGCGCGGTGGCTGCGCAGGCTGCCGTCGGGGCCCGTGAAGAAGACGTCGGGCCGGGCGCGGATGTAGTCCTCCATGCCCAGCTCGGAGCCGAAGGAATGCACGCTTTCCACCCAGCCGGCCTCGATGGCGGGGATCAGCGCCGGATGCGGGTTCAGCGCCCAGTGGCGGCAGATCCTGCCCTTCAGGCCGAGCTGCTCGCCGTAGGTGGGCAGCAGCAGCTCGATGGCGGCGGTGTCGAAGCCGATGCCGTGGTTCAGCCGCTGCACGCCGTATTCGGCATAGACGCCCTTGATGGCCATCATGGCCATCAGCACCTGCACCTCGGTGATCTGCGCCGGGTCCCGGGTGAACAGCGGCTCGATGAAGTGCGGCCGCGGCGCGGGAATGACGAAGTCGACCCAGTCGCCTGGGATGTCCACCCGCGGCAGCGCACCGGGCTCGACGAACTCGTTGACCTGCGCGATGACCAGACCGCGCTTGAAGGCGGTGGCCTCGACGATGGCCGGCGTGTCCTCGGTGTTGGGGCCGGTGTAGAGGTTGCCGTGCGCGTCGGCGGCCTGCGCGGCCACCAGCGCCACCCGCGGCGTCAGGTCGACGAAGTAGCGGCTGAAGAGTTCGAGGTAGGTGTGGATGGCGCCGATCTGCAGCGGCCCCGCCGCCACCAGCTGCGCGAGCCGCCCGGACTGCGGTCCGGAGAACGAGAAGTCCAGCCGGCTGGCGATGCCCAGCTCGAAGACGTCCAGGTGCTCGGGCAGCGCCAGCACCGACTGCACCAGGTGCAGGTCGTGCACCTGCGCCGGGTCCAGGCGGGTCAGCGCCTCGGCCAGGAAGTCGGCCTGCTTCTGGTTGTTGCCTTCGAGGCAGACGCGGTCGCCCGGCCGGATCACCGCGTGCAGCAGGTCCACCGCGTCCTCGTGCGCCACCCGCTTGCCCTGCAGCCGGGCGCCGAGGCGTTCGCCGGCCCTGGCCAGCCGGGCCTGGCGGTCGAGCGCCTGCGTGTTCCAGGAGCGGTCCATGGCGAGCGGTGTCCGGTTGCTCAGTCGAGGCGGACGTTGCCGGCCTTGACCACCTGCGCCCAGCGCTGGGTCTCGGCGGCGACGAAGTCGCCGAAGGCCTTGCCGGTGAGCGTGGGGATCTCGGAGCCGAGGCTGGTCCAGGTGTCCTGGATTTCCTTGCTGGCGAAGGCCGCCTTCAGCTCGGCCAGCATGCGGTCGACCAGCGGCTGCGGCGTGCCGCGGGGGCCCACAGGCCGTACCAGGTGGCCACCTGGTAGCTGGGCACGCCGGCCTCCACCGTGGTCGGGATGTCGGGGAAGCCGGGCGCGCGCTTGGTGGCGGCCACCGCCAGCGCCTTGAGCCGGCCGCTCTTGATGTGGGTGGCCGACGAGCCGAGCCCGTCGAACATCAGTTGCACCTGCCCGCCCATCAGGTCCTGCAGCGCGGGACCGGCGCCGCGGTACGGGATGTGGGTGATGAAGGTCTGCGTCTGCATCTTGAACAGCTCGCCGGCCAGGTGGTGCGACGACCCGTTGCCGGCCGAGCCGTAGCTCAGCTTGCCTGGGTTGGCCTTGAGGAAGCCCACCAGCTCCTTCAGCGTGTTCACCGGCACCGATGGCGGGTGCACCACCACCACCTGCGGCACGCTGGACAGCAGGGCCACCGGCACGAAGTCACCGGTCAGGCTGTAGTCCAGCTTGGGGTAGACGGCGGGCGCGATGCTGTGGTGCACCGCGCCCATGAACCAGGTGTGGCCGTCGGCCGCCGCCTTGGCCGCCACCGCGGCGCCGACGTTGCCGCCGGCACCGCCGCGGTTGTCGATCAGCACCTGCTGGCCGAGCTGCTTGCTGAGCTGCGCGGTGAGCGGTCGGGCGAAGGTGTCGGTGCCGCCCCCTGCCGGGAACGGGACCACCAGCGTCACCGGCCTGGCCGGCCACGACGACTGCGCCACCGCGGGGCCGGCGAGCAGGCCGACCGGTGCGGCGGCGGCGGCCAGCAGCAGGCGACGACGCGGATGGGACACGGACAAGGGGCGTGAGGGGCGCATGGTGTCTCCTGGGGTTGCGGCGATCCGGGCACTGCGCTCACCGCTTTGTATACATAGACTATTGTTAATGCACTCACACGGGTACTTGGGAGATACCCCAGGATGGCCGAGGGGTCACAATGGCCGGCCCATGAAGATCTCCGAGCGCCTTCGCGAAAGCATCGAGGAGCAGATCGCCACCGGCGAGCTCGCACCCGGCAGCTCGCTCGACGAGCTGACCCTGGCGGCCCAGCACGGGGTGTCGCGCACGCCGGTGCGCGAGGCGCTGATCCAGCTGGCGGCCGAGGGGCTGATCGAGCTGCGGCCTCGCAAGGGCGCGGTGGTGACCAGCCTGGAGCCGGCCCGGCTGCTGGAGATGTTCGAGGTGATGGCCGAGCTGGAGGCCATGTGCGGCCGCCTCGCCGCCCGGCGCATGAACGACGCCGAACGCCAAGCGCTGGTGGCGCTGCACGAGGCCTGCGCCGGCGCCCGAGCGCAGGGTGACCCCGACGCCTACTTCTACGGCAACGAGCGCTTCCACGAGGCGCTGTACGCCGGCAGCCACAACGGCTTCCTGCGCCAGCAGGCGCAGGCGCTGCACCGCCGGCTGCGCCCCTACCGCCGGCTGCAGCTGCGCGTGCGCCGGCGGCTGGAGGTGTCCTATGCCGAGCACCAGCAGGTGGTCGACGCCATCCTGCACGGCGATGCCGAGGCGGCCGCCGCGGCGCTGCGCTCGCACGTGGCCGTGCAGGGCGAGCGCTTCGGCGACCTCGTCGCCTCGCTGCAGCAGCTCACCGCATGACGTGACGCCCCCGGTCCCGCAGTCCCGGGGCCACCCCCGCGGGGGTGCTCAGCCGGCTTTGGGCGGCCCGGCGCCGGTGCCCCGTCGTCAGATCGGGTAGATGATCGAGTTGGGGATGAGCTCGCTGTCGTAGATGCACTGCCGCGAGGCGAACTTCAGGCCCTGCGGCGTGCGCACCACCACGTCGAGGTAACGGCCGACGTTGAAGACCGTGCTGGGCTCCGACAGCTTGGTGCGGAAGACGGCGTAGTGGGCCTCGCATTCGACGCGGTGCGCCTCGACCTTGCGCAGCACCGGCACGCCGACCACATGGCGCTGGTAGTAGGGGTCGTGGAACAGCGTCTCTCGGATGCCGTAGACCCGGTCGCGCAGCATGGCCTTGCTCTCGAAGGACAGCGTGGCCAGCGGGAAGCCTCGCTCGAAGTTCTCGCGCGGCTGCAGGCGGTAGACACCGTCGTCGGTGAAGAACTCCGGCCACAGGTCCCAGTCGCCCGAATCGACCGCGGCGGCGTAGTCGGCGTAGAGCTGGGTCAGCGCCAGCCAGTCCTCGAACCCCAGCGCCGCGCTCATTCGTCGCGCTCCATCACCTCGCGCCAGTAGCGGTACATGCCGCGGATCAGCGTCTCGGTGACCATGTGCTCGGTGTCCTCCACCGCATGGCCGCCGAGTTCGGCCACCGCGCGGTGGTCGGGGCGGCTCTCGAAGGCCTGCTGCGAGAACTCGATCACCTCGCCGTCGTCGGCCGAGACGAACCCCGCCGGGCCGAAGAGGTTGGCCTGGCGCAGCCGGCGCTGCGTCATCCCGGCGTCGTCGTCGGCGAAGCCGAAGTGCGTCCACACGAAGTCGAAGGCGCCGGGGCCCACCGGCTGGATGTGGCGCGTCGACACGCTGTTGACCTGCTGCTGCAGGATGACGCTGGGGAAAAGCGTGGTCATCACCGCGGTCGGCCCGCCCCACCACGGCTCGGGCACGATGTCGAGGAACCTGGGGTCCTCCAGCGTCATCGTCTCCTTGAAGCTCGACACCTGCGTGACCTGCCCGGCCTGGCCGGCGCTGCCGCGGGTGGAGACCATGGCCGCATGGCGGTGGTGCGCGTCCATGCGCAGCTGCGACTTGTTGTCCGCCCGCCAGAGGCCGAAGGTGACGAACCAGCTGTGCAGCAGCCCCGGGTGGTAGGGGTCCTTGATGTTCTCCTGCATCAGCTTCCAGTTGCCGGGGATGCGCTGGCGGTTGTAGCCCAGGACCTTCAGTTCGCGGCCGTCGAACAGCCGGTCGAAGTAGCCGAGGATGGTGGGACCGAGGAAGTCCTCCAGCGGCTCGACGTCGGGATCGAAGCTGGCGAAGACCACGCCGCCGCGCGCGGCGACCCTGAGCTTGTTCAGGCCGTGGTCCTCCAGCCGGAAGTCGGCCGGCATGCCGCCGGCCATCTGCCCGTCCTGGCGCACGCCGCGGCGGAACGGCAGGCCGCGCAGGTCGCCTTCCAGGCTGTAGTTCCACTGGTGGTAGGGGCAGGTGAAGCCGCCCTTCTTCGCATTGCCGTGGCGCTGGCGGCAGAAGCGCATGCCGCGGTGGGCGCAGACGTTCTCCACCACGTGCAGCCGGCCGTCGAGGCCGCGCGCCAGGATCACCGACCGCTCGCCGATCACCGTGCGCTTGAAGTCGCCGGGCTGCGGCACCTCGGCCTCGAGTCCGACATAGCACCAGTGGCCACGGTAGAAGAAGCGCTCCAGCTCGCGGCGGTACAGCGCCTCGTCGGTGTAGGCGCCGAAGGGGATGCGGTGGGTGCCGTCGCCGGGCCAGGCCAGGCCGTCGTCGGCGGCGGGGATTCGGGTGCGGGTGTCCATCGGTCTTCTCCTTGGGCCGGCATGGTGCGCCGGGGACGCGGATCCGCCAACAGAGCGGCCCCGGATGGCGCACGCGCCGGGGGTCGGCACGCCCCGGGCTCAGAGCCCCCGCGCCAGGCAGCGCCGGTGGCGTTCGTCCACCCGGTTGGCGAACCATTCGGTGGTCAGCGGCCGGCTGATCTTCGGCCCGCGCAGGGCGATGCGCGGCAGCACGGCGCGCGGCAGCGGCCGGCCCTCGGCCTGCTCGGCCAGTTCGAAGACACGGCGGTAGAGCCGGCCGCCGCCGAAGTCGGCACGGTCGCCCTGGGCCAGGGCCGAGCGCACGTCACCGTCGTCGAACCCATGGCGCCGCAGCAGCTGGCGCACCGCGGCCTCGGTGGCGCCGGGCCGGTCGGGGTCGGCGCCGGGACGCAGCAGGTCGCCGTCGAGCGCCAGCGCGATGCCGGTGGCGAGGCTCACCGCCTGCTGGAAGGCGGCGTTGCGGCTGGCCCAGCGGCCGGCGTTGAAGTCAGCGAAGCGGTAGAGCGGCCGGTCGTACTCCGGCGCGCGATAGGCCAGCAGGTGGGCGACGCCGAAGTACACGCCGCCGCGGCGGGTGAACACCTCGCGCCGCACGCTGCCGTCGTCGCCCAGCGGGTAGGGGTAGGGCCGTTCGCCGGCGTGGCGTTCGGCGAAGGTGATGGCCACCTGCATCGGCCCGCCGGTGCGCACCGGGTTGTGGCTGGCGAAGAGCCGCCGGCCCAGCGGCACCGCGTCGATCAGGTCCTCGAAGACGCGGCTCAGCTCGCGCTCGGTCTTCACCGCGTCCAGGCGGTCGGCGTAGCTGCGGCCGTCCTTCGAGGGGGAGCTGCAGCGCGCCGCGCACCAGCAGGCCGGGCACGCCCAGCGCCTCGGCGCGACGGTCGATCTCGGACCAGGCGATGCGCGGCAGGTTGGCCACCGGCGGGTCGGCCTGGAAGCCCGACTCCTGCTCGATCACCGCGATGGCGGCGCACAGTTGCTCCGGCCCCGCCGGCAGTTCGAGCGCGGTGAACGCCACCTGCAGGTCGGCGGCCCAGCCGGCGCGGTCGGACACCGCCGGCGGCAGCAGTTGCATCAGCCGCAACCGCACCTCGTTGGGCGAGGCGGTGGACGACAGGCCGGCGCTGCCGGGGTCGGTGGCGCAGCCCACCAGCACGGCCAGCGCCATCAGCGCGGCCGCGAGGCGGCGGGTGCGACGGGCGACGTCGCCGTCATGGCATGGAAAGAAGGCGGTCATGGGCAGGTGCGACGGTCCTGCGGCAACCGCGGTGCCAAAGAAAAAGCCGCGGCACGCCGCGGCTTTTCAGAGAGAGGCGCCGAGGCGACTCAGATCACGCGGATGTTCGCCGCTTGCGGGCCCTTCTGGCCTTGCTTGATCTCGAACTCGACGCGCTGGTTCTCGTCCAGGGTCTTGTAGCCGCTGCTGCGGATCTCGCTGAAGTGGGCGAACAGGTCCTTGCCGCCACGCTCCGGCGTGATGAAGCCGAAGCCCTTGCCGGCGTCGAACCACTTGACGATGCCGGTTTCGGTGGTGCTGTTGGTGTTGTCGTTCATCTGAATTCCTTCTGGAGTGATGGAGGAGAAGCGCGCAGCACATGCTGACGCGCGGTAGCGACGCGCAAGAAATCACCCAGGGGGAAATTCAAACGAACCTGTCGCGGAACCGGACAGGTGAAAGAACCGACCACAAAACGACGGTTCCTGTGCATGACCACTGGGGGCGACTGTAGCAGCAAAGCCGCGCCGGCCGCGGACAGGGCTTCTTGCCCTCAGCCGACGACCGGCTCCACGAGCTTGCGCATGCGCGCGGTGTCGCGCTCGAAGGCGGCGATGGTGTGCTCGGAGATGGGGGTGTTGAGCAGCACCGTGCGCGCGATCTCGGCATGCGCGGTCAGCGCCGCATGCAGCGCACCGCGGGAGGCGTCGGGGATCTCGACCAGCATGGCCGAGAGCAGCGCATCGAGGGCGATCAGGCTGCCCTTGAGCTCGCAGATGCGTTCGGTCACTTCCTGCAGGTTGTTCACGGGCGCTTTCGCTGGCGGCGTCGGCAGGCCGGGCCGCAATGGGGGGACGAGAGGCGCTCGTGTCGGCCGCCGTTTCGGGCCATCGTACCCCGCGGCCTCCGCGACCCGTCGGGCCGGGGGCGACAATCCCCCATGAGCGACGCACCCCTCCGCACGCCGGCCGCCACGCCCGCCGCCGGCCTTTCCTTCGCCAGCCTGCCGCTGCCCCAGGCGGTGCTGGACAACCTGGTGCGCATGGGCTTCGAGCGCATGACGCCGGTGCAGGCGGCCACGCTGCCGGCCGCGCTGTCGGGCCGCGACCTCATCGCCCAGGCCCGCACCGGCAGCGGCAAGACCGCCGCCTTCGGCCTGCCGTTGCTGCAGCGGCTGGACCCCCGCCGCACCGACGTGCAGGCGCTGGTGCTGTGCCCCACCCGCGAGCTGGCCGACCAGGTGGCGCAGGACCTGCGGCAGCTGGCGCGGGCCGAGGCCAACCTGAAGGTGCTGCTGCTCACCGGCGGGGCGCCGCTGCGGCCGCAGGCCGAGAGCCTGGCGCACGGCGCGCATGTGGTGGTGGGCACGCCAGGCCGGGTGCTCGACCACCTGTCGCGCGGCCACCTGTCGCTGGCGGGCCTGGCCACGCTGGTGCTGGACGAGGCCGACCGCATGCTGGAGATGGGCTTCGCCGAGGACATCGCGCAGGTGCTGACGCACTGCCCCGCCAGGCGGCAGACGCTGCTGTTCTCCGCCACCTACCCCGACGGCGTGAAGGCGCTGGCGGGCCGCTTCATGCGCGAGCCGCTGCAGGTCACGCTCACCGAGCGGCCTTCGGCGACGCAGATCCGCCAGCGCTTCTACGAGGTGACCGACGCGCAGCGGCTGCACACCGTGGGACGGCTGCTCGACCACTTCCGCCCGGCGAGCACGCTGGCCTTCTGCAACACCAAGCGGCAGTGCCGCGACCTGGTGGCGGTGCTGCAGGCCGAGGGCATCGTCGCGCTGGAACTGCACGGCGACCTGGAGCAGCGCGAGCGCGACCAGGTGCTGGTGCGCTTCGCCAACGGCAGCGCCTCCGTGCTCGTCGCCACCGACATCGCCGCCCGCGGGCTGGACATCGAGGCGCTGGCCGCGGTGGTCAACGTCGACATCAGCCCCGACCCCGACGTGCACCTGCACCGCATCGGCCGCACCGGCCGCGGCGACGCCGAGGGCTGGGCCTTCAGCCTGGCCAGCCTGGACGAGATGGGCGCGGTGGGCCGCATCGACGAGCGCCTGGGCCGGGCCAGCGACTGGCACCCGCTCGACGAACTGACGCCGGCCTCGAACGAGCCGCTGTGCCCGCCGATGGCCACGCTGCAGATCCTCGGCGGGCGCAAGGAGAAGATCCGCCCCGGCGACGTGCTGGGCGCGCTGACCAAGGACCTGGGTCTGCCGTCGGCGCAGGTGGGCCGCATCGTCGTCAACGAGTTCTCGACCTACGTGGCGGTGGCGCGCGAGGTGGCGCCTCGGGCCCTGGCCGGGCTCAACGCCGGCCGGGTGAAGGGCCGGTCGGTGAAGGTGCGGCGGCTGTAGCGCCGGTCAGCGGCGGCGGCGTGCGGCCTCGATGGCCTGCACCAGCGTGTCGGGGTCGACCGGCTTGATCAGGTGGGCGTCGAAGCCGGCGTCGGCGGCACGGGCCTGGTCGGCGGCCTGGCCCCAGCCCGACAGCGCCAGCACCGTCATGTCCCGCCCCTGAGGCCGCTCGCGCAGCGCGCGGCAGGTGGCGTAACCGTCCAGGCGCGGCATGCCGAGGTCGAGCACCGCGACGTCGGGCCGCAGCGACTGCGCCACCGCCAGCCCCTCGACCCCGTCGTAGGCGGTGGCCACCTCGTAGCCCGACAGCCGCAGCACCTCGGCCAGCGTGTCGGCGGCGTCGCGGTTGTCGTCGACGAGCAGCACGGTGCAGGCGCGCGCAGCGGCCGGGTCGGCGACGGCCGGCAGGGACGTGTCGGTGGCCGCCGGCACCAGCGGCAGGCGGACGACGAACTCGCTGCCCTGGCCCAGGCCCCCACTGTGGGCCTGCACCGTGCCGCCGTGCAACTCGGCGAGGCGCCGCACCAGCGACAGGCCGATGCCCAGGCCGCCGCCGGCCCGGTCGGCGGCGACGCCGCCCTGCCAGAACAACTCGAAGAGCCGCGTCATCTGCTCCGGCGCGATGCCCACGCCCTGGTCGCGCACCCGCAGCCGGGCCTGTCCGCCCTCGGCCTCGACCGTGACCGTGACGGGCCGGCCGTCC
The DNA here is from genome assembly GCF_024666615.1 of Aquabacterium sp. J223. Lineage (NCBI taxonomy): Bacteria > Pseudomonadati > Pseudomonadota > Betaproteobacteria > Burkholderiales > Sphaerotilaceae > Aquabacterium > Aquabacterium sp. J223. The sequence goes on along the minus strand of NZ_CP088297.1, from coordinate 1,379,276 downwards.
GCCGAGTAGCGGGCGGCGTTGGTCAGCAGGTTCTGCACCACCTGCACCAGCCGCACCTCGTCGCCGAGCAGCCGCACCGGCGCCTCAGGCAGCCTCAGCGTCACCGGGTGGCGGCCGGCCTGCAGCAACTCCTGGGCGTTGTCCAGCGCGGCGCGGACCACGTCCTGCAGCACCACCGGCGCCAGCCGCAGCTCGAGCCGGCCTCGGGTGACGCGGCTGACGTCCATCAGGTCGTCGATCATGCGGGCCAGGTGGCTGACCTGGCGGCCGATCATCCCGGCATGGCGGCTCAGCAGCGCGTCGTCGCCCCCACGGCGGCGCAGCAGCTCGGCGGCGCTGCGGATGGGCGCCAGCGGGTTGCGCAGTTCGTGCGCCAGCGTGGCGAGGAACTCGTCCTTGCGCTGGTCGGCCTCCATCAGCGCGGCCTCGGCACGCTTGCGGTCGGTGATGTCGCGCTGGGTGCCCCAGGCCCGCACCAGCAGGCCGTTCTCGATGACGCCGGACAGGTTGTTGGCGAACCAGACCGGACGTCCCTCCCGGTCGTGTTCGAGCGACTCCACCTCGGCCGCGCGGTAGCCGGCCGCGATCAGGCCCAGCAGGTAGGCCCGCGCCTGGGGCTCGTCGCGGTCCATCGTCATCGACAGCCCCTTGCCGACGAGGTCGTCGGGCGAAGCCAGGTCGTACATGCGCGCCAGCACGTGGTTGCATTCGGCGAAGCGGCCGTGGTCGAAGATGGCGTCGACCTGCCGCTCGGGCGGCAGCGCGGTGTCCACCGGCGGGTCGAACTCCATGCGCCAGATGCCCTCGGTGCTGCTGGCCAGGAAGCCGCGGTAGCGCTCCTCGCTGTCGCGCAGCCGGCGCTCCTGCAGCATGCGGTCGGTGACGTCGCGGAAGAGGATGGCCACCAGCAGCTCGACCGGCTCGCCGATCGGCGAGGCGAAGACGTCGAACCAGCGGCCCATGGCCTGCGAGCCGTGGGTGAAGCGGCGCGGCAGCCGGCGCAGCGCCACCTCGCCGTAGGTCTCGAACCAGAACTCTTCCAGGCCCGGCACCAGCTCGCGCGCGGTGCGGCCGACGGGCCGGTGCAGGCCGGTCTGGCGCTCGAACAGCGGGTTGGTCTCGACGAAGCGGTAGTCCACCGGCCGGCGCTGCCCGTCGAGCAGGACCTGCACGATGCAGAAGCCCTCGTCGATGGACTCGAGCAGCTGGGCGTAGCGGTCGCTGGAGCGGCGCAGCGCGTCCTCGGCCCGGCGGCGGTCGTCGATGTCCGTCACCGAGCCGGCGAAGCCGAGGAACTCGCCGCCGGAGCCGACGCGCGGCCGGCCGGCGTCGATGACCCAGGCCCAGCGGCCGTCGGCGCGCCGCACCCGGTGCTCCAGCGCGAAGCTGGCCTGGCGCGCCGTGGCGTCGAGGAAGGCCGCCTCCGCCCTCGGCCGGTCGTCGGAGTGGACCTTCTCCAGCCAGCCGAAGCCCAGCCCCTCGACCTCCGGCTGGCCGGTGAAATCGGTCCACGCGCGCGACAGGAAGGTGCAGCGGCCTTCGGAGTCGGTCACCCACAGCATGGCGGGCGCCGAGTCGGCGAAGTAGCGCAGCTGCTGCTGGGCGCTGACCGGTCCGGTGATGTCCAGCGTGATGCCGTCGAACTGCCGGGCCTGGCCGTCCTCGCCACGCACCAGGCGGCCGATGGCGTGGATCCACTTGAGGTCCCCACCGGGGCTCACGGTTCGGTAGACCTCGTCGAACGAGGTGCCCTCCTCCACCGCACGGGTCACCGCATGGCGCACCCGCTCGCGGTCGTCGGCATGCAACCGCTCGAAGAACAGCTCGATGGTCGGCCGGGCGTCGGGCGGCAGGTGGAAGTGGGCCTTGGTGTTCTCGTTCCACACCAGTTCGCCCAGGGGCAGCGGGTTCAGCCAGACGCCGACGCCCGCCGCACGCACGGCCGCGTCCATGCGGTCCAGCGGTTGCGGCGAGGCGGGCGGGCTCGGCATCGCGCGGAATTCTAGGGACGGCCCCCCTGCGCGCCGCGCAAAGCCCCGGGATCAGGCCGGCGGGTGCACGCCCGCCCAGTGCCGGGCCACCTCGCCACGGCGGCACAGCCAGACGTCGCGGTGGCCGAGCACGTAGTCGAGGAAGCGCTCCACCCCTGCCGAGCGGCCCGGATGGCCCGACACCCGCAGGTGCAGACTGATGCCCATCAGCTTGGGCGAGGTGGCCCCCTCGCGGTAGAGCACGTCGAAGCTGTCGCGGGCCCAGGCGAAGAAGTCGTCCGACGTGCCCCACCAGCCGCGGGCGTACTTGTTGTCGTTGGTGGCGAAGGTGTGCGGCAGCACCAGGTGCGGCCTGGCCGCCTCGCCTTCGCCGACGCGCACCCAGTACGGCAGGTCGTCGTTGTAGGCATTGCAGTCGTAGAGGAAACCGCCCTCCTCGACCAGCAGGCGGCGGGTGTTGAGGCTGGGACCGTAGCGGCAGTACCAGCCGATCGGACGCTGGCCCACCGTGCGCTGCAGGCTGGCGACGGCCCGGCGGATGTGCTCGCGCTCCTCCTCCTCGGCCATGTTGAACTGGTTGACCCAGCGCCAGCCATGGCACAGCACCTCGTCGCCCGCGGCGCGGATGGCCTCGGCGATGGGCGGGCAGCGCTCCAGCGCCAGCGCCGAGCCGCTGATGGTCAGCGGCACGCCGCGCGACTTGACGGCCTGCCACAGCCGCCAGAAGCCGACCCGGGTGCCGTACTCGAACATCGACTCGGCCGCGAGGTCGCGGCCCTCTACGCCGGTGGGGCCCATGCCGGCGTCGGTGAGCGTGGTCTCGGAACGGCCGTCGCCGTGCTCGAACGCGTACTCGGAGCCTTCCTCGACGTTGAGCACCACGTTGACGGCCAGGCGGGCGCCGCCGGGCCACTGCGGGTCGGGCGGCCGGGGGCCATGGCCGACGAAGTCGCGGATGCCGTCCTGTTGCATGGTGTGAGCGCGTGCGGTGGGAGGCCGCAGTGTGCCGGCTCCGCCGCGCACCGGCGCCGCCAGGGACGCAGGCGGTGGATGGCACGGCCCTTGCGACCGGCTGCCCCTGTCCACTCCACCCGATTCACCACCGATGAGCGCACCCGAGATCAACCTGCCCGACGTCCATGCCGAGGTGACCGCCGTCTTCGAGCGCTACGAGGACGCGCTGGTGAACAACCGGGTCGAGGTGCTGGACGAGCTGTTCTGGCAGGCGCCGCAGACCATCCGCTACGGCGCCGGCGAGAACCTGTACGGCTACGACGAGATCGCGGCCTTCCGCGCCGCGCGGCCGTCGACGGGGCTGGCGCGCACGCTGCAGCGCACCGTCATCACCACCTTCGGCCGCGACTTCGCGACCGCGATGACCGAGTTCCGGCGCGAGGGCGGCAACGCCATCGGCCGGCAGAGCCAGACCTGGGTGCGCCGGCCGGAGGGCTGGCGCGTGGTCGCCGCGCACGTCAGCCTCTTGAAGACGGGCTGACGCCGCCGGCCAAGCCAGCGGCCGCGGCGCGGCCCGGTGCACGGGCCGCCGTTCACCTCACTCGGCGAAGTTGAACCGGCCCTCGGCCACCGACTGGGCCAGCGGACGCCGGTGGCTGGGCACCTCGCGGGCCTGCAGCGGCTCGGGCAGCACCGACTTGTCGCCCTGGCGCCCAACGGCGACCACCGCCTCGATGGCGTAACCGGCCGGGATGGCGGCGGCCTGGCGCAGCGTGTCGGCGTCGAAGCCGGCCATGCCGTGCGCGGCCCAGCCCGAGAGCTGCGCCTGGAAGGCCAGGCTGGCCCAGGCCGCACCGCTGTCGAACGAATGCCAGGCGTTCGGCGCCGGGGCCGTCTTGCCGGGGAACACCGCCTGCTCGGCCGAGACCACCACGATGATCGCGGCCGCGCGCTGCACCCAGCCCTGGTTGAACGGCACCAGCGCGTCGAACAGCGGCTGCCAGGCCGGCGTGTCGCGATGGGCGTAGATGAAGCGCCAGGGCTGCGCGTTGTACGCCGACGGCGCCCAGCGCGCCGCCTCGAGCAGGCTCATCAGCTCGCCCGCCGGGATGGCCTCGCCGGTGAAGGCGCGCGGCGACCAGCGGTCGGTGAACAGGGGGTGGATCGGGTGTTCGGTCTGGCGGGAGTTGCTCATGTCGACGGGTCGGCTGTGGTGTGACGGGAACGTCCGGACGATGTTGCATGCGGCCCCGCCAGACCGCAGCGGCAAGGTCATTGGCGGTCGACGGGCGGGCTCGCCGACGCCTGGGGCGTGGAACGCCCGGGCACGAAAAAAGGGACCGGCCATCGCTGGCCGGTCCCTGGGTTCTGGTGGGCGGTGCAGGGTTCGAACCTGCGACCCCTGCCGTGTGAAGGCAGTGCTCTACCGCTGAGCTAACCGCCCGAGCCGTGGCTCGGAAAGCGCGGGATTATGCCATCACCGGATCGGCCGGCGCAGCCGCCGGTGCAACGGGTGCCGACGCGGCCAGGCGGCGCCACACCGTCTTGCCGCCGCTGGCCTTGTCGAGGTCGGCCAGCAGCCGGTCGTGCGCCTCGGCCTCGCCGTCGCTGGCGGCCAGCACCGGCAGCGACAGCGAGGAGAAGTCCACCGCGGCCAGCGCCACCTGCGCATCGCCGGACGCCGCGCCGTCGGCCTCGATGACCAGCGAGTCCTGACCGCGGGTCATGTGGATGTACACCTCGGCCAGCAGGCCCGCATCGAGCAGCGCGCCGTGCAGCGTGCGGCTCGAGTTGTCGACCTCCAGGCGGCGGCACAGCGCGTCCAGCGAGTTGCTCTTGCCGGGGAACATCTCGCGCGCCATGGCCAGCGTGTCGGTGATGCGGCCGACGTGGCGGGCGAACGGCGGCCGGCCCAGGCGCTTCAGCTCGGCGTCGAGGAAGCCGACGTCGAAGGCGGCGTTGTGGATGACCACCTCCGCCCCGTCGAGGAAGGCCAGCAGCTCGTCGACCACCTCGGCGAAGCGCGGCTGCCCGGCGAGGAAGTCGTCGGTCAGGCCGTGGATGCGCAGGGCATCCTCGGAATTCTTGCGCTCGGGGTTGAGGTACAGGTGCAGGTTGCGGCCGGTGAGCCGGCGGCTGACCATCTCCACGCAGCCGATCTCGACCAGGCGGTCGCCGGTGTCGGGGCTGAGGCCGGTGGTCTCGGTGTCGAAGAAGATCTGGCGCATGGGGGCTCGGGGTCTGGTCGGCCGCGATGCTAGCGGGTCGCGGCCGGCCGGTCGGACGGCCGCCGGCCGGACCAGGCGATGAGCGCCAGCCCGCCGGCGATCATCGGCAGGCACAGCCACTGGCCCATGCTGAGGTCCAGCGCCAGCAGGCCTAGGAAGGCGTCGGGCTCGCGGAAGGCCTCGGCGATGAAGCGGAACACGCCGTAGCCGAGCAGGAAGACGCCGCTGACCCGGCCCAGCGGCCGCTCGCGGCGCGCGTACCACCACAGCAGCACGAACAGCAGCAGGCCCTCCAGCGCGAACTGGTAGAGCTGCGACGGATGGCGCGGCAGCGCGCTGCCCGACTGCGGGAACACCATGGCCCAGGGCAGCGACGGGTCCGCCGCGCGGCCCCACAGCTCGCCGTTGATGAAGTTGCCCATGCGTCCCGAGGCGAGGCCCACCGGGATCGACGGTGCGATGAGGTCGGTGACCTGCAGCCAGGGCCGCTGCCGGCGGTGGGCGAACCAGGCCATGGCCAGCAGCACGCCGATCAGGCCGCCGTGGAAGGCCATGCCGCCCTTCCACACCGCGAAGACCTCGAGCGGGTTCGCCATGTAGTGCAGCGGCTTGTAGAACAGCACGTAGCCCAGCCGCCCGCCCACCACCACGCCGACGACGCCGAAGAACAGCAGGTCCTCGACGTCGCGCCGGCTCCAGCCCTGCGCGGCGTACCAGGGCAGCGCCGCCCGCCGCGAGGTCAGCCAGTAGAAGAGGCCGAACGCGACCAGGTAGGTCAGCCCGTACCAGTGGACCTGCACGGGGCCCAGCGACACGGCAACGGGATCGAACTGCGGGTGGACGAGCATGGGTAGGGGGCTGGCCGCGGCGGCCGGATTGTGAAGGCTCGCTGCGGATCAGCGGGCGGGCGGTGGGCGTCGTGCGGAGACCGCGACCGCGCGCGCCGGCAGCGCACCGACGTGGGCGATGAAGCGGCGCAGCACCGGCGGCGCCGGATCGCGCCACAGCAGGCTGGTCTCGCACTGCAGCCCGGCGGCCGGCACCGGCAGGTAGCGCACGCCGGGCCGCTGCAGCTGGGTCACCGAGGCCGGCACCCAGGCCACGCCCATGCCCACCGAGACCAGGTTGACCAGCGTCTGCATCTGGATGGCCTCCTGCACGATGCGCGGCGACTGGCCATGGCCACGGTAGCAGGCGATGACCGCGTCGAACACCGACGGCGCGGTGGTGCGCGGAAAGATCACCAGCGGCTCGGCCAGCAGCGCCGCCAGCCGGCGCGCGGCGGTGCCCGCCCGGCCGGGCAGCGTCGCCGCATGTCCTTCGGGCACCGCCAGCACCAGCGGTTCGGCCAGGGCCAGCCGGGCCGCGAAGCCCGCCGGCACCCCCCGACACCGCGTGCAGCACGAAGCCGGCGTCGATGTCGTCGGCCGCGAAGGCGTCGAGCTGCACGTCCATCGTCGCCTCGCGCAGCTGCAGCTGCACGTCGGGGTGGGCGTCGCGGAAGCCGCGCAGCCAGACCGGCAGCGGCCCGTAGGCGATGCTGGAGACGAAGGCCAGCCGCAGCAGGCCGCTGAAGCCCTCGGCCGCGGCGCGCACCCGCCCCGGCAGCGCGTGGGCCTCGGCCAGCAGGCGCCGGGCCTGCGCCAGCAGCGCCGCGCCGGCGGCGGTGGCCGTCACCACGCGGCGGCTGCGCTCGAGCAGCTGGACGCCGAGCTGCGCCTCCAGCGCCTGCACGGCCTGCGTCAGCGCCGGCTGCGTCATGTGCAGTCGCCGGGCGGCGCGGCCGAAGTGCAGCTCCTCGGCGACGGCCACGAACTGGGCGAGGCGGCGCAGGTCGGGGGTCACGGTGGCGGACGCTCCATCGACGCAGCGTATCAAAAGCGGTCCACAAATCGATTGGACCCGCACCGTGGACGGCCGCGATACTGACGCCCCTCGTTCCAGCCGCCCTGCCAGGAGACCCGCATGGCCTTCAACCGCCGCTCGAAGAACATCACCGAAGGCGTCGCGCGCGCGCCCAACCGTTCCATGTACTACGCGCTGGGTTACCAGGGCGACGATTTCAGCAAGCCGATGATCGGCGTGGCCAACGGCCATTCGACGATCACGCCCTGCAACTCGGGCCTGCAGCGGCTCGCCGACGCGGCGGTGGACGGCCTCAAGGCCGCCGGCGCCAACCCGCAGATCTTCGGCACGCCCACCATCAGCGACGGCATGGCCATGGGCACCGAGGGCATGAAGTACAGCCTGGTCAGCCGCGAGGTGATCGCCGACTGCGTGGAGACCTGCGTCGGGGGCCAGTGGATGGACGGCGTGATGGTCATCGGCGGCTGCGACAAGAACATGCCGGGCGGCATGATGGGCATGCTGCGGGCCAACGTGCCGTCGCTGTACATCTACGGCGGCACCATCCTGCCGGGCAGGTACAAGGGCCAGGACCTGAACATCGTCAGCGTGTTCGAGGCCGTGGGCCAGTTCTCCGCCGGCAAGATGAGCGAGGAGGACTTCTGCGAGATCGAGCGCCGGGCCATCCCCGGCTCGGGTTCCTGCGGCGGCATGTACACCGCCAACACCATGAGCTCGTCGTTCGAGGCGCTGGGGCTGTCGCTGCCCTACTCGTCGACCATGGCCAACGTGGAGGACGAGATCGTCGGCCTGGTGCAGCGTGCCGCGCAGGTGCTGGTCGAGGCGGTGAAGGCCGACCTGAAGCCGCGCGACATCGTCACGCGGGAGGCGATCGAGAACGCGGTGGCGGTGATCATGGCCACCGGCGGCTCCACCAACGCGGTGCTGCACTTCCTGGCCATCGCGCACGCGGCCGGCGTCGAATGGACCATCGACGACTTCGAGCGCGTGCGCCGTCGCACGCCGGTGCTGTGCGACCTGAAGCCCAGCGGCCAGTACCTGGCCATCGACCTGCACCGCGCCGGCGGCATCCCGGCGGTGATGAAGGAACTGCTCAAGCACGGCCTGCTGCACGGCGGCTGCATGACCATCACCGGCAAGACCGTCGCCGAGGCGCTGGCCGAGGTGCCGGACCTGTCGCCGGACCAGAAGGTCATCCGCCCGGTCACCGACCCGATCTACGCCGAGGGCCACCTGGCCATCCTCAAGGGCAACCTGTCGCCCGAGGGCTGCGTGGCCAAGATCACCGGCCTGAAGAACCCCGTCATCACCGGCCCGGCACGGGTGTTCGACGACGAGCAGTCGGCGCTCGCCGCCATCATGGCCGGCAAGATCCAGCCCGGCGACGTGATGGTGCTGCGCTACCTCGGTCCCAAGGGCGGACCCGGCATGCCGGAGATGCTGGCGCCGACCAGCGCGCTCATCGGCCAGGGCCTCGGCGAGAGCGTGGGCCTGATCACCGACGGCCGCTTCTCCGGCGGCACCTGGGGCATGGTGGTCGGCCACGTGGCGCCCGAGGCCTACGAGGGCGGCAACATCGCCCTCATCGAGGAAGGCGACACCGTCACCATCGACGCCCACCGCCTGCTGCTGGAACTGCAGGTGGACGACGCCGAACTCGCCCGCCGCCGCGCCGCCTGGAAGCGCCCGGCGCCGCGCTACACCCGCGGCGTGCTGGCGAAATTCGCCGTCAACGCCGCCAGCGCCAGCAAGGGCGCGGTGCTCGACGCGTTCTGACGAACACCCCCGCGGGGACGGGTCGCAGGCGATCAGGAGGCGGTGGCGGCCGGGGGCCCGGGGGCCGACAGCCCTACCGCTTCTTCTTGTTGAAGTCGCCGAGCCCCATGTTCTCCAGGTGCTTGCGGCGCCGTTCCTCGCGCTTGGCGTCGAACTTTTCCATCGCCCGGCGCTGGGTGCGGCCGGAGCTGTCGGACCACCACCACCACAGCAGCGCCAGGCCGAAGGGCGACAGCACCGCCCACCAGGACCAGGCCGCGGTGGGTCCCAGCTCGCCGAGCTTGAGCAGCACGAGCAGCACACCGACGAGGAGGAAGGCCATGGTGCGGGGCGGGCGCCGACCGGAACTGGGTGGGCCCCTAGAATGCCGGGGAGCCCCACTGTAAGAGACCCCGGGCCCCGCCGACCCGATGCGGCGGCCCTCGTCGAAAGGAAAAACATGAAGTCCGTCCCGATGGCCGCCGCGCTGCTGGCCGCCGTGCTGGCCAGCCCCGCCGCCCTCGCCAGTGCCGAGCTGGCCCAGCAGAAGAACTGCATGGCCTGCCATGCGGTGGACAAGAAGCTGGTCGGGCCGTCCTACAAGGACGTGGCCGCGAAGTACGCCAAGGACAAGACCGCCGTCGACAAGCTGAGCGAGAAGATCGTCAAGGGCGGCGCCGGCGTCTGGGGTCCGGTGCCGATGCCGCCGAACCCGCAGGTCAGCGCGGCCGAGGCCAAGCAGCTGGCGCAGTGGGTGATGACGGTCAAGTAGGACCTCGCCCCGCACGCCCCGCAACCCCGCTCCGGCGGGGTTACGTTTTTCTGCGCCTGCCCGGCCGCAGCCCCCCGGTCGGGGGATGGGGCCCCGCTAAACTCGCGACTTTTTGCACGGTGCCGTCCTCGCGGGCCGTCGACTGCGTCCACCCTCCATGGCCCTGCTCAAGTCACCGCCCGCCGTCTTCGAACTGAAGAGCGGGTCGCTGCCCGTGCTGGTGCTGCACCTGAAGACGCCCGAACTGCCGCTGCTGGCCGAGTCGCTCGCCAGCCGCATGGGCGCCGCCCAGGCGGTCGACGCGGCGTCCACGCTGGAGGTCGAGCCGGTGGTGGTCGACCTCGGCGCCCTGCGCGGCACCGACGACACACTGGACTTCCCCGGCCTGATCGCCCTGCTGCGCTCGCACCGCCTGGCCCCGCTGGCGGTGCGCGGGGGCAGCCCGGCGCAGAGCGCGTCGGCCGCGCTGGCCGGCCTGTTCGAGGCCGACGAGGGCGGCCCGGCCAACGCGCCCGTGGTCCAGGAGAGCGAGGACTTCCCCGCCACCGTGCCCACCGACGGCGCCGAGCGGCCAGCGGCGGAGCGCGTCGCCGCCGCCCCCGCACCGGCCGTCGTCGCCGACGCGCCGGCGACGACGACATCGCCGGCACGCCCCACGCTGGTCATCGACCGGCCGCTGCGCTCCGGCCAGCAGGTGTACGCGCGCGGTGCGGACCTGGTCATCACCGCGGTCGTCAACTTCGGCGCCGAGGTCATCGCCGACGGCCACATCCACGTCTACGCGCCGCTGCGTGGACGGGCCATCGCCGGCGCGCGCGGCAACACCGACGCGCGCATCTTCACCACCTGCCTCGAACCCGAGCTCATCGCCATCGCCGGCACCTACCGCACCAGCGAAACCGCCCTGCCCACCGACGTGCGCGGCAAGCCCGCGCAGGTGCGGCTGGTCGGCGACCGGCTGGTGATGGAGCCGGTCTGACCCTCAACTCTCACATCGGACTCGCGAGCACATGGCAAGAATCATCGTGGTGACCTCGGGCAAGGGCGGCGTCGGCAAGACGACGACCAGCGCCAGCTTCGCCTCCGGCCTCGCGCTGCGCGGCCACAAGACCGCCGTCATCGATTTCGACGTCGGCCTGCGCAACCTCGACCTCATCATGGGTTGCGAGCGGCGGGTGGTCTACGACCTGATCAACGTCATCCACGGCGAGGCCAACCTGCACCAGGCGCTGATCAAGGACAAGCAGAGCGACAACCTCTTCATCCTGCCGGCGTCCCAGACCCGCGACAAGGATGCGCTGACGCAGGACGGCGTGGAGCGGGTGCTGAAGGACCTGTCGGAGATGGGCTTCGAGTACATCGTCTGCGACTCGCCGGCGGGCATCGAGACCGGCGCCCTGCTGGCGATGCACTACGCCGACGAGGCGCTGGTGGTGACCAACCCCGAGGTGTCCTCGGTGCGCGACTCGGACCGCATCCTCGGCATGCTGGGCAGCAAGACCCGGCGCGCCATCGAGGGCAAGGAGCCGGTGAAGGAGCACCTGCTCATCACCCGCTACAACCCCGGCCGGGTGGCCGACGGCCACATGCTGTCGCTGGAGGACATCCAGGACATCCTGCGCATCCCGCTGATCGGCGTCATCCCCGAAAGCGAGTCGGTGCTGCAGGCCTCGAACCAGGGCACGCCCGCCATCCACCTGCAGAAGAGCGACGTCTCCGAGGCCTACAAGGACGTGATCCGCCGCTTCCTCGGCGAGGAGCGCCCGCTGCGCTTCACCGAGGCGGAGAAGCCCAGCCTGTTCAAGCGCCTCTTCGGCGGCGGGAGGTGAGCGCCATGTCGCTGTTGTCCTTCCTCATCGGCGAGAAGAAGAAGACCGCGTCGGTCGCCAAGGAGCGGCTGCAGATCATCCTCGCCCACGAACGCGGCGGCCGCGGCCCGGCCGCCGACTACCTGCCGGCGCTGCAGCGTGAACTGGTGCAGGTGATCTCCAAGTACGTGGCCATCAACGCCAACGACATCAAGGTCAACCTCGAGCGCCAGGACAACCTGGAGGTGCTGGAGGTCAAGATCGAGCTGCCCGAGCCCGGCCGGCCCTGACCGGCGAACGCGGCCGGGGGGCACGGGCGTTGCCCGCTGCGCAGGGTCACCAACCCGAGCGAGCAACACCATGCAAGTGCAGGTCCACACCGACAACCACCTCGACGGCCGCGACGAACTGTCCAGCTACGTCCAGTCCCTGCTGGAGGACACGCTGGAGCGCCATGCCGACCAGCTGACCAGCGTGCAGGCCCACCTGGGCGACACCAACAGCGGAGCCAAGGGCGGCGACAACGACATGCGCTGCATGTTCGAGGCCCGGCTGGCCGGCCATCCGCCGGTGGCCGTGACCCAGCTCGCGCCCAGCCTGCACCAGGCGATCAACGGCGCCGCCGACAAGCTGACCCGGGCGCTGGACACCGCCCTCGGCCGGCAACAGGAACAGCAGCGGCGCAGCCATGCCAGCGCGGCCGACGCCGCGCTGATCGACCCGGCCGAGCTCGGCCTGGACCCGCAGGCCGTGGCCCGCGCGGCGGAGCTGACCGGAGCGGTCTTGCCCACCCCACCGGCCGGGGGCGCCTCGGTCAAGCCCGGTCGCTGATCCGGTTCATGATGGCGCGGTGACCGACGACCCCCTGGCCCTCGGCCTGCGCCGCATGCAGCGCATCGCGCTGGCGCTGCTGGCGTCGGCGGCGCTGCTGTACGGGCTGGCGGTGACGCAGGAGCACCGCCATCCCGCCTGGGCCTACGTCGCCGCCTTCGCCGAAGCCGCGATGGTGGGCGCCATCGCCGACTGGTTCGCGGTGGTGGCGCTGTTCCGGCATCCGCTCGGCCTGCCCATCCGCGCACACCGCCATCGTGCCGGCCAACAAGGCCCGCATCGGCCGCCGGCTGGGCGACTTCATCGTCCAGCACTTCCTCGCGCCGGCGCCGCTGGTGCGGCGCCTGCAGGCCTGGGACCCCGCCGCGCGGCTCGCGCAATGGCTGTCGCAGCCGGCGCCGGCGGCGCGGGTGGCGGCCCACGTCTCGGGTGTGCTGGTGCACCTGCTGGCCGCCTTGGACGACGAGCGCGTGCAGCGCTTCGTCGAGGGCGCGGTGAGCCGCCGGCTGCAGCAGCTGGACATCGCGCCGCTCGCCGGCCGGCTGCTGCAGGGCCTGACCGCGGAAGGCCGGCACCAGGACCTGCTGGACCTGCTGATGCGCCAGCTCGGCGAGCGCCTGCAGGACGATTCGGTCAAGGCGCGGCTGGCCGAGATGATCGGCGCGGAGCTGCGCTACCTGCGCTACGTCGGCCTGGACCAGGTGGCCGCCAGCCTGGCCACCGACAAGCTCATCGCCAGCGTCGGCCGGCTGCTCGACGAGATGGCCGCCGACCGCGAGCACACGCTGCGCCAGCGCTTCGACGCGGCGGTGGACCGCTTCATCGAGCGCCTGCAGCACGATCCCGCGGCGCAGGACCGCGGGCGCGCGCTGATGGCCGAGCTGGTCACGCAGCCCGCCCTGCGCGACGCCCTCGCCGAGCTGTGGCGCGACCTGCGCCGCTGGCTGGAGGAGGGCCTCGGCGGCGACGACGGCCCCCTGCGCGAACGCCTGGCCGAGCAGGTGCAGCGCCTGGGCCGGCGCCTCGACGGCGACGCGGCGCTGCGCGACTGGCTCAACACGGAGCTGTGCCAGGCCGCGCCGCGCTGGCTCGACCGCTGGCGTCCCGAGATCGGCAACTACATCGCCGCGCAGGTGCAGGCCTGGGACACCGTCGCGCTGTCCGGCGAGCTGGAGCGGCACATCGGCCGCGACCTGCAGTTCGTTCGCATCAACGGCACGCTGGTCGGCGGCCTCGTCGGCCTGGGCATCCACAGCGTCACCGTCTGGCTGCGGGGCTGAGGGGCGATTCCCCTCGGGACAGGCCATGCAGTGGCCAGCGGCGGTGCTCGCCGACGAACGCTTCGCGATCCGGGTCTCCCGGTCGCGAAGCGAGCGCCCACGGGGGGGGCGGACGTCCGTCGGCGACGGCGGGGCTACATGCGTGCTGTCCCGCGCCACGCGCGGGACAGCAACCAGCCGCCCGCGATCAGGCCGCCGGCCATCAGCATGGCACCGGCCGGCATGGCCTTGACGCTGTTGATCGCGATCTGCGGGGCCTTCGGCCCGGCCAGCTGCAGCCGGCGCTTGGTCATCTGCGCGCCCAGCGCCTCCAGGCGGCCGGCGAGCAGGCGCTCGGCCTCGGGCAGCAGCACCGTCTCCTCGTCGGCGACGTGGTGCATGACGTCGCGCATGAGCGCCATCACGGTCTCGTCGTAGGCCAGGTCGCCGGGCGCCATGGCGCGCAGCTCGCCGATCAGGCGGCGCATGTCGTCGTGCTCCGGCTTGGCCTTGGCCAGCACCTCGTTGCCGCCGGCGACCTCGGCCATGGCGGGGTAGAAGATCTCTTCCTCGAGCTGCGCGTGGATCTCCAGCGCCAGGCAGAGGGTGTCGACGATGCCCTGCTTGCGCGCGGGCGAGGTGTCGGGCTGGTAGCCGTGGAAGGTGAGCAGCACGTGCGAGTGGTCCATGCGGATCATCTTCGTGATGCTGGGCGACAACTTGTGCACCAGCGAGCGGAAGGCGGTGGTGTCGGCGGCGTGCGAGGTCATGGCGACGGCTCCTCGGGGAAAGGGAAGCGGGAAGGCAGGGGAGGCTGAACCGGGGCAAGCCCCATTCCCTTCGGTGCGACCCTGACGGCCACGCCCCACAGGCGGTCGGCAGGTTTCGACCGGCGGATGGGAACAGGCGTTGCCGATTCCAACCGCCGGCCGCAACGGTCTGCCCGGCGGTCCGCCAAGGGCCACACGGCGCAGCGGACCACGGCGGCAACCACCCCCACAGCTCAGGAGCATTCACACCATGCGTCACCTCAAGACCCTCAGCGCCCTCGCCTGTACCGCCGCCCTCGCCGCGACGGTCGGCGTCGTGCAGGCCCAGTCCGGCACCTCCGGCAGCGCCGGCAACATGAACTCCGGCAGCAACACCAGCAGCGGCTCGCCCGGCTACGGCAACACCGCCCCGGCGGCCGGAACCACTGGCGCCGCGGGCACCGGCGCCGGCACCACCGGCGGCAGCACCGGCAGCGCCACCTCCGGGGCCGGCATGGGCGGCAGCGGCACCAGCGGCTCGACCATGGGCAGCGGCAACACCAGCGGCGCGGCGGGCACCGGCTCGACCGGCGCCGGTGGCATGGGCAGCAGCACCAGCGGCTCGACCATGGGCAGCGGCGCGGCCGGCACCGGCGGCACCACCGGCTCCACGATGGGCAGCGGCAGCACCGGCACCACCGGTGGCATGGGCAGCGGCTCGTCCACCGGCGGCGGCTACGGCGGCAGCACCGACACCAGCCGTCCGGCCCGCGCCGACCGCGGCTGACCGCACGCCTGCCGGCGCCTGCACACGCTGTCTGCGTCGGCAAGGGCGGCCCCGAGGGGCCGCCCTTTTTCTTTGGCCGAAGGCCGGGCGGCGGGTGCCCGGATGCGGCGAAGCGCGAAAAGCCGCGCAACCGGCGGTCAAGCCGCGGCGACGCCGGCCGATAAGGGATCGGAAGAGGCCGTTGTCGCAGGCACCGCGCCCGCCGGTCCTCGCCCACACTCGCCGGCCCACGCCCATGCTTTCGCGTTCCACCCTGCCCCTGTGCCGCCTGGCCCTGAGCGTTCCGTTCGCGCTGAGCGCGGGCGCCTGCGCGCCCGCCGGCGCGGTGGAACTGGTGGTCGCGGTCAGCGACGCGGCGGGCCGCGCGCTGCCCGACGCGGTGGTCGCCGCGGTGGCCCGCGGCGGCCGCACGGCGGCGGCGCCGGGCACCAGTGCGCAGCTGGCCCAGCGCGATCGCCAGTTCCAGCCGCAGGTGCTGGTGGTGCAGGCCGGCACCGCGGTGCACTTCCCGAACTTCGACACCGTGCGGCACCACGTCTATTCGGTCTCGCCCACCAAGCGCTTCGAACTCAAGCTCTACGCCGGCACGCCGGCACAGCCGGTGGTCTTCGAACGCGCCGGGGTGGCGGTGCTGGGCTGCAACATCCACGACCGCATGGCGGCCTGGCTGGCGGTGGTGGACACGCCGCATTTCGCGCTGACCGGCGCGACCGGTCAGGCCAGCCTGGACCTGCCGCCCGGTGCCTACCGGCTGCAGCTGTGGCACGTCGGCATGGGCGAAGAGGCCGGCTGGACCGAGCAGGCCGTCACCGTGGGCGGCGCACCGATGCGCCTGCAGGTCACGCTGGCGGGCGGCGGGCCGCGGCCCTGAGGCAGCCATGAGCGACCGCGCGAGCACCGCCTCCCGCACCGGCCTGCTGCCGCTGCTGCGCCGGCTGGACGTGCGCATCTTCGCGCTGTCGCTCGGGCTGCTGCTGCTGGTGCAGCTGGCCGGCTTCACCGCCATCCGCAGCAGCATCGAGCACAACGCCCGCCGGCAGATCGAGCGTGAACTGCAGACCGGCGAGAAGGTGCTGCGCCGGCTGTTGCTGCAGAACGCCGAACAGCTGGCGGCCGGCGCCCGCCTGCTGGCCGCCGACTACGGCTTCCGCGCCGCGGTGGGAAGCGGCGACCAGGGCACCGTGCTGGACGCGCTGGACAACCATGGCCAGCGCATCGGCGCCAGTGCCGCGCTCTTCACCGACAACCGCCAGCGGCTGGTCGCCAGCACGGCGGCCGGTGAAGCCGACCTGCCGACCATCGTGGCCGACAACCTGCGCTTCCAGCAGATCGCCGGCGAATCCGCGCAGGCGCCGGTCTACGTGCTCGACGGACAGCCTTTCCAGCTGGTCAGCGTGCCGGTGCGCGCGCCGCAGGTCATCGGCCATGTCTCGATGGGCTTTCCCATCAGCGCGCGGCTGGGCCAGGAACTCGAGGAGATGGTCGGCCTGAAGATGGAGCTGCTGTCGCGCGAACGCAGCGCGCGCGGCCTGCCGTGGCGGCCGCTGCCCGGCGCCGCAGCGACGGCCGCGAAGGTGGCGACGGCCTACCGCGAGGAGGACGGCTGGGGCCGTGTCGTGCTCGCCGGCGAGGACTACGGCGCGCGGCTGATGCCGCTGGCGATGAACGCACACGAGGAGGTGGCGGTGCTGCTGCTGCGCTCGGTCGACGCCGTGGTGGCGCCGTACCGCCAGCTGCAGTGGTCGCTGCTGGCGATCACCCTGGTCGGTGTCGGCGTCTTCGGCGCCGGCAGCCTGTTCACCGCGCGGCGCATCACCGGCCCGATCAAGCAGCTGTCGGCCAGCGCCGAGCGGCTGGGCGCCGGCGACTACTCCACGCCGGTGGCGGTGGCCAGCCAGGACGAGGTGCGCGACCTGGCCCATTCCTTCGAGTCGATGCGCCAGGCCATGCAGCAGCGCGAGGCGCAGATCCGCCGGCTGGCGTACTGGGACCCGCTGACCGGCCTGCCCAACCGCGAACAGCTGCGCGAGCGGATGACGCAGGCCACCCGCGGCGGCCTGCCCTGCGCGGTGCTGGTGCTCGACCTGGACCGCTTCAAGCACGTCAACGACGTGCTCGGCCAGGCCTTCGGCGACCGGCTGCTGCGCGAGATCGCCGGCCGGCTGGCCGGCAGCGTGCTGCGCGAGCACGACATGGTGGCGCGGCTGTCGGGCGACGAGTTCGCGGTGCTGCTGCCGCAGGCCGACGGCGAAGCCGCGATGGCGGTGGCGCAGCGGCTGCGCCAGGCGCTGGAGCGGCCGCTGTCGCTGGACGACCACACGGTGGACGCCAGCGCCGCCGTCGGCATCGCGCTGTACCCCACCCATGCGCACGAGGCCGACCTGCTGCTCGGGCACGCCGAGGTGGCGATGTACGCGGCCAAGGACCGGCGCTCCGGCGTGACCGTCTACGAGCCGGCGCTGGACTCGGCCAGCGCCGAGTCGCTGTCGCTGCTCAGCGAGCTGCGCGAGGCCGTCGCCGAGAACCAGCTGCGGCTGTACCTGCAGCCCAAGATCGCGCTGGCCGACGGCCGGGTGCTCGGCGCCGAGGCGCTGGTGCGCTGGCAGCACCCCAAGCGCGGCCTGGTGCCGCCGATGCAGTTCATCCCCTTCGCCGAGCAGACCGGCTTCATCCGCCAGCTCACCGGCTGGATGATCGAGCGCTGCGCGGCCCGGGCGCAGGCGCTGAAGAACCTCGACCTGCCGCTGAAGTTCTCGGTCAACCTGTCCACCCGCGACCTGCTGGACCAGGACCTGCCCGCCAAGCTGGAGCGGCTGCTGGTCGAGCGCAAGATGTCCTCCACCCTGGTGTGCCTGGAGATCACCGAGAGCGCCATCATGGACGACCCCGAACGTGCCCTGCAGACGCTGGCGCGGCTGCACGCGATGGGGCTGAAGCTGTCCATCGACGACTTCGGCACCGGCTACTCGTCGCTGGCCTACCTGAAGCGGCTGCCGCTGCACGAGCTGAAGATCGACCGCAGCTTCGTGATGGCGATGACACGCGACCCGGCCGACCGCAAGATCGTGCGCTCGACCATCGACCTGGCGCACAACCTGGGCCTGAGCGTCGTCGCCGAGGGCGTGGAAGACCGCGCCACCTGGGACCTGCTGCACGAGCTGGGCTGCGACGAGGGCCAGGGCTACCACATCGCCCGACCGATGCCGGAAGAGGAATTCGCCGGCTGGCTGATGGCCTGGTCGGCGCGCCAGGCCGACCCCGTCACCGCCTGAGCGACGGGCGTCAGCCGCCGGTCGACGCCGCGGCCAGCGCCGGGCCTCGGTCGGGCCCGAACAGCGCGGGGAAGGCGCTGGCCATCGGCTCGCGCTCCGGCAGCACGTAGACCACGCCGCCCGGCGTGGCGAAGGCGGGCTTGACCCAGCGCTCGTAGAACGCCACCGGCACGTTGACGCAGCCGTACGAGATGCGGTTGTCCGCCGGCGTCGGCGACGCCAGCCGCTGCAGCCGCCGCTCGGCCGGGTTGAGCGGCCGCACCCGGTGCAGCGACACCGCCGCGTCGTAGTCGACCCAGACGATGTCCTCGCCGGCCAGGTTGCGGCCGGGCTCGGCGACGAAGCGACCGGCCGGCGTGGTGCGTTCCTCGCGCCGGATGTCGGCCAGCGGCCGTTCGCCGATGCCGGGCACCGAGCGGTCCCCTTCCGCCAGCCCCAGCAGCACCGGGGCGCTGCCCAGCAGCCGGCCGGTGCCGTCGAACACCGACAGCCGCGCCGCCCGCTTGTCGATCACCGCGAAGGACCGGCCGCCGTGGTCGCCCCGGGCCACGACGCGGCGGACGAGGTCCGCCTGCGACCCGCCGACGGTCGGCGCCGGTTCCAGGCGCGACGTCGGACCGCTGGCGCCGCCACCCGGGCGCGGCGGGGGTGGGTTCGCCGGCGGCTGGTGCGGCGGGATGATCACCAGCGGCGGCGCCGCGGGACCGGTCAACGGCATGGGCGGCACACCGGGCCGTGTCGTGCAGCCCATGGCGGCGACGAGCACGGCGGCGGCGGCCAGCGCGCGGGCCGGCATGGCCGGGCGCCGGCAGCGGAGGGAGCGGACGGCACACGGAAGACTGGCCATGCCCCGACCACGGCAATCACCGGGCCCGAGCGGGGCCGATGATGGCGCGCCGACGTCGCAGCGTCAGCCGTCCGCTGCGCCGGGGGCCGGGTAGCGGACCGCCAGCACCTCCAGCCGCTCGACGCCGCCGGGGGTCGCGAGTTGCACCTCGTCGCCTTCGCACGACTTCAGCAGGGCGCGCGCGATCGGGGAGATCCAGCTCACCTCGCCCTTCAGGCTGTCGGCTTCGTCGATGCCCTTGATGGTGATCGTGCGCTCCTCGCCCCTGGCGTTGGCGTAGGTGACGGTGGCACCGAAGAAGACCTGGTCGCTGCCGTGGTGGGCCGAAGGGTCGGCCACCTCCGCCACGTCCAGCCGCTTGGTGAGGAAGCGGATGCGACGGTCGATCTCGCGCAGCCGCTTCTTGCCGTAGAGATAGTCGCCGTTCTCGGAGCGGTCGCCGTTCTTGGCGGCCCAGCTGACCACCTCGACCACCTTCGGCCGCTCGTCGTCGATCAGCGACAGCAGCTCCGCCCGCAGGCGCCGGTGGCCTTCGGGCGTCATGTAGTTGCGGGTGCCGGCGGGCAGCGGCGGCAGGCCCGGCAGGTCGTCGTCCTCGTCCTCGTTGCCGTCGCTCTCGCGGGTGAAGGCCTTGTTCATGCCAGCGATGGTAGGCCCGCCGGACCGGCGGGGCTCAACCGGGCGCCGGCCCGCCCACGTCAACCGGCGAGCTTGTCGAGCAGCTCGAACAGCAGCGCGCGTTCGCCGCTGCTCAGGCGCGCCAGCACGTCGTCTTCCATCGTCAGCGAGGCCTGCCGCGTGGCCTCGGCCAGCATGCGGCCGTCGTCGGTCAGGCAGACGATCTGCGCCCGGCGGTCGGCCTCGCTGCGCACGCGGGCGACGACACCACGCTCGACCAGTCGGTCGATCAGCAGCGTCAGGTGCGGCGGCTGCAGGGCCAGCGCCTGCGCCAGCTGCTTCTGGGTGATGCCGTCGTTCTCGGCCACCAGCTGCAGGATGGTGAATTCCACCGGCCGCAGCCGGAAGGGACGGCCCAGGTGCTCGACGAAGGCCTGCTTGGGCCGCACGTCGGCGCGGGCCAGACGGTAGCCCAGCAGGTGCACCATGCGCTGCTGCTTCAGCGCCGGCGCCACCGCGCGGGCCCGGCCCGCCGGCGCCGCCGCACGCCGGCGGCGGCCGGTCGGCGCCGCCCCGTTGCTGTCGTCATGGCTCGTCGGGTCGGCCGTGGGGACCGGCACGGTCGGCGTCACCACGACCGCACCGTCAGGCTTCGGGGGTGAACCCGACGCGCTTGACGATCGGACCCCAGGCCGCATGCTCCTCGCGGACGGCGCGGGCCATGTCGGTGTTGGCCGTCCAGGTCTCGACGCCGAGCTGGGCCAGCCCGTCGATCACGTCGGGCGAAGTGGCGGCGGCACGGATGCCGGCGGCCGCACGGGCGACGAGGTCGGCCGGGGTGCGGGCCGGCATGAAGAAGCCGTACCACTCCTGCATCTGCAGCGTCTTGAAGCCCTGCTCGGAATAGGTGGGCACGTCGGGCGTGAAGCGCGAGCGCTGCGCGCCGGAGGTCGCCAGCAGGCGCAGGCGGCCGGTCTTCAGGTGCGGCACGTAGTCGCCCACCGGGGACGACATGGACGACACCTGGCCGCCCAGCAGGTCCTGGATGCCCGGCGCCGAGCCCTTGTACGGCACATGGTTCAGGTCGACGCCGCTTTCCTTGGACAGCAGCGCGGCGATGAAGTGGTTGGGCGAGCCGGCGCCGGGGGTGCCGTAGTTGGCCTTGTCCGGGTTGGCCTTGGCCCAGGCGAGGAAGTCCCTGAGGTTCTTCACCGACTCGGGCACCGCCGGGCCGACGCCGAAGCCGAACTGGATGAACGCGCCGATCGCCACCGGGGTCACGTCCTCGGGGGGTGTAGCTCAGCTTCTGGAAGACGTAGGGGTACAGCGTGATCATCGACGCCGGGGTCAGCAGCATCGTGGTGCCGTCCGGCGCCGCGCGCCGGAGCTCTTCGACCGCCAGGCGGCCACCGGCGCCGGCCTTGTTCTCCACCAGCGTGTTGCGGGCGTAGGTGCCGCGCAGCTTGTCGGCGACCCGGCGCGTCACCGCGTCGGTGGTGCCACCGGCGGGGAAGCCGCACAGCAGGCGAGCGGTGTCCACCGCGGGTGCCGACTGGGCCAGCGACAGGCTGGGCAGCGCGGCCGATGCAGCCGCGGCACTGCCGGCGGCCAGAAGGTGTCGTCGGGTGTAGTTCATCTCGTCTCCTGTGGATCAGCTGAAAGGCGGGCGGCCGGTCTCGGGCCGGTCAGCGCCCTGGGAAGAAAACGTCCAGCGTGTCGGGGGCGTCGTACAGGGCGTTCACCAGGTCGGCGCGGCAAGCGAGCACCGCGCGCTGGTTGATCGAGCCCTTGTCGGTGATCTCGCCGCGGTCGATCTGCGGCGGCTCCAGCATGACATGCAACCGGGCCACCCGGTTGGCACTGCCGGTGCCCGCGGCCCACAACCGGTCGACCAGTCCCTGGAAGAACGCACGCACCGGCGGCTGCCGCAGCACCTCCGCCATCGGCATCGACCGGTCGACGCCGGCCAGCGCACGGCATTCGTCGGGACGCGGGAAGACCAGCAGGCCGACTTCGCCGCGGTTGAGGCCGGTGGCCACCGAGTCCTGCACCAGCGGCGCCCCTTCCAGCGCCGCGCGCGCGCGCAGCGGGCCGACGCTGACGAAGGTGCCGGTGCCGAGCTTGAAGTCCTCGGCGATGCGGCCGTCGAACATCAGGCCCTTGCCAGGGTTCGCCGGGTCGATCCACTTCACCGCGTCGCCGGTGCGGTAGAAGCCCTCCTCGTCGAAGGCTTCGGCGGTCTGCTCGGGCGCACGCCAGTAGCCGGGCATGACGTTGGGGCCGCGGAAGCGCACCTCGGTCTTGCCATGCTCGCCCAGGCCGTCGGGCACCAGCTTGACCTCGACCCCCGGCGCCGGCAGGTCGACGTGGCCGGACTGCACGTCCGGCGTCAGCGCGAAGGTGCAGGACGGCGCGGTCTCCGTCATGCCCAGGCCGGTGAAGACGCTGACGCGCTCGCCGATGGTGGTTTCGGCCAGCCGGTCGAGCCGGTCCCAGGTGGCCTGCGACAGGCCGGCGCCGGCGAACATGAAGGCCTTGACGCGGGCGAAGAAGCGCTCGCGCAGCACGTCGTCGTGCTCCATGGCGCTGGCGATCTCGTCCAGCCCCTTGGGCACGTTGAAGTAGATGGTGGGGGAGATCTCGCGCAGGTTGCGCAGCGTCTCGGCGATGCCGGCGGCGGTGGGCTTGCCCTCGTCGATGTACAGCGTGCCGCCGTGGTAGACCACCAGCCCGACGTTCTGGTTGCCGCCGAAGGTGTGGTTCCAGGGCAGCCAGTCGACCAGCACCGGCGGCTCTTCGGTGAGCACCTTCATGCACTGCGCCGTCATCTGCTGGTTGGAACACAGCATGCGCTGGGTGTTGACCACGCCCTTGGGGTTCTTCGTCGAGCCGGAGGTGAAGAGGAACTTGGCGATGGTGTCCGGGCCGACCTGGTCGTGCGCGGCCGCGCCCTCGGCCCCGGGCACGGTGGCGAGCAGCGCGTCGAACGACGTGCAGCGGCGGCCGGCGATCGCGCCTTCGGTGAACACCAGCTCCACGTCGGCCGGCACCACCGCCTCGATCGCCTTCGCGAAGGGGCCGGCGTGCGAGGCGAACACCAGCCCGGGGGTGATGACGCCCAGGATGTGACGCAGCTTGCCGTAGTCCTGCGACACCAGCGAGTACGCCGGCGAGACCGGCGCGAACGGCACCCCCACCCACATGCAGGCCAGCGCCAGCGTCAGGTGCTCGAGGTCGTTGTCCGACAGGATGGCCACCGGCCGCTCGGGCGACAGGCCACGGGCGGCCAGCGCCTGGCCGACGCGCTGCACGCGGTCGAGCATCTCGGCGAAGGAGATGCGCCGCCAGTCGCCGCCGGCCACCCGCTTGGCCGCCAGCGTGCGCTCGGGTGCCTCGGCGGCCCAGTGCTCGAGCCGGTCGGTCAGGCGCCGGGGATAGGGCTGCAGGGACTCGGTGGAGCGCAGCACCGCGCTGCCGTCCGCCCGCGGCTCCAGCACCGCCTCCAGGCAGCCGCCGATGCTGGCCGCCCTGTAGTTCCCGGCGGCCATCACGCGCCCTCCGGCTTCACCTTGCCCGCCTTGCCCGACAGGAAGGCGCGCAGGCGCTCCTTGGCCGCGTCGTCCCCCTGCGCCATGCCGGCCATCAACGATTCGAGGAACAGGCCCTCCGCCGGCGGCAGGTCGGCGATGCGGGGCAGCGCCTGCATCACCGCGAAGGTGGACAGCGGCGCGTTCTGCGCGATCCGGCGCGCCAATTCCACCGCCTTGTCCACCGCACCACCTGCCGGCACCCGGTAGGTGCACAGGCCCACCCGCTCGCCCTCGTCGGCGTTGAGCACGCGGCCGGTGAGCATCATGTCGGCCATGCGGGCGGCGCCCATCAGCCGCGGCACGCGCACCGAGCCGCCGCCGCCGACGAAGATGCCGCGCTGCCCCTCGGGAAACCCGAAGTAGGCCGAGTCGTCCGCCACGCGGATGTGGCAGGCCGAGGCGATCTCCAGCCCGCCGCCGACCACCGCGCCGTGCAGCGCCGCCACCACCGGCACGCGGCCGTACTGGATGTCGTCGAAACACGCATGCCAGGTGCGCGAGTGCAGCGCGCCTTCGATCGCGCTGCGCTCGGCCAGCTCCGACAGGTCCAGCCCGGCGCAGAAGTGGTCGCCGGCGCCGCTGAGCACCACCGCCCGCACCTCCTTCGGCAGGTTGATGAAGACGGTGTGGACCTGCTTGATCAGGTCGTCGTTGATCGCGTTGCGCTTGGCCGGGCGGTTCAGGCGCAGCTGCAGCACCGGGCCGTCGACCGACACCGCCACCAGGGGCAGTGTGCCGAGCAGGCCGTCCACGGGGACAAAGGAATCGGCAGGAGATGTGGGCATGGCGGGCCTCGGGAAATTACTTAAATACTCTAATCAGTTGCCAGGCCTGCGACATACGGGATTACCCGCTGTCGCCTGCCCGCTCCGCGACCTCCAATCCTTTGCACGTGTTGTCGCTTTCACGATCCATGGCCGGGCGCGATCACGCGTCGCGCGGGCTCGCCAAGCGGTCGTAATGCTTCAATAATTCAACCATCAGCACCGCCCGCAGGGGACCGCCTTGAACACCGACGACCTGATCGCCATCGACACCCACACCCACCTGGAGGTGTCGTGCTGGAACCCCTTCGACAGCTACGGCGAGGAGTACGACCGCGCGGCGGACAAGTACTTCCGCTCCAGCCGCCGTCCGACGATGGACGAGACGCTGGCCTACTACCGCGAGCGCAAGGTCGGCTTCGTGATGTTCAGCGTCGACGCCGAGGCCCAGCTCGGCCGGCGCCGCATCCCCAACGAGGAGATCGCCGAGGCGGCGCAGAAGAACCCGGACATCATGATCGCCTTCGGCAGCGTCGACCCGCACAAGGGGAAGATGGGCGCACGCGAGGTGCGGCGGCTGATCGAGGAACACGGCGTCAAGGGCTTCAAGTTCCACCCCACGGTGCAGGGGTTCGAGCCGGCCGACAAGATGGCCTGGCCACTCTACGAGGTGATTGCCGAGTACCAGTTGCCGGCCATCTTCCACAGCGGCCATTCGGGCATCGGCTCGGGCATGCGCTGCGGCGGCGGCCTGCGGCTGCAGAACAGCAACCCGATGCTGCTGGAGGACGTGGCCATCGCCTTCCCCGACATGCAGATCGTGGTCGCCCACCCGAGCTGGCCGTGGCAGGACGAGGCGATCTCGCTGGCCATGCACAAGCCGAACATCTGGATCGACCTGTCGGGCTGGAGCCCGAAGTATTTTCCGGCGCAGCTCATCCAATACGCCAACACGCTGCTCAAGGACCGCATGCTCTTCGGCAGCGACTTCCCGCTCATCACGCCCGACCGGTGGATGAAGGACTACGAGGAAGCGGGCTTCAGGCCGGAGGTCAAGCCGCTGATCCAGAAGGACAACGCGATGCGGCTGCTGAAGATCGGGCCCTATGCGCCGAAGGGTGAGACGGCGCCTCCAGCGGCCGCCTAGAACCTCAGGCCAGCAGCGCGGCGACCTGGTCGCCGATGGCCAGCGACGCGGTGAGGCCGGGCGACTCGATGCCGAGCAGGTTGACCAGCCCCGGCAGGCCATGCCGCTGCGGACCGTCGAGCCGGAAGTCCGGCGCCGGTTCGTGCCGGCGGTGGATCTTCGGCCGCACGCCGGCGTAGGCCGGCTGCAGCGCCCCGTCGGGCAGGCCCGGCCACCAGCGACGGATGGCACCGTAGAACACCTCGGCCCGCTGCGGGTCGACCCGGTAGTCGATGGTGCGCGGATCGGTGTCGTCGGGCAGCCATTCGGCATCCGGGCCGAAACGGGCCTGGCCCTGCAGGTCCAGCGTGAGGTGCACGCCGAGCCAGGCGCCGCTGTGCATGGGGTAGACCAGCCGCGAGAACGGCGAGCGGCCGGCCAGCGAGAAATAGCTGCCCTTGCACCAGCCGGGCGTGGGCACGTGCTCGGCCCCCAGGCCCTGCGTGCGGGCGGCGATCTCCGGTGCGAAGAGGCCGCCGGCGTTGACCACCCGTTGCGCCTGCAGCGTCATGGCCGGGTCGCCGGCGACCTCGACTTCGAAGCCGCCGCCGGGCAGCGCGGTCAGCCGCTGCACCTCGCCGTCCAGCGCCAGCACGGCGCCGTGCGCCTGCGCATCGGCCAGCAACGACAGCATCAGGCCGTGGCTGTCGACGATGCCGGTGGACGGCGACCAGAGCCCGGCCACGCAGTGGAGTTCCGGCTCCATCGCCCTCGCCTGTTCGGCGGACAGCCGCTGCACGTCGACCACGCCGTTGGCATGGGCGGTGGCGTGCAGCGCCGCCAGCGCCGGCAGTTGCCCTTCGTCCACCGCCACGATGAGCTTGCCGCAGCGCCGGTGCGCGATGCCCCGCTCGGCGCAGAAGGCGTACAGCGCATCGCGCCCCGCCACGCACAGCCGCGCCTTGTTCGACCCGGTGGCGTAGTACAGCCCGGCGTGGATCACCTCGCTGTTGCGCGCGCTGGCGCCGGTGCCGAAGGCGGTCTCGCGCTCGACGACGACCACCTCGCGGCCGGCCCGGGCCAGGCTGCGCGCGCAGGCCAGGCCGACCACGCCGGCGCCGATCACGAGCGTGTCGATGTGGTCCATCGGCGGGGGCGGGTCAGGACTCCCACGCCGGGGTGGTGCGCAGCACCTCCTCCAGCGTGGTCAGCCCCTCGGCGACCTTCATGGCGCCCGCCAGGCGCAGCGGGTGCATGCCGTCGGCCACCGCCTGGCGGCGCAGGGCGTCGACGTCCATGCGCGGATGGATGTGGCGACGGGCGGCGTCGGTCAGGCACATCAGCTCGTACAGCCCGGCGCGGCCGCGGTAGCCGGTGTGCCGGCACTCCAGGCAGCCCACCGGCTTGTACGGCCGCACGCCCCCCTTCAACCGCCAGGGCTTGACCACCTCGTCCAGCGCCTCGCGGGGGGTGCCGTCGTCGCGCGCCTTGCAGGCCGGACAGAGCGTGCGCGCCAGCCGCTGCGCCAGCACCCCGTTGACGGTGGCGCCGATCAGGTAGGGCGGCACGCCCAGGTCGGCCAGGCGGGTGATGGCCGAGGCCGCGTCGTTGGTGTGCAGGGTGGAGAACACCAGGTGGCCGGTGAGCGCCGCCTGGATGGCCATCTCCGCCGTGGCCAGGTCGCGGATCTCGCCGACCATGATGATGTCCGGGTCCTGCCGCATGAGCGCGCGCAGGCCCTCGGCGAAATTGAAGTCCAGCGCCGGCTGCACCTGCGTCTGGTTCAGCGCCGGCTCCACCATCTCGATCGGGTCCTCGATGGTGCAGACGTTGACCTCGTCGGTGGCCAGGCGCTTGAGCGTGGCGTACAGGGTGGTGGTCTTGCCGGAGCCGGTGGGGCCGGTGACCAGGATGATGCCGTGCGGGCGTGCGATCAGCTCGCCCCAGCGCTGGGCATCATGGCTGGAGAAGCCCAACGCGTCGGTGCTCTTGACCACGGTGTCGGGGTCGAAGATGCGCATCACCATCTTCTCGCCGAAGGCGGTGGGCAGCGTGGCCAGGCGCATCTCCACCTCGCCGCCGGGCTGCCCGGCCAGGTCGGGGCGGCGGGTCTTGATGCGGCCGTCCAGCGGCCGGCGCTTCTCCACCACGTCCATGCGGCCGAGCAGCTTGATGCGCGCGGTCATCGCGTTCATCACCTGCAGCGGCACCTGGTAGACGGTGTGCAGCACGCCGTCGATGCGGAAGCGGATGACGCCGAGCTCCCGCCGCGGCTCCAGGTGGATGTCGCTGGCCCGCTGGTCGAAGGCGTACTGCCACAGCCAGTCGACCACCTGCACCACGCCCTGGTCGTTGGCGTCGAGCTGCTTGTTGGACCGGCCCAGTTCGACCAGCTGCTCGAAGCTGGCGAGGCCGGAGCTCTCGCCGTTCTTCTGCGCCGCACGCACCGAGCGGGCCAGCGTGTAGAACTCGGTGGTGTAGCGCTGCAGCTCCAGCGGGCTGGCGACCACCAGCTTCAGCGCCTTGCGGGTGTGGGCCTCGATCTCCGGCAGCCAGCCCAGGTCGAAGGGCTCGCTGGTGGCCAGCGTGACCTCGGTCGGGCCGACCAGCACCGGCAGCACGTGGCGGGCTTCCGCGTACTGCACCGACATCACCTCGGCCACCCGGCCGACGTCCAGCTTGAGGGGGGTCGATGCGCAGGTAGGGCAGCCCCGCCCAGCGCGCCAGCCATTCGGTCAGCGCCTCGGTGTCCAGTGCCCGGCCGCTGCCCTGCTGCGTCAGGCCGGCCTGGCCCAGCCGCACCAGCGGGTGCTGGCGCGAATCGCCGGCGCCGAAGCGGCGCGTCACCCGGTCGGCGTCGTCGGCGCTGATCACCCCGTCGTCGAGCAGGCCCTGCAGCAGCGCTCGCCAATCCAGCCGTCCCCGGGGATGGGGGGCGACGCGGTTTGTGGGCCGGGGCCGGGGGCGCAACCGCGGGCGCGGCGGCAGAGACGGAGGGCATGCCGGCGATGCTAGCGCCCTCCCCGACCCGGCAATGCGCGGAAATGGGCCGCCGCAGCCCCCCTCACGGCACACCTGAAACAAGGGGGGACACCGTTCGCCCCCTTTGCCCGTGCCAATTCGTTTCGTAAGCTGCCGTGCCGAACGCGCGGCTGGCGCCGCCGGGCTGATCGTCATTCCAACAGAACCTCAGGGGGAGGGCTTGCCATGAAGCTCCATTCGATCGTCGCGGCCGCCCTGCTGGCCTGTGGCGCTGCACACGCCACGGTGGTGGTCAACACGGTGGGCCCGGTGACCACCTACTTCGAGGACTTCAACGGGGGGTCGTCCTTCACCGGCGGGGCGCTCATTCCCGACTCGGGAGACGACTATCTGCTCGTCATCGACGTCCCACCGCTGTTCGTCGCACCACTGGCCACCTACACCTTCAACGCCAGCACCCCCCTGTCGTCGCTGGAGCTGAGCTTCTGGTACTCGGTGCCCGGCGACCTCAGCGGCGCGGTGGCGCTGGTGAGCATCGGGACCGCCGTGCTGCCCGACACCCCGGGCGACGCCTTCTCCTTCCTCGTCAACAACCCCGGCCCCGCCGGCAACGGGGACGATGCCTTCATCAACGCGACGCTGACCCTGCTGCCCGCCGGCGACTACACGCTGGCCTTCGCCAGCGCACCAGGCGCCGCGGTGAAGATCGACGACGTGACGATCATCACCACGGCCATTCCCGAGCCGGAGACCTATGCCCTGCTGCTCGGCGGCCTGGGCGTGATGGGCCTGGCCGCCCGGCGCCGCCAGGGCCGCTGACCGGCCCAGCAGCCGCCCGCCCAAGCGGGCGCGGCTGCGACCCGCGCTGCGCCCGGCCGTCACACCGGCCGCACCATGCGCAGCCACTTGCGCGCAGGCAGGCCGCAGCGCCGTTCGATGGCCGCGGCGCGGGCGGTGAGGGTGTCTCGGTCGGGCACCGTCACGCCCGCCGCACCGACCAGCACGGTGTTGCCCTCCCGCGTCGGCCGCAGCGACCAGACCTGGTCGCGGCCGAAGGCGGCCACCACCCGCTCGGCGCTGGCCTCGAAGCTGGCGTGGCGGCCGAAGAGGTTGACGGTCATCACCCCGCCATCGGCAAGCAGCCGACGGCAACCGGCGTAGAAGGCGGCGTCGTCCAGCACCGGCGCGGCGGCATCGCGGTCGTAGAGGTCGACGCAGAGCACGTCGACGCTGCCGGCGCGCGCCGGGTCGGCGACCACGTCGGCCGCATCGGCCTGCAGCACCGTCAGCCGCGCGTCGTCGGGCGGCAGCCGGAACCAGGTGCGGCAGGCGGCGATGACCTGCGGGTTGAGTTCCACCGCCGTGGTCGTCATGCGCAGCCGGCGCAGGCAAAACTTGGTGATCGCCGCGGCGCCCAGGCCCAACTGCATCGCATGCCGCTGCGACAGGCCTTCCAGGCCGGTGAACAGCAGCCAGACCATCATGCGCTGCACGTATTCGAGGTGGAGGCCGTTCGGGTCGGCCACCGCCATGGAGCCCTGGATCCACGGGCTGTCCAGGTGCAGGTGGCGCACGCCGTCGTGCTCGGACAGGGTGACGCCGGGCAGCGGCGACGGACGCGGTGACGGTGGGGACGGCGGGCGGCGCGGCATGAGGGTCGGCAGCCTAACGCACCGCCCGTCGCCGCCGCGTGCAATGCGACGGAGTGGGCAGCGGAGGCCCGCCGGCCACTGCTAGACTGCCCGACCGCCGCCCCGGCGGCCCTGCCCGCCGCGCTGCGGCCCCGACCCTTCAGGTCCTGCGATGCAGACCCCCGGCAACCTCTTCGTCGTCGCGGCGCCGTCCGGTGCCGGCAAGTCCAGCCTGGTCAAGGCGCTGCTGGAACTCGACTCGCACCTGGCGGTGTCGGTCTCGCACACCACCCGACCGCCGCGCGGCCAGGAACAGCACGGCCGCGAGTACTGGTTCGTCGACCGGCCGACCTTCCAGCGCATGGTCGACCACGGCGACTTCTTCGAGTGGGCGGAGGTGCACGGCAACCTCTACGGCACCTCGCGCTCCGGCGTCGAGCACCGGCTCGCCCGCGGCGAGGACGTGGTGCTGGAGATCGACTGGCAGGGTGCGGTGCAGATCAAGACGCTGTTCCCCGACGCCATCCTGATCTTCATCCTGCCGCCGAGCTGGGAGGAACTGCGGCAGCGGCTGCAGCGCCGCGGCGAGGATGCACCCGACGTGATCGAGCAGCGCATGGTCAACGCCCGCCAGGAGGTGGCGCAGGCCCGCCACTTCGACTTTGTTATCATCAATGCCCTCTTCGAGACCGCGCTCTTCGACCTGAAGACCGTCGTCCACTCCCAGCGGCTCAAGTACGCCGCGCAGCGCAAGGCCCGTTCCCAGGTGTTCGCCGCGCTCGACCTGATCTGACCCACCTGCTGCAAGCGAGAAACAAGACCATGGCCCGCATCACCGTCGAAGACTGCCTGGACAAGATCCCCAACCGCTTCCAGCTGGTGCTCGCCGCCACCTACCGCGCCCGCATGCTCAGCCAGGGCCATGCGCCCAAGGTGGAGACGAAGAACAAGCCGGGCGTCACCGCGCTGCGCGAGATCGCCGAGGGCCACGTCGGTCTGGAGATGCTGCGCAAGGTGCCGATCTGACCGCCGGTCACCCCGCCGACATGGGCGCCTGAGGGCGCCCGTTTTCATTCCGGCGTGCGGACGGGCACTCCGTCTGCCCCCCGCCCCAGGCCGGCAGGCGATGGCCGCCCGCCCGACGCTGGCTTGCACGCCACCGGCACGGCGCACCGGCAACTCAGGCTAAATTGAGCCCATGGGCATCCGCTCCTTCGCCGTCGACCACCTGCCCGCCGCGCTGACCGGCCTGCCCGGCTTCGGCGGCTCCGGCACGGCGGTGGACAAACCGGGCGACCACGCGAACAACTCGGCCGCCGCTTCCTTCGCCGCCCTCACCTCGCGGCTGGACTACCTGTCCAAGGCGGACATCAAGCGGGTGCGCGAGGCCTACAAGTTCGCCGACGAGGCGCACCTCGGGCAGTTCCGCGCCAGCGGCGTGCCCTACATCACCCATCCCATCGCGGTGGCCGGCCTGTGCGCCGAGTGGAAGCTCGATGCCCAGGCCATCATGGCCGCGCTGATGCACGACGCGATGGAGGACTGCGGCATCACCAAGGCCGAGCTGGTGGAGCGCTTCGGCACCGCCACCGCCGACCTGGTCGACGGCCTGACCAAGCTGGACAAGCTGCAGTTCTCCACCCGCGAGGAGTCGCAGGCCGAGAGCTTCCGCAAGATGCTGCTGGCGATGGCGCGCGACGTGCGCGTCATCCTCATCAAGCTGGCGGACCGGCTGCACAACATGCGCACCATGGCCGCCATGGCGGCCAACAAGCGCCAACGCATCGCCCGCGAGACGCTGGAGATCTACGCACCGATCGCCCACCGCCTGGGCCTGAACCAGACCTACCGCGAGCTGCAGGAGCTGAGCTTCGAGCACCTCAACCCCTGGCGGCATGCCGCGCTGGCCAAGGCGCTGCAGCGCGCCCGAGGCTACCGGCGCGACATCGTCGAACGGGTGCGCGGCGACGTGCTCAAGGCCTTCGCCGGCGCCAAGCTGAAGGTCGACGTCACCGGCCGCGAGAAGACGCTGTATTCCATCTACCGCAAGATGCGGGAAAAGCACGCCGGCTTCGCGCAGGTCAACGACATCTTCGGCTTCCGCATCGTCGTGCCGCAGCTGTACGACTGCTACCTCGCGCTCGGCGTGCTGCACCAGCTCTACAAGCCGGTGCCCGGCCGCTTCAAGGACTACATCGCCATCCCCAAGGCGAACGGGTACCAGAGCCTGCACACCACGCTGGTCAGCCCGCTCGGCACCCCGGTGGAGTTCCAGATCCGCACCGAGCCGATGCACGCGGTGGCCGAGAAGGGCATCGCCGCGCACTGGCTGTACAAGGTCGACGGCAAGGGCGACCAGGTCGGCGAGGCGCAGCGGCTGGGCGCGCGCTGGCTGCAGAGCCTGCTCGACATCCAGGACGAGACGCGCGACGCGACCGAGTTCCTGGAGCACGTGAAGATCGACCTCTTCCCCGACGCGGTCTACGTCTTCACGCCGAAGAGCAAGATCCTCGCGCTGCCGCGCGGTGCCACGCCGGTGGACTTCGCCTACGCCATCCACTCCGACGTCGGCGACCACTGCGTGGCGGCGACGGTCAACGGCGAGCCGGTGGGCCTGCGCACCGAGCTGCGCTCGGGCGACGTGGTGGAGGTGATCACCGCGCCCGGGGCCAGGCCCAACCCGGGCTGGCTCAACTTCGTGCGCACCGGCCGGGCGCGCTCGAAGATCCGCCACTACCTGAAGAACCTGGAGCAGGAAGAGTCGCAGGCGCTGGGCGAGAAGCTGCTGACCCAGGCGCTGCGCGCCGAAGGGCTGCGCATGCCGTCGGCCGACCCGGGCGACGAAGCGGCGGTGGCGCTGTGGGCGCAGCTTTCGCGCTGGGCCGGCGCGCGCAACCGGGCCGACCTGCTGATCGACATCGGCCTCGGCCGCAAGATCGCCACCATCGTCGCCAAGCGGCTGGCCCAGCTGATGGTCGAGCAGGGCGTGCGGCCGGACGCGGTAACGCTGTCCATGGGCCTGTACGGCAGCGACGAGGGCGTGCCCCACCAGGGCCAGGGCCTGGTGGTGGTGGACGGCAGCGAAGGGGCGTCGGTGCAGCTGGCGCCCTGCTGCAAGCCCATCCCCGGCGACCACATCGTCGGCTACCTCGGCCGCGGCGAGGGGCTGATGGTGCACACCGGCGACTGCAGCATCGGCCGGCGCCTGTTCGAGCGCGACCGCGAGCACTGGATGCAGGTGGAATGGGCCGAGGAGCTGACCCGACCCTTCGAGACCGGCGTGCAGGTGCTGCTGAAGAACGGCAAGGGCGTGCTGGCGCGGGTGGCGCAGGCGGTGAGCCAGGCCGAGGCCGACATCACCCACATCGACATGGGCGACGAGCGCGCCGGCGAGACGGCCGAGCTGCGGTTGTCGCTGAGCGTGCGCGACCGCCTGCACCTGGCGGACGTGTTGCGGACGTTGAAGCGGTCGCCGGCGGTGCTGCGGGCGCACCGCATCAAGCCTTGAGTGGTTCGTTTGCTTGCACAGGCGCCCAAGGGCCGCCCGGCACCACCCATCACTCCCCGAGATAAGCCGCCCGCACCCGGGGATCCGCCAGCAGCTCCCCCCGAACCGCTCATCACGATCTCGCCCGAGTCGAGCACGTAGCCCCGGTCGGCCAGGGCCAGCGCCCGCGCGGCGTTCTGCTCGACCAGCAGCACCGTCGTGCCGCGGGCGTGGATGTCGGCCACGACCTCGAAGATCTTGTCGACCATGATGGGCGACAGGCCCATCGACGGTTCGTCCAGCAGCAGCAGCTTGGGCCGGGCCAGCAGGGCGCGGCCCATCGCCAGCATCTGCTGCTCGCCGCCGGACAGGGTGCCGGCGAGCTGGGTCCGGCGCTCGGCCAGCCGGGGAAAGAGCGCGTACACCTGCTCGGTGTCGGCCTGGATGCCGTCGGCGTCGCGGCGCACGTAGGCGCCCATCTGCAGGTTCTCGGCGATGGTCATGCGGGTGAAGGTGCCGCGGCCTTCCGGCACCATGACCAGCCCCTGGCGCACCAGGTCCCAGGCCCCCTGTCCGGCCAGCGGCCGCCCCATGAAGCGCAGTTCGCCGGCGGCCGGCGTCAGCAGCGCGGTCAGCGCCTTCAGCGTGGTGGTCTTGCCGGCGCCGTTGGCGCCGATCAGGCTCACCAGTTCGCCTTCGCGCACCTCGAAGTCGATGCCCTTGACGGCCTGGATGCCACCGTAGGCCACGCGCAGGCCCTGCACCTCCAGCAGCGGCTGTGAAGCGTTGTTCATGCCGACTGCACCTCCTGCGCCGCCTGGGCGCCGAGGTAGGCCTCGATCACCTTCGGGTCGCGCTGCACCTGCGCCGGGCTGCCCTCGGCGATGACCTTGCCGTAGTCGAGCACCGTCACCCGGTCGCACAGGCCCATCACCAGCTTGACGTCGTGCTCGATCAGCAGCACCGTGCGGCCGTCGGCGCGCACCCGCTCGATGAGCTGCCGCAGCACCACCTTCTCGGTGGCGTTCATGCCGGCCGCCGGTTCGTCCAGCGCCAGCAGCTGCGGCTCGGTGGCCAGGGCGCGGGCGATCTCCAGCCGGCGCTGGTCGCCATAGCTCAGCGTGCGCGCCCGCGAATGGGCGTAGCGGCCGATGCCGACGTAGTCGAGCAGCGCCTGCGCACGTTCGGCGATCTCGGCCTCCTCGCGCCTGAAGCCGGCGGTGCGCAGCACCGCGCCGACCAGGCCCGAGCGGCTGCGCGCGTGGCGGCCGACCATCACGTTCTCCAGCGCCGTCATCTCGGCGAAGAGGCGGATGTTCTGGAAGGTGCGGGCGATGCCCGCCTGGGCCACCTTGTGCACCGCGCTCGGGCGGTAGGGTTGGCCGGCCAGCTCGAAGCGGCCGGCGTCGGGCACGTACAACCCGGTGATGACGTTGAAGAAGGTGGTCTTGCCCGCGCCGTTGGGACCGATCAGGCCGTAGACCTGGCCGCGTTCGATGGTCATGCCCACCTCCGACAGCGCCTGCAGGCCGCCGAAGCGCTTGGACACGCCCGCCACCCGCAGCACCACGTCGCCCGGCGGCGTCATGGGCGCGCTCACCGGGGCCGCCCCTCGCCGGCGTGGGCCAACTCGTCGTCGGTGTCGATGGTGGTCGGCAACGGGCTGGCGCCGCCGCGGTGCTCCGGCGAGGGCCACAGCCCGCGCGGGCGCAGCAGCATGATGCCGATCATCGCCAGCGCCACCAGCAGCTGGCGCAGGATGGAGGCGTCGAGCCGGCCGTCGGTGAGCTGCTGCAGCGGCCCGGCCACGTAGCGCAGCACCTCGGGCAGCGCGGCCAGCAGCAGCGCGCCGAGGATGACGCCCGGCAGGTGCCCGAGGCCGCCGAGCACCACCATGGCGACGATCATGATCGACTCCTGCAGCGAGAACGACTCCGGCGAGACGAAACCCTGGAACGACGCGAAGAGCACGCCGGAGACGCCGCCGAAGGTGGCGCCCATGCCGAAGGCCAGCAGCTTCAGGTTGCGGGTGTTCAGGCCCATGGCCTTCGCGGCCACCTCGTCCTCGCGGATGGCCATCCAGGCGCGGCCGATGCGCGAGCGCTCCAGCCGCCAGCAGATCACCACGCTCAGCACCACCAGCAGCAGGAAGAAGTAGTAGTACAGCGTGACCGACGCCAGCGTGTGGCCGCCGATCTCCAGCGGCCGGCCGAGGTTGAGCCCGAACAGGCGGATGGGGTCGATCTGCGACAGGCCCTTCGGCCCGTTCGTGATGTTGACCGGCGCTTCCAGGTTGTTCAGGAAGACGCGGATGATCTCGCCGAAGCCCAGCGTCACGATGGCGAGGTAGTCGCCGCGCAGCTTCAGCGTCGGCGCCCCCAGCACCACGCCGAAGAGGCCCGCCAGCAGCGCGCCGATGGGGATGACCAGCCAGAACGGCAGGTGCAGGCCATTGGGGAAGGCGGCCTTGAAGCCCTCGAAGGTCTCCGACAGGTGGGGGCTGGCGAGCAGGCCGAACAGGTAGGCGCCCACCGCGTAGAAGGCGACGTAGCCCAGGTCGAGCAGCCCGGCGTAGCCGACGACGATGTTCAGGCCGAGCGCCAGCAGCATGTACAGCAGCGCGATGTCGAGGATGCGCACCCAGGCGTTGCCCAGGGGCTGCAGCGCCAGCGGCAGCAGCAGCAGGAACAGCGCACCGGCCACCACGAGCAGGACGTGCTTCTTCATGGTCGTCGCCCCTCAGGCCCGGTCCGCCACCCGCTCGCCGAGCAGGCCCTGCGGCCGCAGGGTCAGCACCAGGATGAGCACGACGAAGGCGAAGATGTCCTGGTAGTGGCTGCCCAGCACCCCGCCGGTGAGCTGGCCGATGTAGCCGGCGCCCAGCGATTCGATGAGGCCCAGCAGCAGACCGCCCACCACCGCCCCGGCCAGGTTGCCGATGCCGCCGAACACCGCCGCGGTGAAGGCCTTGAGCCCGGGCAGGAAGCCCATGCTGTGCTGCACCGAGCCGTAGTTGGCCGCCCACATCACGCCGGCCAGCGCCGCCAGCACCGCGCCGATGACGAAGGTGGCCGAGATGACGGTGTCGGGCCGCACGCCCATCAGCGCCGCGACGCGCGGGTTCTCGGCGGTGGCGCGCATGGCGCGGCCCAGCGAGGTGCGGTTGACCAGCCAGCTCAAGGTGACCAGCGCCAGCGCGGTCAGCACGAGGATCAGCACCTGGGTCGGGTTGATCACCGCGTCGCCGATCTCGAACGGCTCGTCGGGCAGCAGGATGGGGAAGGACTTGTACTCGGGCTTCCAGACAATCATCGCCAGCGTCTGCAGCAGCAGGCTCATGCCCATGGCGGTGATCAGCGGCGCCAGCCGCGGCGCATTGCGCAGCGGCCGGTAGGCGATCTTCTCGATGGTGAAGTTCAACGCGCCGCAGACCACCATCGCCACCAGCAGGCCGGCCAGCAGCAGCGCCGGGCCGGGCAGGCCGCTGTCGGCCAGCAGCGTGACCACCGTCCAACTGGTCAGCGCCCCGACCATCAGCACCTCGCCGTGGGCGAAGTTGATGAGGTTCACGATGCCGTAGACCATGGTGTAGCCGAGTGCGATGAGCGCGTACATGCTGCCCAGCACGAGGCCGTTGATCACCTGCTGAAGGAAGAGGTCCATTGGGGGATCGCGGTGGTTTGAAGGGTCAGTGGCCCGACGGCGCCTGCGCTTCGGCGTTCAGCCGCCGCAGCTCGGCCAGGCGCTCGCCGATGCGCAGTTCCAGCCCGCGGTCCACCGGCCGGTAGAAGTGCAAGTCCGGGGCCAGGCCGTCGGGCAGGTAGCGCTCGCCGGCCGCGAAGCCGCCGGCCTCGTTGTGCGCGTAGCGGTAGCCCTCGCCATGGCCGAGGTCCTTCATCAGTTTCGTCGGGGCGTTGCGCAGGTGCGGGGGCACCGGCCGCGAGCCGTCGCGCTTGACGAAGGCCTTGGCCTCGTTGAAGGCGGCGTACACCGCGTTCGATTTGGCGGCCACGGCCAGGTAGACCACCGCCTGCGCCAGCGCCAGCTCGCCTTCGGGCGAGCCGAGGCGCTCGTAGGTCTCGGCGGCGTCCAGCGCCAGGCGCAGCGCGCGCGGGTCGGCCAGGCCGATGTCCTCGCTGGCCATGCGCACCAGCCGCCGCGCAAGGTAACGCGGGTCGGCGCCGCCGTCGACCATGCGCACGAACCAGTACAGGGCCGCGTCCGGGTCGGAGCCGCGCACCGACTTGTGCAGCGCCGAGATGGCGTCGTAGAACTGGTCGCCGCCCTTGTCGAAGCGGCGCATCTGCTCGCCCAGCGCCTGCTCCAGCGCCGCCTCGTCCAGCACCGTGCCCGCGGGTGCCAGCGCGACCAGGGTGTCGTAGGCGTTGAGCAGGCGCCGTGCGTCGCCGTCGGCATAGCGCACCAGCCGCTCGCGCGCCACCTCGGTCAGCGGCGGCGCGCCGAGCGCCGCCTGCGCGCGGGCCAGCATTTCGGCCATGTCGGTCTCGTCCAGCGCCTGCAGCACGTGCACCGTGGCCCGCGACAGCAGCGCCGCGTTGACCTCGAAGGACGGGTTCTCGGTGGTGGCGCCGATGAAGGTGAACAGGCCCGATTCGACGTGCGGCAGGAAGGCGTCCTGCTGCGCCTTGTTGAAGCGGTGCACCTCGTCGACGAAGACCACCGTCGACCGGTGGCTCTTCTGCGCCGCCTGCGCCCGCTCCACCGCGTCGCGGATGTCCTTGACGCCGCCCAGCACCGCCGAGATGGCGATGAACTGGGCGTCGAAGGCACCGGCCACCAGCCGCGCCAGCGTCGTCTTGCCGACCCCCGGCGGCCCCCACAGGATCATCGAGTGCAGCCGGCCGGATTCGAAGGCCGTGCGCAACGGCCGCCCAGGGCCGAGCAGGTGGCGCTGGCCGATCACCTCGTCCAGCGTGCGCGGCCGCAGGCGTTCGGCCAGCGGCGCCGACGGCACAGCGGCGGCCGACCCCCGAGGGGCCGGCGGCGGGTCGTCCTCCAACGGCAGGGACAGCGCTTCCATCGCGCGGGGATTGTGGCAGCCCGCGCGTGGCGCGTGCCGCAGTTCACGACAATGCCGCCGGCGGCCTCAAGCGGCGCAGGGAAACGCCGTCAACGGTGGACAACGAACAGGGAGGCCCTTCGATGGGACTGACGACGTGGCGCCGACTCAGGATCGGCACGCAATTGATCGCCGGCTTCGGCCTGGTGCTGGGCACCATGGCCGTGGTGCTGGGGCTGGCGCTGACCAGCTTCGGGCAGCTCGGCCGTGCCGACGAGCAGCGGGAGACGGCCAGCCGCCGCATCGAGCTGGTGCAGGCGCTGCTGTTGGACGTGGTGAACATGGAAACCGGCCTGCGCGGCTTCGTGGCCAGCGGCAAGGAGCCCTTCCTGGAGCCGTTCACGCAGGGCCGGCAGCGTTACGCCCAGCACCTCGACGAGGCGAAGACCGCGCTGGCCGGGCAGACCGCCCAGCTGGAACGGCTGCAGCGGCTGGCCGACGCCGCGACGGCCTTCGCCGAGGTGGCGGACAAGCTCATCGCCGCCCGCCGCGACGCCACCCAGTTGATGAGCGGCACCGAGGAGCTGGTGGCCCAGTTCTCCGAGGGCCGCGACAAGAAGGCCACCGATGCCATCCGCGAGGAGGCGAAGGCCATCGAGCAGGCCGAGAAGGCGCTGCAGCACACGCTGGCCGAGCAGTCGGCCAGCCTGCGCCGGACGACCACCTTCGTCATGACCGCCGGCGGCCTGGTCGCGCTGGCCTTCGGCGTGGTGCTGGCGGTGGGCCTGGCCCGCGCCATCGGCCGGCCGCTGGCCCAGGCGGTGGAGGCCAGCCGGCGCATCGCCACCGGTGACCTGACGGTGTTGCTGGACGCCCGGCGCGACGACGAGATCGGCGCCCTGCTGCGGTCGCTGCACGAGATGCAGCAGTCGCTGCAGCAGGCGGTGCACGGCGTGCGCGAGAACGCCGAGCGCGTCGCCCGCTCGAGCAGCGGCATCGCCGAAGGCAACGGCGCCCTGCGCGACCGCACCGACGCGCAGGCCGCGTCGCTCCAGCAGGCCACCGCCTCGGTGTCGCAGCTGCACCAGACGGTGCAGCGCAACGAGGCCGACGCGGTGCAGGCGCGCCAGCTGGCGCTGTCGGCGTCCCAGGTCGCGGCGCGCGGCGGGCAGGTGGTGTCCGAGGTGGTGGCGACCATGCAGGGCATCAGCGAGGCGTCGCGCCGCATCGCTGACATCACCGGCGTCATCGACGGCATCGCCTTCCAGACCAACATCCTGGCGCTGAACGCGGCGGTGGAAGCCGCCCGCGCCGGCGAGCAGGGGCCGCGGCTTCGCCGTCGTCGCCGGCGAGGTGCGCACGCTGGCGCAGCGCTCGGCGGAGGCGGCCCGCGAGATCAAGCAGTTGATCGGCACCAGCGTCGAGCGGGTCGAGCAGGGCTCGACGCTGGTCGACCAGGCCGGCGGCACCATGCACGAGATCGTGCAGGCCATCGAGCGGGTGAGCGGCATCGTGCAGGCGATCAGCGACTCCAGCCGCACGCAGGGCGAGGGCCTGGGCCAGGTCAACCAGGCGGTGACCGACATGGACCGCAGCACCCGCGAGAACGCCAGCCTGGTGCAGCACAGCGCCGCGGCGGCGGACAACCTGTCGCAGCAGGCGCAGGCGCTGGTGCAGGCGGTCGCGGTGTTCCGGCTGCGCGAAGGCGTGAGATGAAGCCCCCGGGCGCCCGGGGCACCGGACACCACCCCCGGCGGGGGCGCTCAGCCGGCTTGGGCCAGCCCGGCGCCGGCTGAGGCCGCCGCTACTGCTCGATCAGCTCGGCGCCCTTGGGCAGCACGAAGCGGAAGCTGGCCGGCGGCAGGCCGACGTTGGCCTGGAAGTCGGTGAACTGCAGGCGCGAGCGCTGGCCGAAGCCGTCGAGGATGTCGAGCGCGGCCGGCGTGCGGCCCTTGAAGCCGATGCGCAGCTCGCGCAGCGTGCCGTCGGCCGTGCGGGGCTTGGCCAACACCCACTCCAGCCCGTCGGGCTGCGGCCCTTCGGCGGTGAGCACGAAGTCCTTGTCGAGCGAACCGCCGGCCAGCAGCGCCGCCGGCGTCGCGCCGAGCGCGCTGCTCAGCCGCCGCGAGCTGGCCTGGTTCAGGTCGGCGTCGTAGATCCAGACCTTTTCGCCGTCGGCGACGATGCTCTGCTCGAACGGCTTGGCGTAGCTGAAGCGGAAGCGGTCGGGCCGCGAGAACTCGAACTGGCCGGACGAGCTCTTGCGGCGGGCGCCGTCGGGCGACGTCACCGTCTGCGTGAAGGCGGCGCGGCCGCTCTTCACCTCGCGCACGAACTCGCGCAGCGTGTCCACCGCGTCGGCCTGCGCCGCGGCGGTGACGGCCAGCAAGGCGCCGGCCAGGAGGGGCTTGAACAGGAAGGTCATGCGGGCTGAGAGCGGCTGCGGCGCATCGAGGTTCAACGGGCACCCGGGGCGCCGCGCCGACACGCTGGTCAGACCTCCTCGCGCTTGGGCAGGATGAGGTCGCGGTTGCCGTTGGTGGCCATGGCCGAGACCAGGCCCGACTTCTCCATCTGCTCCAGCAGCCGGGCCGCGCGGTTGTAGCCGATGCGCAGGTGCCGCTGCACCAGCGAGATCGACGCCTTGCGGTGCTGCAGGACGATGGCCACGGCCTGGTCGTACATCGGGTCGGCCTCGCCGTCGCTGTCGCCGCCGCCCGGGCCACCGACCTCACCCGCCTCGCCGTCCAGCGTGCCGCCCTCGAGGATGCCCTCGATGTAGTTCGGCTCGCCCTGG
Organism: Aquabacterium sp. J223; assembly: GCF_024666615.1. Taxonomy (NCBI): domain Bacteria; kingdom Pseudomonadati; phylum Pseudomonadota; class Betaproteobacteria; order Burkholderiales; family Sphaerotilaceae; genus Aquabacterium; species Aquabacterium sp. J223. Next base: position 1,338,142 of record NZ_CP088297.1, on the reverse strand, counting down.
CCCTTCAGGTAGTCGACCACCCGGTGCACCTCCTCGTCGGAGACGAAGGCGCCGTGCACCCGCACCGGCAGGCCGGTGCCCGACGGCATGTAGAGCATGTCGCCCATGCCGAGCAGCGCCTCCGCGCCCATCTGGTCGAGGATGGTGCGGCTGTCGATCTTGCTGCTGACCTGGAAGGACAGCCGGGTCGGGATGTTGGCCTTGATCAGGCCGGTGATGACGTCCACGCTCGGCCGCTGGGTGGCCAGCACCAGGTGGATGCCGGCCGCCCGCGCCTTCTGCGCCAGGCGGGCAATCAGCTCCTCGATCTTCTTGCCGACCACCATCATCAGGTCCGCGAGCTCGTCGATGACGACGACGACGAAGGGCAGGCGCTCCAGCGGCTCCGGCGCCTCGGGCGTCAGGCTGAAGGGGTTGCCCAGCGTCTCGCCGCGGGCGTGGGCCTCGTCGATCTTCTTGTTGAAGCCGGCCAGGTTGCGCACCCCCAGCTTGCTCATCAGCTTGTAGCGGCGCTCCATCTCGCCGACGCACCAGTTGAGCGCGTTGGACGCCTGCTTCATGTCCGTCACCACCGGGCACAGCAGGTGCGGGATGCCCTCGTAGACGCTCATCTCCAGCATCTTCGGGTCGATGAGGATGAGCCGCACGTCGCGCGCCTCGGCCTTGTAGAGCAGGCTGAGGATCATCGCGTTGATGCCCACCGACTTGCCGGAGCCGGTGGTGCCGGCGACCAGGCAGTGGGGCATCTTCGCCAGGTCGGCCACCACCGGGGCGCCGACGATGTCCTTGCCCAGCGCGATGGTCAGCTGCGAGGCGGCGTCGTGGTAGACCTGCGAGCCGAGGATCTCGGTCAGGCGGATGGTCTGCCGCTTGGCGTTGGGCAGTTCCAGCGCCATGTAGTTCTTGCCCGGGATGGTCTCCACCACCCGGATGGACACCAGGCTGAGCGAGCGCGCCAGGTCCTTGGCGAGGCCGACGATCTGCGCGCCCTTGACGCCGGTGGCCGGCTCGATCTCGTAGCGGGTGATCACCGGGCCGGGCGAGGCCGCCACCACCCGCACCTCGACGCCGAAGTCCTTGAGCTTCTTCTCGATCAGCCGCGAGGTCATCTCCAGCGTCTCGGGCGTCACCGTCTCCTGCCGCGCGGGCGCGCTGTCGAGCAAGTCCACCTGGGGCAGCTTGGTGTCGTGCGGGTCGGAGAACAGCGGCTTCTGCCGCTCCTTGGCCACCCGCTCCGATTTGGGCACCTCGACCATGGTCGGCTCGATGGCGATCGGCAGGTGGTCCTCGGCGACCTGGCGCTCGGCCTCGACGACGACGCGCCGCTCGGCCTTGGCGCGCTCGCCGACGCGCCGGTCCTCGGCCAGCTCTTTCTCGTGGCGGCGCCGCAGGTGCAGCGATTCCAGCCGCTCGCCCACCGCATCGGCCAGCGCCAGCCAGGAGAAGCGCAGCGCCAGCGACGCGCCCAGCACCAGCACCGCGATCCACCACACGCCGGAGCCGGCGAAGCCCAGCCAGGTCATGCTGGTCGAGCCGAGCTGGTAGCCGAGCACGCCGCCCGACGGGCCGGGCAGCAGCGATTCGAAGCGGTACAGCCGCGTCCACTCCAGCGCGGTGCTGGCCGACATCAGCAGCACCAGGCCGCCCCACAGCGACAGCTTCTCGATCCGGGTGGGCAGTTCGACGCGGCGGCCCTCGCCGCGCAGCAGCCGGGCCAGCGCGCCCAGACCGCAGCGCAGGGCGACCACCGGCAGCCACCAGGCCGACAGGCCGAAGAGGAAGAAGGCGGCGTCCGAGGTCCATGCACCCAGCAGGCCGACCCAGTTGCGCAGCGGCCCGCCTTCGCCCGACGTGGAGAAACCGGGGTCGGTGGGATGGTGGCTGATCAGCGCCAGCACCAGCAGCAGCCAGCCGACCCCGCCGGCGACCAGCAGCGCCTCGGTGCGCCAGCGCGGCGCCTGCGGAACGGTCGCGGCGGGCGCCGGCTTGGCGCGGCCGCGGCGGTGGACGGGGGGCGCCGCACCGGCGGTCGAGGCGCCGGCGACGGCGGGCTCGGAATGCAGCGAGCCGAGCGGAAAGGTCATGCGGCGATTGTCGCCGACCCGGGCCGGGCGGCCGGAGGCGTCGGGGCGTCAGTCGCGCTCGTACAGACGCTCTTTGAGGATGACCGAGCCGTTCTCCTGCGTCTCGATCACGCCGCGCTCCTCCAGGTCCTTCATCACCCGGCTGACCATCTCGCGCGAGGCGCCGACGATCTTGGCCATGTCCTGGCGCGAGACCTTGTTGCGGATGATCTTGATGCCGTTGTCCTCTTCGGCCATGTCCAGCAGCGTGCGGGCGACGCGGCCGTAGACGTCCAGCAGGGCCAGCGACTCGATCTGACGGTCGGCGGCGCGCAGGCGCGACACCAGGCCGCGCAGGATGCCGTAGGCCAGGCTGGTCGACTCGGGCAGGCAGCGCGAGAACTCGATGCGGCCGAGCACCAGCATGTCCGTCTGCACCTCGGCGCGGACCGTCGCCGAATGCGGCTCGTTGTCGATCAGGCTCATCTCGCCGACGTAGTCGCCGGCCTGCATGACGGCGAGGATGACCTCGCGGCCCCGCGAGTCGGCCGTCAGCACCCGTGCCCGGCCGTTGAGCAGGATGAACAGCGCATTCGACTTGCGCCCCTGCTCGACGATCAGCTCGCCGCGCCGGTAACGGCGCTTGACGACACTGTCCGCAATGGATTGGGCCTGATCGCTGGTCAACATGGAGAACAGCGGGACGCGACGGATCAGGTCCAGATTGGACAGCATCGACATGGGGTGAGCCTCCCGGTCTCAAGCGATTCGGACATCGCAGGCCGCGCGCCCGTCGATGGCGTGACAGCCTTCCTAGAATCCGGCAATTGTGCCGATTGACAGGGTTTCTGCCACCGGTTTCAACCCCATGTCAGACTCATAAGCAACGATCCGGCCCCGCGACCATCACCAGCCCATGTCCGCCTCCCCTACCCTCCACGCCCAGGTGCTGATCCTTGGCTCCGGCCCCGCCGGCTACACCGCTGCCGTCTATGCGGCCCGTGCCAACCTGAAGCCGGTGCTGATCACCGGCCTGGCCCAGGGCGGCCAGCTGATGACCACCACCGAGGTGGACAACTGGCCGGCGGACGCGGCCGGCGTGCAGGGGCCGGAGCTGATGCAACGCTTCCTGGCCCACGCCGAGCGCTTCAACACCCAGATCGTCTTCGACCACATCGGCGCGGTGGACCTGGCCCGGCGGCCGTTCACGCTCAAGGGCGACGCCGGGACCTACACCTGCGACACGCTGATCATCGCCACCGGCGCCTCGGCCAAGTACCTGGGGCTGCCCAGCGAGCAGGCCTTCATGGGCCGCGGCGTCAGCGGCTGCGCCACCTGCGACGGCTTCTTCTACAAGGGGCAGGAGGTGTGCGTGGTCGGCGGCGGCAACACCGCGGTGGAGGAGGCGCTGTACCTGTCCAACATCGCCAGCGCGGTTCACCTCGTCCACCGGCGCGACAAGTTCAGGGCCGAGGCCATCATGGTCGACAAGCTGCACGAGCGCGTGGCGGACGGCCGCATCGTCCTGCACCTGCACCAGACGCTGGACGAGGTGCTCGGCGACCCCAGCGGCGTCACCGGCGTGCGGCTGCGTGACGTCAACGACGGCAGCACCCGCGAGCTGGCGCTGCACGGCTGCTTCATCGCCATCGGCCACCATCCGAACACCGACATCTTCCAGGGCCAGCTGGAGATGAAGGACGGCTACATCGTCACCCGCTCCGGCCTGGCCGGCATGGCGACGATGACCAGCGTGCCGGGCGTCTTCGCCGCCGGCGACGTGCAGGACCACGTCTATCGCCAGGCCATCACCTCGGCCGGCACCGGCTGCATGGCGGCGCTGGACGCCCAGCGCTTCCTCGAACAGGCCACCTGACGCCCCCTGCCGAACCGGCCGCTGGCGCACCGGCGGCGGTTTGGGCTAGAATCGCGGTCTTTGCCGGAACGGGCAGCGCCTTGCGTGGCGCGGCCTCGCCGCCCTTCGATGCCTTGAGGGGCGCCGGCACCCCACACGAATTGCTACGGAGAAGCGTCATGGCACGCGTCTGTCAAGTCACGGGCAAGGGCCCGATGGTCGGGAACCACGTGTCCCACGCCAACAACAAAACGAAGCGCCGCTTCCTGCCCAACCTGCAGTACCGCCGCTTCTGGGTCGAAAGCGAGAACCGCTGGGTGCGGCTGCGCGTGACCAACGCCGCGCTGCGCCTGATCGACAAGGTCGGCATCGAGCAGGTCGTCGCCGACCTGCGGGCCAAGGGCGGCCTGTAAGGCCCCGCTGAAACGAGGAGCGCACCATGGCCACCAAAGGCGGACGCGAAAAGATCAAGCTGGAATCCACCGCGGGGACCGGCCACTTCTACACCACGAACAAGAACAAGAAGACGACGCCCGAGAAGCTCGAATTCCTGAAGTTCGACCCGAAGGCGCGCAAGCACGTCCTGTACAAGGAAACGAAGCTGAAGTGAGCCGGACGGCGGGGTCGCTTCGCGCCCCCTTGAAAGCGAGCCCGCCCGCGCCCTGCGCCGGCGGGCTTTTCTTCGTGTCCTCCTGGGACAGACCGCGTGGCGATCAGGGCCGGGGGCCCACCTTCACCCACTGCCACTCGAGCCAGTTGTCGGGGCGGTGCACCACCTCGACGTTCTGGCGCATCGCCCAGGGCACCACCTGCCGGTGCAGCGGGATGTGCAGCACCAGGGCGTTGTGCCGCTTCAGCGCGGCCTTCACCAGTTGCTCGCGCTTGGCGTTGTCGGGCTCGCGGCTGGACGCGGCGGCCAGTTCGTCCAGTTCGGCGTCGCGCACGTTGCCGAAGTTCCAGGCGCCGACGCCCTTGTCGCCCGGGCTGCGGTAGACCGGGGTCAGCGTGGTCTCGGCGTCCGTGATGGAGCCGCCCCAGCCGAGCAGGTACATCGAGGTGTCGCGCCGCTCCAGCTTGGGAAAGTACTGCGCCCGCGGCATGGCGTTGACCTTCACCCGCACCTTCAGCTGCGCCCACATGGCGGCCAGCGCGACGCAGATCTCCTCGTCGTTGATGTACCGGTTGTTCGGGCAGTCCAGCGTCACCTCGAAGCCGTCCGCGTAGCCGGCGTCGGCCATGAGCTTGCGCGCCGCGGCCAGGTCGAAGGGCAGGCGGCGCTCGATCTCCGGGTCGCGGCCATGCGCCAGCGGCGACGGCGTCACCGCGCCGGTGGGCTGGGCCTGGCCGTTCATCAGCCGGGTGCGAATGGCCTCGATGTCCACCGCCTGGTACAGCGCCTGGCGCACCCGCAGGTCCTTGAACGGGTTCTTGTCGGCCGGCACCCGGCCGTACAGCAGCTTGTCGCGCGACTGGTCCATGCCGATGAAGAGCACCCGGTTCTCCGGCCCCTCCACCACCTTGAGGCCGCCGCTGCCGCGCAGGCGGGGCACGTCGCGCGGCGCGGGGTCCTGCACGAAGTCGATCTCGCCGGACAGCAGCGCGGCCAGCCGGGTGGCGTCGTTGCGGATGGGCGTGTAGACCACCTCCTGCAGGTTGCCCTCCATCTGGCCCCACCACTGCGGGTTGCGCTTGTAGACGGTGCGCACGTCGGGCTGGCGGCTCACCAGCACGAAGGGGCCGGTGCCGTTGGCGTGCAGCGCGGCAAAGGTCTCCTCCTTGCCCTTGAAGTCCTGCGGCCGCACCACCTTGTGCTGCTCGCTCCACGACTTGCTCATGATGAACAGCGTGTTCAGGTGCTGCAGGAAGATCGGGTTGACCTGCTCGAGCTGGAACTCCACCGTCAGCGCGTCCACCTTGCGCGGCTCGCCCACCGCGTTGGCATACGCCTGCAGCGCCGACGTCGGCTCCCTGGCGCGCCGGATGGAGAACACCACGTCGTCGGCGGTGAAGGGGCTGCCGTCGTGGAACTTCACGTTCGGCCGCAGCTTGAGCCGCCACAGCCGAGGCGACACCTGCTGCCACTCGGTGGCCAGCTGCGGCGCCAGGCCGAGCTGCTTGTCGCGCCCGACCAGCGTCTCGTAGACCTGCGCATTCATGGCGTTGGTCAACGACTCGTTCTGCGCATGCGGGTCCAGCGTCTGCGGGTCGCCCTGGGTCGCCCAGCGCAGGACCTGGGCCTGGGCGCCGAGGGCCAGCAGCGCGCCCGCCAGCAGCGGCAGGACGCGGCGCAAGATCCAACGGTGGGGGGCGTGCGGCATGCCAGTCTCCTTCGTGCAATCCCTGGGCAGGACGGCGGCGAGTGTAGGCAGGCAAGAAAAAGGCCGCTGCGGGCAGCGGCCTCTTGTTCGCCGTGGCGCGCGAAGCGCCCCGAGGTCAGTTGCCCCTGAAGCGCGACTGCGGCACCGTCTTCAGCTCGCCGGGCAGCGAGCCGATGTACTCGGCCATCTTCTTCAGCTCGGCCGGCGAGAACTGCTTGACCTGCGCCGACATGATGGCGTTGTTGCGACCGAAGTGCGCGTTGTTCTCCGCCTTGTAGGCGCGCAGGCTGACCTCGAGGTAGTCGGCGTACTGGCCGGCGATCTTGGGGTAGGTGGGGTCCAGCGGCTTGTTGAAGTTGGCGCCGTGGCAGGACACGCAGGCGCCCTTGGTCAGCAGGGCGGCCACGTCGGCCGGCGGCTGCTTGGCGGGCTGCTCGGGCGGGGCCTCGCCGCCGGCTTCCTTGCCCTGCTGCTCGTAGAAGGCCGCGATGGTGTTGATGTCCTGCTCGGTCAGCGTGGTCGCCACCCCGCGCATCGTCGGGTGCTTGCGGTCGCCCTTCTTGTAGGCGGTCAGCGCGGCGGCGATGTACTTGGCGCCCTGGCCCGCGATCATCGGCACCTTGTGCACCACCGGGAAGCTCGACTGGTAGCCCGGGATGTTGTGGCAGCCGATGCACATGGCCACCAGCTTGGCCGCCGGCAGGCCCTGGGTCGCGTCCACCGCGGCGGTCGGTGCCTGGGCCCCGGCCGGGGAGGCCAGGGTGGCCGCGAGCAGCGCGGCTGCTGCGCCGGGCAGCCGAAGGGCGAGCTTGTTCATCATGTCTGGGATGCTTTTCCGACCAACCGTCGATTATAGGGTCGCCCCGTATACTGGCCTGAAGCCCTCGGCACCGCCGCATCGGTTGCACCGGGCGCGGCGGCGCCTCCCCCTCCGCGCGCCATACCGCGCCCTCCAGCGGCCCGCAGCATGAAATTCCAAGGCTCAGACCAGTACGTCGCCACCCAGGACCTGCGCCTGGCCGTGAACGCCGCGATCACCCTGCAACGGCCGCTGCTGGTCAAGGGCGAGCCGGGCACCGGCAAGACCATGCTGGCCGAGGAAGTGGCCGCGGCGCTGAACCTGCCGCTGCTGCAGTGGCACGTCAAGAGCACCACCAAGGCCCAGCAGGGCCTGTACGAGTACGACGCGGTGAGTCGCCTGCGCGACAGCCAGCTCGCCGACATCGACGGCGGCGAGCGCGTGCGCGACATCCACAACTACATCGTCAAGGGCGTGCTGTGGCAGGCCTTCGAGGCCGACCGGCCGGTGGCCCTGCTGATCGACGAGATCGACAAGGCCGACATCGAATTCCCCAACGACCTGCTGCGCGAACTCGACCGCATGGAGTTCTACGTCTACGAGACGCGGCAGCTGATCAAGGCCCGCCACCGGCCGCTGGTGTTCATCACCTCCAACAACGAGAAGGAGCTGCCGGACGCCTTCCTGCGCCGCTGCTTCTTCCACTACATCAAGTTCCCCGACGCCGACACCATGCGGCAGATCGTGGACGTGCACTACCCCGGCCTGAAGAAGGAGCTGCTCGGCGCCGCGCTGAAGACCTTCTACGAGGTGCGCAACCTGCCGGGCCTGAAGAAGAAACCGAGTACCTCCGAGTTGCTCGACTGGCTGAAGCTGCTGGTCGCCGAGGACATCCCGACCGAGGTGCTGCAGAGCAAGGACGAGAAGGTCGCGGTGCCGCCGCTGGTCGGCGCGCTGCTGAAGAACGAGCAGGACGTGACGCTGTTCGAGAAGCTCGTCTTCATGCAGCGCAACCACCGCTGAAGGACCAGGGTCGCACCATGAACCCGCTGGTGCAGCCGGTCACGCTCGCCGGCCGACATGCCCGGCTGGTGCCGCTGGCGCCGGACCACGCGCCGGCGCTGGCCGAGGCGGTGCAGGACGGCCAGCTCTGGCGGCTCTGGTACACGGCCATCCCCTCGCCCGACGGCATGCAGGCCGAGATCGAGCGGCGACTCGGCCTGCACGCCGCCGGCGCCATGCTGCCCTTCGCGGTGCTCGACGCCGACGGCGTGCCGGTGGGCATGACGACGTACATGAACGTCGACGCGGTGCACCGGCGCCTCGAGATCGGCAGCACGTGGTACGCCGGTCGGGTGCAGCGCACACCGCTGAACACCGAGTGCAAGCGCCTGCTGCTGGGCCACGCCTTCGACAGCCTGGGCTGCATCGCGGTGGAGTTCCGCACGCACGTCTTCAACCAAGCCAGCCGCCGCGCCATCGAGCGCCTGGGCGCCAAGCTGGACGGCGTGCTGCGCCACCACCAGCGCCTGGCCGACGGCACGCTGCGCGACACCTGCGTCTACAGCATCGTGGCCGCCGAATGGCCGACGGTGCGCGCCCACCTCACCTGGCAGCTCGACCGGCCGCGGGGCTGACCGCCACCGCCCGCCTCGCCACGCTGACCCCAGCCCGCCGCGAACGCCATGCTGATCGACTTCTTCTACACCCTGCGCAGCGCCCGCCTGCCGGTCTCCGTCAAGGAGTACCTCAGCCTGCTGGAGGCGCTGAAGCAGGGCGTCGTCGGCCCCGACAGCGACGGCGCCTTTCGCATCGACGACTTCTACTACCTGGCCCGCACGACGCTGGTCAAGGACGAGAAGCACTACGACAAGTTCGACCGCGCCTTCGGCGCCTACTTCCAGGGCGTGGAGCTGCTCACCGACTTCACCCGCGAGGTGCCGCTGGACTGGCTGCGCCAGACGCTGCAGCGCGAGCTGACGCCCGAGGAGAAGGCGGCCATCGAGAAGATGGGCTGGGACGAGCTGATGGAGACGCTGAAGAAACGCTTCGAGGAGCAGAAGGAACGCCACGAGGGCGGCAGCAAGTGGATCGGCACCGGCGGCACCAGCCCCTTCGGCCACGGCGGCCACAACCCGCAGGGCATCCGCATCGGCGGCCAGGGCCGCAACAAGAGCGCGGTCAAGGTCTGGGACCAGCGCACCTACCAGGACTACGACGACCAGAAGGAACTGGGCACGCGCAACATCAAGGTCGCGCTGCGCCGGCTGCGCCGCTTCGCGCGCGAAGGCGCGGCCGAGGAACTGGACCTGGACGACACCATCCGCGCCACCGCGGCCAACGCCGGCTGGCTCGACCTGAAGATGGTGCCCGAGCGCCACAACCGGGTGAAGGTGCTGCTGCTGATGGACGTCGGCGGCACGATGGACGAACACGTGCACCGGGTGGAGGAGCTGTTCTCCGCCGCCAAGGGCGAGTTCAAGCACCTCGAGTTCTTCTACTTCCACAACTGCGTCTACGACTTCGTCTGGAAGCACAACCGGCGCCGCCATTCCGAGAAGACCTCGACCTGGGACCTGATCCGCACCTACAACAAGGACCACAAGCTGATCTTCGTCGGCGACGCGACGATGAGCCCCTACGAGATCCTGCAGCCCGGCGGCAGCGTCGAGTACCAGAACGAGGAGCCGGGCGCCGAATGGCTGCAGCGGCTCACCAATGCCTTTCCGAAGTTCGCGTGGATCAACCCCGAACCGCAGGGCGTATGGCAGTACCGGCAGAGCATCGCCATCGTCCAGCAGCTCATGGGGCAGCGCATGTTCCCGCTCACGCTGGCCGGCCTCGAGAGTGCGATGCGCCTGCTGACCAAGTGAGCCCGCCGCGGTCGGCGCCGCGACGGGCGGCCGGCCGGTGCCTCGCCTGGTGGGGGCCGATGGCGGCCGTGATGGTGGCCATCTCGACGGCCGGCTGCTCCCTGCTGCCCACCACCCCCGCGCCCGAGAGCGTGCTGGAGGCGCCGCCCCCCGGCGACCTCCTGCGCCTGGAGCTGGACGCCCCGGCGCCGCTGGCCCGCCTGCTGCGCGAGCACCTGGACGTGGCGCGGCTGGAACGGGTGCGCGGCGGCGAGCCGGTCAGCGCCACCGAGCTCGGCCGCCTCGTCGCCGCCACCCCGGCCCAAGTGCGCGAGCTGCTCGAGACCGAGGGCTACTTCGAGCCGGTGGTGCAGGTGCGGCGCGAGCCCGGCCAGCCGCCGGTGGTCGTCGTGGTGGTGCAGCCGGGCCCGCGCACCCGGGTCGGCCGCGTCACCCAGGACGTCGAAGGCCCGATGCAGGACGGCCTGCTGGCCGACGACGCCCGCGCCCGGCAGGTGCTCGACCGCTGGCGCCGGCAGTGGCCGCTGAAGGTGGGCGACGCCTTCCGCAACCCTGCCTGGGTCGACGCCAAGGCCAGCTCGCTGGCGCAGTTGCAGGCCGAGGGCTACGTCGCCGCGCGCTGGGCCTTCACCGCCGCGCGCGTCGACGTCGAGGGCGGCGCCGCCGACCTGCAGGTGCAGGCCGCCAGCGGCCCGCTGTTCCGTGCCGGCGACCTGCGGGTGGAGGGCCTGCAGTTCCACGACGAGGCGACGGTGCGCAACCTCGCCAACTTCGACCGCGGCGCGCCGGCCACCGAGGCGCTGCTGCTCGACTTCCAGCAGCGGCTGCAGACCTCCGGCCTGTTCGAGCTGGCCAGCGTCGGCATCGACCCCGATCCGACCCAGGCCGCCGCCGTGCCGGTTCGCGTGCGGCTGCGCGAACTGCCGCTGCAGCAGTTCAACATCGGCCTGGGCTACAGCGCGCTCAACGGCCAGCGGGTGTCGCTGGAGCACCGCCACCGACGGCCCTTCGGCCTGCCGCTGCAGGCCCGCCACCGCTTCGAGCTGGGCCGCGACCGGCAGACGGTGGAGGGCGAGGTCAGCACCCATCCGCAGCGCAACCTCTGGCGCAACCTCACCGGCTACGGCCTGTCGCGGCTGGAGACGGAGAGCGACACCGTCACCTCGTCGCGCCTGCGCGTCGGCCGCCAGCAGGACACGCCGCGGGTGCAGCGCCAGTTCTACGTCGAGGGCACCCGCGACCTGCGCCGCACCGACGTCGAGCGCGAGAGTGCCGGCGCCGTCACCGCCAACGCCAACTGGATCTTCCGTCGCCTGGACAACCCGCTGCTGCCCACCCGCGGCTGGGCGCTGTCGCTGCAGAACGGCATCGGCCTGGCGCGCGACTCCGACGGCGGCAGCGGTGCCTTCACCCGCCTCTACGGCCGCCTCACGGGCTACCACCCGCTGCCCGCCGGCTTCTTCGGTCAGGCCCGGCTGGAACTGGGCCAGGTGCTGGCCGCCGACCACGTGACCGTGCCGGACACGCTGCGCTTTCGCGCCGGCGGCGACGAATCGGTGCGCGGCTACGGCTACCGGGAGCTGGCGCCGACCGACGCCGCCGGCGACCTCACCGGCGGACGGGTGCTGTTCACCAGCAGCGTGGAGGTGGCGCGGCCGGTCGCGCCCAGCCTGCCCGCGGTGTGGTGGGCGGCCTTCGTCGACGCCGGCACCGCCGCCCAGCGCTGGGGCGACCTCGAGCCGGCCGTCGGCCTCGGCCTGGGCCTGCGCTGGCGCAGCCCCGTCGGCCCGCTGCGGCTGGACCTCGCCCGCGCCCAGCGCACCCACAAGCCGCGCCTGCACCTGAGCGTGGGCATCGTCTTCTGAGCCGATGGCCGCCGACACCCCGCGCCCCTTGGCCACCGGTCAACGGCCTCCACCGCGACGCGGCCTGCGCTGGGCGGCCGGCGCCCTGGCCGTGGTCCTCGCGGTGCCGCTGGGGCTGGCCGCTGCACTGGCGGTGGCCCTGCACAGCACCGCGGGCAGCGCCTGGCTGCTGCGCCAGGTGCCGGGACTCGCGCTGGACGGGCCGCATGGCGCGCTGCTCGGCGGCCATGGTTTCGGCGCCGCACGGGTGCGGTATGCCGACGCCCAGGCGCGCGAGGTCGAGGCGACCGGCGTCGCGTGGCAGCGGCTGGCCTGGCGCCTGCGCCCCGCCCCCGGCCAGTGGCTGGGCCTGCGGCTGGAGGGCCTGCGCCTCGACGACCTGCGGCTGCGCCTGCCGACCACCGACCCGCCGCGGGCCGCCCCCGCCGACCTCTCGATGCCTCTCGCGGTCGACCTGCCCGACCTGCGCATCGCGCGGCTGCAGGTCGACGACCTGCCGCCGGTGGAGGCGCTGCAGGCCGACGTGCAGCTCGGCGCCGACGGGGGCGCCCTGCACCGCCTGCGCGGGCTGGACCTGCACTGGCAGGGCCACGCGCTGCAGGCCCAGGGGCAGATCGGCAGCACCGGCGACCTGCCGCTGCAGCTGCAGGCGCGGGTGACATCGCCCACGGCCGCACCGGCCGCCGGCACCGCGGCGCTGCCCGGCTGGCAGGCCCTGGCCGACCTGGCCGGCCCGTTGGCCGCCCCGCGGTTGACGCTGTCGCTGCAGCCGCTGACGACGGCGCCCGCAACCCCCCGCGACGACGCCACCCGCCTGCAGCTGCAGGCCGACCTGCAGCCCTTCGCCGCCTGGCCGCTGGGCGCGCTCGACGCCCGGTTGCGCGGGCTCGACCTGCACGCCCTGTGGCCCGACCTGCCCCGCACCCGGCTCGACGGCGAAGCGCGCCTGCAGTCCACCGGCCTGCAGGCGCCGGCCGCGCTGTCGCTGACGCTGACCAACGCCCAGCCCGGGCGCTGGGACGCCGGCCGCCTGCCGCTGCGCCGCCTGGCCGTGCGCGTCGCCGGGCGCCTGGACGACCGCAGCCGCCTCGACCTGCAGGCGCTGGACCTGCAGGCCGCCGACGAGCGCCGCGACCTGGGCCGCCTGCAGGCCGACGGCGAGTGGACCCGCGACGCACTGCGCCTGGACACCACGCTGCAGTCGCTGGAGCCCGCCGGCCTGGACGCGCGGCTGCCGGCGCTGCGCCTGTCCGGCCCGCTGGCGCTGCGGCTGGCCGGGTGGCCGCCGCCCGGCGACCGCCGTCCGCCGGCGGCGGAGAAGCGGCTGTCGCTCGACGGCCGGCTCGACGGCGCCGTGCTGTCGCTGCCCCGCGCGCCCGCGGCGCGCCTGACGTTGCAGGCCGAGGGCCGGCAGGCGGCCGACGGGGCCTGGTCGCTGAACCTGCGCCAGTTGCTCGCCCAGGCCGGCGAGGCCGAAGCGCAGGCGCGGCTGGACGCCAGCGGCCAGCCCGGGCGCTGGCAGGCGCGCGGCGAGGGACTGCTGCGGCGCTTCGACCCCGCCGCCTGGTGGCCTGCCGCCGGCAGCGGCCACCGGCTGGACGGGCGCTGGCAGGCCGACCTGCAGGGCCGGACGGGCACGGCCCTGGCGGGCGGCACCGGGTCCGCCCCGACGCCGCTCGCGCTGCTCGAGTCCCTGCGCCGGCAGACCCAGCCGGTGAGCGGCCGGCTGTCGCTGGACATCGACGACGGCCGGCTGGCGGGGGTGCCGCTGCGCGGCCGCGTCGCCTGGCAGCGGCAGGCGGTCGGCCAGGCGGCCAATGCCGAAGTGGCGCTGCAGGCGGCGGGCGGCAGCACGCTGCAGTTGCAGGCCCGGCTGGCGGCCGACGGCAGCGCGCCCGACCAGGCCAGCGGCCGGATCGAGCTGCCCGACGCCGGCGCGCTGGCCGCTTGGTCGCGCCTGCACCCCGGGCTGGCCTCGCTGTGGCCGCAGGCCGGCCGGCTGGTGGCGGAGGCCCGCACCGAAGGCCGCTGGCCGGCCCTGCGCTCCGACGGCCGGGCCGAAGCCGACGGCCTGGCCGCCGCCGGCTGGCGCATCGACCGCGGCCGCGCCCGCTGGCAGCTCGACGGCGCCGATCTCGACGGCCGGCTGGAGGCCCATGCCGAGCTCGACGGCGTGACCAGCGCCACCCCGCGCGGCGAGCCGGCCCGGCGCCTGGAGCGGGTGACGCTGGCGCTGGCCGGCAGCCGCGGCGACCACGGCCTGCGCGTCGACGCGCGCAGCGCGGTGCGGCCACCGGCCTGGGCGGAGCCGCTGCTCGGCCCTGGCGGCAGCGCGGGCGGCAGCGCCTTCACGCTCGACGGCCGCGGCCGCTGGACCCCGGTGACCGGCGGCGCCCGCTGGGAGGGCCGGCTGGCGCGCCTGCGCAGCGGACCGGTGCGCGCCGACGCCACGCCCTGGCTGGCGGCGGACGACCTCACCGCCACCCTTCAGTTCGACCCGGCGTTCGCGCTGCGCAGCGCCGAACTGGCGCCTGGCCGCCTGCAGGTGGTCGGCTCGGCCCTGCGCTGGCAGCTGGCGCGCTGGCAGGCGGCCCCGCCCGGTGCGCCGGCCGGCGACGCCCAGCTGCGGCTGCAGGCGCAGCTGGACCCGCTGCCGCTGGCGCCGCTGCTCGCCCGCTGGCAGCCCGACTTCGGCTGGGGCGGCGACCTCGTCGTCGCCGGCCGCGCCGACATCCGCAGCGGCGCCGGCGTCGAGGCCGAGGTGCTGCTGGAGCGGCGCACCGGCGACCTCACCGTCACCGACGAAGGCGGCACCACCGGGCTCGGCCTCACCGAGCTGCGCCTGGGCCTGTCGGCGCGCGACGGCACCTGGCACTTCACGCAGGCGGTGGCCGGCAGCACGGTGGGGGTGCTCGCCGGTTCGCAGACGCTGCGCACCGACCCGCGTGCCGCCTGGCCGGCGCCCACCACGCCGCTGGCCGGCGCGATCGAACTGCGCGTCGACAACCTCGGCGTCTGGGGGCCGTGGACGCCGGTGGGCTGGCGCCTCGGCGGCGCGCTGCACGCCCGCGCCACCCTGGGCGGCACCGCCGGCGCGCCGCAGTACACCGGCCGCGTCGACGCCCGCGACCTGAGCGCGCGCCACCTGCTGCAGGGCGTGTCGCTGCGCGAGGGCCGGCTGGCGCTGCGGCTGGCGGGCGAGACGGCGCAGGTCGAGCAGTTCAGCCTGCGCGGCGGCGACGGCTGGCTGCACATCGGCGGCGACATCGGCTTCGGCGAGGCGCCGCAGGCCCGGCTGACGCTGCGCGCGGACCGCTTCCAGGCGCTCGGCCGGCTGGACCGACGGGTGGTGGTCAGCGGCGACGCCCGCATGGGGCTGGACCGCCAGGCGCTGACGCTGGACGGACGGCTGAAGGTGGACGAGGGCCTGATCGACGTCAGCCGCGGCGACGCTCCCGCGCTGGACGGCGACGTCACCGTGGTGCGCCGCGCGGCGCCCGAGGCCCCGGTCGCCGAGGAGGGGCCGCCCCGCGTGGCCCGCGAGACGCAGGTGCGGTTGTCGGTGGACCTGGGCGATCAGCTGCGGGTGCGCGGCCGCGGCCTCAACGCGTTGCTGCGCGGTGACCTGCAGCTCACCACGCCGGGCGGCCGGCTGCGCATCAACGGCACGGTGCGCGCCGACGAGGGCACCTACACCGCCTACGGCCAGAACCTGCGCATCGACCGCGGCCTGGTCACCTTCATCGGCAACCCGGAGAACCCGCGGCTGGACATCCTGGCGCTGCGCGACCAGGTCGACGTGCGCGTGGGCGTGGCGGTGACCGGCAGCGTGCTGCGGCCGCGGGTGCGGCTCTACTCCGAGCCCGACATGCCCGACCCCGAGAAGCTGTCGTGGCTGGTGCTGGGCCGGGCGCCCGAGGGCGTGGGCCGCAGCGACACCGCGCTGCTGCAGCGCGCGGCGCTGGCGCTGCTGTCCGGCGAGGGCGACGGCAGCCCGTCGACCACCGACCGGCTGACCCGCGGCCTCGGCCTGGACGACATCACCCTGCGCCAGAGCGCCGACAACGACGTGCGCAGCACCGTCGTCGGCGTCGGCAAGCAGCTGACGAGGCGCTGGTACGTGGGCTACGAACGCGGCATCAACTCGACCACCGGCACCTGGCAGCTGATCTACCGCATCGCCCAGCGCTTCACCCTGCGCACCCAGGCCGGCGAGGACCCGGCGGTGGACCTGCTGTGGATCTGGCGCTGGAACGGCCGCGGCATTCCGCCGCCGGGCGCGCTGCTACCATCCCGGCCCCCGCGCGCGAGCAGCAGCCCCTCGCCGTAGTTCAATGGATAGAACGGCCGCCTCCTAAGCGGCAGATACAGGTTCGATTCCTGTCGGCGGGACCACTCCGGACAGGCCGTCCATCGCGGCATCGAGGAACCATGCAAGAGCCCATCCACGCCGCGCGCTCGCCGGTCTCGCTCCTGCGGCGCCGACCGCCGCTGCGCATCTTCCTGACCGGCCTGCTGGCGGCCCTGCCGCTCATGGCCACGCTGGCCATCTTCGGCTGGGTGGTGGGGCTGCTGATCGGCTGGATCGGCCCCGAGAGCCTGGTCGGCTCGGTGCTGGTCGCCATCGGCTTCGGCCTCACCGGCTCGGTGGTGGTGAGCTACCTGTTCGGCATCGTCATCGTGCTGGCGGCCATCTTCGGCCTCGGCGTGCTGATCGAGTCGCGCTGGCAGCACGACAAGGCGGTGCTGCTGGACACCCTGTTCCAGCGCATTCCGCTGGTGGGCAAGGTCTACGACCTGGTGCGCAAGATGGTCGACCTCTTCTCGCAGAAGGAGCGCGACGGGCCGAAGTCGATGAGCGCGGTGTGGTGCCACTTCGGCGGCGTGGGCGGCGCGGCGGCCTTGGCCCTGCTCGGCAGCCCGGAGCCGGTGTTGATCGGCGAGCAGCGCTACCTCGCGGTGCTCATCCCCACCGCGCCGGTGCCGGTGGGCGGCGGCCTGCTTTATGTGCCCGAGGCCTGGGTCACGCCAGCCGACGTCGGCATCGAGGCGGTGACCAGCATCTACGTCTCGATGGGGCTGACCTCGTCGCAGCACCTGTCGCGTGCCGCCGACGCGGACGCCGCCAGCAGCGCCCCGGGGACCACCGCGGCGGCGGCCACGACGGGCCCCTGACCGCGCTCAGACCGACCGGCGACCCCACCGCCGCCACAGCGGCGGCGCCAGCAGCAGCAGCACGCACAGGGCCAGCACGGTGGCGCTGAACGGCCGCTCGATCAGCACGGTCCACCGGCCCTCGCCGATGGACATCGCGTTGCGCAGCTGGGCCTCGCCCATCGGGCCGAGGATCATGCCGACGATGACCGGGGCGGTGGGGATCTCGAAGCGCCGCATCACCACCCCGGCCACGCCGATGGCATAGAGCAGCACCAGGTCGAAGGCCGACTGGCGCATGCCGTAGACGCCCACGGTGGCGAAGATGAGGATGCCGGCGTACAGCGCCGGCCGCGGCACCTTCAGCAGCTTGACCCACAGCCCCACCAGCGGCAGGTTGAGCACCAGCAGCATGACGTTGCCGATGTACAGCGACGCCACCAGCGCCCACACCAGCCCGGCCGAGGTCTGGAACAGCGTGGGCCCGGGCTGGATGCCGTAGTTCTGGAAGGCCGCCAGCAGCACCGCCGTCGTGTTGGAGGTGGGGATGCCCAGCGTCAGCAGCGGCACCAGCGCGGCGGTCACGGCGGCGTTGTTGGCCGCCTCCGGCCCGGCCACGCCCTCGATGGCGCCGCGCCTGCCGAACTCGGCCTCGTCCTCGCCGCGGGCCAGCTTCTTCTCCAGGCCGTAGGACAGGAAGGTCGGGATCTCGGTGCCGCCGGCCGGGATGGCACCGAAGGGAAAGCCGATGGCGGTGCCGCGCAGCCAGGCACCGGTGGAGCGCTTCCAGTCGCGCCGGCTCATCCACAGGCTGGACAGGCGGTTGCGCGACCCGTCCACCCGGCCCTCGTACAGCACGGCGTGCAGCGCCTCGGCCACGGCGAACAGGCCGACGGCCACCAGCACCACCTCGATGCCGTCGACCAGCTCCGGCACACCGAGCGTGTAGCGCGCGGCGCCGGAGATCTGGTCGATGCCGATCAGCCCCACCGCCAGCCCCAGCAGCAGCGCGGTCATGCCCTTGAGCACGCTGGCGCCCAGCACCGCCGACACGGTGGTGAACGACAGCACGATGAGCGCGAAGTACTCGGGCGGACCGAGCTTCAGCGCCCACTCGGCGATCGGCGGCGCGAACAGCGTGACCAGCACCGTGGCGACGGTGCCGGCGACGAAGCTGCCGATGGCGGCGGTGGCCAGCGCCGCGCCGGCACGGCCGCTCTTGGCCATGCGGTTGCCCTCCATCGCGGTGACCATCGAACCGGTCTCGCCCGGCGTGTTGAGCAGGATGGAGGTGGTCGAGCCGCCGTACATCGAGCCGTAGTAGATGCCCGCGAACATGATCATCGACGCGGTGACCGGCACGTTGGCGGTGATGGGCAGCAGCATGGCCACCGTCAGCGCCGGGCCGATGCCCGGCAGCACGCCGATGGCGGTGCCGATGAAGCAGCCGATGAAGGCCCACATCAGGTTGACGGGCGTGGCGGCGTTGGCGAAGCCGTCGAGCAGTTGAGGCCAGATGTCCATGGATACCGCAGGGAGGTGGGGCGGCTTCAGATCCAGCCCGAGGCCGTGAGCGCGGGCAGGCTGAGGCCGAGCGCGCGGGTGAACAGCCAGAACACCGGTGCCGACAGCGCCGCGCCGACCACGAGGTCCTTCACGGCGGTGCGCACCTGCAGCCGCTGTCCTTCGGCATGGCGGAAGCCGCAGGCGGCCAGGGTGTAGAGCAGCGCGCAGGACAGCACGAAGCCCAGCGTGGTGATCAGCGCCGCGCTGAGCAGCAGGCCGGCCGACACCCAGACGAAGGCCGGCGCGTTGGGGCGCGCGGGCGGGTCCTGCACGGCCGCCGGCGCGCGCAGGCCGTCGACCACCAGCAGCACCGCGCACACCGCCAGCGCCAGCGACACTGCCCAGGGCAGGAAGGACGGGCCCACGCCGGCATAGCCTGCCTCGCTGGGGATGCCGCGGGCCCCCAGCGCGAGCAGCCCGGCCAGGGCCAGCAGGCCCGCCGCCAGCGCGGCGAGCTTCGGGTCCAGCCGCCTCACAGCATGCCCAGCTTGAGCATCAGCGCGCGCAGGCGGGCATGGTCGTTGTCGACGAAGCCGCCGAACTCGTCGCCGGTCATCAGCGCCGGCGTCCAGTTGTTCTTCTCCAGCGTCTCCGCCCAGGCCTTGGTCTTCACCGCCCGGGCCACGCCGTCGATCAGCGCCCTGCGTTGCTCGGGCGTGATGCCGGCCGCGCCGTAGACGCCGCGCCAGTTGCCGATCTCCACGTCGATGCCCTGCTCCTTGAGCGTCGGGATGGCCACGCCCTTGAGCCGCTGCGGCGCCGTGACGGCGATCGCGCGCAGCTTGCCGGTGCGGATGAACTCGTCCATCTCCGCCAGGCCGCTGGTGCAGCAGGTGACATGGCCGCCCAGCACCGCGGCCACCGCCTCGCCGCCACCCTTGAAGGGCACGTAGTTCACCTTGGCCACGTCGACCGCGTTCTCGCGCGCGATCATGGCCACGCTGATGTGGTCGACGGAGCCACGCGAGCCGCCGCCCCACTTGACGCTGGCCGGCTCCTTCTTCATCTGCTCGACCACCTCGCGCATGGTCCTGATCGGCGAGGCCGCGGGCACGACGAAGACGTTGTACTCGGCGAACAGGCGCGCGATCGGCGTCACCTGCGCGAGCGTGATCGGCGGCTTGTTCTGCACGATGGCGCCGACCATGATGGCGCCGACCACCAGCAGCGCGTTGGGATCGCCCTTGGCGGCGTTGGCGAACTGCGCCAGCGCGATGGTGCCGCCGGCGCCGCCCTTGTTCTCGTAGGTCACCGAGCCGGCCACGCCGGCCTCCTGCAGCGCCTTGCCGATGCCGCGGCCGGTCTGGTCGTAGCCGCCGCCGGGGTTGGCGCCGATCATGACCTTCAGGTTGGCCGCCGCACGGGCGCTGCCGCTGCCCGTCAGGGCCAGTGCGGCCAGCGTGCCCAGGCACTGCCGGCGGTTGGATGCGTTCATGTGCTCTCCTTCAGATGCCCGATGGCGGGCGTCGGTGTCGGTCGGGCTCGCCCCGGCGGTGGTCCTCAGAAGCGGTGCTGGATGCCGGCCGCCACGTTGGACTGCGAGCCGAGGAAGCCGGCGTCGTCGCGCGACACGCCGACCGCGCCACTCCTGGCCTTGGCGTGGCCAACCACCGCGTACAGGTCGGTGCGCTTGGACAGGGCGTAGCGCGCCCGCAGGGTCAGCAGCTTAGGGTCGTCGCCCGGCCGCACGCCACTGCGGATGTCCTGGTGGTAGTACGCGGCGGTGAGCGTCAGCGCCGGGCTGGCCGCGTAGGCCGCGCCGACCCAGGCGGTGCGGCTTTCCAGGTCGGCGGCGCCCGAGGCCAGCGACCGGTCGAAGTTGCGCACCACCGCGAACAGCTTGGTCGGGCCCACCTGGTAGCTGGCGCCCAGGTGCACGGTGCGGGTCCGGTCGCGCCGGCCGCTGGCGGCCACGGTGATGCCGTTGGCCTGCTCGGCGGTGACCACCAGCCCCAGCGGGCCGGCGTTGTAGGCCGCGGCCAGGACGGCGGCGTTGCCGTCGCTGAAGCCGGTCTGCTCGCCGAAGCGGTAGCTGGCGCCGACGCTGACCGGGCCGAACGCGCCGCGGTACTTCACCAGGTTGGAGACGCCGGTGAGCATGCCGTCGGCGCGGCTGACACCGGCCGCGGTGGCGGTGGCGTTGCCGGCCGTGGCCCAGGAGTTCACGGGGGGCATAACCCATCGGGTCGAAGGGCAGGATGAAGTCGTAGGTGGTGCTGTACGAACGGCCGGCGACGACGCGGCCGAAGCGGCCTTCCAGGCCGACGTTGGCCTGCCGGCTCCAGAAGGCGGCCGCGGCGGCGCCGGTGTCGGCGCCGACCTCGCTTTCCAGCTGGAAGATGGCCCTCAGCCCGCCGCCCAGGTCCTCGCTGCCGCGCAGGCCCCAGCGCGAGGTGTTCATGCCGCCGGAGTTGAGCGCGAGGCGGCTGTCGCCGGCGGCGTTGTTGTGGTTGCGCCATTCGACGTAGGTGTCCAGCAGCCCGTAGAGCGTGACGCTGGAGCCCGTGCCCTGGGCCTGCGCGGCGGTGGTGCCGGCGGCGAGGATCGCGGCGGCGAGCGGGACGAAGCGGGGACGGCGAGCGGTCACGGGATCTCCTCGTTGGGGCAAGAGGCCGCGATGCTGAGGGCCGTGCCGGCGGGCCCGTTTAGGCGACAACCCGCAGGCCGCGCGCCAGGCTGTCAACTGGCTGTCGCGTCCCGCCGTGCCGCCTGTCAAGCGGCTGTCGGGCCCCGCCGCGGTCGGTGGCGACCCGGTCCTGCGCGGCCGTTGCCGCGCGCCACACTCGGCCCATGAACCCGGCCATGACCGTCGCCGACGGCCCCCGACTGCTGCTGGTCGAAGACGAGCCCGACCTGGCCGCCGCGCTGCAGCGTGCCCTCGAAGCGCGCGGCTTCGCCGTCACCTGCTGCGGCAACGGCAGCGAGGCGATGAACCGCCTGCGCCACGACCCGCCCGCGCTGCTGCTGCTGGACCTGACCATCCCCGGACTCGACGGCCTGCAGGTGCTGCACAAGGCGCGCGCCGAGCAGATCGGCGTGCCCATCGTCGTGCTCACCGCGCGCAGCGCCGTCGGCGACCGCGTCGTCGGCCTCAACGCCGGTGCCGACGACTACCTCGGCAAGCCCTTCGACCTCGACGAGTTGGAGGCGCGCATCCGCGCGCTGCTGCGCCGCCACGGCCGCGACACCGAGGCGGTGCAGCGCTGCGGCCGGCTGCAGCTGGACCGCGCGGCCGGCGCCTTCTACGTCGGCGAGCAGGTGCTGGAGCTGACGCCGCGCGAGCAGGCGCTGCTGAAGGCGCTGATGGCGACGCCGGGGCGCGCGGTGGCCAAGGAACGGCTGTTCCGCCTGGTCTTCCCGATGGCCACGGAGGTCCAGTTCGAGGCCATCGAGGTGGTGGCCTACCGGCTGCGCAAGAAGCTGGCCGGCTCGGGCACCGCGCTGGTCACGCTGCGCGGCCTGGGTTACCTGCTGCGCGAGGACGCCGCGACGTGACCCCCCCGGCGCCGACGCCCGCCGGCGGGCCGGCCCCCGGCCAAAGGCCGGCGGACCTGGCCAACGGGCGGTCCCACTCCCTGCGCCGACGGCTGCTGGTCGGCTTGATCGTGCCGATGGCGCTGTTCGTCGCCGTGGACACGGTGAGCGTCTACCGCAACGCCCTGCAGGCCATCACGCTGGCCTACGACCGCACGCTGCTGACCACCGCCCGCACGCTGGGCGAATGGCTGCAGTGGCGCGACGGCCGCCTGCTCGCCGACCTGCCGCCGAGTGCGCTGGAAGAACTGGAGCCCGACAGCCTGCGCGGCGTGGCCTGGCGCATCACCGGCCTGGACGGCGAACTGCTGGCCGGCCATGCCGGGCTGCCGCCCTACCCCGGCCCGATGCCGCAGCGCAGCGCCTACCCGGCCCTGGTCGACTTCTACGACACCGACTACCAGGGCCGGCCGGTGCGCGTGGCGGCGCTGTACCAGCCGGTGGTGGGCCCCGACGTGCGCGGCATCGCCGTCATCCAGGTGGCCGAGGGCCTGGACCTGCGCCGCCAGCGCGCGCAGGAGCTGCTGCGCGCCACGCTGCTGCGCCAGGCGCTGCTGGTGCTGGTCGTCGCCGGCGTCACCTGGGCGGTGGTCGCGCACTCGCTGAAACCGGTGGAGGCGCTGCGCGCCGCGCTGGCCCGCCGGCGCGGCGACGACCTGTCGCCGCTCGAACCGACCGCGCTGCCCCGCGAACTGCGCCCGGTGCCGGCGGCCATCAACGACCTGCTGGGCCGCCTCGGCGGCACGCTGGAGCGCCAGCAGCAGTTCATCCGCGACGCCTCGCACCAGCTGCGCACGCCGCTGACGGTGCTGCGCACGCAGTTGCGCAACGCGCTCGACGGCGACGGCGACCGCCCGGCCGACCGCGCGGCCCTGGTCGACATGCAGCGCACCGTCGAACGCGCCATCGGCCTGGCGCAGCAGATGCTGGCGCTGGCCAAGGTGGACCAGGTCAGCCGACGCGCCTTCGCCGCCGTGCGGCTGGACGAGCAGGTGCGCGAGGTGGCACTGGACCTGGCGCCGCTGGCCGCGCAGAAATCGGTGGACCTGGAGCTGCGGGCCGAGCGGCCGGTGACCGTGCTCGGCCATGAGTGGATGCTGCGCGAGCTCGCGCGCAACCTGCTGCACAACGCGCTGCGCGAGACCCCTGCCGGCGGGGCCGTGCTGCTGCAGGTGGACGTCGACGACGGGCAGGCCCGGCTGCAGGTGATCGACAGCGGCCCGGGCATCGACCCCGCGCTGGCGGAGCACCTGTTCGAGCCCTTCCGCACCGGCCGGCCCACCGAAGGCACCGGCCTCGGCCTCACCATCTGCCGCGACATCTGCGCCGCGCTCGGCGGCCGCCTTGCGCTGGACAACCGCCAGGACGAGGCCGGCCGGGTGCGGGGGGCCACGGCCACCGTGCGACTGCCGGCCGCGGCCGGCGGTTGACGTCAGGCCGGCGCGTCGGCGGGCTGGTCGGGCCGCGTGGCGACCGCCGGCCCCTGCAGCACCACCCGGTTGCGGCCCTCGGCCTTGGCCCGGTACAGCGCCGCATCGGCCGCGGCCAGGACGGCGGCGGCGTCGGGCCAGTCGGCGGCCGGCACCGCGATGCCCAGGCTGATGGTCACCCGCACCGCACCGGGACAGGCGGCGACCACCGCGCGCAGCTTCTCGCAGGCGGCCAGCGCGCCCTCGGCCGGCGTGTCGGGCAGCAGCAGCAGGAACTCCTCGCCGCCGTAGCGGCCGACGATGTCGGTGCCGCGCACGGTGCCCTGCAGGCAGCGCGCCACGTCGCGCAGCACGCGGTCGCCCTCGGCATGGCCATGGCCGTCGTTGACCGCCTTGAAGTGGTCGATGTCGGCCAGCACCACGGCCAGCGGCCGGCCGCTGCGGCGATGCCGCGCCAGCTCGGCGGCCAGCCGCTCGTCCAGCAGGCGACGGTTGAACAGCCCGGTCAGCGCATCGCGCGAGGCCAGCGCCTGCAGTTCCGCGTTGGCCTGCTGCAGCGCCGACTGGGCGTGCAGCAGGTCGCGGGTGCGTTCGGCCACCCGCGCCTCCAGCACCCGGTTCGCCTCGGCCAGCGCCTGCTCGCGCTGGCGCAGCGAGGCGGTCATGCCGCGCAGCGAGGCGCTGAGTTGGCGCAGCTCGGCAGCGCCGTGGTGCTGGCGGATCTCGGTCACGCGGTCGCCGGCTTCCACCTGCCGCGCGGCCTCGGCCATCTGCGCCAGCGGCCGGGTGTAGCGGCCCAGCGCCAGCCAGGCCAGCACGGTGGCCAGCAACGCGGCCACCGCGCCGATCGCCCAGGCCGCATGCCGCGCCGCCCGGGCCGGCGCCAGCGCCTGCGCCACCGGCTGGCGGGCGACGATGGTCCAGCCCATGTCGGTGGGCCCGGCCGGCGAGGGCAGCCGGGCGGCGGCCGTCAGGTGGTCCGACCGGTCGGCCCAGCGCACGGCCCTGGCGCCGTCCGCGGGCAGCTGGTCGAGGGCGATCGGCCGCTCCGGGCCATCGAGGCCCAGCGGCCGCAGAATGACCTCGCCGCGGTGGTCGAGGATGAAGACGGTGACGCCCCGGTGCCGCGCCAGCGGGCTGCGCAGGCGGCCGATGACGTCCCGTGCCCAGTCCCAGGACACGTGCACCCCGATCACCGCCTGCAGCCGGCCATCGGCGCGCACCGGGGCCGCGAAGTCGATGAAGCGCAGCGGCTCGCCGGTGGCCGAGGCCGGCAGCCGCGCGGCCAGCAGCTTGGCGGTGTGCACGTCGCCGACGACGGGCGCCGCGCGCGCGGCGATGAACCAGGGCCGCTCGGCCACCGACTCGCCCACCAGCAGGTCGCCGGTGGCGTGTCGCACCCGGCCGTCGGGCTCGACCAGGCCCATCCAGCTGAAACGAGGCCGGCTCTGCTGCGCCCGTGCCATCACGCGCTGCCAGTCGGCCGGGCTGGCCGGCGGCGAGGCGGCCAGCAGTTCGACCTCGCGCAGCCGTTCGGCCAGGCCGTCGGCCAGCACGTCGGCGGTGGAGCGGGCGAGGGTGTCGAGCGCGACGGCCTGGTCGGCCAGCATGCGGCGGGCCGTCATGTGCCCGAGCACCAGCGACAGCGCGCCGACGACGGCGATGACGACGCCGCCGAAGGCCAGGGCGACGCGTGAGCGCAGGGAGCGGAGCATGACCGCAAGTGTCCGGCGGGCGGCGGCGGCACAGCCGGTGAGGTGCGCCGGCAGGGCGCCCCATTCACTGGCTTCGCCGCCGCAGCGTGACGTTTGCACGCCCGCGGCGGTGCGCCATGCCTGCCGCCGAGGCACCGCTGCCACGCGCTGGTGCAGGCGCCAAACATTGCTCAAGCGCTGACGACGGCCGTCGATAGAGGCCTGTGCAGGGTCTTCCCTGAGCCCGCCTGCAGGCCCCGGTCTGCGGCCCAACAACCAACCGACCGCCATGCCCCTCCGGCGAGCCTTCTCCGACCTGCTGGCCCGGCTCAGCGTGGGCCGCAAGCTCGCCCTGATCTACCTGCTGGACCTGTCCGCGGTGATCTTCATCAGCGGCATCCTGATCCACGAGAAGTACATCGCCATCGACTTCGCGCGCAAGGAGGTGGCCGGCAACGCCTACCTGCGCGAGCTGCAGCCGCTGGTGATCGCGCTGGCGGGCCAGCGGCCGGCACCGGCGTCGCCGCCGCTGTCGGAGATCGAGGCCCGGCACGGTGCCGGCATGGACAGCGCCGGGCCCAACGGCGCGCTGCAGGCATCGCTGCAGTCGCTCGAGGCCGGCACCCGCCACGCCGAAGCCGAACGGCCGGTGGCGCTCGGCCGCGCGCTGGACGATGCCCTGGCGCTGATCAATCGGGTGGGCAACCAGTCCAACCTCATCCTCGACCCCGACCTCGACAGCTACTACACGATGTCGGTGGTGCTGCTGCGTTTCCCCGAGCTGCTGGCCCTGGTGTCGCAGATCGACGCCGTGCTGCAGGCCGACCTGCCGCGCCACCAGGTGCGCGACGCCGACGCCCGCACCCGCTACTTCATCCTCGAGGGCCGGCTGGACGCCACCGCCAAGGGCCTGAAGAGCGACCTCAACGAGGCCTTCTCCGCCGCCGCCGACGGCCAGCTGCGGCAGGCGCTGGAAGGCCCGGGGGCCGCGATGGCCGAGCGCATCGACGCCTTCCGCAACGCCGCCCGGGCGCTGATGGACGAGCCGAAGGCGGCCCAGGCCGCCGGCCTGCAGGCGGCACGCGAGGCGCTGCTGGGCGATGCCGCCATCGGCTGGGCGCTGAGCTCGCAGCAGCTGGACCGGCTGATCGACCTGCGCATCAACGGCTTCTTCCAGCGCATGTGGCTGCACCTCGGCACGGCGCTGTTCATCCTCGCGCTCATCCTCACCGCCGTGTACTCGGTGGCCAAGCGCATCTCGCAGCCGCTGAAGCGGCTGTCCACCGTGGTCGACACCGTGCGCCGCACCGGCAACCACCGCCAGCGGGTGCACTGGGACAGCCGCGACGAGATCGGCCGCCTGGTGGTGGGCTTCAACGGCATGCTGGCCGAGCTGGACGAGCAGCGGCAGGCGCAGCAGGAGCTGGCCGCCAGCGCCCGCGCCGCCGAGGCGCAGCAGCGGCTGGTCGAGGCCATGCCCATCCCGCTGATGGTGACCTCGGTGCCCGAGCACGACGTGCTGCACGCCAACGGACCGGCGCTGCGCTGGCTGGGCGATCACCGCCACGACCCCTGGGGCACGGCGCTGGCGCCGGCGGTGCGGGCGCGCTTCTTCCAGCAGCTGGCCGACCGCGACGCCGTCGACGAGTTCGAGGTGCACTGGCGCGCCGGCGACGAGGGCACCTGGGCCGTGCTGTCGGCGCGGCGGCTGCACTACCAGGGCCGCGAGGCGGTGCTGACCGCCTTCGCGCCGGTCAACCACCTGAAGGTGATGGAGCAGCGGCTGGAGCTGTGGGCCAAGGTGTTCGAGGCGTCGTCGGAGGCCATCCTCATCGTCGACGCGCAGCAGCGCATCGTCACCGTCAACCGCGCCTTCTGCCAGGCCACCGGCCACGAGGTGCCGGAGGTGAGCGGCGAGCACCCCGGGCTGCTGCTCGCGCCCGAGGAACGCGAAGGCTTCTTCGCGCGGCTGTGGCCGCACCTGCGCCGGCGGTCGTCCTGGCAGGGCGAGGTGACCGTGCAGCGCCGCGACGGCAGCCGCTACCCGGCGTGGCTGGTGGTCAGCGCGGTGCGCGACCGCCAGGGCCAGAGCTCGCACCACATCTTCACCTCGCTCGACATCAGCGACCGCAAGGCCAGCGAGGAGCGCATCCAGTACCTGGCCCAGCACGACGTGCTGACCGGACTGCCCAACCGGTCGCTGTGCATCGAACGGCTGCGCATGGCCATGCAGCAGGCGCAGCGCAACGGCCACCAGGTGGCGGTCCTGTTCATCGACCTCGACCGCTTCAAGACCATCAACGACTCGCTGGGCCACCACGTCGGCGACAGCCTGCTGAAGTCGGTGGCGAAGCGGCTGTCGCAGGCGGTGCGCGGCGGCGACACCGTGAGCCGGCTCGGCGGCGACGAGTTCATCGTGGTGCTCGGCGAGGTGCACGACGCCGAGGAGGTGGCGTCGCTGGTCGAGCGCCGGCTGCTGCCGCTGATCCGCCAGGTGCACGAGGCGGCGGGGGTGGAGCTGCACGTGTCGTGCAGCGTCGGCGCCGCCCTCTTCCCCGGCGACTCGCAGGACATCGACGAGCTGCTGCGCCACGCCGACGTGGCGATGTACCAGGCCAAGGCACTGGGCCGCGACGGCGTGCAGTTCTTCACCCCGGAACTCAACCAGCAGACGCAGCGCCGCCAGCAGGTGGAGTCGCTGCTGCGGCACGCGGTGGAGCGCAGCCAGCTGTCGCTGCATTTCCAGCCGCGGGTCGCGGCCGCCGACGGCCGTTGCCTGGGGGCCGAGGCGCTGCTGCGCTGGCAGTCACCCGAGCTGGGCGCGGTGGGACCGGCCGACTTCATCCCCATCGCGGAGGAGTCGCGGCTGATCGTGCCCATCGGCGCCTGGGTCATCGACGCCGCCTGTCGCCAGCAGGCGCAGTGGCGCGCCGAGGGGCTGGGCGAGGTGGCGATGGCGATCAACCTGTCCGCGGTGCAGCTGCGCGACCCGGCGCTGCCGGACGTCCTGCGCGAGGCCCTGCAACGCCACGGCTGCCGGCCGGCGTCGATCGAGCTGGAGCTGACCGAATCGACGCTGATGGACGGCGCCGAGCAGACGCTGCAGCAGCTGCACGCCCTGAAGGCGCTGGGCATCCAGCTGGCCGTGGACGACTTCGGCACCGGCTACTCCAGCCTGCACTACCTGCACCGCTTCCCCATCGACCGGCTGAAGATCGACCGCTCCTTCGTGCGCGACCTGCTGACCGACCGCGCCCACCAGGCCATCACCCGCGCCGTGATCGGCCTCGGCCATGCGCTGCACCTTCGCGTGGTGGCCGAGGGCGTGGAGAACGAAGCCACCGCGCAGGCGCTGCGCGTGGCGGGCTGCGACGAACTGCAGGGCTTCCACTTCGCGCGGCCGCTGCCGGCCGCCGAGCTGGCGCAGTGGCTGCGGCAGGAGGGCCGCGCCGAGGTGGCGGCCCCGGAGCTGCCGGCGCACGCGTGACGGGCGCCGGCCGCCCGCGGTGCTACACCGCGGCCAGGCCCGGGAAGTGGCGCTCGGGGGGCCGTCGTCGGGCAGCACGTACGCCGTGCCGCGCCGCTGGCCGAGGACGGGGTGCACCCAGGCCTCGTAGAAGGCGACCGGCACCACCACGCAGCCGGCCGAGGCACGGTTGTCGTCGGGCGAGGTGCTGGCCAGGCGCGCCTCGCGCTGCGCCAGGCCCTTGCCGGGGCGCAGGCGGTGGATGGCCAGGCCGGCGTCGTAGTCCAGCCACACGATGTCCTCGCCGTCGAGGTTGCGGCCCGGCTCGGTGGGGAAGCGCCCGGCGGGTGTGGTCTGCTCGTGCGGCAGCAGCGCGGCCACCGGCTTGTCGCCCACGCCCGGGATGGCATGGTCACCGACGGTGCGCCCGAGCAGGGCGGCGCTGTGCGCCAGCGGGCGGCCGTCGGCCGCGAAGAGCCACAGCACCGCGGCCGGCTTGTCGACGATGGCGAAGGGACGGCGTCGATGGTCGCCGCTGGCCAGCACCCACTGGTGCAACCGGCCCGCCGTGGACGCCGCCGCCGGCCAGGCGGTGCCGGCCCACGCCGGTGCCGCGGCGCCGAGCAACAGCCCGGGGGCGAGCCCCAGCCAACCACGCCGCCGCAGCGCGGCGCCGCCTCGAATCTCCGTCCTCTGCATCGCGCCCCTCGTCGATCGACGGCGCGCATGCTAAGGCCGTGCCAGGCGCACCGGCCGCGCGGAAGTCACGCTTCCCGGCGCGGCCCTCGGGCAAGCGCACCGGTCGCGGGCAGAATCGCGCCCGCCCGAATCCCGGGCGGCTATCCAGAACGTCAACAGAGAACCGACCACGATGAATCGGATTGAACTGATCGAGCTCCTCGCCGAGCGCCATGGCCTGTCGAAGGCCGAAGCGGGCCGCGTGCTGGCCACGCTGCTCGACGCCGTCGTCACCACCGTCAAGAAGGGCGGCTCGGTCACCCTGCCGGGCTTCGGCTCGTTCAAGCAAACCGCGCGCGCCGCGCGCACCGGCCGCAACCCGGCCACCGGCGACAAGATCAAGATCGCCGCGGTGAAGCTGCCCAAGTTCACCGCCGGCGCCGGCTTCAAGGCCGCCGTCGACCCCAAGGCCGCGGCGCGCAAGGCGGCCAAGGCCGAAGCCAAGCCGGCGAAGAAGGCCCCGGCCAAGAAGGCGGCGGCGAAGAAGGTCGCCAAGCGCTGAGCGCCTTCGGGCACCGCCACACGCCGGGCCACGCCCGGCGTTTTCGTTTTCAGTGCTGCCGCCGCAGCGTGCGCGACAGCAGCAGCACCGGCAACATCCCGACGGCGACGATGGCCAGCGACGGCAGCGCAGCCTCGGCCAGGCGCTCGTCGCGCGCGAAGTTGTAGGCCACCACCGCCAGCGTGTCGCTGTTGAACGGCCGCAGCACCAGCGTGGCGGGCAGCTCCTTCATCACGTCGACGAAGACCAGCAGCGCGGCCACCAGCACCGAGCGTTGCATCAGCGGCGCATGCAGCTCGCGCAGCACCCGGCCGGGGCCGGCACCGAGCATGCGGGCGCTGTCGTCGAGGGACGTGGGGATGCGCGCATAACCCGCCTCCACGGTCTGCAGCGCCACCGCGCAGAAGCGCACCAGGTAGGCGTAGAGCAGGCCGAGCAGCGTGCCGGTGACCCAGCGGCCCGCGCCCACCTGCGGCCACTGTGCCTGCAGCCAGCCGGTGGGCAGCAGCAGCCCGACCGCGATCACCGCCCCCGGCACCGCGTAGCCGAGCGAGACGGCGCGGGCGCTCCAGCGCAGCCCGGTCTGCACCGGGCCGGCGCCGGGCTGGCGCAGCGCGAAGCCGAGCGCGAAGGCCAGCAGCGCGGCGGCCAGCGCGGCCAGCGCCGACAGGCTGAAGCTGTTCCACGCCCATTGCGCGAAGCGCGCCAGCGGCAGGCCGAACTCCTCCTGCCGCTGCAGCCACAGCAGCCGCGCCAGCACCACCACCGGCAGCACGAAGCCGAGCAGCACCGGCAGGCCGCACAACGCCATCGCCAGGCCGGCGCGCACGCCGCGCAGGCGCACCGGCTGGGCCTCCGCGCCCTGCGCCGCGCCACGCCGGCTGGCGGCGAAGCGCAGCCGGCGCTGCGCGCGCCGCTCCAGCAGCAGCAGCAGCGCCACCACCGCCAGCAGCACGGTGGCGAGCTGCGCGGCGGCGATGCGGTCGTTCATCACCAGCCAGGCCTTGTAGACCCCGGTGGTGAAGGTGGTCAGGCCGAAGTACGCGCCGACGCCGTAGTCGGCCAGCGTCTCCATCAGCGCCAGCGCCACGCCGGCGGCCAGCGCCGGCCGGGCGAGCGGCAGCGCCACCGTCAGCACGCGGCGGGTCAGCGAGGCGCCGAGCAGCCGCGCCGCCTCCATCAGCGGCAGGCCGCGCTCGGCCAGCGCGGCGCGCACCAGCAGGTAGGCGTAGGGATAGAGCGCGAGCACGAACAGCACCACCGCGCCCCACAGGCTTCGCACATCGGGCCACAGCGCACCCTGCCAGCCGAAGGCCTGGCGCAGCGCCACCTGCAGCGGCCCGCTGAACTGCAGGAAGTCGGTGTAGGCGTAGGCCAGCACGTAGGCCGGCATGGCCAGCGGCAGCAGCAGCGCCCATTCCAGCGTGCGGCGGCCGGGGAAGTCGAACAACGCCACCGCGGCGGCGGTGGCGCCGCCGAGCGTCGCCACGCCCAGCGCCACGCTGACGGCCAGCAGCGCCGACTGCGCGGCGTAGGCCGGCAGCACGGTCGCCGCCTGGTGCCGCAGCACCGACGCCGCGCCCTCGTCGAACGCGAACCAGGCGCCGAGCACGCCCAGCACCGGCAGCGCCAGCAGGGCGCAGAACAGGACCAGGCCGGCCCGCGCGACGGTGCCGAGGATCGAGCGCCGCGCCGGACGCGCCTCGCCGGACGGCAGCAGCGGCAGCGGCGCGATGACGCTGCTCACGCTGACTTGCCGTCGCACACCGGCGGCGTCTGAATGCGAACGATCCTCATTTGAGCCGGCTATGATAGTCCGATGTTCCTCCAGCTCGACCGGGTGCGGCTGCACTACCCCGACCGCGCCGCCGGCGCGGCGGCGGTGGACGTGGCGTCGCTGGCGCTGCAGGCGGGCCAGCTGGGCGTGCTGATCGGGCCGTCCGGCTGCGGCAAGACGTCGCTGCTGCGGCTGATCGCGGGGCTGGAACGGCCGGACCAGGGCCAGATCCGCATCGGCGACGACGTGCTGGCCGACGCCGCGACCGGCCACCACCTGGCACCGGAGCAGCGGCGCATCGGCATGGTCTTCCAGGACTACGCGCTGTTCCCGCACCTGTCGGTGGCCGACAACGTCGCCTTCGGCATCCGCCACCTGCCGCGCGGCGAGCGCCGGCAGCGCGTCGAGCAGATGCTGGCGCTGGTCGGGCTGGGACACACCGCCAAGCGCGCGCCGCACCAGCTGTCGGGCGGTCAGCAGCAGCGCATCGCGCTGGCCCGGGCGCTGGCGCCGCAGCCGCGGCTGCTGCTGCTGGACGAGCCCTTCTCCAGCCTGGACGTCGACCTGCGCGAGCGGCTCGCGCAGGAGCTGCGCGCCATTCTGAAGAGCACCGGCACCACCGCCCTCTTCGTCACCCACGACCAGCTGGAGGCCTTCGCGCTCGGCGACGTCATCGGCGTGATGCACCGCGGCCGCCTGGAGCAGTGGGACGACCCCTACACGCTGTACCACCGGCCGGCCAGCCGCTTCGTGGCCGGCTTCATCGGCCACGGTGTGTTCGCGCCGGCGCGCATCGTCGACTGCGACGGCCACCCCTGCGTGCACACGCCGCTGGGCGAGCTCGACGATGTCGCCGAATGCCCGCTGCCCGAGGCCTTTCCCGGCGGCGAGTGCGACGTGCTGCTGCGCGCCGACGACATCGTCCACGACGACGCGTCGCCGGTGAAGGCGCGCATCGAACGCAAGGCTTTCCGCGGCTCGGAGTTCCTGTACACCCTGCGCCTGGCCAGCGGCGAGCAGGTGCTGGCGCACGTGCCCTCGCACCACGACCACCAGGTCGGCGAGTGGATCGGCATCCGCGCCGAGGTCGACCACGTGGTCACCTTCCGCCGCGAGGCGGCCTGACCGGAGCCGGCGACCTGCTCGGCGATTGTCCATAGACGGCGGCGAACTATCCCGCTGATCGAGGATCTTCTCCTGGGACCGGGCCCTATACTGGCCCGGGACTTGCCTTCCCCTTCCCTCCACACCCCCGCCCGCGCAGCGTCACAGCGAGAGAGAGCAGTCACATGGGCTCGAAATTGAAAGTCGCCGGCCTTGTCTCCATCGGCGCCGTGGCGGGCGCACTGGCCACCATGCAGCTGCAGGCCTTCGCTCGCGGCGCCCTGGGGCCCCTGCCGCTGGAAGAGCTGCAGCAGCTCGCCCAGGTCTTCGGCATCGTCAAGCAGGAGTACGTCGAGCCGGTCGACGAGAAGAAGCTGATCTCGGACGCCATCGGCGGCATGGTGCAGGGGCTCGACCCGCACTCGCAGTACTTCGACAAGAAGAGCTTCAAGGAATTCCGCGAAGGCACCTCGGGCCGCTTCGTCGGCGTGGGCATCGAGATCGGCATGGAGGACGGCCTGGTCAAGGTCGTCTCGCCGATCGAGGGCTCGCCGGCCTTCCGCGCCGGCCTGAAGGCCGGTGACCTGATCACCAAGATCGACGACACCGCCGTCAAGGGCCTGAGCATGGACCAGGCCGTCAAGCGCATGCGCGGCGAGCCCAACACCAAGGTCTCGCTGCAGATCTTCCGCAAGGCGGAGAGCCGCACCTTCCCCGTCACCATCACCCGCGAGGAGATCCGGGTGCAGAGCGTGCGCGGCAAGGTGATCGAACCCGGCTACGCGTGGCTGCGGGTGTCGCAGTTCCAGGACCGCACGGTGGAGGACTTCGTGCGCAAGGTGGAGGAGGTCTACAAGGCCGATCCCAACCTGAAGGGCCTGGTGCTCGACCTGCGCAACGACCCGGGCGGCCTGCTCGAAGGCGCGGTGGCCATCTCGGCCGCGTTCCTGCCCTCCGACGCGGTGGTGGTGACCACCAACGGCCAGCTGCCCGACAGCAAGGCCACCTTCAAGGCCGCGCCGGAGAACTACCTGCGCCGGGGCGGCAGCGACCCGCTTCGCCGGCTGCCGGAGGCGCTGAAGAAGGTGCCGCTGGTGGTGCTGGTCAACGAAGGCTCGGCCTCGGCCAGCGAGATCGTCGCCGGGGCGCTGCAGGACCACAAGCGCGCCACCGTGATGGGCGCGCAGACCTTCGGCAAGGGCTCGGTGCAGACCGTGCGCCAGCTCACCGCGGACACCGCGCTGAAGATCACCACGGCGCGCTACTACACGCCGTCGGGCCGTTCCATCCAGGCGCGCGGCATCGTGCCCGACGTGCTGCTCGACGAGACCGCCGACGGCAACGTCTTCGCCGCGCTGCGCATGCGCGAGGCCGACCTGGAGAAGCACCTGTCCACCGCCGACGAGAAAAAGGACGAGGCGCGCGAGAAGGCGCGCGAGGAAGCCCGCAAGAAGCTGGAAGAACAGATGGCCAAGAACCAGGGCACGCCCAAGCCGCTGCCCGAGTTCGGCTCGGCGGAGGACTTCCCGCTGGTGCAGGCGCTGAACCAGCTCAAGGGCAAGCCGGTGATGGCGAGCAAGACCGCCGTCATCGAGCGCAAGGCCGAGGCGGCGACGAACTGACGCCGCACGGCGCCGGATGCAGGGCCCGCTTCGGCGGGCCCTTTCCATTCCGCCCCGTATGCTTGGTGCATGGACGACGACCAGCTGCTGCGCTACTCGCGCCACCTCCTGCTCGACGACCTCGGCGTCGAGGGCCAGCGCCGGCTGCTGGCGTCGCATGCGCTGGTGATCGGCGCCGGCGGCCTCGGCTCGCCGGCGCTGCTGTACCTGGCGTCGGCCGGCGTCGGCCGCCTCACCGTGGTCGACGACGACACGGTCGACCTGACCAACCTGCAGCGCCAGGTGGTGCACGGCGGCGACCGCATCGGGCGGCCCAAGGCCGAGTCCGCCGCGCAGTCGCTGCAGGCGCTGAACCCCGGCGTCGAGGTGCGCGCGCTGCAGGCGCGGGCCGACGCCGCGCTGCTCGCCCGCCTGGTGCCCGAGGCGCAGGTGGTGCTCGACTGCAGCGACAACTTCGCCACCCGCCAGGCGGTCAACGCCGCCTGCGTCGCGGCGCGGGTGCCGCTGGTGGCCGGCGCGGCCATCGGCTTCGACGCCCAGGTCTCTGTCTACGACCCGCGCCAGCCGGCGTCGCCCTGCTACGCCTGCGCCTTCCCGCCCGACGAGCCGGTGGAGGAGGCGCGCTGCGCGACGATGGGCGTGTTCGCCCCGCTGGTCGGCATCGTCGGCTGCGTGCAGGCGGCCGAAGCGCTGAAGCTGCTGGCCGGCATCGGCACCTCGCTGGCCGGCCGGCTGCAGCTGCTCGACGCCCGCGACATGGAGTGGACGACGATGCGGCTCGCCCGGCGCGCCGAATGCCCGGTGTGCGGTCGGCGCGTCACGCCGACGTGATCCAGCCTTCCAGGCGGTCCCAGTCGACCGGCAGCCCGTGGTTCGGCTGCACCGCGGCCCAGCCGGCCTGCATCAGGCACAGCACCGCGTCCAGCCGGTCGCCGCTGGCGTCGTCGACCAGGGCGTCGCGCTGCGCGTGGCTGAGCTTCAGGCGCAGGCCGAGGCGGCTGCGGCCCTGCTCCAGCGCATCGACCAGGTCCTTGCGCGCGATCAGCCGGTCCTGGGTGTGGCGCGCCGCCTCGTCGCTCTTGTACGAGCGGCGGCCGATCAGCTCGCGCGCCAGCAGCCCGGGGTAGCCCTCGAGCGCCACGCGGCCCGGGTCGCCCAGCTGGCCCACCGCGGGCAGGCTCACGCCGGCGGCGCGCAGCACCGGCACGCCGGCGTGCAGCATGAACGCGACCGGCGGGTTGACCCACTTCATCGACGGCGACGATCCCGCCGGGCCGTCGCAGGCGCGGTGGGCGAACTTGGCGCCGACGGGCCGGGCGGCGGTGAACGCTGCGAACGTGGCACGGATGGTGGCGCGGTCCATCGCGGCGTAGCGGTCCATCAGCGCGGCCCAGTCCGCGGGCCAGCCGAGCGACTGCACCAGTTCGCGCGGCAGGCCGAAGGGGAAGTCGAAGGCGCCGAGCCAGTCGCCCGGCGCGACCAGCGCGGCCAGGAAGCCGGCCTCGTCCGGCTGCGCCTGCAGGGCCTCCAGCCGGACCACCATGCCGGCCCGACGTCCCCAGGCCAGGGTGATCGGCTTGCGCTTGGTCGGACGGCTGGTGAAGTCCACGCCGAGCAGGCGGGCGGGCGTCGGGGACGGGGACGGGGGAGACGGTACGGCCATGGCGGATTGTCCGGGTCGCCGCGGGCCCGCCTTGGGGGCACGGGGCTTGCCTGGGTCTGCGCCACCATGGACCACCGCCCCGTGCTGCGCGCCGGACTGGCCAGCGCCGCCAGCTGGCTGCGGCCATCGCCCGCGCCGGTGACGGCGCCCGCCGGCGTGGACGCGGCCTCCGCCATGGCGACGGCCCGGGCGGCGTGCGCCGCCTGGCGGCCCGACGCGCCGCTGCACGTGGTGCTCAACGCCGCGTCCGGCCATGGCGACACCGACGAGCGCATCGCCGCCCTGCGGGAGGTGATGGGGACCCAGGGCCGCGCCCACGAGCTGCTGATGGTGCGGCGGCCGGCCGAGCTGCGCCGCACGGCCCAGGCCGCGGTGCAGGCCGCGCTGCGCAGCGGCGGCGCGGTGGTGGCCGCCGGCGGCGACGGCACGATCAACACGGTGGCCCAGGCGGTGCTGGAGGGTGGCGGCGTGCTCGGCGTGCTGCCGCAGGGCACTTTCAACTTCTTCGGCCGGGCGCACGGCATCCCGACCGAGCCGCGGCCGGCGACCGAGCAGCTGGCGGCGGCCCGACCCCAGCCGCTGCAGGTCGGCCTGCTCAACGGCCGCCTCTTCCTGGTCAACGCCAGCCTGGGCCTGTACCCGCGGCTGCTGGAGGACCGCGAGGCGTTCAAGGCGCAGTACGGCCGCCGCCGCGCGGTAGCGCTGCTCGCCGGCCTGGTGACGCTGATGCGCGAGCATGGCGACTGGGAGCTGGAACTGCAGGCGGAGGGCGAGGCCCCGCGGATGGTGCGCAGCTCGACGCTCTTCGTCGGCAACAACCGGCTGCAGCTGGAACGCGTGGGGCTGGACGAGGCGCCCGCCCTCGACGAGGGGCGGCTGGTGGCGCTGCGCCTGCGGCCCGTGGGCAGTGCGGAACTGCTCGGGCTGCTGTGGCGCGGCGCGATCGGCCAGCTCGGCGACGCACCGTCGGTGGACAGCTTCGCCTTCCGCCGCCTGGTGGTGCGCCGCATCGGCCGCCGCGCCGCCACGGTCAAGGTGGCGCTCGACGGCGAGATCGAGCGCATGCGCCTGCCGCTGACCTTCAGCGCTGCCCCGGCCGCCCTGCCGGTGCTGCTGCCGCCGGCGGCCTGACACGCCCGATGGCGGACGACGCCCGCGGGCCACACGCCGGGCCGCTTCCCAGCCGGCCGGCGGTCCCGACGGCCGAGCGGGGGGGGACCCGCCGGCCGAGGGACACCGCGGCCAGGTGCTGCTGCAGATCTCCGATCCGCACTTCGGCACCGAGCGCCCGGCGGTGGTGGAGGCGCTGGCCGCCCTGGCCGACGCGCAGCGGCCCGACCTGGTGCTGTGGACCGGCGACGTCACCCAGCGCGCCCGCCGGGCGCAGTTCGAGGCGGCCCACCGCCTGGTGCAGCGGCTCGGCCGCCCCACCCTGGCGGTGCCCGGCAACCACGACATCCCGCTGTTCAACCTCGCCGCGCGCGCGCTGTGGCCCTATGCCGGCTGGCAGCGGGTGTTCGGCCAGGCGCTGGAGTCGGTGCTGGACGAGGGCCCGTGGCTCATCCAGTGCGTGGACAGCACCCGACGTTGGCGGCACAAGCACGGCACGCTGTCCCGGGCGCAGGTGCAGCGCGTGGCCGGGCGGCTGCAACGGGCGCGGCCCGGGCAGGTGCGCATCGTCGCCTTGCACCACCCCTTGCACGTGCTGCGCGTGGGGGGACACCCACGACCTGGCACGGGCGCCGTCGCACGCCCTGCGGACCTGGCGCGAGGCGGGGGCCGACCTGGTGCTCGGCGGCCACATCCACTGGCCGTTCTGCGCGCCGCTGCCGGCCCCCGACGAATCGCTGTGGGTGGCCCTGGCCGGCACGGCGGTGTCGCACCGCGTGCGGGAAGGCATTCCCAATTCCGTCAACCTCGTCCGGATGCCGTCGGGAGACCGCTCCGGGGGTGTGCAGGTCGAGCGCTGGGACCACGAGGGCACCGCCTTCCGGCGGGTGGCCAGTCACCGCCTGGCAGACCCCACGAGCGAGCCCGCGGCGCCGCCAGGGCACGGCGCTTGCCGCTGATGGACTGCATCGGGCCGGCCGGCCCGCGACCGCCGCCTGCGCGGCCTCCATCCCATGAGTCCTGTTCCCGCTGTCGCCCTGCACGTCGCTCGGCCGGCCCCGGTGGCCGGCGCCATCGTGCTGCCGCTGCTGCGGCGCGCGTCGTCGGCCCTGTCCCGGCCCTTCGGCCCCCAGCGCCAGCGTCAGCACGCGCTGGCGCGGCTGCAGGCCTTCCTGCTCGGCTGGCTGCCGGCGCTGCGCCGGGCCCTGGCCGAGGACGGCTTCGTGCTGCCCCGGGTGCCGGACGCATCGACCCTGCGCCAGCGGTGGGTCGATGCGGGGGCCCATCCCGACGGCTTCGACGCCATCGCCCCCGATCCCCTGGCGGCCGCGTTGTGCAGCGGCCGGCCGGCGGCCCTGGGCTCGTTGTACGCGGTGCAGCTGTGGCTTGCAGACGACAGCCTCCCGGCCGGCGCCACGGGGCGCCTCAGGGAATTTCCTGGCGCCCTGCCGGGTGACCTGGACACGCGCCTGAAGATCAAAGGTACTCTCGCGCGGATGGCCGGGCTGAGCCCGGAGGAGGCGGCGGAAGCCGCCGACAGCGCCGCCCGCACATGGCAGTACCTGCAGCGGCGTCCGGTTGCCGGCTCGCTCGACCGACCCTGAAGGGCGCCGACCATGGCCACCTCGACCTTCGCCGCGGGCGCTTTCGCTGCCATGTCCTCCCCTCCCCTGCCCCTGACGACGCCCGCCCTGCGGGTGCTCTTCGTCGACGACAACGCCCTGGTGCGCGAGTCGATGCGCGAGTGCATCGAGGTGCTCGGCCACCAGGTGGTCGACGTCGCCAGCGCGGAGGAAGCGCTGGTGCGCCTGTCGCAGCAGGGCTTCGACGTGCTGCTGAGCGACCTCAACCTGCCGGGGCTCTCGGGCATCGAGCTGGCGCGCAAGGTGGCCGAGCAGCACCCCACGGTGCACACGCTGCTCTCGTCCGGTGTCGGCGGTTCGCTGGACCTGGCCCGCTACGGCATCCGCGCCGGCTGGCTGCCCAAGCCACTGTCGATGGACACGCTGGAGCAGGCGCTTCGCGACATCGCCCGCCACGGCGGCCCCTCGGCCGCGGCCTGACGCTGGCCCCGCCAGCGCATGGCCCTGGGCGACCTGGTCCAGACCCACGGCTACTGGCTGCTGGCGCTGGGCTGCCTGCTCGAAGGGGAGGCGGTGGTGCTGCTGGCCGGGTTGGCCGTGCAGCAGGGCCACCTGAACTTCGCGGGCGTGGTCGGCGTGGCGTCGGTGGCGAGCTTCGCCAGCGACCAGTTCTGGTTCTGGCTCGGGCGCCGGCACGGGCCGGCGCTGTTCCGCCGCTGGCCGTCACTGGAGCGGCGGACGGCCCGCGTGCGCGCGCTCATCGAACGCTTCGGCCCCTGGGTGATCCTCGGCGTGCGCTTCGCCTGGGGGCTGCGCATCGCCGGGCCGGTGCTCATCGGCACCACCGCCATCCGCGCCCCGCTGTTCGCCGCCCTCAACGCCGTGGGCGCGCTGCTGTGGGCCGCTTGCTTCACCGCGCTGGGCAGCGCCTTCGGCCAGGCCGCCGAATCCCTGCTCGGCGACCTGCGCCAGTTCCAGGGCCTGCTGCTGGGCGTGCTCGCCGCCGTCGCCCTCGGCTTCTGGTGGTACCGACGGCGCCGGGGCTGATCCCAGGAGCGCCTGCAGCGTCTGCAGGGTGTCGGCCTCGTGCAGCGGCTTGTCGTCGCGGATGCGCAGCATGCGCGGGAAGCGCACGGCGATCCCGCTCTTGTGCCGCCCGCTGCGGGCGATGCCCTCGAAGCCCAGCTCGAAGATCAGGCTGGGCCGCACGGTGCGCACCGGGCCGAACTTCTCGAGCGTGGTGGCGCGGATGCGCTTGTCCACGCGGCCGAACTCCTCGTCGGTGAGGCCGGAATACGCCTTGGCGAACGGCACCAGCTGCAGCGCGCCGGCGACGGCCGGCTCGCGGCGGGCGATGGCCTCCACCACCGCGGCCGCCTCCGCCGCGTCGGCCGGCGGGCGGTTCCACACCGCGAAGGTGTAGTCGGTGTAGACGCTGGCACGGCGGCCGTGGCCGCGCTGCGCGTAGACCAGCACCGCATCGACCGCGTAGGGCTCGACCTTCCACTTCCACCACACGCCGTCGGCCCGGGTGCGTCCGGCGCCGTAGCCGGCGTCGCGGTGCTTGAGCATGAAGCCCTCGACGCCGCGCTCGCGCGAGGCCTGGCGCAGGGTGGCCAGGTCGTGCCAGCTCGGCTCGCCGGGCCATTCGTCGGTGGCCCGCGGCGAAACGGTGACGCCGGTGCCGTCGAGCAGCGCTTCCAGCCGCGCGCGCCGCTCGTGCTGCGGCCGCGACCGCAGGTCCCGGCCGTCGGCCTCCAGCAGGTCGTAGGCGATGAAGTGCGCCGGCGCGTCGGCCAGCACCTTCTTCGTCAGCGTCTTGCGGCCGATGCGCTGCTGCAGCAGCGCGAAGGGCGCCACCCGGCCGGCCTTCCAGGCCACCACCTCGCCGTCGAGCACGGTGCCCGCCGGCAGCGCAGCGGCCAGTGCCGCCACCTCGGGGAAGCGGTCGGTGACCAGCTCCTCGCCGCGCGACCACAGGCACACGCCCTGGCCGCGCTTGACCAGCTGGGCGCGGATGCCGTCGTACTTCCACTCGACGAGCCACTGCGACGGCGGGCCGAGCAGCGCGTCGAAGGCCTCGACCGGCTGCTCCAGCGGATGGGCGAGGAAGAAGGGGTAGGGCTGGCCGTCGCGCCGAGGCCCGACGGCCCCGTCGGTGGCCTGGTCCATCGGTGCCAGCAGGGCGCGGAAGCGCGCCTCGGTGGGCGCCTGGCGGGCGTCGGTGTAGCCCATCATGCGTTCGGCCACACGCTTGGCGTCGAGGCCCGCCACCGCCGCCAGCGCCCGCTGCACGAGCAGCCGGCTGACGCCGACGCGGAAGCCGCCGCCGATCAGCTTGAGCATCAGGAAGCGGCCGGCCACGTCGAGCTCGTCCCAGGCCGCGGCCACGCGCAGCGCCTGCTCCTGCGGCGGCAGCGAACGCAGCGGCAGCAGGCGCTGCTCCACCCACTCGGCCAGGCCGGCGGTGGTGGTCGGGCCCGACGGCGGCGGCAGCACCAGGGCGATGGTCTCGGCCAGGTCGCCCACCGCCTGGTAGCACTCCTCGAACAGCCAGTCGGCGATGCCGGCGCGTTCGACCGCCAGGCGCCGCAGCAGCGCGGTGGGCACCGCCTGCCGGGGCCGGCCGCCGGCGAGGAAGTAGGCGGCCCAGGCGGCGTCGGCCGCCGGCGCCTCGGCGAAGTAGCGCTGCAGGGCCGCCAGCTTCTCGCCGGTGGCGGTGGTGGCGTCCAGCGCGGCGTAGAGGGCGGCGAAGCGCTCCATCGGGGCGACGCTCAGGGCTGCAGGTGCTGGCGGAAGAAGCGCAGCAGGTGGCCGAACTCCAGCGCCTGGTTGGCACGCGACGAGGCGCCGTGGCCCTCGTCGGCGAAGACCATCAGCTCCAGCGGCACGCCGCGCGCGCGGGCGGCGTCGTGCATCAGCAGCGCCTCGCCCACCGGCACCCGGGGGTCGTTGGCGCCCTGGATCAGCAGCAGCGGCGCCTTCAGTTGATGGACCCAGCTGGTGGGCGACAGCTGCACCAGCGCCTCGCGGTCGGCCACCGGGTCGCCGTACTCGCTGGTGCGCAGCGCGCGGCGGTAGGGCGCGGTGTTGTTGAGGAAGGTCAGCAGGTTGGCGATGCCCACGCTCGACGCCCCCGCGTCGTAGGCGCCGGCGAAACGGGTCATCGCCATCAGCGCCGCGTAACCGCCATAGCTGCCGCCGAAGACCCCCAGCTTCGGCGCCACGCCCTCGTGCGCCCAGGCGGTCTTCAGGTGCTGGGCGGCGTCCTCGATGTCGGTGATGACCTGCAGCCGCCTGGCGCCGTTGTCGGCGTCCAGCCAGGCCTGGCCGTAGCCGGTGGAGCCGCGCACGTTGGGCTCGACCACGCTGAAGCCGGCGTCCAGGAAGAGCTGCCAGATGGGCGAGAAGCCGGGGCGGCTCTGGCCCTCGGGCCCGCCGTGGAAGTGGACGATCACCGGGCAGGGCGGGCGGCCGGGCGCCGGGCTGCGGCAGGCCGCCGGACGGCGCACCACCATCGGAATGGCCGTGCCGTCGCGCGCCGGGTAGCTGGCCAGCTCCGCCGGCACGAAGCGCGACAGGTCGACCTCGGGCGCCGAGGGCACGGTCCACGGCGTCAGCCGGCCGGTCTGCCAGTCGAAGACATGGCCCTCGCGCGGCCGGTCGGCGCGGCCCACCGCCAGGCTGACGAACCGGCCGTCCGGGCTGGTGCCGCCGACGAGCTGGTGCTCCGCACCCGCCGGCCAGGGCAGCGGCAGGGGCTGCAGCGTGCCGGCGTCGAGCACGCTGGTGCGGGTGTAGCCGGCCTCGTTGCGGCTGACGTACAGCCGCCGGCGCGCGGGGTCGATGTCGAAGTCCTCGACGTCCCAGCGGTCCGCGTTCGATGAGACCGATTGCCGGCCGTCGCCGGCCGGCAAGGGCACCGGCTCGAACTCACCACCCGGCCGCCAGCGGTACAGCCGCCGCCAGTCGCCGAACTTTGGCGTGGCGACGAAGTACTCGCCGGGCCGCGGGCCGAAGGCCATGCGCCAGTCCACCCGCTCGCCCTGCCCCAGCAGCGGCTGCAGCGCGCGGGTGGCCTCGTCGAAGAGCCACCACTCGCGGCCGATGGAGCCGGTGGCCTGCACCAGCAGCAGCCGCCCGCCGTCGCCGATGTCGGCGATGCGCCAGTAGCCGCGGCCGTCATGCAGGCGCTCGGTGGTGCCGGCGGCGATGTCGTGGCGGTACAGCGCGTAGTCGCCCGGGCGCAGGTCGTTGGCCGCCCAGTAGAGCTGGCGGCCGTCGCGCGAGAAGCCCTGGAACACGGTCTGCACCCGGTCGACGTGCTGCAGCCGCCGCAGCGGCCCGCCCTCGGCCGGCTGCAGGTACAGGCCCGGGTTCTCGGCGCCGCCGCGGTCGCGCTGCACGGCCAGCCAGCGGCCGTCGGGCGACACGCCGGCCAGCGTGGTGCGGTCCTCGCCGCCGGTCATCTGCCGCGGGAACGCCAGCGGCCCGTCCAGCCGCCACACCTGCTCCACCCCGGTGACGCGCCAGCCGAAGTACA
Source organism: Aquabacterium sp. J223 (assembly GCF_024666615.1). Classification (NCBI taxonomy): domain Bacteria; kingdom Pseudomonadati; phylum Pseudomonadota; class Betaproteobacteria; order Burkholderiales; family Sphaerotilaceae; genus Aquabacterium; species Aquabacterium sp. J223. Next base: position 1,294,883 of record NZ_CP088297.1, on the reverse strand, counting down.
GCCGCCGGCCGTCGGGCGAGGGCCGGCCGAGGCCGGGCGAGCGCACGTCCAGCAGCGCCTGCACCTGGCGCGACAGCTCGGGCGGCAGCGGCGGCGGGCGGAAGCGGGCCAGCACCTCGGCGGGCACGGAGTCCGCGCCGAGGCCCTGGTAGCCGGGGGCGGACGTGGCAGGGGCCGGCGCCGGCGCACCCTGCGCTTGCGCCAGGCCGCCGATGCACAGCGCCACCCCGGCCATCAGCCAGCCGGGCAACCGTCGGGTCATGGGGTCTCCTCTGTGAGGTTCGGAACGGGGTCGGGCGCCGCCTCGGCGACGTCCAGCGCCGCGTCGTCGAATTCGGTGTGGAAGGCGCCCGCCTGCAGGCCCCGTTCCTGCAGCCAGCGCACCATCACCGCCTCGTAGCCGTGGGTGACGATGACGCGTTCGGCGCCGGTGGCCGCGATGGCGCGCTGCAGGCCGGGCCAGTCGGCGTGGTCGGACAGCACGAAGCCGCGGTCCACGCCGCGCCGGCGGCGGGTGCCGCGCAGCTGCATCCAGCCGCTGGCGAAGGCGTCGCGGGCGTCGGCGAGGCGGCGCGTCCACGGCGTGCCCTGCACCGACGGCGGCGCGACCACCAGCGCGCGGCGCAGCGCGGCCTTGTCCAGCTCGGTGACGGCGACGGTGTCCGGCAGCGCCACCCCGGCCGCACGGTAGGCGGCGTTGAGCGTCGCCACCGCGCCATGGACCGCGATCGGGCCGATCGACGGGTCGACGCCGGCCAGCAGCCGCTGCGCCTTGCCGAACGAGTACCCCATCAGCAGGCTGGGCCGGCCGGCCTCGGCGTTGGCCTGCCACCAGGCGTCGACCTCGGCGAACAGCTCGGCCTGCGGCCGCCAGCGGTACAGCGGCAGGCCGAAGGTGGATTCGGTGACGAAGCAGTCGCAGCGCACCGGCTCGAAGGGCGGGCACGTGGGGTTGACATCGTCGTCGTGGCCGCTGGTGAAGTAGTCCCCCGACAGCACCCAGACCCGGCCCCGGTGTTCCAGCCGAACCTGCGCCGAGCCCAGCACATGGCCGGCCGGGTGCAGGCTGAGGCGCACGCCGTGGTGCTCGATCACCTCGCCGTAGGGCAGCGTCTGCAGCGCGATGTGCTCGCCCAGCCGCGCCCGCAGCACGCCTTCACTGTCGTTGCTGGCCAGGTAGTGCGCATGCCCGGTGCGGGCATGGTCGGCGTGGGCATGGGTGATGACCGCCCGGTCCACCGGCCGCCAGGGGTCGATGTAGAAGTCGCCGGGCGGGCAGTACAGGCCGGCGGGCCGCTCGATCACCAGGTCGTCGTCCCCGGGCGCGGTCGTCGGATTCGTTGTGGACATCACGGACCATTGTGAAAGGGCGGCGCCGACCACCCGAAACAGGGTCCGGGTTGACCCGGTGCGGCACGGGGCCGCCGCTATGATCGCCCCGGCCGGGCAACCCCCCTGCCCGGGCGACCACGGCGACTTCACCCATGACGATTCTCGTGACCGGCGGCGCCGGCTTCATCGGCAGCAACTTCGTGCTCGACTGGGTCGAGCAGGTCGGCGAGCCGGTGGTCAACCTCGACGCCCTGACCTACGCCGGCAACCGCGCCAACCTGGCCGCGCTGGCGGGCGACGCGCGCCACACCTTCGTGCACGGCGACATCTGCGACCGCGCGCTGGTCGACCGCCTGCTGGCCGAGCACCGGCCGCGCGCCATCGTGCACTTCGCCGCCGAGAGCCACGTCGACCGCAGCATCAGCGGCCCGGCGGAGTTCATGCGCACCAACGTCACCGGCACCTTCACGCTGCTGGAAGGCGCGCGCGCCCACTGGGGCGGCCTGCAGGGCGCGGAGCGCGAGGCCTTCCGCTTCCACCACGTCAGCACCGACGAGGTCTACGGCAGCCTGGCGCCCGACGCGCCGGCCTTCACCGAAGACCATCCGTACGAGCCGAACAGCCCCTACTCGGCCAGCAAGGCGGCGAGCGACCACCTGGTGCGCGCCTGGCACCACACCTACGGGCTGCCGGTGGTCACCACCAACTGCTCGAACAACTACGGGCCGTTTCACTTCCCCGAGAAGCTGATCCCGCTGATGATCGTCAACGCCCTGGCGGGCAAGCCGCTGCCGATCTACGGCGACGGCCAGAACGTGCGCGACTGGCTGTACGTGCGCGACCACTGCAGCGGCATCCGCGCGGTGCTGGCCGGCGGCCGGCTGGGCGAGACCTACAACATCGGCGGCTGGAACGAGAAGACCAACCTCGAGATCGTGCACACCGTGTGCGACCTGCTCGACGAGTTGAAGCCCGATGCCGCCGGCTCCTACCGTCGGCTCATCACCTACGTCAAGGACCGGCCCGGCCACGACCGTCGCTACGCCATCGACGCCCGCAAGGTCGAGCGTGAACTGGGCTGGCGCCCGGCCGAGACCTTCGACACCGGCATCCGCAAGACCGTGCGCTGGTACCTCGACCACACCGACTGGGTGCAGCAGGTGCAGAGCGGTGCCTACCGCGACTGGGTCAGCCAGCAGTACGGCGCGGAGCGCCGCGCATGAGGATCCTGCTGCTGGGCAAGGGCGGGCAGGTGGGCTGGGAGCTGCAGCGCTCGCTGGCACCGCTGGGCGAGTTGGTCGCGCTGGACTTCGACAGCACCGAGCGGCATGCCGACTTCAGCCGCCCCGAGGGCCTCGCGGCCACGGTGCAGGCGGTGCGGCCCGACGTCATCGTCAATGCGGCGGCCCACACCGCGGTGGACAAGGCCGAGAGCGAACCGGCGCTGGCGCAGGCGATCAACGCCACCGCGCCCGGCGTGCTGGCCCGTGAGGCGGCGGCGCTAGGCGCCTGGCTGGTGCACTACAGCACCGACTACGTCTTCGACGGCAGCGGCGAGGCGCCGCGCGACGAGGAGGCGCCCACCGGCCCGCTCAGCGTCTACGGCCGCACCAAGCTCGACGGCGAAGACGCCATCCGGGCCAGCGGCTGCCGACACCTGATCTTCCGCACCAGCTGGGTCTACGGCGCCCGCGGCGGCAACTTCGCCAAGACCATGCTGCGGCTGGCGGCCGAGCGCGACCGGTTGACCGTCATCGACGACCAGATCGGCGCGCCCACGGGCGCCGACCTGCTGGCCGACATCACGGCGCATGCCTTGCGCGCCGCCTCCCGAGACCCGTCCCTGGCCGGCACCTACCACGCGGTGGCCGGCGGGCAGACCAGCTGGCACGGCTACGCCCGCTTCGTCATCGGCTTTGCGCAGGCCCGCGGCCTGGCGCTGAAGACGGCGGTCGACGCGATCGAGCCGGTGCCCACCACCGCCTTCCCCACCCCGGCGCGGCGACCGCTGAACTCGCGGCTGTCCACCGCCAGGCTGCGCCAGCGCTTCGGCCTGACGCTGCCCGAATGGCAGGTGGGGGTCGAGCGCATGCTCACCGAAGTCCTGGACCGCTGAAGCCACGAAGACGCACACCGATGACACAACGCAAGGGCCTCATCCTCGCCGGCGGCTCCGGCACCCGGCTGCACCCGGCCACGCTGGCGCTGTCCAAGCAGCTGCTGCCGGTGTACGACAAGCCCATGGTGTACTACCCGCTGTCGACGCTGATGCTGGCCGGCATCCGCGACGTGCTGGTGATCAGCACGCCGCAGGACACCCCGCGCTTCCAGGCGCTGCTGGGCGACGGCAGCCGGCTGGGAATGAACATCGGCTACTGCGTGCAGCCCAGCCCCGACGGCCTGGCGCAGGCCTTCATCCTCGGCCGCGACTTCATCGGCGGCGCGCCGAGCACGCTGGTGCTGGGCGACAACATCTTCTACGGCCACGACTTCGCCGGCCTGCTGAAGAACGCGGCCAGCCGTCCCGACGGCGCCAGCGTCTTCGCCTACCACGTGAACGACCCGGAGCGCTACGGCGTGGTCGACTTCGACGAGGAGCAGCGCGCCGTCAGCATCGAGGAGAAGCCGGCGCAGCCGAAGAGCAGCTACGCGGTGACCGGGCTGTACTTCTACGACCGGCAGGTCTGCGACATCGCGGCCGACATCCGGCCCAGCCCGCGCGGCGAGCTGGAGATCACCGACGTCAACGCCCGCTACCTGGCCGCCGGCCAGTTGCAGGTGGAGATCATGGGCCGCGGTTATGCCTGGCTGGACACCGGCACCCACGACAGCCTGATGGAGGCCGGCCAGTTCATCGCGACGCTGGAGAAGCGCCAGGGCCTGAAGGTGGCCTGCCTGGAGGAGATCGCCTACCGTTCGGGCTGGATCGACGCCGCCCAGTTGCAGGCGCTGGCCGAACCGATGCGCAAGAACGGCTACGGGCAGTACCTGCTGAAGGTGCTGAACGACCGCACCTTCTGACCCCCAATGAAACTCGTCCCCACCCGCCTGCACGGCGTCGTCATCGTCGAACCCGCGGTCTTCTCCGACGACCGCGGCTGGTTCATGGAAAGCTTCAACGAGCCGCGTTTCCACGCGGCCCTCGGTGAGCTTGGCCTGCCCGCCCCTCGCCCCTTCGTGCAGGACAACCACTCCTGCTCGCAGCGCGGCGTGCTGCGCGGCCTGCACTTCCAGCGGGCGCCGCATGCGCAGGGCAAGCTGGTGCGGGTGGTGCAAGGCGCGGCCTTCGACGTTGCGGTGGACATCCGACCCGGGTCCGCCACCTTCGGGCAGTGGGTGGGCGTCGAACTGGACGCGCAGAACCGCCGTCAACTGTGGATCCCCGAAGGCTTCGCCCACGGCTTCCTTGCGCTGCAGGACGACACCCACTTCCTCTACAAGACCACCGACGTCTACGCCAAGGACTGCGAGGGCGCGATCCGCTTCGACGATGGCGACATCGGCATCGCCTGGCCGGCGCTGGAGGGGCTGAGCGCGTACCGGGTGGCGCCCAAGGACGCGGCGGCGCCGTCGCTGGCGGCGTGCCGGGCCACGCTGCAAGCGGCGTAGCGGCGCATGCGCGTCCTGCTCATCGCCGAGGCGGCGAACCCCGAGTGGGTGAGCGTGCCGCTGGTCGGCTGGTCGATGGCGTCGGCCATCGCGCGCGCCACCGACGCCCACATCGTGACGCAGGTGCGCAACCGGGACGCCCTGCTGCGCGCCGGCTGGCGTGAAGGCGAGCACTTCACCGCCCTGGACACCGAGGCGCTGATGGCGCCGCTGTGGCGCGTCGCCGAGACCATCGCCGGCAAGAAGGGCGGCTGGACGCTGAAGACGGCGATCGCCAGCCTGTCCTACCCCTACTTCGAGCGACTGGTGTGGCAGCGCTTCAAGGCCGACGTGACGGCGCGCCGCTTCGACCTGGTCCACCGCATCACGCCGCTGACGCCCACGGCGGCGAGCAGCCTGGCCGCCCGCTGCCACGCCGCGGGCGTGCCCTTCGTGATGGGGCCGCTGAACGGCGGCGTGCCCTGGCCGCCAGGGTTCGACAGCGCCCGGCGGCAGGAGCGCGAGTGGCTGTCCTATGTGCGCGGGGCCTATCGCTGGCGGCCGGGCGTGCGCGCGACCTGGCGCCACTCGGCCGCGCTGATCGCCGGCTCCCGGCACACCGCCAGCGAGTTCCCGAAGGCGCTGCAGTCCCGGTGCCACTACCTGCCCGAGAACGGCATCGACCCCGCCCGCTTCAGCGGCCAGGCCGCACCGTGGACCGGCGGGCCGGTGCGGGGCTGCTTCATCGGCCGGCTGGTGCCCTACAAGGGGCCCGACATGCTGCTGGAGGCAGCGGCCCCGCTGCTGCGCGACGGCCGCCTGCGGCTGGACATCGTCGGCGACGGGCCCCTGATGCCGGACCTGCAGGCCTGGGTGGCCACCGAGGGCCTGCAGGCGGCGGTGACGCTGCACGGCTGGGTGCGGCACGACCAGGTGCAGGACGTGCTCCGCCAGGCGCACATCCTGCCGTTCCCCAGCGTGCGGGAGTTCGGCGGCGGCGTGGTGCTGGAAGCGATGGCGCTCGGCGTGGTGCCGGTGGTGGCGGACTACGCTGGCCCGGCGGAACTGGTGGACGACGCGGTGGGCTTCAAGGTGCCGATCGGACGCCGCGAGGACGTGGTGACCGGCTTCCGGCGGGTGTTGACCGACATCGTGGACCGGCCGGCGGAACGGCTGAACGGCCGCTCGGTGCAGGCGCGGCAGCGCATCGCCGACCGCTACACCTGGGACGCCAAGGCGGCGCAGGTAATGGACATCTACCGGCAGGTGCTGAAGCAGACGCAGCGCCCTCGCTGACCCCATGGCGAGCCGGCGCGCAGGAGCGCCGTTTGCCGCGGCGGCGCCATGCCCGCCGTCGACTGGTCGCTGTTCGATCGCATCTACGTCATCAACCTGCCGTTCCGCGTCGACCGGCGCCGGGAGATCGAGCAGCAGCTGCTGGCCGTCGGGCTGAGCCTGCAGTCCCCGCGGGTGAAGCTGTTCGAGGCGGTGCGACCGGCGGACGCGGCCGGGTTCCCCACCCTGGGCACACACGGCTGCTTCCTCAGCCACCTGGGGGTGCTGCGCGACGCGGCGGGGCTGTCGCGCATCCTCATCCTCGAGGACGACCTGAACTTCTCGCGCGACTTCCTGGCGCAGGCGCCGTCGATGTTCCAGGCGCTGGCGGCGGACCGGAACTGGCGCTTCTTCTACGGTGCCAACAGCGCGAACTTGCCGCAAGGCGAGGGCCTGCTGCCGCTGCCACCCGACGTGCCGCTGATCGGCGCCCACTTCCTCGGCATCCAGGGCGACACCGCCCCCATCGCCGACTTCCTGGCCGCCATGCTGACCCGGCCGCCGGGCCACCCGGAGGGCGGTCCGATGCACGTCGACGGGGCGTACTCCTGCTACCGCGCGGTGCGCCCGGAGGAGCCGGCGCGCTACGCCTGCCCGGACCTGGGGTACCAGCGCCCTTCCCGCACGGACATCCACGCGCTGGCGTGGTACGACAACGTGGCGGGGGTGCGCGACGTCGCCTTCGCGCTGCGGCGCTTCAAGTCCACCTTGCGCGAACTCGGCCTGGTCGGCCGGCCGAGCGGGGGCCGGCCGCGGAACACGTTGCCCGGGCCTCCGCGTCCTCCGGCGGCCAGCGGCCGGCCGACCGGCCGCGCTGAACCGGACCGCCGGCGCGGCTCAGTAAGGCCGCGTGATGCCCGCCATGCGCAGGTAAATCAGGGCCCCCCAGGCCACCACCCCGCGCCGCAGCGCCCCCCACCAGCCGCGCGACGGCCCGGCGCGGTCGACCCGTCGCGACTGGGCCAGCGCCTGCGCCAGCCGCTGGCCCAGTTCGTCGGCGAAGCCGGCGTCGTCCACCGCCACGTTGGCCTCCAGGTTGAGCAGCAGCGACAGCGGGTCGATGTTGGAGCTGCCGACCGTCACCCAGCGGCCGTCGACCACCGCCGCCTTGGCGTGCAGCCAGGCCGGGGTGTACTCGTAGATCTCCACCCCCTGACGCAGCAGTTCGTCGTAGAGCACCGTGGCCGCCAGCCCGGCGATGCGGTAGTCCAGCTTGCCCTGCAGCAGCAGGCGCACGCGCACGCCGCGGCGGGCGGCCTGGCGCAGCGCGCGGCGGAAGCGCTGGCCGGGGTAGAAGTACGGCGTGACGAGGTCGATGCTGTGCCGGGCGTGGCGGAAGGCCTCGAGCTGGCTGTGCTCGATGGCGCCGCGGTGGCGCAGGTTGTCGCGCACCACGAAGGCCGCCCGCACCGGCGATCCGTCGCGCACCCCCGGCAGCAGCACTTCCACCGGCGGCGCGATGCGCAGGCTGCGCATCAGCCGGCCGGCACCCTTGACCGGCTCCGCGCTGCCGACCAGCGCCGCCAGCTCGCCGCGCCAGTCATGCCCCAGGGCTGCCCGCGACCACAGCGCGCGGGCGGTGTGCGCGACGGGCAGCACCACCGGCCCGGCCAGGCGCACGGCGTAGTCCAGGCGCGGCGCATCGGCGCGGCCGTGGCGCACGTCGACACGGTCGTCGAGGATGTTGATGCCGCCGACGAAGGCCACCTCGTCGTCGACCACGCACAGCTTGTGGTGCAGACGCCGGAACTGCCCCGGCTGCAGCACCGCCCACCAGCGGTCGAGCGGCCGGAACACCGCCAGCGACACCGACGAGCCGGCCCACCAGCGTTGCAGCTGCGCCAGGCTGCCGCGGCTGCCGAAGCCGTCCACCACGACGCCCACGCGAACGCCGCGCCCGGCCGCCTCGCGCAGCGCCTGCGCCATGGCCTGGGCCGCCTCGTCGTGGTGGAAGATGTAGGTGACCAGCCAGACCTCGCGGCGGGCGGCGGCGATGGCCGCATGCATCGCCGGGAACAGCTCGTCGCCCCCGGCCAGCAGCCGCACGTGATTGCCGCCGGTGTAGACCACGCGCCGGCTCAGGTACCAGGCCCGCCACTGGGCACGGCCCAGGTCGGGTGCCGACGGCTGGCGGTCGGGGGGGCCTGCATGGTGTGGGGCGGCCCGGCAGCGCCTCAGGCCGGCTCCAGTTCCACCACCAGCGGCAGGTGGTCGGACATGCGCACCCAGGCGCTGCCGCGCGGCACGAAGGTGCCGCTGCAGCGCAGCCCGCGCACGTAGACGCGGTCGAGGTGGAACACCGGCACCCGCGACGGGAAGGTCGGCTTCTCTCGACCTTCCGGCGGTCGCGACCGCGCAAGCCCGAGGCCGGCCATCGGCCCGTCGAGCTTCTCGCCCCAGTCGTTGAAGTCGCCGGCCACGATCAGCAGTTCCCCCTTCGGCACGTGCTGCTCGATGAAGGCCGCGAGCTTCTGCACCTGGCGCACCCGGCTGGCGTGGATCAGGCCGAAATGCGCCACCACCGCGTGCACGGTGCGGCCGCTCCACTGCACCGGCACGTGCAGCAGGCCGCGCTGCTCGAAGCGGTGGTCGGACACGTCGTGGTGGCCGATGTCGCCCATGGGCCAGCGCGACAGCAGCGCATTGCCGTGCTCGCCATGGCGGGTGATGCAGTTGGTCCGGTAGGCCACTTCGTAGCCCGGCGGCGCCAGGAACTCGGCCTGCCCGCCGTCGGGCCAGCCGAAGGTGCTGCGGTCGAACTGGCGCGCCTGCAACGTGTGGAACAGCCGCACCTCCTGCAGGAACACCAGGTCGGCGTCCAGCGCCTCGACCCCCAGCCCCAGGTTGTGGATCTCCAGCCGGCGCGCCGGGCCGATGCCGCGCACGCCCTTGTGGATGTTGTAGGTCGCCACCCGCAGCCGGTGTTCGGCGAGCGTGGCGGAGAACGGCGGCAGGTGCGTGGAGTGGAGCGGGTTCATCAAGGCGCCGCGGGCGGGGTCTCGTCGATGATGCCGCACTGCATGCGGCATACCCGTTCGAGGGTCAGCTCGCGGTGGCGAAGCGCGGCAGCATCAGCACCGCCTCGGCGTTCGAGGGCGAGAAGCAGCGGTCGGCCGCGTCGCGCCAGGGCAGCCAGGCATGGGCCAGGTGCTCGCGCGGGGCCAGCGTGACCGGCGTGCCCGCCGGCACCCGAAGGCCGAACACATGCTCGGTGTTGTGGCTGACACCCGGTGCATAGCGGTGGCGCCACACCGGGTAGATCTCGTAGACGTTCTCCAGCCCCCAGTCCACCAGGGCCGACGCCGGCACCCCGGGCGCGCCGACGACGATGCCGGTCTCCTCGGCCACCTCGCGCGCGGCCGTCTCGGCCAGGGCCTCGTCCTCGCGGTCCAGCGACCCCGTCACGCTCTGCCAGTAGCCGGGCCGGTCGGCGCGCTCCAGCAGCAGCACCTCCAGCGCCGGCGTGTGGATCACCACCAGCACCGAGCGCGGGATCTTGAAGGGGCGGGGGCCCTCAGCCACGGCAGCAATTCCCTTCGGGACCGAGGCGCAGCGGTCAGCGGCGGCGCTCGCCGAGGAGCGCTGCGCGATCCCCGCCCCGGGGTCGCGACGCGGGCGCCCTCGGGGCGGCGCCGTCAGGCGGCGGCAGGCGCCACATTCCGCAGACGGATGTGGAGTTCGCGCAGCTGCTTCTCGTCCACCGGCGACGGCGCGCCGGTCAGCAGGTCCTGCGCCCGCTGCGTCTTCGGGAAGGCGATGACGTCGCGGATGGAATCGGCCTTGGTCATCAGCGTCACCAGGCGGTCCAGCCCGAAGGCCAGGCCGCCGTGCGGCGGCGCGCCGTACTGCAGGGCGTCGAGCAGGAAGCCGAACTTGGCCTGCGCCTCCTCGGGCCCGATCTTCAGCGCGGAGAAGACCTTGCTCTGCACGTCGGCGCGGTGGATGCGCACCGAGCCGCCGCCCAGCTCCCAGCCGTTGAGCACCATGTCGTAGGCCTTGGCGACGCAGGCGCCGGGGTCGGTGTCCATCAGGTTCTCGTGGCCGTCCTTCGGTGCGGTGAAGGGGTGGTGCACCGCGTTCCAGCGCTGGCCCTCCTCGTCGTACTCGAACATCGGGAAGTCGATCACCCACAGCGGCGCCCACCGGTCCTCGAACAGGCCCTTGGCGCGGCCGAACTCGCTGTGGCCGATCTTCACCCGCAGCGCGCCCAGCGCGTCGTTGACCACCTTGGCCTTGTCGGCGCCGAAGAAGATGAGGTCGCCGGTCTGCGCCCCGGTGCGGCGGACGATCTCGTCGACCGCGCGGTCGTGCAGGTTCTTGACGATGGGGCTCTGCAGCCCCTCGCGGCCCTTGGCCAGGTCGTTGACCTTGATCCAGGCCAGGCCCTTGGCGCCGTAGATCTTCACGAAGTCGGTGTAGCCGTCGATCTCGCCGCGGCTCATGTCGCCGCCGCCGGGGATGCGCAGCGCCGCGACGCGGCCGCCCTTCATCGTCGCCGGCCCGGAGAAGACCTTGAAGTCGACGTCGGCCATGACGTCGGTCAGCTCGGTGAAGTCGAGCTTGACGCGCAGGTCGGGCTTGTCCGAGCCGTACAGCCTCATCGCCTCGCTGTACTGCATCACCGGGTAGGTGCCCAGGTCGACGCCCAGCGCCTTCATGAAGACGTGGCGGATCATGCCCTCGGTCAGGTCGCGAATCTCCTGCTCGGTGAGGAAGCTGGTCTCCAGGTCGATCTGGGTGAACTCGGGCTGGCGGTCGGCGCGCAGGTCCTCGTCACGGAAGCACTTGGTGATCTGGTAGTAGCGGTCGAAGCCCGAGACCATGAGCAGCTGCTTGAACAGCTGGGGGCTCTGCGGCAGCGCGAAGAACATGCCGTCGTGGACCCGGCTGGGCACCAGGTAGTCGCGTGCGCCCTCGGGGGTGCTGCGGGTGAGCATCGGCGTCTCGATGTCGACGAAGCCGTGTTCGTCGAGGTACTTGCGCACCTCCATCGCCACGCGGTAGCGCAGCATCAGGTTGTGCTGCATGGCCGGGCGGCGCAGGTCGAGCACGCGGTGGGTCAGGCGCGTGGTCTCGGACAGGTTGTCGTCGTCGAGCTGGAAGGGCGGCGTGACGCTGGGGTTGAGCACCTCGAGTTCCTGGCACAGCACCTCCACCTTGCCGCTGGTGAGGTTGGCGTTCTCGGTGCCGGCCGGCCGCGCCCTCACCTTGCCCACCAGCTTCAGGCAGAACTCGTTGCGCACGCCCTCGGCGGTGGCGAACATCTCCGGGCGGTCGGGGTCGCACACCACCTGCACCAGGCCCTCGCGGTCGCGCAGGTCGATGAAGATGACGCCGCCATGGTCGCGCCGGCGGTGGGCCCAGCCCATCAGGGTGACGGTCTGGCCCAGCAGGGCCTCGCTGACCAGGCCGCAGTAGGTGGTTCTCATGTCGACTATCTCCGCAGGTTCGGCAGCGGCGCCTGCAGCGGCGGCTTCGGTCGAAGCGCGTGGCCGGGCGCCGGGTGTGGTGGGTGGCGGTTGGGTGAGGCGCCGGCTCAGTGGGCGGCCGCGGCGGCCAGCGCCACCCGCGGCGGCGGCGGGGCCACCACGCCCATCGAGATGATGTACTTCAACGCCTCGTCCACGCTCATGCCCAGGGGCACGACGTCGGCGCGCGGCAGCATCAGGAAGAAGCCGGACGTCGGGTTGGGCGTCGTCGGCACGTACAGGCTGAGGTAGTCGCCGCGCAGGTGGTCGGCCACCTCGCCGCCGGGACGGCCGGTGACGAAGGCGATGGTCCAGCTGCCGGCGCGCGGGTACTCCAGCAGCACGGCCTCGCGGAAGGCGTTGCCGTTGCTGGAGAACAGCGTGTCCGAGACCTGCTTGACCGAGCTGTAGATGGATTTGACGATGGGGATGTTGGACAGCAGCCGGTGTCCCTGCCGCAGCGCCCATTGGCCGGCGATGTTGGTCGCCGCCACGCCGGTCAGCCAGAGCGCGACCAGCAGCACGACCACGCCGAGGCCCGGCGTGCGCCGCAGCCATTCGATGGTCGGCACCGCGGCCTGCGGCAGCACCGCCTGCACCGCGTCGAGCAGACCGCCGAAGACGCCGGTCATCAGCCCGAGCACCCACATCAGCACCCAGACCGTGATGGCCAGCGGCAGCCAGACCAGCAGGCCGGCAAGGAGGTGTTTCTTCACGCCGGGCTTTCTTGCGGGGAGGGAGCGCGCACGATCGTCAAGGGGTCGGCGCCGCGGAGGCGGTTCCGCCGGCGGCTGCCGGTTCGCTCTTGGCGGCGGCGGGCGTGGCCGGCTCGGTGGTGGACGCAGGCGCCTTCGACTCGGACGACGACGCGGTGTCGGCGGGCTTCGCCTCGCCGCCGGTCGAGGCCTTGGCCGGCGCGCTGCCGTTGTTGCGGAAGTCGGTGACGTACCAGCCCGAGCCCTTGAGCTGGAAGCCGGCGGCGGTGACCTGCTTTTCGAAGGTGCCCGCCTGGCAGGCCGGGCAGACGGTCAGCGCAGGGTCGGAGAGCTTGCGCAAGACGTCCTGCGCATGGCCGCAGCTGGCGCAGCGATAGGCATAGATCGGCATGGCTAAACCCTTGATGCGAAACACGAAATTATAGGAGAGGGGTACGCCGTGGCCGGCTGGGGCCGGCCGCGGCGTGACGGGCGGCAGTTGGGGCCGGGGGGTCAGGCCTTCAACCCCGCAAGCGTGTGGTGGCTGCCGTGCCGGTTCTTCACCGCCTGCGGGCCGAGCGATCCCAGCACCATGCCGACGGCGGCCATCAGCACGCCGGCCAGCTGCGCCGGGAACACCTCGCCGGCTGGCGTCATCAGGAACGCCAGCCAGCCCACCAACCCGAGCAGGATGGAGAACACCGCGCCCTGCGTGGTCGCCCGCCGCCAGTACAGGCCCGCGACCAGCGGCACGAAGGCGCCGATCAGCGTCACCTGGTAGGCGCCGGAAACCATCTCGTAGATCGGCGTGCCCTGCGAGGCGATGGCGTAGGCGCACACCAGCATGGAGAACAGCAGCACGGTGATGCGCATGGTGCGCAGTTCCTGGCGGTCTGACAGGCGGGGGCGGAACTGGCGCCAGATGTTCTCGACGAAGGTGATCGACGGGGCCAGCAGCGTGGCCGAGGCGGACGACTTGATGGCCGACAGCAGCGCACCGAAGAACAGCACCTGCATGACGAAGGGCATGTGCGTGAGCACCAGCGTGGGCAGCACCTTCTGCGGGTCGTCGGCGAGCAGCGCCTCGGCCTGCTCCGGCATGATGATCAGCGCGCTGGTGACCAGGAACATCGGCACCGCGGCGAAGAGGATGTAGCAGACGCCGCCGATCACCGGGCCCTTGGTGGCGGCGTTCAGGTCCTTGGCCGACATCACCCGCTGGAAGACGTCCTGCTGCGGGATGGACCCGAGCATCATCGTGATCGCCGCCGCGATGAAGAACACGATGTCGTGGAAGCTGGGCTCCGGCAGGAAGCGGAACAGGTCGCGGCTGGCGGCCAGGGCGACGACCTTGTCGGCGCCGCCGGCCTGGCCGGCGGCGAAGAACGCGATGACCAGCAGCCCGACGACCAGGATGATCATCTGCACGAAGTCGGTGACCGCCACCGACCACATGCCGCCGAGCAGCGTGTAGGCCAGGATGGAGGCGGTGCCCAGCACCATGCCCACCGGGATGGCGATGGCGCCGCCCGACAGCACGTTGAACACCAGCCCCAGCGCGGTGACCTGGGCCGACACCCAGCCCAGGTAGCTGACCATGATCATGACCGAGCAGGCCACCTCCACCACCCGCCCGTAGCGCTCGCGGTAGTAGTCGCTGATGGTCAGCAGCGTCATGCGGTACAGCCGCGACGCGAAGAACAGGCCGACCAGGATCAGGCAGGTGCCGGCGCCGAAGGGGGTCTTCCACCACGCTGCCGAGGCCGCCCTCGACGAACTTGGCCGGGATGCCGAGCACCGTCTCGGAGCCGAACCAGGTGGCGAAGGTGGTGGTGACGATCATCACCAGCGGCAGGTGGCGGCCGGCGACCGCGAAGTCGGCGGTGTTCTTCACCCGCTTGGCCGCCCAGAGGCCGATGGCGATGGTGACGAGCAGGTAGACGACGACGAGCGTGAGCAGCATGGCACGAGCCCTTTCACACCAGCCAGGGCCACAGCCTGACGGCCGCGGCCCCCAGCACGAAACCCAGTCCGGCCCAGATCAGGCCCTGCAGCAGCCGGTTGGTGCGGCGCTGCTCGACCAGCAGGGCGGCCAGCAATGCATCCGACGTGCCAGCGGGCGACTGCAGCCGCTGCACCGCCAGCCGCGGCAGCGCCGGCAGCAGCTGCGAATAACGCGGCGCCTCCTGCTTGAGGCGCAGCCACAGGCCGCGCCAGCCCACCTGCTCGCTCATCCAGCGCTCGAGGAAGGGCTTGGCCGTGGCCCAGAGGTCGAGTTCCGGGTCGAGCTGGCGGCCCAGGCCCTCGACGTTGAGCAGCGTCTTCTGCAGCAGCACCAGCTGGGGCTGGATCTCGACGTTGAAGCGGCGGGAGATCTGGAACAGGCGCAGCAGCACGGTGCCCAGCGAGATCTCGCGCAGCGGACGGTCGAAGTGCGGCTCGCACACCGCCCGGATGGCCGCCTCCAGCGCATCCACCCGCGTCGCCGGCGGCACCCAGCCGGACTCCAGGTGCAGTTCGGCCACGCGCTTGTAGTCGCGGCGGAAGAAGGCGATGAAGTTCTGCGCCAGGTAGTCCTTGTCGACCTCGGTGAGCGTGCCGATGATCCCGAAGTCCAGCGCGATGTAGCGGCCGAAGGTGTCCGGCGCCAGGCTGACCTGGATGTTGCCGGGGTGCATGTCGGCGTGGAAGAAGCCGTCGCGGAAGACCTGCGTGAAGAAGATCGTCACGCCGTCGCGGGCCAGCCGCGGGATGTCCACCCCGGCCGCGCGCAGCCGTTCGATCTGGCTGATCGGCACGCCGTGCATGCGCTCCATGACGATGACGCCGGGGGTGCACAGGTCCCACACCATCTCCGGCACCATCACCAGCTGCAGGTCCTGCATGTTGCGCCGCAGCTGGGCGGCGTTGGCGGCCTCGCGCACCAGGTCCAGCTCGTCGTGCAGGTAGTTGTCGAACTCGGCCACCACCTCGCGCGGGCGCAGCCGGCGGCCGTCGGCGCTCCAGTGCTCGACCCAGCGGGCCAGCGTGTGCAGCAGCGTCAGGTCGGTCTCGATCACCGAGAGCATGCCCGGCCGCAGCACCTTGACCGCCACCTCGCGTCCGTCGAGCAGGGTGGCGAAATGGACCTGGGCGATTGACGCGCTGGCCACCGGGACGGTGTCGAAGCTGGCGAAGACGGCCGCCAGCGGGCGGCCGAAGGCCTGTTCGACCAGGGCCACGGCGTCCGCCCCCGGGAACGGCGGCACCCGGTCCTGCAGCAGCGCCAGTTCGTCGGCCACGTCCACCGGCAGCAGGTCGCGCCGGGTCGACAGCACCTGGCCGAACTTGACGAAGATGGGCCCGAGCTGCTCGAGCGCCTGGCGCAGTCGGGCGCCACGCGGGCTGTCCAGCCGGCGGCCGACCGTGAGCACCCGCACCAGGCGCCGCATCCAGCGGCCGCGCAGCCCCGACAAGGCCAACTCGTCGAGGCCGAAACGCAGGATGGTGAACAGGATGAAGGCGAGCCGCCCGAGGTGGCTCACGCCGCCCCTCCTGGTCTCCACCGGCCCGCTGCCGTCGCCCACCTGTCCGGCCGTCGCCGCCGCGCTGTCGCCTTCATCGTGCGGGCCAGCCTCCGGTGGCGCCCGCGTTCGTGGCGGTGGCGCCCACCAGCCGCCCGGCGATCGACTGGGCCAGGGACAGCGCCTGGCGCAGCGCACCGAAGAAGCCGCGGCCGACCCGCTGCAGGGTCGCCGCGGCCGCCGGACCGACGAAGCGCTGCAGGTCGTCGGCCGGGTCCCAGCGCAGGTTGTCCAGCAGCCAGTTCACGTCGCCGGCCAGGGCGGCGTCGCCCTGCACCTGCAGGCGCGGCGCCTGCCCCGCCAGCAGCGCCGGCAGTTGCTGCAGCGGCTGGCCGGCCTCGACCACCACCTGCAGGTCGGCGGGCGCGGCGGGCGCGTCGGGCTCCCACTCCAGCAGGCCGGCCGGCGTGATGGCGAAGGCGAGTCGCGGCAGCGGGGGCAGCCAGCGCGGCCAGTCGGCGGCCTGCAATTCGACCCGCCGGCCGGCGTGCGGCCGCAGCCGGTCCTGCGCCGCGGGCTCGGACTGCAGCAGGTGGTTGAGCAGCAGCACCAGCCGCTCGAGGGCGGCGGGCGCGAGAACTGCATGCAAAGCGTGAAGCATCGCCGGATTGTAGGCAGCGGCCTGTCGCCCACCCACCGACGGCCGGGGCGGAGCGACCCGGGAATTGAGGGAGAATCCCGCCGCTCGTGGCGGGCATGGGCAGGCGCGTCTGACGCCAGCCTGACCACCTGCCGGACGGCTTCCCCCGTGCCGTCTGACGTCCTTGTCCATGTTCGAAGACCGCAGCTACAAGCGAACGTTCTACAGCGCACCGCAATCGGTGACCTCGCTGATCGCGGCCTTCATGGAGCCGACGATCACCGTCGCGGTCTTCCTGTTTGCGACCGTGGCCAATGGCGACCCGGTGCTGCGCTCGGACCTCACGCTGTGCCTGCTCGTCTTCGCGCTGAGCTTTCCCGGCCGCAACCGCTTCCGCGACCACCTGATCGCCGCCGGCACCGACATCGCGACCTCCTGGATCGCGCTGCTGGCCATCCTCTTCCTGTGCGGCTACGCCACCCGCAGCCTGGGCTACTTCAGCACCGAGGTGCTGATCGGCTGGGCGCTGGTGACGCCGGTGCTGCAATGGATGGCGGTGTGGATCGGCCGCAGCATCCTCGTCTCGCGCGCCGCGCGGCCGGAGGCCCGGCGCACGGCGGTGGTCGTCGGCGCGGGTCCGCTGGGGGTGAAGGTGGCCCGGGCGCTGGCCGACGCCGAGGCGGGCGTCGACTTCGCCGGCTACTTCGACGACCGCACCGACGAGCGGGTGCACAACGACGCCACCCAGCAGCGCCTGGGAACGCTGAACCAGCTGGCGCCGTACATCCGCGAGCACGGCATCAAGGAGGTGTACATCACCCTGCCGCTGGGGTCGCAGCCGCGCATCGTCGAGCTGCTGGAGTCGGTGCAGGGCACCACCGCGTCCATCTTCTTCGTGCCGGACGTGTTCGGCATCAGCATCATCCAAGGGCGGCTGCAGGACATCGCCGGCGTGCCGGTCGTGGGCATCCTGGAGACGCCGTTCACCGGCACCAACGAGCTGATGAAGCGGCTCGAGGACATCGTGCTCGCCACGCTCATCCTCATCCTCATCTCGCCGGTGCTGCTCGCGCTGGCCGTCGGCGTCAAGCTGAGCTCGCCGGGCCCGGTGATCTTCCGCCAGCGGCGCAACGGCATCGACGGCGCGGAGATCGTGGTCTACAAGTTCCGCTCCATGCGCACCATGGACAACGGCCCGGTGGTCAAGCAGGCGACCAAGGACGACCCGCGCATCACCCGGTTCGGCGCCTTCATCCGCCGCACCTCGCTGGACGAGCTGCCGCAGTTCATCAACGTCCTGCAGGGACGCATGAGCATCGTCGGCCCCCGGCCCCATGCGGTGGCCCACAACGAGCAGTACCGCGAAATGATCAAGGCCTACATGGTGCGGCACAAGGTCAAGCCCGGCATCACCGGCTGGGCCCAGGTCAACGGGCACCGTGGCGAGACCGACACGATCGAGAAGATGCAGGCGCGCGTCGAATACGATCTGGAATACCTGCGCAACTGGTCGCTGGGCCTGGACCTGCAGATCATCGTGCGCACCATCCGGCTCATGTTCGCCGACCGCAACGCCTATTGACATTGCCGGACCGGCGCCCACGCCGGCCAGGGAGGAACCATGCAACGAATCGCCCCAGTGTCCTTGGCCGTGCTGCTGGCCTGCGCCGGCAGTGCGTTCGCCCAGTCGAGCCCCTACACGGTGGGCGCATCGGAGACGGTCAGCCGCATCTCCAACCTCTACAACCGCGCCGACGGCGACCCGGGCGCGGTGGACGCCACGCTGTTCAGCACCGCGGTCTTCGGCTCGGTGGACCAGACCTTCGGCCGCCAGCGCGTCTACGGCAACGTGAACCTCGCCAACAACCGCTACACCGGCGTGAGCGGCCTGGGCAACAACAGCTACAACCTCGGCGCCGGCTGGGACTGGTCGACCATCGAACGGCTGGCGGGCACGCTGCGGCTGGATGCGGGCCGGTCGCTGGCGCCGTTCTACGGGCTGGCCGGCGTGGCCAACACCCAGGCCAACATCCAGACCTTCCGCTCGGCCGTCGCGACCGCGCGCCTGGGCCTGGTGACCCGACTGACGCTGGACACGTCCCTCAGCTGGCGCCAGGTGGACCAGAGCAACCCGGTGTCGCAGCTGGGCGACTACGAGCAGCGGGCCGGCAGCGTGGGACTGGGCTACCGCTTCAGCGACGGCCTGAGCGCCAGCGCCGGGGTCAGCCTGCAGCGCAACGACTACGACGCGGTGACGGTGACCAGCGGCTTGTCCTTTCCGGCCGATCAATCCGAGCGGCGCGACGTCTACCTGTCCAGCACCTGGGTGCCCACCGGACGCAGCACCGTCAGCGGCCGGCTGTCGTTCGGCAAGACGGAGTACGAGCGCCAGCAGATCCTGAACTTCGACGGCGTCACCGGCTCGGTGAACTGGGCTTACCAGGCCACCGGCAAGCTCGGCCTCAACACCACCGTCAGCCGCGACACCGGCCAACAGCTGGCCTTCGTGCCGGTGCAGAGCAACCTGCCGCTGGCCGGGGTAGCGCTGACGACCACCAACGTCTCGCGCATCGCCGATGCGGTGTCGGTGCGGGCGCAGTACGCCGTCACCGGCAAGGTGTCGGCCGATGCCGGGTTGACGGCCACCCGTTTCGAACTGGCGAACGGTCAAAACGAAACCGCACGCGCCGCCTCGGTCGGCGTGCGTTGGGCCGCCACCCGCGTCGCCAGCCTCGGCTGCAGCCTGAGCCGCACCGACCGTTCCGGCGTGACGGCCGACTTCAGCACCAGCACCGTGTCCTGCTTCGGTCAGATCGCCCTCACCCTGTAGTCCCGAGGACCTCCATGCCCACCGTCCTGCTCACCGGCGCCACCGGCTACATCGGCTCGCACACCTGGGTCGCGTTGCAGCAGGCGGGTTTCGACGTCGTGGGCGTCGACGACTTCTCGAACAGCTCGGCCGAGGTGCTGCGGCGGCTGCAACGGCTGACCGGGCGCACGCCGCTGTTCGTGCAGGCGGACGTGACGGATGGCGCCGCCCTGTCCGCAGTGCTGCGCGACCATCCGGTGGACGCGGCCGTGCACTTCGCGGCCTTCAAGGCGGTGGGTGAATCCACCGCCAAGCCGCTGGCCTACTACCGCAACAACCTGGGCGGGCTGGTGGCCACCTGCGAGGCGCTGCAGGCGCACGGTTGCCGGCGCTTCGTGTTCTCCAGCAGCGCCACGGTGTACGGCACGCCGGACCGGCTGCCGCTGACGGAGGACGCCGCGCTGTCGGCGACCAACCCGTACGGCCGCACCAAGCTGATGTGCGAGCAGATCCTGGCCGACCTCGGCGCGGCCGATCCCCAGTGGCAGACCGGCTGCCTGCGCTACTTCAACCCGGTCGGCGCGCACGACAGCGGCCTGATCGGGGAGGACCCACGGGGCGTCCCGAACAACCTGATGCCCTATGTCGCCCAGGTGGCGGTCGGCCGACGCCCGCGGCTGCAGGTGCACGGCAGCGACTACGACACGCCGGACGGCACTGGGGTGCGGGACTACATCCACGTGGTCGACCTGGCACAGGGCCACGTCGCCGCACTGCGGCGACTGCTGGCCGAGCCCGGCAGCTTCACCGTCAACCTCGGCACCGGCCGCGGCTACAGCGTGCTCGACGTCGTGCGGGCTTACGAAGCGGCCAGCGGGCGGCCCGTCCCCTACGACATCGGGCCGCGCCGGCCCGGCGACATCGCCGCCTGCTACGCCGACCCGACGCTCGCGCAGCAACTGCTCGGCTGGCGTGCCGAGCACGACCTGGACCGCATGTGCGTCGACAGCTGGCGCTGGCAGTCGATGAACCCCAATGGATTTGCGTCCTCCCTGGCCTGATCGGTCCTCATGAACCTCACCTTGCAACCGGTGGTGATGGCGGGCGGCAGCGGCACCCGGCTCTGGCCGCTGTCCCGCGCCTCGCATCCGAAACAGTTCCTGGCGCTGGCCGGCCCGGCAACGCTGTTCCAGCAGGCCGTGCAGCGGTTGCAGGCGTTGGCGACCGCCACCATCGACGTGCGGCCACCGATCGTGGTCGGCAACGAGGAACACCGCTTCCTGGTGCTCGACCAGTTGCGGCAGGTCGCGGTGGAGCCGACCGCCGTGCTGCTGGAACCGGCCGGCCGCAACACCGCGCCCGCGCTCACGCTGGCGGCGCTGCAGGCGCAGGACCAGGGGGCCGACCCGGTGCTGGTGGTCACGCCGGCCGACCAGACGGTGGGCGATGCGGCCGCCTTCACCGCCGCCCTGCAGCGCGCCGCGGCACTGGCCGGCGAGCAGGCCATCGTGATCCTTGGCATTCAGCCGGACCGGCCGGAAACGGGTTACGGCTACATCCGCTGCGAGGGCGACCGGGTGGCGGCGTTCGTCGAGAAGCCGGACGCGGCCACCGCCGCAGGCTACCTCGCCAAGGGCGGCTATTTCTGGAACAGCGGCATGTTCGTGCTGCGGGCTTCGGTGTGGCTGTCGGCGCTGGAGCGCTTCCGCCCCGACATCCTGGACGCCACCCGCACCGCCTGGAAGGCGGCACGGCGCGACGGCGTCTTCGTCAGACCGGACGCCGCCGCCTTCCACCAGGTGCCGTCCGAATCGGTGGACGTCGCGGTGCTGGAGCGCTGCCCGGACAGCGGCCAGGCGTTGCAGATGGTGCCGTTGAACGCCGGCTGGAACGACCTCGGCGCCTGGAACGCGGTGTGGCAGGTGGCCGCGCAGGACGGCGACGGCAACGCCATCGTCGGCGACGCGGTGCTGCACGACAGCCACAACACGCTGGTCCACGCCTCGGGCCGGCTCGTCGGCGTGGTGGGGCTGGACAACGTGGTGGTCATCGAGACGCCGGATGCGGTGCTGGTGGCCGATCGGGAACGTTGCCAGGACGTCAAGCACGTCGTCGGCCGGCTGGGGCAGGACCGGCGCACCGAGCACACCCTGCACCGCAAGGTGCACCGCCCGTGGGGCTGGTACGACAGCATCGACGAAGGGCCGCGCCACCAGGTCAAGCGCATCCTGGTCAAGCCCGGCGCGTCACTGAGCCTGCAGATGCACCACCACCGCGCGGAGCACTGGATCGTGGTCACCGGCACAGCGGAGGTGACCTGCGGCGACAAGAAGATCCTGCTCACCGAGAACCAGAGCACCTACATCCCGCTGGGCGAGGTGCACCGCCTGACCAACCCGGGCAAGGTGCCGCTGGAAATCATCGAGGTGCAGAGCGGCGCCTACCTCGGTGAGGACGACATCGTCCGGTTCGAGGACAGCTACGGGCGCACCAGCAGTTGAAAGGGCAGCGGGCCGGCCGGCCCCGCGCCTCACCCGCCGCGCACCGCGGCGGGCAGGCGGTCAGCCGGTGAAGGCGAGTCCGCTGAGCCGGTGCCGCGACTGGGGCTCGACCGAGTTCAGCAGATCCTGGACGAACTGGTCCTGCACTTGGTAGGCGCGCTTGGTGTCCCGGTCGATCGTCGACACCCGGAACAGCAGGCCGTCCGGCACCTGACCCGTCAAGCCGAAGCGCAACTCGATCAGACGCTTTTCCCAACGCGTCTTGATGGCCTGGTCGCCAACCGTGAACCAGTAGGTCACCGGCTCGAACCGCGGGCCGAGGCTGGTCGACAGCCGCTTGACGGGGATGTCGCCGTGCGGGGTGCCCAGAAGGCCGTCGGCGGCCTCATGCAACTTGAAGCCCTGCGCCGGATAACAGACTTCCGGCATGTGCGCCTGCAGACCGTCACGCTGGTCGTCGCCGTACGCCATCGACAGCATCACGCGGGCGCCCGTGACGCGGTTCTCGTAGGTGCGGGTGAGCAGTTGGCTGTACAGCTTGTCCAGCAACTGCTGGGTCTGCGGGTTGACCACCGCCGCCTGGCCGACCGTCACCTCCACCCAATCCCCGAACCGCTTCGGCACGGCAGACTCGAGCACGATGCTCGGCGGCTGCCCCGGAGGCCGCGGCTTCGGGCGCGCCGCGAAACCGGCCATGGAGGTGGCGATCATCAGCGCAGCGAGCACCGCGGCGGTGGTGGTGGACTTCATGGCATTGACCAAGGCTTGGAAGGCACCATTCTCGCCTGACTCGACAAACGTGTCTCGACGTAGCCGACACGGCCGTGGAAAACGATCGGAGCAGGGGTGCTAGTTCCCGGCGCGTCGTTGAAACGGATGCGACCGTTGCTCACAGATGGCAGTTCCGTTTTGTTACAGCGATGTGTTTTCACGTCGTGTTCGACGGTCCAGAACTGACCGGACCCCGTCGGTCGGTCCAGGGGACGGACGCCGTGCGAGAACTGGTTCACAGTCCGGGACCTTGGCATGGACGCTGCGTCCGGTAGTGGGCGTCCCGCCTGTGTGTAACGGCATCGCTGTTTGCCTGACGATCCTCATCGCCGTGCGAGGAAACGGAATGCAAGCGGGATCAAGGGAGGTCGGCCCCCGCCGATCTTCCTAGGGCGTTTGAACCCGTCAGCCGACCTTCCCAATGACCGTCCCCACCTTGATGCGCCACCTCCGATTCACCTCGTCCGCGCTGGCCGCCCTTTGTCTCGTGGCCTGCGGGGGTGGCAGCGGCGCAGGTGCCAACAGCGGCACCGCCGAAGCCCTGGCCGCCACCGGCGCTGACGAGCAGGCACAGATCCTCAAGAAGGGCGGGAACGCGAACGGGAACGGAGTGGGCAACGGCACCGTCTTCGCGGCGGGGAGCACCACCACGGCAAGCGGTTCCGGATCGAACACGACGAGCTCGCCGGCAACCGCGACGGCCACGGAGCCCTCCACCGCCACCCTCGTTCCGGTCACGACGACCTCCAGCAGCACGAGTGTCAGCAGTGCGCCGACGGGCAGCAGCACCGGTGTCAGCAGTGCGCCGACGGACAGCGCCCTGTTGTGGTCGGACCCGAAGACGTGGGGTGGCATCCTGCCGACGGCCAACGCGCAGGTGCTGATCCCGCCAGGGAAGACCATCGTGCTGGACATGGACCCGCCGGCCCTGGCGGGGCTCACGATCCAGGGCACGCTGCAGTTCGCACGACGCGACACCCGACTGACGACGTCCTTCATCGACATCTCGGCCAGCGGGGCGCTCGAAGTGGGCTCCGCGTCGCAACCCTTCGCGCAGAAGGCGGTGATCACCCTGAACGGACAACCCGTCGCGAGCAACGACGGCGTGTCCCGCGGCATCAACGTCCGAGGCGGCCGCCTGGCGATTTACGGCGCGGTGAAGCAACCGGCCTGGACCAAGCTGAACGACCACGCCAACGCCGGCGCGACGAACCTCACGCTCAAGGACACGGTGAATTGGCAAGCCGGCGACAACATCGCCATCGCACCGACCGACTTCTGGGGCGTTGCAGAGACCGAGCGCCTGGCGCTGTCCAGCGTCAGCGGCAACCGGGTGAATCTGGCCGCAGCACTGAACAAGTTCCGCTGGGGCAAGATGCAGTACGTCACCAACACCGGCATGAGCCTCACGCCGGACCCCTCCTACGTCCCGCCGGCGACGCCCGCGCCGACCAGTTTGGACGAACGGGCTGCGGTGGCGAACCTGACCCGCAACGTCGTCATCGAAGGGGCGGACGACGCGGCCTGGCAGACCAACGGCTTCGGCGCGCACGTGATGATCATGGACCTGCAGTCCAAGGTCGTGATCGACGGGCTCGAGATGCGCCGCGTCGGCCAGTCGGGCCTGTTGGGTCGGTACCCGATCCACTGGCACATGCTGAGCTATGACACCGAAGGTCGCGTGTTGGGCGACGCTACCGGTCATGTGCTGCGCAACAGCGCGATCTGGGCGTCGAGCCAGCGCTGCGTCGTGATCCACGCCACCAACGGCGTGCAGGTGGTCAACAACGTCTGCCACGACATCAAGGGGCATGCGTTCTTCCTGGAAGACGCGGTGGAGCGGCGCAATCTGATCGAGGGGAACATCGCGCTGAAGATGCGCATGCCGGCGAGGGCCAAAACGCTTCTTGTTCACGAGAATCCCACAGGTACCAACAATGCTACGCCGGCCGGGCCAAGTGGAATTTGGCTGACGAATCCGGACAACACCGTCCGCCATAATCTTGTCGGCGATAGTGACGGCCCAGGTATCTGGATGGCATTTCCAAGTAAAACGCTTGGCGCCTCCGCCAAGGTTGCTCTACTTCCAGATCGCCTTAAGCACGGCGGCTTCGAGTACAACACATCACACAGCAATCGAGAGGCTGGAATCTTCTTAGAGCACGCGCCTATTGACGATGCGGGCCATACCTACCCGAACATGTACCGCCCGACGGTAGACGGTCGCGATTACAACCATACGAACGGGGTGCGCGTTGAATTCAAGGGCATGGTGATTTTTAAGAACCGCTGGGGCGGTTATCGAAATCGAGTGATGTTCCCGGATTATTTAGAATGGACCGCCGCTGACAACGCAAACACTGACTTCTCAGGAGCGGGTAACGATGGCGTCATCACTCGTTCGTTAATCATCGCCAAGAGTCTTAATAACCCCGGATCATACCCAGGACCCGAAAAGCCCGTTGCCATGGCGAGCTACCACTCGTCATTCAAGTTTACTGAAAACACTTTTATCAATTACGAATTTTATTCGGCCGAACCAAGCGGGGCGTTCAAAACCGACGACTATTATATTACGGCGGTAGACAAAGGGTTAGCCAGGAATAAGAACAACAAATTCATTAACTCGAACCCTGGAGCAAGGGTTACGTCGCCGAATTTAACTGGTGACCCCAATCGGGTTTGGGCACTGTCGGGCGCGCTTTGGGATGCGAATGGATATTGGGGACCAAAAAACAACTACTGGGTTTATGATGTGCCGTTCCTAACTGCTGGAGCCAGTTGCATTTTGGTTACCCCTGCCGGCCATAACGGAAAAAGCTGCGATGGTGAATACTATGGCGTGGAGGGATTTCAAACTGATTTC
Source organism: Aquabacterium sp. J223 (assembly GCF_024666615.1). NCBI lineage: Bacteria > Pseudomonadati > Pseudomonadota > Betaproteobacteria > Burkholderiales > Sphaerotilaceae > Aquabacterium > Aquabacterium sp. J223. Next base: position 1,269,375 of record NZ_CP088297.1, on the reverse strand, counting down.
GACGACAACCGATACACCTTTTCTTCAGCCATAGAGGCATTACGCTTCAGTGATAATGGACAGGAAATAGGTCGCTGGTCGGTCCTAAACGGACTCGGAAAGATGCTTGGCAACATGCGGCATTTCGCAGCTCGTATCGGAGGGCGTTATGTGCTTACGTTCCCCACCAACGCTCCACCACGACGTGTCGCTATGCAGATAACTAATGCGTACCGGGACGGCGATTGGTTCATCCTTGGAGTGGCATTCGATGGCAGCGCGCCTGCAACGGGCTACTTTTTCTCGCACACCACGGATCGCGAGAAACCGAAATACTGGACATCCTCTTCACCGGACGAACGTTTCGTACGCCGCCTCGCGACTGTTGGAACTTTGGCAGAAGTTCTGTCGAGCAATGGAGAAAAGCTTTGGCAGGACAGCGCCAATAACAGGGTATGGGTAAAAGTTAAGGGTGGACTTCCTCACCCATACGACAACCCAGCAATCGCGGAAACCCAAGAAGGGCTCTATAGAGAAATGAGCCTTGTGCTATATCAAAAGTGATGATCAGCATTTTTGGAGTTGAACGCAGCAGCGTTTTCTGTCGCAACATCAACCAATATCCTCTCGAACAGTGCAGAGGATCTATTCCACGAGCAGCCGGCCGCGGTTTGGTACGCCGCATCAGACAGCATTTTCCAGCTTTCGTCCGGTTGCGCCAGAACATTTGCGGCCGCTTTGTAAAGGCCGACATGGTCGTCAACGTCCACAAGCCATCCATTTACACCAGGCAAGATCGCTTCTTCAGGCCAGCCGGTCCTTGTTGATACCACAGGTGTTCGACATGCCATGGCCTCCAACGCCGGCAGGTTGAAGCCTTCAGACCGACTTGCCGTAAGCCAGACGTCGCAAGCAGCGTAACACTCGCGAAGCTTTTCTTGTTGCGGGTTGAGAGTGAACTCAATTTGCCTCGTCTTAGCGTCCTTGAATGGCTCGCTGCCGAACGAAACAACCTTTAGGCTGGGCAGCCGATCTCTCAACAACGAAATCGCGCGCAGCGTTACGTCAACTCCTTTGAAATGGGCTCCAGCATAAAGGAATCCGACGGTTGGCTGGGCCTGCTTGCCTCGCTCGGGGGCGAAAAACAGATTATGGTCAACTCCGTTAGGAACTAACTCGACTTCATCGTCACCATAGACGTCGCGCATGACATCTTTTAACCACCGAGCAACAACGATCTTTTTCATTGGAAGGAGGTATGTCTTTTGAGCGCGCTCAACGGGAAGCCATGAGAAAATTTCGTGATGCTGAATGAAGTAGACCTTAGCTCCTTTTATAGGCGGCAGTTTCGCCACCCATTCCGCAGTCTCCCACCAAGTGGCAATAACAACATCGCCGTCAGGCACATCGCTGGCGGAAACCGCTCTTGGCGTTTCCAAGACACGTTGTATTGCCTTACATTTATCGAGATGGGTCGTCGACACTGTCCTATTCCAAAAGCGGTGCCAAAACTTGCCGGCCAATCCCACATTCCGCGGAGGGTACACCATCGTGACATGATGCCCTTTATCCACAAGATAGTCCGCATAAATACCAGCAACCCGAACGCCACCCGACATATTTGGGGTCGGTAGAATAAAAGTAATTTTCATCTTAATAGGACTCGGCCGCAAGTCAGATCGCTGAAATTAGCTTAAGCATAACAACTCCGACTACTGCCCCTACCACCCAAAACGGAGTGAGCGCCAGTTCCAGTTTGAAGTCGTTCAATCCCAAGCGCTTATTTGCATAAAGCATCACAGCCAGGGTTGGGCCGTTTCTTAATGCTATGGCCGCCACCGCCCCTGCTACGCCGAATATCGCAAAACCGGCTGGCACCAGAATAAATAGCGACACAACTGAGACGATATTGACCGCAGCAACGTATTTCGAATGGCCGAGCGCCATGTATGCTTGATGCAGGAGAGAATATCTCGACAACACCATACCAAGAGACAAAATCTCTAGCATCGCCCCCGCCTCAAGGTAGCGCGGATCGTAGAGTAAATCCACCAACTCTGATCCGGTGACAAATAATAGTCCAGAAAAGAACAGCATCGCACCATCGGAGGGCAAGCGCATCTTACGGAGCAACGCTTTGACTTCTGCGCTTCCCTTTCGATTTGCCTCACTAAGGGCAGGGAACGCAACCGCCGAAATTAATCTCATTAAGACGCCCTCTGCAGCGGCTAGAAGCATAAACGCAATACTGTATAGGCCAAGTGTTCGGGGGCCTACCAATGCACCCAGCAGAAGTCGATCTCCATTTACGGCAAAAACTGACACCGCAGACGAGACGGCAATCCATTTGCCAAACTTTAGTATTTCGGACAGCGATGGCGTGTCCCATCCCAGCCGATCTTTCGGACCCTCGAGGTATAGGTGACTCAGGAGAACTGCAACCGAACTTCCAACGAGCGTTCCCACCACCAAAGCCCATATTGAGCGAGTCTTCCAAGCCAAAAATATCGTTACCGCGGACCCAACTATCTGAGCGGCAAGCTCAATTTGAACTGGCCTAGCCAAGTCGAAGTTGCGGCTAGCAATGTGGGCCTTGGTGGAGTGGAACCCGCCAATAATACTGGTAACGGCGATACCGGAAATTAGAATCGGCAACAAGGGATCACTATACGTAGTACCGGGCGATACCAGCCCAAAGTCGCTTGCAACTGAAAGGACTAAAGCGATTGCACACGTGCCGAGGAAGATTACAAGACCTCGCGCTATTTGCACTGTCCAGGCTGTTGACCGGAACAACGGATCATCTGCTCGACTACTACGAATCAAATTTTCTCTGATTCCAACATCGGTCAAAAGGCCTGTGATGGTCATGACCGTCGTAGTCATAGCCATAAGTCCGAAAGTTTCTGGTGCCAGAAACCGTGTGGTCAGCAGGCTGCTCCCCATTCTCAGGATCAGGCTTGCCAGATGACCGACTATTGTCCACCCTCCAGCACTTAGCATCCGCCGCCTAAGCGGCAGGCGGGAAGGATTCATCGCCAGTTGCTCGCCATGTAGCGGGTGTGTGCGTAGCTAGAATCAGCCAACGAACCGCTGCTCGCCGCCCTCATCGACACTGCTAACGCATAACCTGCAGAGAGCCCGGCAAGGATCCAATACAACTGATAGATCAAACCGACCATGCTTGTTGTAGCCAACGTCACGAGCATTGCGACAAGGCCGCCGAGTAATGCGCGCCCGATGTTATCTAAGCTTTTTTCGACGCGCCTGCTGCGCAGCCAAGACCGCCACACGGTGAAAAGGGATGCGAGCAAGACCCCAACGTATACCAGGAGGCCGACCAAGCCATTGCCAAGTGCAACGCCAACATAAGCGTTGACAATATCTATAATTCCCTCCCCTTGTCGCAATTCTTCAAGTGCGCTTCCTGAGTACGAGTGCGCTCCAAACAAGGGATATTGAAGGATGACCTGAAGCGATACGGAAAAAACCCGCTCTCGGTAGACGACTGAGCCCTCGTCGACAGTACCGACGAAAGGTAGATAATCGACCGCCTTTTGCCCATACGGCGTTAGAGCCAACAAGCCAATTACGAGCAGGGAACCAAGCGCAGCCCTCCTCAACTTTACGTCTAGCGACTCACTGCCAGTAAAGTAGACAACGCACAGGCCTGCCGCTGCCCCGACCCAGGGACCCCTAGAAATTGAGGCGATCAAAGCGAAGGCAAACGCCGCCCAACCAACAATACGATACAGTGGCCGCTTCAGTTCGCCGTGCAGCGCACAGTACAAGCATAAGCCTAGTGCCATGGTAAACCCGAACGCGATTGGATGAGAGCCGCTCGCAATAGCTCTAACCCCATCACCGCGCCCCAGGTAACCGCCGAATTTCCAGGGCACCCCCCATGACCTCATCAAGCTGGCTGTAGAGCAACCAGTGACGTGCCCACTCAAATATCGCCACCGGCGTAAGAATAAGTATCGCAAGGACCAGTGCAACAAGCGCTTCCTTTAAGGGTTTTGTAGCTCCAGCACTTCTGGAAATTACATAATATGGCAGCACTGTATCCAAAAATAATACCAATATGCCACGTTGAATCTGCGTTAACGAGTGAAATGCGACAAGAAACCCTACGTGCACTAGAAAGTATGCTGCAACCCATTTATCTAGGGTTAGAGCACCAAAGCTAGTTAATTTTGACGCAGAAGAACTTCGGAAAAATTGTCTTAGAAGAATCAGAATTGCAAGCAGCCGGGGGTAATTTATCGGAAATATTTGCTGCACCACTCCAAACCCGGGAATCGGCATTTCGAATGGGGGTATAGCAAATAGTAGTGCAAAATATAAAGCAACCTTATTTTGCTCTCGGGAGATCGAGAAAAATATAACGACTGCTGTTCCAACGAGAAACAGCCAAAAGTTTGCGCTTAGAAAGGTGATTACAGTTATTGCTAACCAAGCGTTCCGCCGCCGAGCAAGATCATTGCGCAGTTGGGCAGACGACAATGCGTGGCGCTCAATGAGGAACGCGCAGCCTGAGAGAAAAAGAATAGCGACAAGCGCCCGTAAATGCTCAGGCATATTGACCGCTAAAATTAGTTGCGATTATCCGCTCTACTTTTTATAACCAGAAGCAGAAAGCTATCCAGTAGAAAGAAGAACATCAATGCGGCAACCATCAGCACCATGCCGGCGGCACCGTGCAGGAAACCCTGTCCCGCTTCGTCACCCATGTGGTAGGTCACCAGCACCAGGACGATGACTCGGATGATGTTCGCAGCAAACGCAATGGGCAGGATGGACGCGATCATGACGGCGTTGTGCAGCCAGCTCTTGCGCGCCATCAAATACATGTAAAGCGTCCCAAGCGCCGACAGGCTGAACATCGAATGGAGCCCGGAGCATGCATCGGCTACCAGCAGCTGGTACGGACCGATGTTGATCATCACGCCCGTCCGCCCGATGGGGTAGCCCGCGGCGTAGAGCAGGTCGACCACGATGTGCGAGATCCAGCTCTTCAGCGGGCCGGTGATCAGGTCGACGAAACTGGCGGGAAGCGGCGCAAGGAATACGAGGTAGAAGATGGGGAACCAGGCCACCCTCACCGCCGTCGGACCGCGCAACAGCAGCAGCACCGCCGGCACAACGAAAAGGTGCGAACCGAACTCGAGACTGGATGCGCTGAAGACACGGCCGATCAGGTAGAGGAAAAGACCGACGCTCAGCAGCAGCCATCCCAGGGTGCCGCTGCGCTCGACCGGCGCGGCCGCAATCTCCGCTCGCTTGTTCCAGAACAGCCAAGCCAACACGGCCACGATGATCGGGCCATGGCCGAAGTCGTCAGACTGCCAAAGGCCATGCGCCGCGTCCCAATAACTGGGCGCGTACATGACCACGAGGCCGACGGCGACCCACAACCACGAAAGGTTGAATCGCACCGGAGAAGAGGCGCCCAGCACCGCGGCCATTCAAGCGCTCCTGCGGAACAGCGAACGACGACGCGCTCGCAGAGGTGGGACATCGACGAGTGCAGACCCGACCACCTTCACGCCTGAGTCCTGCATCAGGTTCAACAGGTAGCCGAAGGCATTGGTTCGGGTGAGGCCGGTCCGTGCGATCGCCAGCGCCGCGCCGGCGAACCGGCTCAGCAACATGGCGTCGGCGCCGGTGTCCATGGAGGGCGTGTCGATGAGGACCACGTCGAAGGCCGACATGCTCTGCTGCAGGACGCGGTCGAACGCGGGCCGCCCCAACAGCTCCTCGGGGTTCGGCGGCGGTGGCCCGGCGGGCAGAACCGCCAAACCCGGGATGCCGGGAACAAAGCTCACCACCTGGTCCTGCAGGCGCCCCGCCAGCAGACTGGACAGGCCCACTTGGTTCTCCAGCTTGAAGAGCCGATGCTGCCTGGGATTGCGCAGGTCGCCATCGATGAGCAGCGTGCGTTCGCCGGCTTGCGCGAACGTCACGGCAAGGTTCGCCGCCAGGTGGCTGCGGCCCTCGCCTCGGCGGGTGCCTACGAGCGCCAGCGCGCTTCGCTTGCCATGCTCGTCGAACCAACGCAACTGCAATTGGCTGCGCAACGACCTCAGCCGCTCGCCCTCGACGCTGAACGGGCGGTAGGCCACGATGATCTCGTCGCTGACCGGCCGGTTGGGGCCCGACAGGAAGGGATAGTCGAACTGCAGCGACAGCGCGTACAGGATGTCGGCTTCTGTCAGCAGGCCGAGCTGCACGCCGGCTTCGCCGAAGGGCAGCCCATGCTCCTTCTGGTACTGCAGGATGCGTTCGGCGTCCGATGGGAGCAGTCGACCCGAGTCGACGAGGATGGCGCCGATCGATCGATCGGCATTACGCGCTTTTCCGGACATCATCTTCACGGTGCTCATCCCACGTCCCTCGTGTCCATCGAGAGCCGCGGGAAGCCGCCTCCCGCCGGCGGGCCTGGCAGCGCGAGGCGGCGGCCGGCCGACATCCCGGGCCACGACAGCACCGGCTTCTTCGACAGCACGCCAAGCACAGGCACCCGCTCGTCCATCGCCAGGTCAGAGGCGCTGCGGACCCGACGGTCGAAGAGCTCTAGGGCGACAGCGGCTCCGATGCCGATCAAGAGCCCGACGATTGCACCACCGGCCATGTTCTTCGCCAGGCTGGGCTTCGAATGCTGGATGGGCTCGATGGCCGGGCTCAGCACTCGCGCACTCGCCTGATCCGCCACGCTCTCGATGGACAACTGGGTCCGACGCTGGGCCACGGCCTCGTAGGCCCGCTGCGCCGTCTCCACGTCCTTCGACAGCACGGACATCTCGTCGCGTTCCGCCCGCAGGCTCAGCACCTTGCGCTTCTGCTCTTCGGCCATCGACGCCAGTTCCGCGATCTTCTGACCGGTCACCCGGTTGACCGTCGCCGTGGTGCCGGAGACCCGACGCATCTCCGAACTGATCTGCCGGCGCAATTCCGCGATCTGCGCCTCCAGCGCGATGCGCTGCGGGTGGCTGCTGCCGACGATGGAGCTGATCTCGGACAGCTTGGTTTCCGCGCTCGCCAGCTGCGACTTGAGGCCTTGCACGACGCCGCTGGCCTGCACGTCCGGCGAAGTCTCGATGCCCGAGTTGCGCTGGCGGCTGGTGGTGTCGGCCAATTCCGCCTGGGCGCTGGCCAACTGGCCCATGATCGCGTTCAGCTTGGCCGTCTCCAGGTCGACCCGGTCGTCGGTGGCCACGATGCCGCTCTTCTGCTGGTACGCCGACAGCCTGGCTTGCGAGGCCTCGAGTTGGTTGCGCAGCGACTTCAGGCGCTCGTCGAAGAAGGTGCCGTACTGGCGCGCCGGCTCGAGCCGCAGCTCGGTGCTGAGGTCCAGGTACGCCCGGGCGAACGTGTTGGCAGCGGCCGCAGCAAACTTCGGATCGGTCCCGGTGAACGACAACGTGAGGATGTTGCTGCCACGGGCCGGCTCAACGTACAGCCCGCGTTGAAGCAGTGAACCGAAGTACGACTCCAGCGGAATCCGGCCTTGGGTCTCTTCGCGCCACTGCGCCACCGCGGCCGGGCTTTGGGCCAAGCCGAGCATCCGCACCACCCGCCCGGCGACCAGGTCGCTGCGGATGATTTCCGTCTGCGTCGCCAGGTAGGCCGGGGACGCCAGCTGCGGCGCCAGCGTCGCCACCAGCGGGTCCGCCTTGACGTCCATCAACAGCGCCGTGTCCGCGGTGTACTGCTTCGGCGTCAGCATCGTGACCACGAACGCCGTGATCATCACAAGGACGAACAGCAGCAACACCAGCCACCAGCGCAGCCTCAGGACCAACAGGATCTGGCGGACGTTCATCTCGGGCCTCTCAAACTCAGAACAGCGATTCCCGGACGTACACCACGTCGTCGGGGCGCAGCAGATCGTCCATCGCGGGCTGGATGACCTGGGTGCGGCCCTCCGCATTGCGGCGGTGAACGCGCAGCCCCTTTTCGGTCCCGCGCTGGGTCACGCCGCCGCTGGCCGCCAGGGCCTGCAGCACGCTCATGTTGCGTTCCAGGCGCAAGGCGCCCGGGCGTTGCACCTCGCCGTAGATGTAGATCGACGGGGCGCGCTCGACCCAGATCACGTCACCGTTCTGCAGGACCAGGTCGCCGCCGCGGCGGTCCGGACCGAAGATGCTCGGCACGTCGATCTCGCCGCGAAACGGCTGGCCGTTGCGCGTGCCGAGCACCACCACCGTATCCGCGCCGGTGGGCAACACGCCGCCCACGGTGGCCAGCATCTCCGTCAGCTTGACCTCGCCGCTTTCAAGCGGGAACCGGCCGGGCTTGCCGACCTGGCCCAGCACCGAGACCTGGTTGCCCCGCACCTGCGTGACCAGGATGGACACCTGGGGCTGGCGGACGAAGTTGCGGTCGCGCAGCTGATCCGCGATGCGCTTCTCCGCCGCCGACACCGACAGGCCGCCGAGGTTGACCTGCCCGAGCAGGGGGTAGGAGATGACGCCGACCTCACTGACCCGGGCCTCCAGGCTCAGGTCGGGGTTCTGGAAAACGGTCACCCGGATCACATCGCCGGGTGCGATGCGGTATTCGGCGTTGGTGGTCGCGGTGGGCGCCACAGCCGGCGCGGGCGTGGCCGCGGCGCCTCGCGCCTGCGCCGGCTGGGCGTTCGCGGGCCCCGACAGCAGCATCAGCACGGAGAGCAACGCCGACACGGAGCATCGGCCAAGACGGTGGGCAAGACGGTTCATCACTTGAGGCCCAGACCCTTGTTGATGGTCGAGGTTTCCAACGGACCACTGGCTTGAGGGGCCGGCGGTTCGATGACGATCGGTGCTGGCGGCGGCGGCGGCGGGGGCGCCACGGGCGCCGGCGCCGGTTCCGGGGCCGCGCCCTGGGCGTACTTGCCGAGGTATTCGACCTTGGCGGCGCCGCGCAGCGCCTTCAGGTCGTCCGCCACCACTTTGCGCTTGGCATCGCTCAACAGGAACTGCTCGATCGCCGGGCGCGCCCGCTCCAGGTCGACCGGCTGGCTGCGCGAGCCGGCGACCACCAGCACCTGGATGCCGTTGGGCACCGCGGTGATGGCGGCCTGGCCGTCCTTCATCTTCGCGATGCCGGCCAGGCTGCCCAGCGGGATCTGCTCGGCGGCACGCACCGCCTGGTTGCCCGTGAACTTGATGTCCTGCGCCCGGAGGTACTGCACGAACTCACCGACGTCCTTGGCGGCCTGCAACCGCTCGCGCAGTTCCGGCAGCTTCTCGGCCGGCGCCTCGATCATCACCTCTTGCAGCTGGTAGACGCGCCGCTGCGAGAACAGCTCCGGGTGCTCGTCGTAGTACTTCTTGACTTCTTCCGGCGTGGGCTTGGCGGCGCCGTCGGCGACCTTGTCGAAGTAGGCGCGGGCGACGATCTCACGGCGCGCGGCCTCCAGCTGCTGCATGACACGGGGATCGCGATCGATCTTGATCTCGCCGGCCTTCTGCAGCGCCAGTTCCTGGTCGATCAGGCGCTCGAGCACCTGCTTGCTGGCCGTCTCCACCTGGTCCGTCTTCAGCCCGCGCTGTTGCTGCAGCACGTAGTTGATCTGGTGGACGGTGATCTCTTCCTTGTTCACCCGCGCGGCGGACTGGGTGGCGGGCTTGTCCTTGCTGTCGCCACAGGCGACGAGCAGCGTCGCGGAGGCCACCGCGATGACGGACAGGCGCAGGGTGGGCCATGCCATTGCAAAGGTCTTCAACGCAGCTCCTCGCTGTTCTGATGTGGTGTCGTGGGGCATGAGAAACCCTCCAAAACCCTGGGTCTTGATGCGTTTCCGAGTGTAGCGGCGGCCCATGTCAGGCCGACCTTTCCCATGCGGGCCGGCTGCCATGGCGCGCCGCCTGCCCGTGATTTCCGCCACGACGGTTCGGAGTGGTTCGGCCACGTCAGCATTTCACCCCCACGTGCAGCGCGACGACGCCGGCGGCAAGGTTGTGAACGTCGACATGTCCGAACCCGTTGGCTTTCATCAGCTGTTTCAGCTGGCCTTGATCGGGGTGCATGCGGATGGACTCGGCCAGGTAGCGGTAGCTCTGGGCATCGCCCGCGACCCACTGACCGAGGCGCGGCAGGACCGAGAACGAATACCAGTCGTACGCCTTCTGCAGCGGCCGCGCGACCCGCGAAAACTCGAGCACGAGCAGCCGTCCGCCCGGCCGCAGCACCCGGCCCATCTCGGCCAGGGCCTGTTCCTTGTGCGTCATGTTGCGAAGGCCGAAGGCCACGCTGACGAGGTCGAAGCGATTCGAAGCGAAGGGCAGCGATTCCGCATCGCACAGCACGGTCGGCAGCACGCAGCCCTCGTCGAGCAGCCGATCGCGGCCGCGCCGCAGCATGGCCTCGTTGATGTCCGTGTGGACCACCTCGCCGGTCGGCCCGACCTGCCGGGCGAAACCGCGCGTCAGGTCGCCGGTGCCGGCCGCGATGTCGAGCACCCGGTCGCCCGGACGGGCGTTGGCGACGGCCAGCGTGTAGGCCTTCCACGCCCGGTGCAGCCCGGCGGACATGAGGTCGTTCATCAGGTCGTAGCGCTCGGCCACCCGGTCGAACACCCCCCGGACGCGCTGCGACTTCTCCTGCTCGTCGACCTGCTGGAAGCCGAAATGGGTTTGCGTCATGGTGCTCAGGCGTGGCTGGCGCAGCCCGCTCCCGCCGCGGCCGGCATGGGATCGTCGCGGGAGCGCCCGGCATCGCGCAGCCGCCGCTCGTAGTCGGCCCAGAGCGCGTCCTGCTCGGTACCCAGCCGGTGCAGCAGCTCCCAGGTGTACAGGCCGGAGGCGTGGCCGTCCGAGAACACCGGCCGCACCGCGTAGTGCCCCACGGGCTCCAGCGACTCGATCAGCACGTCGCGCTTGCCGGTCTGCAGGACCTCCTGCCCGGGCCCGTGCCCCTGGACCTCGGCGGAGGGCGAGTGGACGCGCAGCAGCTCGAACGGGATGCGCAGCTGCACCCCGTCCTCATAGGTCAGCGCCAGCACCCTGGATTGCTGGTGGACGGTGATGTCGACCGGCTGTCGGTTCACGTCGTTTCCCTGAAATGTTGTCGTCGGCCGGCCGTCGCAGCGCCGCGCATGAGTGTAAGTGTGGCGATGCCGCGCACCCCGAAGGCCTTCCTCCGCCGAGACACCGGCAACCACCGTGCCCGTATCAAGACGTGACCAACCGCGGCGCCCGCTCAATGCGGCGGGCGTACCACCGCCAATGCGCACCGCGCACGACACGCAGCGCCGACGCAGCAAGCTTCGTCGGCGCGGCAAGCTTGTCCGCAGGAAGCGTGCCCTCGACTTGCAAAATGTAACGATAGAGGACCGGTCGCTCCACCGACAGGCGCTGGAGGAACCGTTCCCGGAACGGCGGCTGCATCGCCTTGGAGTAGTGGACGACCGCCGCCGCCGCCATCGATGGCGAGGCCGCCGGCCCGTCCAGCAGGCCCTGGAAGCACATGTGGTGGTCCCGCTGCGCCAGGTGCCGCCAGCGCAGGCCCTCTCTCAGCACCACCGGCCCCAGGATCACCTGGTCGGCGGTGAAGAAGTGCCCCTCGTGGGTCGCCAGGCGGCTGGACAGCAGCCGGCCGAACGCGTCGGCATAGGCGGCCGCGAAGGCGGTGCCGCGGCGCCAGCTGAACACGCCCGAATTGAAGAACATCCGCACCGGCGGCAGCCCGCCCTCGCGTTCCAGCCACGGCAGCCGCTCGTAGTCGGTGCCCAGCAGCCGGCACAGGCGTTCCCAGTAGGGCTCGTGCTCCCGATGGTGGGGCAGCACCGCGGGCGGCAGGAATTCGCAGCGGGCGGCGAAATCCTCCTGCGCCGCCAACCGCAGCCCGGCGGGCTCCGCCGCCACCAGCACGTCGCTGTCCAGCCACGTCACCTGCTCGGTGGCCGCCAGCCGTTCCGCCGCCACCACCGCCACCACCTTGTTGGCGTAGTTGAACCAGGGCGCCGGGTTGCGCTCGGGCAGCCGCACCAGGTGCGCCTGCAGGCGATCGAGTTCGGCCACCGTCGCGCGCGCGAGCGGCAGGCCCCGCCGGCCCATCACCGCCAGCACCGGCGCCTGGGCCAGATCCCCGCCGAACTGCCGCAGGCAGTTCAGCATCAGCAGCGTCTGCGCCTCCAGCCGGCCCTGTTCGATGCAGCAGACGAAGGTCACCCCGCGTCCGGGGGGCATCGGGGCGACCGCAGCGGTCACGACCAGACCCAGAAGTGGGCCACGGCGAACATGCCGACGATCCAGGCCAGCGTCAGGCGGCTGACGCCGTCGCGCAGCGCGAAGACGATCGGGTCGTCGTGCATCTCGCCTCGGGACGTGCGGATCCACAGCCGCGAGACCCAGTACAGCACGCCCAATCCGGCCAGCCAGATGAAGTCCGGTGCCGCGAAGCGGGCCTGCGTCTCCGGCGCGGAGATGAACAGCCCGAACACCACCACCGCCGCCACCGCCGAAGCCGCGCCCATCGGCCACAGCACCCGCAGGTCGGCCACCTGGTAGCTGCGTCCTGCCGCCTGCTCCTTGCTCGCCTGCTGCATGACGATCAGTTCGGCGCAGCGCTTGACCAGGGCCAGGCTGAGGAAGATCAGCACGGAGAACGACAGCAGCCAGTTGCTCAGCGGCACCGCGATGGCGGCCGCGCCCGCCACGATGCGCAGGGTGTACAGGCTCGCCAGTGCGATGACGTCGATCATCGTGTGCCGCTTCAGCAGCAGGCTGTAGAGCAGGGTGAGCGCCGTGTAGGCGAGGATGCACGCGAGGAACGCCGGTCGCAGCGCGGCGGCGATGGCCAGGCCCGCGGCCATCAACCCCACCATCGCGCCCAGCGCCGCGGGAATCGAGATGGCGCCGCTGGCCATCGGCCGGTGGCGCTTGCGCGGGTGCTCCCGGTCGCTGTCGAGGTCCAGCAGGTCGTTGAGCAGGTACGTCGACGAGGCGACGAGGCCGAACGCGATGAAGGCGAGCACCGTCGCCAGCACCGCGCGGGGGTCGGTGAAGCTGAAGGCGGTGAGCAGCGGCACCGCCACCAGCACGTTCTTCGTCCACTGGTGCAGTCGCAGGGCACGGGCCCAGGTGCGCACGCCGGGCGGCGTCCGACGGAACTCGCCGGTGATCGGCGTGCCGCCGGCCACCACCGCCCGCCGCACGCCGGGCGCCACGTCCACCAGCACCGCCCCCCGGGCGGCCTGCCAGATGGGCAGGTCCGCGCGGCTGTCGCCGGCGTAGATGAAATCCTCGCCGACCAGGCGGCGGATGGCCTGCAGCTTGGCCTTGCCCTTCAGGTTGACCGCGCCGTCGCTGGCCAGCACCGCGTCGAACAGGCCGATCTGCCGGGCGACGGTGTGCGCGATGCGCTGGTCGGCCGCGGTCGCCAGCACCAGCCGGCAGCCGTTTTCGCTGCGCACCTTGAGGAAGGCGAGCAGTTCGTCGTTGATCGGCAGCGACTCCCCCGACCAGCCCAGCCGCTGCGCCACCCGGCGCTTGAACGCCGCGCGTCCCTGCAGCAGCGACAGCAGCAGCCAGAACAGGTCGAGCGGCCGCCGCTTGACGATGCGCAGCACCGATTCCCAGAGGCTGTCGCTGGGCGACAGCGTGCCGTCCAGGTCGACGACGACCGGGGGCTCATGCGCCAGGTCGCGCAGGCGCGGGGCGTGGGTGTGGGCGTTCATGGCACGGTCCTTGGCCGCCGCAGTGGCGGCGACACGAGGGGTCAGCGGGACGCCGAGACGTGACGTCACGACGGCACGGCGCAGGACGGCCGCCCATCAGCCCGGGCCGCACCCATCCGCGCCGGATGGCGTCGGAAGGAGGCGCCAAACTGCGAAGCGGCCAAACGCCGCGGTGTAGCAACTGCCGTTCCGAGCGTCCCCGGGGCCGCCCTAGCCCGCCGCGACGAGCAGGCCCACCAGCAACACGGCGGCGACGGCCCAGCTTTGCCGGTCGGTGGCGGCAAAAACGACCGGGTCGTCGTGCATCTCGCCGCGGTGGGTCTTCATCCACACGCGGGCCATCCAGTAGAGGAAGGGCGGGATCAAGAGCCACAGTGCCTGCGGATGCAGGTAGCGGGCGCTGCCCTCCATCTCGCGGATGTACAGCGCCAGCACCATGACCGCCATGAAGGCCGCCGACGTCCCCAGGCTCATGAGCACCGGCAGGTCGTCGGTGCGGTAGCCGCGTCCCGCGGCGGTCTGCTTGTTCTGGTTCAGCGCCACCAGCAGTTCGGAGTACCGCTTGACCAGCGCCAGGCTCAGGAAGGCGAACAGGGACAGCGCCAGCAGCCAGAACGTCGGCTGGATCCCGGTGGCCGCGCTGCCGGCAAGGATGCGCGAGGTGTACAGCAGCGCCAGCAGCAGCACGTCCACCACCACCTGGTTCTTCAGCCAGAAGGAGTAGAGGCAGGTGACCGCGAAGTACCCGATCAGCACCAGCGCGAACGCCGGAGGGAGCCACGCCGCCACCCCGATGGCGCCCGCCAGGCAAAGCGGGATCAGCAGCAGGCCTTGGGACAGCGGAAGCGTGCCGGCGGCGAAGGGCCGCCGCCGCTTGCGGTGGTGCACCCGGTCGGACGGCAGGTCCAGCAGGTCATTGAGCAGGTAGACCGCCGATGCGCACAGCCCGAAGGACAGGAAACACATCAGCGCCGCCACCACGGTCGGCGCATCGGTGCGGTGCGCCGCCAGCGCCGGAACGAACACCAGCAGGTTCTTCAGCCACTGGTGCAGACGCAGCGCCTTCGCATAGGGACGCAACCCGGCCGGCGCCTGGCGCAGCCAGGTGACGTCGCTGCACACGGCCTGCGCGCGCCGCACCAGCGACGGCCTCGGCGACACCACCACCGTCGCGGCCGCCCGCGCCCACACCGGCAGGTCCTTCGCATGGTCGCCGACGTAGTCGAAGCCCTTCTCGCCGTACAGCTCCACCAGCCGCTCGGCCTTCTCGCGTCCGCCGAGGTTGCGGCGGCCGTCGCTGGCCTCGACGCGGTCGAACAGCCCCCCACCCGTCCGCCAGCGGCTGGACCAGGACCCGGTCGGAGGCGGTGGCCAGCACCACCGTGCGGCCGGCCGACCGCGCCGTTTGGATCAGCTGGGTCACGTCCTCCCGCAGCGGCAGGCCGCCACCGTCAAACTGGATGCGGGAGGCGATCTCGCGCTTGAGCCGGGCCTTGCCCGCCAGCAGCCACAACGGCAGCAGGAAGATCGTCCACCACTGCCGTTTCAGCAGTTGCAGCAGCGACTCGTAGAGCAGGTCCGTCTTGAGCAGCGTGCCGTCGAGGTCGACGCAGAGCGGTCGTCGAGCGGGGGACGAGGCCGCCGTCACACGCTGCGCCCCACCAGCACCACGCCGGCGACGATGAGCAGCGTGCCGGCCAGGCGGGCGACGCTGGGCGACTCCCCGAGCACCAGCCAGCCGAACAAGAGCGTGAGCACGAACCCGAGACCGACGAAGGGATAGGCGGCGCTCAACGGCACCCGCGTCAGCACGGCGAGCCACACCAGGGCGCTGGCGAAATAGAGCACCAGCCCGCCGACGACGTAGGGCTGCCCCAGCGCCGCCATGCCGAAGTCCAGCCAGCGCTGGTCGCGCAGGGCCTGGCCCACCCGGTCCGCCCCCCACCCCCATCTTGAGCACCAGCTGCGCGAGGGCCGACAACAGCACGCTCGCCAGCACGGTGGTCGCCACGCCCCAGGTCATTCTTCACCCCCTCCTACAATTGTTGCACGGCAGCATTCACTGACCGCTACCCCTCATTCTCGATCGAACCGCCCGCGGAGAACCGCATGCACGCCCCTGTTCTGCCCGCCCTCCAGCGGCGTAGCCCGTCGTCCCGTGCAGTAATGCTGGGTGCGGCCCTCGCGCTGTCGCTGGCCTGGTCGCTGGCCTCGTGGCTGATCGGGCCCGCGGGCGAGTTCCCGCTCAACGACGACTGGGCCTACGTGCTGCCGGTGAAGTGGTGGATCGAGCAGGGCACGCTGCGCTTCACCGACTGGCAGTTCATGACGCTCGTCGGACAGGTGCTCCCCCGCGGGTCTCCTGCTCCAGCCCTTCGGCTTTTCGATCTCGGCGCTGCGCTGGATCGGCCTGGCCTGCCTGCTGGCAACGGCGCTGCTGGTGCTGCCCCTCGCCGCTCGTGCCAGGCTGCCCCAGGCGGGAACGACGCTGGTGATGTTCGGCCTGCTGTGCAATCCGATCGCGCTGTGCAACGCGGCCACCTTCATGACGGACACGCCCTTCATGGCCGTCGCCATGCTGGCGATGGCCCTGGTCGTCGCCGCCTGGGAGCGGCCCCGGTACCGCTGGCTGGCATGGGCGGCCATCGCCTGGGCCTGCAGCATCCGGCAGGGCGGCATCGCGTTGGCCGCCGCCTGGGCCGTCAGCGACCTGGTGCGCGGCGGCCTCAGCAGGCGCTGGTGGTGGGCGATGGCGGCGCCGACGGTGGCGCTGCTGCTGGCGCTGGTGCTGTACCCGCGTGCGCTGGCGGCCAGCGTCGGGCTGCCCAGCATGTTCCACATCCCGACGGACATGCTGAAGCAGAGCCTCGTCGAACTGGCCACGCTGAAACCGGTCGCGTTCCACTTCGTCGCCAAGCAGACCGCGACCGCCGTGTTCTACACCGGCCTCGGCGCCCTGCCCGTGCTCTGGTGGCGCAGCGCCGCCGAGCCCCGGCATGGACGCCGCCTGCTGCTCTGCCTCGGTCTGTCCCTGGGCCTGACCGCCCTGCTGTGGACGCGCGGCCTGCGCATGCCGTTGACCCTGAACACCGTGGTGGACGCGGGGCTGGGCGTGCGCACGCTGCCCGGCGCGGAGGGCCTGCCGGCGGGGCCTGCGGCCCTGTGGTTCGGGCTGACCTGGCTCGGCTGCTTCGCCGTCGCGCTGCTGGCCGCGCTCCTGCCGTCGATCGGTCGAGCGTGCCGCGCGCTGCGGCGTTCCACCGACGAGGTGGCCGCCATGCGCCTCGGTCTGGCCGTGTTGGCGCTGGTGACGCTGGTGGTCTACAACCTGCCGTTCGTGTTGGTGAAAACGCCGTGGTTCGACCGCTACAGCGTGTTCAGCGCGGTGCTGCTCGGACTCGTCGCGCTGGCGGCGTCGACGCCAGGCACCTCGCCGCCGCGCGACCCGGCCGGGGCACCACGAAGCGTCGTGCCGGCGTTGCTGCTGGCGCTGGGACTGGCCATTGGCGTCGCGGGCACGCACGACTACCTGTCCTGGCACCGCGCGACCTGGGCCGCCAACCGGCTGGCCGTCGAGCGCTGGAAGCTTGGCCCGGACCAACTGGACGGTGGCTTCGAATACAACAACTTCACCGCGCGGGTGGGCGGTGACGTGCGCCGGCCGGCCGACGCCGTCGACCTGAAGAAGCCGCAAGCCACCCACCGCGTGGCCTTCGCGCCGCTGCCCGGCACCGAGGTGGTCGAGCGGGTCGCCGTCGACGCCTGGCTGCCGACGTCGCCGCAGGCGATCTACCTGCTGCGCCTGGCGCGCTGAGCGCCTCAGGCGCCGGGCGGGCTGGGCGCCAGGGCGGCGGCCACCGCCGCCTTCACGGCGTCGTCGAGCGCCTGCGGCACCACCGACAGGCGCTGCAGCGGCGGCGGATCGACCGCGCGCTGCGCCGGCGCCCAGACCGGCTGCGGAAAGCGGCTGTCCCAGTCGAAGCGGGCCACGACGTGCCAGTGCAGGTGGGGCACCGCGTTGCCGAGGCTGGCGAGGTTGACCTTGGTGGGGCGCAGCTGCGCGCGCAGCGTGCGTTCGACCGCCGTCACCGCGGCCATGGTCAGCGCCTGGTCGGCCGCCGGAAGGTCGCTCCATTCGGCGACGTGGTCCTGCCAGACCACGCGGTAGAAGGCCGGGAAGTCGTCGTCCTCGGCCCGGATGACGCGCAGCCGGGGGGTGCGCAGCACCAGCCGGCCGCCGTCCTCTTCGCAGAGCGGACAGCCGGCCACCGGGCTCACACCAGCACCCGTTCGATGCCGCCGGCGTTGGCGCGGCGCACGTAGTCGGGCATCCAGTCCTCGCCGAGGATCTTGCGGGCCATCTCCACCACGATGTAGTCGGCCTCCAGCAGGCCGTTCTGCAGGTCGCCGCCGTAGCGCGACAGGCCCTGCAGGCAGCTCGGGCAGCTGGTCAGGATCTTCACGTCGGCCCCTTCGGCCACCGCGCCGGTGGCCTTCAGCGCGGCCTCGCCCTTGCGCAACTCTTCTTCCTTGCGGAAGCGCACCTGGGTGGCGATGTCGGGGCGGGTGACGCCCAGCGTGCCGCTCTCGCCGCAGCAGCGTTCGTTCTTCAGCACGTTGGGGCCGACCAGCGCCTTCACCGTCTTCATCGGCTCCTGCTGCTTCATCGGGCTGTGGCAGGGGTCGTGGTAGAGGTAGGCCCCCTGGCCCTCGAGCACGATGCCCTTTTCCAGCAGGTACTCGTGGATGTCGACGATGCGGCAGCCGGGGAAGATCTGGTCGAACTGGTAACCCTGCAGCTGGTCGTAGCAGGTGCCGCAGCTGACCACCACCGTCTTGATGTCCAGGTAGTTCAGCGTGTTGGCCACGCGGTGGAACAGCACCCGGTTGTCGGTGATGATCTGCTCGGCCTTGTCGTCCTGGCCGGAGCCGCGCTGCGGGTAGCCACAGCACAGGTAGCCCGGCGGCAGCACGGTCTGCACGCCGGCATGCCAGAGCATGGCCTGGGTCGCGAGGCCGACCTGCGAGAACAGCCGCTCCGAGCCGCAGCCGGGGAAGTAGAAGACGGCCTCGCTGTCCGCGGCGGTGCGCTGCGGGTCGCGGATGATGGGCACGTAGGCCTTGTCCTCGATGTCCAGCAGCGCGCGCGCCGTCTTCTTCGGCAGGCCGCCGGGCAGCTTCTTGTTGATGAAGTGGATGACCTGCTCGCGCACCGGCGCGGGGCCGGTGGTCGCCGGCGGCTGGGCCGTCTGCCGTCGCGCCACCCGCTTGAGCAGGTCGTGGGCCAGCCGCTGGGCCTTGAAGCCCACGTCCACCATCGCGGTGCGCGCCAGCTTGATGGTCTGCGGGTTCGTCGCGTTGAGCATCAGCATGGCCGCGGCGTTGCCGGGCCGGAAGCTCTTCTGCCCCATCTTGCGCAGCAGGTTGCGCATGGCCATCGACACGTCGCCGAAGTCGATCTTCACCGGGCAGGGCGATTCGCACTTGTGGCAGACGGTGCAGTGGTCGCCGACGTCCTCGAACTCCTGCCAGTGCCGGATGGACACGCCGCGCCGGGTCTGCTCCTCGTAGAGGAAGGCCTCGATCAGCAGCGAGGTGGCCAGGATCTTGTTGCGCGGGCTGTACAGCAGGTTGGCCCGCGGCACGTGGGTGGCGCACACCGGCTTGCACTTGCCGCAGCGCAGGCAGTCCTTGATCGAGTCGGCGATGGCGCCGATCTCGCTGCGCTGCATGATCAGCGACTCGTGCCCCATCAGGCCGAAGCTGGGGGTGTAGGCATGCGTCAGGTCGGCGGCATGCGTGTCCCCGCCGAGGCCGGTGAGGTCGCGCAGCAGCTTGCCCTTGTTGAACCGGCCCTCCGGGTCCACCCGCCGCTTGTAGTCGGCGAAGGGCGCCAGCTCGTCGTCGGTGAGGAACTCGAGCTTGGTGATGCCGATGCCGTGCTCGCCGGAGATCACGCCGTCCAGGCTGCGCGCCAGCGCCATGATGCGCACCACCGCCTCGTGCGCGGTCTGCAGCATCTCGTAGTGGTCGCTGTTGACCGGGATGTTGGTGTGCACGTTGCCGTCGCCGGCGTGCATGTGCAGCGCCACCCACACCCGGCCGCGCAGCACGTCCTGGTGGATGCGGCGGCATTCGTCGAGCACCGGCGCGAAGGCGGCGCCGGAGAAGATGCCCTGCAGCGGCTTCTGCACCTGCGCCTTCCAGCTCGCCCGCAGGGTGTCGTCCTGGATCAGCGAGAAGAAGGTGCGGCCCTGCCCCGGCTGCAGCACGTCGAGCTGCTGCAGCCAGCCCTGCCACAGCGTGCGCACCTCGCCGATCAGCGCCAGCGCCTGCTGCACCCGGTCCTCCAGCAGCTCGGCGCTGGGAATGGCCTCGGCGTCGTCGCCGCGGCCCAGCGGCAAGGGGCCGCGTTCGAAGAAGGCCTGCAGGGCGTCGAGCAACTGCAGCTTGTTGCGCAGGCTGAGCTCGATGTTGATGCGCTCGATGCCCTCGGTGTACTCGCCCATGCGGTCGAGCGGGATGACCACGTCCTCGTTGATCTTGAAGGCGTTGGTGTGCTTGCTGATGGCGGCAGTGCGCTTGCGGTCCAGCCAGAACTTCTTGCGTGCGTCGGCGCTGACGGCGACGAAGCCCTCGCCCGAGCGGCCGTTGGCCAGTCGCACCACCTCGCTGGTGGCGCGGGCCACCGCCGCGTCGTCGTCGCCGACGATGTCGCCGATGAGCACCATCTTCGGCAGCGTGCCGCGCTTGCTCTTGGTGGCGTAGCCGACGGCCTTGAGGTAGCGGTCGTCCAGGTGCTCCAGGCCGGCGAGCACGGCCCCACCGGGGCGCCGGGCCTCGGCGAACATGAAGTCCTTGATCTCGACGATGGACGGCACCGCGTCCTTGGCGTTGCCGAAGAACTCCAGGCACACGGTGCGCACATGGGCCGGCATGCGGTGCACGATCCAGCGGCAGCTGGTGATCAGGCCGTCGCAGCCTTCCTTCTGGATGCCGGGCAGGCCGGCGAGGAACTTGTCGGTGACGTCCTTGCCCAGCCCCTCCTTGCGGAACACCGCACCGGGGATGTCCAGCCGCTCGGTGCGCTGCAGCACCTTGCCGCTGGCGTCGAAGTGGCGCAGCTCGAAGCTGGCCATCGGCGCGTCGTGGATCTTGCCGAGGTTGTGGTCCAGCCGCACCACCTCCAGCCAGGTGGCCTGCGGCGTGACCATGCGCCAGGAGGCCAGGTTGTCCAGCGCGGTGCCCCACAGCACCGCCTTCTTGCCGCCGGCGTTCATCGCCACGTTGCCGCCGACGCAGCTGGCCTCGGCCGACGTCGGGTCCACCGCGAAGACGTAGCCGGCGCGTTCGGCCGCGTCGGCCACCCGCTGGGTTACCACGCCGGCCTCGGTGAAGATCGTCGGCACCGGCTGCGCCACGCCGGGCAGGCTGATCCGCTCGACCTCGCCCATGCGTTCGAGCTTCTCGGTGTTGATGACCGCGCTCTTCCAGGTCAGCGGCACCGCGCCGCCGGTGTAGCCGGTGCCGCCGCCACGGGGGATGATGGTCAGGCCCAGCTCGATGCAGCCGGCCACCAGCGCGGCCATCTCGGCCTCGCTGTCGGGCACCAGCACGACGAACGGGTACTCGACCCGCCAGTCGGTGGCGTCGGTGACGTGCGAGACGCGCGACAGGCCGTCGAAACGGATGTTGTCCTTGGCGGTGTGCCGGCCCAGGCGGCGGCGTACCTGCCGGCGCAGCGCCGCCGTCTCGTCGAAGCTGGCGCCGAAGCGGCGCACCGCCTCGCCGGCGGCCTGCAGCAGCTCGCCGACCAGGGCGTCGCGCGGCGCGTCGGCCTTCGGGTCGCGGCGGCGCTCGATCTCGTTCAGCCGGTGGCGCAGTGCGTCGATCAGCGCGGCGCGGCGCTTCGGGTTGTCCAGCAGGTCGTCCTGCAGGTAGGGGTTGCGCTGCACCACCCAGATGTCGCCCAGCACCTCGTAGAGCATGCGGGCCGAGCGGCCGGTCTGGCGCTCGGCACGCAGCCGCTCCAGCACCTCCCAGGCGCGCGCGCCGAGCAGGCGCAGCACGATCTCGCGGTCGGACAGCGAGGTGTAGTTGTAGGGGATCTCGCGAAGGCGGGGCGGGCCTTCGCCGGGCGCGGCGGCAGTGGCCAGCGGCGCGGCGGGATGCGGCGCGTTCATGCCTAGCTGCGGTAGTCGGCGTTGATGCTGACGTAGTCGTGCGACAGGTCGCACGTCCACAACGTGCTGTCGGCCATGCCGCGGTTCAGCACCACGCGCACGGTGATCTCGCTCTGCTTCATCACCCGCTGGCCGTCCGCTTCCCGGTACGCCGGGTGGCGGCCGCCGTTCACCGCCACCTGCACGTCGTCGAGGAACAGGTCGATGGTGGTCTGGTCGAGGTCGGCGACGCCGGCATACCCCACCGCGGCCAGGATACGACCCAGGTTCGGGTCGCTGGCGTAGAAGGCGGTCTTGACCAGCGGCGAGTGGGCGATGGCGTAGGCCACCTGGCGGCACTCGGCCTCGTTGCGCCCGCCCTCGACCTGCACGGTGATGAACTTGGTCGCGCCCTCGCCGTCGCGCACGATGGCCTGGGCGAGCTGTTCGGACAGCGCGAACAGCGCCTCGGCGAAGGCGCGGCCGTCGGCCGAGTCGGTGTCGGTGATCTCCGCATGGCCGGCCTGGCGGGAGGCCATCACCACGAAGGAATCGTTGGTCGAGGTGTCGCCGTCGATGGTGATGCGGTTGAAGCTGCGGTCCGCCGCCCGCTTCACCAGGTCGTCGAGCACCGCCTGCGACACGACGGCGTCAGTGCCGATGAAGCCGAGCATGGTCGCCATGTTGGGCTTGATCATGCCGGCGCCCTTGCTGATGCCGGTGAGCGTCACCGTGCGGCCGCCGAGGGTGACCTGTCGCGAAGCCGCCTTGGGCACCGTGTCGGTGGTCATGATGCCCTCGGCCGCCTGCGCCCAGTTCTTCGGCGACAGGTCGTTCAGCGCCGCGGGCAGGCCCGCCTGCAGCCGGTCCACCGGCAGCGGCTCCATGATGACGCCGGTGGAGAACGGCAGCACCTGCTCGGGCGCGATGTCCAGCAGTTGGGCCAGCGCGATGCAGGTGGTGCTGGCCGCCACCAGGCCCGGCTCGCCGGTGCCGGCGTTGGCGTTGCCGGTGTTGACCACCAGCGCGCGGATGCCGAAGCCCTTCGCCAGGTGCCGCTGGCACAGCTGGACCGGCGCCGCGCAGAAGCGGTTGGTGGTGAAGACACCGGCCACCGCCGAGCCCTCGGCCAGGCGGAACACCGTCAGGTCGCGCCGGTCGGCCTTGCGGATGCCGGCCATGGCGGTGCCGATCTCGATGCCGGGGACGGGCAGGAGCGCTGCAGGATCGGGAGGGGAAAGGTTCACGGGCATCTTGCGTCCCTCAGGACAGGCCGCATCGCGGCCAGGGCAGGCTGTGGACGGCAGGTCGCCCCACAGCCGGGAGCGGTCAAGTCAACCTGCCGTGGCACTGCTTGTACTTCTTGCCGCTGCCGCAGGGGCAGGGGTCGTTGCGGCCGACCTTGGGCACCTGCATCGGCACGGTGGACGGGTCGCGGTCCTCGGACACGCTGCCGTCTTCGTTGGGGTGCACGTAGGTCACGTTCTGGAAGCTTTCGCCGCGGCTCTCGATGGCCTCGGCCGCCTGGGCGGCCTCCTCCTGGCTCTGGATGCGCACGGTCATCAGCACGCGCGTGACCTCCATCTTCACCAGGTCGAGCAGCTGGCTGAAGAGCTCGAAGGCCTCGCGCTTGTATTCCTGCTTGGGGTTCTTCTGGGCGTAGCCCCGGAGGTGGATGCCCTGGCGCAGGTAGTCCAGCGCGGCCAGGTGCTCGCGCCAGTGGGTGTCGATGCTCTGCAGCAGCACCATGCGCATGAAGGGCGTGAACTGCTCGGCACCCACCCGCTGCTGCTTGTCGGCGAACGCCGCGTCGGCCGCCTGCAGCACCTTGTCCAGGATGTCCTCGTCGGTGAGCGAGTCGCTGCCCTCCAGCGAGGACTTCAGCGGCACCTCCAGCTGCCACTCGTCGCGCAGCGTCTTCTCCAGGCCGTCGAGGTCCCACTGCTCTTCCAGCGATTCCGCGGGCACGTAGGTGCGCACCACCTCGGTCATGGCGGACCGGCGCAGGTTGGCGATCTGCTCGTCCAGCGCGGCGGCTTCCAGGATCTCGTTGCGCTGCTGGTAGATGACCTTGCGCTGGTCGTTGCTGACGTCGTCGTACTCGAGCAGCTGCTTGCGCACGTCGAAGTTGCGCGCCTCGACCTTGCGCTGCGCGCCTTCGATGCTGCGGCTGACGATGCCGGCCTCGATGGCCTCGCCTTCCGGCATCTTCAGCCGGTCCATGATGGCGCGCACCCGCTCGCCGGCGAAGATGCGCATCAGCGGATCGTCGAGCGAAAGGTAGAAGCGGCTGGAGCCCGGGTCGCCCTGCCGGCCGGAGCGGCCGCGCAGCTGGTTGTCGATGCGGCGGCTCTCGTGCCGCTCGGTGGCCACGATGCGCAGGCCGCCGACCGACTTCACCTGGTCGTGCAGGCCCTGCCATTCGCTCTTGAGCGTGGCGATGCGCTGCTGCTTCTCGGCCTCGGGCACCGACGGGTCGGCCTCGAGGATCTGCACCTGCTTCTCGACGTTGCCGCCAAGCACGATGTCGGTGCCGCGGCCGGCCATGTTGGTGGCGATGGTCACCGCCTTCGGCCGCCCTGCCTGCGCGATGATCTCCGCCTCGCGGGCGTGCTGCTTGGCGTTCAGCACCTCGTGCGGCAGCTTCGCCTTCTGCAGCAGCGTGCTGATCACCTCCGAGTTCTCGATCGAGGTGGTGCCGACCAGCACCGGCTGGCCGCGCTCGTGGCAGTCGCGGATGTCGGCGACCACCGCGTCGTACTTCTCCTTGGCGGTCTTGTAGACGAGGTCGAGCTCGTCCTTGCGCACCGTCGGCCTGTTCGGCGGGATGACGACCGTCTCCAGGCCGTAGATCTCCTGGAACTCGTAGGCCTCGGTGTCGGCCGTGCCGGTCATGCCGGCCAGCTTGCCGTACATGCGGAAGTAGTTCTGGAAGGTGATCGAGGCGAGCGTCTGGTTCTCGCTCTGGATCTTCACGCCTTCCTTGGCCTCCACCGCCTGGTGCAAGCCGTCCGACCAGCGGCGGCCGGTCATCAGCCGGCCGGTGAACTCGTCGACGATGACGATCTCGCCGTTCTGGTTCACGTAGTGCTGGTCGCGGTGGTACAGGTGGTGGGCCCGCAGCGCCGCGTACACATGGTGCATCAGCGTGATGTTGGCCGGGTCGTAGAGGCTGGCGCCTTCGGTCAGCAGGCCGGCCTCGGCGAGCAGCGCCTCGGCGTTCTCGTGGCCAGCCTCGGTCAGGTAGACCTGGTGCGACTTCTCGTCGACGGTGAAGTCGCCCGCCTCGATCACGCCCTCGCCGGTGCGCGGGTCGGCTTCGCCGATCTGCTTCTTCAGCTTCGGCACCACCGCGTTGATGCGCACGTACAGCTCGGTGTGGTCCTCGGCCTGGCCGCTGATGATCAGCGGCGTGCGCGCCTCGTCGATCAGGATGGAGTCGACCTCGTCGACGATGGCGTAGGCCAGGCCGCGCTGCACGCGGTCGCCCAGCTCGTAGACCATGTTGTCGCGCAGGTAGTCGAAGCCGAACTCGTTGTTCGTGCCGTAGGTGACGTCGGCACCGTAGGCGACCTGCTTCTCGTCGCGCATCATCCCCGGCACGTTGACGCCCACCGTCAGGCCGAGGAACTGGTACAGCCGGCCCATCCACTCGGCGTCGCGGCGCGCCAGGTAGTCGTTGACCGTCACCACGTGCACGCCCTTGGCGGCCAGCGCGTTCAGGTAGACCGGCAGCGTGGCCATGAGGGTCTTGCCCTCGCCGGTGCGCATCTCGGCGATCTTGCCCTGGTGCAGCGCCATGCCGCCGATGAGCTGCACGTCGAAGTGCCGCATCTTCAGCACCCGCTTGCCCGCCTCGCGCACGACGGCGAAGGCTTCGGGCAGCAGGTCGTCGAGCGTCGCGCCGTCGGCCAGGCGCTGCCGGAACTCCGCGGTCTTGCCCTTCAGCGCCGCATCGTCCAGCGCCTCCATCTGCGGCTCCAGCCCGTTGACCTGCTGCACGACGCGCCGGTACTGCTTGAGCAGACGGTCGTTGCGACTGCCGAAAATCTGGGTGAGGAGCTTGGGCAACATGCAGGTCTGGAAGGGGCCGGCAGGTGCGCGGCAAAGCGTCAAAGTCTAGCACCCGGGGGTGTCGCCACCGGGGGAGCGGGGACGGCCACCCTACACTGGCGGCATGTCGAACACACCGTCCGCGCCCCGCTTCGGCGTGACCGCGGCCGAGGCCATCGAGGGCAGTTCGCCGCTGGCGTCGCTGATGTCGCGGCTGCGGGACGCCGAGCGCCGCCTGGCGACGGTGCGGGGCTGCCTGCCCGCGGCCTGGCACGACCAGGTGAGCTCGGGGACGCTGGACGAGCAGGGCTGGGTGCTGCTGGCGCGCAGCCCGGCGGTGGCCGCCAAGCTGCGGCAGCTGGCGCCGCGGCTGGAGCAGGCGCTCACCGACGCCGGCTGGCCGGCGCTGCCCCTTCGCATCCGGCTCGCGAAGACCGGTGGGTCGTGACGGCCTCGCCCGTGGTGCCGGCTATCCGACTCGAACGGATGACCTACCGCTTACAAGGCGGTTGCTCTACCAACTGAGCTAAGCCGGCGCCGAGGAGCGCTGGATTGTAGGTTCGGTGCCGGCACGCGCCGCGGCGGCCGCCAGCAGCGCTTCGAGCTTGTCGACCTCGGTGCCGAGGTGGTGCAGGCGCCTCACGCGCCGCGCGCCGTCGTGGCCCATCTCGGCGAGCACCTGCGGATCGGCATGGGCGACGGCCGCCATGGCCTCGGCCAGCGGCTCGACCGCGCCGGGCGGCACCAGCCAGCCGTTGCGGCCGGACTCGACCAGCTCGGGGATGCCGGCGATCGTGGTCGTCACCACCGGCCGGCCCAGCGCCAGCGACTCCATCAGCACCACCGGCAGGCCTTCGGCGAAGCTGGGCAGCACCAGGGCGCGGCTGCGCTCGATCTCGGCGCGCACCTCGTCGCTGCCCTTCCAGCCGAGCAGTTGGAGGGCAGCGCCGAGCCGGCGCTCGCGCACGGCGCGTTCGACGTGGCCGCGCAGCGGCCCGTCGCCGATCAGCGCCACTTCGATCGCCACCCCGCGCTCGACCAGCCGGGCGACCGCCTCGACGAGCACGGGCAGCCCCTTCTCGGCACACAGGCGGCCGACGAAGACCAGCCGTGGCGCCGGCGGGATGGGCTGCGGCGACACGTCCATGAAGCTGCGGCCCACCGCGCAGCGCACGACGTGCAGCCGGTCCCAGGCGTCGGTGGGCGTGAACACCATGCACTGGCTGCGGCAGAACTCGGTGATGCAGGCGGTGAAGGCGGCGCGCTGCACCTTCTCCGGCAGCGCCCAGCGCAGGGGGCGGTAGAAGATGCCCGGGCCATGCACCGTCATGCTGAAGGGCACGCCGCTGAGCGCCGACGCGAGCATGGCGACGGTGGCCGAGTTCTCGGCGATGTGGTTGTGCAGCACATCCACCTGCAGCGACTGCAGTCGGCGCGCCAGGTAAGCCGCCTCGACCAGGTAGACGGCCTGCAGCAGCAGCGCCTTGAGCCCCGGCGAGCGGGTGCGCCAGGCCAGCGCGGCGGTCGCCGCCATTCGCCGCGGCCGCTGCAGCAGCAGGACCAGAAAGGCCAGGAGCAGGGGCGCCGGGCCGTGCGAGAGGATGTAGTCGGTGCGCGCCTGCTCGCTGGCCAGTTCCTCGCTCACCGATGCCGCCTGGGCCTCCCGGCGGATGGAGAAGGTGTGCACCGCATGGCCGCGCCGGCGCAGCTCGATCACCTCGCTGCGCACGAAGGTGTCGCTGGGCCTGGCGTAGACGCTGGTGAGGTAGGCGATGTTCATGTCACACCCTGGGTGGCCGAGCGGCGCAACGCCGCGTCGCGCGACAGCGGCGGCCGCCAGCCCAGCACCGCGGTCAGCCGGTCGTGGCCCGCACGGGCGGGGCCGAAGCGGGCCTGCAGGCGGGCCGGCTGCAGCAGCCCCGGCACGCGGCGGCCGGCCAGCGCAAGCAAGGGGCCGGCCAGTGTGCCGGCGGCGGACAGCGCCGGCAGCGGCACGGCGACCCGGTGCGGCGCGCGTGCGCGCAGGCGCGCCAGGTCGGCCGCCCATCGCCAGGCGCTGACCTCGAAGCCGTCCTCGACGTTGAAGGTCTGCCCGCGCGCCCGGGCGTCCAGCGCGGCGACGAAGGCGTGCGCGCAGTTGCGCACATGGGTCAGCCGCGGCGCCCGCGACGGGCCGATGACGGCCCACAGCCGGGGATGGACCAGGCCGAGGGCGTGCAGGCCCTGGTCGGCCTCACCCCAGATCGCCGCGGGCCGCAGCACGGTCAGCGGCTGGCCACGCTCGGCACACAGGGTGCGCGCCAGCTGCTCCTGGGCGAGCTTGGCCTGGGCATAGGCGTCCTGCTCGCGGGCCGCGGCCTCGCCGAGCAGCGGCGACGACTCCTCGACACGATCGCGCACCCGGGACCAGTCGTAGACGGAGAAGCTGCTGGCCAGCAGCAGGTGCGGCCGCTGCGGGCCCATCGCCGCCAGCAGCCGCCGCGTGCCGTCGACCGCGACCTGGTGCTGTTGCGCCGCATCGCCCTGCAGCGAGGCCGCCAGGTGGATCACCGCATCGACCCCGTCGAACAGGCCTGGCGGCAGCGCGCCCTGCGCCACGTCGCCGACCACCCGCTGCGTGCCCGCCGGCACGGGCGCGGCGGTCGTCGAGGCGCGCACGAGCGCCCTCACCTCGTGCCCGGCATCGTGCAGGGCCGCCACCACATGCCGGCCGAGGAAGCCGGTCGATCCGGTCACCAGGACGCGCATGGCACTGCTGTCCCGTCCCGCTCAGCCGGCCCAGGGCATGGGCTGCAGCGGCTCGAAGGTGGTGGTCATCGGCTGGCGCAGGCCGTTGACGCGCGCGGCATGGTGGATGGCCAGCGCGATCTCGTTGACGTGCAGCGAGAAGCGCGGCGTGATGCGGCACAGCCGGCCTTCGCGCAGCGCATCGGCCAGTTCGGCCGGGCCGCGCGCGAAGTCCATGACCTGGGCGCCCTTCGTCTGCGGCTTGCCGTGGGGCGGCGCCGGCAGGCGGTGCCGTGTCTTGAAGGGCGACAGGAAGGTCTTGCGCCGCACCGACAGCAGCCGCCGATGCCACACCGGCGAGCGGTAGTGCCAGCAGTCGTGGGTGGAGAGCACGCCCTCGTCGCCGATGACCCGCAGGGTGTGGTCGTGCGGCGCGACGATGCTGCAGGTCAGCCGCGCGACGACCCCGCTGTCGAACTCGATGCAGGCGACCGAGAAGTCGGGCGCATCGGGCGGCGTCAGCGGCTCGGCGGGCAGCTTGTCGGGCACCTGCACCGACGCAAACGCCGTCACCGCCTTGGCCGGGCCGAACCAGGCGGCCAGCCAGGTGACGTAGTAGCCGGCGTGCTCCAGCGTGCAGCCGACCTCGAACTCGTCCTTGTAGGGCCACGGCACGCCCGACACCGACTGCCACTTCCGGTACGGCATCCGGTGCACGAGGCCGTCGTCCATCTCGGCGTACACCAGGCGCACCCGGCCGACGGCGTTGTGCCGCAGCGCGCGCCACAGCGTCTGCGCCGTCTCGCCGAGCAGGCTGCAGGGCGCGGAGACGATCTGCAGGCCGCGCGATTCGGCCATGTCGACCAGCTCGCGCGCCTGGTCCATCTCCATCGCGATCGGCTTCTCGGAGTAGACGTGCTTGCCCGCCAGCAGCGCCTGCCGGGACACCGCGTGGTGCTCGCGCGGGTTGGTCAGGTTGAGCACGATCTGCACGGCCGGGTCGGCCAGCGCGGCCTCGAGCGTCGGGTAGACCGACTGCCCGTAGGCGCCGGCCAGCGCCCGTGCGCGATCGGGCAGGCGGTCGTGCAGGCCGCGCACCGACAGGCCCGGGTGCAGCCGCACCGTCTGCAGGTAGTAGTCGGCGACGAAGCCGCAGCCGACGATGGCCAGGCCGATGGGGGCGGCGGCGCTCATTTGCTCGTCACGCCCGGGGCGGTCGTGGGGGCACGGGCCAGCTGCTTGCGCAGTTCGGCCGCGATGCGCAGGTTGGCCAGCGGGGTGAAGTGGCCGTCGCCGATGAAGTTGGCACGGTCGCTGGTGGGCGCCACCTCGTGCGTGCTCACGTGGTCGACGCCATGGGCCGTCAGCACCGGCGACAGCAGTCGGTGCAGCGCGTCGCCGCTCTGTCCGTCGTGCAGCAGCAGCACCACCGGCCGCTTGCCCGCCGCCCGCGAGCGCTGGGCGAAGTCGAGCACCAGCGCCTGCAGCACCGGCCCGATCTCGGGGTCGGCGCTGAAGCCGTCCGGACCGAGCACGCTGTCCGCCAGGTCGCGGCTGCTGTGCTGCGCCCAGGCACGGCGCAGCATGCGCACGATGGCGCTGCGGTCGCCGACGCCGGCGTCGAAGAGCAGCGGGTCGTAGAAGCGGTCGTGTTGCGCCAGCTGCTGCTTGAAGGCCCCCCACCGCTGGGGATCGGCCATCACCTCACGCCAATCGGCCGTGGACCGGACCAGCGGCTGCGTGGCCTGCAGCCGCCCCTGGTCGTCCAGCCGATAGCGCGGGTAGGTGAACGGCGCCGGGCCCTCGAAGCCGGTGGTCGCGCCGGTCATCGACAGCAGCCCCTTCACGCTGGAGGCCAGCACGCCGAGCACCTGCACGCTGGCCGGGTCGTCGCCCGCATCGCCCGCCTTCGCCTGCCGCAGGTGGAAGCAGCCCATGCTGTGGTTGGGCGGCGCCGACGGGCCGGCGAAATAGACGGTGTGCACCGACGGGTCCAGCTCGGCCAGCGCGTCGCCCACCTGGTTGCTGAACGACATGCCGTAGAAGGCGATGGTGGTGCGGCCCGGTTCGCCCTTCACCGCCCGGGTGCAGTCGCGATCGATCCAGCCGGCGACGGCGATGTCGGCGGCCCGCTCGTCGTCCGGGCCGAGGCTGCGCCGCAGCTTGGCCTCCACCGAGCGGCCGTACTCGAAGTAGTTGGCCAGCGTGCCCGGCTTCTGCCGCGGATCGGCCGGCACGCGGAACGCCAGGTTGATGGCCACGTCGATCAGCGCGGCGAACAGCAGCGTCCATGCGACCACCTGCAGCACGGCGCGGCGGTGGGCGGGCACGCCGCGGCGGACGTCAGAACTGGAAGTAGATGAACTGGACCGGCGCATTGCTCGTTCCCATGACCAGGATTACCAGGGCCACCGCGCAGAGCGCGCCCTGCACCGGCCGCGGCCAGAAGCGCACGGCGTCGAGCCGGCCCTGCAGGTGCTCGGCCAGCTGCAGCGCGAACAGCAGCGCCATGCCGGCCAGCGCCGACAGCGGCGGCTTGGGGATGACCGACGGCACCCCGGACGGACCGAATCCCAGCAGGGTCTGGGTGAAGAGGACGATCTGGTCGAACGAGTTGGCGCGGAAGAGCAGCCAGCCATAGCAGACGAAGACGAAGAAGAACGCGATCTGCAGCGCGCCGACGGCCGCGCCGGTGAGGCCGGGGCGGGGTGCGGCCGGCCGGCGGTCGCCGGTGAAGAAGCGGTGGACGCACAGCAGCGCGCCCTGGTAGACACCCCACAGCACGAAGTTCCAGGCCGCGCCGTGCCACAGGCCGCCGAGCGTCATCGTGGCCATCAGGTTGAAGTAGGTCCGGCCCTCGCCGCGGCGGTTGCCGCCCAGCGAGATGTACAGGTAGTCGCGCAGCCAGGAACTGAGGCTGATGTGCCAGCGGCGCCAGAACTCGCTCGGGTTCTTGGAGAAGTACGGCAGCCGGAAGTTGAGCATCAGCTCGATGCCCATCATCTTGCTGACGCCGCGGGCGATGTCCGAGTAGCCGGAGAAGTCGCAGAAGATCTGGACGGCGAACAACACCGTCGCCATGGCGATGTCGCCGGCGGACACCGCGCCGCTCGAATTGAAGACGGCGTTGACGGCCGGCGCCACGCCGTCGGCGATCGCCACCTTCTTGAACAGACCGAAGAGGATGAGCAGCAGACCCTGGCCGACCTGCCGCCAGCGCACGCGGCGCGGCTGCAGCAGCTGCGGCAGCAGGTGGCGCGCGCGCTCGATCGGGCCGGCCACCATCGGCGGGAAGTAGGCGACGAAAAGCGCGAAGTCCTGCAGGCGGCGGGTCGGCTTGACCAGCCCGCGCGAGACGTCGATCGTGTAGCTCAGCGACTGGAAGGTGTAGAAGCTGATGCCCACCGGCAGCACGATGTGCAGGTGGAAGAGCTCCGGGTTCAGGCCGAGGCCGGCCAGCGCGGACTCGGCGCTGTCGATGAAGAAGTTGAAGTACTTGAAGCAGCCGAGGAACGCCAGGTTGACGAACACCGTCATGAACAGCATCAGCCGCCGCCGGCGGTCGGGCGCCATGGCGGCGATGCGGTCGTGCGTGGCGTTGGCCACCAGCACGAAGGCCAGGCTGCCGACCACGGTCCAGCCGCCCACCGCGCTCGCCGTCCAGGCCAGCGGCTGCGCGCCGGGGGTGAACCACGACACCAGCGCCGCCCAGTCGACACAGAGGAAGACCACGGCCGCCGCGACGATGAACACCGACGCCGCCCAGCGCTGGCGGGTGGGCACCCGGCCCTCGGCCAGCATCAGCCCGATCCAGAAGTCGACCGTGGTCGAGAAGGCGATCAGGAACAGGAAATTGACGTCCCACCAGCCGTAGAACACGTAGCCGGCGAGCAGCAGCAGCGTGTTCTGCCCTCGAAAGGGCAGCACCAGGTACAGCCCGTAGACGATGCCGAAGAAGGCGAGGAACTCGAGCGAGTTGAAGAGCATCGGCGGGCGTCGCGGACGTCGGGACGGGGGGTGGCGGCGCGGACCGCTACTTGATGCGCTTCAACGACGGCCGCCCTGCCGGCGGCGAGGGCTCGGGGGGCGGCTCGGGCGCCGGCTTGCCGCTTCCCGGTGCGGGCGCGGGTGCGGGCGCGGGGCCCACGCCGTCGGCCGACGCCAGCCGCAGCCCGGCCGGCTTGCCCTGGGCGGCGCCGCCCTCCGGCTCACCGCCGGCCGCGGCACCTGCGGCACCGGCGGTCGGCACGCCGGCGTCGGTGGGCACGGGGAAGGCCATGCCCTGGCCGTTCTCCCGGGCGTAGATGGCGACGACGTGGTCCACCGGCACGACGATCTCGCGCGCGCTGCCGCCGAAGCGCGCCTTGAACTCGATCAGCTCGTTGCCCAGCTTCAGGCCCGAGGTCGCCTCGAAGCCGACGTTGAGCACGATCTCGTTGTTCTTCACGTACTCCATCGGCACCTGCACGCTGCGGTCGACGAAGACCGCGATGTAGGGCGTGAAGCCGTTGTCGGTGCACCAGTCGTGCAGCGCGCGGATGAGGTACGGCCGGGTGGAGGTCCCCTGGGCGTCGCCACCCGGCGGAGGGCTGCTGCTCATGTGGCGATCGCTCCCTTGTGCTGGCGGTTCTTCGGCCCGCTCCTTACTTGCGCATCACCTTCTCGGACGGCGTCAGCGCCTCGATGTAGGCCGGGCGGGAGAAGATGCGCTCGGCGTACTTCAGCAGCGGCGCGGCGTTCTTCGACAGGTCGATGCCGTAGTAGTCCAGGCGCCACAGCAGCGGCGCGATGGCGACGTCGAGCATCGAGAAGTCGTCTCCGAGCATGTACTTGTTCTTCAGGAAGATCGGCGCCAGCTGGGTCAGCCGGTCGCGGATCTGGCTGCGCGCCTTCTCGAGCTGCTTGTCGGTCGCCTTGACCGTCATGCTGCGCGCCTCGAGCACATTGACGTGGGCGAACAGTTCCTTCTCGAAGTTGAAGAGGAACAGCCGCACGCGCGCACGCGCCACCGGGTCGCCGGGCATCAGCTGGGGGTGCGGGAAGCGCTCGTCGATGTACTCGTTGATGATGTGCGACTCGTACAGGATGAGGTCGCGCTCCACCAGGATGGGCACCTCGTTGTACGGGTTCATCAGCGCGATGTCCTCCGGCTTGGCGAAGAGGTCGACGTCGCGGATCTCGAAGTCCATGCCCTTCTCGAAGAGGACGAAGCGGCAGCGGTGCGAGTAGGGGCAGGTGGTTCCGGAGTAGAGCACCATCATGACGGCAGGCTCCTAAGGGGTTCGAGAGCGGCAGGAAAACCAAGACGCGCAGGGGCACCGGGGTGCACCACTGCGCGGTGGAGGTGGGTGGCGCCCGCGGAGCGCCATGAAGCGGTTACTTGACGTCCTTCCAGTAGGCGGCGTTGAGCCGCCAGGCGACGACGATGAAGAGCCCCAGGTACAGCAGCACCCACACGCCGATGCGCAGGCGGCTCTGCTGGGCGGGCTCGGCCATCCACGTCATGTAGGCCACCAGGTCGGCCACCGCCTCGTCGTAGCGCTGCTGCGGCAGCGTGCCGGGGGTGATCTGCTCGTAGCCCTTGAAGACGTGCAGCGTCTTGCCTTCGTCGTGCGGGTCCTTGACGTTCTCGAACCGGGCGATGCGCTGGCCCTGCAGTTCCCACAGCGGGTGCGGCATGCCGATGTTCGGGAAGGCCAGGTTGTTCCAGCCGGTGGCGCGGGTGTCGTCGCGGTAGTAGCTGCGCAGCAGCGTGTACAGGTAGTCCGACCCGGTGCCGCCGGCACCGGCGCGCGAGCGCGCCACCAGCGTCAGGTCCGGCGGGGTGGCGCCGAACCATTCCTTGGCCTGCTTGGGGTCGATGGCCGACTTCATCGTGTCGCCCACCTTGTCGGTGGGGAACAGCAGGTTGGCCTTGATCTGGTCTTCCGTCAGGCCGATGTCGGTCAACCGGTTGTAGCGCATGAACGCCGCCGAATGGCAGCTCAGGCAGTGGTTGACGAAGAGCTTGGCGCCGTTTTGCAGCGCCGCGCGGTCGGTCAGCCGCTCCGTCGGGAAGCTGTCCCAGGCCATGCCGCCCTCGGCGGCCGACGCGGCGGAGACGAACGCCAGCGCGGCCAGCAGGCAGGCGATGAGTTTCTTCATGTTGATGAGGCTCCTGCCGCGGTCAATGGGCGTGGAAGGTGACGCGTTCCGGCACGGGCTTGAAGCTGCCCAGCCGGGTCCACCACGGCATCAGCAGGAAGAAGCCGAAGTAGAAGACCGTGCCGACCTGCGCGATCAGCGTGCCGACGGTCGACGGCGGCTGGATGCCCAGGTAGGCCAGCACGACGAAGAACACCACGAAGACGGCGTAGACGTAGCGGTGCCAGGTCGGGCGGTAGCGGATCGACTTGGCCGGGCTCTTGTCCAGCCAGGGCAGGAAGAACAGGATGATCACGGCGCCGCCCATCACCACCACGCCCCAGAACTTGGCGTCGAAGGTCTTGAGCAGGACGATGGCCACGACGGCGGCGATGACGATGCCCACCTTGGTCACCAGCGACAGCCGGCCCTTGATGAAGGCGAAGGCCGCCGCCAGCGCGAAGATCACGCACAGGGCGTTGATCATCTCGTCGGTGGTGGCGCGCAGCATCGAATAGAACGGCGTGAAGTACCACACCGGGGCGATGTGCGCGGGCGTCTGCAGCGGATCGGCCGGGATGAAGTTGTTGTATTCGAGGAAGTAGCCGCCCAGCTCCGGCGCGAAGAAGATGATGGCGCTGAAGACGAACAGGAACACGCTCACCGCGAAGATGTCGTGCACCGTGTAGTACGGGTGGAAGGGGATGCCGTCCAGCGGCCGCCCGCTGGCGTCCTTCTTGGCTTTGATCTCGACCCCGTCCGGGTTGTTCGAGCCCACCTCGTGCAGCGCGATGATGTGCGCCACCACCAGGCCCAGCAGCACCAGCGGGATGGCGATGACGTGGAAGCTGAAGAAGCGGTTCAGCGTGGCGTCGCTGACCACGTAGTCGCCGCGGATCAGCAGCGCCAGGTCCGGGCCGACGAAGGGCACCGCGGCGAACAGGTTGACGATCACCTGGGCGCCCCAGAAGCTCATCTGGCCCCAGGGCAGCAGGTAGCCCATGAAGGCCTCGGCCATCAGCACCAGGAAGATGGCGCAGCCGAAGATCCACACCAGCTCGCGCGGCTTGCGGTAGCTGCCGTAGAGCAGCGCGCGGAACATGTGCAGGTAGACGACGACGAAGAACGCCGACGCGCCGGTGGAGTGCATGTAGCGGATCAGCCAGCCCCACGGCACGTCGCGCATGATGTACTCGACCGAGGCGAACGCCAGGTTCGCGTCGGGCTTGTAGTTCATCACCAGGAAGATGCCGGTGACGATCTGGATCACCAGCACCAGCAGCGCCAGCGAACCGAAGACGTACCAGACGTTGAAGTTCTTCGGTGCGTAGTACTCGCCGACGTGCTCGTTGTAGAGCTTGGACAGCGGGAACCGGTTGTCGACCCAGTTCAGCAGCTTTGCCGAGGCCGGCGCGCTGGCGGAAATTTCCTTGTACTCAGCCATGCTCGTCGTGCTCCGGTCAGGCCTGCTTCGCCTCGCCGATCAGCAGGCGGCTGTCGGACAGGAAGGTGTAGGGCGGCACCTCGAGGTTGTCGGGCGCCGGCACGTTCTTGAAGACCCGGCCGGCCATGTCGAAGGTCGAACCGTGGCAGGGGCAGAGGAAACCGCCGGCCCAGTCGCTGGGCAGCGAGGGCTGGGGGCCGGCCTGGAACTTGTCCGTCGGCGAGCAGCCGAGGTGCGAGCAGATGCCCACGACGACCAGGATCTCCGGCTTGATGGAGCGCCACTGGTTGCGCGTCTCCTTCATCGGCGTCACCTCGTCGGGCTTGCGCTCCGACTTGGGATCGGCGAGCTGCGCCTCGTCCTTCTTCAGCGCTTCCAGCATCTGCGGGGTGCGGTGGATGATCCACACCGGCTTGCCGCGCCATTCGACCGTCAGCTTTTCGCCGGGCTTGAGGTTGCCGATGTCGACTTCGACCGCCGCCCCGGCGGCGCGCGCGCGCTCGGAGGGCTGGAAGGTGCTGACGAAGGGCACGGCGGTGGCGACACCGCCCACCGCGCCGGCGCCACAGGCGATCGCGACCCAGGTGCGGCGGCCCTGGTCGACTTGCGGCTTACTCATGCAGATTCCTTGGACTGGCTTCTGGTCAGGGGCAACCCGAGATTCTAGCGGAGCGATGCAGCGTCACCGCAGGCCGGGCGTCGGCTTGTGGGCAGCGGGGGCCGGCCGCGATACTGCCTCGGGGCCGTGACCTTCGTCGTGGCAAGGACCTCCAGCATGGGTTTCGCCAAAGAGTTCCGGGAGTTCGCCGTCCGCGGCAACGTGGTCGACCTGGCGGTCGGCGTGATCGTCGGCGCGGCGTTCGCCAAGATCGTCGATTCGCTGGTTAAGGACCTGGTGATGCCGGTGGTCGGCCGGGTCATCGGCGGGCTCGACTTCTCGAACCACTTCCTGCGCCTGGCCGACCCGCCGCCCGGCTACCAGGGCCCGATGACCTACGAGGCGCTGACCAAGGCCGGGGTGCCGCTGTTCGCCTACGGCAACTTCCTGACCGTGCTGCTGAACTTCGTGCTGCTGGCCTTCGTCATCTTCCTGATGGTGCGCCAGGTCAACCGGGTGCGGCGGCGCCTGGAGCAGCCGGCCGCCGAACCGGCCGCCGCCCCTCCGCCCGAGGACGTGCTGCTGCTGCGGGAAATCCGCGACGCCTTGCGCCAGCGCAGCGCACCTTAGGGCGGGCGCCGGCGGCCACGACGCCGCCGCGAGTTGGCGCGGCGAACAATGTGACGATGCGTTTCGCGGGCGCACCTTCGCACACCGTGACCGCCCATACTCCTTCAGTCCCTTCCCGGGGCGGCCGATAGACGGAGACGAACCAGCCGGTCGAGCCGCCACCGTGCGGCCGGCCCTGGCCGGAGCAGCCCCCGATGAACCCGCCCTCGCCGCGATTCGCAGCCACCCTCGATTCGGCGCTTCGCCGCGTCTGTGCCACCGCCCGCCTGGCGGCGGAGCGCAGCGTGGACAGCCTCGGTCTGGCGGCGCTGTCGGCCATGAGCGTGCGCGAGCGGGACCAGCGGCTGGCCGCGCAGTTCGAGCTGAGCCGACGGCACGAGGCGTTCTGCCAGGCCTTCGACGCGGCGATCGAACGCCGGGTGGCCCGTGAACGCGAGCGCCACGACGGCAGCCGGGCGGCCACCGCCACGGCCTGGCAGAGCCTGAGCCTGGTCGACGACCGCCAGGTCGAGGCGCAGGTCGAGGCCGACCGCTTCGGCCTGAACCTGCAGCACCAGTGCGAATGGGAGCTGCGCGAGCTCGACGCCTACATCGGCCCCCCTGCTGGGCCTCACGCGGCCGGACAGCCAGCGCAACCCGCTGCGGCCGGAGGCGATCGGCCTGGCACTGGTCGAAGGCGTCGACACGCTGTCGGACCGACCGGACGTGCGCAAGCTGCTGTCCGCCGAGATCGGCCGGACGCTGGCCACGCTGATGCGCCAGACCTACGCCGACATCGTGGCCGAGCTGCGCCGCGACGGGGTGCAACCGCTCGGCCTGGCGCTGCGCGGGGCCACCGCAGGCGACACGGGGAACAGCCGTGCCGGCCGCTTCGACGGGCGGGACAGCCGCGCCGGCGGGCTGCCGCGGGACAGCCGGCATGGGCCCGCGACCGGCGCGAGCGGACCGTCGGGACTGAGCACCGGCCATGGCAGCCCCCATTCCGGCTACGGCAGCCGGCACGGCGGCGGCGGTGTCGGCGGCGCGCAGGACCGCTCCGGCCCCGGCACCGGGCGCGACGGCCTCGGCGGCCCCAGCACCGGCGGACGCGACCACGGCGGCGGCGCGGCCGGCGGCCACTGGGACGGTCC
Source organism: Aquabacterium sp. J223 (assembly GCF_024666615.1). Lineage (NCBI taxonomy): Bacteria > Pseudomonadati > Pseudomonadota > Betaproteobacteria > Burkholderiales > Sphaerotilaceae > Aquabacterium > Aquabacterium sp. J223. The sequence continues at coordinate 1,230,863 of NZ_CP088297.1, read as the reverse complement.
GCCGCCGGACGCCCTCGACGCCCACCTGTCCATGCTGATCCGCCGGCTGGCGCAGCTCGGTCCCGAGGGCGGCGGCGGACGCACCGACTTCGGCACCACCGGCGACGCCGCCCACCTCGGCAGCGCGACCACGCCCGGCGGCGCCGGCCTGCGCAACCTCATCGTCGCCCACCGCGACGAGCTGCGGCAGGCGGCCACCGGCACGCTGGACCACATGGTCATCGACGTCGTCGGCAGCCTGTTCGACCAGGTGCTGTCCGACCCCAAGGTGCCGCCGCACATGGCGCGGCAGATCGCCCGGCTGCAGCTGCCGGTGCTGCGGGTGGCGCTGGCCGACGTCACCTTCTTCTCGTCGCGCCGCCACCCGGTGCGACGCTTCGTCAACCGCATCGCGTCGCTGGCCTGCGCCTTCGACGACGTGGGCGAAGACTCCGGCCGGCGCCTGCTGGCGCTGGTGCGCGAGCTGGTGCAGCAGATCGTGCAGGGCGACTTCGACCAGATGGCGCTGTACGAGCGCAAGCTGGACGAGCTGGAGGCCTTCGTCGCCGAGGCCGCGCGGGAGGACATCCGCGGCGACGACGGCAGCGACCCCGGCGAGGTGCTGGCCCAGCGCGAGCGCGAGCTGCTGCAGCAGCAGCGCTACATGCAGCAGCTGCAGTCGGCGCTGACCGCGGTGGACGTGCAGGACTTCCTGCGCGACTTCATCGCCCAGGTCTGGAGCCAGGCGATGGTGCAGGCGCGCCGCGAGCACGGCGAGGAGGCGGCGCTGACGCAGCGCCTGCGCCACGCCGGCCGCGAGCTGCTGATGAGCGTGCAGCCCAAGGGCACGCCGGCCGAGCGCAAGGCCTTCCTGCTGCGGCTGCCGCAGCTGATGAAGGACCTCAACGACGGCATGTCGCTCATCGGCTGGCCGGAGTCCGCCCGCAAGCAGTTCTTCGCCCAGCTGCTGCCCGCGCACGCCGAATCGCTGAAGGGCCAGTCGCTGCGCACGCTGGACCACAACCTGCTGGTCAAGCAGCTCGACGCCATCCTGGCCGCGCCGGTGCCCGAGCCCGGCGCGCCGCCGGCCGGTGCCCTGCTGCCGACGCTCGACGACGTGGTGGCCACCCCGGACCTGGGCCTCAGCGACGAGCAGGCGCAGGCGGTGGGCCTGGTGCGCGAGACCGAGGTCGACTGGAACGGCCAGGTGGACATCGACCTGTCCGACGAGCCCGAGTTGAGCGAGGTCGACATCCACATCGACGGCCTGCCCTCGCCGAACGCCGCCGAGCGCGCCGAGCCGACCCGCGGCGCCGCGCTGGCCGAGCACGTGCAGCTCGGCATGGCCTACCAGATGCACCTGGAAGGCGAATGGCAGAAGGTTCGCCTGACCTACGTCAGCCCGGGGCGCGCCTTCTTCATCTTCAGCCGCGGGCGCAAGCACCAGAAGACCATCTCGCTGACCGCCCGCATGCTCAGGCGGCTGTGCGAGAGCGGCCGCATGCGGGCCTTCGAGAGCGCCTACCTGCTCGAGCGCGCCACCGCGCGGGCCCGCAAGCAGCTGGCCGCGATGACGCCGCCGCCGGGACGCGCCGGCGCCGCCGCCGCCACGCTGCGGCACTGAGGCTCAGACGCCCAGGCGGTCGCGGGCCGCGCGCACCGCGGCGCGCAGGCTGGCCGCATCGGCCACCCCGCGGCCGGCGATGTCGAAGGCGGTGCCGTGGTCGGGGCTGGTGCGCACGAAGGGCAGTCCCAGCGTGACGTTCACGCCCTGCTCGACCCCCAGGTACTTCACCGGGATCAGGCCATGGTCGTGCGTCATCGCCACCACCACGTCGAACTCGCCCGGATGCGCCGGCGGCGCGTGGCGGGCGCGCATGAACACCGTGTCCGGCGCGAAGGGGCCGTGCGCGTCGAGGCCCTCGTCGCGGGCGGCCTGCACCGCCGGGGCGATGAAACGCACCTCCTCGTCGCCGAAGAGGCCGCCCTCGCCGGCGTGGGGGTTGAGCCCGGCCACCGCGATGCGCGGCGCACCGCCGTCGCGGCCGCGCACCCGCGCGTGGGTGATGCGCAGCGTCCGCAGCACCGCGTCGAAGTCCAGCCGCTCGATGGCCTCGCGCAGCGCGAGGTGGATGGTCACCAGCACCACCTTCAGCTCGTCATTGGCCAGCATCATGCGCACCGGCGGCAGCCGTCCGTCGGCCCCGGCGGCCAGCGACTGCAGCAGCTCGGTGTGGCCGGGGAAGGCGATGCCGGCGGCGGACAGCGCCTCCTTGTGGATCGGTGCCGTGACCAGCGCCGCGCCCTCGCCCGCCATCACCGCCCGGGCGGCGGCCTCGACGCACCGGGCGGCGGCGGCTCCGGCGCGGGCGTCGATGCGGCCCATCGGCAGGTCGGCCAACCCCTCGGGCAGCCCCGGCGGCGACCACACCGCCAGCGCGCCGGGCGGCACCGCGGCCATCTGACGTGGCCCGTCGATCCGCGCCACCGGGCGCTGCAGCCCGGTGTGCGCCAGCGCCCGCCGCACCACACCGACGTCGCCGACCAGCAGCAGGCCGCCGCCCGGCTCGTCCGCGGCCACACGCACGGCGATCTCCGGACCGATGCCGCAGGGGTCGCCCAGGGTGACGAGCAGCGCCCCCTTCATGCCGGGTTGTCCAGGTCGATGTGGGTGTGGACCAGGCCGAAGCGCTGCGCCAGGTGCGCACCCAGCGCCTGCACGCCGTAGCGCTCGGTGGCGTGGTGGCCGGCGGCGATGAAGGCCACGCCGGTCTCCCGCGCCAGGTGGGCCTGCGGCTCGGAGACCTCGCCGGTCAGGTAGGCGTCGGCGCCCGCGGCGATCGCGGCCTCGAACCAGCCCTGCGCGCCGCCGGTGCACCAGGCGATGCGGCGCAGCGGGCGGCCGTCCCCCGGCAGCAGCAGCGGCGGACGCTGCAGCGCCTGCGCGACCCGTGCGGCGAGCGCGTCCGCCGTGCCGAGGTCGCCGGCCGGGCCGATGAAGCCCAGCGACTGATCGCCGAAGCGGCCGTCGGCCTGCAGCCCCAGGCGCCGCCCGAGCTGCGCGTTGTTGCCCAGCTCGGCATGCGCGTCCAGCGGCAGGTGGAAGGCGAAGAGGTTCAGCTCGGCGGCCAGCAGCCGCTGCAGGCGCTGCTTCATCCAGCCGGTGACGCGGCCGTCCTGGCCGCGCCAGAACAGGCCGTGGTGCACCAGCAGCAGGTCGGCGCCGTCGGCGACCGCGGCCTCGATCAGCGCGCGGCTGGCGGTGACGCCGGTGACCAGACGGGACACCGGCTCCCGCCCCTCGACCTGCAGACCGTTCGGCCCATAATCCTTGAAGCTGTCCACCGCCAGCAGGTCTTTCAGGTATTCGTCGATGTGCTGCCGGGACGTGGACATGGAACGCGGGACCTCTCGAACATGAGCCTGAGACGGATCTGGTTGATTTTCGCCCAGGCGGTGACGGTGGCCCTGGCGGTGCTGTTCGTCATCACCACGCTGAAGCCGCAATGGCTGCCGGGCGGCGGCGGCGGCAGCGCCTCGCTGCCGCCGGCGCTGCTGCCGCCCAACGTCGGCGAGCCGCCGCCGGCCCCGGGGATGGCGGTCAGTTATGCACCGGCGGCCAAGCGCGCGGCGCCGGCCGTGGTGAGCATCGCCGCCAGCAAGGCACCGGTGCGCGGGCCGCAGCAGGACGACCCCTGGTTCCGCTTCTTCTTCGGCGACCGCGGCAACCCGAACCAGCAGCCGCAGGTGGGCCTCGGCTCCGGCGTCATCGTGTCGTCGGAAGGCTACCTGCTCACCAACCACCACGTCATCGCCGGCGCATCGGACATCGAGGTGCAGTTGCCCGACGGCCGGCAGGCCCAGGCCAAGCTGGTCGGCACCGACCCCGAGACCGACGTGGCGGTGCTGAAGATCGAACTCGACAAGCTGCCGGTGGTGAGCCTGGGCCGCGCCGACCAGCTGCAGGTGGGCGACGTGGTGCTGGCCATCGGCAACCCGTTCAACGTCGGCCAGACGGTGACCAGCGGCATCGTCAGCGCGCTGGGCCGCAACCAGCTCGGCATCAACACCTTCGAGAACTTCATCCAGACCGATGCCGCCATCAACCCGGGCAACTCGGGCGGCGCCCTGGTCGACGTCAACGGCAACCTGGTGGGCATCAACACCGCCATCTACTCGCGTTCCGGCGGCAGCCTGGGCATCGGCTTCGCCATTCCCGTCGACACCGCGCGGCAGGTGATGGACGGGCTGGTGAAGGAGGGCCGGGTCACCCGCGGCTGGATCGGCGTCGAGCCGCGCGACCTGACGGCCGAGTTCATCGAGAACTTCCGCCTGCCGGTGCGCCAGGGGGTGCTCATCACCGGCGTGCTGCAGGACGGCCCGGCGGCGCTGGGCGGCATGCGGCCCGGCGACGTGGTGCTGAAGGTGGGCGACCGGCCGGTGGCCAACACCGCGGCGCTGCTGGCGGCGGTGGCCGGGCTGCGCCCGGGCACCGAGGCGGTGATCGAGGTGCAGCGCGGACCGCGCCAGGTCGACCTGAAGGTGCGGGTGGCCCAGCGGCCCACCGTGCAGCCCCGGGAGCGTTGAGCGCCCGGCGGCGCTCCTCACGCCGCCGTCTTCTTCTCTTCCTCGACCGGCGCGGCGGTGTGCTTGATGAACAGCTGCGCCGCCCAGATGCCCACCTCGTAGAGCAGGCACATCGGGATCGCCAGCGCCAGCTGCGACACCACGTCCGGCGGCGTGATCACCGCCGCGACGATGAAGGCCGCGACCACGAAGTAGCCGCGCCAGGCCTTGAGCTTGTCGACGCTGACGATGCCGATGCGCGCCAGCAGCACCACCGCCACCGGCACCTCGAAGGCGGCGCCGAAGGCGATGAACATGGTCAGCACGAAGCTCAGGTAGGCCTCGATGTCAGGCGCCGCGGTGATGCTCTTCGGCGCGAAGCCCTGGATGAACTTGAACACCTGGCCGAAGACGAAGAAGTAGCAGAAGGCCACCCCGGCGAAGAACAGCAGCGTGCTGGACACCACCAGCGGCAGCACCATCTTCTTCTCGTGGCTGTACAGGCCCGGCGCGACGAAGGCCCACACCTGGTAGAGCACCACCGGCAGCGCCACCATGAAGGCGGCGAGCATGGTGATCTTCAGCGGCACCAGGAACGGCGAGATGACGTTGGTGGCGATCAGCGTCGCGCCGGCCGGCAGGTGCGCCACCAGCGGCGCGGCCATCAGGTCGTAGAGCACGCCCGGGCTCGGCCACAGGCAGAGCACGCCGAACACCACGCCCACCGCGATGAGCGCGCGCACCAGCCGGTCGCGCAGCTCGATCAGGTGCTCGACGAAGGGCTGCTCGGTGCCGGCCAGTTCGTCCTGGCCGTCTGGTTTTGCGCTCATCGGGACGGGAGGTTCAGCGCGGGCCGGGGGCGCGGAAGCGGGCCACGCGGGCGGCACCGGAAAGCGCCCGGGTGCGCACGCCCTGCCGCTGCTTGTACCAGCGCGGCACGGCCGACCGCTTGAGCCGCCAGTTCTTCTTCACCGGCCGGTGGCCGGGCACCGGCGTGGCCAGCGGCGTGTCGTCGAACCCGCTGCCGCCGATGGCCGGCGTGTCGGCGTCGTCCTTCCAGGCCGAGTCCAGTTGCTGCTGCGTCTGGTGCACGTGCTGGTTCACCGTGGACTCGACGTCGCGCGCCGCGTCCTCGAACTGGGTCTTCATCTTCTTGAGCTCTTCGAGCTCGATGGAGCGGTTGACCTCGGCCTTGACGTCGGCGACGTAACGCTGCGCCCGGCCCACCAGGTGCCCGACCGTGCGGGCCACCTTGGGCAGGCGCTCGGGCCCGATGACGATCAGCGCCACCGCGCCGATGAGGGCCAGCTTGTCGAAGCCGAAGTCGATCATGGACCGGGCGTGCCGCGACCCGACATCACGACTTGCGGCGCGCCTCGACGTCCACCGTCTCGCCGGCCGGCGGGTTGGCCGTCTTGGCGTTGGTCAGCGCCTCGGCGTCGGCGGCCGCCGAGGCCTCGCCGCCCTTGACGCCCTGCTTGAAGCCGTGCACCGCGGAGCCGAGGTCGGAGCCCATGTTCTTGAGCTTCTTGGTGCCGAAGATCAGCACGACCACCAGCAGCACGATCAACCAGTGCCAGATGCTGAACGATCCCATGGGGAAATCTCCTGAAGAAGGATGGGATTCTAGGGGAGCGCCCGCGGCGCTCCCGGGGGCAAGGCCATGCGGTGAACGTGACGTTCCCCGCGGGCCTTCAGGGTTGTGCGGGCCCCGGCGTGCCCATGACGTGCAGGTGCAGGTGGAACACCTCCTGCCCGCCGCCCTTGCCGGTGTGCACCACCGTCTTGAAGCCGTTGTGCAGGCCGTGCTGGCGGGCGAGTTCGGGCGCCAGCCGCAGCAGCTTGCCCAGCATCGGCTGGTCGGCCTCGGTGGCCTCGGCCAGCGACGACAGGTGCGCCTTCGGGATGATCAGCAGGTGCACCGGCGCCGCCGGGCGGATGTCGTGGAAGGCCAGCGTGTCGGCGTCCTCGTGCGCCTTCTTCGACGGGATCTGGCCGTCGACGAGCTTGCAGAAGATGCAGGTGGGATCGGATGTCATGTGGGGACCGGCATGGGACGTTGATCGGACAGGGCCAGCCAGCCGCGCACGATGCGCCAGGCGAACCACAGGGAGATGACGCCCCAGGCGATCCACCCCGGCAGCAGGAAGACCAGCCACAGCGGCGCGGTCAGCAGGTAGGCCAGGCCGCAGAACAGCACCGAGCGGATGCGCCAGCGGAAGTGGCTCTCCTGCCAGCTGCCGCGGGCCTCGTCGCGCTTGAACAGGTCGATGGCGAACGCGATGACCAGCAGCAGCACGCTGCCCTGCACGCCCGGCAGCACGGCACCCAGCGCCACGACGGCGTGCAGCGCGTAGCTGATGTGCCCGACCGTGCGCAGCGACTTCTCGCGCCGCGGCTCCAATTCCACGACACCGTTCATCGCGACTCTCCGGCTTCGCGCGCCTGGGCCTTGCGCGCGGCGAACTCTTCAAGCCCCGACAGCCCTTCGCGACGGGCCAGTTCGTCCAGCACGTCGGCCGGCTTCAGGTTGAAGGCCTCCAGCGCCAGCAGCGTGTGGAACCACAGGTCGGCCACCTCGTAGACGATCTTCTGGCGATCGCCGTCCTTGGCCGCCATCACCGTCTCGGTGGCCTCCTCGCCGATCTTCTTCAGGATGGCGTCGGGGCCCTTGTGGAACAGGCGGGCGACGTAGCTCTTGTCGGGGTCGCCGCTGCGGCGCTCGGCGATGACGGCGGCGAGCCGCGCCAGCACGTCCTGCGAGGTGGGTGTCATGGCTGGCCGGGGTAGATGGTCGACGGGTCTTTCAGCACGGGCTCCACCGCACGCCAGGTGCGGCCGTCGGCCGTGGCTTCAAGCCGCTGGAAGAAGCAGGCGTGGCGGCCGGTGTGGCAGGCGATGGAGGGATCGTGGCCGTGCTGGGTGACCTTCAGCAGCACCACGTCCTCGTCGCAGTCGAGCCGGATCTCGTGCACCTGCTGCACGTGGCCGGATTCTTCACCCTTGTGCCACAGCCGGTTGCGCGAACGGCTCCAGTAGACCGCCTGGCCGCGCTCGGCGGTGGCGGCCAGCGCCTCGCGGTTCATCCAGGCCACCATCAGCACGTCGTTGCTGCCGAGCTCCTGCGCGATCGCCGGCACCAGGCCGCGGTCGTCCCATTTCACGGCGTCGAGCCAGTCCATCGACCCAGTTTAATCAGTCGAGGTGCGTCGGCCCCATGAAGCCCCGCTCCTCGGCGAACCAGCGCAGCACCGGCAGGGTCCCGGGCAGCACCGGCCGCACGGCGACCGGCAGGCCGCACCAGGCCATCTGCTGCCCCTCGCGCATCTCGAACTCGCCCTGCCAGTCGACCACCTTGCAGAAGTTGAGCCGCACCCGCGCATGCGGGTAGTCGACCACCTCCACCTGCCACGGCCGTGCGGCGCCGATGGTGATGCCCAGTTCCTCGTGCAGCTCGCGCCGCAGGGCCTGTGCCACCGTCTCGCCGGCCTCGAGCTTGCCGCCCGGGAACTCCCAGTAGCCGGCGTAGGGCTTGCCCTCGGGCCGGCTGGTCAGCAGGAAACGGCCGTCGGGGGCGATCAACACGCCGACGGCCACCTCCACCGGTGTGCGGTCAGGCATCGTCGAGTTCCTCGGGACCCTCGCCCAGTTCGCGGATCGGGACCGGCGCGGCGGCGGGCGCCTGCGACGCGTCGCGGCCCGCGAAGTCGCGCGCGAACTGCTGCGCCACCCGGCCCGAGCGCGAGCCGCGCTCCAGCGCCCACACCAGCGCCTCGCGCCGTGCGTCCGCGAAGGCCTCGTGCGGCACGCCGAAGTGGGCCAGCCACTGCAGGACGATGGCCAGGTACTCGGCCTGGCTGAACGGGTAGAAGCTCAGCCACAGGCCGAAGCGCTCGGACAGCGAGATCTTCTCCTCGATCACCTCGCCGGGGTGGACCTCGCCGTCCTCGGTGTGGGTGTAGGAGAGGTTCTCCTTCATGTACTCGGGCAGCAGGTGGCGGCGGTTGCTGGTGGCGTAGACGAGCAGGTTGTCGCCGCCGCCGGCCACCGAGCCGTCGAGCACCGACTTCAGCGCCTTGTAGCCGGGCTCGCCCTCGTCGAAGCTCAAGTCGTCGCAGAAGACGACGAAGCGCTCGGGACGGCCGGCGACAAGCGCCACCAGGTCGGGCAGGTCCACCATGTCGGCCTTGTCCACCTCGATCAGCCGCAGGCCCTGCGGCGCGAAGGCCTGCAGGCAGGCGCGCACCAGCGAGCTCTTGCCGGTGCCGCGGGCCCCGGTCATCAGCACGTTGTTGGCCTGGCGGCCGGCGACGAACTGGGCGGTGTTGCGCACCAGGCGTTCCTTCTGGCCGTCCACTTCCTTGAGGTCGTCCAGCGCGATGGCGGCCAGGTGCTTGACCGGCTCCAGCCAGGCCTGCGCGCCGCGCTTGCGGTAGCGGAATGCGATGGCCGCCGACCAGTCGGGTGCCGCCAGCGGTCGCGGCAACCAGGCGTCGAGGCGGTCGAGCAGCGCGTCGGCGCGCTGGAGCAGCGCCTCGAGGGATGCGGTGGAAGCGGTCATGGCGCGACGAAAGCGCGGCAGTGTAGCCAAGCCACCCCGGCGTTCCCGGCGCTGCCGAGGCGGCGGCGCTGTGCCAGGATCCGCGCCATGCCGACCCCCACACCGCCCCTCTACCGACAGTTCACCAGCCAGGCCGACATCGACGCCCAGTACAACCCGGTGACCTCGCCCGCGCAGGCGGCCGCGGCGCTGGCCCATTACGAGTCGCAGGCCCTGACCGCGCGGCAGCGGCTGCCGTCGCGGCTGGACGTGCCCTACGGCCCGACGCGCGCCGAGACGCTGGACATCTTCCCCGCCGAGCGGCCGGGCGCCCCCGTCTTCGTCTTCCTGCACGGCGGCTACTGGCGGGCGCGGTCGTCGAAGGACTTCAGCGGCATCGCGCTCGGCCTGCGGCCGCTGGGCATCACCACCGTGGTGGTGGACTACGCGCTCTGCCCCACGGTGACGCTGGACGAGATCGTGCGCCAGGCGCGTGCGGCGCTGGCCTGGGTGTGGCGCCACATCGCCGACCACGGCGGCGACCCGTCGCGCATCGCGCTGGGCGGGCACTCCGCGGGCGCGCAGCTCACCGCCATGTGCCTGCACACCCGCTGGGCCGAGGACTACGGCCTGCCCGACGACCCCTGTGCCGCGGCGCTGATGGTGAGCGGCGTCTACGACCTGCGGCCGCTGCGCTGGTCGTACCTGCAGCCCGCGCTGCAGCTGGACGAGGGCATGGTGCAGCGCTGCTCGCCGCTGGGCCGGGTGCGGCGCTGCGCGACGCCCGCGCTCATCACCTGGGGCGGTGCGGAGTCGACCGAGTTCGCCCGCCAGTCGACCACCTTCCACGCCGCGTGGCGCGACGCCGGCAACGAGGGCGAACTGATGCCGCAGCCGGGCGCCGACCATTTCACCGCGCTGCACGGGCTGGAAGACCCGGCCAGCGGCATGAGCCGCTGGCTGGCCGGCCGGCTGGGCGTGGCTTAACCGGCCGCGAAGGACCGTGCCGTCCGCGGCAGGCGCGCCAGGCGGCCGTCGGCGATCGCCACCACGTCGTCGCCGTCGGCCGGCCGCACCGGGTGCATGCCGGTGAAGGCACCGAAGGCCGGCAGCACCGTCGTCTCGCGGCCCAACCAGAAGCAGGGCAGCCGCAGCCGGTCGAAGCCGGTGCCCAGCCGCACGCAGGGGTGCAGGTGGCCGCCCAGCACGTGCACGCCCGGCCGCGGCCGCGGCTCGTGCGCCAGCGCCAGCCCGTCGACGTGCAACGGCCCGTCCACCGCCTCGATGCCCAGCGACGCCGGCGGGTCGCCGGCGCGGTCGTCGTGGTTGCCGCGCACCAGCGTGATCGGCAGCGCCGCACGGCGGCGGCGCCAGCCGGCCAATGCGTCCATGGTGCCCGGCGCGCGGGCGCGGGCCGAATGCAGGAAGTCGCCCAGGACCACCAGCCGCTCGGGCGACCAGCGCTGCACCAGCGCCTCCAGCCGCTGCAGGGTGTCGGCGGTGGTGCCGTGCGGCACCGGCACGCCCAGGCGGCGGAAGCTCACCGCCTTGCCGATGTGCACGTCGGCCACCAGCAGCCAGCGCCGACGAGGCAACCACAGCGCCTTGTCGGCCAACAGCAGCGCGGGCACGGCGCCGAGCGTCACCTCCAGGCCGGTGGTCATGCCAGCAGCAGGCGCAGCGCGACGTCCAGGTGCTCGCCGGGCGGGCGGCGGAAGCCGGAGCGCGCATGGCGCTGCAGCCGGCCGAGAGCGAAGGCCAGCAGCACCGAGGCGCGGCCCTGCGCATCGACCGTCGGCGTGGTCGAGCCCATCGCCTCGGCATGCGCGCGCAGGCACTGGCGCAGCGTCGATTCCAGGCGGTCGAAGAACTGGTTCATGCGGGCGGTCAGGCGTTCGTGCTCGTAGACCAGCGCATCGCCGACCATGACCCGCGTCAGGCCCGGGTTGCGCTCGCCGAACTGCAGCAGCACCCGCACGATGCGGCCGGCCTGGGCGCCGGGGGCGGGCTCGCGCTCCGCCACCTCGCGCAGCAGGCCGAAGACGCTGGCCTCGATGAAGTCGATCAGCGCCTCGAACATCTGCGCCTTGCCGCTGAAGTGGCGGTAGAGGGCCGCTTCCGAGACGCCGATGCGCGCGGCCAGGGCGGCGGTGGTGATGCGTTCGGCGCCGGGTTCCTCCAGCATCGTCGCCAGCGTCTGCAGGATCTGCAGGCGGCGTTCGCCGGGACGGGGGCGCTTGCGGGCGGCGGCCTCGGCGGCCACGTCAGCGACGGCGGCGGTGTGGGCCCCGGGCGCCGGGTCGGTGGCGGATGCGCTGCCGTCCGCCGGCGGGGCCGGTGCGGGCGTCTCGGGCATCCACGAAGGGGTCACCACCGGTGTCGTCGCAGGCGTTGCAGCGAGGCGATTCTTGCATGGACGTAGGACGGCCTTCGGCGCCGGCGCGGCGGCGGCACGCCGGGCCGGCCGGCCGCGCCCCAGCGCTGCATCCACACCGTCTTCAGACCGACGCCGCGGGCCGCCTTCTGGTGGTCCAGGGTGTCCTCCACCAGCACGCACTGCGACGCCGCCACACGCAGCCGCGCCAGCAGCTGGCGGAACATGCGGCGGTCGGGCTTGGGCCGCCAGTGGCCGAACATGCGCATGCGCTCCACCGGGATCAGGCCGTCGAACAGGTGGCGCAGGCCGAGCGCGCGCAGCACCCGCTCGGCGTAGGCCAGGGGTGCGTTGGTCAGGACGTACTTGCGGCCGCGCAGCGCGTTGAGCGCCGCCGCGTCGTGCGGGTGCCGGCGCAGGCGGTCCTCCAACCCCGGCAGGCGGTGCGTCTGTTCGAGGAAGTGCGGGGCCGAGACGTCGTGGTGCCGCAGCAGGCCGAGCAGCGTGGCGCCATAGCGCCGCCAGTAGCGGGTGCGCAGCGCCTGCGCGTCCTCCAGGGTGAGCGACAACCGCTCGGCGATGTAGGCCGTCATCGCCTCGTTGATGCCGCCGAAGGCGGCGCCGCTGGCGTCGTGCAGCGTGTCGTCGAGGTCGAACAGCCAGACCCGAGGGGTCGGCCGGTCGCCGGGCCGCCCCAAGGCCGGCCAGCCCCCTTGGGGGCAGCGCCGCGGCGAAGCCGCAAGCGTGGGGGCCTTGTCAATGCGAACGGATCATCGTGCCGTAGGCCTGATCGCTCAGGATCTCCAGCAGCATGGCGTGCGGCACCCGGCCGTCGATGATGTGCACCGCGTTGACGCCGCTCTTGGCCGCGTCCAGGGCCGAGGCGATCTTCGGCAGCATGCCGCCCGAGATGGTGCCGTCGGCGAACAGCTCGTCGATCTCGCGGGCGCTCAGGTCGGTCAGCAGCGTGCCCTGCTTGTCCAGCACGCCGGGCGTGTTGGTCAGCAGCATCAGCTTCTCGGCCTTGAGCACCTCGGCCAGCTTGCCGGCCACCACGTCGGCGTTGATGTTGTAGCTCTCGTTGTCCTCGCCGAAGCCGATCGGGCTGATGACGGGGATGAACTGGTCGTCCTGCAGCGCCTTCACCACCGAGGGATCGATGGCCAGGATCTCGCCGACCTGGCCGACGTCGTGCTCCTTGGTCGGGTCGTCCTTGTCGATCATCTTCAGCTTGCGCGCGCGGATGAGGCCGCCGTCGCGGCCGGTGAGGCCCACCGCCTTGCCGCCGGCGAAGTTGATGAGGCCGACGATGTCCTGCTGCACCTCGCCGCCGAGCACCCATTCGACGACCTCCATCGTCTCCTCGTCGGTGACGCGCATGCCCTGGATGAAGGTGCCCTTCTTGCCGATCTTGGCCAGCGCCTCGTCGATCTGCGGGCCGCCGCCGTGCACCACCACGGGGTTCATGCCCACCAGCTTGAGCAGCACCACGTCCTCGGCGAAGTCCTGCTGCAGCGCCGGGTCCGTCATGGCGTTGCCGCCGTACTTGATGACGATGGTCTTGCCGTGGAACTGCCGGATGTAGGGCAGCGCCTGCGCCAGGATCTCGGCCTTCTCGCGCGGCTTGATGTGGGCCAGGCCGTCGTCGGTGGAGGCGGGGATGGCGGTGCTCATGGGCGGGCTCTTCGTGCAGGTGGCGGAGGCGCGGGCATTGTAGGAAACCCTTGCCTTCGCCGTCGGACGCGCGTTCAGCCGCCGAGGTAGCGCGCCTCGAGGTGCGCCCTGAAATGCGCCGGGTTCAACGGCTCGCCGCTGGCCTGGACGGCAAGCTCGTCGGTGGTCCAGCGGCTGCCCTGCGACCAGATGCGGTCGTGCAGCCAGCCGAACAGCGGCTGCAGGTCGCCAGCGGCGATGCGGTCGTCGACGTCGGGCTGCTCGCGCCGCAAGGCGGCGAACCACTGCGCGGCGTACATCGCGCCCAGCGTGTAGCAGGGGAAGTAGCCGAACAGGCCCTCGGGCCAGTGCACGTCCTGCAGCGGGCCGTCGCGGAAGTCGCCGCGGGTGTCGAGGTCCAGCAGCGAACGCATGGCCGCGTCCCAGTGCGCGGGGATGTCGTCGGCGGCGATCTCGCCGGCGATGAGGGCGCGTTCGAGGTCGAAGCGCAGCAGCACGTGCGCGGGATAGGTCACCTCGTCCGCCTCGACGCGGATGCGGCCCGGCTGGACCCGCGTGAGCAGGCGGTGCAGCGCGAGCGGCTCGAAGGCGGCCTGCGGGCCGACGTGCTCCGACAGCAGCGGCGACAGCAGCCGGGCGAAGCCGCGGCTGCAGCCCAGCTGCATCTCGAAGGCCAGGCTCTGGCTCTCGTGCAGCGCCATCGACCGCGCCTGCGCCACCGGCTGGCCCAGCCAGGCCCTTGGCAGGTTCTGCTCGTAGCGGGCGTGGCCGGTCTCGTGCACCGTCGCCATCAGGCCCTGGATGAGGTCGTCCTCGCGGTAGCGGGTGGTCAGCCGCACGTCCTCCGGCACGCCGCCGGAGAAAGGATGGGCGCTTTCGTCCAGCCGGCCGGCGTCGAAGTCGAAACCCAACCGGCGCATCACCGCCAGGCCGAGCGCCTTCTGCTGCGCGACCGGGAAGGGGCCGGCGGGCGGCACCACCGGTTCACCGGCCTGTCGTTCGCGGACGCGGCGGATCAGCCCCGGCAGCCAGCCGCGCAGGTCGTCGAACACCTCGCCGATGCGGGCGGCCGTCATGCCCGGCTCGTAGCCGTCGATCAGCGCGTCGTAGGGCGCCAGGCCCAGCGAGTCGCCCAGGCGCTCGGCCTCCTCCCGCACCAGGGCCAGCAGCGGCCGGAAGTGCTCGAGGAAGCCGGCCCAGTCGTTGGCCGGCCGCTGCCGGCGCCAGGCATGCTCGCAGCGCGCGGCCGCCAGCGACCGCGCCTCGACCAGCGCTTGCGGCAGCGCGGTGGCCCGGCGCCATTCCCGGCGCAGCTCACGCAGGTTGGCCTGCTGCCAGCCGTCCAGCGGCTCGGCCTGCGCGGCGTCGATGAGCGGCCCGAGGGCCGTGTCGGTGCGCAGCCCGTGCAGCAGCGCCGCCATCTCGCCCATCGCCGCGGCACGGGCCTCGGCGCCCTTGGGCGGCATGCCGGCCGCGCGGTCCCAGGCGGCCAGCGACTGCAGGTGTTCCAGCCGGTAGAGGCGGCGCTGGCGCTCGGCCAACGCCTCGTAGGCTGGAAGCGCCTCGGGCACGGGTTCAGCGCAGCGGCGACAGCGCGCGCAGCGCCTTCACCGCGCCGGCGCCGACCGCGGCGCCGAAGCGCTTGGCCAGGCGCTCGGCGACGTTCTCCTTGGGCGTGTAGTCCACCACCTCCTCGGCCTTGATCACCTCGCGGGCGACGAAGTCGAGGTTGCCGAAGTGGTCGACCAGGCCCTGCTGCACGGCCTGCTCGCCGTTCCAGAACAGGCCGGAGAAGGTGTCGGGCGTTTCCTTCAGCCGCTCGCCGCGGCCTTCCTTGACGACCCGGACGAACTGCTGGTGGATCTGGTCGATCATGGCCTGCGCCAGCGCGCGCTGGCGCGGGTTCTCGGGCGAGAAGGGGTCGAGCATGCCCTTGTTGTCGCCGGCGGTGAGCAGCCGGCGCTCCACGCCGAGCTTGTCCATCAGGCCGGTGAAACCGAAGCCGTCCATCAGCACGCCGATGGAGCCGACGATGGACGCCTTGTCGACGTAGATCTCGTCGGCCGCCACGGCGATGTAGTAGGCGCCGGAGGCGCACATCTCCTCGACCACCGCGTAGACCTTCTTGTCGTGCAGCGCCTTCAGCCGCCGGATCTCGTCGTAGACGATGCCGGCCTGCACCGGGCTGCCGCCGGGCGAGTTGATGCGCAGGATCACGCCGCGCGCGCCGGGGTCTTCGAAGGCGCTCTTCAGGGCGGAGACGATGGCTTCCGCGCTGGCCTCGCCCTCGCTGTCGATCTCGCCGCGCACCTCCACCAAGGCGGTGTGCGGCCCGGTGGGGGGCGGTGGTGCGCAGCCGCTGCTGCGCGGCGCCGACCACCAGCACCAGCCCGAGCAGCAGCCAGGCGAAGCGGAAGAAGATGCGCCAGCGGCGCTCGCGGCGGCGCTCGCGCAGCAGTTCGGTGGCCAGGGTCTCCAGCGCGCCGTCCAGGCCCGGTCGACCGGTGGTGGTCATGGGCACGGGCGCCGGGGCGGACGCGCCGGCGCGCAGGTCGTCATCGGGGGTCATGGGAATCTCTCGGGGGAGGCGCGTCGGGCACCGTGTCGGTGGCCGGCCGGATGTCGCGGGAAGGATACCAATACACCCGGCCGTCGACCTCGCGCACCTCGACGGCCGTCAGGCGGCCGCGGCCACCCGGCCCGGCCACGCAGCGGCCGTCCTGCGGGTCGTAGGTGGCACCGTGCACCGCGCAGACGATGTGTTGGCGCTCGGCGTCGAGGAACTGGCCCGGCTGCCAGTCCAGTTCCACCGGCACGTGCAGGCAGCGGTTGAGGTAGGCCACCACCCGGCCGCGGTGGCGCAGCGCGAAGGCGCGCAGCGGCCGGCCGTACTGCCGCACGTCGAAGAGCAGCGCCGGACCGTCCTCGGTCAGCGCCGCGGACTCGCACAGCCGCAGGCCGTCGGCCTCGGGCCGTGTCTCAGGCATGGTCGTCGAGCCAGCGGTGCAGGTCGGCCAGCGAATGGGCCACGTGCAGGGGCCTGAGCTCGGCGAACCGCGCCGGCTCGTGGGCGCCGTAGGCCACCGCCACCGCCGGCGTGCCGGCATTGGCCGCCATCTGCAGGTCGTGCGTGGTGTCGCCGATCATCAGCGTGCGCTCGGGCTCGGTCCCGTGCGCGGCCATCAGCTCCAGCAGCATCTGCGGGTGCGGCTTGGAGGCGGTCTCGTCGGCGGTGCGGGTGCCGTCGAAGAGGCCGTGCAGCCGGGTGTTCCGCAGCGCCTCGTCCAGCCCGCGCCGGCTCTTGCCGGTGGCCACCGCCACCCGGTGGCCGCGTGCCTTGAGCGCCTGCAACAGGTCGAGGGCGCCATCGAAGAGGCCGATGGCGTGCTGCTCCGCGAAGTAGTGCTCGCGGTAGCGCCGGCCCAGCTCGCCGTAACGCGCCACCGGGAGGTCGGGCACGGCCGTCTGCAGCGCGTCCTGCAGGCCCAGGCCGATGACGAACGCCGCCTGCGCGTCGCTGGGCACGGCCACGCCGAGGTCGCGGCAGGCCGCCTGGATGCAGCGTGCAATCAGCGCGGTGGAATCGAACAGCGTGCCGTCCCAGTCGAAGACGATCAACTCGAAGTTCATGTCGGGCCGCGGGTGCGTCACGGCAGGGCCTCCAGCAGCCGCTGGCAGTCGGCCGGCAGCGGGGATTCGAGCGTCAGCCGCTCGCCGCTGACCGGGTGGTCGAAGCCGAGGTGCCTGGCGTGCAGGAACATGCGGTCGAAACGCGGGGGCGCCGGGCCGTCCGTCACCGCCGGCCAGGGCAACCCCCGCGCCAGCGCCCGGTTGAGCGCGAAGTCGCCGTACTTGTCGTCGCCGACGATGGCGTGCCCCTCGTGCGCCAGGTGCACGCGGATCTGGTGCGTGCGGCCGGTCTTGATGGTGACGTCCAGCAGGGTGAAGTGCGCGAAGCGCTGCACGATGCGGACCAGGCTGATCGAACGCCGGGCGTCCTCGGCCTGCGGGTCGCCGTCGGCGGTCACCGCCCTCACCCGCCGCTCGCCCTGGCCGTCGAGGTACTTGTGCAGCGGCACGTCGATCACCTTGCGCGACGCGGGCCAGGCGCCGGGCACCAGGGCGGCATAGGTCTTGGCCGGGCCACGGGCGCGCCACTGGTCCTGCAGGGCGACCAGCGCCGGCCGCCGCTTGGCCACCAGCAGCACGCCGGAGGTCTCGCGGTCGAGCCGGTGCACCAGTTCCAGGAAACGTGCCTCGGGCCGCGCCCGCCGCAGCTGCTCGATGACGCCGAAGGCGACGCCGGAGCCGCCGTGCACCGCCACGCCCGACGGCTTGTCCAGCGCCAGCAGGTGCTCGTCCTCGAACAGCACCGGGAACGCCCGGGGCGGGGCCGGCGGGGCGTCTTCGGCCGATGCGGCGGGTGCGGCCACCCGCACCGGCGGGATGCGCACCTCGTCGCCCAGCGCCAGCCGGGTGTCGGCCGCCGCGCGGCCCTTGTTGACACGCACCTCCCCGCTGCGGATGAGCCGGTAGACATGGGTCTTCGGCACGCCCTTGAGCTGGCGCAGCAGGAAGTTGTCCAGGCGCTGGCCGTCGGACGCGTCGTCCACCGTGATGCGGCGCACGGCCGGCGGCGGGGTCGCCGGAGGCCCACCCGGGGAGGCGGCCGGGGATGCGGCATTGCCCCCTATAATCGCGCGGACCAAGTGACTGCCGTAAGTGGTTGATTTGCCGAAGTTTACTCGGCCCACCCGGCGCCACGAGGTTGGCGCATCAGCGCCAAAAGGTGATGCAACGCCGGTCCGTAACGGCCGCAAGCGCGACCTGCCACAGCGGCGCGCGGCGGCCCATGGGGCCGGCGGAAGAGATCCCCGCCCCTGAAGAACCACGGCCCCTTTGCCGCCTGTAGTCGGCGCGAAGTGCCGAACCCCAAGGTTGACGGGCTTGCAGGTCGGACCGCGTGTCCGGCCTGTGGCCTCCAAACGTGCTCCTCGTCCGCATGGGCTTCCCCCTCCTCCACCTGACCGACCGGCATCGCCGGCGGGTGCGGCTTGTCGCCGTGCCGGCCGCGGCCCCGTTCGCGTCCGGCCGGGGCGGGACCGCAGCCCGGCGAACGGCGACACGCCCGGCGCCAACGCTGCTCTGAGTGACCGGCGCTGCCGGCCACCGCAGTCCAGGGCGATTCCACCCTCGGTTTCTTCCGCGTGCATCTCGTGCATCGATTGGGTCGCCCGCAGCCTCGCTGTTGAAAAACCGGGGCCGGACGGCGGTGTGATGTCAGCGGCCTGGCGGCCGCGGCCCAAAGCCGCACCGCAGGCCGCACGAGGAGTGCGGATGAAACGCATGCTGATCAACGCGACGCAGCAGGAAGAGCGTCGCCTGGCCATCGTCGATGGCCAGAAACTGCTGGACTTCGAGACCGAGATCGAGGGGCGCGAACAGCGCAAGGGCAACATCTACAAGGCGGTGGTGACGCGGGTCGAGCCCTCGCTCGAAGCCTGCTTCGTCGACTACGGCGAGGACCGCCACGGCTTCCTGCCCTTCAAGGAAATCTCCAAGACCTACTTCAAGGAAGGCGCCGACGCCCGCAGCGCGCGCATCGGCGACGTCATCCGCGAAGGCCAGGAACTGCTGGTGCAGGTGGAGAAGGAGGAGCGCGGCAACAAGGGCGCGGCGCTGACCACCTTCGTCAGCCTGGCCGGGCGCTACCTCGTGCTGATGCCGAACAACCCGCGCGGCGGCGGCGTGAGCCGGCGCATCGAGGGCGAGGACCGCGAGGAGCTGAAGGAGAACCTCGAGGCGCTGGAGTACCCGAAGGGCATGAGCCTCATCGCGCGCACCGCCGGCATCGGCCGTTCGGTGGCCGAGCTGCAGTGGGACCTCAACTACATGCTCAAGCTGTGGACGGCCATCGACGAGGCGTCCAGGGCGGGCAAGGGCGCCTTCCTGATCTACCAGGAGTCGTCGCTGGTCATCCGCGCCATCCGCGACTACTTCACCGCCGACATCGGCGAGATCCTGATCGACACCGACGACATCTACGATCAGGCGATGCAGTTCATGAACCACGTGATGCCGGAGCTGGCACCACGGGTCAAGCGCTACCGCGACGACGCGCCGCTGTTCAGCCGCTTCCAGATCGAGCACCAGATCGAGACGGCGTTCAGCCGCACGGTGAACCTGCCGGCGGGCGGCGCCATCGTCATCGACCACACCGAGGCGCTGGTGTCGGTGGACGTGAACTCGGCGCGCGCCACCCGCGGCGGCGACATCGAGGAGACCGCCTTCCGCACCAACCTGGAGGCGGCCGACGAGATCGCGCGCCAGATGCGGCTGCGCGACCTGGGCGGCCTGATCGTCGTCGACTTCATCGACATGGAGGAGTCGAAGAACCGCCGCGAGGTGGAGCAGCGGCTGCGCGACGCGCTGCGCCAGGACCGCGCCCGGGTGCAGTTCAGCTCGATCAGCAAGTTCGGCCTGCTGGAGCTGTCGCGCCAGCGGCTGCGCCCGGCGCTCAGCGAGGGCAGCCACATCACCTGCCCGCGCTGCAACGGCACCGGCCACATCCGCGACACCGAGAGCTCGGCGCTGCAGATCCTGCGCATGGTGCAGGAGGAGTCGATGAAGGAGAACACCGCCGCCGTGCACGTGCAGGTGCCGGTGGAGGTGACCAGCTTCCTGCTCAACGAGAAGCGCACCGAGATCACCAAGATCGAGCTGAAGCAGCGCACGACGGTCATCCTGGTGCCCAACAAGCACCTGGAGACGCCGAACTACAAGCTGGAGCGCCTGCGCCACGACGACCCTCGGCTGGAGAACCTGCAGGCCAGCTACACCATGATCGAGGAGCCGGACGACGAGGTCGGCATCACCCGCCGCGAGAAGGCCAAGCCCAAGCAGGAGCCGGTGATCAAGGGCATCCTGCCCGAGCAGCCGGCGCCCATCGCGGCGCCGAAACCGGCGCCGGTCCCTGCGCCCGCACCCGCCCCGGTGCCGGCACCGCCGCCTCCGGTGGCGCACGCCCGCCTGCCTGGCGGCGCGCCGGTGTCGCTGGCGCCCGCCGCCGGCGCCGGCTTCTTCGGCTGGGTCAAGCGCCTGTTCGCCGCGCCCGAGCCCGCGCCGGCGCCGATGGCCGCCACGGCGGCCACCCCGGCCACGCCGACCCCGGCCGAAGGGGCGCGCCGTGACGGCCGCGGTGAACGCGACGGTGGCCGACGCGGTGGGCGCAATGGCGGTGGCGACGGCGGCCGCCGGCGCGACGGCCGTGGCGACAGCGGCCGTGAAGGCCGCGAGCCGCGCGAAGGCCGCGAGGCCAGCCGCCAGGGCGGCGAAGCCCGTCCGGAGGAAGCGCGGCGCGAACGGGGTGAGCGCGGTGAACGTGGCGAGCGCGGTGAACGTGGCGAGCGCGGCGGCCGCCGCGGCGAGCGCCGCCCGGCCGAGGCCAAGCTGGCCGAGGGCAGCGCCACGCTGGCCCCGACCGACGGGGCGACGACCGAGACCCGGCCCGCCGAGGAGCGCCGCCCCGAAGGGGGACGGCGCGACCGTCGCGACCGCCGACCCACCGAGGTCGACACGCTGGCCGCGCAGGAGGGCGCCGCCGCCGAGGCCCTGCCCACCACCCTCACCGAAGGGGCCGTGGTCGAGGGCGAGGGCCTGAGCGGCGACAACGCGGAGCGCGGTGGACGCCGCCGTCGCCGCCGTGGTGGCCGCGACCGCGACGAGGCCGGCCAGGACGGCGCGGTCGCCGAAGGCCTGGACCCGACCGGCGACCGGCCGGCGACGCCGGCGGCCGAGGCCCGCGAAACGGCCGAGCCGCCGGCCGCCGCCGCGGCCGGTGGCGGCAGCCGCGCCTGGTGGGAGACGCAGGACGCGCCCTTCACCGCGGCCTCGCGTCCCACGTCGGGCACCGAGCCGGACGGCGAGCCCCCCGCCCCGCCGGAACCGAGGCACAGGCCGACCTGATCGCGGCGCAGGCCGGTGACCTGGTCGCCGAGCGCGCCCCGGCCGGCGAGCGGAACGAGGCAGCGTCGGAGGACGGCGGAGCGCCGTCCCGCCGACGGCGTGGTGGACGCGACCGCGACCGCCCCCGTGGCGAGGACGCCGGCGCCACCGTCGACGCGGCCACCAGCGCCGAGCTGGCCGGCGTCCGGCCGTCACCCGACATGCCGGTGCACGGCGACCCGCTGCAGGACGCGGTGACGGCGGCGGCCGAGCCGGTGGCCGCCGTGGTGCCGCAGGCGCCCCCGCGGCGCCGGCCGCCCCGACCGCCGTGGCCGAGCCTCCGCCCGCGGCCGCGCCGGCACCCGCAGCGGCCGCGCCGGCACCCGCAGCGGCCGCGCCGGCACCCGCAGCGGCCGCGCCGGCGCAGCCCTTCGTGCTGCCGGAGAGCGACCTGCGCTCGGTGGCCGAAGCGGCGGGGCTGCAGTGGGTGGCCTCGGACGCCGCCAAGGTGTCGGCGGTCCAGGCGGCGATGGCCGCCGAGCCGAAGCCGGCGCACGTGCCGCGCGAGCGCCCGCCCGTGGTCGTGCCCGACGAAGGCCCGCTGGTGCTGGTGGAGACGCGCAAGGACCTGGCGCAGGTCCGCATGCCGTTCGACACGCCGCAGGGCTGACCCGCTCCGCCGGTGTGAAAAGGCCGCCCCTCGGGGCGGCCTTTTTCATGGGCGCCGGCGCGGCCTCAGGGCAGCCGAGCCACCGCCTGCAGGTACGCCGGCTGGTGCATCAGCTCGTCCCAGGGCAGCGGCTCGGTCTGCGGCAGCAGGGCCAGCCGGCGCGGCTCGCTCATCGGCTCGGGCTGCCAGCGACCGTCGTCCCGCGCCTGCATCAGGCCGTCGATCAGTTCGTCGATGGCCTGGCCTCCATCCACCGGGGACTGGTTGCACAGGAGCACGAGGTCGCAGCCGGCGTCCAGCGCCGCCAGCGCACCGTCCAGCGTGCTGCCGGCGACCTTGGCGCCTTCCATGCTGAGGTCGTCGCTGAAGATGGCGCCGGTGAAGCCGAGCCGGCCGCGCAGGATGTCCTGCAGCCAGCGCCGTGAGAAGCCGGCCGGCTGCGCATCGACCTTGGGGTAGATGACGTGCGCCGGCATCACGCTGTCGAGGCTGGTCGCCAGCCAGCCGTAGGGCCGCGCGTCGTCGGCCAGGATGGCCTTGAGCGAGCGCTTGTCCACCGGCACGTCGACGTGCGAGTCGGCGGTGACAAAGCCGTGGCCGGGGAAGTGCTTGCCGCAGCTCGCCATGCCGGCGCGCAGCAGGCCGTGCACCAGGCTCTTGGCCAGCAGCGAGGCCACCCGCGCGTCGCGGTGGAAGGCGCGGTCGCCGATGACGCCGCTGGCGCCATGGTCCAGGTCCAGCACCGGGGTGAAGCTGAAGTCGACGCCGCAGGCCCGCAGCTCCGCCGCCAGGATGTAGCCGGCCGCGGTGGCCGCGTCGGTGGCGGCCATGGCGTCTTGCATCCACAGCTCGCCGAAGGCGGCCATCGGCGGCAGGTGGGTGAACCCATCGGTGCGGAAGCGCTGCACCCGTCCGCCCTCGTGGTCGACGCAGACGAGCACGTCGGGCCGCAGCGCCTTGATCTCGGCCGTGAGT
Organism: Aquabacterium sp. J223; assembly: GCF_024666615.1. Lineage (NCBI taxonomy): Bacteria > Pseudomonadati > Pseudomonadota > Betaproteobacteria > Burkholderiales > Sphaerotilaceae > Aquabacterium > Aquabacterium sp. J223. Next base: position 1,208,141 of record NZ_CP088297.1, on the reverse strand, counting down.
TCGGTGAGCTGGCGCCGGTCGCGCCAGTTGCGGGCGAAGAGGATGAGGCCGCCGACCAGCGGGTGCGACAGGCGCCGGCGGTCGTTGTCATCCAGCGCGGTGCCGGCGATGTCGAGCACCAGGGCCGCCGGGAAGTCGGGTTCGGGCAGGTCGTCTCGGTTCATGGGGGGCTGGTCTGTTCGACGATGACGAAGGCCGCGGCCATGTCGCCTTCGTCGGTGAGGGTGACGTGGGCCTGCAGGCGACGCTGGTCGAACCAGTCGGCCAGCTCGCCGTGCAGGCGGATCTGCGGCCGGCCGCCGGGGGCGTTGACCACCTCGCAGCGGTTCCACCACATCGGCAGGCGCATGCCCAGGCCGATGGCCTTGGAGAAGGCCTCCTTGGCGGCGAAGCGGGTGGCCAGGTAGCGCAGGCCACGGGTGGCGTTCAGGCGCGTGCGGCGGCGCCAGACCTCGATTTCGTTCGGGCCCAGCACCTTCTCGGCGAAGCGCTCGCCGCGGCGTTCCAGCGTGGCCGCGATGCGGCGCACGTCGCACAGGTCGGTGCCGATGCCGACGATCACGGCGTGGCCGTGTCCCGCGGCGCGAAGGCCGTCTGGATGGCGCGCTGGTAGCGGCGCACCGCCTCGGCATAACCGAGCTGCAGCGCGTCGACGGCCAGCGCATGGCCGATCGACACCTCCTCCACGCCCGGCACGGCGCGCAGGAAGTCGCCCAGGTTGTCGAGGTTCAGGTCGTGGCCGGCGTTGACGCCCAAGCCCGCGGCGATGGCGGCCTGCGCGGCCTCGGCATAACGCGCCAGCACCTCGGCCTGCCGCGGCGTGCCGTGGGCCCGCGCATAGGCCTCGGTGTACAGCTCGATGCGGTCGGCGCCCAGCTCGCGGGCCAGCCGCATGGCCGCCGGCTCGGGGTCCATGAAGAGGCTCACGCGCACGCCGAGCGAACGGGCCTCGGCCACCAGCGGCGCCAGCGCCGCAGACGCCTGCGGCAGCGCCCAGCCGTGGTCGGAGGTGGCCTGCTCGACCGCGTCGGGCACGAAGGTGCACTGGGCCGGCCGCAGCGCGCGCACGAAGGGCATCAGGTTGTGGTGCGGGTTGCCCTCGACGTTGAACTCGGCCCGCGGCCAGTGCGTGCGCAGGTGGCCGGCGATGGCCTGCACGTCGCCGGCGCGGATGTGGCGCTCGTCGGGCCGCGGATGCACGGTGATGCCGTCGGCGCCGGCGGTCATCACCCAGTCCACCGCGTCGGTGATGCGCGGCAGGTCCAGCGGCCGGCTGTTGCGCAGCAAGGCGACGCGGTTCAGGTTGACCGACAGCGCGGTGCGGCCGCCGCGTGCGAAGGCTTCGGGGGCGACCAGGGGGTTCATGCGCGGGCGGTGGCGGGACGGTCGAGCAGCCGCTGCGCATCGAGCAGCACCTGCCGGCTCTTGAGCGGACCGGGGCCGACATGATAGTGAACGAGGCCGCGCAGCTGGCTGCGCAGCGCCGTCAGCACCGGCCGGCAGGCGGCCTGCAGCGCGGCCACGCTGCCGTGCTGCAGCGCCGCTTCCAGGCCGACCAGCGCCTGGCCGGGCAGCGCCGGCTCGGTGTCGTCATGGGACTCGACCACGCCGAGCTCCGGTCGAAGCCGGTAGCCGGCCTGCGGCCGCAGCGGCTGCTGGGTGGCGGTGTCGCCGGCCAGGTCGGGCAGCAGGCCGGTCTCGCGCAGCAGGGTCAGCTCGAAGGCGCGCAGCGCGGCCTCGGCCGCGTCACCCCCGACGGGCAGCGCGGCCAGGGTCTGGTCGTAGGCATCGAACAGCCGCGGGTGGGCGTCCTGACGCGCCAGCAGCCTGAGCAGCAGCTCGTTCAGGTAGAAGCCGGAGAACAGCACCGCGCCCGGCGGCAGCGGTGCGGTGCCGCCCCAGTCGGCGGTCTTGAGCGTCAGCACCTCGGCGGTGCTGTCGGCCGCGACCCGGGTGAAGGCCACCTGCAGCCGCTGGAAGGGCAGCAGCACCGGCCGCAGTTGCGAATAGGGCCGCTTGGCGCCCTTGGCCACCGCCACCACGCGACCCTGCTCGCGGGTGAAGAGCTGCACGACCAGGCTGGTCTCGCTCCAGTCGTGGCGGTGCAGCAGGTAGGCCGGCTGCCCGCCGGCGCCCTTGGCTTTCACTCGTAGCCGTAGGAGCGCAGGTGGTCCTCGTCGGCCGCCCAGCCGGAGCGCACCTTGACGAAGAGCTCGAGGAAGACCTTGGCGTCGAGCAGCGGCTCCAGGTCCTGCCGGGCCTCGGAGCCGATGCGCTTGAGCCGTTCGCCGCCGGCGCCGATGACCATGCCCTTGTGGGCGTCGCGCTCCACGATGATGCTGGCCGCGATGCGCCGGAGGTGGCCCTCCTCTTCCCACTTGTCGATGACGACGGTGGAGGTGTAGGGCAGCTCGTCGCCGGTGAGCCGGAACAGCTTCTCGCGGATCAGCTCGCTGGCGAGGAAGCGCTCGCTGCGGTCGGTGAGCGCGTCTTCCTCGTACAGCCAGTCCTGCTCGGGCAGGTAGGGCTTGAGGATGCCGAGCAGCCGCTCGACGTCGGCGGGCTTGTGCGCCGACAGGGGCACGAACTCGGCGAAGGGATGGCGGTCCTGCATGCCCTTCAGCCAGGGCAGCAGGTCGGTGCGGCGCTGCACCGCATCGAGCTTGTTGGCCACCAGCACCACCGGTTTGTCGGAGGGCAGGAGGGCCAGCACCTTGGCGTCGTCGAGCCCGAAGCGGCCGGCCTCGACGACGAACAGCACCGCGTCGACGTCGGCCAGCGAGCCGAGCACGGTGCGGTTGAGCGTGCGGTTGAGCGCCGCGCCGTGGCGGGTCTGGAAGCCGGGGGTGTCGACGAAGACGAACTGCGCCCCGTCCAGCGTGCGCACGCCGGTGATGCGGTGCCGCGTGGTCTGCGCCTTGTTCGAGGTGATGCTGACCTTCTGCCCCACCAGCGCGTTGAGCAGCGTCGACTTGCCGACGTTCGGCCGGCCGACGATGGCGACGAGGCCGCAGCGGCGGTCCTCGCCCGCGGCGGGAACGGCCGCCGTGGCCGCGGAATCGGCCGGGGCCGGGATGTCGGGCAGGGTCATGGGTGGGGGCGTCAGGAGCGCAGGGGGCCGCCGGGCCGGTCGCTGGCGCGCAGGGCGTCGAGCATCAACCCGGCCGCTTCCTGCTCGGCCGAGCGACGCGACTTGCCCTGACCGCGCTCGACCAGGCCGAGCGCCGGGACGGCACATTCCACCTCGAAGGTCTGCGCATGGGCCTGGCCGTGCGTCGCCACGATGCGGTAGGCCGGCACCTGCAGCTTGCGCGCCTGCAGCCATTCCTGCAACTCGGTCTTGGCGTCCTTGGCCCAGCGGTCGATGTCGGTGGTGTCGATCAGCTCGCCGAACAGCCGCTTGACCAGCGCCTGCGCCGGCGCGAAACCGCCGTCGAGGAAGGTCGCGCCGATCAGCGCCTCGACCGCATCGGCCAGGATGGACGGGCGCTGCGCGCCGCCGCCGCGCGCCTCGCCCTCGGACAGCAGCAGCACCTCGGGCAGGCCGAGCGCCAGCGCCACCCGGTGCAGGCTGTCCTCGCGCACCAGGTGCGCCCGCACCCGGGTGAGGTCGCCCTCGTCGGAGCCGGCGAAGCGCTCGTAGAGCAGGCTGGAGACGGCCAGGCTGAGCACCGCGTCGCCGAGGAATTCCAGCCGTTCGTTGTGGTCGGCGCCGTGGCTGCGGTGGGTGACGGCGCGCACCAGCAGCCGCGGCTGGGCGAAGCGGTGGCCCAGGCGGTGTTGCAAGGCGTCGAGTCGGGAGTCCATGCCGGCGTTGTACTGCAGTCCTGCGAAGAGGGGCCCGCCGGCCGTGGCAGCAGGCGGCGCGCCTGCCGCATCTGCGGGGGGCGCGCCTGCGGCACGAGGGGTCAGCGGGAGCGGCCCTCGTATTTGATCATCAGGTAGACCGGTCCGTAGATCTCGATCTCCTTGTCATAGGCGAAGGCGATGACCACCCGCTCGTCCTCCTTGGTGATCTTCAGGTCCTTGCCGGAGATCGAGGAGATCGCGTATTCGATCTCCTTCTGCTTGTCGAAGGCGGAGCGGATCTCGGCCACCGTGGTGGCCCCGCCGTCGGCGATCTTGTTGACCGCCCGCCGGATGGTCAGGTACTCGTTGACCGAGGGGAAGGTCTTGAGGCCGACGACGGCGACGAAGCCGATGACGATGGCCCAGAACAGCAGGCCGATGAGCGTGACGCCGCGCTGCAGGCGCTGGGAGTGGGCGAGGCCGGGAGCTTGCATGCGATGAAAGCCGCCCGCGGCGACCGATTGGCCCGGCCCCGTCAGTGGAAGCGACCGATGCGACCCAGGTCGCCGAAGTTCATCCACACCAGGAAGGCCCGGCCGACGATGTTCTCGTCCGGCACGAAACCCCAGTAGCGGGAGTCCTCGGAGTTGTCGCGGTTGTCGCCCATGACAAAGTAGTGGCCCGGGGGGACCTTGCAGACCATCCCCTCGGCGCTGTAGCGGCATTGGTCCTTGAAGGGGAAATCATAGGTGCGCCGCGGGTCGAAGGGCACCGCCTGCGGCAGCAGCTGGATGCGATGCTCCACCGCGCCGAGCTTTTCCGAGAACTGCTGCATATACCGCATGATCTCGCCGTCGTAGGCGTCGGGCAGCGCGGTCGTCGGCACCAGCTGGCCGTTGATCGACAGCCGCCGGTTCAGGTAGGCCACCTCGTCGCCCGGCACGGCGACCACGCGCTTGATGTAGTCCACCGCCGGGTTGACCGGGTAGCGGAAGACGATCACGTCGCCGCGCTGCGGGTCGTGGTTCTCGACCACCTTCTTGTTGATCACCGGCAGCCGCACGCCGTAGTGGTACTTGTTGACCAGGATGAGGTCACCCACCTGCAGCGTCGGGATCATCGAGCCGGACGGGATCTTGAACGGCTCGAAGAGGAAGGAGCGCAGCAGGAAGACCAGCAGGATGACCGGGAAGAGCCCCGCCGTCCAATCCAGCCACCACGGCTGGGCCAGCAGGCGGTGGCGCGCGTCGTCGATGGGCTGGCTGTCGGGCTTGATGCCCTGCTGTTCCAGCGTGGCCCGACGGGCGGCGGTCTGGGCTTCCAGGTGCGCGGCGGCGGCCTCGCGCGCCGGACGGAAGCGGAAGCGCTCGGCCAGCCAGTACGCCAGCGTGACGACGGTGAGGACGAACAGCAGCAGCGAGAAGTTGCCGCTCCAGTGCCCCAGGTACCAGCCTCCGAGGTAGACGATCAGGCCCGCGTACAACAGTCCGGTCAGCGTTCCCATCAGTCGTCCACTTGCAGGATGGCGAGGAAGGCTTCCTGCGGCACCTCGACCGTTCCGATCTGCTTCATGCGTTTCTTGCCGGCCTTCTGTTTTTCGAGCAGCTTGCGCTTGCGGGTGATGTCACCGCCGTAGCATTTTGCCAGCACGTTCTTGCGCAGCGCCTTGATGTTCTCGCGGGCGATGATGTTGGCGCCGATGGCCGCTTGGATGGCCACGTCGTACATCTGCCGCGGGATCTGCTCGCGCATCTTGGCGGCCACCGCGCGGCCGCGGAACTGGCTCTGCGCCCGGTGCACGATCATGGCCAGCGGGTCGACCCGCTCGCCGTTGATCAGGATGTCGACCTTCACCACGTCGGCGGGGCGGTACTCCTTGAACTCGTAGTCCATCGACGCGTAGCCTCGGCTCACGCTCTTCAGCTTGTCGAAGAAGTCGAGCACGATCTCGGCCAGCGGAAGCTCGTAGGTGAGCATCACCTGCTTGCCGTGGTAGGCCATGTTGAGCTGGATGCCGCGCTTCTGGTTGGCCAGCGTCATGACCGGGCCGACGTAGTCCTGCGGCATGTACAGCTGCACGCTGACGATCGGTTCGCGGATCTCGCGGATGCGGCCCTGGTCGGGCATCTTGCTGGGGTTCTCCACCTGCAGCACGGTGCCGTCGTTCAGCTCCACCTCGTAGATCACGCTGGGCGCGGTGGTCACCAGGTCCTGGTCGAACTCGCGCTCGAGCCGCTCCTGCACGATCTCCATGTGCAGCAGGCCGAGGAAGCCGCAGCGGAAGCCGAAGCCCAGCGCCTGGCTCACCTCGGGCTCGTAGCGCAGCGAGCTGTCGTTGAGCTTGAGCTTCTCCAGCGCGTCGCGCAGCGCGTCGTACTCGCTGGCCTCGGTGGGGTAGAGGCCGGCGAAGACCTGCGGCTGGATCTCCTTGAAGCCGGGCAGCGCCTCGGTGGCCGGGCCCGCGTTGTTCGGCAGCTTCTTCTCCAGCGTCACGGTGTCGCCCACCTTGGCCGACGCCAGTTCCTTGATGCCGCAGATGACGAAGCCGACCTCGCCCGCACGAAGCTGCTCGCGGTTCTCGCTCTTCGGCGTGAAGACGCCGAGGTGCTCGATCGGGTAGACGGTGTTGGTGGCCATCAGCCGGATGCGCTCGCCCTTGGCCAGGCGGCCGTCGACCACCCGCACCAGCATCACCACCCCGACGTAGTTGTCGAACCAGGCGTCGATGATCATCGCCCGCGGCGGACCGTCGGCATCACCCCGCGGCGCCGGCATGCGGGCGATCACCGCTTCGAGGATGTCGTCGATGCCCATGCCGGTCTTCGCCGAGCAGGGGATGGCGTCGTCCGCGTCGATGCCAATGACGTCCTCGATCTCGGCCTTGGCGTTGTCCGGGTCCGCCTGCGGCAGGTCCATCTTGTTGAGCACCGGCACCACCTCCACGCCGAGGTCCAGCGCGGTGTAGCAGTTGGCCACCGTCTGCGCTTCCACCCCCTGGCTGGCGTCGACGACCAGCAACGCGCCCTCGCACGCCGACAGCGACCGGCTGACCTCGTACGAGAAGTCGACGTGGCCTGGCGTGTCGATCAGGTTGAGGTTGTAGGTGCGGCCGTCTCGAGCCGTGTACTGCAGCGCGGCGGTCTGCGCCTTGATGGTGATGCCGCGCTCGCGCTCGATGTCCATCGAGTCGAGCACCTGCGCTTCCATTTCACGGTCGGACAGACCGCCGCAGCGCTGGATGATCCGGTCGGCCAGCGTGCTCTTGCCGTGGTCGATGTGGGCAATGATGGAGAAGTTGCGGATGTGATCCATGAGACGGCCCTGGCAGGCCCGAACGGCAGGAACAAGGGCTGCATCGAGTGCGCCAAGGGCGCCTCAGCCCCCTGTGCGATGGCGCTGGAACGCCCTTCGAACAGGCATAAAAAAAGGCACGTCGAAACGGTGACGCGCCTTCCAACAAAACGTATGGCAACTGCTTGTTGGGCCTTCATTGTAGCCAAAAGACCCCTTCCGGCCACCCTTGGCGACCCCGCCGAAGGCCCGTTGCACGTCCCCAACAGGCTTTCTGACAACAGGTTATCCACAGGCTGTCTAAACCATCAGCAGCAGCCTTGAGACCGTTCGCGCGGCCATCCCAACCGACGGTTCGCGGGGCTGGATTCATGCCGCCGGGATCTGCAATCGCTCGCGGAGGGGAAGTGAGCGTGCGCTCGCATCTCTTCAATCGAAGACCGCCGCCTGGCCCAACCGCCTTCGCTCTCGCGATGCGGAAAGACCATGCAATGCGTTCGGCTTCGGAGGGTCACCGGACGGGGCGGATCACCAGATAGTTCACCCAGTCCTCCCGCCGCACCAGGACGCTGATGGCGGCCGACTTCTCCGCCTTCTGCATGACCTGCGTGAACTGCTTGAGGTCGGTGACCTCCTGGTTGTCGACGGCGAGGATGACGTCCCCCCTCGCGCAGGCCGGCGCGTGCAGCCGGTCCGTCGACCGACTCCACCCGCACACCGCCCTTGACCTTGAGCTCTCGCTTCTGCGCGTCGGTCAGCCCGGACACGGCCAGGCCCAGCGGGCTCTTCGCCTGCGCGGGCGGCGTCTCGGCCTGGGCCACGCGTCGCGGCTTCTCGGGCTCGAACTCGCCGACCATCACGGTCAGGTCCTTGGTGCTCCCGCGGCGGAAGACCTGCAGGCCGATGCGGCTGCCGGGCTTGGTGCTGCCGATGAGCCGCGGCAGGTCGGCCGAGCGCTCGATCGGCTTGCCGTCGACCTTGGTGATGATGTCGCCGGCCTCGATGCCGGCCTTCTCCGCCGGGCCGCCGGCCTCGACGCCCTGGACCAACGCGCCGGCCGG